>NZ_KB900626.1:1870666-3070666 GCF_000379125.1 Methylosinus sp. LW4 | reverse complement strand
CGCGAAGATCGGCGTGCTCGGCGTCAACGGCGCCGGCAAATCGACCCTGCTGCGCATCATGGGCGGCATGGACAAGGAATATACGGGCGAGGGCTTCGTCGCCGAGGGCGCGCGCGTCGGCTATCTGCCGCAGGAGCCGCAGCTCGATCCAGAGCTCGACGTGCGCGGCAATATCATGCTCGGCGTCGCCGACAAAAAGGCGATTCTCGACCGCTACAATGATCTCGCCGTGAATTACTCGGACGAGACCGCCGACGAGATGACCCGCCTGCAGGACGAGATCGAGGCCAAGGGCCTGTGGGATCTCGACAGCCAGGTGGATCAGGCGATGGAGGCGCTCGGCTGCCCCTCCGACGACGCCGACGTCACAAAGCTCTCCGGCGGCGAGCGGCGCCGCGTGGCGCTCTGCCGCCTGCTGCTCGAGCAGCCGGAAATGCTGCTGCTCGACGAGCCGACGAACCATCTCGACGCCGAGACGGTGAATTGGCTCGAGGGCCATTTGCGCAATTATCCGGGCGCGATCCTCATCGTCACCCACGACCGCTACTTCCTCGACAATGTGACGGGGTGGATTCTCGAGCTCGATCGCGGCCGCGGCATTCCCTATGAGGGCAATTACACCAGCTGGCTGAAGCAGAAGCAGAAGCGCCTCGCGCAGGAGAACAGCGAGGACAAGGCCCGCCAGCGCGCCCTCGAGGCCGAGAGCGAGTGGATCTCCGCCTCCCCCAAGGCGCGCCAGGCCAAGTCCAAGGCGCGTATCCAGCGCTATGAGGAATTGGTCGCCAAGCAGAACGAGAAGGCGCCGACGACCGCGCAGATCGTCATTCCGGTGGCCGAGCGTCTCGGCGCCAATGTCATCGATGTCGAGCATGTGTCGAAGGCTTTCGGCGATCGCCTGCTCATCGACGATCTGACCTTCAAGCTGCCGCCCGGCGGCATCGTCGGCGTGATCGGCCCCAACGGCGCCGGCAAGACGACGCTGTTCCGCATGATCACCGGCCAGGAGAAGCCGGACAATGGCTCCGTCACCGTCGGCGAGAGCGTGCAGCTCGGCTATGTGGACCAGTCGCGCGACGCGCTCGACGACAAGAAGACCGTGTGGGAAGAGATTTCCGGCGGCAATGACATCATCTATCTCGGCAAGCGCGAGATCAATTCCCGCGCCTATTGCGGCGCCTTCAACTTCAAGGGAACCGACCAGCAGAAGAAGGTCGGCATGCTCTCGGGCGGCGAGCGCAACCGCGTGCATCTCGCCAAGATTTTGAAGCAGGGCGCCAATGTTCTGCTGCTCGACGAGCCGACCAACGATCTCGACGTCGACACGCTGCGCGCGCTGGAGGAAGCGCTGGTGGATTACGCCGGCTGCGCGGTCATCATCTCGCATGACCGCTTCTTCCTCGACCGCATCGCCACCCATATGCTCGCCTTCGAGGGCGATTCCCATGTGGAATGGTTCGAGGGCAATTTCGCCGATTACGAGGAGGACAAGAAGCGTCGCCTCGGCATCGACAGCGTGATTCCGCATCGGCTGAAATATAAGAAATTCTCGCGCTGAGGCCCCCTCCCCGGCCCTCCCCCGCTATCGCGGGAGAGGGCTTTTGCGAAGGCGTGCTACGGTTTCCGCGTGAATGCCACGCATTCCGCATGGTCGTCATTGCGAGGAGCGGAGCGACGAAGCAATCCAGAACCGCCCCACGGCTCTGGATTGCTTCGCTTCGCTCGCAATGATGGCCGTGTAACCCGATGATGAGCGGCTAGCGCATTCTTCACACCGGCTCTCGCCCCTTCGCGCGCGCCCCCGGCGCTTCCTCCGCCGGCGCCTCCACCACGCCGCGGCAAATCTCCACGATCTCGCGCCGCAGCCAGGCGTGCGCCGGCTCGCGGTCTTGCAGCGAGTGCCAGACCATCAAGAGATCATAGGTCGGGAACTCGATCGGTATCTCCAATATTCGCAGCGGCGCGAGACGCACGAAATGTTCGGCGATGCGCAGCGGCAATGAGAAGACGAGATCGCTGCTCGCCACGATCCAGGGCGCCGAGAGAAAATTCGGCACGACGAGCGACACCTTGCGCGCGAGGCCGCGGCGCTCCAGCCAATCGTCGATGATTCCGGTGCCCGCCTCGCGTCGCGACATCAGCATGTGCCGCGCCGCGACGAATTGCTCGAGCGTCGGCTCATCGGTCGGAAAATCGGGGTGGTCGCGCCGCACCAGCGCGACGATGCGATCCGTGTAGAGCCGCTCGCGCCGCACATAGGGCGTCGAATCCAGGATCACGTCGAAGCCGATCACGAGATCGACGTCGCCGGCGTCCGCCGCCTCGCGCAGCGAGCCGGAGGTCTGCACCAGATGGATCTCCACATTGGGCGCCTGCCGGCTCACCGATTTCATCAGCGGCGGCAGCAGGCAGAACTCGACATAATCATTGGTGGCGATGGTGAAGCGCCGCTGCGTCGTCGCCGGCGAAAATTCCTTCGAGCCGCGGATCACCAGCTCGACCTCGTTCAAGATGGAGGCGACGGGCTCGACGAGGGCGAGCGCGCGCTGCGTCGGCCTCATGCCCTGCGGCGTCTTCACCAGCACCGGATCGTCGAGCTGCTGCCGCAAGCGCTGCAGCACATGGCTCATCGCCGATTGGGTGATGAACATCTTCTGCGCCGCGCGCGACACATTGCGCTCCTCCATCAAAAAATTGAAGGCGACGAGAAGATTGAGATCGAAGTTCCGCAGCTCGGTCATTGGTCCGCCATCCGCATCGTCGCGCGCGCGAGGATCGTTCGGAAGATGACGCCAGAACAGCGCCTTCGACGCCACTGAAAATTTTCGATCGCGCGATGAAATCGATGCATTTGCGCGCGCTCGGGACGGACCATGCCATTCCTCGCCCCGCCGCGAAAGAGCGCGGACGGCCTCGCCCCTTCATGATCGTCCCCGATGGCTCCCCGCGCGCTCCTCCGAGGGGCGGACGGGCGAGGCGAGGGGATGCGGCGTCGCATTGCGGCCGCGAACCATCTCGCAACCGCGAAAAGGAGTCTGCGCAAGAAATGGACAATCGCGGAAAAACCCTGGTTTTCCGGGCGATTCGCGGCGGCGGCTGCGGCTTGACACGAAATGGCGCTGCCCATATGTTGCGCGCGGCTCGAACGACTTGGCCGCCCGGCCGATTTCGCGTCGCGTCGAAATCCCTTCCGTCGCCCCTGTCCGGGCGTTTCTTCGGCGATCATCTATGCTGCTCGCGCGTGCTCTGAAGCTTTTGCGCGAGGAGGAGAGCCGATGACCACGGACAAGAATGTGAGCGACCGCGAGCTGCGCGCGAGACTGGAGAGGCTCCAGGCCGAGCTCGGCAGCAAGGAGGAGGAGCGACGCGCCGAGACTGGCGGCGGATTGCCGGTCGGCGGGTCGTTCGGAAAGGCGCTGAGCGCGGGTTTCACCGTGCTGTCCGAATTCGTCGCGGCGATTCTCGTCGCGACGCTGATCGGATGGCAGGCGGATCGCTGGTTCGGCACCGGGCCGTGGCTGCTGATCCTGTTTCTGGGGCTCGGCGTCGCTGCGGGCTTCTACAATGTGTTTCGCTTCGTCGCGCCGAAAGACGCGCGAGGCGGGGGATGAAACAGGCGGCCCGACTCCCTCGGCGCCGCGGAGATGAAGGGCCGGGCGTCGTCCGGATCGAGCGATGAATCCTACCGAGCAGTTCGAGCTCCAGCGTATTGCGCCTTACTTCATCAATGGCGTCGACGTCTCCTTCACCAACGCCTCGCTCTATATGCTGCTCGCCGCCTCGGCGGCCATCATCCTCACCATATTCGCGACGTCCAAGCGCGCGCTGGTGCCGGGCCGCGGACAGGCGCTCGCCGAGGTTCTCTACGAATTCGTCGCCAATACGGTGCGCTCCACGGCGGGCAAGGAAGGGATGCGCTTCTTCCCCTTCGTGTTCACGCTGTTCACCTTCATCCTGATGTCGAATCTGATCGGCCTCGTCCCCTACACCTATTCGCTGTCGAGCCAGATCGTCCTCACCTTCGCCTTCGCGGCTTTCGTTCTCCTTCTGGTGATCCTCTACGGGCTCTATCGCCACGGCTTCGGCTTTCTGCGGCTGTTCGTGCCGCATGGCGTTCCCGCGCCGGTGCTGGTCATTCTGATCCCGATCGAGATCATCTCCTTCCTGTCGCGGCCGGTGTCGCTCTCCGTTCGTCTCTTCGCCAATATTCTCGCGGGCCATATCACGCTCGCAGTGTTCGGCGGTCTCGCGGTGATGCTGCTGGGCGCCGGCTCCTGGGCGGCGCTCGCGCCGGTCCCGGTCCTCGGCGTCGTCGTGCTCTACGCTCTGGAGCTGCTGGTCAACTGCCTCCAGGCTTTCGTCTTCACCGTCCTCACCTGCGTCTATCTCAATGACGCGATCCACCCGGGCCACTGATAAATATTCGAACAATAAATGGTCGCCCGTCTAAAAAAGAGCAGGAGCTAACAATGGCTGATGTTTCCGTCTACGGTCCGATCGGCGCTGGTCTCGCCGCCATCGGAACGGGCGCCGCCGCTATCGGCGTCGCGATCATCTTCGGCAACTATCTCAACGGCGCTCTGCGCAATCCGTCGGCCGCGGCCGCCCAGTTCACCAACGCCATCATCGGCGCGGCGCTGGCCGAAGGTCTCGGCATCTTCGCGTTCCTGATCGCGATCCTGCTCTATCTCAAGGCCTGAAGGCCTTAATGAACGAAGGCTCGGGACGCGTCCCGAGCCTTTGTCGTCTCCCACGCAGACAAGAGGCTGGAAGCCGTCATGGCGAATATCGTTCTCGCCGCCGAAGAGGCGGCGCCGCATGGAGCCCATGAGCCGAGCGCGACGCAAACGAGCGTCGAGCATCACGGCGGAGGCGAGTTTCCGCCGTTCCAGACGGAGAATTTCGTTCCGCAGCTCGTCTGGCTGGCGCTGACCTTCGGGCTTCTCTATCTTCTCATGTCGCGCATCGCATTGCCGCGCATCGGCTCTATCCTGCACGATCGCGAGAGCCGCATCGAGAGCGATCTCTTCGCCTCGCGCGAGCTTCAGGCGAAGGCGCAGGAAGCCGCCGCCGCGCATGACGAGAAATTGCGCGTCACCAAGGCGCAGGCGCAGGACATCGGCCGCGCCGCCCAGCAGCAGGCGGCCGCCGACACAGCCACGCGCCGCGCGAGCGAGGAAGCCGCCTTCGCCGAGAAGGTCGCCGCCGCCGAAGCGCAGATTCTCGCCGCCAAATCCGAGGCGCTGGCCAATGTCGAGGCGATCGCCACCGACGCCGCCGGAGCGATCCTCGAGAAGCTGACGGGCGCCCGTTTCGCCGCGGAGACGCTGCAGGGCGAATATCGTAACATCAAGGCGAGCTGAGAGGTCGAGCCATGCATTTCGACGCGGAAGTTTTCGTCGCCATCGGCTTCGGCATTTTCGTCTGCGTGCTGCTCTATGTGGGCGCGCATAAGAAGCTCGCGGGCGCGCTCGACGCGCGCGTGATCCGAATCAAGAGCGAGCTCGCCGAGGCCGAGCGCCTGCGCAGCGAGGCCGAGAGCCTGTTCGCCTCCTTCGAGAAGAAGCGCGAGGAGGCCGAGGAAGAGGCCAAGGCGATCGTCGCTCAGGCCAAGAGCGAGGCCGAGCTGCTGGCGACCGAAGCGCGCCAGCGCCTCGAGGACTATATCACCCGCCGCACCAAGCAGGTGGAGGACAAGATCGCCCAGGCCGAGGCTCAGGCCGCCGCCGAGGTGCGCGCCAGCGCCGCCGACGCCGCGGTGAAGGTCGCCGAGGCCGTGCTGCGCAAGGGCGTGGCCGGAACCGATTTCGTCTCCGCCGGCATTGCGGATGTGAAGTCGCTGGCGCACTGATCGCCGCGCTCTTCTGGGAGGCGGCCGCGCGCCGCTTCCTCAGAGAGACCAAAGCAAAGCGCCCGAAGTCGCGAGACTTCGGGCGTTTTGCTTTTCACGAATGGGCGGGCGACGGTCGGCTCAGAGGCGGGCGGCACGAAAGGCTCGCCCTTTCCGACTCGCGGTCCCCGACGTCACGCTGCGCGCGCCAGCTCGCCGATCGTCATGGCCGGGGCGACCGCCCGGACGGTCAGGCCGGCGGCGGAAACACGGCCCGACGCCCCCGTCAGAGCGCCTTGCGTCAGCTCGAGGCCGAGAAAGCGCTCGCGCTCGACGGGACCTGGCATTGTGAGCCCGTCGGTGAAGCGGGTCTCGAAACCGAAGCGCGTATAATACGGCGCGTCGCCGACGAGCAGAACCGCGCGATGATTGCGGACCGCCGCACGCGAAAGGCCCGCCTCGATCATGGCGGCGCCGAGGCCGAGAGAGCGATAGTCGCGCGCCACTGCGAGCGGGCCGAGCAGCAGCGCCGGACGTCCCGGACCGGCGAAGATCGCCCACATGCGCATTGTGGCGACGAGGCAATCCTCATCCTTGCAGACCAGCGCGAGACCGCGCGCCGGCTTGCGGCCTTCGCGCAGCCGCTCGCAAGTCTTCAGAAAGCGCGCCGGGCCGAAGGCCGCGTCGAGCAGCGCCTCGCGTGCGGCAATGTCTTCCGCGGCTTCCTCTGAGATCACGCAAACCGGGCGGCGAGCCGAGCGGCTCTCTTCCGCGACCATGCCGACGCCCGGAAAGCCGAGCGATCCGGTCTCATGCCGAGAGAGTTCAAAGGCCATCGGTTCCTCCCTTCGAGGACGGACGACCCTCGCGCCTGGCGCGCATCACAGCGCGCCCGCCGAACGGGACAGAGATTTTGGCGGGAGGCCGCGGGCCCAAAGGCGCGCGGCCGAGGCGTCAGATCACGAAGGATTCGAGCGGCGGGAAGCCGTTGAAGCCGACCGACGAATAGGTCGTCGTATAGGCGCCGGTTCCCTCGATCAGCACTTTCGAGCCGATCTCCAGGCTGATGGGCAGGAGATAAGGCTCCTTCTCATACAGCACGTCCACCGAATCGCAGCTCGGCCCGGCGATGACGCAAGGCGCGGTCGCGGAGCCGTCCGCCTCGGTGCGGATCGGATAGCGGATCATCTCGTCGGTCGTCTCGGCGAGGCCGTTGAACTTGCCGATGTCGAGATAGACCCAGCGAACCTCGTCCTCGCGCGACTTCTTCGACACCAGCACGACCTCGGCCTCGATCACGCCCGCGTTGCCGACCATGCCGCGGCCCGGCTCGATGATCGTCTCGGGAATGCGATTGCCGAAATGCTTCGACAACGCCCGGAAGATCGCCTGCCCATAGGCCTTAACGGCCGGCACATTCTTGAGGTAGCGGGTCGGAAATCCGCCGCCCAGATTGACCATCTGCAGCTGAATGCCGCGCTCGGCCAGATCACGGAAGATGGACGAGGCCGACCTCAGCGCGCCGTCCCACATGTTCGGATTGCCCTGCTGCGAGCCGACATGGAAGGAGACGCCATAGGCGACAAGGCCGAGGCGATGCGCGTGCTCGAGGACGCGCGGCGCCATATCCGGCGCGCAGCCGAATTTGCGCGACAGCGGCCATTCGGCGCCGGTTCCGTCGCAGAGAATGCGGCAGAAAACCTTGGAGCCAGGGGCGGCGCGGGCGATCTTCTCGACCTCCGCCTCGCAATCCACGGCGAAGAGGCGCACGCCCAGCGCATAGGCGCGGGCGATGTCACGCTCCTTCTTGATCGTGTTGCCGAAGCTGATGCGCTCCGGCGTCGCGCCGGCGGCCATGGCCTGCTCGATCTCGACGACGGAGGCCGTGTCGAAGCAGGAGCCGAGCGAGGCGAGCAGCGAGAGCACTTCCGGCGCCGGATTGGCCTTCACCGCGTAGAACACGCGCGTGTCCGGCAGCGCCTTGGCGAAGCTCGTGTAATTGTCGCGCACGACCTCGAGGTCGACGACGAGGCAGGGGCCGACATCGCGTCCGGCGCGACGACGGGCCTCCAAAAATTCGCGAATACGATCCGTCATTTGCGGCATCCCCAACGAAGTCGCGGCATATAGCGCCGCGGAGTGGCCAAGGGCTTCGATCGGATGCACGACGTCGTTTGCGCAGCACGCTGTGGAGGCGCGCTGAACATCGAGACGACTGCGTTCCATGACCGCCAAGGCCTCGCTCGCGGCGAAGCGCAGGACGGTCGGGTGATGCGCCGTCGGCTAGACGAGACACGGACGCGAATGTCCAGACGGACATCGAATCCGATTCGAATAGCCATCGCTTGGAAGGGGATTTTTCCCTTTCCGCACGCCCGGCAAGAAAGACAAGCCTCTTCGGTACGCCGACCTTTGGAGGGTCGACAGAGACGAAAAAGCCCGGTCCGTCGTTGCTTTAAGTCGCGATCCCTCGCTCAGGCGAGGTTCGCCGGTTTCGCCTCCGGCTGCCGGTTTTATTCCGATGGTTGACCGGCCTCTTGTCCGGATCCCCATCGACCGACACACGACCACAGGCACGTGCGAAAGTGGGCGAGAACGTAAATACGCGCTTTCGCCCGCTCTGCAAGGGCTTTTTCGCGCCTCGGCGAAATTTGTCGCCCTTTCGCCCATTTTGCGCCCCGCCCGGGGTGATAGCTCCACCGTCTTGCGGGCGGGCGCAAAGCCGGATAGGCAGAAGCTCGGACGGGGCCGGGCGACGCGCGCCGCGCTCGCAGGCGGGGCGGCGTCCCCAAGAACGCCCGATTCGTCTGCGACCCCGATTCGTCTGCGACCAGAAGACGGGCTTCCGCCCGTCGCTCAATTTTCTCGGAAACCGACTGAAATGATCGACATCACACGCCGCCGGCTTCTCGGCGCGATGGTCGCGGCGGGCGCTCAGGCCGCGCCGCTCGGGCGCGCCGTCGCGCAATCCGTGCAGAACGGAACGCAGCCGCGCTTCGGCCTCGAGGATGTGGCGCGTCGCGCTCGCGACCTCGCCGGCGCGCCTTTCGAGGCGGCGCCGCCGCAGCTGCCGGACGAATTGGCGAAGCTCGACTTCGATTCTTTCCGCGATCTGCGCTTCCGGCCGGAAAAGGCGCTGTTCTCGAATATTCCTGGCTCTTTCCGTCTGCACACCTTCCATCTGGGCTTTCTCTACAAGCGCCCGGTGACGGTGAACACGATAAGGGACGGCATACCGACGCCCATTCCCTATTCGGCGGCGCTGTTCGACTACGGCCGCAACAAATTCGAGCGGACGCTGCCGATCAACATAGGCTTCGCCGGCTTCCGCCTGCATTTCCCGCTCAATGATCCGCATGTGCACGACGAGGTGATCTCCTTCCTCGGCGCCAGCTATTTCCGCTTTCTCGGCCGCGGCCAGCGCTATGGCCTCTCGGCGCGCGCGCTCTGCGTCGACTGCGGCGACAATACGGAAGTCTTCCCCTTCTTCCGCGAGTTCTGGATCGAGACGCCGCAGCCGGGCGGCAATCGCATCACCTTCTATGCGCTGCTCGACGGCGAGGCGGCGACCGGCGCCTATCGTTTCGATCTGACGACGGGCCAGGACAGCACGATCGACGTGCAGGCGACCATCTTTCCGCGCCGCAAGGCGAAATTCGGCCTCGCGCCGCTCACCTCCATGTATCTCACCGGCGAGAACGACCGCCGCATGCGCGACGGCTTCCGCACCGAGCTGCATGATTCGGACGGGCTGCTCGTCCATGGCGAGTCGAAGGAATGGCTCTGGCGCCCGCTCGCCAATGCGCCCATCGCGCGGCTCACCACTTTCTCGGACCCGAATATTCGCGGCTTCGGCCTGATGCAGCGCGACCGCAATTTCGAGACCTATCAGGACATCGATCTCGCCTATGAGCGGCGGCCGAGCTATTTCATCGAGCCGCAAGGATCGTGGGGCGAGGGCGCCGTCGAGCTGCTGGAGCTGCCGACGCTCGACGAGACCAATGACAATATCGTCGCTGCCTTTGTCGGCGCGCAGCCGCTGGAGATCGGCAAGCCCTTCTCCTACGCCTATCGCATCACCTCGCTGCTCGATCTGCCGCGGCTCTCGCCCAATGGCCGCGCGGTGAACACATTCGAGGCGCCGGCGCGGGCGCTCGGCTCGAGCGAGGCGACGACCCTAGGCGCGCATCGCTTCATCGTCGATTTCGCCGGCGGCGATCTCGCTTATTACGTCAATGATCCTGGGCAGGTGGAAGTCGTCGCCTCGGCGACGAATGGCACGGTCATCCGCTCGAGCGTCGCCGCCAATCCGCACATAGACGGCATGCGCGTGATGTTCGACATAGCGGTGAAATCCGGCCAGACGGCGGATATTCGCGCCTTCCTCAAGGCTGGCCCGCTGACGCTGACGGAAACATGGACCTATCCGTGGACGGCGCCGTGAGGCTTCGCCGTCTCAGACGGCGAGGCTCATCTGCGGATCCTCGCTTCCGCCCGCGGGCGCGAGCGAGGAGAGCGTGACGCCGAGCAGGCGCACGCCTTTCTCTGACGGAAACAGCGGGCGTAGCAGCGCCAGCGCGCAGGCCTCCAGCGCGGCGCGCGAGGCGATCGGCGCGGCGCCGGTGCTGCGCCGCGTGATCTGCTGAAAATCCGCATATTTGACTTTCAGCGTCACCGTGCGCCCCTCGATGCGCGCGCCTTCGCAATGGGCGGCGACGCGCGCGACGATGGGCGCGAGAGCGGCGATCGCCTCCTCGAGCGCGAAGAGATCATGCGCGAAGGTCACTTCCGCGCCGATCGATTTGCGAATGCGGTCCGGCCGCACCGGACGCTCGTCGACGCCTCGCGCGATGCCATAAAAATAGCTTCCCGATTTGCCGAAATGCCGCTGCAGAAAGGGCAGCGGCTTGCTGCGCAGATCGAGCCCCGTCTCTATGCCGAGCGCATTCATCTTCTTCGCCGTCGCCGGCCCCACTCCGTGAAACTTGCCGATCGGCAGCGCGGCGACGAATTCCGCGCCTCTGTCCGGCGTGATGACGAAGAGGCCATCCGGCTTGTTCTGATCGGAGGCGAGCTTGGCCAGAAATTTATTGTAGGAGACGCCCGCCGAGGCGGTCAGCCGCGTCTCCTTGCGAATGCGCGCTCTTATCTCCTCGGCGATATGGGTGGCGGAGGCGATCTTCTTGCGATTTTCGGTGACATCGAGATAGGCCTCGTCGAGCGAGAGCGGCTCGACCAGCGGCGTGTAATCGAGGAAGATCGCGCGAATGCGCCGCGACACATCGCGATAGACGTCGAAACGCGGCGGAACGAAGAGAAGATCGGGACATCGCCTGAGCGCGGTGACGGAGGGCATGGCCGAGCGCACGCCGAAAGCGCGCGCCTCATAGCTCGCCGCCGCCACGACTCCGCGCTCGCGCGGCGATCCGACGGCGACGGGACGTCCGCGCAATCGCGGATCGTCGCGTTGCTCGACCGACGCATAGAAAGCGTCCATGTCGATATGGATGATCTTGCGTTGCGACGCCATCGGGTGAGGAAACGCCGAGCGGCGACGCCGCGGAAGCGCGAAGCTCTCACGTCGCTCCGCCGGATTCAAGCCGAGGCCGTGCGTGGCGCAGAGCAATCGGGGGAATGCCGAAAGGGACGCGCTCACCCTCCCCTTCAGGGGGAGGGTCGGCCGGCGATAGCCGGACGGGGTGGGGTTCAACTGCAAAGACTCGGGGCGTCACCCCCTCCCGAGCGCATTCGCGCTCGACCTCCCCCCTCGAGGGGGAGGTGGACGCGCCTTGTCAAATCACCACTTCTCGTTCGCCCCCGCATCTTCGCCGCTCCTCGTCGCGGCCGACCCCTTGGAACCACGCCCGCGCGCGCCATTTGAGCGACGTCACCCGACGCCGCGGCGCAGTCATGATCCGACTGGAGCATGTCCGTAAATGTTTCGGCGGCGCGCGCGTCGTCGACGACGTCACGCTGACGATAGAGCCCGCGCGCACGACGGCGCTGATCGGCCCCTCCGGCTCCGGCAAATCCACGCTTCTCTCGATGGTCGTCGGGCTCGTGACGCCGGACCACGGCGAGATAGAGGTGGCGCGCCATCTGCTGACGCCGCGCTCGGCGGAGAAGCTCCGGCGCGTCATGGGCTATGTGATTCAAGAGGGCGGCCTCTTCCCGCATCTCACCGCGCGCGGCAACATAGAGCTGATGGCGCGCGAGATGGGCTGGCTGGCGGAGCGCCGCGCGGCGCGGCTCGAGGAGCTGCTGCAGCTCACGCGCTTTCCGGCCGAGGCGCTGGAGCGCTTTCCGGCCGAGCTTTCCGGCGGCCAGCGGCAGCGCGTGGCGCTGATGCGCGCGCTGATGCTCGATCCCGAAATCTTGCTGATGGACGAGCCTCTGGGCGCGCTCGACCCGCTGATCCGCGCCGATCTGCAGGACGATCTCGCCGCCATATTCGCGCGGCTGCGCAAGACCGTCGTCATCGTCACGCATGATCTCGCCGAGGCCGGATTCTTCGCCGAGAGAATCGTGCTGATGAATCACGGCCGCATCGTCCAGCAAGGACGTTTCGTCGATTTCGTCGAGCGGCCGGCGGAGGAGTTCGTCACGCGCTTCGTGCGCGCCAGCGCGCGGCGGATTTCCGATCTGCCGCTTCCGCCGGAGCGCGCGCGATGAGGCGCGCTCTCGCAATGCTGCTCGCGCTCCTTCTGCTCGGCGCCTGCGCGCGCGAGGGAGACGCCGTGCGCATCGGCTCCAAGAGCTTCACCGAATCCGTCATTCTCTCGGACATTGTCGCCGATCTCGCCGCCGCTTCGGGCGCGCGCGTCATTCGCCGTCCGGCGCTCGGCGGCACGCGCCTCGTCTGGAACGCGCTGCTCTCCGGCGAGATCGACGCCTATCCCGAATATACGGGCACGCTGCGGCAGGAGATTCTGGCCGAGCTGCGGCTCGCCAATGATCGCCAGCTCGCCGACGCCCTCGGCGAGCTGGGGCTGCGCATGAGCCTGCCGCTCGGCTTCGGCAATGGCTATGCGCTCGGCATGCGGCGCGACAGAGCGGAGGCGCTGGGCGTGCGGAACATTTCTGATCTCGCGCAGCATGCGTCGCTCGTCTTCGGCTTGAGCGAGGAATTGCTCGCGCGCGCCGATGGCTGGCCGGCGCTGCGCGCGGCCTATGGATTCACGACGGAGGATGTGCGCGGGCTCGATCACGACATCGCCTATAAGGGCCTCATCGAGGGCGCGATCGACGTCGTCGATCTCTACGCCACCGATCCGCAACTCGCCGACCGGCGCATTCTCGCGCTCATCGACGACCGCAAGCTGTTTGCCGAGAATCGCGCCGTCCTGCTCTATCGCGCCGATCTCGAGCGGCGCGCGCCACAGGCGGTCATGTCTATGCTGCGGCTCGAGGGCCGCATAGACGCGCCGGCGATGATCGCGATGAATGTCGCGGTGCGGGCGGGCCTTCGCACAGAGCGCGAGGCGGCGGCGAATTTCGTCGCCGCGCAATTCGGCGTCGAGGCGCCCGCGCCTTCGCAGAGCCTCGCCGAGCGGCTGTGGCGACGCACGCGCGAGCATCTCTTTCTCGTCGGCGTCTCGCTCGCGGCGGCGATCCTCGTCGCTCTGCCGCTCGGCGTCGCGGCGGCGAAGCGTCCGCGTCTCGGCCATGCGATCCTCGGCCTCGTCAGCGTGCTGCAGACGATTCCCTCGCTCGCTCTGCTGGTCTTCATGATTCCGCTGCTCGGCATAGGCGCGTCGCCGGCCATCGCCGCGCTGTTCCTCTACAGCCTTTTGCCGATCGTGCGGAATGTCGTGACCGGCCTTGCGACCATTCCGCGCGCGATCGAAAATTCGGCCATCGCCATCGGCCTCACGCCCTGGCGGCGACTGCTTCTCGTCGAATTGCCGATGGCGTCGCCGGCGATGCTGGCGGGGCTGAAGACGGCGGCGGTCATCAATGTCGGCACGGCGACGCTCGGCGCGCTGATCGGCGCCGGCGGCTATGGCCAGCCGATCTTCACCGGCGTGCGGCTGGATAATTTCGCGCTGATCCTCGAAGGCGCGATTCCGGCCGCGCTGATGGCGCTCGCCGTGCAAGGGCTGTTCGATCTCGCGGAGTCGCGGATCGTGCCGCGAGGCTTGCTGCTGAAGGCGAGCGGATGATCTCGTCGCGCAATGTCGGCCGCGTCACTCCTTCGGGAAATCCAGCCGCATCTCGCGATAGCGCTCGGGATCGTCGGCCCAATTCTCGCGCACCTTGACGAACAGAAAGAGATGCACCTTCTGCTCGGAGGCTTCCGCGATCTCGCGGCGCGCGGCCTGGCCGATCGCCTTTATGGTGCGGCCGCCTTCGCCGATGACGATCTTCTTCTGTCCGTCGCGGGTGACATAGATCGTCTGCTCTATGCGCGCCGAGCCGTCCTTCTGATTTTGCCAGGAATCGGTCTCGACCGTCGATTGATAGGGCAATTCGTCGTGCAGGCGCTCGAAGATCTTCTCGCGCGTGATCTCGGCGGCGAGCAGCCGCAGCGGCGCGTCGGAGAGCTGGTCTTCGGGATAGAGCCAGGGCGAGGGCTTCATCAGCGCGGCGAGCTTGGCCTTGAGATCGGCGACGCCGTCGCCGTTGAGCGCCGAGATCATATAGGTCTCGATGAAATTCGCCTTTTGCGTGAGCGCGGCGGTGAGCGCCAGCAGCGAATCGCGCGGCACGAGATCGATCTTGTTGAGCGCGAGAATCTTGGGCGCGCCGAGCGCGGCGAGCTTGGCGACGATCTCCTCCACCTCCGCGACGAGGCCGCGGCGCGCGTCGACTAGCAGCACGATGGCGTCGGCGTCGCCGGCGCCGGAGATGGCGCTCGCCACCATGGCGCGGTCCAGCCGACGCTTGGGCGCGAAAATGCCGGGCGTGTCGACCAGAATGATCTGCGCCTCGCCCTCCAGCGCTATGCCGCGCACGAGGGCGCGCGTCGTCTGCGCCTTGCGCGAGACGATGGAGACTTTCGCGCCGACGAGCTGATTGAGCAGCGTCGATTTGCCGGCGTTGGGCGCGCCGACCAAGGCGACGAAGCCACAGCTTGTTTCGGTCACGAGAATGCGCCTTTCGATGTCATCGGATTTTCGGAATATCTCCCTCTCCCCGCGTGCGGGGAGAGGGTCGGGGTGAGGGGCTCGGGGCGCGAGCCACGAAACGGAAAACGCCCCGAGCCCCTCATCCTCACCTTCTCCCCGTGAACGGGGAGAAGGAAAGCGGCGAATATCGCGCGAGCCGGCGCTGCATGTTGCTCACGCGTCCTCCCTCTCTATCCCCTCGCGGTCGAGAAAGGCTTGCGCGGCGGATTGCTCGGCGGCGCGCTTGGAGGCGCCGGCGCCGCGTGCGGCCTCGAAACCTTCCACCTCCACCGCCACCTCGAAGAAGGGCGCGTGGTCCGGCCCGCTGCGCGCGGCGAGGCGGTAGCGCGGCGTGGCGAGGCGGCGGGCCTGCGCCCATTCCTGCAGCGCGGTCTTGGCGTCGCGCAAGCGGCGTCCCGGCGCGCGCATGCGCTCGGCGAAGGCGGCGCGCACCACGGCCTCGGCCGCCTGCGGGCCGCCGTCGAGATAGACCGCGCCGATGATCGCCTCGCACATATCGCCCAATATGGCGCGCTTTTTCCGTCCGCCCGTCTGCGCCTCGCCGTCGCCGAGCCGCATGAAGGGGCCGACGCCCCAGCGCTCGGAGACCTCGGCGCAGGATTCCTTGCGGACGAGATCGGCGAGCCGCCGCGACAATTCGCCCTCGCTCTCCTGCGGGAAGTTCTCATAGAGCATATGGGCGACGACGACGCCGAGCACGCGGTCGCCGAGAAACTCCAGCCGCTCATAGGACTCCGGCCGCGCCGCCGAGGCGCTGACATGGGTCAGCGCATGCTCCAGCAAGCCGCGATTGGCGAAGCCGTGACCGACGCTCGCCTCGAGCGTGGCGAGGTCCTCCCGACCGAGAGCTCCCATTTCCGTCTGCTTTGCGTCGAGCCGCGTCAATGCGCCGGCTTGAACAGCCGATCCCATCTGACCGTCCAGGGCCAGCGCCAGAAGGCCAGAGCATATTCGTCCTTCTGCACCGAGAAGAAGATGATTTCGGCGCGGCCCACGAGATTTTCGAAGGGCACATAGCCGACGCCGCCTTCTTCCGGCGCGAAGCGCGAATCGGTGGAATTGTCGCGATTGTCGCCCATCATGAAATAATTGTTCGGCGGCACCACGAAGAGCTCTGTGTTGTCCTTATAGCCGTGGTCGCCCTCGATCTCGATGATCGTATGGGCGACGCCGCCGGGCAGCGTCTCGGTGTAGGTCGGCACCTCGACCTCGCGGCCGTCGCGGCCCTCGTGCTTTTCCTTGGGCTTGGGCTCGCGCGGCACGATCTCGCCATTGATGTAGAGGCGGCCCTCGATCATCTGAATGCGGTCGCCCGGCAGGCCGATCACGCGCTTGATGTAATCGGTCTCATTGTCGCGCGGCAGCTTGAACACCACCACATCGCCGCGCTTGGGCTGCGAGCCGAGCACGCGGCCGGAGAAGAGATCGAGCCGCCAGTCGAGATAAGGCACGGAGGGCAGCGAGTAGTTCGAATAGCCATAGGCGTATTTCGAGACGAAGACATAATCGCCGATCAGCAGCGTCGGGATCATCGAGCCCGAGGGAATGTTGAAGGGCTGAAACAGCAGCGTGCGAATGACGAGCGCGATGACCAGCGCCTGGACGATCACCTTGATCGTCTCGAGCAAACCACCTTCGTCGCGCCGTTCGGCGACCGAGACGTTCCTGCTCAAACCACGTCACTCCCTTTTGGCCGAAGCCGCTCTTGGTCGCCCGTTTCGATGCGCGAGCGAGCCTGAAGGCTCGCGGTCCATGGGCTCTCGGACCGCGAGCCTTCAGGCTCGCTCGCCTCGCTCGTCTATCACGTCAGCGCCTCTATGAGAACCTGGGCCTGCGCGAGCGGATATTCGTCGGTCAATGTGAGGTGAATGACGATCCGCGCGCCCTGCGGCGCGATCTCGGCCAGACGCTCGGCGGCGCCGCCGGTCAGCTCGACCGTCGGCTTGCCGGAGGGCAGATTGACCACCCCCATGGTTTTCCAGGTAATTCCGTCGCTTATGCCGGTGCCGAGCGCCTTGGCGCAGGCCTCCTTGGCGGCGAAGCGCTTGGCGTAGGAGGCCGCGCGGGCGGCGCGTCCTTCCGATTTCTCGCGTTCGATATCGGTGAAGCAGCGGCGGATGAAACGCTCGCCATAGCGCTCGAGCGCCTGCTCTATGCGGCGAATGTCGCAGAGATCGCTGCCGAAGCCGATGATCATGCGGCGCCCGCGCCTTCGTCGATCGCCCGGCGCATGGCGCGGATCGATTCGGCGAGGCCGACGAAGACCGCTTCGCCGATGAGGAAATGGCCGATGTTCAGCTCGACGATCTGCGGCAGCGCCGCAATGCGCCGCGCCGTCGCATAGTCCAGCCCATGGCCGGCGTGGCATTCGAGCCCGCGCTCCGCCGTATGGGCCGCGGCCGCCACGATGCGGGCGAACTCGCGCTCGGCGGCCTCGGAATCGCCCACCTCGACGGCGTGGCACCAGGCGCCGGTGTGCAGCTCGACGACCGGCGCCTTGATCGAAGTCGCAGCGTCGATCGCCTCCGCGCTCGGCTCGATGAATAGGGAGACGCGAATGCCAGCGCGGCTTAGCTCGTCGACGAAGGGGACGAGGTGATCATGCCCGCCGATGACGTCCAGCCCGCCCTCTGTGGTGCGTTCGGTGCGGCGTTCCGGCACCAGGCAGACGGCGTGAGGCTTGGTCGTGAGCGCAATGTCGAGCATCTGCTCGGTCGCGGCCATTTCGAAATTGAGCGGCTTGGATATTTCCGCCTTCAACCGCGCCATGTCGGCGTCGCGAATATGGCGACGATCCTCGCGCAAATGCGCGGTGATGCCGTCCGCGCCGGCCTCGATGGCGAGCAAAGCGGCGCGCACCGGGTCCGGCGAGAGGCCGCCGCGGGCGTTGCGAATAGTGGCGACGTGATCGACATTCACGCCGAGGCGTATGCGGCGAGCAGCCATGTTTCCTCACCCCGAGCTTTTATCTCGCTCACCCGATGACGCGCTCGACCTTGCTGACCAGAGCGCTCGCCCGCAGCCGGGCGATGATGTCGTTCAAATGCTTCAGATCGGCGACCTCAAGATCGAATCGCATCTCACGAAAGTCGGGAGAATGGATGGCGAAGGCGACATTGTCGATATTGGCCCCCGTCTCGCCGATCAGCGTCGCCAGCCCGCCCAGCGTTCCCGGCTCGTTGATGGCCGTCACCACGAGGCGGGCCGGGAAGAGCTCGCGGCTCTCCGGGTCTATGTCCCAGCGCACGTCCAGCCAGCGGTCGGGCTGATCGTCGAAGGCGGTGAGCGCCGGCGATTGGATCGGATATATGGTGATGCCTTCGCCCGGCGTCAGTATGCCGACGATGCGGTCGCCCGGCACGGCGCCGCCCTCCGGCGCGAAGCGCACCGGCACATCGCCGCGCAGGCCGCGGATCGGAATGGCGCTGGCCTGATCGGAGGCGCCCGGCGCCTTGAACACCACATTGACGTTGGACTTCATGCCGAACCAGCCGGGCTCGCCCGGCTCGAGCCGCATCTGCGGGGCGGGCTTACGCTCCTCGCTGAAATCGGGATAGACCGCCTTCACCACATCGCCCGAATAGATCTCGCCGCGGCCGACCGCGGCGAATGCGTCCTCGAGCGAGGCGCGGGCGAGGCGCGGCAGCGCGGCCTTCAGCTTCTCGTCCGAGACCGGACGTCCCGCCCGCTCGAAAGCGCGGGTGACGATCTGCCGGCCGAGCCCGGCATATTGCATCCGCACCGCCTCGCGCGTCGCGCGGCGAATGGCGGAGCGCGCCTTGCCGGTGACGACGAGCGACTCCCACGCCGCCGGCGGCACATGACTTTCCGCGCGGACGATCTCCACCTCGTCGCCATTCTGCAATTGCGACAGAACCGGCGCGATGCGTCCGTTGATCTTGGCGCCGACCGCCGAATCGCCGACGCGCGTATGCACCGCATAGGCGAAGTCGATCGGCGTCGCGCCGCGCGGCAGCGCGATCAGCCCGCCCTTGGGCGTGAAGCAGAACACCTGGTCCTGGAACAATTCGAGCCGCGTATGCTCGAGGAATTCTTCCGGGCTGTCGCCATGGGCGAGTAGCTCCAGCGTGTCCTGCAGCCATTTGAAGGCGCGGCTCTCCTTGGCCAGCTCCTCCTTGCCCTCGTCGCTGGAGGAATCCTTGTAGAGCGCATGAGCGGCGATGCCGAAACGCGCGATCTCATGCATGGCCGCAGTGCGGATCTGCAGCTCGACGCGCTGATGGCCGGGGCCGATCACAGTGGTGTGAATGGAGCGATAATCGTTCTGCTTGGGCGTCGAGATATAATCCTTGAACCGTCCCGGCACGCTCGGCCATTTGGTGTGCACGATGCCGAGCGCGCGATAGCAATCCTCCACATCGTCGACGATGATGCGAAAGCCGAAAATATCGGAGAGCTGCTCGAAGGCGATCGACTTGCGCTCCATCTTGCGCCAGACGGAATAGGGCGTCTTCTGCCGCCCGGTGACGGCGGCGTGAATGCCGCGCGTGGCGAACTCCTGCGTCAGCTCTTTCTCGATCTTCTTGATGATGCGGCCATTTTTCGCGCGCAGATCGTGCAGGCGGGATTCGATCGCCTGATAGGCCTCCGGCGTCAGATGTCGGAAGGCGAGCCCTTCCAGCTCCTCGCGCAGGCGCTGCATGCCCATGCGGCCGGCGAGCGGGGCGTAAATGTCCAGCGTCTCCTGCGCGATGCGGGCGCGCTTTTCCGGCGGCACGAAATGCAGCGTGCGCATATTGTGCAGCCGGTCCGCGAGCTTCACCAGCAGCACGCGCACATCCTCGGCGACCGCGAGCAGGAGCTTGCGGAAATTCTCGCCTTGCGCGGCTTTTTTGGAGACGAGGTCGAGCTTCTCGATCTTGGTCAGCCCATCGACCAGCTTGCCGATCTGCGGGCCGAACAGGCGGTTGATCTCGTCGAGCGTCGAGCTCGTGTCCTCGACCGTATCGTGCAGCACGGCGGCGACGATGGTGGCGTCGTCGAGCTTGAGGTCGGTGAGGATCGCCGCCACTTCGAGCGGATGCGAGAAATAAGGATCGCCGGAGGCGCGCGTCTGCTGGCCATGCGCCTTCATGGCGTAGACATAGGCGCGATTGAGCAGGTCCTCGTCGACCTGCGGATTATATTTTCGAACTCGCTCGACGAGCTCGTATTGGCGCATCATAGGCGTCGACCGGCGATCTGGTTGGGCGGACCGTCGGGGGCGTCGCGGAGCTCACGGGGAAGATCGGACGGAAGGCGGCGCGAGCGCCCGAAGCCGGCCGACGGCCGCATTCGGGCGTGATTGTAGAACAGCTCGCCGCCAGCCCCTAGCGTTTTCAGCGCGTGAGGGGGCGGCCTCTTCCCTTTGGAGACGCGCGATTACTCGCCTTCGTCCTCGACCTCGGCCGGAGGCACCAGACCCTCGAGGCCGCGGAGAAGATCCTCCTCCGTCATGCGGTCGAATTGCGCGTCGCCGCCGTCGGAATCGGGCGAGGCGGCCAGCGACGGCACAGTCTCGGTCTCCGGCTCGTCGACCTCGACATGGCGCTGCAGCGAATGGATGAAGTCTTCCTTCAGATCGTCCGGCGAAAGCGCGGTCTCGGCGATCTCGCGAAGGGCGACGACGGGATTCTTGTCCTTGTCGCGCTCGACCAGAATGGACTGGCCGGAGGAGATCAGCCGCGCGCGATGGGCCGCGAGCAGGACCAGATCGAAGCGGTTCTCGATTTTGTCGATGCAGTCTTCGACGGTGACGCGCGCCATGACTTCTCGGACTCCTCTAGCGTTCGATCGGTCGGGCTGCTACACTAATTTTTCGCCGCTGGCAATGCGCGGCTGCGCCGGGCTATGGGCGCCGAAAGCGTCGGCGCCGCTTGTCGAGCCATCTATTGCTGTAGTATTTCTGGGCAGAATTTTCGCCTACCCCCTTGACGACCGCCGATACATGGTCGATTTACGGATTTAAGAAGGGCGTGACTTTAATGTGACGTAGAGCTGTTCGGAGACGGCTCGCCTGTCAGCGACGACAGAGTCGAGATTATCGTCACTGTCGATTCGCGTCACGGTAGAAGATGCGTGCTGCCAGTAGGGTCGACAGCGCGTGCGGCAAGCGAGCGGCGGCCCCTCCATACTGGACCCGACAAGCGAGACCAACAAAGATGGCAGACCCGGAACGAATTGCCTTATTCATTGACGGCGCCAACCTCTACGCGACGGCCAAATCGCTCGGATTCGATATCGATTACAAGCGGCTGCTGCGTGAGTTCCAGGGCAAGGGCCGCCTCATCCGCGCTTTCTATTACACAGCGCTGATCGAGGATCAGGAATATTCGTCCATTCGTCCGCTGATCGACTGGCTCGACTATAACGGCTACGCCGTCGTCACCAAGCCGACCAAGGAGTTCGTCGACTCCCTCGGCCGCCGCAAGGTCAAGGGCAATATGGACATAGAGCTCGCCGTCGACGCCATGGAGATGGCCGAGCACATCGACCATATGGTTCTGTTCTCGGGCGACGGCGACTTCCGCTCGCTGGTCGAGGCCGTGCAGCGCAAGGGCGTTCGCGTCTCGGTGATCTCGACGATCACCACCCAGCCGCCGATGATCGCCGACGAGCTTCGCCGTCAGGCCGACGAATTCGTGGATCTCATCCATCTCGTCGGCAAGATCGGCCGCGATCCGGGCGAGCGCGCCGAGCGCATGCAGCGCTTCCAAGAGCGCCGGCCGCAGCCGGTGACGCCGGGCGGCGCCGCCGACGACGATCACGAGGCCTGATCCTTCGAAATCAGCTTCCTGCGCGGACGAGCCGGGCCATGATTGCCCGCTCTGTCCGCGCTTGGTCATGTACCGGCACGAGCTTCGGGAGCGCCATCCCGACTGGCATAATGCGCCCGTCGCCGATTTCGGCCCCCGTAACGCGCGCCTGCTGATCGTCGGCCTCGCCCCGGGACGCATGGGCGCCAATCGCACCAGTCGCCCCTTCACCGGCGACGACGCCGGACGTCTCCTCTACGCTACTCTCGCGGAAACCGGCTTTTCCCGCGGCGTCTATGACGCCCGCGCCGATGATGGCGTCGCGCTCGTCGATTGCCGAATCACCAATGTGCTGCGCTGCGTTCCTCCCGGCAACAAGCCGCTGCCGGCCGAGCTTTCGGCCTGCCGCCCTTTTCTCGAGGCGGGCTTGCGCCGGCTGAAGCGGGTGAGGCTGATTGTCGCGCTCGGCCGCATCGCCCATGAGGGCGTGCTGCGCGCCTTCTCGCTGAAGCCCAGCGGCTTCCCCTTCGCCCATGGCCGCGAGCATGAGATCGTCGCGAATACTCGCAATAAGCGAATTATTCTTATCGACAGCTATCACTGCTCGCGTCTCAACACGAATACGGGCGCGCTGACGCCGCAGATGTTCAGCGCGATCTTCGCGCGGGCTCGGGAAATTTTGGAAAAATAGCGCTGAATATTTCCCTCAGCCGCGGTCGCGCAGCAGCCGGCTCTTCTCGCGGCCCCAGTCGCGCTTCTTCTCCACCTCGCGCTTGTCGTGCAGCTTCTTGCCGCGCCCCAGCGCGATCTGCAGCTTGGCGCGGCCGCGCTCGTTGAAATAGAGCTTCATCGGCACGATGGTCATGCCCTCGCGCTCGACCCCCTGCGCCAGCTTGGCGATCTCGCGCTGCTTCAGCAGCAGCTTGCGCAGCCTTTTGGGCTCGTGATTGAAGCGATTGCCGGAGAGATATTCGGGAATAGTGGCGTTGACGAGCCAGGCCTCGCCCTTGCGGTCGACATGGGCGTAGCTCTCGGCGATGGTCGCCTTGCCGGTGCGCAGCGACTTCACCTCCGTGCCAGTCAGCGACAGGCCGGCCTCGAAGGTCTCGCCGATCTCATAATCATAGCGCGCGCGCCGATTGTCGGCGACGACCTTGAAATTGGGCTTTTCTTTCTCGGCCACTGGCGCGCGTCCTGCTGCTGTCCGCTCAGGCGTCCAGCACGCCGGCGAGAACCATCGCGTCGCGAATGGCCTTTTTCGTCGGCTCGGCGGAGGCGACCAGCGGCAGCCGGACTTCCTCGCGCACGCGGCCGAGCAGAGAGAGGCCATATTTGGCCCCGGTCACGCCGGCCTCGAGGAAGATCGCCTGCTGCAGGGCGGTCAAGCGGTCCTGAAGCGCCAGCGCCGTCTTGAAATCCCCTGCGAGGGCGGCGTTCTGCAGATCGGCGCAGAGCCGCGGCGCGACATTGGAGACGACCGAGATGACGCCTATGGCGCCGACGGCGACGCTGGCCAGAGCGAGAATGTCGTCGCCGGAGAATTGCACGAAGTCCGGCCCGCAGGCGGCGCGCTGCTGGAGGATGCGGCCGACATTGCCGGTGGCGTCCTTCACGCCGGCGATGGACTCGAGCTGCGCGAGGCGCGCCAGAGTGGCGACGCTCAAATCGACGACCGAGCGCGGCGGGATGTTGTAGACGATGATCGGAATGGAGACCGCCTCCGCCACAGCGGCGAAATGCTGGTAGAGCCCTTCCTGATTCGGCTTGTTGTAATAAGGCGTGACGACGAGAACGCCATCCGCCCCCGCCTGCTGCGCATGAAGGGCGAGCTCCACCGCCTCGCGCGTGTTGTTGGAGCCGGCGCCGGCGATCACCGGAACGCGGCCGGCCGCCTGCTGGATCACGGTCTCGACGACGGCGCGGTGCTCCTCATGGCTCAAGGTCGGGCTCTCGCCTGTCGTGCCCACGGGAACGAGGCCATGCGTCCCGCTGTCGATCTGCCAATCGACGAGCGCGCGCAGAGCGGCGTGATCGACCTCGCCATCGGCGAAAGGCGTGACCAGAGCGGTGTAGGATCCTCGGAACACTGGCTTGTCGTTCATCTGCCGTCGCTTTCGCTGCGCCACGCGGGCGCCGTAATCGCCGCGCTTACTGACTGGGATTGGTACGGAGAATTTTCGGCCCGTCCTCGCGGCGGCCGTTCCGCCCTGGGAAGACGGGACTGTCATAGCCTCTGGGCGTTAGAGTGAAAAGGGTTTGCGGCGTCCCTCCGCGCGGAATCGGCGAACAGCTCGAGCAGCCGGTCGACGCGGAGCGAAAAATTCGAAAATGCCGCTGCTTATCGATTTGGTTGACAGTTCCGCAACGAAATGGCCGCAGGCTGCATTACGTTAAGAGTTCGGAGCGTTGGGCCGATGACGAATCGCCACAGTGGGGCCGCGCGCCTCGTTCTCATCGTCGCCGCCTTGGGCGTGGCGGCGGCCTTCTACCCGGCCACGCAGCGACGCACGCCGGACCGCGACAGCGACGATCCGCCGCCCGCCGGCGCCGCCTCCTCGCCGCAAGCGCCCTGGGCGCCGCGCGATTCGGCGCGCGAGGCGTTGCATGATTTCCTCGGCCCCGCCGCGCCGCCCGATCCGCGCGCCGCCGGCATGCTGCGCCGGCCGCCGGCGGGAGAGGCCGCGTCCAAGCTGCTGTCCTACGCGCCGCCGGACGGCGGGCTCGATCTCGAGGCGCGCGTCCCGCAGCCGCCCGAGGCCGCCGTTCTGCTCGGGCCGGATTACGACGCTTTCGGCCGCGCGCTCGCCGCCTACAAAGCCAATGATTTCGCCGGCGGCGATCAGGCGCTCGCCGGCGTCGAGGCGCCGCTCGCCCGCGCCGCCGCGCAATGGGCCGGCTTGCGGCTGCATCCGCGCGAGGCCGGCTTTGTGCGCCTGTCGAAATTTCTCGCCGAGCATCCCGAATGGCCGGCCTCGGCCTGGCTGCGTCAGCGCGTCGAGGAGGCGCTCTATGGCGACAAGCACCCGGATCGGCTGATTGTCGACTATTTCGCCGAGCGTCCGCCCAAGACGCCGGCGGGACGACTGGCGCTCGCCCGCGTCATGGCCCGCCGCAGCGAGCCGCTGGAGGTCGCGGCGCTCATCAAGCCCATGTGGCGCGAGGATGATTTCAACGAGCAGCTGGAGGCGGCCGCGAAAAAAGAGTTCGGCGATTATCTCGACGTCGCCGACCACAAATATCGCGCCGATCGTCTGCTCTACGCCGAGAAGACCGGCCCCGCCCTGCGCGTCGCGGCCCATGCCGGCAAGGACGCGCTCGATCTCGCCCGCGCCCGCGCGCTGGCGATCAATGAGAGCGCTTCGGAAAAGACTTTCTCCGCTCTGCCGGCCGAGGCGCAGAAGGACCCCGGAATCCTCTTCGCGCGCATTCACATGCTGCGCCATCAAAAGAAGCTCGTCGAGGCGGCGGCGCTGCTGCGCACGGCGCCGCGCGATCCGCGCCTCATCGTCGACGGCGACGCCTGGTGGGTGGAGCGGCGGCTCATCTCCCGCAAGCTGATGGATATCGGGCAATTCGGCGAGGCCTATGAGCTCTGCGCGCAGCATTCGGCGCGCTCGCTCTCCTATCGCGTCGAGGCGGAATTCCATGCGGGCTGGATCGCGCTGCGATTCCTGAACGATCCCGCCAAAGCGCAGCGGCATTTCGAGGAGATCGCCCGCATCGCCGAGACGCCGATTCAAAAATCGCGCGGCGCCTATTGGCTCGCCCGCGCTCGTGAGGCCGCCGGCGCGGCCGAGGCGGCGCGCGCCTCCTATGAGACCGCGGCGCTGCAATCGACCACTTTCTACGGCCAGCTCGCCCGCGCGCGGCTCGGCGCCTTCGATTCGCCTTTGCGTCCGACGCCCGAGCCGGCCCATGGCGACGCCCGCGACGAATCGGTGCGCGCGGTGGAGCTGCTCTTCGCCGCCGGCGAGAAGGAGATGGCCGCGCAGCTCGCCGCCGACGCCGCCAAAACGCTGGTCGGCGAGGCGCAGCTCTCGGCGCTGACCGAGGTGGCCCAGCGTCGGCGCGAGGCCAAAATCTCCCTGACGCTCGGCAAGCTCGCCTCCTATCGTGGCATTGCGATCGACGACGCGGCTTTTCCGTCCTTCGGCATACCCGCTTTCGCGGCGCTGCCAGGCTCGGCATCGCGGGCGATCGTCTACGCCATCGCCCGGCAGGAGAGCGCCTTCGATCCCAAGGCCGTCTCCAGCGCCGGCGCCATGGGGCTGATGCAGATGATCGCCTCCACCGCGCGCCACACCGCGCAGCAGACGGGTGTCGGTTTCGATCTGAAGCGCATGATCGACGAGCCCGCCTTCAACGCGCGGCTCGGCGCGGCGCATCTCGGCATGCTGCTCGACGAGCACAAGGGTTCCTATATCCTCGCCTTCGCCGCCTATAACGCCGGCGGCAAGAGGGTGAAGGAATGGATCGACGCCTATGGCGATCCGCGCAAGAGCGAGGTCGATCCCATCGATTGGGTGGAGCGCATTCCGATCAGCGAGACGCGCAATTACGTTCAGCGCGTGATCGAAAATCTGACCGTCTATCGCGCCCGCTTCGGCGACCGCGAGACGCGCGCGCCACAGGGCGATCTGTGGCGACAGCAGGCGGCGAATTGATCGCCGCGCCTTCGCGATCTACCGCCGCGAAGGCGCGAGGAGAGCCGACCGGCGGCGCGTCGGTTCTAAAGGACGACGTCGCCGAACTCGGATTTCCATCTCGTGTACAGGGGATGATTCTTCAGCACGTTCGGGAGCGATTGCTCGTATTTCCCGACTGTGTAGGGAATGCCGATGCGCTCGGCGGTCTCGAATATTTCATGGCAGGAATGCATGCCTCCGCCGACGAGATATCCGATGATCGCGAGCAGATATATCTGCGCGTCCTCGAGCTGATTATCGATTTCGGCAAAAAAGCTGGCGGCCAGCAGGAGCGTCGTTGTCGAGCCGGATAGACCTGCGCTGCAGAACAGGTTGTTTTCTTGCATTTTTTTAAAGAAGGGCGAAGACTCGGCGAAGGTTCCTTCGAATTTCTCGATGCCTCGCTTTCTCGGCTCTGTTTCGACAGGCAGAGTTCGTCCATCGAACCAGTCTCGCTCGATGCGTTCCCAGCATGCGCCGATCTCGCTGCTCGGCGACAAATGCTGCGCGCTCAGCAGCCCGGGGTAGGTATTCGCCGTTATGTTCTTATTTTCTTTTTCGGTTCTCGCGCGTTCGTATTTGGCCGTTGGGCTTTCACCGAAAATTTCGTCCGGGCGAAACAGCTTCTTTAGCCGCTGAAAGCGTCTCCAGCTGGCCGAAGCGTCGAACCAATGCTGTTGCGTCGCATCGAATGTCTGCGTCTCGATGGGGGATGTCGGGCGCTTTGTCGTGGTGAGCCAAGCCAGCACATTGACGTTGTTGCTCGTGTGGCTGAGGTCGCACGGCCCGAGCATCTGAAAAATGCGAATGAAATTATCGTGGACGTTCAGCATTTTGGGAATCGAGTTGCCATTCAGCGCGGAGAGCATCTGCTGCACGGCCATCGCCAGCTCGGGCGGAAACTCCACGCCGAGGCGCCCGAAGCTCGTCTCGCCATGCGTATATTGCCCGGTCCCGCGAACGGCGGACCACGAGTCTGGCGGGACGGCGTTATTCGCCACCTGCAGGGCGCTGACGCCCTGCGGCGCAGTATGATGATGGCCGATCTTCAGCGGTTTCGGTTGCAGATATTGAATTTGATTCTGGGCGTTCATCACCGGCTTGCGCGGCGCGACGAGCGCGCGCGTCGGCTGCTGAAAGGTCGTCCCAGGGGCGCCCGCGGTCAATTGTTCGCGACGTTTCAACCAATAGACCGTCATCTGCTTGGAGACGCGATAGAGCGTCGCCTGCACGAGCTGCGGATTGTGCAGCACGATCGCGGCGAGCGCCGTCTCCGCGAGCCGGCGACGGTCTCGATTCGACGCGGGCGTATAAGGGACCGTGCTCGCATGCTGCGGATCGAGACCGGCGACTTTGACGCCGTCCCAATAGATGACTTTTCCGCGGCACGACGCCACGGCGCCGTTATAGACGGCCCATGGCCTGTAGGGCTGGGCGGGGAGACCGCGCGCCTTGATCAGAATCCAAGGCTTCTGCCCGGCGTATTTGTCGATCGTCTCGACATATTCGCTTTCAAGATAGTGGGGCGAGCCGTCATGGGGAGGAATGTTCAGGCCCGTGAAATCCTGGTGCAACGGATTGGGACGAATCAATAGCTGAAAGTCTAGCCAATTATATTCATAGGTCGGGGTGACCCGGTCTCGGACGCCCGGCATGGTCGTTCTCCGCGTTTTTCAAAACGTTCGAGAGGGACGCTAGAGCAGGCGCGGTTCGGCGGCTGTGGCGAAAGCCACATGCCTCTCCCCGGCGGATTCGCGGCTGCGCTTCCTTGGCGCAGGCCGACCGAGCGCCTATATCGAGGACGCCCTAGACTGGAGAGGCGTCCCGTGTCGCAAAAGCACGATATCGACAGACCGGCCGAGATCGAGATCCTCCCGCCCGAGAGCGAGAGCCGTCCCCGCTTCCGCTCGCGCACGCGTATTTGGATCGGCGGGACCGACGGCGTGAAGGTCATCAAGGTCGGACCGGTGGGCGCAGCTCTGCTGACGCTCACCAGCGCGGTGATCCTCGCCATGGGGCTCATCTTCTTCGCCAGCGCTTTTATGGTGCTGCTGCCCATCGCGCTGATCGTCGGGGCGATCGCCTATCTCACCGGCGCCGGCGGCAATCCTTTCCGCCGCGGCCATTGAGGCCAGATTCCGGCTTTGCGGAGCGGGCCCGCGCTGGTAGATAGGGCCGATGGTCCTGCGCCGCAGCATACGAATTATTGGCCCGGCCCGCGCTCGAGCGTGACCAAGCTCGCGCGGCGACCGGGTTCTCGCGCCGTTCGTGGCGCCCTTCCGCTTGTTTTCCCTTCCCTTTCGCGCGCCGCCCCGGCTCGGGGCGCAGCCCGCGAGCGCAGCGGTTTCCGATAAGATGAACGAGAAGACCAGAGACAAGTCCCAAGGCGACAAGTCCCAAGAGGACAAAGGCCCCGATTTCTCCAAGAGCCTCTATCTGCCGCAGACGGATTTTCCGATGCGCGCCGGCCTGCCGCAGCGCGAGCCGGAAATCCTCGCGCGCTGGGAGAAGATCGGCCTCTACGCCAAGCTGCGCGAGAGAGCGAAGGGCCGGCCGAAATTCGTGCTGCACGACGGCCCGCCCTACGCCAATGGCAATATCCATATCGGCCATGCGCTGAACAAGATCCTCAAGGATCTCGTCACCCGCAGCCGGCAGATGAGCGGCAAGGACAGCAATTACGTCCCCGGCTGGGACTGCCACGGCCTGCCGATCGAGTGGAAGATCGAGGAGGAGAACTACCGCTCCAAGGGCAAGAAGAAGCCCGATTTCGCCGATCCCAAAGCGATCGTCGCCTTCCGTCAGGAGTGCCGCGCCTATGCCGCGCATTGGCTCTCCGTGCAGCGCGAGGAGTTCAAGCGGCTGGGCGTGACGGGCGACTGGGCCAATCCCTACGCCACGATGAATTTCCCCGCCGAGGCGCATATCGCCCGCGAGCTGATGAAATTCGCCGAGAACGGATTGCTCTATCGCGGCTCCAAGCCGGTGATGTGGAGCGTGGTCGAGAAGACGGCGCTCGCGGAAGCGGAGGTCGAGTACGAGGACCATGTCAGCGACACGGTGTTCGTGGCGTTTCCTTGCCAAATAGTAGTTAGAACTGGTCCCAGTGTTAGTTCCGCGGATGTTGCTTGGAATGAGCTGGGTAAACGCGTTCCGGTTGATGACCGACTTGTGTCGGCTTCGATCGTAATTTGGACGACCACGCCCTGGACCCTGCCCGGCAATCGCGCGATCTCCTATTCGCATAAGATCGCTTACGGCCTTTACCGTGTAACACAGGCGCCCGAAAACAATTGGGCTAAGGTCGGAGCAACATACGTTCTCGCTGACAAATTGGCCGCTGAGGTCTTTAAGGCAGCGAAGGTTGACGCGTTTGAAAGAATTGGAACAGTCGACCCTTCGACTCTCGCAGTCGGCGTTTGTTATCATCCACTCGCAGGGCACGAGTCCGGCGGTTATCAATTCCGTGTCCCTCTCCTCGATGGCGACCACGTCACCGACGATACGGGAACGGGCTTCGTCCACACGGCGCCCGGACATGGCCGCGAGGACTTCGACATATGGATGGCGAGCGGGCGCATGCTCGCCGAGCGCGGCATCGATGCGCGCATCCCCTATACGGTCGACGCCGACGGCTTCTACACCGATGAAGCGCCGGGCTTTCCGGGCAAGCGCGTGCTCACCGAAAAGGGCGACAAGGGCGACGCCAATGAGGCGGTGATTCAGGCGCTGGTCGCGGCGGGAAATCTCGTCGCGCGCGGGCGGCTGAAGCATCAATATCCGCACAGCTGGCGCTCGAAGAAGCCGGTCATCTTTCGCAACACGCCGCAATGGTTCATCGCGCTCGACAAGAAATTCGCGCAGTCGGACGCTGTCTCTCATTCGAGCCCTCATCCTGAGGAGGCGCGAAGCGCCGTCTCGAAGGACGAGGGCTCGCTCCGCGGCGCATCCTTCGAGACGCCGGCTGCGCCGGCTCCTCAGGATGAGGGATTGGGGTCGACGCCGGCTTCTCGATCTGAGGTGGTTGGCGGCAATGCGCCCACGCTTCGCGACATCGCGCTCGACGAAATCTCCCGCACGCAATGGGTTCCCGCGGCGGGCGAGAATCGCATTCGCGGCATGATCGCCAATCGTCCCGATTGGGTGGTCTCGCGTCAGCGCGCCTGGGGCGTGCCGATCGCCGTCTTCGTGAAGAAGGGCGGCCACGACATTCTCGTCGATGCACGCGTGAACGCTCGCATCGTGGAGGCCTTCGAGAAGGAGGGCGCCGACGCCTGGTACGAGGAGGGCGCGGCGAAGCGCTTCCTTTCGCCCGACTACGACCCCGCCGATTACGAGAAGATCGACGATGTTCTCGACGTGTGGTTCGACTCCGGCTCGACGCATTCCTTCACGCTGGAAGACCCGGTTCATTTCCCGGGCCTCGCGGGCATAAAGCGCAAGCGCGACGGCGGCGCCGATGAGGTGCTCTATCTCGAGGGCTCGGATCAGCATCGCGGCTGGTTCCATTCCTCGCTGCTGGAATCCTGCGGCACGCGCGGCCGCGCGCCCTATGACATCGTGCTGACGCATGGCTTCACGCTCGACGAGCACGGCCATAAAATGTCGAAGTCGAAAGGCAATGTGGTCGCGCCGCAAAAGGTCATCGCCGACGCCGGCGCCGATATTCTGCGTCTGTGGGTGGCGAGCGTCGATTACAGCGACGATCAGCGCATCGGGCCGGAAATCCTCAAAAGCGTCACCGATAATTACCGCAAGCTGCGCAACACCATCCGTTGGATGCTCGGCACGCTCGCGCATTATCGCGCGGAGGAGCGCGTCGCCCATGCCGATCTGCCGGAGCTCGAGCGCCTCGTGCTGCATCGTCTGTCGGAGCTCGGCGAGGAGGTCGCTGCGGCCTATGCGGAGTTCGATTACAAAAAGGTCGTCGCGCTGCTGACGCCTTTCCTCACCAGCGATCTCTCGGCCTTCTATTTCGACATTCGCAAGGACGCGCTCTATTGCGATCCTCCGTCCAGCGCAAAGCGCAAGGCGGCGCTGACCGTGGTGGAGGAGGTGTTCCGCGCGGTGACGACATGGCTCGCGCCCATCCTCGCCTTCACGGCGGAGGAGGCCTGGCTGTCGCGCTATCCCGATGCGGCCTCCGTGCATCTCGAGACTTTCGCCGATCTGCCGGCATCCTGGCGCGACGCGGCGCTGGCGGAAAAATGGGAGAAGCTGCGCGCCATCCGCTCCGTCGTCACTGGCGCGCTGGAGATAGAGCGCGCGCAAAAGCGCATCGGCTCCTCGCTGGAGGCGGCGCCGCTCGTCCATGTGACGGACGCCGATCTGCGCGCCGCGCTCACGGGCGTGGACTTCGCGGAAATCTGCATCGTGTCGGATATAGCGATCGACGCGAGCGAAGGCCCGGCCGAGGCCTTCCGCCTGCCCGAGGTCGCGGGCGTCGCCGTGGTTCCGCGGCGGGCTTCGGGCGTCAAATGCGCCCGCTCCTGGAAATATTTCGACCCCGCGACGGCGCAGGCCGACTATCCCGGCGTCACCCCCCGCGACGCGCAGGCGCTGCGGGAGCTGACGGCGGCGGGCAAATGGCCGGCGTAAGGGTTTCTTCGTCCCTGGCCGCTAGCCTCGATCCACATGCGCGCGCCTTCTCCCGCGCGGGGGAGAAGGCGCGCGCAAATCGGCTCGGCCGGGGAGAGACGAAGTGAGGGTTCCTGTCGCCTTCCTCGCCGAGAGGATCGCTGATTTGTCGGTCGGCCTCTTCCTGCTCGCTCGTCTTACGGCGCCGGCCTCCGCCGCTCCGATCTGCCGCCTCGTCGTCGAGGCGGAATCCGGCGCTACGCTCGTGCGGGAAGGCGCCGGATGCGAGCGGCGCAACAGCCCGGCCTCGACTTTCAAGATACCGCTCGCGCTCATCGGTTATGAGGCCGGCCTGCTCATCGACGCGCATTCGCCTGCTTTGCCTTACAAAGAAAAATATGCAGCTTGGCGCGAGAGCTGGAAAACGACGATCGACCCGACGAGCTGGCTGAGCGAATCCGTCGTCTGGTATTCGCAGGAGCTCGCCGAGCGGCTCGGAGCCGCACGTTTCAGCGAGGCCGTCGACCGGCTCGGCTATGGCAATCGCGATGTCTCCGGCGATCCTGGCCGCGACAACGGCCTCACCCATGCGTGGCTCAGCTCGTCTCTGGCGATCTCGCCCGATGAGCAGGTCGCTTTTCTGCACAGGCTGCTCGACTATCGCCTTCCGTTCTCGAAACGCGCGATCGACCAGACGGTCGCGATCATTCCGAGCTTTCCGCTCGCCGACGGCTGGCTCGCGCGCGGCAAGACCGGAGCCGGAACGCCGACGGGTCCACACGGCCTGCGCGCCGATCGCCAATTCGGCTGGTTCATCGGGTGGGCGGAGAAAGCCGGCCGCAAAATCCTCTTTGCCGAGCTCATCGACGAGGCGGCGAAAAGCGAAGAGCCGGCCGGGTTTCGCGCGCGGGCCGACATGCTCGATTTCTTGCCGCGACTCGTGGCGACGCGATCCTTCGGAGCGACGAAGTGAAGGTTCTCGCCGCCTTCCTCGCCAACACCGTCGCAAACTTCCTCATCGGCCTGCTGGTGGCGAAATTCCTCGGGCCGGAGGAATATGGCCGTTTCGCGCTGGCTTTCGCGATCGGCGTCGTCATTCAGACTGGCGCTTTCGATTGGATGCGCCTCTCGGCGACGCGCTTTTATTCGACTCGCGTGCGCGAGGCGGAGCCCGCCATTCGCTCGACGCTCGATTTCGCCTATCTCGCGACCACGGCGGCGGTCATTGTCGTCGGCGGGCTGTTTCTGCTCGTCGCGCCGCCCTTCGCGCTCGGCGATACGCTCATCGCGCTCGCTCTGGCGACGGCGGCAATCAATGGGCTGTTCGACTATTCCACGGCGCTGCTGCGCGCGCGCTTCGAGGACAAGAGCTATAGCCGCGTCGTTCTCGCCAAGAATATTCTGGCGCTCGCCCTCACCGGCGGCGGCGCCTTCCTCTTTCATTCGGCCGGAATGGCCATCGCCGGCAGCCTCGCCAGCCTGCTCGGCGCTGTCTTCACCGCGCGCGTCTCGCTGAAGGACCCCGGCGCTACGCCGCGCGGCGCGCGCATGGCGACGGCGCGCACGCTCGTCGCCTATAGCGCGCCTATCGTCGCGGCGAACATGCTCTATCAATCCGTGCCGCTGGCGGCGCGGGCGCTCGTCACCGCCTATTACGGCTTCGCCGAGACCGGGCAATTCTCGCTCGCCTATGATCTCGGCATTCGCGCCATTTTCGCCATGGGCTCGGCGCTGGACGTGCTGCTGTTTCAGATCGCCGTCGCCGCCCATGAGCGGCACGGGGCGGAGAAGGGCAAGGAGCAGATCGCCCGCAATATGACGATCGTCGCGGCCTTTCTGCTGCCCGCCTGCGCCGGCATATGGCTCACAATGCCCTCGATCGAGGCGCTGATCGTGCCGCCGCAATTTCGCGGGCCCTTCGGCCATTATCTCGATCTTCTGCTGCCCGGCCTCTTCGCCATGGGGCTGATTCAATTCGCGATCAATCCCGTATTCCAGATCGAGAAGAAGACGGCGCCGCTCATCGGCGCGGCCTCGGTCGCGGTGGTCGCGGGCCTCTGCTTCGCCTTTGTCATCCCGCGCGGCGCGGACGCCTCCAGCCTCGCGCTCGCCCAATGCCTCGCCTATGTGGCGGCGCTGGCGGCGCTGGTGCTGTTCGCGGCGCGCACCTCGCCGCAATGGCCGCGCGTACGCGACATGCTGGGCGCGCTGGCGGCGACGGGGGCGATGATTGCGGCGCTGCATCCGCTCGCCGGCCTCGAGCCCGGCATTTTCACCCTGCTGATGCAGGTCGGGGTCGGCGGCTTTGTCTATTGCGGCGCCGTGCTGGCCCTCGACATAGCCGGGCTGCGCGGCCTCGCGTTCTCCCGCGTCGGCCCCATATTGGCCAGAGCTCGGGCCGCGCTATAAATTGGCGCGAGGCCGGGCGCGCATCGCCCGGTACGAGAAGGCGGCGCAGCCGGGGGAGAAGCGACGAGATGGTGCTGCCGCTACATGACGACGCGCCGCTGCATTATGTGCGGCGGCCTTATGTCAATTGGACGCTGATGGCGATCAACATCTTCGTCTTCGTCGCCGTGTTCAGCGAATCCTTCGGCGATCCGCTCACTGTGGTGCGGGGCTTCGGCCTCATACCGGCGGTGCTGTTCGGCCGCGCCGAGCTCGCCCACTGGATCGTCACGCCCGGCCCCGAATGGACGCTGCTGACCAGCCTCTTCTTCCATTCCGGGCTCGGCCATCTCGCGGGAAACATGATCTTTCTCTATGTCTTCGGCGATAATGTCGAGGACGCCATGGGGTCCGCCGGCTATCTCGTCTTCTATCTGCTCTGCGGCGTCTCGGCCGCCATGCTGTTCGCAGTGGGCGCGCCGCTCACCATCACGCCGCTGGTCGGCGCTTCCGGGGCGATCTCGGGCGTCTGCGCCGCTTTCATCCTGCTCTATCCGCGCTCGACCATTTTCGGCCTCGTCGCCGGGATCATCCCCATCCATGCGCCCGCCTCGCTCTTCGTCGGCACATGGATTCTCTTTCAGCTGTTCAACGCCTTCACCGACGATCAGGGCCAGGTCGGCTGGTGGGCGCATATCGGCGGCATATTGGCCGGGCTCATTCTGACGCCGCTGTTCAAGCGGCGCGACGTGCAATGGTTCGGCCCACGGCCTTTCCACCACGGCCCCTGGGGCTGAGCCGATCGGCGATGATGACCCGGCCGACCGTCCTGCTGCTGACCGCGACCGTCGATCCGGGCGCTTACGCCGCCGAGATCGCGCGGCGCGACCTCGAGGTGAGAAAAAGCGACTATCGGAACGCGTTGCGATTTTTCATGCGGCTGCCGGACGCGCGCATTTCGGGCGTCGTGCTCTGCGAGAATTCCGGCGCCGATCTCGCTTTTCTGGACGCGGACGCGCTTCGCCGCGAGACCGGGCGGCCGCTCGAGGTCATCGGCTTCGATGGCAATCGCCGGCCGGAGGGCCTCCATTACGGCTATTCGGAGCTCGGAATCGTCGATCACGCCTGCCGGCATAGCCGCTTGCTCGCGCAGAGCGAGCGCTTCTTCAAAGTGACCGGCAGGCTGACCTTCGAGCGGCTCTCCGATCTGATGGACCATCTGCCGGAGGATCGCCGCTTCGCCGCCGATTTCCGCCGCGCCTATTCGAGAGAAGGCGGCGCGCCTTTGCGGGCGCGCACCGAATTGATGCTCTTCGCCAAGGATTTCTACCTCGAGCATTTCTTCGAGCGGCGCGACGAGATGATCGCGCCGCCTCTGGTGCTGGAGGAATTCGTCGCGCGCGTGATCGCGCCGCTGCGCGGCCGGCGGGGAGAGGAGGGCCTGACGCTGCGCTGGCCGATCGAATGCCCGGCCTCCGGCCACGCCGCGCGGGACGATTCCGCCTATGACTCCGCGCCCATTCGCGCCAAGCGCCGCCTGCGCGCTCTGGCCCGCGTCGCCGCCCCTTGGCTGTGGATTTGAGCCATGATTTTCGCAAGGCCGCCTCTGCGGCCGCGCTTCGCGCCGGCCGATCGCCCGCGGCGCCGGAGGTTTCGGCCGGCGCGGGTTTGACAGGGCGGCGAGCCGAGGCTACCAGAACGTCTTCCGAGCTTTCCGCGCGCGCCTCGCGCCGCGCGGCGCTAATTCGTTCTCGACGCGGCGCTCGAAAAAGCCGATCGGGGCCTTTCGGCCACAGAGCGCGATTTTTTCGAAACAATCGAGACGAAGGTCAATCTCGCCGGGAGTTGCGCGATGAAGGTTCTCGTGCCCGTCAAACGGGTCGTCGACTACAATGTGAAGATCAGGGTGAAGCCGGACGGTTCGGGCGTCGACGTCGCCAATGTGAAATTTTCGATGAATCCTTTCGACGAGATCGCCGTCGAGGAGGCCATTCGCCTGAAGGAGGCCGGCAAGGCGACGGAAGTCGTGCTCGTCACCATCGGCCCGGCCAAGGCGGACGAGACTCTGCGCGCCGGATTGGCCATCGGCGCCGACCGCGGCATTCACGTCAAGACCGACGAGCTGGTGGAGCCGCTGGCGGTCGCCAAGATTCTCGCCAAGATCGTCGCCGATGAGGCTCCCGGCCTCGTCATTCTCGGCAAGCAGGCGATCGACGACGACAGCAATCAGACCGGCCAGATGCTCGCCGCTCTGCTCGGCTGGGGCCAGGGCACCTTCGCCTCCAAGGTGGAGATCGCCGAGGGCTCCGTCGATGTGACGCGCGAGGTCGACGGCGGCCTGCAGACGGTGACGCTGAAGCTGCCGGCCGTGGTGACGACGGATCTGCGCCTCAACGAGCCGCGCTACGCCAGCCTGCCGAACATCATCAAGGCGAAAAAGAAAGAGGTCGCGGCCAAGACCCCGGCCGATTACGGCGTCGACATCACGCCGCGCCTCGAGGTGCTGAAGACGGCCGAGCCGCCGGCCCGCAAGGCCGGCATAAAGGTCGGCTCCGTCCCCGAATTGCTGGAAAAGCTCAAGACTGCGGGAGTTCTGTAAATGACGGCGCTCATCGTCGCGGAAGTCACAGAGTCCGCGCTCGCCCCCTCCACCGCCAAGGCGCTGACGGCGGCGCTGCAGATCGGCGGCGGCGTTCATATTCTCGTCGCGGGCGAGAATGTCGGTCCGGCGGCCGAGGCCGCGGCCAAGCTCTCGGGCGTCGAGAAAGTGCTCGTCGCCGACAGCGCGGCCTATGGCCATCACCTGGCGGAGCCGCTGGCGGCGCTGATCGTCGGCCTCGCCGGCGGTTATGACGCCATTCTCGCGCCCTCCACCTCCAGCTCGAAGAATGTGCTGCCGCGCGTCGCCGCTCTGCTCGACGTGGCGCAGCTGTCGGACATCATCAAGGTCGTCTCCGCCGACACGTTCGAGCGGCCGATCTACGCCGGCAACGCCATTCAGACCGTGCGCTCCAAGGACGCCAAAAAGGTCATCACCGTGCGCACCGCCTCCTTCACGGCGACGGGCGAGGGCGGCTCCGCTTCGATCGAGGCGATCGGCGCGGGCTCCGATCCGGCCGTGTCGAGCTTCAAGAGCGAGGCGCTGGCCAAGTCGGAGCGGCCGGAGCTGACGGCGGCCAAGATCATCGTCTCGGGTGGCCGCGGCCTGGCGAGCTCGGAGAATTTCAAGGAATATATCGAGCCCGTGGCGACGCGTCTCGGCGCGGCCATCGGCGCCTCGCGCGCGGCCGTCGACGCCGGCTACGCCCCCAATGATCTGCAGGTCGGCCAGACCGGCAAGGTGGTGGCGCCGGACCTCTATGTCGCCGTCGGCATTTCGGGCGCGATCCAGCATCTCGCCGGCATGAAGGACTCCAAGGTCATCGTCGCGATCAACAAGGACGAGGAGGCGCCGATCTTCCAGGTGGCCGACTATGGCCTCGTCGCGGATCTCTTCCCGACCTTGAAGGAGCTCGACGCCGAGCTGGCCAAGGCCGGCCGCTGAGGCGTGGCTCGGCTTTCTCGCTCTCTCCCGAGGGAGCCACAAAGTCGTCTCATGGCCGGGCTCGTCCCGGCCATTCACGCCTGAGCGCTGCCGATTGTTGCAGAATTGCGCGTGCTGCGGTGCAAAACGCCGGTTTTCACAAAGGCCGAACGCGCGCTATACTGAATTGGAAGCGCTCCGCTTCTCGCTGGTGGTGTTCGAAAGATGGGCTCTGAAATTCGCAAGATCGGCATTGTCGGCGCCGGGCAGATGGGCAAGGGCATTGCCCAGGTCTGCGCGGTCGCGGGTTTCGATGTGGCGCTCAACGACCTCTCCGAGAGCCGCATCGACGCCGGCCTGGACGATATAGCGACGCATCTCGCCAAGGCGGTGGAGCGCGGCCAGATCGACGAGGAGGCCCGCAAGGCCGCCGTCGCCCGCATCCATCCGGCCAAGGATTACGCCGCTTTTTCGGACAGCGACCTCGTGATCGAGGCCGCCACCGAGAATGAGGAGGTCAAGCGCGGCATCCTCACCGAGCTCGGCCCCAAGTTGCGGCCGGGCGCCTTCATCGGCACCAACACCTCCTCCATCTCCATCACCCGCCTCGCCGCGGTGACGGGGCGGCCGGAGCAGTTCATCGGCATTCATTTCATGAATCCGGTGCCGAAGATGCAGCTCGTCGAGGTGATTCGCGGCATCGCCACCGAGGACAAGACCTTCGAGGCGGCCAAGCAGTTCATCGGCGAGCTCGGCAAGACGGTGACGGTGTCGGAGGATTTTCCGGCCTTCATCGTCAATCGCATCCTGCTGCCGATGATAAACGAGGCGATCTACACGCTCTATGAGGGCGTCGGCTCGGTGGAGGCGATCGACACGGCGATGAAGCTCGGCGCCAATCATCCGATGGGTCCGCTGCAGCTCGCCGATTTCATCGGCCTCGACGTCTGCCTCTCGGTGATGCAGGTGCTGCACGAGGGGCTGGCCGACTCCAAATATCGGCCCTGTCCGCTGCTGGTGAAATATGTCGAGGCCGGTTGGCTCGGCCGCAAGACGCAGCGCGGCTTCTACGATTACCGCAGCGGCACGCCGGTCCCGACGCGCTGACGTTTCGCCCACGGCTCTGGATTGCTTCGTCGCTGCGCTCCTCGCAATGACGGCGCCCCGTCATTGCGAGCCGGAGGCGAAGCAATCCAGAGCCGCGAGGCGCTGCCTCTCGATCAAGCCGCCAAAGCCGTTCGCGCGCGGCGCAGCACGGCGGGAAACGCCCGCACGGCCAGCAGGACGGCGGTCGCGGCCGCGTAGAGCAGAGGCTCCGCCGGCCAGGATTTCACGATCAGCAGAAAATGCGCCGCCGCCAATATTGCGGCGACATAGACGAGACGATGCAGCCGCACCCACGCCTTGCCGCCGAGCCGGCGGATCGCGGCGTTATTGGAGGTCGCGGCCAGAGGGACGAGGATGACGAAAGCCGCCATGCCGATCGTCACATAAGGCCGTTTCAAAATATCGTGGCCGATGGCGGTCCAGTCGAAGCCGTGATCCAGCGCGACATAGGCGGAAAGATGCAGCGCCGCATAATAGAAGGCGAGCAGCCCCAGGGCCCGGCGATAGCGCAAGAGATCGACGCCCGCCGCGCGGCGCAGCGGCGAGATCAGCAGGCACAGCAGCAGAAAGCGCAGCGACCACAGCCCGAGCGCTTGCTCCAGCGTCTTGATCGGCTCCGGCCCCAGCCGGTCCTCGAGGCCGAGATAAAAGGTCCAGGCCGCCGGAATGAGGCCCGCGACATAGACGGCGAGCTTCGGAATGCGGAGAGCGGCGCGCATGTCAGAAATACCGCTCGAGGTCCATGCCGCCATAGAGCGAGGCGACCTGATCGGCATAGCCATTATACATCAGCGTCGGCCGCCTTTTGGCGAAGAGCCCGCCCTCGCCGATGCGCCGCTCCGTCGCCTGGCTCCAGCGCGGATGATCGACGTTCGGATTGACGTTGGAATAGAAGCCGTATTCGCGCGGATTCTGAATGTTCCAGGACGTCTTCGGCTGCGTCTCGGTGAGCGAGATGCGCACGATGGATTTGACGCCCTTGAAGCCATATTTCCACGGAACCACGAGCCGCAGCGGCGCGCCATTCTGATTGGGCAGCGTCTCGCCATAGAGGCCGGTGGCGAGAATTGTGAGCGGATGGAGCGCCTCGTCGAGCCGCAGCCCCTCGACATAGGGCCAGGGCAGAAGCTGCAGCAGACCCTTCTGGCCGGGCATCTCCTCCGGCCGCACCAGAGTCTCGAAGGCGACATATTTGGCGGAGCCCAGAGGCTCGGCGCGCTTCAGAATTTCGGAGAGCTGCACGCCGATCCAGGGAATGACCATGGACCAGCCTTCGACGCAGCGCATGCGATAGACGCGCTCCTCGAGAGCGGACGGCTTTATGAGATCCTCGAGCTGATAATCCGCCGGCTTGGCGACGAGCCCGTCGATCCGCACCTTCCATGGCTTGGTGGTGAGCGTATGGGCGTTGTCGGCCGGATCGCTCTTGCGGCCGCCGAACTCGTAGAAATTATTATAGGCCAGCACATCGACCTTCGGCGTCTTGGGCTCGTCGGTCGAGAACGGGCTGCGCATGGCGGCGAGCGGCGTCGCCTGAGCCGCGCCCGCGAAGGCGAGGCCCGCGCCGAGGCCGGCGAGAAACTCGCGCCGCCGCAGATAGAGGGAGCGCGGCGTGATTTCGGATGGGGCGATATCGGGCGAATGACGAATCAGCATTTGCGCCTCGGGCAAAAAGAAAGAGCGGCCGGCCCTGATGGGTCCGCCGCTCCTATTTCGTCAGCCGGCGCGAGAGCGTTACGCCGCTCTCGGCCGAAGCGTCAGAGCGAGGCCGCGGGCAGCGCCTCGAGCCGCGCAATTCCGGCGCGCACCGCGGACTGCACCTTCTCGAAGGCGCGCACCTCGATCTGCCGCACGCGCTCGCGGGAGACGCCGAACTCCTCGGACAAATCCTCGAGCGTCACCGGATCGTCGGAGAGGCGGCGCGCCTCGAAGATGCGGCGCTCGCGCGGGTTGAGCACGGTCAGCGCGCCGCGCAGCGCGTCCAGCCGATTGTCGCTCTCCTCCTGATGCATGAGCACATGCTCCTGATCGGTGGAGGAATCGTCGACCAGCCAGTCCTGCCACTCGCCTTCGCCCTCCTCGCGCAACGGCGCGTTCAGCGAGGCGTCGCCGGCCATGCGGCGGTTCATCTCGATGACGTCCTGCTGCGAGACGCCGAGGCGGGTGGCGATCGTCGCGACATGCTCGGCTGTGAGATCGCCCTCCTCGAAGGCCGAAATCTTGCTCTTGGCCTTGCGGAGATTGAAGAACAGCTTCTTCTGGCTCGCGGTGGTGCCCATTTTCACGAGCGACCAGGAGCGCAGGATATATTCCTGGATCGAGGCGCGGATCCACCACATGGCGTAGGTCGCCAGCCGAAAGCCGCGGTCCGGCTCGAAGCGCTTGACGGCCTGCATCAGGCCGACATTGCCCTCGGACACGATCTCGCCGATCGGCAGGCCATAGCCGCGATAGCCCATGGCGATCTTGGCGACGAGCCGAAGGTGGGAGGTGACGAGCTTTTGCGCGGCCTGTGGGTCCTCGTGCTCGCGCCAGCGCTTTGCGAGCATATATTCTTCCTGCGGCTCCAGCATGGGGAACCGGCGGATCTCGGCGAGGTACCGCGCGAGGCCGCTTTCACCGGAGACGATGGGCAGGGCGTTCGCCATTTTCACCTCCTGACGGGCCCCCGATATGCGGCGAGCCCGTAATGCGCGACCGCAAGCGCCGGCCGCAACGCCTCAATATAGACCGATCCGAGCATGGCCGAAAGATGGCTCTTCGCTAAGCGCCAAATGGCCGCCGGGTTAAATTTCTGTAATATGCGTAGGGGCTTCGGCGCGCGCGTGACGATTATGAGACCTCGTCTCCACTACTTAGCGCGATGCGGCGCTACGTCACGCGCAGCGCCCTCGCCGGCTCAGACCGTCACGACGACCTTGCCGATCTGCTCGTTCGACTCGAGAAAGCGATGCGCCTCGACGATCCGCTCCAGCGGAAAGCTGCGCGCGATGATGGGCCTGAGGCTCCCCGTCGCCAATCCGTCCAGAATGAAGCGCACGCCGCGCTCGCGCTTTTGCCGATCGAGCGTCACTGAGAATAGCGTGTAGCCGCGTAGCGTGAGCTGCTTGCGAATGGCGGCGAACAAGGGAAAAGGCGTCGGCTCGCTGGAAAGCGCGCCATAGAGAAAAATGGTTCCGCCGATAGCCGCCGCTTCGGCGAGCGCTTCGACGCCCGCCCCGCCGATCGGATCGAAGACGAGACGCGCGCCTTTGCCTTCGGTAATGCGCTGCGTCTTTTCGACGAGGTCTTCGCTCTCGGTCACGACGACATGGCTCGCGCCCGCTTTCAGCAAAGCCTCACGCTTGGCGTTTTTGCGCGTGACGGCGATCGGCGTCGCGCCGGCGGCTCTGGCGATCTGTATGGCGGCGAGGCCGACGCTGCTCGACGCCGCGGTGACGATCACCCGATCGCCGGCGGAGACGCCGCCGATCTCGACCAGCGCGCCATAGGCGGTGACATATTGCATCCAGATCGCCGCCGCCTCGCTCCAGGACAGCGATTTCGGGTGCTTCACAACCGCATGAGCGGGAACGATGGCGGCGTCGCCATAGACGCCATATTCGGTCATGGAGAAAGCCGGCATGGTGCTCACGGCGTCGCCGACGGAAAAGCCCGTCACGCCTTCGCCCATCGCCTCTATCTCGCCCGAGGCCTCATAGCCGAGCAGGGAGGGCAGGCGCGCCGCCTCGATATAGGCGCCGGAGCGGAACATGGATTCGGCGCGATTGAGGCCGATCGCGCGGACGCGCAGCCTGATCTCGCCGGGCTTCGGCGCGCCGATCTCCATCTCGTCGATCTGGAGAACTTCCGGGCCGCCGAGACGATGAAAGCGAATGATGCGCGACATTTGCGGGCTCCTCCGTCGATTGCCGTGGCGACGATAGCGATTCGTCGATGGAGCGAAAATTCGGTAGGCGCTCACATCATCTGTGCGATAATTCTCCGATGGATTGGGAGGACCTCCGCTTTTTCTTGGCGCTGTCGCGTTGCGGCTCGTTGTCGGCTGCGGCGCGCGAGCTCGATGTCGACCATGCGACGGTCGGACGCCGCATCGCCGCCCTGGAAGCGTCGTTGGGGCTGCGGCTGATCGATCGTCTGCCGCGCAGCCGGCCGCTCACCGAAGATGGCGCGGCGATCGCCGCAGTGGCGGAACGAATGGAATCGCTCGCCGAAGACGTGCTGCTGCGCTCGCGCGGCGCAGCGCTGACGCTCGCCGGCGCGGTACGCGTCTCGCTGCCGCCCGTGCTTGCGACGTTCTGTGTCGCGCCGCGCATAGAGGCGCTGCGACGGGTCCATCCGCGATTGAAGCTGACGCTGCTCGCCTCCGCCACCTTCGCGGCGCTCGATCGCGGCGAGGCGGACATAGCGATCCGAATGAGCCGGCCGGAGGAGGAGAGCGCCGTCGCGCGGCGCGTGGGCGTCATGCGTTTCGGTCTCTACGCCAGCGCCGATGTCGCGCGGCGGCCGCCGGAGCAATGGGAGTTCGTCGGCTTCGACGAATCGCTCGGCCATCTGGCGCAGCAGGCTTGGCTCCGCAAATTCGCGGGCGCGCGCAGAATCGTCTTCGAGGCCAATGATCTCTTCGCGCAGCAGGCCGCCGCCCGCGCCGGAGCAGGAGCGGCGGTTCTTCCCGATTTCATGGGCGACGACGATCCGGGGCTCGTCGGCTTGTCGATCGAGCCGCCGCCGCCCGAGCGCGATCTGTGGCTGATCGCCTATCCCGATCTGCGCCGCTCGGCGGCGGTTCGCGCGGTCATGGATTTTCTCGCGGATTGCATCGCCGCCGAGCCGCGCTTGCGGCCGTGAGGCGGAACGAAACACTCAGCCGGGTGGGGCGAGCCTCCAGAACTCCGCGGCGCCGGGCGGGAGCGTCGCCAGCAGGCGATCGAAAGCCGCCTCGTCCACGCAGGCGCGCAGAGCGCCGGCGACATCGACGATGGCGCTGTCGGGCGAAAAATTATGGTCGCGCCGCAAGGATCGGACTTCCTCCGTCAGCGCCGCTCGGGACGAGAATGGACGCGGCGGCTCCTCCATGTCCCAATCGGCGACGAATATCGCGCGCAGCACCGGAGGAAGCGCGGCGGCGAAGCGTATCGCGTCAGAGATTTCGAGACGTCGGCGGAATGTCAGCAGGACGCCCTGCGCCGTCGTATAGGCCTGATTGCGCGTCGTCAGCCCTGTGCGTTCGACGACGAGCCGCAGGAAGCGCTCGAACTCCTCTGAGGCGTGCTGATACTCCATCGGAATCGGCATGGCTCGTCGTCTCGTCGTCGCGGGTCAGCTCGCTTCGAGCGCCTTCTGCAAAGCCGTGAGGTCTTCCGGCAATTCGCTCTCGAACATCAGCTCCTCGCGCGTCACCGGATGGGTGAATCCGAGCGAGGCCGCGTGCAGCGCCTGGCGGCCGAGCGTCTCCACGGCGGCGCGGGCGGCGGGCGCGAGCAGGGCGGTCTTGGTCTTGAAGCCGGCGCCATAGGCAGCGTCGCCGATCAGCGGATGGCCGATATGGGCCATATGCACGCGGATCTGATGGGTGCGGCCGGTCTCCAGCTGGCAGGCCACGAGCGAAGCGGGTCCGAAGTTCTCGACCAACTCCCAATGCGTCACCGCCTCGCGGCCGCGCTCCTCGGGCACGACGGCCATTTTCTCGCGCTGCGTCGAGTGGCGGCCGATGGGCGCCTCTATGACGCCATGGCGGCGCTCCGGCGCGCCCCAGACGAAGGCGAGATATTCGCGCACCAGATGCAGCTTGCGGCCATGATCCTCGAAAAGGCGCGACAGGCCCTTATGCGCCGCGTCGGTCTTGGCGACGACCAGCAGGCCGGAGGTGTCCTTGTCGATGCGATGCACGATGCCGGGCTTTTTGACGCCGCCTATGCCGGAGAGGCTGGCGCCGCAATGGGCGAGCAGGGCGTTGACCAGCGTTCCCGTTTCATGGCCATGGGCGGGATGCACCACCAGCCCGGCGGGCTTGTCGACGACCAGAAGATGCGCGTCCTCGAACACGACATTCAGCGGAATATTCTCGGGCTGCGGCTCGGCGGGCTCCGGCGGCGGCACGGCGAGGGTGACGGAATCGCCCGCGGCGAGGCGGCGGCTGGCGTCGCGCGCGGCGGCGGCGCCGATCGTCAGCCGCCCATCCTCGATCAGCGCTTTGAGCCGCGTGCGGGAGAGATGCGCGGCGACGAGCTCGGGCCGCTCGGCGAGGAAACGATCGAGCCGCGCCCCCGCCGCCTCCGGCGGAACCTCGAAGGAGAACAGAATATCGTCTTCCTCATCGACCAAAGCGATTTCTGCGACGCCTTCGCGCATGGATTTCCTTCTCATGCTGTCGGCGTGCTAACCAGCGCGCCTGTCCTCGTTTTCGTGCCGGAGCCCGACCATCCCGCTCGCCCCACCCACGCCGAATTGCGTCATCGTCGGCGGCGGGCCGGCCGGCCTCTTCGCCGCCGATCTGCTCGCGCGGCAGGGCGCGAGCGTGACCGTCTATGAGCGCAAGCCGAGCGTCGCCCGCAAATTTCTGATGGCCGGGCGCGGCGGCCTCAATATCACGCATAGCGAGCCGCTCGATAGGCTTATCGCCCGTTATGGCGAAGCCGCAGATCGGCTCGGCCCGATCATCGGCGCCTTTCCGCCGCAGCGCCTGCGCGACTATTGCGCCGAGCTGGGAGAGGAGACCTTCGTCGGCTCCAGCGGGCGCGTGTTTCCGAGGAGCTTCAAGGCTTCGCCGCTGCTGCGGGCGCTGCTGGCGCGGCTCGCCGCCAATGGCGTCCGCATAGAGACGCGCGCTTCTTTCGAAGGCTTTGCGGAGAGCGGCGCATTGCTGATCGCGGATGGAAGCGGCGAGCGCCGCGAGATCGCCGCCGGGGCCGTGATTCTGGCGCTCGGCGGCGCCTCCTGGCCGCGGCTCGGCGCCGATGGCGGCTGGGTCGAGACGCTGCGGGCGAAGGGCGTCGAGATCGCGCCGCTCCTTCCCGCCAATTGCGCCGTCGTCATCGATTGGCCGGCCGATTTCGCAAAGGCTTTCGAGGGGACGCCGCTGAAGACGATCGCCTTGCGCCATGGCGAGGCGCGCGTTCTCGGCGACATTGTAATCACGCGCACGGGGCTCGAAGGCGGTCCCGTCTATGCGCTCGCTTCCGCGCTCGGACGCGCGCTCGCGCGAGGCGAGGGCGCCGCATTGCACATCGATCTGCGGCCCAGCAGCACGGCGGAAGCGCTCGCGCAAAGGCTGGCGCGCCCGCGCGAAAAGCAATCGCTCGCGACCTTTCTGCGCAAGACGCTGCGGCTGACCAAATCGGAGATCGCGCTGCTGCGCCTCTCCGGCCCATTGCCGCACGAGGCCGAAGCGCTCGCCGAGCGCGTGAAAAATCTGCCGCTCGTCATTGCCGCGACGGCCGGCCTCGAGCGCGCGATCTCCACCGCCGGCGGCCTGCGCTTCGCGGCGCTCGACGACGATCTGATGCTGAAGAGGCTTCCCGGCGTCTTCGTCGCGGGCGAGATGCTGGATTTCGACGCGCCCACCGGCGGCTATCTGCTTCAGGCGAGCTTTTCGAGCGCTTTCGTGGCGGCGCGCGGCGCAGCGCGGCGCCTCGGGCTGACCGAGCCGAAATGACGGCCTCCCGTCTTCAGCCGGCGTAGCACATCCTTTCTGCCGGAGCGGCCCGAGCGAGCGAATTTCGCCGAATCGACAAAAGTCGCAACTAAGCCCATTGCTTCTATAGGAATTATAATCTTTAATGGCAGGTAATGTTTCGCACGAGGGGGATCATTCCATGACGGCTGCGGCTGCAGAGGCGCTCATTTCGGCGCCGGAAACGATCACGACGACGGGAGAGTACCGCAACACCCAATCGCTTCTGCTGCCCGACGGCGGCCGCCCCAACTATGCGGTGAGCGCCGCGGCGGCGCTCGCCTATGCGCTGCTGCTGACGGCGGTGGTGAATTTCGCGCTGCCGCACACGGAGCCGACGACGGAAGAGCCGCTCGAGCTCGTCGTCGTGCCGAGCCCCGCGGTCGATCAGCCGCCGCCGGAGGAGATTCCGCAGCCCGAGGAGATCGACGACACGCCGCCGCCGCCCGAGGCGATCGAGCCTGTCGCGCCGATCGAGCCGCCGAAGCCGCCGGCGCCCAAGCCCGTTCCCAAAGTGGTGGAGAAGAAGCCGCCGACGCCGCGCCCCGCAACCGCCGCGCGCCAGGACGCCGCGCCGGCGCAGGCCGCGACGGCCAACGCCAATGCGCAGCAATCCATCGCCGCCAATCAGTTCCTGTCCTGCATGCAGCGCTCGGCGCGCAACGCGGCGCCGGACGGGCCGATACCCAAGCATGGCCGCGTCGCCTATCGCGCGACATTCAGCGCCGGCGGCGCGATGACGGGATTCAACATCGTCTCCTCCTCCGGCAACGCCACGCTGGACGCCATAGCGACGCGCGTCGGCTCGCGCTGCGGCTCGCTGCCGGCGATCGGACGCGTCTTCGCCGTCAGCGGCGGCGTCGTCTTCTAATTCGCTCGAAAGCCGCGGCGAGGACGCTCGCCGCAAACGTCTCTCTCGCCGACAAAGGACGAAAATCAAGATGAGTGATCCAGCAATCGGCGCGGCTTCGGCCGCCGTCGCCCACGCCCTCTCACCGGTCGAGCTGTTTCTGCAGGCGGATTCGATCGTCAAGACCGTCATCGTGCTGCTGCTGCTCGCCTCGGCGTGGGGCTGGGCGGTGATCGCCGAGAAGCTCATCCGCCTGACGCTGCTGCATCGCCGCGCGACCGCGCTCATCGAGAGCGTTCAGAGCGATCTTCCGGTGACGGAGGTCGCGCCCGCCTTCCTCGCCGCGCCGGCCAGCGACCCTCTGGCGCAGGTCTACAAGGCCGCGGTGGAGGAGTATCAGCGCTCTTCCGATCTCGTCGTCTCCGAGGGCCAGCGCGACGCTCTGCAGGAGCGCGTGCATCGCGTCTCCGTGCTGGCCAGCGCCGCCGCGCTCGATCAGCTCCAGAAGCGTCTGCCGGGACTGGCCACCATCGGCGCCGTCGGGCCTTTCGTCGGCCTGTTCGGCACGGTTTGGGGCATTATGAACTCCTTTCAAGGCATCGCCGCCTCCAACAACACCAGCCTCGCCGTGGTCGCGCCCGGCATCGCCGAGGCGTTGTTCGCCACCGCGCTCGGCCTCGTCGCCGCTATTCCGGCGGTGGTCTTCTACAACCGCATCAGCGGCGACATCGGCGCTTACGGCAAGCGCGTGACCGCCTTCATTGGCGTCTTCGAGGTCGAGCTGTCCCGTCATCTGTCGCGCAAGGGAGAGCGTCATGGCCTTCGCGTTGCGTAAGCACGATTCCGAATTCGATTCCCAGCCGATCGCCGACATCAATGTCACGCCGCTCGTCGATGTGATGCTCGTCCTGCTCATCGTCTTCATGGTCGCCGCGCCGCTGATGACCTCCGGCATTCCGGTCGATCTGCCGAAGGTGCAGGCCAAGCAGCTCAACGATCAGAAGCCGCCGATCGTCGTCAGCGTCGATGCGGGTGGGGGCTTCTTCGTCGACAAGCGCGAGGTTCCGGCGGACGGTCTGCTCGCCGCGCTCAGCGACGGCAGCGACAACAACAAGGATCGCCGCATCCATGTGCGCGCCGACAAGACCGTGCCTTACGGCCGCGTCGTCGAGGCCATGGGTGCGATCAATTCCGCCGGCTACTCCAAGGTGGCGCTGGTCTCCGAGGCGCCGACGGGCGGAGCGAAATCCGCTTCGGCGCCGTGAACGCCTTCTCCCTCTCCCCGCACGCGGGGAGAGGGCCGGGGTGAGGGGCTCGGGGCGTTAGCCACAGACGGAAAAGCGCCCCGAGCCCCTCATCCTCACCTTCTCCCCGCGAGCGGGGAGAAGGAAGGCGGCGAAGGCCGCGCGCTTTTTTCCGAGCCGACGTCTTCGAGCCGCCCGATTTTTCTAAATCCTCGACTTTTCTCGCATCCTCGACTTGGCCCGACTACGGGTCGTCGGCGCAAACCCTCCCCAGGCGCGCCGGCGACCCGGTTTTTTATTCGGGGAAGGCTCCGCGAATCAAAACGCCGTGCGGCGCTCCAGCGCTGCGGCCAGCGTGCCTTCGTCGAGATAATCCAGCTCGCCGCCGACCGGCACGCCATGGGCGAGGCGCGTCGTCTTGACGCCGAGCGGGGCCAGGAGATCGGCGAGATAATGCGCCGTCGTCTGCCCGTCGACAGTGGCGTTCACGGCGATGATCGCCTCGCGCACGGAGCCTTCGCTCACGCGCTGCATCAGGCTCGCAATGTTCAGCTCATTGGGGCCGACGCCATCCAGGGGCGACAGCACGCCGCCGAGCACATGATAGCGCGCAGCCAGCAGCCCGGCGCGCTCCAGCGCCCAGAGATCGGCCACCGTCTCGACAATGACCAGAATGCCCGCGTCGCGGCGCCCGTCGCGGCAGATGGCGCAAGGGTCGCTGGTGTCGATATTTCCGCAGGTCGTGCAGGTGAGAATGCGCTCATGCGCGACGCGCATCGCCTCGCCGAGCGGGCCGAGCAATTCCTCGCGCTTGCGCATCAGATGCAGCACGGCGCGCCGCGCCGAGCGCGGCCCGAGCCCCGGCAATCGCGCCAGCAATTGCACGAGGCGCTCGATCTCGGGTCCGGCGATGCGTTCGGCCAATGGGGGAGCCTGTGAGCAGCGAGTAGCGAGTAGCGAGTAGCGAGTAGGGAATAGCGAGTAGCGAATAGCGAATAGCGAATAGGTCTACTCGCTACTCGCTATTCGCTCCGATCAGAACGGCAGCTTCAGACCCGGCGGCAGCTGCAATCCGCCGGTCACTTCCTTCATCTTCTCGGCGAGCGTCTCCTCCGCCTTGGCGCGCGCCTGCGCATGGGCGGTGACGATCAGATCCTCGAGAATGTCGCTCTCTTCCGGCTTCAGCAGGCTCGGATCGATGGCGAGGCGCTGCAGCGCGCCTTTGGCGGTCATCGTCACGCGCACCAGCCCGCCGCCGGCTTCGCCTTCCACCAGAGTCTGGTCGAGCTGCCCTTGCAGCTCGGCCATTTTCGATTGCATGGCCTGCGCCTGCTTCATCAGTCCCATGAAGTCGAGCATGTCTTAACTCCCCGCGCGGCGACGCCTCACGCGTCGTCCGGCTCCTCGTCGTCATAAGCCAATTCGGCGCCGGCCGTCGCGGCCTGCTCCGTCTCCTTGCCGCGCACGGCGACGATCTCCGCGCCGGGAAACCGCGCCAAAATGCTCGCCACCAGCGGATCGGCCTCGATCCCGGAGCGCTTCTCGCTCTCGCGGGCCAAGGCCTCCTCGCGCAGCGTCGGCGCGCCGCCGGAGGCCAGAGCCACCAGCCAGCGCGTCCCGGTCCAGTCCTGCAGCTTCTGCATCAGAAGCTGCGGCAGCCGCGCCGAGCCGCCCGGCGTCAGCTCGAACTCGATGCGTCCCTGCTCGAAGCGCACGAGCCGCACTTCCGTCTCGAGCGCGATCTTCATTTGTATGTCGCGCTTCTCGCCCGCCAGGGCCACGAGCGCGCGGAAATCGGCGATTTTCACCCCCGTCGCCGGGGAGGGCTCCGCCGCGCGGCGCTGGGCCGGCGCGGCGCTGGTCGCGATTGCCGAAGGCGTCGGCGAGAAAGCCGCGGGCGAGATAGCCGCGGGTTTGGGCGGCGGCGCGAGGGCGACCGGAGGCCGCTCGCCGCCGGGGGCCGCCGCGGGGGCCGAGCCCGGCGTGGGACGCGGCGCGCCGCCTTGGCCGAAGCCGAGCTTGCGCAGCGCCTCCTCCGGCGAGGGCATTTCGGCGGCGTGGGTCAGGCGCACCAGCACCATATCGGCGCTGGCGAGAGGCCGCGGCGAGCTGCGCAGCTCGTCGACGCCCTTCATCAAAATCTGCCACGCGCGCGTCAGCACGGAAATGGAGAGCGTTCCCGCCGCATCGCCGCCGCGGCGGCGCTCTTCTTCCGTCAGCGCATTGGATTGCGCGGCGTCCGGCGCGAGCTTCAGCCGCGTCACCAGATGGGTGAATTCGGCCAGCTCCAGCAGCACTTGCGCCGGATCGGCGCCGCCGTCGTATTGGTCCTGCAGCAGAGCGATGGCGGCGGCGATCTCGCCCTTCATCGCCGCCTCGAAGAGATCGATGATGCGCGATTTGTCGGCGACGCCCAGCATCAGCCGCAAATCCTGCGCGGCGATCGCGCCGCCGCCCGCCGCGCCATGGGCGATGGCCTGATCGAGCAGCGACAGCGCGTCGCGCGCCGAGCCTTCCGCGGCGCGGGCGACCATGGCCAGCGCCTCGTCCTCGATCGTCACGCTCTCGAGATCGCAGATCTTGCGCAAATGCGCGGCGAGCAGGCCGGCGTCTATGCGGCGCAGATCGAAGCGCTGGCAGCGCGAGCGCACGGTGACGGGGACCTTGTCGATCTCCGTCGTCGCGAAGATGAATTTCACATGTTCCGGCGGCTCTTCCAGCGTCTTCAAAAGGCCGTTGAAGGCGGCCTTGGAGAGCATGTGCACTTCGTCGATGATGTAGACTTTGACGCGCGCCATCACCGGGCGATAGCGCGCATTCTCGATGATCTCGCGAATATCGTCGATGCCGGTGTGCGAGGCGGCGTCCATCTCCAGCACGTCGGGATGGCGCGAATCGATGATCGCCTGACAATGCGCGCCGAGCGCGTCCATATGGATCGTCGGGCGATCGACGCCGGGGCGGCCGTCCTGCGCGGGAAGCTCGTAATTGAAGGCGCGGGCGAGAATGCGGGCGGTCGTCGTCTTGCCGACGCCGCGCACGCCGGTCAAGAGATAGGCCTGATGGATGCGGTTCAGCTCGAAGGCGTTCTCGAGCGTGCGCACCATCGGCTCCTGGCCGATCAGATCGGCGAAGCCGGAGGGGCGATATTTGCGCGCCAGCACGCGATAGGCGGCCTGCCCCTCGCGCTTGGCCTGCGGCTCGGCGGGAAACAGGGCGTCGGATGGCGCAGAATGCTCGTCGTCCATCTTATCGCCCGGAGGGGTCCGCCCTTTGGTCGGCGCCGGGGCGGCGGCGCAAAAAGTGGGAGGCTGGACGAAGACCCGCCCGGAACTCGTTAGGGCTGCTTCCTTCCGGACCTGACCCGGTTGGCGAGTGGAGCGTCCACCGCCAACCTCCCGCGCCCTATGTGGCAAAACTCGCGCGCCGGCGCAAGGGCGCCTTTGCTAATGCTCCCCCTTGCCCGCCTCGCGCGCCTTGGCGGCGAGCTTCTCGGTCTGCTCGCTGATGTCGGCGATGATCTTGCTGGCCGCCTCCTGGTTCGCCTTGGCCGCCTGCTCGCCCGCGCTCTGGGCGGAGACGAAGGCTTCCTTGGCGAGATTGGAGCACAGCTCGCCGACGCGCGAGGCGCGAGCGAAAAAATCGCCATAGGCGTTGCGGTAGAATTCCGACTGCAATTGCACGATGTCGTCGATCTTCTGCACGCGCAGCAGTCTCTCGAAATAGTTGCGGCTATTGTCGAGCGACTGCTTGGAGTAGTCGGTCGCCTCCTCCGCTATGGCGCGCAGGCTCTTGGCGGTGGAGCTGGTCGCGGTGTTGAAGGCGTCGAGCTGATATTTTCCGAGATCGCGAAAATCGCCGAAATTCTGATTGGCCATCGGATTCTCCCGCGGGTCGCGGCGCGGGGGAGGCGGCCCTCCGAGGCTACGCGCACGCGACAATGCTCGCTGCCCCGATTCTCGGAAATGCGCGGCGCGAGGGCAAATCGTGGAAACCACGTAATCGCGCCCGCGGCGGCTCTGTCCGTGGATTTCATCCCTCTTACAAAATTTTCTGGAACAGAAATGGTCAATTATTCGGCTCTGTGTTCTTTCTAGAGATATCGAGAACGCAGACACCAAACCAAGAAGTTAACACTAAAAACGTAAATAATAAATGCATTGCAACTAAATTTCTCGATTCTTTATGTTCAACAATAAAATTTCTTATTATTTGCCAGAACCCAACTTTCCAAACCGGAAGCGCAAACACCGCTAAAAACGCTAAAAAAATAAAAGTAAGTAAAATTTTCATACCGTCAGCGCTATTTTTTACACAGCTGATCATAACGTATTTTCGAAAAATATCTAAATTCGAATATATTATATACGATATGAATAAAGTAGTCAGCATAAAATAAGTTACAACAATAGAATATAATGCCATAAATCCAAATGTATCTACAAAATTAATTGCTTTAAGCAAATGCAATATTCCAAAAAACACGCCTGTCGAAATGTAAATCAGCCCCACGAGTCCCTTGAAAAAATCTGTCGGGTCCTGCTCTTCTTTCGTTTCGCTTGTCATAATCAAATCGTCAGCTGAGCGCCGAGCTCCACCACGCGGTCGGTCGGTATGGAGAAGAAGTCGGTGGCGTTGGCCGATTGCTTGGTCAGAGCGACATAGAGCTTGTCCTGCCAGACCGGCATTTCCGAGGCCGGGCTCTCCTTGATCGAGCGCCGGCCGAGGAAGAAGGAGGTGGTCATAATGTCGTATTTGACGCCCGCCTTGCGCATCGCCGCCAGCGCCGCCGGCACGCGCGGGCTCTCCATGAAGCCGAAGTGCAGAGTCGCGCGTGTGAAGTCGGGCGCGAGCTTCTCGATCTCGAAACGCTTTTCCGGCGGCACGCGCGGCGTGTCTTCGGTGCTGACGCAAATGACCAGCACGCGCTCGTGCAGCACCTTATTGTGCTTGAGATTGTGCAGCAGCGCGGTGGGCGCGGCCTCCGGGTCGCTGGTCAGGAAGACGGCCGTGCCGGGCACGCGCGTCGGCTTGGATTTCTCCAGCATGGCGATGAGATCGCGGATCGGGATCGAATCGCGATGCGTCTTCTCGGCCAGCAGCGAGGTGCCGCGCACCCAGGTCCACATCACCACCATGGAGCCGCCGCCGAGCAGCAGCGGAACCCAGCCGCCCTCGACCACCTTCATGAGATTGGCGGCCAGAAAGGCGAGATCGACGGTGAGGAAGGCGAGGATGAACAGCGACGCCGCCCAGAGCGGCCAATGCCATTTGCGCCACACCACGATGAAGGCGAGCGCCGTCGTCGTCACCATCGTGCCGGTGACGGCGATGCCATAGGCGGAGGCGAGCGCGCTCGAACTCTTGAAGGCCGTGACCAGCACCAGCACGCCGATCAGCAGCAGCCGATTGACGCGGCCGATGTAGATCTGCCCCTCCTGCGTCGCGGAAGTGTGGGTGATCTCGAGGCGCGGCAGCAGGCCGAGCTGTATCGCCTGGCGCACGATGGAGAAGGCGCCGGTGATGACCGCCTGGCTGGCGATGACGGTGGCGAGCGTCGAGAGAATGACCAGCGGCAGCAACGCCCAGTCCGGCGCCATCAGGAAGAAGGGATTCTCGATCGCCTTGGGGTCGGCGAGGATCAGCGCGCCCTGGCCGAGATAATTGAGGAACAGGGCCGGCAGCACGAAGAATATCCAGGCGATCTGAATCGGCGCGCGGCCGAAATGGCCCATATCGGCATAGAGCGCCTCTGCCCCGGTGACGACGAGGAAGACCGAGCCCAGAACGGCGAAGCCGATCCAGCCATGAGTGAGCAGAAACATGAAGCCATGGCGCGGATCGAAGGCGCGCAGAACCTGCGGGGCGTCGCCGATATGGGAGGCGCCGAGCGCCGCCATCACGATGAAGAACACGGCCATTACCGGGCCGAACAGAGCGGCGACGCGCGCCGTGCCATGGCTCTGCGCCCAGAACAGCGAGACGAGAATCGCGACGGTGATGGGGAAGACGAATTCGCCGAATTTCGGATTGACGATCTCGAGCCCCTCGACCGCCGAGAGAACGGAGATGGCCGGCGTGATGATGGCGTCGCCGGAGAACAGCGCCGCGCCGGCGACGCCGAGCAGGAAGACCGGCGTCGCGCGTCGTCCGAGCGCGATCTGCGCCAGCGCCATCAGCGAGAGAATGCCGCCCTCGCCGCGATTGTCGGCGCGCATCAGGAAGAACACATATTTCGCGGTGACGGTGAAGATCAGCGCGAAAATGAGCAGCGAGATCGTGCCGATGACGACATCCTCGCCGAGCCCGCCGGATTTGGCGTGGGCCAGCGACTCGCGCAGCGCATAGAGCGGGCTGGTGCCGATGTCGCCATAGACGACGCCGATCGAGCCGATGATGAGGCCCGCGCTCGTCGCCGAGCCGTGGCCATCGGCGACGGGGGCCGGCTGCATCGCCGCCGCGCCCTCCATGTCGCATCGAGAGGAAGAGCCCGCCGCGTCACGCGCCACATTGGGATCCATGGAGTTTTCCTCGAAAGACATAGGATGCGCGAGCGCCCGGCCGGTCCCTCGCCATGCCGCTCGGCATGCTCGGACCCGGCTGCGCCGGCGCGGCGATATACGCCTGTTCCAGATAGAAGAGAAGCCGCCGCCGGCCATTTCCCGGGAAAATCCCGTAGACGCCGGCGGTTGCGACGCGCCGCCGCCAGGGCGATCGGGCGAACGAGAAGTGGTGATCGAAGAGGCGTGTCCACCTCCCCCTCGAGGGGGGAGGTCGAGCGCCGTAGGCGCTCGGGAGGGGGTGACGCCCCGAGTCTTCGCCGCGGAACCCCACCCCGGACCGCAAGCGGTCCGAGCCTCCCCCTAAAGGGGAGGGTGAGCGCGCCCCTTTCGGCATTCACCCGATTGCCCCCTAGCGCCGCCGGCCGGGCTGGCCTCGCGGCCGCGGCGGTGCTATGGCCGAGCCCTCGTCACATCGTCCCCGGCGGTTCCGGCGACGCGAACGCTCGAAAAATGATCGCGATTTTCCTCGGAGGCGTCGGCCTCGTCGTCTGGCTCTATCTCCTGCTCGGCAATGGCGGCTTCTGGCGCCTCACCGAGCACGACCGCCGTTTCGTTCCCAAGGGGGCGCAAGTCCCCCAGGGCGCGCGCGTCGTCGCCGTCATTCCGGCGCGCGACGAGGCGGATGTGGTCGCCATCGGCCTTCGATCCTTGTTCCGCCAGGAGTTTTCCGGCCGGCTCGAGATCGTCCTCGTCGATGACGAGAGCTCCGACGGCACGGCCGAGGTCGCCCGCGCCTGCGCCCGCGAGGAAGGCGCCGAGGATCGGCTCACCGTGCTCCAGGGCCGGCCGGAGCAAGGCTGGACCGGCAAGCTCGCGGCCATGGACCGCGGCGTCGCTCATGTGCTCGGCTCCGGCGTCTCGCCCGATTTCATCCTGTTCTGCGACGCCGACATCGCCTTCGCGCCGGGCCTCGTCGAGCGGCTCGTCGCCGGCGCGGCGGCGCGGGGGACGGTGCTCTCCTCGCTGATGGTCAAGCTGCGCTGCGAGAGCCTCGCCGAGCGCTGGTTCGTGCCGGCTTTCGTCTTCTTCTTCCAGATGCTCTACCCCTTCCCGCGCGTGAACGACCCGAAAAGCCCGGTCGCCGGGGCGGCCGGAGGGGTGATGCTGGTGCGCCCCGCGGCGCTGGAGGAGGCCGGCGGCCTGCAACAAATCCGCGGCGCGCTGATCGACGATTGCGCGCTCGGCAAGCTCATGAAGAAGCAAGGGCCGATCTGGCTCGGCCTCACCGACGACGCCTGGAGCCTGCGGCCCTATCCGCATTTGCGCGATATCGAGCAGATGGTGACGCGCTCGGCCTATGCGCAATTGGGCTATTCGCCCTGGCGGCTCTTCGGCGCGGTTCTCGGCATGGGCCTCGTCTATCTCGCGCCGCCCCTTCTCGCCTTCGCGGCGCCGGAGCCGGCGGCCTATCTCGCGCTCGTCGCCTATCTATTGATGGCGCAGTCCTATATGCCGTCTCTGCGTTTCTACGGACGCAATCGGCTCGGCGCCTTCGCCTTGCCGGCGGTCGCCGCCTGCTATACGTGGTTCACGCTATTGTCCGCCTGGCGGCACACACGCGGGCGCGGCGGCGCGTGGAAGGGCCGCTACCAGGCCCCCTGAGGAGGATGAGCGATCACATGAGCGACATCGCCGCCGCCGCTTCGGGGAAAGGCCATAAGGACGAGAATTTCCCCGTCGCCTCTCTGTTCGCGCCGCGCCATCGCGCGGCCGTGCTGGCTTTCTACGATTTCGTGCGCGCCGCGGACGATATCTCCGACCATGCGACGCTCCCGGGCGAGCAGAAAATCGCCATGCTGGACCGCATGGAGGCCGCGCTGCTCGGCTCCGGCGAGGATATTCCGGTCGCGACAAAGCTGCGCGCCGAGCTGGCCGCGCGCGGTCTCGAGCCCCGCCATGCGCAGGATCTGCTCATCGCCTTTCGCCGCGACGTGACGCAATTGCGCTATAGAGACTGGGACGACCTCATCGATTACTGCCGCTATTCGGCCATGCCGGTCGGCCGCTTCGTGCTGGACGTCCATGGCGAAGATCGCGCGCGGACATGGGCGGCCAATGACGCCCTCTGCGCGGCGCTGCAGATCATCAATCATCTGCAGGATTGCGCCAAGGACTACCGCAATCTCGATCGGGTCTATCTGCCGCAGGACACGCTCGCCGCCGCTGGCGCGAGCGTCGAGATGCTCTCCGCCGATCGCGCCTCGCCGCAGCTCGCCGCGACTTTGCGCGCGCTGGCCGAGCGCACGCAGGAGCTGCTGAAGGAGAGCGCGCCCTTCGCCGATCTCATCGCCGACACACGCCTCGCCATGGAAGTGGGCGCGATCCAGCGCCTCGCCGAGACGCTCACCGCGCGGCTGCGCGTCGCCGATCCGCTGAGCGAGAAGGTCCACGCCTCCAAGCGCCAATATCTGCTCACGGCGCTCGCCGGGGCCGGGACCACTCTGCTGCGCCGGCTCGTCTCGCCGCGCGCCGCCTCTGCCGCGAGCGTCGCGCGATGAGCATGGAGACGATCGCCCCCGAGGCGCCGCGGGTCGCCGCGAAAAGCTCCTTCTATCTCGCCATGCGCATTCTCGAGCCCGAGCGGCGCGACGCAATGTATGCGATCTACGGCTTCTGCCGCGCCGTCGACGACATTGCGGATGAGGAGGGCGACCGCGCTCTGCGCCTCTCCCAGCTCGACGATTGGCGGCGCGATCTCGATGCGCTCTATGCCGGCCGCACGCATCAGCGTTGCGCCGATCTGGCGCGGCCGGTGCGCCGCTTCGGCCTCGAGCGCGCCGATTTCGAGGCGGTCATAGACGGCATGGCGATGGATGTCGTGGAGGACATTCGCGCGCCGGAATGGGATCGGCTCGATCTCTATTGCGATCATGTCGCGAGCGCAGTGGGACGGCTCTCTGTGCGCGTCTTCGGCCTCGCCGATGAGGCGGAGAGCGCCGGCGGCGCGCTGCCGACCAAGGCGCGAATGCTCGCCTACCACATGGGCCGCGCCTTGCAGCTCACCAATATTCTGCGCGATCTCGACGAGGACGAGGCGCGCGGCCGGCTCTATCTCCCGCGCGAGGCGCTGGAGGCGGCCGGCGTCACGAATTTCGCGCGCGGCGCTGTGCTGGCGCATCCCGGCCTTCAGCAAGTCTGCGCGGCCGTGGCCGAGCGCGCGCGCAAGCATTATGCGGAGTCGGAGCTGCTGATGCGCGTCTCGCCGCAGCGCGCGGTGAAGGCGCCCTATCTGATGGCGACCGCCTATCGCTCGGTTCTCGACCGTCTGGTGGCGCGCGGCTTCGCGCCGCCACGGGCGCCGGTCTCCGCGTCGCGGACGAAAGTCCTGCTGGCGCTGCTGAGATTCGCGCTGACGTGAGCGGAACGACTCACATCATCGGCGCCGGCCTCGCCGGCCTCTCCTGCGCCATTCGCCTGACCGACGAGGGCCGGAGCGTCGCGCTCTATGAGGCGGCGCGCATGGCGGGCGGGCGCTGCCGTTCCTATTACGATTCCAGCCTCGATCTCGTCATCGACAATGGCAATCATCTGCTGCTCTCCGGCAATTCCACGGCGCTGGATTACGCGCGGCGCATCGGCTCGGCGGAGGAACTGGTCGGGCCGAAGGAATGCGCCTTCGACTTTTTGGACACGCGCGACGGCGTCCGCTGGCGCATGAGGCCGAACGCGTCGCGCCTGCCCTGGTGGATTTTCGCGCGCGACCGCCGCGTCCCCGGAACATCGCCGGGCGATTATCTCGGCGCGATCGGCATTCTGCTCGCCAAAAAGGGCGCGACCATCGGCGAGGCGATGAATTGCTCGGGCGTGCTCTATGAGCGGCTGTGGGGGCCGGTGCTGCTCTCCGCGCTCAACACAGAGCCGCGCGAGTCTTCCGCCGCTCTCGCCGCCGCCGTGCTGCGCGAGACTCTCGCCGCAGGCGGCGCCGCCTGCCGTCCGCTGGTCGCGCGGCGCGGGCTCGGGACGGCTTTTATCGAGCCGGCGCTGAGCGCGCTCGTCGCGCGGGGCGCCGCGCCGCGCTTCGCCGCGCGGCTGAAGGGAATCGAATTTTCCGAGGAGCGCGCCACAGCGCTCGATTTCGGCGATGAGAAGATCGCGCTCGGCGCGAATGATCGCGTCGCGCTCGCCGTCCCGCCCTGGGCGGCGCAGGAGCTCGTTCCGGGCCTCGTCGCGCCGGATGATTTCCGCGGCATCGTCAATGCGCATTTCAAGATCGCGCCGCCGCCCGGCCAGCCGGCGCTGCTCGGCATGATCGGCTCGCTCACCGAATGGCTGTTCGCCTTCGAGGATCGGCTCTCGGTGACGATAAGCGGCGCCGATCGGCTGATGGACGAGCCGCGCGAGAGCCTCGCCGAGCGCATATGGGCCGAGGTCGCCGCCGCGACGGGCCTGCCGGCGGAGCTGCCGCCATGGCAGATCGTGAAGGAAAAGCGCGCCACTTTCGCCGCGACGCCGGCGCAGCAGCAGCGCCGCCCCGGCGCGACGACGCGCTGGCGCAATCTCTTCCTCGCCGGCGATTGGACGGCGACCGGCCTTCCGGCGACGATCGAAGGGGCGATCAGGTCCGGCTATCGCGCGGCGGAGCTGGCGCGGCGTTCGTAGGCTGATCCCGCCGCCGCCGTCATCGCGAGGAGCGTAGTGACGACGCGATCCAGGGGCCGCCCCACGGCTCTAGATTGCTTCGCTTCGCTCGCAATGACGATGGGCTGAGGGAGCGCGCGCAGACAAAAGCGAGCCTGAAGGCTCGCGGTCCAAAGCGTCCCCTGGACCGCGAGCCTTCAGGCTCGCATCGCGCGTCAGTTGCGTCCAAAAGTCTCGTCGAAGGAATAGCCGGTGCCGCGCACGGTGCGGATCGGGTCTTTCTCGCGGCCGCGGATGATCGCCTTGCGCAGGCGGCCGACATGCACGTCGACGGTGCGCTCGTCGATCTCCGCCGAGAGGCCCCATACGCTGTCCAGCAATTGCGCGCGCGAGAAGACGCGGCCGGGCTTCTCCATCAGATATTCCAGCAGACGGAACTCCGTCGGGCCGAGATGAATCTCGCGCCCGCCGCGCTTGACGCGGCGCGTCTCGCGGTCGAGGTCTATGTCGCCGGCGACGAGGCGCGTCGCCACCCGCTCCGGCCGCGCGCGGCGCAGCAGCGCATGGACGCGCGCCATCAGCTCCGGCGGCGAGAAGGGCTTCACCACATAATCGTCGGCGCCGATGGAGAGGCCGCGCACACGCTCATTCTCGTCGCCGCGCGCGGTGAGCATGATGATCGGCATGCTGCGCGTGTCGTCGCGCGCGCGGAGGCGCCGGCAGATTTCGAGGCCGGAGACGCCGGGCAGCATCCAGTCGAGAATGACGAGATCGGGCTGCGATTCGGCGAGGCGGATTTCCGCCTCGTCGCCACGCTCTATGTGCTCGACGAGAAAGCCCTCGGCCTCGAGATTATAGCCGAGCAGCAGCGCCAGCGCCGCGTCGTCCTCGACGACGAGAATTCGCGGCGCCCTGTCGTGCGGCGCCTCGCGCGGAGCGGCGACGCGGATTTCATTCATTTCGTGGGCTCATCCGGTTCCGCGCTGGCGGGAAGGCTGGCCGATTTGCCCTTGGGGCGGTCGGTCGGCATCGCCTCGCCAGTGACGAGATAGACGATCGTCTCGGCGACATTGGTGGTGTGATCGCCGATGCGCTCTATGTTCTTCGAGCAGAAGAGCAGATGCGTGCAGAAGGAGATGTTGCGCGGATCCTCCATCATGAAGGTGAGGAGATCGCGGAACACCGAATCTTCCAGCGCGTCGAGCTCGCTGTCATTGGTCCAGACCGCGCGGGCGCGCTCGACGTCGCGCTGAGCGTAGGCGTCCAGCACGTCCTTCAGCTGTATGGCCGCGACTTCCGCCATCGTCTTGAGGCCGATGACGGCGCGCGGCACGCGCGCTTCGGAGAGGATTTTCACCGTGCGCTTGGCGATGCTCTTGGCGAGATCGCCGACGCGCTCGAGATCGGCGGCGATGCGCATGGCGGCGATGCATTCGCGCAGATCGATGGCGAGCGGCTGCCGCCGCGCGATGGTGAGGATGGCGTTCTCCTCTATCTCGCGCTGCAGCGCGTCGAGGCGCTGATCGGTGGCGACGACGCGATGGGCGAGCTCTATGTCGAAATTGGCGAGCGCATCCATGGCTTCGGCGAGCATTTTCTCGGCGATGCCTCCCATCTCGGCGATACGACGGCCGAGCACTTCGAGGTCGCGGTCATAGGAGCTGACGATATGTTCGCTCATGGTCTCAATGTCCTCGTGCGCGATGCGCGCTCAGCCGAAGCGGCCGGTGATATAGTCCTGCGTCTTCTTGTTCTGCGGCGCGGTGAAGAGATTATTGGTCTCGCCGAATTCGACGAGATCGCCGAGATACATGAAGGCGGTGAAATCGGAGACGCGCGCCGCCTGCTGCATGTTGTGGGTGACGATGGCGATCGTGTAGCGCTCCGACATTTCGTCGATGAGCTCCTCGATCTTCGCCGTCGAGATCGGGTCCAGCGCCGAGCAGGGCTCGTCGAAGAGGATCACCTCCGGCTGAATGGCGACGGTGCGCGCGATGCACAGACGCTGCTGCTGGCCGCCCGAGAGCCCCAGGCCGCTCGAGTTCAGCTTGTCGCGCACCTCGTCCCACAGCGCCGCGCCGCGCAGCGCCGCCTCGACGCGCCCGTCGAGCTCGCTGCGCGAGAGCTTCTCATAGAGGCGGATGCCGAAGGCGATATTGTCGTAGATCGACATGGGGAAGGGCGTCGGCTTCTGGAACACCATGCCGACGCGCGAGCGCAGCAGGTTGAGGTCGACGCGCGGGTCGAGGATGTTCTCGCCGTCGAGCAGCACCTCGCCCTCGGCGCGCTGCTTGGGATAGAGGTCGTACATGCGGTTCAATATGCGCAGCAGAGTCGATTTGCCGCAGCCGGACGGGCCGATGAAGGCCGTCACCTTATTGGTGTAGAGCGGCAGCGAGATCGATTTCAGCGCCTTTGTCGATCCGTAATAGAAATCCAGATCGCGAACCGAGACCTTGGTCGGAATGGTGGCTTCGACAACCGGCATGGCGGTCATTTGTGTTTTCCCTGGCTGCTGAGCGCGCGCGCGGTGATGGAGAGCAGAAGGACGGCGATGGTGACGAGCAGAGCGCCGGTCCAGGCGAGCTGCTGCCAGTCCTTGTAGGGCGAGAGCGCGAATTGGAAGATGACGACGGGCAGGCTGGAGACCGGCGCGTTGAGATCCGTGCTCCAGAACTGATTGTTGAGCGAGGTGAACAGCAGCGGCGCCGTCTCGCCGGAGACGCGCGCAATGGCCAGCAGCACGCCGGTGACGATGCCCGATTTCGCCGCGCGATAGGCGACGCGCATCAGCATATGCGAGCGCGGCAGGCCGAGCGCCGTCGCCGCCTCGCGCAGCGGCAGCGGCACCAGCAGCAGCATGTCCTCCGTGGTGCGCACGACGACCGGCACCACCAGCACGCCCAGCGCCAGCGCGCCCGCTATGCCGGAGAAATGGCCGACGCGGGCCACCACCACCGTATAGACGAAGAGGCCGATGACGATGGAGGGCGCGCTGAGCAGAATGTCGTTGATGAAGCGCACGAGGGTGCTGAGCTTCGAGTAGCGGCCATATTCGGCCATATAGGTGCCGGCGAGCATTCCGAGCGGCGTGCCGAGCAGCACGCCGATCGTCGTCATCACCAGCGAGCCGGCGATGGCGTTGAGCAGGCCGCCGGTGGCGCCGGGCGGCGGCGTCATCTCGGTGAAGACGGCCGGCGAGAGGCCGCGCGCGCCTTCATAGATCAGCGCGCCGAGGATCAGCACCAGCCAGGCGAGGCCGAACAGCGTGCCGGTCCAGCACAGCGTCGTGGCGACGATATTGATGCGGCGGCGGGAGGAATAGAGGGACAAGGGTCAGGCTCCCGATTTCTGCTCGATGCGCATCAGCATGAAGCGCGCCGCCGCCAGCACGAAGAAGGTGATGACGAAGAGGATGAGGCCGAGCTCGATCAGCGCGGAGGTGTAGAGATCGCCGACAGCCTCGGTGAACTCATTGGCGATGGTCGCCGATATGGTCGTGCCCGGCGCGAGCAGCGAGCTCGAAACCTTATGGGCGTTGCCGATGACGAAGGTGACGGCCATCGTCTCGCCGAGCGCGCGGCCGAGGCCGAGCATGACGCCCCCGATCACGCCGACGCGCGTGTAGGGAATGACGACATGGCGCATCACTTCCCAGGTCGTGCAGCCGACGCCCGAGGCCGCCTCCTTCAGCACCGGCGGAACCGTGTCGAACACGTCTCGCGAGATGGAGGTGATGAAGGGCAGCACCATGATCGCCAGAATAAAGCCCGCCGTCAGCATGCCGATGCCATAGGGCGGGCCGGCGAAGAGGCTCGACAGCACGGGAATGTCGCCGGTGAGCGAGATCAGCGCCGGCTGCACATGCTGCTGCAGGAAGGGCGCCAGCACGAACAGGCCCCAAATGCCGTAGATGATCGACGGGATGCCGGCGAGCAGCTCTATGGCGACGCCGATTGGCCGGCGCAGCGCATGGGGGCAGAGCTCGGTGAGGAAGATGGCGATGCCGAGGCCCAGCGGCACGGCGATGGCCATGGCGATGGCCGATGTCACCAGAGTGCCGTAGATGGGCGCCACGGCGCCGAATCTCTCGGTGACGGGATTCCACGATTCCGTCGTCAAAAAGCCGAGGCCGAAGGCTTTTATCGCCGGAAGAGAGCCATAGACGAGCGAGAAGATCACCCCGCCGAGAATGAGCAGGACGAGCACCGCGGCGGCGCGGGTCAAATTATGAAAGAAGAAGTCGAACAAGGCCATGCGGCCGAGAACTTGCCGGCGGTCGACTTCGGCGGCGCGGGGCGACGCTTCTACGATTGCTAGGTCCGACACGCTATTGTCTCTCGTTTGGCGGTTGAAGCCGACGTCCATCGCGCGCTCCCGAAGGCGGATTTTTCATCTTGAGGTCATAGCGCAGGTCTCGGGAGAACTCACCGCGTCGAGCCGCGCCGCGTCGAAAAGAAGCGGGCATGGCGCATTCGCGGGCAGGTCGTTTCGCGACATTCCACATCTTTCGCGACATTCCACACCTGCGGCTCTCGCGCGTCTCGCGAGCCGCGCCGGCGAAAATCCCTTTTCGCCGGCGCGCAGACGATATTTTAGTTCGAGGCCAGCGGCTTGCCGCTCGCATCCTTCACATTGGCCGCCCAGCTCTTCTTGATAAGAGCGACGACATTGGCCGGCAGCGGGATGTAATCCAGCTCCTCGGCCGCCTTGCCGCCCTTGGCGAAGGCCCAGCTGAAGAACTTCAGCGCCTCGCCGGCCGCGGCCGCATCCTGCGGCGCCTTGGGCAGCAGGATGAAGGTGGCGGCGGTGATCGGCCAGGACTGCGCGCCCGGCTGGTCGGTGAGGATCTGATAGAAGCCCGGCGCATTGGCCCAATCGGCGTTGGAAGCCGCGGCCTGGAAGGTCGGCGTCGTCGGGGCGACGGTCTTGCCGTCCTTGTTGACGAGCTTGGTGAAGTTCAGCTTGTTCTGCTTGGCGTAGGCGTATTCGACATAGCCGACCGCGCCCTTGGTGTTGGCGACATTGTTGGCCACGCCCTCATTGCCCTTGGCGCCGATGCCGACCGGCCATTCGACCGAGGCGTTCTCGCCGACCTTGGCCTTCCAATCCGGGCTGACCTTGGACAGGTAGTTGGTGAAGTTGAAGGTGGTGCCCGATCCGTCGGAGCGATGCACGACGGCGATCGCGGCGGAGGGGAGCTTCGCCTTCGGATTCAGCTTCTTGATCGCCGCGTCGTCCCAGCTCTTGATCTCGCCGAGGAAGATGGAGGCGAGCGTCTTGCCGTCGAGGACGAGATCGCCGGAGGCGACGCCGTCCAGATTGACGACCGGCACGATGCCGCCGATCACCTGCGGCCATTGGGTGAGGCCCGCGGCCTCCAGCTCCTCGGCCTTCAGCGGCTGGTCGGAGGCGCCGAAGGTCACGGTGCGCGCCTTGATCTGCTTGATGCCGCCGCCCGAGCCGATCGACTGATAGTTGAGGCCGTTGCCGGTCTCTTTCTTATAGCTGTCCGCCCATTTGGCGTAGATCGGATAGGGGAAGGTGGCGCCGGCGCCGGAGATGTCGATCGCGAAAGCGGCGCCCGCCGTCGCCACGGCCAGGGTCGTCGCCAGAGCGACGCGATGGAAAACTTTGGAAAGCATGTTCGGTCTCTTTCGAGCTCGAGGTTCACTGTGTCGGCGCGCGTCCAGCGCCCCAGCGAGGCGCACACTAGTGGCGCGTAGCGAGGGTTTTACGACAGCGGGATGACTGTCACATGACAGTGTATCTTGCTGATTTATTTGCTGAATTCGCGACTGCTCAGGCGCCGTCGGGCTTGTCCGGGTCGATCAATGGCAAAAATACGCGAAAAGTGGCGCCTTTTCCTGGCGCGGAATCTATGGCGAGCCTGCCGCGGTGGCGAGCCACGATATGCTTGACGATCGCGAGGCCGAGCCCGGTGCCGCCCTTCGCGCGGCTCTTGCCGGCGTCGACGCGATAGAAGCGCTCGGTGAGGCGCGGCAAATGTTCCGGCGCTATGCCTGGACCGTGGTCGCGCACCGAGAAGACGGCGGAAGCGCCGAGCGGGGAGAGCGTGATCTCCACCGGACCGGCGCCATATTTGATCGAGTTCTCGATGAGATTTTCGGCGACGCGGGCGAGCTCGTCGCGGTCGCCCGGCACCACCACCGTGCCCTCTATGTCGAGCTTCAGCTCTATCCCGCCATCCTCCGCCATGGGCGCCAGTGTGTCGACGATATGGGCGACGAGAATTCCGAGATCGACCGGCGTGTCTGGGCGCAGATGCAGATGCTGCTCGATGCGCGAGAGGGAGAGCAGATCGTCGACGAGGCGGGACATGCGCTGCGCCTGATCGCGCATGATGGAGAGAAAGCGGTCGCGCGCCTTGGCGTCGTCGCGGGCCGGCCCCTGCAGCGTCTCCACGAAGCCGAGCAGCGAGGCGAGCGGCGTGCGCAGCTCATGGCTGGCGTTGGCGACGAAATCGACGCGCATGCGCTCGACGCGGCGCGATTCGGTGAGGTCGCGCAGGCTCACCACGGCGGCGTTCTCATAGCCCTCGAGGCGCAGCGGCGCGATATGCACCTCGAACCAGCATTCCACCGGCAGGCGCTCGAGCCAGATGACCTTCTCCGGCTGGCCGCCGCGCAGCACGCGATCCAGCGCGTCCAGCACATCCGGCGAGCGCAGGCTGCGGGCCAGCGGATCATTGGGCCGCAGCGAGGGCAGCACGGAGCGCGCGGCGCGATTGGAGGCGACGATGCGCGCCTCCGAATCGATGACGAAGACCGCCTCCGGCAGCGCGTCGATGACGAGGCCGAGCAGAGCTTCGCCCTGATAGCGTCGGCGTAGATCCGGCATCGGTCCTCTCGTCATTTCTTCTGGCTCCGAAAGGGAGCCCCCTCAATCGCGCGACCGCTGCGCGGCGCAGATCACTCGCGCGTCTCCAATATGCGGGCGATGGTCTCGCGCAGGCTGTTCCAGCGCCGCGAGCCCTCGTCTGCGCCGAGAAGCGCGAGCGCGAGAATAAAGGGTAGAAAATAATAGATGACGCGGAACAGCAGCAGCGAGGCCAAAAGGCTCTCCTGCGAATGCGACGGCAGCGCGTTCAGCATCGTCGCCTCGAAAACGCCGATGCCGCCCGGCGCATGGCTGATGACGCCGAGAATGCAGGCGAAGACATAGACCGAGACGAAAGTCGCGAAATCGAGATCGACGTCATGCGGCAGCAGCGCATAGAGCGCGGCCGCGGCGCAGCAGAGATCGGCGACGCCGAGCAGAGTCTGGCCGCCGGTGGGCGCGAGGCCGGGCAGCTCGAAGAAATGCCCGCGCAGCCGCACCCGGCGCCGGCGCAGCGATACCCAGACGATATAATAGACGACGCCGGCGCAGGTCGCGAGGCCGAGCCCGAAATTGAGGAAAGCCGGCAGCTTGTCTATGGCGCCGAGCTCGCCGGCGCGCGCCATGAGGCCGACGCCGACCACGGAGGTCATGCCGAGCCAGAAGGTGACGCCCGCTATGACGGTGACATTGGCCACCTGCACGGCGGTGACGCCGACGCGCGCATAGATCCAATAGCGGACCGCCGCCGCGGTGACGACGGGAAAGCCGAGATTGAAGGAGAAGGCGTAGCTCGCGAAGGAGGCGAGCGCGGCGATGCGATAGGGCACATGCAGCCGCAATTGCCGCAACGCCAGCGCGTCATAGCCGGTGAGCGCGACATAGGAGAGCGCGGTGAGCAGCAGGGCGGCGAAAATCTGCTCGGCGCTCATCGCCGCTATGGCGGCGCGAACGTCTGAGAATTTGACGCTGGAGATCGCGCTGGCGAGGGCGAAGCCGGCGAGCGCGAAAACTGCGAGGCTGGCGACGCCGCCGAGCGCCTTGCCGAGATTGGGCGCGATATAGCGGCGCGCCGTCGCCAGCAGATCGAGGCCCGCGTTTTGGCCCGGATCGGGCTTCGCCTCGGCCGGCGCGTCGACGCCGGCCTCCGAAAGATCGCTGTCTGGCCGCTTCAATTTCGCTCTTTCCTCGATGCGTCGTCGAATATGCGCGGAATAGGCCTCTTCGATACGACGTCGGGCGGCGGAGTTCAAAGGCGATCGGCGGGCCTCGCGGCGTCCGTTCATAGGAATCTCGTTTGTCCCTGTTGCGCGCGCCCGCGGGCGGCGGGATGAGACGCCGGCGCGGAGCCCGCCCATCGTTCATCCGCGCGTCGCAAGAGAACGTCGCGGGGAGAGCATGGTTCGGTTTCGCCCCGAAGCGTGACGATAAGATGACGCGGCGGCCCGGACCGTCATGCGAAGGGGCCGTCAGAACAAGCCATGCACGAACCAGCGCGGCGGCTGGCTCTCGCGGCCGAAAAGCCCCTCGCGAAACAGCCAGAAGCGTCCGCCCTCCCGATCCTCCACATAGAAATAGTCGCGGGTGGCGGCGTTGTCCGGCGCGCTCCACCATTGCGGGGCGATGCGCTCCGGCCCCTCATAGGCCGCGAGCTCGTGCAGCAGCCGGCGCCAGCGGAAGCGCAGCGGCGGCCCGTCGGGCGTGAGCGCCACCGCCTCGATCGGCTCCGGCCGCTCGAACAGCCGCAGCGGCCGCGCCGGGACGCCCGCGCGGAGATAGGGAGGCGGCGCGGCTTCCTCCACCGCGGCAGGGGCGGTGGCGGCGGCGGGCCGCAGCGCGACGGCGAGCTCTGGAATATGCGAGGCCTGCGGATAGGCCCGCAGCACGCGGCGCGGCCCGAGCCGCGCGCCGAGGCGATCGACGAGATCGTCCAGCCGCGCGTCATTCGCAGTTTCTCGTCCGGCGAGGCCGAGATCCTCTTGCGGCGCATCGCAGCGCTCGACCCGCGCGGCGCCCAGCCGCAGCACATCATAGCCATAGCCCGTGTCGAGCCCCTCCTCCGCCAGCACGGCGAGGCGCTCGCGCAGCAGCAGGGCGATCGTGTCGGGATCGCGCAGCGGCCGGCTGGTTCCCGTCTCTATATGCGCGACGGCGCCGTCGACGCGGTAGAAAACCGCCTCCAGCTCCCGCGCGCCGACGCCATGGCGCTCGAGCAGCAGGCACAGCTCGTGGGCGAGGCCGTGAAGCGTGCGCTCTATGTCCTCCTGCCGCGTGAGCCCTTCGGGAAAGCGGCGCTCGGCCATGAAATCCGGGGCCTCGAAGCGCGGCGAGATCGGCTCGCGGCGGCGGCAGGCGATGGCGTCGAGCCGCGCCATGGCTTCCGCCCCGAGCCTTGCCGTGAGCGGCGCGCGCGGCCGCGCCAGCAGATCGCCGAGGCTGCGCAGCCCGGCGCGGTCCAGCCTTTGCCGGGCTTCCGCATCGAGATCGAGCGCGGCGATGGGAAGGCCGGCGGCGATCGCCTCCAGCTCCTCCCCGCTCGCGCCCTCCGCCACATGGCGCCGGCGGGAGAAGCGGGCCAACGCGCGCGCCAGCGCCGGGCCGGGCGCGATCGCTCCTCTCGCCGCAAAGCCCTGGGCGGCGAGGCGGCGCTCGACCTCCGCCAGCAGCGCCGCCTCGCCGCCGAAGAGATGCGCCGCTCCCGAAATATCCAGGAGCAGCCCATTCGGCGGATCAGCCGCGGCGAGCGGGGTGAAGCGTCGGCACCAATCGGCGATCCGCCCCAGCAGCTCGGCGTCGGCCTGCGGGTCGGCCTCGGCCAGCCGCAGGGCGGGGCGCATGGCGCGCGCGTCGGCGACCGCCATGCCGGGGACGAGCCCGGCCGCCTCGGCGCGCGCGTCGACGGCGGTCAGCCGCTCGGCGCCGCCGTGCTTGGCCCAGACGGCGAAGGGCGCCTCCGCCTCAGGCGAAGGCGCCCTTTTGCGCGCGAGCCGGTCGGTCGCAAGGCGCGGCAGATGCACGGCGAGGCAACGCATGGAAAGGCGCCCCATGGAACTCGGCCTCCTGATGATCGAAAACAATGTCGCGCCAGGCCTGCGGGTCGAAGGCGCCGACGAGGCCGCGCGCCTTGACGACGCGCAGGCGGAAAACGGGCGGACCGGGCAGGGGCCGCGGCGCGCCCTCGGCCCGCGGCGGCGGCGCGGCGGCGGCGATCTCGAAGCGCGCCTCGGCGGCGCTGGCCAGCCTTTGCGCGGCGCCGGCCGCGCGCGGCAGCAGCAGCAGGCCGGCGCAATCGCCGCGGCGGGCGGCGAGCGCCAGCCGGCGCGAGGCGGTGAGGTCATAGGCGCTCGCATCGGCCCAGCTCTCGGCGATGACGACGGCGGCGCCGCTCTTCAGCGCCTCCTCCATGGCCCAGAGCGTCTCGCGCGGACGGCGCGTGCGCGCCAGCACCAGAAGCTCCGGCGGCAGGCCGGCCGCCTGCAGGCCCCGCCCATAGGGCAGGCCGAGCTCGCGCGCCGCCATATCCTCGGCGATCCAGATGATCCCGCCCTGTGGTCGCAGGCGCAGCCGGCGCAGCGCCAGGGCGAAGGCGAAGCCCGCCGCCGCCGCCGCGTCGGTCGGCCGCGCCGGCAGCGCCTCGCGCAGGCCGCCGCGGCCGGGGTCGAGCAGGCGCGACAGCCCCTCGTCCCGCGGAGCCGCCGCAGGCGCGGGCGCGCCGCCCGCCTCCAGCGCGGCGATCCGACGACGCAAAAAAACAATGCGTTCCGATGAGCCGCTGCGCGACATCGGGTCCCCGATCTCCAGATTGTTTCCTATTTGTTCTCATGCTGACTCCGCTGAGGGGGAGAGTCAAGCGGGGTGCTTTTGGGGTTTCTCCGGCGACCGGCGGCTTTTGCGGATCGGCGAGAAAGGCCTACGGCAATTCAACTCGATCGGAGCCGAATCCATGCCGAATCTGCGGTGAGCGGGCCGTCGAACTGAAGCCGAGCCTGCCGGCGCAAAAAATGATCATCACGATTGGATGAAGAGTTTTTCGAGTGAGCTGCATCGAACAGCAGCGGCCGGAGCGCACAAAAGCGCTTTGACGCGCTCACCTTTGAAAACAAAAATACTTCCGCCTCTCCCCGGGGGAAACCCCGCCGGGGAGGGCTGCTCATATCGCCGACTATCTCGTCGCGTCTGGCGTCACGCAGGGACGCAAGTGTCTGGAACCGGACAAACCTCGGCGCAATGCGGAGACTCGCCGTCGCATTCCGTGCACTTCTTGGGGTCGATGATATAGGTGTCGCCCTTCATGCGAATGGCGGCGGTCGGACAGTCGAACTCGCAGGCGCCGCAGACGGTGCATTGCGACGCGATAATCTTCAAAGCCATGTAACTCTCCCCGATCGTTCCTCGGACGCGGCGCCCGCGAAACGGCGCCGCGCGTCTCGACGCGACAATCGGGGGTAAGCAAGAATCGTTTCAATTCGCATCCGCCGGCTCCGCTCGCGGCGGATCGCCGCGCCGGCGCGTCCGGCGGCGGCCTCGAAATCCCACATTGCCCGTAGACTAATAATCCGCTTAAATCCGCCAGCGAGCGCGCCGCGGCGCCAAAAAACGAGGACGGAAATGCCGATCGACAGCAAGCATCCCGAGACACTGGCCCTCCACGCCGGCTGGCGTTCCGATCCGACGACCGGCGCCGTCGCGCCGCCCATCTATCAGACGACCTCCTACCAGTTCCGCGACACGGAGCACGCCGCAAATCTCTTCGCGCTCAAGGAGCTGGGCAATATCTACACGCGCATCGGCAATCCGACGACCTCTGTGCTCGAGGAGCGTCTCGCCGCGCTCGAGGGCGGCGTCGCGGCGCTCGCGCTCGCCTCGGGACAGGCGGCCTCGGCCTTCGCGCTGCAAAATCTCGCGCGCGCCGGCGACAATGTCGTCGCCTCCACCGATCTTTATGGCGGCACTTGGAATCTCTTCGCCAACACGCTGAAGGACCAGGGCCTCGAGGTGCGCTTCGTCGATCCGAGCGACCCGGAGAATTTCCGCCGCGCCACCGACGATCGCACGCGCGCCTATTACGCCGAGACTCTGCCGAACCCCAAGCTCACCGTCTTCCCCATTGCGGAAGTCGCGGCGATCGGCCGCGAATATGGAATTCCGCTCATCGCCGACAACACCGCCGCGCCGCTATTGGTGAAGCCGCTCGAGCATGGCGCGGCGATCGTCGTCTATTCGACGACCAAATATATCGGCGGCCATGGCACGTCGATCGGCGGCGCCATCATCGACGGCGGCAATTTCGATTGGGAGAAGTTTCCCGCGCGCCAGCCGGCGCTCAACACGCCGGACGCCAGCTATCACGGCGCCGTCTGGGTGGAGGCGGTCAAGCCGCTCGGCCCCGTCGCCTATATCATCAAGGCGCGCACGACATTGCTGCGCGATCTCGGCGCCGCCGTCTCGCCCTTCAACGCCTTTCTCACTCTGCAGGGCATAGAGACGCTGCCGCTGCGCTTGGAGCGCCATGTCTCCAATGCGCAGGCGGTCGCGGATTTTCTGTCGAAGCGCGCCGAGGTGACGAAGGTCATTCATCCCTCGCGCCAGAGCGGCGCGGAGCGCGAGCGCGCCGATAAATATCTGAAGGGAAAATATGGCGCGCTGGTCGGCTTCGAGCTCGCCGGCGGCCTCGAGGCCGGCCGGCGCTTCATCGATGCGCTGAAGCTCTTCTATCATGTCGCCAATATCGGCGACGCCCGCAGCCTCGCGATCCATCCGGCGACGACGACGCATTCGCAGCTGTCGCCGGAGGCGCAGCTCGCGACCGGCGTCACGCCCGGCTATGTGCGCCTCGCCATCGGCATAGAGCATATCGACGATATTCTCGCCGATCTCGATTCCGCGCTGAAGGCCGCGGCCTGAGTCACGCAACGCTGGCGTCATGCGCCGCCCGTCGGGCCGGCGCATGTTTCGCGAGCGGCGTCAGGCGCAGCGGCAGCGCGCCTTTCGGCCGCAAGGCGAAGGTCGGCGCCAGCTCTAGCCGATGGCCGGGGACGGTCTCGAAGCGGAACTCGCGCAGCAGCGTCGCGACGATGGTCGCCATCTCCGTCAGCGCGAAGCCCATGCCGACGCAGATGCGCGGCCCGGCGCCAAAGGGCAGATAGGCGTAGCGATGGCGCGCCTTCGCCCGCTCCGGCGAGAAGCGGTCGGGGTCGAAGGCGGTCGGCTCCTCCCACAGCTTCTCGTGCCGATGCAGGCACCAGGTCAGCACATAGATGGGCTCCTTCGCGGCGACGCGATGGGAGCCGAGCGTCGTGTCCTCGCGCGGCTGGCGGCCGAGCGCGGCGAAGGGCGGGAACAGCCGCATCGACTCCTGCAGGACCTGCCGCGTGAAGGCGAGGTTTTCGACCGTCTCCGGCGTGATCTCGCCGTCGCCGGCGACGCGCTCCGCCTCCTCGCGGGCGCGCTGCTGGCTCGCCTGATCCTTGGCCAGCAGCCAGAAGGTCCAGGCCAGCGCGACGGCGGATGTCTCATGGCCGGCGAGCAGAAAGCCGTGCAGATTGGCGACCAGCTCGGCGTCGGTCATCACGCGGCCGCTCTCCGGGTCCTTGGCCGACAGCAGAAGGCCGAGAATATCGCGCGTCGGCTCGGGCCGGGCGCGACGTTCGGCGAGCAGCTTCACCGTCTCCTCATGCAAAAATCGCGAGCCGGCGCGCGCCGAGAGCAGGCCCGGATAGGGCGTCCAATCCGGCGGCAGACGGAACATGGTGGCCAGCATGCGCCAGGCGAAGCTGCCGAGAACCGGCCGCAGCGCCGCGATGAAGCGCTCGCCGTCGAAATTCTCCGAGGCGCCGAACACCGCCTTCTCGATGACGGCGAAGGTCGTGCGCGACATGGCCTCGGTGATCTCCACCTCGGCGCCGTCGCCGAGACGCCGCCATTCCTCGGCCTGCGCCTGCGCGCAGCGGACGAAGAAGGGAACCAGCGCCAGAATATTCTCATAGCGAAAGGCCGGCGAGATGGCGCGCCGCTGCCATTTCCATTCCGCGCCTTCCGAGAAGAACAGCGTGTCGCCCTCGACAGGCCCGCGCAGCGCCTTGGCGGCGATGTCGTCGCGGCGAAAGGCCTCGGCGCGCGTGACCAGCAGCTCCTCGATCAGCTCGGGGTCGACGACATAATGCATGGGCGGAATGACCGGCCACAGGCCCTGCGAGGTGAAAAAATCGGTCCGATAGGCCTCGGGCGCGTAATTCTCGAGATAATTATGCGTCACCGCCCGATAGGACGGCTTCCGCCGCGGGCTGAAGGGCATGAAATCAGCATCGTGAAACATGAGGGCCTCCGCAATGATCGAGCTCCGCGGCCCGATGCTATCGGCGAGAAATTCGCTTTTTCTGTGATCCGGCGGGACTCGCCGGCTTTGCGGCGCCGTTCGGCCGCGCGCCCGGCCCTCGAGGCCCGGATGACGCGCGTGGCGGTTGCGTCCTCCCGCGATTGGCGGCATTTAGAAAAAATCCTGTCACCCGCGGCCCCGCCGGGCCCGCCCTTGAAAAGAGCGAGAGAGAATGAGCGCGACCGAGACCACCTCCACGAACTGGCTGCCCGACGCCAAGGCGGCTTTCGCCTCCGTGGAGGCGTTGTACGGGCAAGCGCTCGCCGCCGTCCGCGCCCGCGTCACCAAGGACGGCAAGCTCTCCAATGAGCTGATCGAGGTGGAGCAGCACGCCGCGCACGGCCTCTCCTGGTTCGCCACCTATGTGCAGGGCCTGCGCGAGCTGCTCGCCTACGCCGATCGCCTCTCGTCCGAGGGCGCCTATGGCGAGGTGGAGAATCTGCTCACCCGCATCGCCTTCGCCGAATATCTGGCGCAGGTCTTCGGCGGCATTCCGATGAGCCAGGGCGAGATCGTCCGCCTCTCCGATTTCGGCCTCTCGCCCGCCGATATCGCCGCCGCCCATATTCCGCAGGTGGACAGCCTCATCGCCTCCGGCCTCACCAGCGCCAATCGCGCCCGCCTCGCCGAGCTGATCGACCACAATGGCGCCGCCGAGACGATCGGCGCCACCGGCCTCGACGAGACGCTGGAGGCCATCCGCAGCGAGATGCGCAAATTCGCCGGCGACAATGTGACGCCGCACGCCCATGAATGGCATTTGAAGAACGACTACATTCCGCTCGAGGTCATTTCCGGCCTCGCGGAGCTGGGCGTCTTCGGCCTCACCATTCCCGAGGAATATGGCGGCTCCGGCCTCGGCAAGATCGCCATGTGCGTCGTCTCGGAGGAGCTGTCGCGCGCTTACATCGGCGTCGGCTCGCTCGGCACGCGCTCGGAGATCGCGGGCGAGCTGATCCTCGTCGGCGGCACAGAGGAGCAGAAGCAGAAATATCTGCCCAAGATCGCCACCGGCGAGATCCTGCCCACCGCCGTCTTCACCGAGCCGAACAATGGCTCCGACCTCGCGAACCTGCGCACCCGCGCGACGCGCGAGGGCGACGTCTACAAGGTGGTCGGCAACAAGACCTGGATCACCCATCCGGTGCGCGCCGATGTGATGACGCTGCTCGTGCGCACCAATCCCAATGAGAAGGGCTACAAAGGCCTCTCCATGCTGCTGGCCGAAAAGCCGCGCGGCACGGATGAGAACCCCTTCCCGGCCAAGGGCATGACCGGCGGCGAGATCGAGGTGCTCGGCTATCGCGGCATGAAGGAGTTCGAGATCGGCTTCGATAATTTCGAGGTGCCGGCCGAAAATCTTCTCGGCGGCGAGGAGGGCAAGGGCTTCAAGCAGCTGATGGAGACCTTCGAATCCGCCCGCATTCAGACGGCGGCGCGCGCGCTCGGCGTCGCTCAGGCGGCGCTCGATCTCGGCCTGCGCTACGCCAAGGAGCGCGTGCAATTCGGCAAGCCGCTGTTCGCCTTCCCGCGCGTCTTCGACAAGATCGTCACAATGGCGATCGAGATTCACGTCGCCCGCCAGATCACCTATTTCGCCGCCCGCGAGAAGGACGAGGGCAAGCGCTGCGATCTCGAGGCCGGCATGGCCAAGCTGCTCGGCGCGCGCGTCGCCTGGGCGGCGGCGGACAATGCGCTGCAGATTCACGGCGGCAATGGCTTCGCGCTGGAATATCCGGTCTCCCGCGTCCTCTGCGACGCGCGCATCCTCAACATCTTCGAGGGCGCGGCGGAGATTCAGGCGCAGGTCATCGCAAGGCGTCTGCTGGAGGGCTGAGACGAGAGGCGAGCTGTCGGTCTCGGCGCTGGAGCGGGCCGAGCATCGATCTCGGGCGCGCCCGAGATCGGCAATTCGAAGAGCCGAAGCCGGGCGAGGCCCGACTTCGGCGCTGGCGTCTCGAAGAGCTGCGCCGTTTCGCAGAATTATTTCCGATAGACGTTTCCGTCCTGGCCCACGACGACGAACTCGCCGCCGTCGGCGACTGCGACGCTTTTCGACGTGAACGGAACCATGGACCAATCGGCGACGGAAGTGTCGCTGGCCTTCGCCCAAAGAGTATTCGTCTGCGAATTGGCGACGACGACATGTCCATCCGCCGACGCGGCGATGTCGTTCACGGCGACGCCCGCTTGCGTCCAATTTCCGCCGAGATCGCCACGATAGACATTCTGATCGACGCCTATCGACCAGAGTCTGCTCGCGCTCAGCGGGGCGACCCGCAGGGCTTTCCCAGGGACCTGCGTCCAGGCCTCGACATCATTGTCGGCGTTCTTTCTCCAAATCGTGCTGTCGGCGGAGGTGACAACGACGGTTCCGTCGGCCGCAGCGCCGATCGTCGCCGCGCGCCGTCCCACGACCGACCATTGCGCGCCATTGTAGCGATAGACGTTGCGGTCGGACGCGCCGATCGCATAGACGCTGTTCAGATTGACCACCGCGACATCGGCCATCGGCGTCGGCGCTTGCAGTTGCGTCCAGACATTGTCGCCCGAATATTTCCACAGCGAGCCATTCTGCGAGTTGACGACGATCGTCACGCCGTCGCCGCCCCGAGCGACCCGCGAGGACGTGACGCCGATCTGGGCCCAGAGCTGGCCTGCGCCCGAAGGCGCCGCAGGCGGCTTCGTCGCGCCGAGCGAAACGATCACGCCATTGGCGGGGACGCCCGCCGAATTGACCAGAAATACGAGATAATAGCCGGGCGGCGCGATATTGGCGCTGGACGGCATGGCGATCGAGACGCTCTTGCCGCTCTGCGTGAAAGTGGCGGGAACATAACGCTGACCGCTGTTGAAGCTATGCGTCGTCACGCTCAATCCGATGACCGCGACCTTGGAGATCGTGTCATTGCTCCACATTGCGACGCTCAGCGTCCCGCCGTAGTTCAGACTGGTCGCGCTGATCGACGACACCACCGGCCGCGGCGCGAGAACGGTTTTGCCGTTCTGCGTCGTGAACAAATAGGGCGGATAATAGATTTCCGCGTTGAAATTGTTCACGGGGCCGGGAACGCCGCCGCCGGTCGAGAGGATCGTCGCGTCGGGCAACAGCACGGCGGAGGAATGATAGCCGCGATAGACGGCCGCGCTGGCGGCGACGGTCCAGGCTCTGGTCGCCGGATTCCAGATTTCGGCGGGGTAGACCGCGTCCGTTCCGGCATTGTCCGCGAAGCGCGAGCCGCCCGTGACGACGACCTTGCCGTCCGGGAGCACGGTCGAATTCGCCCACTGACGCGGATTGCTCATCGGCGTCTGCTCTGTCGTGACGGGGCGGCCGCTCGTGATGTCGATCACGGTCGCCGCAGCGCTGGAGGGCGTCGCATAGCCGTTCGCAGGACCATTGCCGCCGACCTGCAAAATTCGGCCGATGTCGAACATCGTGGCCGTCGATGTGGGTCCGGTGTTCGGAGTGGCGGTGGTGCTGAAGCTCGTCTTGAAATTCCCGAGCGTGGCGATCGACCCGGCGCTGGCCGGATTCAGCATCCACATTTTTTCGGCGGAAAGGCCGAACACTTGTCCGTTCGGCGCCACCCACATGCGCGGGTACCACCAACGATTGAAGTCCGGCCCGAAAGCGTCGCGGCTCGTCGCGCCGGTCAACGCCGACCAGCCGGAGCCGGGCGTGTAGATTTCAGGCGTCTGGGAGATGTCGCCCCGCGACAGCGCGCCGGCGACGTCGTTGAACGCATTGGTGGCGTAGGGCGCGCCGCCGCCGCCGATCAAGGCGCGTCCGTCCGCCAGCGTGATCATCGACGCATACCAGCGCCGATAGGCCGTCTGGGCGGCGACGGCCGTCGGCGTGTCGCGCGAGGGATCGAACAAGGTGCTCGCCTGGGAGGAGAGGCCGCTGGCCGCCGAGTCGCCGCCGGTTATGAGCATGGAGCCGGAGGTCAGCAGCGTCGCGGCGCTGCAGAAGCTGTCGACAGTCTGCGCATTGGGGAGAGTGAAATGCCCCGCCGGATCGTCCAGTCCCCGCGCAGGATCCCAAAGGTCGAAAGTCCGGCCGTCCTGAATTCCATTGCCGAGCGGGGATCCATAGGTCATGACCACGCCGGTCGGCATCAGCGCGGAATGCAGGCCGATGATCGGCCATCCCTTCACCGGCGACCACATGCCCTGGCTCGGCGCGGTCGCCGGCATGTCGAGATTAGCCATCAAAGGGTCGGGCTTGTTCGCGACCAAGACTTGCGCAGAGGCTGGAAGAATCGCCGCAGTTTGGATTAGCAGCGCCGCTATATTTCGACGAGTCGCCGGTAATATCAACACAATCATCTCCGCGATGGACTGAAGCTTTTGCCGCGGAGCCACATTTCGGAAATTGTCGGAAATAACAATTGAAACCAAATATTAATATTAATCGACCGATCTATAGGAAAATCATGGAAAACCTCGGCTCGCGATAACGGAGCGTGCGGCGCCCTCTCTCGCTTCGATTGCTGAAGCGCGGCAATCCACCACGGTTGCCGTCGCCCCTTCCCCTTCCCAAATGGAGTCGTGTGGGCGTTCAACGAAAGACGAAAAACATGACCAATATTGCCGTTCACAATGGGGCCTGGGTTCTCGTCGGCGACGGCCGCAGAGCCCTGTTTCTGCAAAATCACGGCGATCCCGATCTGCTCGATCTGCGCGTCGTGGAGGCGCGGGTGGATGAAAATCCGCCGACCCGCGAGCAGGGCAGCGATGCGCCGGGCCGCGCCTATGGCACGGCGGGAGCGCCGCGCAGCGCCGTGGAGAACGCCGATTGGCACGAGCTGGAGAAGGAGCATTTCGCGAGAACGATCGCCGAGCGCATCAACACCGCCGCCGAGGCCGGCGAATTGAGCGAGATCGTCATCATCGCCCCGCCGCGCGTGCTCGGCGACCTGCGCCAGGAGCTGAGCCAAAAAGCCAAGAGCAAGGTGAAGGGCGAGCTGGACAAGGATCTGACCCGCCATCCTCTGCCCGAGATCGAGAAGGCGCTCGCGCGCGAGTTCCGCGCGGAAGGGTGAGCCGCGGCATTTTCGGACCCCGGCGCAGGGGCGGCTCTGCGCCGGGCTTTTGATTCGCTGCAAAAAAAAGCTGGACGCAGTCTCGGCTTTAATCATACTAATTTGATAGACTATATATATTAAAGGAGCGTCAGATGCAGCTTCTCCACCACCTCGCTCATCGCCCGTCGTCCTCCGGCGGCGCGCTCATAGCCTATGTTCTCGTCGTCTTCGCCGCCGACTCGGCGATCGCGACGCGCGCCCAGGAGGCGCGCATCGAGGACGTTCGGGTCGGAGCCGAAAGCTCGGCGCGGCGAGAGGACACGACGCTGCGCGAAACGCCCCGCTCGGTCGGCTTCGTCGATTCCAAGAAGGCGGAAGAACAGCACCTCGAGCGCCTCTCGGACTTTTCCCAGCTCGTGCCGAATTATCGACCCAACGAATCGAATCCCATCGCATCGCGGCCCGCCATCCGTGGCGTGGGCAGCACGGTGGGGCAGCTCAGCCGCGGCTCGATCAACGCCGTCGGCGCCGAATTCGACACCGGCTACATCCTCGACAATATTTTCTGGAAATACGCCGGCTTCCAGGCTGGCGACCTCGTCGACATCTCGTCGTTCGAGCTGGCGCTCGGCCCCCAGGGAACGGCCGGCGGCAAAAATACGACGGTCGGCAATGTGGTCGTCTCGACGCAACGGCCCTCCTTCGAGCGCCAGGCGACGATCGAGACCAGCTTCGCCAGCTACAGCCGCATCATCGAGAAGCTGAACGTCACCGGGCCGATCATCGACGACAAGCTGGCCTATCGCGTCACCGCCTATTTCGACAAGGGCGATGGCTGGATTCGGGATCAGGTCACCGGCGCGAGCTATCTGAACAATGATCGCTGGGGCGTGCGCGGGCAGCTTCTCTATGTCGGCGACGACGTGACCGACCGCTTGATCTTCAGCGCCGGCGCGCAGCACGAATATACGGCGATCGGCGCCTTTACGACGGGACCCGTCGGCGACACGTCGCTCATCTACGCCAATGGCACATTGCCGGCGCGCAGCTACGCGCAGAATGTCGCAGCGCGGCTCGGCAAGCGCATTCTCACTTTCGATCCCTATCGCCCCTATGACACGAACGCCGGAGGATTCGGCGAGCGTCACCTCATGGTCTCGAACGAGCTGAGCTGGACCTTGGGCCGCCACACGCTGACGTCGCTCACCGCCTTCGGAAATTCGCGGGTGATCGGCAATAATCCCTTCGGCAATCAGGAGCTCGAGACCAGCGTCGGCGTCTTCGCGCCCTATGTCGATCAGTTCTCCCAGGAGATCCGGCTCTCCTCGCCCAAGGAGGACCGCCTCGAATGGACCACTGGACTCTTCTCGCTCTACGAGAACGCCTGGAGCCGCACCTACACGCGCTTCGGCGCCGACGCCGCCGCCTGGTACAGCCGGCCGGCGCTGCTGCGCGGCCTGCAGAACAATCGCGACAGCAAATCGCGGACCTTCAGCGTCGCCGGCTATGGGCAGGGAACCTATCACATTGACGACGCATGGGCGCTCACCTTTGGCGTGCGCGACAGCTACGAGGTCAAAGAAGGCTCCGTCTTCAGCTGGGATCAGCTCTACGCCAATCAATATACATTCGCCCAGCAGGAGGCCGCCATTCGCGCCGGCGGCGGCCAGGCCTTGTTCGATACGGGCGGACAGAGCAAGACCTTCAACTCGGTCACAGGGATCTTCAATCCGCAATATAAATTCGACGACCATCTCCTCTTCCACGCGCTCGTCGCGCGCGGCGAGAAATCGGGCGCGATCAACAATTCGGCCCAGCCCATCCTCGACAGCGCCCTCAATTTCAAAGGCTGGCAGCCTCTCGTCACCAAGCCGGAAACCTCCTGGGACTATGAGCTCGGCGTCAACACCAGCTGGCTCGACGACCGCCTCATCGCCAATTTCAATGTCTACTGGAACGACATCTATAATTTCCAGACGAGCCTCACCGACGCCTCCTACACGGACAGCACGGGGCAGCCGATCCGCACCTCCTATCTCGGCAATGTCGGCCATCTGCGGCTGCGCGGCTTCGAGTTCGTCGGTCGATGGAGCCCTGTGGAGCGGCTGTGGCTCTCCTTCAACGGCGCCTATACCGAGGCGCGCTGGATCGACTACGCCAACGCCACGCCGCCGACCGATTGGATCTGGCCGACGACAGCGGGCTCGCTCTCGGCGCCTCTCACTCTGTCACGCTCCAACACGCGATGGGAGAATCTGCCGCTGTGGTCGTTCAATGTCGGCGCGACCTACGATCAACCGCTCGGTCCGCTGCTCCGCGGCTTCGGACCGGAATGGGATCGTTCCATCACCGGCTTCGGCTATGTCAATCTGGCCTGGCAGGACAAGACGCAGCTCACCGATCCGCACTCTGTGCTCCAATACTGGCAGCCGCCATTCGCCATAGTGAACGCAGGCCTCGGATTGCGGACCGATGACGAGCAATACAGCCTGTCGATCTGGGCGAAGAATGTCTTCGACGAGCGGCCGCTCTATTCGTGGTCGCCGGGCGACGCCAGCAATCCCACCACGATCGGCCTGCCCAGCCAGCCGCGCGTCTTCGGCGGCACGCTGCGCGTCAAGCTCTTGTGACGCGCGCGCTCTCAATAAGGCCCCACCGGAAAATATTTCAGATAGAGCTCGGCGTAGACGCCCTTTTGCGCGACGCGCGCCAGCGCGTAATCCAGCGCGCGGCGCAGGGCCACATTGTTCCTGCGCACCGCGACGCCGACGCCATCGCCGAAAAAGGCGGGATCGGCGTAAGGCCCGTCCTTGAACATGCAGCAATCGGCCGCGTCGGCGCCGTTCAGCCAAAAGGCCAGCGAGATGGCGTCGCCGAACATCGCATGGGCGCGGCCCTCCTTCAGCGCCGTGCGCGCCTGCTGCGCGCTGGGATAGGTCGCGAGCGTGGAGGCGGGGAAGAACTTCCGCAGATAGGCCTCGTGCGCGCTGTCGGCGGCGACCGCTATCGTGCGATCGGCGAGCGCCTCGGGCGTCGCGCCGGGCAGCACCGAATCCTTGCGCACCACGAAGCGTCCCGGCGTCGTGTAATAGGGCTGGGTGAAATCCACCTTCTTGCGCATCTCGGGCGTGATGGCGAAAGAGGCGATGGCGGCGTCGCCGGCGTTCTCGTCCAGAGCGGCGACCAGCGTGTCCCAGCGCCGGCGCTGAATGGTGCAGGAGAGCTCCAGCTCCTCGCAAATGGCGCGCGCCAGATCGACGTTGAAGCCGGCGATGGTTCCGTCCGGCAGAGCGAAATCGAAGGGCGGAAAATCATCCTCAGTGAGAAAGCGGATCTGCTTGATCGTCGAGAGGTCGGGCTTTTCCAGCTTGCGGGCGGGGTCCCAGAAGGAGGGCGCCGCCGCGACGACGCTGTCCGCGGCGGAGGCCGGCGCGATCATGGACGCCACTGTCGCGGAAACCATGATCGCCGCGAGCGCGCAGCGTAAGCTTGTCAAAGTTTCGCTTCTGCGCCAAGCTTCCGTCACAGTTCTTTTCTCGCACATCATTCGAGGCCTCGCAGCCGCCCGGCGCGGCGGGAGGCGCGCGCGTCGCGGAGATTAGCGTATGAGCGTGAATCCGGTCGATAGGGTTTCGCCGTATCCGCCGGCGCCCCATCGCGACGACGGCGCCATTTTCCCGCGCCGCCGCGAGCCGGAATTCTCGCTCGCCCGCCAGCGCGCCCGCCCGGCGTCGGAGACGCCCGCGCCCGGCGCCGGCCGGCCGCTGCCCCCGGAGATCGCCTTTCTCGCCGCCCATGGCGCGCCGCTGGTCATGCTGCAATATGGCGCGACCATCGCCCGGCGTCAGGGCGTGAAAGCCGACGCCGCGCTGATCGCCGAAGGGCTGATCCCGGAGGAGCGCTTCTATCGCATTCTGGCGGCCGAGCTGCGCGTCCCCTATCTCGAGGCGCCGCCCGCGCTGGAGCCGTCCGAGAGCCTGGAGCAAGACGCCGCGCGCGGCTACGCCCGCCTCGCCGAGGAGCCGCGAGGGATGCGCTGGCTGTTCGCGCCGCGCGGCGACGACATCGCCCGGCTCATCGGCGTGACGCGCTCTTCCGCCGGGCGGCCGCTCTTCGCCATCACGCGCCCCTCCCATTTCGAGGAGGCGCTGCGCGGCTCCTCGTCGCGCCGGCTGGCCGAGGCCGCCGCCTATTCGGTGGAGCGCGTCGCGCCGGAGCTGGCGGCGCGGCGGGCGCTCGCCGGCCGCGCGCCCATTGCTTTCGCGCTCGGCAATCTCACTCTGCTCGCGGCCTGGCTCTCGCCGGCCGGGGCGCCCTCGCGCGCCGCCGCGGCGCTGCTCGCTCTGCTGTTTCTCGCCAATATCGGCCTGCGCCTTTATTTCTGCGCGATCCGCAAAGCGGCGAGCGGCGCCGCGCCGGCCTTGGAAGAGCGCGATCTGCCGCTCTATTCCATTATCGTGGCGCTCTACGACGAGGCCGGCGTGGTTCCGCAATTGACCGAGGCGCTGGACGCGATCGATTATCCGCGCGCCAAGCTGGACGTCAAATTCGTGGTGGAATGCGACGACGTCGCCACCACAGCCGCGCTGCGCGCCGCGCATCTGCGGCCGGGGTGGGAGATCATCGTTGCGCCGCCCGGCGCGCCGCGCACCAAGCCGCGCGCGCTGAATGTGGCGACGCCATTTCTGCGCGGCTCGCTCGTCGCCGTCTTCGACGCGGAAGATTTGCCCGACCGCGGCCAGCTGCGCGACGCGGCGGCGCTGTTCGCCGCCGCCGACGAGACTCTCGCCTGCCTGCAGGCCAGCCTGTTCATCCACAATCACCGGCGCAGCTGGATGACGGCCATGTTCTGCATCGACTACGCCGTCCTGTTCGATGTGATCGACAAAGGCGCCTCGGCGGCAGGCCTGCCCTTTTTCCTCGGCGGCTCCTCCAATCATTTTCGCCTGTCCGCGCTGCGCGCCGTCGGCGCCTGGGACGCGTTCAATGTGACGGAGGACGCCGATCTCGGCCTGCGGCTGGCGCGGCGCGGCTATACGGTCCGCACCTTCGCCTCGCGCACGCAGGAGCAGGCGCCGACGCGCTTTGCCGCACTGGTGGCGCAGCGCAGCCGCTGGATGAAAGGCTGGATGCAGACGGCGCTGGTCCATTGCCGCGAGCCTTCCGCCTATTTCGCTGATCTCGGCGCCCTGCGCGGCGTCACGACGCTGGCCCTATTGGCGGGCGGCTTCATCGCGCCGCTGCATGGGCCGATTTTTCTCCTCTGCCTCGTCCATGACGCGGGTTTCGGCGCGCTGCTGGCGCCGAGGACGCTGGCCGACGGCCTCGCCAGCTTCCTCTTCTGCCTCACCGCCGCCGGCGGCCTCGCGGCCAGCGTCTGGCCGCGCGCGGTCGCCATGGGCGAGGCGGATATTGTCTGGCTCTGGCCGGCGCTGCTGCGCTGGCCGCTGTGGAGCCTGATGCTGTCCCTCGCCTCCTGGCGCGCCTTGCGCGAGCTGTGCGTCAGGCCATTCTATTGGGACAAGACAGAGCATTTCCCGATCGCCGGAGCGCGGAACCGATGAGACCATGACCCGCAGACGCGCCCGCGCGCCCTCGAGCAGGGCCGCGCACCCCGAGCCGGCGGCCGAGGAGGACAAAGCCTCGACCGTCGCCAAGCATTCGCTGGTCATCGCCGGCCACAGCACCAGCGTGTCGCTGGAGCGCATTTTCTGGGAGGCGCTGAAGACGGCGTCCGAGGAGGAAGGCTGCTCGCTCGCTGGCCTCGTCGCGCGCATAGACGCCGGCCGCGGCCGCGCCAATCTCTCCTCCGCCCTGCGCGTCTTCGCCATGGAGCGGGCGCTCGGCCGCAAGAGCGGCTGACGCGGCGCCCGCCCGCTTCCGTCCCGCCTGCGTCTTATGTTATCGCAAGTCCCGGAGGGACCGAACACATGACCGAATCCGCACCCCGTCGCGACAAGCCCTGGCTGTTCCGCACCTATGCCGGCCATTCCACGGCCAAGGAGTCGAATCTTCTCTATCGCTCCAACCTCGCCAAGGGCCAGACGGGTCTCTCCATCGCTTTCGATCTGCCGACCCAGACCGGCTATGACAGCGATCACATTCTCTCGCGCGGCGAGGTCGGCAAGGTCGGCGTTCCGGTGTCGCATCTCGGCGACATGCGCACTTTGTTCGACGGCATTCCGATCGCGGATATGAACACGTCGATGACCATCAACGCCACCGCCGTCTGGCTGTTCGCGCTCTATATCGCCGCGGCGGACGAGCAGGGCGCGCCGCGCGCAAAGCTGCAAGGCACGACGCAGAACGACATCATCAAGGAATATCTGTCGCGCGGCTCTTATGTGTTTCCGCCGGCGCAATCGCTGCGGCTGACGCAGGACCTCATTCTCTTCACGACGAAAGAGTGTCCGAAGTTCAACCCGATGAATGTCTGCTCCTACCATCTGCAGGAGGCCGGCGCGACGCCGGCGCAGGAGCTGGCCTATGCGCTCGCGACGGCTTGCGCCATTCTCGACGGGGTGAAGACCGCCGGCCTTTCGGAAAAGGATTTCGCCGAGGTCGTCGGCCGCATCTCCTTCTTCGTCAACGCCGGAATGCGCTTCGTCACCGAGCTGTGCAAGATGCGCGCTTTCGTCGAGCTGTGGGACGAGATCACGCGCGACCGCTATGGCGTCACGGACGAGAAGTCCCGCCGCTTCCGCTATGGCGTGCAGGTGAATTCTCTCGGCCTCACCGAGCAGCAGCCGGAGAACAACGTCTATCGCATATTGATCGAATCGCTGGCCGTCGTGCTGTCGAAGAACGCGCGCGCCCGCGCCGTGCAGCTGCCGGCGTGGAACGAGGCGCTCGGCCTGCCGCGGCCCTTTGATCAGCAATGGTCGCTGCGCATGCAGCAGATCATGGCTTATGAGACCGATCTTCTGGAATATGGCGACATCTTCGACGGCAATCCGGCGATCGCCAAAAAGGTCGCGGCGCTGAAGGAAGAGGCTGTCGCCGAGCTGAAGAAGATCGACGAGCTGGGCGGAGCCGCTGCGGCGGTCGAGGCCGGCTATATGAAATCCAAGCTCGTCGAGAGCAACACCGCGCGGCTCGAGGCGATCGAGGCCGGCGAGCAGATCGTCGTCGGCGTCAATAAATTCACCGAGGGCGAGCCCTCGCCGCTCACCGCGGGCGACAATCAGATCATGGTCGTGCCGGAGCATGTCGAGGCCGAGCAGATCGCCCGGCTGAACGCTTGGCGCGAGCAGCGCGACGCCAAGGCCGCGCAGGCTGCGCTGGACGCGCTGGTGCGCGCCGCGAAGGAAGGCCGAAATATGGTCGAGCCGTCCATTGCCGCCGCCAAGGCCGGCGTGACGACGGGCGAATGGGGAACCGTGCTGCGCGGCGTGTTCGGCGAATATCGCGCGCCGACCGGCGTCTCCGCCACGGCGCGGCAGGTCGGCGGCCAGCTCGACTCGGTGCGCGAGGAGGTGCAGCGCGTCTCCACCAAGATCGGCCAGCGCGCCAAATTTTTGGTCGGCAAGCCGGGCCTCGACGGCCATTCCAACGGCGCCGAGCAGATCGCCGTGCGCGCCCGCGACGCCGGCTTCGAGGTGATCTACGCCGGCATTCGCTCGACGCCGGCCGAGCTGGTCGAGACGGCGCAGAAGGAAGGCGCGCATTGCGTCGGCCTTTCGATCCTCTCCGGCTCGCATGTGACGCTCGCCCATGAGGTGCTGCGGCTGATGAAGGAGAAGGGCCTCGGCGAAGTGCCGCTCGTCGTCGGCGGCATCATCCCCCCGGCCGACGAGAAGCTGCTGCGCGACAATGGCGTGGCGGCCGTCTACACGCCGAAGAACTATGATCTCAACGCGATCATGACCGATCTCGCGCAGATCATCGAGAAGAGCGTGGAGGGGCGCGCGTAAGGCGCTTCCCCGCCGTCATCGCGAGCGCAGCGAAGCGATCCAGAGCCGCGGGGCGGCCTGTTGGACGCTTCCCCTCGTGCGGGTCGGACGCTCGAGAGGGGGTTGATTTTCGCCAATGCGCCAGAAGCGCTCGCTCGCATGGTGCCATATGCCAAGCTTATGCGCGAGGGGGCAGGACGCCGCGCCGACGAGGGGGTGCGGGGTTCCCATACTGGGCGGTTATGCGAAGGACAGCAGGGCGATGTGGCTCATTATCCGTCATTTCTGGTCACGGCTCGAATGAAATGGCCGTTGCCCAGGACAAGCGTCTCCCCCGCCGCAATTTCAACAGCATCGGGCGGCATGACATCAACCCGCCGCGCAATAAGTCGGCCTTGCTGATAACATTCGATTGTTGGAAATGGCGGTTTTTGTCGGTTCGGGTCGACCGTCTTTCCAAGAATATTTTCCCGGACATATCGCCCGAATTTAAAGATCGCCAATGGGCCGCCATAATCGCGCCAGCTTGCAAATTGACCATGCAGCTTGCTCGTGTCTAATGAGATTACGTCCTCAATGTTAAAAACACGATTTTTGCAGTCATCATCAATTGACCATTTTGGAGAGAGCATTGAATGGCTAAAAGCGTTGCGTAGCATGCGACTGATTTGATAAGCAGAAACCACGTTTGAATCGTTATGCGCTTTGGGGTTCGGAAAATACCCAGCGACAGCGTCTCTAATTGCTCCAGCAACTACGAATGTTGCTGTCATTTCGAGAAGCGGGGCCACGACCTCTGCTTGATCGATGCGGAGCCCGAAATCCTCATATGACACGGTATGCTTGCCGAAGCTCCACTCGACCGGGACGTCGAGTGACTGGACATTGTTTGTGACCGCGAGATTGACAGTGCACGCCAGCCGGAATTGTTGCTCGGCCAGTATGAGTTTTTTCAAAAGGGCTTCCTGATCATCCATGCACCATCTTCGTATGAAGATGGTGGCGGACACAATCCCCGGCACAGTGTTGCATAAATCAAGAATTATGCACAAAACTCATACCATTGAATTTTAATGGTTTTTCTGTGCAAAACAGATGCGCAGAAAATCCTTCCCGCGCATTGGCCAAACGGGTAGAATCCCCCGATGACGAAACTGCTCGAACAGGCCTTCGAGGCGGCCCGTAGCCTCCCCGCTGCCATGCAGGATGACATGGCGCGCGTCATCATGGCGATGACCGGCGACGAGCCGCCAGTCGTGCAGCTCACCGCCGAGGAAGAAGCTTCGTTCGCAGAGTCTTTCGCGCAGGCGGAGCGCGGCGAGTTCGCGACGGACGATCAGCTGCGCGCCATCTGGGCGAAGCATGGCCTGTGAAGCTCCGCTACACACTCCGCGCCGCCGCCGAGCTCGATAATATCCTTTCTTTCATCGATGAACGATCGCCACAGGGCGCGCGCAGCGTCAAAGCGCGAATTCATGCAATGACGGCGCTGCTTTTGCAGCATCCGCGAGCAGGCTGCTCGACCAGCAAGAGCGGTCTTCGCCGCATGGTGGTCTATCCTTACCCCTATTTGATTTTTTATCGCGCAACGGAAACCGAAATCGTCATTCACGGCTTTCGCCATAGCGCCCGCCGTCCGTCATCCCGGAAGGCCGACGACGCAAGCTGACCGGCCAACCCTCACGGCCGGCGTGTTGAATGCGGCGCGAACATGCTATCTTGACGTCCATGACGGCTCTGACGATCGTCACGCTCGCTATCGCGCAAATTCTACGCAAGAGAGGCTTCTCGGAAGAGCAGGCCATCGGCGTGGTCGAGGCGTTTCGCGAGATCGACGCGGGTCTTCTCGCGACCAAATCGGATATTCGCGAGGTCGAGGCCAAGATCGAAACCTCCGCCGCGAACCTCAAGGTGGACATTCTCCGCTGGCTCGTCGTCACGCAGCTTGCGCTCGGCGGCTTCCTGATCGCGGCGCAGAAGCTCCTTCACTAATCCGCGGCGCGCCTATTTCCGCAGCCACTCCGGCACAGAATCCAGCGCGATCAGCTGTTCCACGCTCGGGCGCTCGCGCACCACGGCCCATTTGTCGCCGTCGACCAGCACCTCCGGCGCGAGCGGGCGGCTGTTGTAGGTTCCCGCCTGCACCGCGCCATAGGCGCCGGCCGTCAGAATGGCCAATAGATCGCCCTGCGCCGGCTCCGGGATCGAACGCCCGAGCGCGATATAATCGCCCGTCTCGCACACCGGCCCGACGACGTCGGCGATAATGCGCGGATGCGACGGCGCCGCCTGCGCGACCGGGATCAGCTCGTGCCAGGCGTCATAGAGCGTCGGGCGGACGAGATCATTCATGCCGGCGTCGACGATGACGAAAGACTTGGCCTCGCCCTGCTTCACATAGAGCACGCGCGTGACCAATATTCCCGAATTGCCGACGATGAGCCGCCCCGGCTCGAACAGCAATTTGCACCCGAGCCCGGCCATATGGCGGCGCACGATCTCGGCGTAGCGATCCGGGTGATAGGAGGCCGGGTCCTCGCCCTCGTGATAGGGAATGCCGAGGCCGCCGCCGAGATCGACATGGGAGATTTTGTGCCCATCAGCGCGCAGCCCCGCGACCAGCTCGGCGAGCAGCGAGAAAGCCTCGTCGAAAGGCGCGAGATCGGTGATCTGCGAGCCGATATGCATATCGACGCCCGTGACCTCTATGCCGGGCAGCTTCGCCGCATGGGCGTAGATTTCACGCGCGCGCGACAAAGGCACGCCGAATTTATTCTCGGCGAGGCCGGTCGAAATCTTGGCGTGGGTCTTGGCGTCGACGTCGGGATTGACGCGCAGCGAGATATGCGCGCGCTTGGCCCTAGCGGAGGCGATGCGGGAAATCTCGGCGAGCTCGGGCTCCGATTCCACATTGAAGCAGAAAATGCCCTCGTCGATGGCGAGCGCGATCTCGGCCTGCGTCTTGCCGACGCCGGAGAAGGTGATCTTGCTCGCGGGAACGCCGGCGGCGCGGGCGCGCTTCAGCTCGCCGCCGGAGACGACGTCCATTCCCGCGCCGAGGCCGGCCAGCAGCGTCAGCACGGCCTGATTGGAATTGGCCTTCAGCGCATAGCAGACCAGCGCGTCGAGCCCGGCGAAGGCCGACGAGAAGACCTGGAAGTGTCGGCGGATCGTCGTCGCCGAATAGCAGTAGAAGGGCGTCCCGACCTGCTCGGCGATTTTGGCCAATGGAACATCGTCGGCGTAGAGCGCGCCGGCGCGATAGTCGAAGTGATGCATGTGGCTCGTTCAGTCCAGCAGAGGATCGAGGATGAAGGGATATTGCTCGGGCGGCCGGAAGCCCGGCGTGCCGGGGATATATTCCACCGCCTTTACATCCTCCGCGACCGGCGTCTTGCCGCCGACGGGGGTGAGCGTCGTCTTCTGCACGACGACGGCCTTGGGCCGCGCCGCGACCTCCGGCGGATAGTCGAGCGGGCCGCGCCGCCCGCAGCCGGAGAGCGCGAGCGCGAGAATCAGAAGCGTCGCCGCCGAACGCGGCCGGAGCAGATCAGCCATAGGTCTCATCCATCGGAGCCGGATCGGGCCGGCACTATAGACGAAAGCGCGCGGATGACGAGTTCGTTGCTCGCCCCCTCCCCGGCCCTCCCCCGCTTCGCGGGAGAGGGAGCAGGTTACGCGCGTCATCGAGATTTCGCGAAGCGCTGGCCGCCTCCCTCTCCCGCGAAGCGGGGGAGGGTGAGGGAGGGGGCAGCCGCCTCTACTTCTTCGCCAATTGCTTCAGCCAGCGGCGCGCCTGCTTGCGCACATTCTCGGGCGCCGTGCCGCCGTAGCTCACGCGGCTCTTCACCGATTTCTCGACGCCGAGCACGCTGAACACATCTTCGGTGATGCGCGGCTCGACCTCCTGCATCGTCTCCAGCGGCAGCTTCTCGAGGCCGAGATTGCGCTCGGCGGCGATGCCGACGATGCGGCCGGTCACATGATGCGCCTCGCGGAAGGGCAGATTCAGCGCGCGCACCAGCCAATCGGCGAGATCGGTGGCGGTGGCGTAGCCGGCGCCCGCCGCCTTGCGCATGCGCGGACGATCGACGCTCATGTCGCGAATCATGCCGGCCATCGCCGCCACGCAGAGCGCGAAATTGTCGAGCGCGTCGAATGTGCCTTCCTTATCCTCCTGCATATCCTTGGAGTAAGCGAGCGGCAGGCCCTTCATCACGATGAGCATCGCCTGCAGCGCGCCGATGATGCGTCCCGTCTTGCCGCGCACCAGCTCGGCGGCGTCGGGATTGCGCTTCTGCGGCATGATGGAGGAGCCGGTGGTGAATTTGTCGGAGAGCGCGACAAAGGCGAATTGCGAGGTCGTCCACAGCACGATCTCTTCCGCGAAACGCGAGAGATGCATCGCCGAGATCGCCATCGCCGAAAGCGTCTCCAATACGAAGTCGCGATCGGAGACGCTGTCCAGCGAATTCGCCGTCGGCCGCGCGAAGCCGAGCGCCTTGGCCGTCTTCTCGCGATCGATGGGGAAGGAGGTGCCGGCGAGCGCCGCGGCGCCCAGCGGCGATTCGTTCAGCCGCGCGCGGGCGTCGGCGAAGCGGCCGCGGTCGCGCGCCAGCATTTCGACATAAGCGAGCAGATGATGGCCGAAAGTGACGGGCTGGGCCGATTGCAGATGGGTGAAGCCGGGCATGACGCTGCCGGCCTCCTCCAGCGCCTTTTCGGCGAGGGCGAGCTGAAGGTCCGCCAATTGCGCGTCTATGTCGTCGATCGCGTCGCGCACATAGAGGCGGAAATCGGTCGCCACCTGATCGTTGCGCGAACGCGCCGTATGCAGCCGCCCGGCCGCCGGGCCGATGAGCTCGGCGAGGCGGGACTCGACATTCATATGAATGTCCTCGAGCGCCCGCGAGAAGGTGAAGCGTTCCTCCTCGATTTCGCCGCGGATTTGTTCTAGACCACGGGTGATGGCGGCGGCGTCCTCGGCCGAGATTATGCCGGTCTCGGCCAGCATGGCGACATGAGCGAGGGAGCCCCGCACATCTTGTGGGCCGAGGCGCTTGTCGAAATCGATGGAGACGTTGATCGCCTCCAGGATCGCGTCGGTTGCGCTCTGAAAGCGGCCCCCCCATATTTTGCTCGTCATAACTCCTCGCGGAACAGGGATCGATGACCGACCAGATGGAAAGCTCCAGCCGAGGCAATCTGCCGAAAATCGCGGGCGCGACTCTCGCCGTCGCCGCTATCGCCGGCGTTCTATACGTGAATGGCGGCGGCAGCGGCAAGACGAGCGCGGTAAGTCAGGCCTGCGCCGCCTCCCGCGACACCTCGCAGCGCGTGTCGGCGCTCGCCAAGGGCGAGGTGGCGGCCATGGCCATCGCCAATGAGCCGGAGCCCATGCCGGAAGTGACCTTTACCGGGCCGGACGGCCAGCCGCGCAAGCTCGAGGATTTCAAGGGCAAGACGGTTCTGCTCAACCTCTGGGCGACATGGTGCGTGCCCTGCCGCGGCGAGATGGCCGCGCTCGATCGGCTGCAGGCGGCGGCCGGCTCGGACAAGTTCGAGGTGGTGACGATCAACGTCGACACGTCCCGGCTCGAGCGGCCGAAGGCGTTTCTCGGCGAGATCGGCGCGAAGAACCTCGCCTATTACGCCGATCCCAAGGCGGAAATCTTCTTCCAGCTGCGCCAGAGCGGCCAGGCGCTGGGCCTGCCGACGACCTTTTTGATCGACGGCTCCGGTTGCCAGATCGGTCTGATGCAGGGGCCGGCCAATTGGGATTCGGAAGAGGGCCGCTCTCTGGTGACGCGCACGGCGGAGCTGTCCTCGCGGCCGATGCCCTGAGGATGACGCTTTGAGCGACGACATATTGCGGCCTTGGGAGGTCCGCTCCTCGCGGACGCTCGTTCGCGACCGTTGGATCAATCTGCGCGCAGACCATTGCGTTACGCGGCGTGGCGCGCAGCTCGATCCCTATTATGTGTTGGAATATGAAGATTGGGTCCATGTCGTCGCTCTGGACGACGAGGACCGTCTGCTCATGGTGCGCCAATATCGCCATGGCGCCGGCGTGGCGTCGCTGGAGCTGCCGGGCGGCAAGCTGGACCCGCATGAGAGCGATCCCGTCGCCGCCGGCGCGCGCGAGCTGCTGGAAGAAACCGGACACGCCGCGCCATCATTGCGACATTTGGCGCGTCTGTCGCCCAATCCGGCGAGCCACGCCAATTGGATTCACGTCCTCTATGGCGAGGGCGCGAAAGAGGTGGCGCCTCTGAAGCTCGACAGCGGCGAGGATATTTGTGTCGAGCGCATTCCCTGGCGCGAGGCGCTGGAGCTGGCGCTCGGCGGGGAAATCATCAACAGCCAACACGTCGCGCTGCTGGCCATCGCCTTGGCGCAGACGAAAGGCGTCAAGATCGGCGGTTAGGACTTTTTCCTTCTCCCACTTGTGGGAGAAGGTGGCCCGGCGCAGCCGGGTCGGATGAGGGTCCGACCGAATTAGCGCTGCTTCGAAATGAGAGCCCGGCGGGCGTCCCGGACCCTCATCCGACCCTCGCTAACGCGAGGGCCACCTTCTCCCGTAAACGGGAGAAGGGAATCGCGCCCGTCAGGCCTTGGCGGTCTGCGCATGCGGAATGCCTTCCTTGTCGAAGAGCGCCACCAGCTCGCCGGACTGGAACATCTCGCGGGTGATGTCGCAGCCGCCGATGAACTCGCCCTTCACATAGAGCTGGGGAATGGTCGGCCATTGCGAATAGGCCTTGATGCCGTCGCGAATGAAGGGATCGGCCAGCACATTGACGCTCTTGAAGGGAACGCCGACATGGCCGAGAATCTGGCAGACCTGCATGGAGAAGCCGCACTGCGGCGCGGCGGGCGTGCCCTTCATGAACAGCACGACGTCGGCGCTGTCGATCTCGTTCTTGATCGCGGTAGTGGTGGAGTCGGACATGGGGATTACCTCGTCTAGCGGAATTCAAGGTTCCGTTGCAGGCGGCCCGGCGAGCGCCGCCGGGCGTGGAAACGATTCTTAGAGCGCGATCGTGGTCAGCGCCAGAGCATGCAGCTCGCCGCCGAGGCGCTCGCCGAAAGCCTTGTTGACCATCTGATGCTGCTGCACGCGGCTCTTGCCGCGGAAGGACTCCGACTTCACCGAGGCGGCCCAATGATCGCCGTCGTCGGCGAGCGCGGTGATCTCGATCACGGCGTCCGGTATGGCCACCTTGATGAGACGCTCGATTTCACTTCTTTCCATCGCCATTGCGCTTCGACCTCCTAAAAGCCTAGAGCGAAGACGCTGTCGTCCCCGGCCATATAGGCCGGCAACGGCGCCTGCTGCGCATGTTGCACGTCGCAAAGCAATATCGGCGCCTCGCCGGGCAGATGCAACTCGTTTCCGCCGGTCGCGCCGAGAGCGAGAACCGCCACGCCCGCGGCCTTCGCATCCGCTTCGATCGCCGCCGCTTCCGCCGGCTCGGCCACGACCAGATAGCGCGCCTGATCCTCGCCAAAGAGAATGGCGTGGGCCGGGCCTTTCGGCAGGCGGTCTATGGTCGCGCCGACGCCGCCGGCGATCGCCATTTCGGCGAGCGCCACGGCGAGGCCGCCGTCCGAGAGATCATGGACGGCGAGCGCCCGCTGCTCGAGCACGAGCGCGCGCACGAAATCGCCATTGCGCTTCTCGGCCTCGAGATCGACCGGCGGCGGCGCGCCGTCGCGGCGACCGGCGAGATCGCGCAGATAGAGCGACTGGCCGAGCCAGCCTTTGGTCTCGCCGATGAGCAGAATGGTCTTGCCGCCCGCGGGCAGAGCGATGGTGGAGGCGAGCGCGACATCCGAAATCACGCCGACGCCGCCGATCGCTGGGGTCGGCAGAATGCCTGTCCCCTGCGTCTCATTGTAGAGCGAGACATTGCCGGAGACGATCGGGAAGTCGAGCGCCCGCGCCGCCTCGCCGATGCCTTTCAGGCAGCCGACGAACTGGCCCATGATCTCGGGCTTTTCGGGATTGCCGAAATTGAGATTGTCGGTGAGCGCCAGAGGCTGGCCGCCGCGCGCGGAAATATTGCGCCAGGCCTCCGCGACGGCTTGGCGGCCGCCCTCGGCCGGATCGGCGGCGCAATAGCGCGCCGTCACATCGGTGGTCAGCACCAGCCCCTTGCGCCCGTCGCGGACGCGCACAACGGCGGCGTCGCCGCCCGGCGCGCGCACTGTATTGCCGAGAATGAGATGGTCATATTGCTCCCACACCCAGCGCTTGGAGCAGAGGTCCGGCGTCGCCAGCAGGGCCAGCAGCGCGCGCGCATTGGAGCCGAGCGGCGCGATGGTCGCGGGGTCGAGAACCGGCGGCTTCGGCGTCGGGACATGGGGACGGTCATAGACCGGCGCCTCGTCGCCGAGCTCCTTGATCGGCAGATCGGCCTCGACGACGCCCCTGTGCTTGACCACGAAACGTAGATTGTCGGTGGTCTTGCCGATGATCGCGAAATCGAGCCCCCATTTCACGAAAATGGCTTCGGCCTCTTTCTCCTGCTCGGGCTTCAGCACCATGAGCATGCGCTCCTGGCTCTCTGACAGCATCATCTCATAGGCGGTCATGCCTTCTTCGCGGCAGGGCAGGGCGTCGAGATCGAGCTCAATGCCGAGATTGCCCTTGGCGCCCATTTCCACGGCGGAGGAGGTGAGGCCGGCCGCGCCCATGTCCTGGATGGCGATGACGGCGCCCGAGGCCATCAGCTCGAGACAGGCCTCGAGCAGCAGCTTCTCCGAGAAGGGGTCGCCGACCTGCACGGTCGGGCGCTTCTCCTCGGCGTCGGCCTCGAAGGAGGCGGAGGCCATGCTGGCGCCGTGAATGCCGTCGCGGCCGGTCTTGGAGCCGAGATAGACGATCGGATTGCCGACGCCCGCCGCCGCCGAATAGAAGATCGAATCCGTGCGGGCGAGGCCGACCGCCATGGCGTTGACGAGAATATTGCCGTCATAGGATTGGTCGAATTCCGTCGAGCCGCCCACTGTCGGCACGCCGAAGGAATTGCCATAGCCGCCGACCCCGGCGACCACGCCGGCGACGAGCCGCCTGGTCTTGGGGTGAGCCGTCTGGCCGAAGCGCAGAAGATTGAGACAAGCGATCGGCCGCGCGCCCATTGTGAAGACGTCGCGCAGAATGCCGCCGACGCCCGTCGCCGCGCCTTGATAAGGCTCGATGAAGGACGGGTGGTTGTGGCTCTCCATCTTGAAGACGCAGGCGTCGCCCCCGCCGATGTCGATGACGCCGGCGTTCTCGCCCGGCCCCTTGATGACCCAGGGCGCTTTGGTCGGCAGCTTGCGCAGATGAATGCGCGAAGACTTGTAGGAACAATGCTCGTTCCACATGGCCGAGAAGATTCCGAGCTCTGTGAGGCTCGGCGCGCGGCCGATCAGCGCGACAATGCGCTCATATTCGTCTTGCTTCAGCCCATGCGCCAAGGCCGCTTCGAGCATTGTGTCTCCCCCGCCGGACGCGGCCTCGCCGCGGATTTCGGCTCATGTTTCGGGTAAGTCGAATTGTCGCAGCCGCGACCGAGCTTTCAGAGCGGGCGGCGCCGGCGAATCTGCCGCGATTCTGCCGCTTCGCCCCAGAAAGGCCGCAAAATCCGGCGCTTCGCCCTCCGATTAATAGGATCGCCGCGCAATGGCAACTGTCGCGGGCTGTTGCCAAAGAGTCACAGCCGGAGAGAAAGAATTATGAGACGAGGCGCTCTTTGATCTAGATCAAGTCTTCCCGTCGAAAATCGGAGCAATTTGATCGCCGACTCGGACAGGCGCCTTGCGCGCCGTCCTCAAGAGCAATCGACGGGGGAGCCTGATGAGAAGTGTTTTGCGCGGCGCGCTCGCCGCATCCGTGTTGACCGCAGCGAGCGCTACGGTTCAGGCGGCCGATCTTCCTTCGTTGAAGAGCGCGCCGCTGCCGCCGCCTCCTCCGGCTTTCAGCTGGACCGGCCTCTACGGCGGTATCAACATCGGCTATGGCTTCGGCGATTCCAGCCGGGAGACCGGTGGTCTCGGTTATCTGACGCCGGGCGCTCTCGGAGCGCTTCCCGCGGGCTCCGCCTGGGGCGCCTCGCAGGATCTGCACGGCGTCGTCGGCGGCGGACAGGTCGGCTATAATCATCAGGTCAACCCCTGGCTGGTTCTCGGCCTCGAGGCCGACATTCAGGCCTCCGACGCGGAGAGCAAGGCCAAATCGGCGGTCGGCGTCTTCGACGGAAATGGCGCGCATCTGCAGAGCGCCGATTCGACCAAGGCGGTCGACTGGTTCGGCACTGTGCGCGGCCGCGTCGGCTTCGTGCTTCCGTCCATTCCCAATCTGATGATCTATGGCACGGGCGGCTTCGCCTATGGCCAAGTGATCCACAATGTCGGCTTTGCGGATAATTTCGCCGCCGCGGGCGCCGGCTTCGCCGGAGCCGCCCTCGGCCATGGCTATTCCGACGACACGCGCACCGGCTGGACGGCGGGCGGCGGCGTCGAGTGGTCGCCGATCGCGAACTGGTCGATCAAGGCCGAATATCTCTATGTCGATCTTGGCTCGACCAACGCCAATTCCGTCTCTCTGAACGGCGGCACGGCGGCGATCCTCGGCGCGACGACGCCCGTCTTCGCCGCGACGCAGAATTCGCCGACCCGCTTCCACAATGTCCGCGTCGGCCTCAACTGGCACTTCGACCCCTTCGCGCCGGGCCTCGTCTCGCGTTCCGACGGTCTGTCGTCGCTCAAGGAGCCGCCGCCGCCGGCCTTCGTCGACAGCTATCAGCCCTTCCAGGTTCGCCTGAAGGTCGGCAGCGTGATTCCGCTGGACGGACATGGCACTGTCTATGATCAGGGCATCGGCCATCCGGCGCTCGGCTCCATCGGCCGCCTCTCGGGCCTCACCGGCGCGAATGGCGTGATCGCCGGCGCCAGCACCAACACCTCGACGTCGATCGTTCCCATGCTCGACGTGGCCTATTACCTGACCAAGAACTGGGCGATCGAGGCGATCTGCTGCGTCGCGCCGCATCACATTCAGGGCACGGGCACCATCGCCAGCGACTTCGCGCGCGCCTGGGTGTTCCCGCCGTCCCTGATGGCGCAGTATCACTTCACCAATTTCGGCCAGTTCCAGCCCTATCTCGGCGTCGGCGCGAATTTCACGGCCTTCTGGGGCACGCGCGTCAACAACGATGTCTGGGGCATTCCCTTCGCGGCGGGCTCGGCGCTGGCCGGTCTCGGCCTGCCCGGAGCGCTCGCCACCTTCCAATGGGCGACTGTCGCTCCCTCTTGGGGCGTCGTCGGCCAGGCCGGCTTCGACTATATGTTCAACGAGCATTGGGGCGTGAACGTCGACGTCAAATACATCGGCATTCATCCGATGGTTCACGCGACGGCCGTCGCTTTCGTGCCGGGGGCGGCTGTGCTCGGCCCGATCTTCGTTCCGGTCAAAGTGTCGCTGCCGATCAACCCGCTCGTCGTCTCGGCAGGCGTCACCTATCGCTTCGGCGGCGGTCTGCTGCAGCCCGTGCTCGCCAAATATTGAGCGACGCGCAAAGCTGAAAGAAAAACAAGCCGGCTCCGAAAGGGGCCGGTTTTTTTGTCGGCCCGATTGCGATTCGCCTTGTTCTTTGCCGCCTCGCCGCTAGGATTCGGCCGGTTACGTGTTCGATTCGGTTCAATGCGACGATTCGCCGGCCCTTCCGGCGCGCTTTCCCGAAGGATCTGAACATGGAAAATCCGATCGACGCGCCGCCTTCCGATCATGCCGAGCCTAGCCAGGTCGAGCCTGCGCTCGAAGCTGCGCTTCCCGGCGAGCGCGACGAGGCGTCGGATGCTCCGGGACGGACGGGCGCCGGCTTCGCCAACGCCCCGGCCTTGCTCGTCACCCAGGGCAAGCATCGCTTCTACACTCTGGTCCTGCCGAGCGATCTGCTCGCCGCCACCTGCACGGTGGAGGCGCGCCTGGACAATCCGATCGACGGCTTTCAGCGCCTGCTCGACAAAAAGCGCGCCCGCGAGATCGCCGATTATATCGACAGCGGCTTCGGCAGCGTGCCGAGCGCGATCATTCTCTCCGCGCAGCCGCGCGCGCAGCTGCAATTCGACCGCAAGAGCGGCGAGCTGACCTTCCGCAAGGACCCGCGCTCCTTCCTCATCATCGACGGGCAGCATCGCGTCTATGGCTTCAATCTGGCGGCCAAGAGCGTGAAAGTGCCGGTCGTCGTCTACAATCGGCTGACGCGATCGCAGGAATGTCAGCTGTTCATGGACATCAACACCAAGCAGCGTCCGGTGCCGCCGGAGCTGCTGCTCGACATTCGCCGCCTCTCCGAATCGGAGACCGAGGCCGAGGCGCTGCTGCACAATGTCTTCGACCTCTTCTCCAATGACGAGAAGAGCGTGCTCGCCGGCCTGCTGAGCCCTTCGGAGCGACGCAAAGGCAAGATTTCGCGCGTGACCTTCAACGCCGCGCTGAAATCCATCGACGGGGCTTTCGTCGACGCCTCGGCGCAGGACGTCTATCAGGTGCTCAACGCCTATCTGCGCGCCTGCCTCAACGGGCTGCGCTATCATGGCGCGGAGGCGAACATCGCCAATCCGGCGCTGTTCAAGGCGCTGGTCCTGCTCTTCGCAAATGTCGCCGAGCGCGTCTCCGACCGCTATGGCGGGCGCTACACCACGCAGAATTTCGAGGATATTCTCGGACCCTTCTTCCGCAAGCTGAAGAAGAGCGAGCTGCCCAAGCCCGCGACCGGCCATTTGGCGCTCTATGAGCATTATCGGAAAGCGCTGAGTTCGGGCTTCTCGCTCAAGCAATGGCTGTTCGCCTGAAGGAGCGAGCCTTTCAGGCTCGCTTTTGTCACTCCGGCTCTGATCGCGACTCTTCCAGCCGATGCGCGTCGAGCTTTTCTTTCTCGAGACGCGCGGTCGCTTCGCCGATCTCCCACTCGGCCTTGGTGCGGCCATGGGCGATGCGATTGGCGTCCGCCTCCGCCTCTTTGGCTCGCTTGTCCCTGACCTTGCGGGCGCGTCGCAGATTGACGATCTCGCCCATGGCGAATCAGGTCTTCTTGCGGAAGGCGTCGATGGAGACGATCTTGGCGGCGTCGCCGCCGCTCTCCTCGGTCGCCGGCGCTGGTTCCTGACGCTTCTCGCTGCGGGCGGCGCGCGGGCCGGGCCGGGCGGGCGGCGTCTCGCCGGCGGCGGGCTGCGGACGCGTCGGGAAACGGGCCGGCTCCTGCTCCTCCTCATGGACCGGGGCGAGCTCGTCCACCTCCCATTTGAGGCCGAAATCGACGGAAGGGTCGGAGAAGACCGTCACCGCCTCGAAGGGCACATAGAGCTGCTCGGGAATGCTGCGGAAGGACAGGCCCACCGAGAAGCCGCGCTCATCGACCACGAGATTGGAATATTGATGCTGCAGGATGATCGTCATCTCCTGCGGCCATTGCTCGGCGAGGCGCTTGGAGATTCTGACCCCCGGCGCCTTGGTGCGGAAGCTGATGGTGAAATGATGATCGCCCGGCAGACGGCCCGCGGCCGCCGCATCGGCGAGAACCTTGCGCATGACGCTGCGAAGCGCGTCCTGGACGAGAAGATCGTATCTGATGAGGTCGGTGGACATGACTCTCGCCGAGAACCCCTGTTCGCTCTGCCCCGCCGGGACGAAAGTGGAGGCTTCTGTTGCCAGGCGCCTCCGAGCCCCGCCTAGAAGTGCAACCCCCTAGGGCTTGAATCCCAGTACCTTCACTGCATTACGCAGCGACGGCCACCGGAGCATAGTTGTCGTTGGCAACTATAAGGTTTGACCCGATAACGGCGGTATCATGCCGAGCGAAAAAGCACCCTTTACGCCCTCGTCGATCCTATTTCGCCCCCGCCACAAGCCGCCGCGCCAAACTCGCGCTCGCGTGACGGCCTCTGGTGGAGGCGCCGGGTACCGCCCCCGGGTCCGATAGGTTTATTACGGAGTTCGTTTATCGCCATAGCCGTCCCGAAGGTCGGCAGCTCACAATATACGCATTAAGGGCCGATGCGGAAAGGGGTTGCGGCGCAAAGCTGCGCCGATCTCCCCGACTTTCTCGTGAAAATAGAGCGCATTCGGACGAAGCGCGTCCGCATGATCCCTATAGCGGATTGAATTTACATACTCTTTTTATAAAGCGCGCGAAAACGCCCGCCGAGGATCGACGGGCGTTTCGCGAGCGGCCTGCGGGGAGGAGCGGCCGGCTTCGGTTCCGTTGTGCCGATCAGTTGTGCTTGACGGCCGGCGCGTCCTTGACGGTCAGCCCATCCTTGACCTGAGCGAACAGCGCATCGGTGAGAATGCGGTTCTTCACCAGCTCATCCGTGGCCTTATAGGGCCGGCCCTTCACGATCGCCTCGGCCAGAGTGTGGGTGAGGCCCTTCACGCCGGAGAGCTGCTCCACCGTCGCGGAATTGATGTCGAGCGGCGCGGAGACGGCGACGACCTGCTTGACCGGCGCTGTCGCGGTGGTCGCGGCGGCCGCGGGGCCGGCCGGGGGCTTCGCGCCGGGCGCGGTCGCGGTCTGGGCGAAAGCCGGAGCGGAAGCGAAAAGGGCGATGGCGAGAATGGCGTTGGTCTTCATGATGGCTGTCTCCTTGGGACCGGGACATTTCCCCGATCGACTTGCGCATCATGCCGGGCTCGCGCTGAACCCGCTTTGAATGCGGCGTTCAGCTGAAATTCAGCCGCCGAGCCCGGGCTTCATTTGCTCTTCAGGCAGGAGACGGCGGCCGGCAGGCAGGCCGCGCCCACCATGGAGCAGCCGGCCGAGCCATCCTCGAGGCGAGCGCAGACCAGGCAGCCGTCGGTCCATTCGAGGCAGGCGGGATGGCCCTCGCCATAGGCCTGGGTCGGCTTTTCCTCCGCGGCGAAGGCCATGCTCGCGCAGACGAGCGCGAGGGCGAAGGCCGCGCGCGCGATCACGCCTCGCCCACGCGCTTGGGCGCGGAAAAGCCGGCGGCGTCCATGGCGAGATGAATCTTGTTCTGCAGGCCGGCGTCGTCGCCTTTGACGATCAGCGCGGCATTGTCGGCCAGCGCGCCGCAGAGCGCCTTCACCCAGGGCTCCTCGCTCTTGGCGAAATCGCCCAAAACGTAGGAATGCACGCGCGCCTTGTCGCCCGGATGGCCGATGCCGAGCCGCATGCGCTTGAAGTCCTGGCCGATATGGGCGCCGATGGAGCGCAGGCCATTGTGTCCGGCCGCGCCGCCGCCGATCTTCACGCGGCATTTGGCGGGGGCGAGATCGAGCTCGTCATGGAAGACGACGACATCCGACAGCGCGATCTTGTGAAAGCGCAGCGCCTCGCCGACCGAGCGGCCCGATTCGTTCATATAAGTCTGCGGCAGCAGGGAGAGCACACGCTCGCCGGCGATCGTTCCCTCGCGGACGAGGCCCTGGAAGCGCGCGCGCGACGCAGAGAAGCCATGGGCGTCGGCGATCTTCTCGACCGCCATGAAGCCGATATTGTGCCGATTCCCGGCATATTCGCGGCCGGGATTGCCGAGGCCGACGAAGAGCAGCATGGCCTTTTGGCTCCGAGCCGAGGGAGGGCGATCGGCGGCGCGCGCCGATCGCCCGTCGCCTTACTTCTTTTTCTCGGGAGCCTTGGCGGCCGGAGCGGCCTTGGCCGCCGGGGCGGCCTTGCCGCCCTTGCCCTTGACCGGAGCCGCGGCGGCGGCCGCAGCGGCCGCGATCTCCTCGGCCGTGATCACCGGCGGCGCGATCGACGCCACGGTGAAGTTCTTGTCGGGATTGGTCGGCTTGCAGTTCGCCGGCAGGGTGAACGCCGAGATCTGCAGCGAATCGTTGAAGTCGAGGCCGGTGAGATCGGCGGTGATGGCGTCGGGAATATTGTCCGCCGGCACCCACATCTCGATCGCGTGGAAGACGATGTTGAGCGAGCCGCCGCGCTTGATGCCGGGCGCCGCTTCGTGATTGACGAAATGCACCGGCACGTCGACGCGCAGGCGCGAGCCGGCCTTCAGCCGCAGAAAGTCGACATGCAGCGGAAAGTCCTTGACGACATCGAGCTGATAGTCGCGCGGAATGACGCGCTCGGGCTTGCCGTCGATATCGAGCTCGAAGATCGTCGTGAGGAAATGCCCGGCGTAGATGAGCTTGGTCAGCTCTTTCTTGTCGAGCGACAGCGGCGTCGGCGCCTCGCCGCCGCCATAGATGACTCCTGGTATACGGCCCTCACGGCGAACGCTGCGGGCGGCCCCCTTGCCTGTCCCGCTGCGCACCGTGGCCGCGAGCTTCTTGATCTCGGCCATTTCGGTGTCCTTTTTTCAAAGAGAAAGCGCGCCTTTCGCCTCCAGGGGTGTCGGATGCCGGCGCGCTGCTGCGGCTTATAGGCGAGGGCAAATTCAGAGGCAAGGCTCGGGGCGATCGGGCGAAGGCGAAGCGGCGCTGAGAGAGGCGTTTCCGCCACCCCTCGAGGGGCTATCGCATGCGCACATCCTCCTCGCCCCAATCCCGAAATAGCCGCCCTTTTCGAAGCGGGCGCTTGACAGCCTTTTTCCGTATCAGTTATATAACTAATAAGTTAAATATCTAACAGGTAATCAATGCCGGACCCCCTCAGCGCCACCTTCGCCGCTCTTGCGGACCCGACGCGCCGCGCGATCCTCGCCCGGCTCGCGCAGGGCGAAGCCTCGGTCGGCGAGCTCGCAGCGCCATTCTCGATCAGCCAGCCGGCCGTCTCCAAACATTTGAAGGTGCTGGAGCAGGCCGGCCTCATCACCCGCACCCGCGCCGCGCAATCGCGTCCCTGCAAGCTGGATGCGGCGCGGCTGCACGAAATTTCCGATTGGCTCGAGACCTATCGGCGTTTCTGGGACGAGAGCTTCGATCGGCTCGACGCCTATCTCACGCAATTGCAAAAGGGCGATCCCGATGCTCCAAAGAATTGAAGACGCCATCCCACCGCTCACGATCACGCGCCGTTTTGCCGCGCCGCCGGCGCTCCTCTTCGACGCCTGGCTCGATCCAAAGGCGGTCGGCGGCTGGCTGTTCCGCACGCCGAATGGCCAATCCGCCCATGTCGAGATCGACGCGCGCGTCGGCGGCGGCTTCGCCATTCACGAGCAGCGCGGCGAAATCCTCGCGACGCATTTCGGCGAATATCTCGAGATCGAACGCCCGAGCCGTCTCGTCTTCACTCTGGGAATGCAGCGCGACGGCGCATCGACGCGAATCGAGATCGACATTCGCCCCGACGGCGCCGGAAGCCTGTTGACGCTGACGCATTATCTGACGCCGGAAGCGGCGACGAAATCCTTCGCTTTCCGCGCCGGCTGGACCGGAATTCTCGAAGGCCTCGCGCGTGAGACCGGCGAGAGCGATGCGCCGCATCGGCTCATTCTGCTGCGCACATTCGAGGCGCCGCGCGCGCTCGTCTTCAAATGCTGGACGGAGCCGCAGCATATGATGCGCTGGCTCTGCCCCGCGACATTCACCGTGCTCTTCGCCGAGAATGATCTACGCATCGGCGGCAAATGGCGCGCGGGAATGCGATCGCCGGAGGGCGAGGAGTTCGTCCATCGCGGCGAATATATCGAGATCGACGCGCCGGCGCGGCTCGTGATGACGCATGAATGGGAGCGCAATCATCTCGAGCCGAAAGCGCTGACAACGCTCGAGGTGCAGCTCACAGAGCAGGGCGGCAAGACCGAGATGATCTTCGTGCAGAGCGGCCTCGCCACCGCCGAGTCCGCCGCCTCGCACGGCCATGGCTGGACCGGCGCATTCGATTTTCTCGCCGAGCTCGCGCGCGAGCTGGCGACGCACGATCATTGAGGAGGCGTCATGTCCGACAATGCCCGCATTTCAGTTCCACCAGACGCGCCCGAGATTTCCGGGACGCGCCTCTTCGATGCGCCGCGCGCGCTGGTTTTCGACGCTTTCGCCGCGCCGGATCGGCTGGCGCGATGGTTCGGGCCGAAGGGTTTCTCGCTCACGACGCGAGCTTTCGAATTCGCGCCCGGCGGCGTTTGGCGCTTCGTCATGCACGGCCCGGACGGGCGCGATTATGAGAATAAGATCGTCTTTCGCGACATCCTGCGGCCGGAGCGCATCGCCTATTTTCACCCCGGCGATGACGAGACGGTCGAGCCTGTTCGGATGGAGACGATTATCACGCTCTCGGAGCAGGGCGAGAAGACGCGCATCGATTGGCGCATGCGCTTTCCTTCGCTCGCCGAGCGCGATCGCGTCGAGCACGACTATGGCGCCGCCATTGGCCTTTCCGAAAATCTCGGACGGCTCGGCGATTTCGTCGAGGAATCGGCAGGTCCCGTCTTCGTCACGTCACGCCGCTTCGCCGCCTCGCGCGAGCTCTTGTGGAAGGCGTTCGCGGAGCCGGAGCGCATGGCGCGATGGTTCGGGCCGAAAGGGATTCCTGTCGTCGCGTCGCAAATGGATTTTCGTCCCGGCGGCTCCTATCACTATGGGCTGCGGACGCCCGACGGCGGCGCCATATGGGGCCTTTTCGAATATCGCGAGATCGAGGCGCCCGCGCGCTTCACGCTCATCGCCTCCTTCTCCGACGCGAATCGCGGGCTGGCGCGGCATCCGCTGAGCGAGACTTGGCCGCTGAAGGTCGAGACCACCTATCGATTCACGGACAGCGACGGCGCCAGCGAGCTGACGCTGCGCGCGCGGCCCTTCGAGGCGAGCGCCGAGGAGATCGCCACTTTCGCCAGCGCGCTCGACGCCATGAGCGATGGGTGGGCAGGGACATTCGAGCAGCTCGACAACTATCTCGTCCAGGGCTGAGCCAGTTTCCAAAATCATTCGAAGCAAAGGAGCATTCGATGACGATGAAGCCTTATCTGTTCTTTTCCGGCCGCGCCGACGAAGCCATCGCTTTCTACCAGAAAGCGCTCGGCGCCGAGGTTCAATTCTTGCTGCGCTTCGACGAGAGCCCCGAGCCGCCGCCGCCCGGCGCGCTCGCGCCCGATTGGGGCCGAAAGATCATGCATTCCTGCCTTCGGATCGGCGATTCGGAAATCTTTCTTTCGGACGGCTGCGAGACGGCGGCCGCGCGCTTCGAGGGCTTCGGCGTCTCGCTCGAGGCGAAGTCTCCGGCGCAGGCCGAGAGCTTCTATGGCGCGCTCCTCGACGGCGGCGAAGCGCGCGTGCCGCTCGGCGAGACCTTCTTCGCGACGAGCTTCGGCATGGCGGTCGATCGCTTCGGCGTGCTGTGGATGATCATCGTTCCCAAATAGCGGTCGATGACGACGGTTGACGAAGCGCCCCGCGCGGACATGATCTCCCCTCACGAAACGAGCGCCCTTCCGCGGCGCTCGCGGGGAGACATGTGATGACAATTCAACCCTATCTCATCTTCGACGGCCGCGCCGAGGAAGCCGCCGCCTTCTATGAGAAAGCGCTCGGGGCGCAGGTTCAGATGCTGATGCGCTACAAGGATTCGCCTCTGGCGCCGCCCGCGGACATGATGCCGCCGGGCTGGAACGCCAAGGTGATGCATATGGCGCTGAAGATCGGCGCCGCCGTCGTCTTCGGCTCGGATGGCGACGGCGCCGAGAGCGGGGGCTTCAAAGGCTTCTCGCTCTCCTACAGCGCCAAGACCCTCGAGGAGGCCGAACGCGTCTTCGCGGCGCTCGCCGATGGCGGCGAGACGCAGATGCGTTTGACCAAGACCTTCTTCTCACCCGCTTTCGGCATACTCACCGATCGCTTCGGCGTTCCCTGGATGGTGGTCGTGCCGCAATGACGGCGCGCGGCGCCTGCGGGACAGCAGGCGCCGCTCCGCCCCTTCACGAGGTTGCAAATGTTGGAAATCATCGGCGCCGGAGTCGCCCTCGTCATCGCCATTATTCTCGTGCTGGCGGCGCGCCAGCCGGACATTTGTCATATTGCGCGCAGCATTTTCGTCGCCGCGCCGCCGGAGCGCATATTCCCGCTCATTGACGATCTGAAAGCGATGAACGAATGGAATCCTTTCGCCACGCAAAAGGGCGTGAGCAATGTCTACAGCGGGCCGGAGCGCGGCGTCGGCGCGGCCGATGATTTCAGCGGCGGCGGCAGCGCCGGCCGCATCGAGATCGTCGAATCGACGGAGCCTTCACAGGTCGCGCTGTCCTTGCGCATGGATCGGCCGATGAGATGCGAGAATCGCGTCGAATTCACCATTGCGCCGCAGAATGGCGGCTCGCTCGTCACCTGGGACATGAAGGGCCGCCAGCCTTTCATCGGCAAGCTGTTCAGCCTCGTCATGAAGCCGGAGAAGATGGTCGGCGGCGCCTTCGAACAGGGCCTCTCCGATCTCAAGCGCCTCGTTGAGACGGCGCGCGAGGAGGCGGCGGAATGATGCGAGCCCTCAGCTCGCCTGCGCATATCTCTCGGCCTGCTCGAGATCGACGGAGACGAGCTGCGAAATGCCGCGCTCGGCCTGCGTCACGCCGAACAGACGATCCATGCGCGCCATTGTGATGGGATTATGCGTGATGGCGACGAAGCGCGTGTCTGTCTTCTTGCGCATATCCTCGAGCAGGGCGCAGAAGCGCTCGACATTGTAATCGTCGAGCGGCGCGTCCACCTCGTCGAGCACGCAGATCGGCGAGGGATTGGTGAGGAAGACCGCGAAGATCAGCGACATTGCGGTGAGCGCCTGCTCGCCGCCGGAGAGCAGCGTCATCGTCTGCGGCTTCTTGCCCGGCGGGCGGGCGAGAATGTCGAGCCCGGCCTCCAGCGGATCGTCGCTCTCGATGAGCTGCAATTCCGCCGTGCCGCCGCCGAACAGCAGGCTGAACAGCTCCTTGAAATGCGCGTTCACCTGCTCGAAGGCGACGAGCAGGCGCTCGCGGCCCTCCTTGTTGAGGCTGGCGATGGCGCCGCGCAATTTCTTGATCGCCTCGGCGAGATCCTCGCGCTCGGCCATCATCTTGTCGCGCTGCGTCTCGATCTCGGCGAGCTCGTCCTCGGCGCGCAGATTGACGGCGCCGAGCCGCTCGCGATCCGCCTTCAGCCCTTCCAGTCTGCGCTCGATATCGGGGATGGAGGGGAGCTGCGTCTCCTCGCCGGTGACGCCGGCGAGCTCCGCGAGCGAATGCTCCTCGCTCTCCAATTCCATGGCGATGGCGTGCTCGACATCGGCGGCGCGGCGGCGCGCGGCCTCCAGCTGCGCCTCGCTGCGGGCCTTCTCCTCGCGCGCGGCGCTCATCGCCTCCAGCGCCATGCGGGCGGCGCGATCGGATTCCGCCTGCGCGGTCTCGCCGGTCGTTCGCGCGTCGGCGGCGGCGCGGCGGGCGGCCTCGGCCTCCTCGATCGCCGAGAGAAGATTGCGGCGCTGGAGCAGGAAGGTCTCCGGCGAATCGAATAGCCGCTCCTGCTCCTCGCGGGAGTCCTCGAGGCGGCGCTCCAATTCGGCGATGCGGTCCTGCGCGCGGTCGCGCCGCTCCATCCAGGAGGCGTTCTCGCGCAGGATCGCCGATTTGCGGGCGGCGCGCGTCTCGGCCTGATGGCGCAGCGAGGTGAGCGCGGCGCGCGCCTCGCCGGCCTGGGCGCGCTCGGCGGCGGCGCGGGAACGCACATGCTCCACCGCGCCGGCGAGCGAGGCAGGCTCGTCCAAATCGTCCAGCGCATGGGCGGCGCTCTCCCGCTTCATCGCCGCTTCGTCGCGATTGGCGAGAATTTGCGCCTTGGCCTCCTGCAGCGCCGAGAGACGCTGGGCGATCTGGCCCAGGCGGCGCTCCGCCACCACATGGCGCTCGCGCGCTTCTTCCAGCGCGGCGCGGGCGCGGCGCTGCCCCTCGCGGGCGGCGCTCTCGGCGAGGGCGGCGGCGCGCGCCTGCTCCTGCGCCGTCTGCGCCTCGTCGGCGAGCGCGTCGGCGGCCTCGCGGGCGGCGGCGGCCTCGAGGCGCAGATCGGCGAGGCGATTCTTCTCGGCCAAACGGCGGGCGGCGGGCGTCGGCGCCTCGGCGGCTTGAGTGAATCCGTCCCAGCGCCAGAGGTCGCCTTCCTTGGAGACGAGGCGCTGGCCGGGCTTCAGCATGGAGCGCAATGCTGCGCCCTCGCTGCGCAGCACGACGCCGATTTGCGCGAGGCGTCGCGCCAGCGCCGGCGGCGCCTGCACCATCTCGGCGAGCGTGCGAACGCCCGGCGGCAGCGAGGGATCGCCGGCGCCGGAAGTGAGCGCCCAATGGGCCGGGGCGGAGGTCTCGATGGAGGCGTCGAGATCGTCGCCGAGCGCGGCGCCGAGCGCGGTCTCATAGCCCTTCTCGACCGTGACGCTCTCGACGATCGGCGCCCAGAGATCGCCGCCGCCCGATTCCAGCAGCTTTTCCAGCGTGCGCGCCTCGGTCTCCAGCCGGCCGGCGCGCTTCTCGGCCTCGGCCAGCGGCTGGCGCGATAGGCTCTCCGCCTCGCGCGCCTCGATTGCCGTTTCCTCGGCCATCAGCGCCGTCTCATCGGCCTCGCGGGCGGCTTCATTGGCCATTTCCAGCGCTTCGGCGAGGCGCTCCACCTCCTCCGCCGCGCCGCCCTGGCCGGCGATCAGCGCGAATTCGGTCTCGACGCGGGTCAGCTCGGCCTCGAAACGCGAGACGCGCTGCGTCTCCTCGCGCAGCGCCGCCTCCAGCGCGCCGCGCTTGGCGTTGACGCCGGCCAGCGATTGCTGCGCCTCGGAAAGCTCGGCCTCGGTGTGAGCCAGCGCCTCCTCTATCTCGGCGAGACGCTCGCGGGCGGCTTCCTCGCGCTCGGCGCCGATGGCGTCCTGCTCGGCCAGCTCGCCGCGCTCGTCCTCGAGCCGCTGCGTCACCTCGGCGGCGTCGTCGATCAGCGCGCGCTCGCGCTCGACGTCGCGGGCGAATTGCTCGGCGTGGCGGGTCAGCTCGGCGATGCGCTCCTTGGCGCGCTTCTCCTCGCCGTCCAGCGCGTCGCGGGCCATGATCAGCCGATGCAGCGCCGCGCCGGTCTCGGCCTCCTTGTCGCGGAGCTTCGGCAGCTCGAAGGCGGCGATCGCCTGCAGTCGCGCGGCCTCCGCCTGCTGCAGCGTGCGCTCCTCGACGAGCTTCGTATCTTCTTCCAGCTTGCGCTCGGCGAGCTTCAGCTGCTCGCTGGCCTGGCGATGCGCGATATAGGCCGCGAGCGCCTCATTCTTGCGGATTTCCGCCGCCACGGCGCGATAGCGCTGCGCCTGCCGGGCCTGGCGGCGCAGGCTCTCGGTCTGGCCGTCCACCTGCTTCAGCACATCCTCGAGGCGGGTGAGATTTTCGGAGGCCGCGGTCAGCCGCAGCTCGGCCTCGTGCCGGCGGGAATGCAGGCCGGCGACGCCGGCGGCGTCCTCCAAAATGCGGCGGCGCGCCTGCGGCTTGGCGGAGATGATCTCGCCGATCTGCCCCTGGCGCACCAGCGCCGGCGAGCGCGCGCCGGTGGCGGCGTCGGCGAACAGCAGCTGCACATCCTTGGCGCGCACCTCGCGGCCATTGATCCTATAGGTGGAGCCGGCCTCGCGCTCGATGCGGCGGGTGACTTCCAAAGTCTCGGCGTCATTGAAGGCGGCGGGGGCGGTGCGGGAGCTATTGTCCAGCACGAGGCCGACCTCGGCCACATTGCGGGCCGGGCGCGAGCCGCCGCCGGAGAAGATGACGTCATCCATCCCCGAGCCGCGCATGTTCTTATAGGAGTTCTCGCCCATGACCCAGCGCAGGGCCTCGACGAGATTGGACTTGCCGCAGCCATTGGGCCCGACGACGCCGGTCAGGCCCGGCTCGATCAGAAAATCTGTGGCCTCGCAGAAGCTCTTGAAGCCGAGGAGACGGAGCCGCTGGAATTTCATGCGCGCCAGAGCGCCACAAAATAGCGGGGAAGGCAAGAAATAGGGCGCGATATGTTGTGGGATTCGTGCGCCGTCGCGTCAGGCGACGCTTCTGGGGAGCTGCGCGCCCTCCTCTCCCCAGAAGGCGCGCTCGCCGCGTCCCTTGCGCTTTGTCCGGTAGAGGGCGGAATCGGCGCATGAGACGAGCTGCTCCAGTCTCGTTCCGTCTCGCGGAGCCAGAGCGACGCCGCCGCTGACGCCGATCTGGATTTTTCGTCCGCCGAGATCGTAAGGCGCGCCGATCGCCTGCACGATGCGGCGCCCGAGAAGCTCCGCCTCCTCCGCGACCTGTATTCCGAGCTGGATGATGACGAATTCGTCGCCTCCGAGACGCGCGACCGTGTCTCCCTCGCGCACGGTCTGCGTCAGCCGTTCGGCGACGGCCTGGAGGAGGGCGTCGCCCGTGATATGGCCGAAATTGTCATTGACCTCCTTGAAGCGGTCGAGATCGAGATAATGAAGCGCGAAAAGGCCTCCGGCCTGCTCGAGATGCGCGCCGGCCTCCTCCAGCTTCTCTTGCAGCCGAATGCGATTGGCGAGGCCCGTCAGATGGTCTCTGCCGGCCAGCGCCGCGAGATCCAGCTTCGCGACGATCTGCTGTCGAACCGTGTCGTAGAAATCGTCGACCAATCCGAGGCCGGCCATGGCGAAAACGCCGACGACGGCCGCCTGAGTGGCGAAGACTGTCTGCGCATACCAGCCCTCTGCGCCGAGAGCGCGCATTCCGAAGCCCGCCACTGTCGGAATGGTCGCCAGCGTCACGCTCCCCAAGCAGATATGAGGACGGGCGGACAGGCGCGTGACGACGCCGGCGCCATAGGCGAGGATCAGCGTCGTCACCAGCATCGGGCTCAGCATGACGTCGGCGACGGCCGCCTCCGCCGTGAGCGCGCGCGCGTTCAGCGCGCCGAGCAAGGCCGCGAAGGCGAAGCTGCCGAGGGCGTAGCGCCTGTCCCACCACCGGGCCTCGCTCGCCGTGGGGCGCGATGCGGCGCGCCGACGGCGATAGAGCAGCATGAGGGCGATGCGGGCGGCGGAGACGGCCGCGCCGGCGAGGGTCACGAGCAGAAGCAGGCTGTCGCCGGTCCGAATCGTCAAAAGCGCGCCGATGCCGACCATGGTGACGCCCATGATGGCGATGGGCGGAAGAGCCCTGAAGACGACGTCGACGAGCTCGACCAAGGCGGCGTCTGGAAGCTCGTTCGAACGCCGTGAAAAGCGTTGCAAGTGTTTGGTCAGCATGGATCGCTCGCGCCGTTTCATCGACGATAGACTCGCCGGCGAGCGAGAGCCAGAACAGAAGCGCGCGGTTCTGCGCCTATAGGAAACGGCAGCTTAAGCGTAGAAGCCGCCGAGGGCTCGCAGTTCGGCGCTCGGTCACGCCCCCGCCGCGATGAACTGCGCCTTGGCGAGATCGGCGAACAGCCCGCCTTTGGCCACCAGCTCGTCGAAGGTCCCGCTCTCGACGATCTCGCCGCGATCCAGCACCAATATGCGGTCCGCATGGCGCACCGTGGCCAGACGATGGGCGATGATGAAAGTGGTGCGGCCGGCCGTCGCCGCCTCCAGCGCCTTCTGCAACTGACGCTCGGTGGTCGCGTCCAGCGCGCTGGTCGCCTCGTCGAAGATCATGATCGGCGGGTCCTTCAGCAGCGCGCGGGCGATGGAGAGGCGTTGACGCTCGCCGCCCGACAGCGTGCGGCCGCGCTCGCCGACCAGCGTCGAAAGCCCCTCGCTCTGCCGCGCCACCAGATCGCGCGCCTGCGCCAGCTCGACGGCGCGGGCGATCTCCTCCTCGCTGGCGTCCGGCTTGCCGACGCGCAAATTCTCCTCGATCGAGCGGGCGAACAGCATGGGCTCCTGAAACACGACGCCGATGTTGCGGCGAAGCGAGGTCAGCGTCATGTCGCGAATGTCGACCCCGTCGATCGTCACCCTTCCCTGCGTGGGATCGAAGACGCGATGCAAGAGGCCGAGCGTCGTCGATTTGCCCGAGCCGGTCGCGCCCACCAGCGCTATGGTCTCGCCCCGCCGCGCCGAGAAGGAGACGTCGCGCAGCGCGAGACGCTCGCCGCCATAAGAAAAGCTCACCTTCTCGAAGGCGACCGCGCCTTCGAGCCGGCCGAGATCACGCGCATCCTCGCGATCGGCGACCGTCGGGCGCGTGTCGAGAATGGCGAAGAATTCCGCGATCTTCGGCGCGAGCAGAAACAGCACGTTCAAAAAGCCGACCATTTGCTCGAGGCGGCCGATGAGCATGGTCGCGAAGCTCATGAAGGCGACGATCTCGCCGATGGAGGCGAGGCCCTGCAAATGCAGCCAGGCGCCGAGCAGGAAGATGACGAGCAGAGTGAGCGTCGCCGAGGCGCGGCTCGCCACCGCGGCCAGCGCCCACCAGGAGAGCACCGGAATTTGCGCGGCAAGCAATTCGTCGATGATCCGCCGCAGCGCATTGGTCTCGCTCTCTATGCGCGTGAAGCTCTGCACCACGGCGACATTGCCCAGAGCGTCGGAGGCGTGCTCGGCGAGCGAGGAATGATGACGCTCCACCTTGCTCTGCAATTGCTCGGTGCGGCGTAGGACGAAAGAGGTGAGCGCGCCGAAGACGATGACGAGAAGGATGAGCGGCAGAGCGAGCCGCCAGTTGACGAAGAGCGTCGCCGGCAGCAGCACGAAGAGCGCGACGAAGGAGGCGCAATTCTCGCGGAAGAAGGAGAGCCACAGCCCCGCCATGCCGGAGGCGCCCTCCAGCATCACCTTCAGCAGCCGGCCGGAATGCGCGCTGGCGTGAAAGCTCGACGGCAGATCGAGCACATGCTCGAAATAGGCGGCCATCACCGCGAGTCTGCTCCGATGCGCGAGACGGTCGGCGTGCAGCGCGACCAGCACGGAGGCGGCGATCGAGAAGAGGCCGAAGCCGGCCCACGCCGCCAGCAGCGGCAGAAGATCGCCCCAAGCGAGCTTGACGCCCGCCGCCTGCGCGCGCGTCAGCACGTCTATGACGCGGCCGAACAGCATGGGCTCGGCGAATTGCGCAATGGCCACGGCGAGATTGGCCGCGACGAGGATCGCCGCGAGGCGCTTCTGCGGCTTCAGCTGCGCGAGGACACGGAGATAGACAGAGAGAACGGACATGAGGCGATTAAATGGGAGAGCCGATGGCGCGGTCTATAGCGGGCGGGGCGGGGAGCGCAAGGGCGCGCGAAACGCGAGCTTCGCGAATTCTCGCCGGCCACGCTTGTATTATCCGCCCATATGCCCCACATAGGTTCTATCGAGTTTTCGGCCGGTCGACTCCTGCTTCGCGCCCAACGGCGCCCCGGGCATTATGACTTCCTCTCCAGAACATCGATCACGCGAGGCGTCGCATGTCGCGAACGCCCCAATCCCCCCTGTTCTTCGAAAGGACAAGTCATGCAGACCGGAATCGTGAAATGGTTCAATGCACAAAAGGGTTTCGGCTTCATTCAGCCGGAGTCCGGCGGAGCCGACGTCTTCGTTCATATCAGCGCTGTCGAGCGCGCGGGCCTTCACGGCCTCGCCGAGGGCCAGAAGCTCTCCTATGAGATCGTCGTCGACCGGCGCAGCGGCAAATCATCGGCGGATCAGCTGAAGGTCGACTGACCTTTTAAGCGATCAGGCCCTGCGCGCCGACCGCGGATGTACCGGCGGCGAGCGCGGGGCCTTCTCCCCCGGTGGAGGCGCGTCGTTCCTTCGCGGATCGGCGCGTCGCACTCCATCCGAAAGGGCCGTGATTATGAGCGCGCATTCGAATGAGCTCTCCCGCCATCAGCGGCTTCGCAAGGAAGCGCCGACGCATAAGTTCCGTCTCGGCGCGCAAATCTATCATCGCCTCGGCGCGCGAACGGAAAAAGAGACATTCCGAATCATGCGCCTGCTGCCCGACAGCGGCGCCGGATTCCAATATGTCATCAAAGGAGACCGAGACGGTCTCGAACGTGTCGTGACGGAAGCGGGAATGGAATTCGCCTGGTAATTTCTCGCTTCTGAGGTTGCGCGTCGCTCGCGTTCGTCTCGTCCACGCAGACCGCACAGCGGCGTCGTGATGGATTTTCGCGCTGAATAAGCGCGGACGACAGGGAGAAGAGCGATGAGCGCATTCGATTACGGCAGGGAAGCCGGCCTTTTCTCATCCAAGACGCCCGCCAAGCGGTCGCGATCCTATCAGAGTTCCGTCGAATTCCGGCGTTTCGCCCAGGCCGCGGAGGCGATTCGCTACGCTGTCGAGGATATGCCCGCCGCTTTGCTGGGGACCTGCTCGCTCGAGGTGGCGGAGGCGACCTATACGGGCGCGGCGATCCGCGGCTTGTATGAAAGCGCGGAATTTCCTCTGCCGCGACGGATCGACGCGAAAAAATAAATTCCGCGATGTGAAACGAGCCGTTTCAACTTTGCGCAGAGGCTTTCGGGACAAACCGCTTCACCGCGATCTGGTCGGAGCGGTCACGCATGGCGCAGGCGTCGAACCAGGAAGCGACGAGCGCGGCGCTCTCGCACGGCAATAGGGCGCGTCCACCCTCCCCTATAGGGGGAGGGTCGGCCGGCGATAGCCGGACGGGGTGGGGTTCACCAGCGAAGACTCGGGGTTTCACCCCCTCCCGAGCGCGTCCGCGCTCGACCTCCCCCCTCGAGGGGGAGGTGGAAACGCCTCCCGAACGCCTCTTCAACCGTACAACATCGCAGGTCCCATTCGAGCCTACCCCTGGAGCCCCGCCGCAGCCCGCGATAGACTCCCCACCATGTCCACCGCCCCGCTCACGCGCGACGACTGCGCCCTTTCGCTGCTCCCCCGGCCCGGCTCGCCGCCGGTGGAATGGGTCGCGGCCCCCGGCTTCACGCCCTATGAGGCCGCCGTCGCCGAGATGGAATCGCTGGTCGAGCGCATCGCCGATGGCGCGGCTGCCGAGCGCGTGTGGCTGCTCGAGCATCCGCCGGTCTACACGGCCGGGACCTCGGCCAAGGAGGCCGATCTGCTCGATGCGCGCTTTCCCGTGCATCGCACCGGGCGCGGCGGGCAGTTCACCTATCACGGGCCGGGGCAGCGGGTCGCCTATGTGATGCTGGATCTCACGCAGCGAAGGCGCGATCTGCGAGCCTATGTGGCCGGGCTCGAGGCTTGGCTCATCGAGACGCTCGCTTCGCTCGGCGTCGCCGGCGAGCGGCGGGAGGATCGCGTCGGCGTATGGACGCGCCGGCCGGACAAGCCCGCGGGTCTTTTCGGCGAGCCGGCCGAGGACAAGATCGCGGCGATCGGCGTGCGCGTGCGGCGCTGGACCACCTTCCATGGATTGGCGCTGAATGTCGCGCCGGACCTCACGCATTTTTCCGGCATAGCGCCTTGCGGCGTGCGTCAAGCGCATCTCGGAGTGACGAGCCTCGCCGATCTCGGCAAGGTCTCCGACATGGCCGCGGTGGACGCGGCGTTGCGCCGCGCCTTCGAGCCCATATTCGGCCCGACGACGGCGCCTCAGTCTCCCGAGAGATGAGCGAAATCGCGCACCACGCGCTCATAGACGTCGCGCTTGAAGGGCACGATCAGCTCCGGCAATAGCGCCGCGCGCTCCCAGCGCCAGGCGTCGAATTCCGGCTCGTGCCGGCCGTCGCAGGGGCGCACTATGTCGATCTCCGCCTCCTCGCCCTCGAAGCGGAAGGCGAACCATTTCTGCGTCTGGCCGCGATATTTGCCTTTCCAGCGCTTGGCGGCCTCCGGCGGCAGATCATAGCTGTACCAATCCTGCGCCTCGGCGAGCACGGAGACGCTGGTCACATTGGTCTCCTCATGCAATTCGCGCAGCGCTGCGGCGAGCGGCTCCTCGCCCTCGTCTATGCCGCCCTGCGGCATTTGCCATTCATGCTCGATCACCTGCGGATCGGCGCGCTTGGAGAGACGCCGGCCGAGAAAGACGAGGCCTTTGGCGTTGATCAGCATCACGCCGACGCAGGGTCGATAGGGCAGCTCGCTCATTTCCACTTTCCGGCTCTCGCCTCTTTGTCCTCGATCCGCGACACCAGCGCGCTCAGCGGGACGAGCGCTATTCCCTTGCGCTCGAGCTCGCGCGCGAACCGCGTGAGGCGCGTCATCGTCTGCGGCAGCGCGCCGGCCGCGACGATCGCCTGACCATTGCGGCGCGCGAGCGCCTCGATCTGCGTCAGCGCCTTCTCCAGCGCCTCGCCCGAGGCGCCGGCGTCGATCGCCACATCGGCCCGCGCCGCCGTCAAGGCGAGACGCGGCGCGAGAGAGGAGACGAGCGAGCGCGGCGAGGTGCCGTCGTCGAGATAGAGCAGGCCGCGCCCGGCAATGTCGGTGAGCGTCGGCGTCAGCGCGGTCTCGTCGGCGGTGAATTGCGCGCCGAGATAATTCACCACGCCGATATAGCCGGAAAAGCGGCTCATCAGCCAGTGCAGATCCTCGAGGCCGGCGCCGCGCGTCGTCAGCAGCGTATGCGGCCCGGGGTTCTCGCGCGGATAATCATAGGGCTCCATCGGCGCCTGCAGCAAAATCTCATGGCCGCGGTCGCGCGCCTTGGCGGCGACGCTCTCGGGATCGGCGCCATAGGGCGCGAGCGCCAGCGTGACGGCGCCGGGCATTTCGTCGATGGCGCTCGCCGTGAGCTGCGCATTGAGCCCGACGCCGCCGACGACGAGCGCGATGCGCGGCGCGCCGGCGGGCAGGCGCGCGCTGATCGTCGTCGGGCGGGCGTAGACTTCCATCGGCTTCGCGCCATCGGCGCCGATCTTGGGCAGCGGGCCGCTGCGGCCTTTTTCCACCAGGCGCTTGTCCGGCGCCGGCGCGAGCGCCGTATGCTGCTCGTCGAGCCTTATGATGAGCGCGCCGGGCGGCTCTGCGCCGCCGATGCGCGTGACCTTGACGCCGGAGCGCTTCTCTATGTCGGCGATCTCATCGGCGCGCTTGTCCTCCTCCGTGACCGCTGCGCGCTCGGCGGGAGCGCTCGCCGGCGTGGACGGCGGCTCGACCGTTTCGATGCGCGCGACGGCGATGGGCTGGCCGGCTCGAGGATCGCGCGAGGACAGGAGAAGCGCGGCGCCGCCGACTCCACAGAGCAGCGCTGCGACGACGAGGCTTTTCGTCCGCGCGCCGCGCCGGCGCGCCGGGCGTGGCTCCAGCGGCTCGTTCAAGCCCAAAGGCTCGTTCAATTCGTCGGTCATGGCCCGCGGACGGCTCCCTCTTGCGGCGGCGCGAATCGCGGCGCCTCCCGATCAATGTGGAATCACGAGACCGCCAGCGCCAGCGCCGCCTGCTGCTGCGTGGTCATGCCGGCGATCTGCGTCGTGGTGAAGGCGGCGATCTGATTGCCGTTGAGCGCCAGCAGCTCGGTCGTCGTCAGCGCCGCTATGGCGGATGTGGTGAGCGCGGCCACTTGCGTGGTGGTGAGGCCGGTGAGCTGGAGCGCGTCGAAGGAGGCGATGACCGAGCCGTCGAGATTGCCGAGCTGCTGCGTGGTGAGCGCGCCGATCTGCGTCGAGGTCAGCGCATTGAATTGCGTGGACGAGAGCGCGCCGAGCTCGGTGGTGGTGAGATTGACGACCTGCGTCGTCGCCAGCGCGGAAATCTGCGATGTGGTGAGCGCGCCGACCTGCGTCGTCGTCAGCGCGCGCAATTGCGGGCGCAGCAGGCCGCCGAGCTGAGCGTTGGTCAGCGCCGCGATCTCCGTCGTCGTCACCGCCTGCATCTGCGTCGTCGTCAGCGCCGCGAATTGCGTGGATTGGAAGCCGGAGAATTGTGTCGTCGTCAGATCGGCGATCTGCGTCGCCGAGAGGCCAGAAACGGCGTCCGAGGAGACGGCGCCCATCTGCGTCGCGCTCAATGCGGAGAGCTGCGTCGTGGTGAGCGAGGCCGCCTGCGTCGCGGTGAGGCCGCCGAGCTCGGTGGCGGAGAGCAGGGCGATCAGCGTCGAGGTGAGGCTCGAAAATTGCGCCGAGGTCAGCGCTCCGATGGCCGAGGCCGAGAGGCTGGCGAATTGCGTGGAGGTGAGCGAGGCGATTTCCGTCGTGCTGAGGCCGGCGACCGCGCTGGGCGAAAGAGCGGCGATCTGATCCGCCGAGAGCGCGGCCGATTGCGTGTCTGCGAGGGCGGCGATCTGCGTCTGGCTGAGGCCGGCGACGCCGGTCGTCGAGAGATAGGAGATTTGCGCCGCGCTCAGCGCCGTCAGCCGGTCTGTCCCCAGAGCGGCGACCTGCGCCGAGGTCAGCCCATAGATTTCCAGCGGCGTGAGCGTCTTCAGCTGCGATGTGGTGAGCGTGGCGAGCTGCGTGGTCGAGAGCGCGCCGATCTCGGTGGAGGTGAACCCCTGCAATTGCGTGGTGGTGAGCGCGCCGAGCTCCGTCGTCGTCAGCCCGCCGACGGCGGTGGTCGACAGAGCGGCGATCTGCGCCGCGGACAGCGCGGAGAATTGCGTCGTCGTCAGTGCGCCGACCTGCGTCTGCGTCAGCCCGGCGACGCCCGTCGTCGCCAGCGCGGCGATCTGCGAGGCGACCAGCAGGCCGAGCTGCGTGGCGGTGAGCGCCGCCACTTGCGTCGCCGCCAGGCCGCCGATCTGCGTGCTGGTCAAAAGGCCGATCTGCGCCGTGGTGAGCGCCTGCACCTGCGTCGTCGTCAGCGCGGCGACGCCCGTGGAGGAGAAGCTGCGGAACTGCGTGGTCGTCAGCGCGCCGATCTCGTCGCTGCTGAGCCCGGCGATGGCGGTGCTGGACAGGGCGGCGATCTGCGTCGAGCCGACGCTGGCGAGCTGCGTCGTCGTCAGCAGGCCGATCTGCGTGGCGGTGAGGCCGCCGATCGCCGTGCTGGTGAGATATTTGATCGCCGTGGTGGAGAGCGCGCCGATCCTGGTGGCGTCGAGCTGCGAGACCTCGGTGGAGGTCAGCCCGCGCGCCTGCGTCGCGGTGAGCGCGCCGACTTGCGTCGTCGTCATGGCGGCGAGCTGCGCGCTGCTGAGCGCGGAGATTTGCGTCGCCGCCAGCGCGCCGAATTGCGTCGCATTCAGCGCCTGCACCTGCGTCGTCGTCAGCCCGCTGATCGCCGAAGTGGAGAGCGCTGCGATCTGCGTGGCGGCGAGCGCGTCGAATTGCGTGCCGGCGAGCGCCGCGCCTTGCGTCTGCAGCAGGCCTTGCAGCTCCTGCGTCGTCAGAGCGGCGATCTGCGTCGTCGCCAGCGCGGCGAGCTCGCTGGTCGTCAGCGCGCCGATCAGCGCCGCGGTGAGGCCGCGCAGCTGCGTCGTCGTCAGCGCCTGCAGCTCGGTGAGCGTGAGGCCGGCGATGGTCGCAGTGGAGAGGCCGGAGAGCTGCGTCGAGGTCAGCCGCGCGAGCTGATCGAGGCCGAAGGCGGCGATCTGCGTCGCGGAGAGCGCGCCCGCCTGCGTCGAGGTGAGCGCGCCGATCTGCGTCGTGCTGAGCGCTGCGACCTCGGTGGTCGTCAGCGCGGCGACGGCGGTGGTGGTGAGCGCGGCGATCTGCGTGCCGGCGAACGCGCCGAGCTGCGTCGTCGTCAGCGCCGCCGCTTGAATGTCGGTGAGGCCGGCGAGCTCGGTCGTCGTCATGGCGGCGAGCTGCGTCGTGGTGAGCGCGTTCAGCTGGCCGAGCGTCAGCGCGCCGAGCTGAAGCGAGGTGAAGCCGCGCAGCTGCGTGGTGGCGAGCGCGGAGACGACGCTGGCCGAAAGGCTGGCGACCGCATCCGCCGAAAGGCCCGCGATCTGCGTCGCCGCCAGCGCGGCGATCTGCGTCGCGGTGAGAGCGGCGAGCTGCGTGTCGACGAGCACGCTCATTTGCGCCGTGGTCAGCGCGCCGAGCTGCGTGGTGGTGAGAGCGGAAATGTCGCTGGTCGACAATCCGCTGACGCCGGTCGTCGACAGCGCGGCGAGCTGCGCTTTCTGCAAGGCGGCGAGCTGCGCGATGGAGAAGGCGGCGATCTGCGCATCCGACATGGCGCGCATCTGCGTCGAGGTGAGCGCTGCGACCTGCGTCGTCGTCAGCATGGCGACATCGGCCGTCGACAGCGAGGCCACGGCGCTCGTCGCCAGCGCGGCGATCTGCGTGGTGACGAGCGTCGCGAGCTGCGTCGTCGACATGGCGGCGATCTGCGCCGCGCCGAGGCCGGACATGGCCGCGGCGGAGAGGGCGCCGATCTGCGTCGTGCTCAGCGCGCCGATTTGCGCATCGGACAGGACGGCTGTCAGCAGCGCGCCGATCGCGCCGATCTGCGTCGTGGTGAGAGCGGCGACGGCGGTGGAGGTGAGGGCGCCGAAGCCGCTGGTCGAAAGCGCGGCGACCTGCGTCGAGGTGAGCGCGCCGAGCTGCGCGGCGGAGAGCGCGGCGACCTGCGTGTCGGCGAGCGCCTTGACCTGCGTCGAGGTGAGCGCGGAAACTTGCGTCGTCGACAGCTCGGCGATCTGGCTCTGCCAGAATCCGCCGATCGCAACGGCCGAGAGCGCCGTCACTTGCGTCGTCGTCAGCGTGTCGATCTGCGTGAGAGTGAGCGCGGCGAGCTGCGTCGATGTGAGAGCGGCGGCCTCGGTCGTGGTCAGGGCGCCGAGCTGCGTCGTGCTCAGCGTGGCGATCTGCCAATCGGCGAGCGCGCGCGTCTGCGCGGCCGTCAGAGCGCCGATCTGCGTCGTGGCGAGCGAGGCGATCTGCGCGCTGGTCAGCCCGGCGGCGGCGGTCGAGGTGAGGGCGGCGATCTGCGTGGTGGCGAAGGCGGCGAGCTGCGTCGTCGTCAGCGCGGCGACCTGCGTGTCGGCGAGGCCGGCGAAGGCGCGCGTCGGCATTGCGGCGATCTGCGTCGCGCTCAGCGCGGCGATCTGCGTCGTCTCGAGCGAATTGACCTCGGTCGCGGTGAGGCCGGCGAGCTGGGTGGTGGTGAAGCCGGCGATCTGCGTCACGCCGAAAGCGTCGAATTGCGTCGTCGTCAGCCCGGCGATCTGCGCCGAGGTGAGGTTGGAGAGCTGGCTCGCGGAAAGATTGCCGAAGGCGGCGGAGCCGAGGCCGGAGATCTGCGCGGCGGTCAGCTGCGATATGGTCAGCGACTGGATCTGCGTCGCCGTCATATTGTCTAGCTGCGTCGTCGTCAGCCCGCGCGCCTGCGTCGAGGTGAGCGTGGCGAGCTGCGCTGTCGTCAGCCGGTCGATGGCGTCGGCCGAAAGTCCGCCGATCTGCGCCGAGGTGAGCGCCGCGGCCTGCGTCGTGGTGAGGCTCTGCAGCTCCGTCGTGGTCAGCAGATTGAGGAATGTGGTGGAGAGCGCCGACATTTGCGTCGAGGCGAGCGCGCCGATCTGCGTGACGCTCAATCCGCCGTCGTCGCTGGAGACGAGCGCGCCGATTTGCGCGGCGGTGAGGGCGCCGATGGCGAGCGACTGTATCGCCGTCGTCGTCATGGCGCCGAGCTGCGTCGTCGTCAGCCCGCGCGCCTGCGTCGAGGTGAGCGTGGCGAGCTGCGCCGTCGTCAGATTGCCGAGCTGCGTCGTCGTCAGGCCGGCGATCTGCGCCGCGCTCAGCCAATCGACCTGCGTCGTCGTCAGGCTGGCGATCGTCGTCGCCGACAGCGCATTCAGCAGGGTCGTCGTCAGCGCGCGAATCTGCGTCGAGGACAAGGCCGAAAATTGCGTGGCGGAGAGGTCGGAGAATGTGGTCGCGTCGATCGCCGCGAATTGCGCGGCGGCGAGCTCGGTGACGTCGAGCGATTGCAGCCCGGTCGTCGCGAGATCGGCGAGCTGCGTCGCCGTCAGCCCGCGCGCCTGCGTCACCGTCAGCGCGACGAGGCGCGTCGTCGTCAGATTGGCGAGCGTCGTGTCGGAGAGGCCGGCGATCTGCGCGGCGGAGAGGCCGGAAAATTGCGTCGTGGTGAGCGCGCCGAGCCGCGTCGCCGTGAGCCCGTTGAGCGTCGTCGTGGAGAGAGCGGCGATCTGCGTCGGGACCAGCGCCGCCACCTGCGCGTCGGAGAGATTGCCGACGCCGGTCGCATTCAGCCCGGCGATCTGCGCATTGGAGAGATTGGCCACCGAGAGCGATTGGATCTCGGTCGAGGTCATCGCCGCGAGCTGCGTCGTGGTGAGCGCGCGCGTCTGCGTGAGCGTCAGCGCCGAAAGTTGCGTCGTGGCGAACTCGCCGAGATCGGTCGTCGTCAGCGCCGCGATCTGCGTCGCGGCGACGCCGGCGAGCTGCGTCGCCGTCAAGCTCTGCACGGCCGTTTGCGAGAGGCTGTCGAAAGCCGTGGTCGTCAGCGAGCCGATCTGCGTCGAGGACAGCGAGCCGAGCTGCGTGGCGGTGAGCGCGCCGAGCTCGGTTCCGTCCAGCATGCGCGCCTGCGCCGCGCTCAGATTGCTCACCTGCAGCGCGATGATCTGATCGAGGCTGAGCGCGTCGAGCTGCGTGGCGGTGAGGCCGCGCACCTGCGTCGTGGAGAGGCTGGAGATCTGCGTGGTGGTGAGACGCGAGACCTCGGTCGTCGAGAGCGCGGCGATCTGCGCGGCGGTGAGCGCCTGCAGCCGCGTCGTGCTCAGGCTGCCGAGCTCGGTCGTGTCGAGGGCATTGAGCTCCGTGCTGGTGAGCGCGGAGAGCTGCGTCGTGGTGAAGGAGTCGAAATCGCTGGAGGCGAGCGCCGTAAATTGCGACAGATCGAGCCCGGCCAACGCCGCCTTGGACAGAGAGGCGACTTGCGTCGTCACCAGCGCCTGAAGATTGGTGGTCGAGAGATTATTGAGCTGCGTCGCCGTCAGCACGGCGATCTGCGTCGTGTCGAGCGCCTCTATGTCAGAGGTGTCGAGCTGACGCATTGTGGAGGTCGGCAGACGGGCGATCTGCGCGGTCGTCAGCGACGAGTAGATCGACGTCATGGCTGGCTCCGCTCCGCGCGCATGCTCTCTCCGGCCGGCGGAGGCGCCGCGGCCGGCGCGACGATCTTTGCCGAGCGAGGCTTGCGTGGGGCTGTGCGTTCGCCCGCCGCTCAGGAGGCGGCGTCGTCCCGCTCCGTGGCGCGCGCCGCCCAGTCGAGATAGGCGGGATCGCCGGCGGCGACGTCGAGGCGGATGATCTCCGGGACCTCATAAGGATGCGCGGCGCGAATGGCGGCGGCGAGCGCGTCATAATCCTGCGCGCGGGCTTTGGACTGCACCAGAAATTCCGCGTCGGCGCGCGTCTCGCCCGCCCACACGTAGAAGCTGCGGATGGGGAATATCTGAACGCAGGCGGCGAGCTTGGCGGCGAGCAGGGCGCGGGCGAGCCGCTCGGCGCCCGCCTCTGTGTCGATCGTCGTCTGGACGACGCAGAATTTCGGCTCTTTCGCGCTCACGGGCGGGACTATGGGCGGGCTTTCGGGCGAAATCAACGCGTCCGCGGGCGGGTCGGCGCTTTTCTTGCTGGGCCTCGCGCAGGCGGCCGCGGCGCTGCGGCGGGCATTCGGAGAGGCTAAGGACATGTTCACCAGGGTCTGCAAGGAGGACACTGTTTTCGAAGGGGAAATGCGTCTCGTCATCGCAGATTCCCATTTCATCATCCTGGCCTTCGCCTTCGGCGGAGAGATCAAGGCCTTCCAAGGCGTGTGCCCGCACACCAACGCGCCGCTGGACACGGCCGATTTCGACGGCGAGGTGCTGACCTGCCCGCTCCATAATTGGACGTGGGACATGCGCACCGGCGACCCGATCCATCCCCAGGAAAGCCGGCTCGCCGAATATCCGGTCAAGATCGAGGACGGCGTCGTCTATATAGATACGGAGGGCGTCACCCCCCTCTTCGCCGATCGCTGAGCGCACGGCGGCAGGACCTCGATCGGCCTCGTATGCGGGAGCGAGCGAGGTGAGTTTCACAAGCGGTTGATCTCATTGCGCCGAACGCTAGGTGCGGTTCGGCGCGGACAGATCGACGAGATCGGCCGTGAGCGGGCGCGGGCGCATGGAGGGAAGATTCGGCTTTTGCCGAATCGGCAAAATTCTCTATGTTTCGCGCCGGATGCGTCTCTAGGCCACGAAGAGAGGTAGGAGATGAACCTGTCCGAACAGCCCCCCGTCGCCGAGGAGGCGTCGAACGGCGTCGAAGCCGTGAGCCTGGATGCGCAGCTCGAGGCGATGACCGCCGAGCGTGACCGCCACGCCAAGGACAAAATCGAGCTCATCACCAAGGCGAGCGCCTTGGCGAAGGAGCTGGAGACCGCCCGCGCCGAGCTCTCCGCCGCGGTGGAAGAGAAGGCGAAGTCCATCGCCGCCGCCATCGCGGAGCATGAGGGCGTGATCGCGCATCGCGATCGGCTGAGCGCCGAGCTGGACGCTCTGCGCGCCGAGCTCTCCGCCGCCCATGGCGCCAAGGAGAAAGCCGCCGTGCTCGCCGCGCAGGCGAGCGCCGAGATCGCCCATTTGAAGGACCGGCTCACCGCCGCCGGCTCGCCCGATCCGCTGGTCGTGCTCGCCGATTATGCGCAGGAGAAGCTGAAGCTCGCCGTCGCCTGGACGCGCTCCAAAATCCCGGAAGGCCATGCGGCGCTGCCCTGGTTCGACCGCATCGTCGAGGGCGTCGCCACGGCCGGCCGGCTGAGCGCCGATTTCCTGCGCTGGCTCGCCCCGCGCCTGGTCGAGGCCTATCAATGGGCCAAGCCCCGCGCGCTGGAGCTCTACGCCAAGGCGAAGAGCGAGATCGAGACGCGGTTGAAGCAGAGCTGAGCGTTTCGCCTCGAATTCAAAATGGCGCGCGTCCCTGCGATGCGCGCCATTTTCATTTTGCCGAGGCGCTACGCAGCGCGCCTTTGGTCATGCCGATGGCGAAGACCGACGTTTCTGCGAGCTTGCCCTTGTCGAGCTGCTCCAACGCGACGCGCCAATCGGAAAAGACCCGCCAGCCTATGGTGAAATGACCGAGCTCGGCGAGATAGAGCCGGCCGCCATGGAGGAAGGGAAGCCTCAGCGCCTTTCCATTTTCGTCGCCATATTGCGCAGGATCGTCGGGCTCGCCCGAGAAATCTGGGCCGGCCGCCTCTTCCATCTTCGCGAATTCCGCCGCCTGCGTCGCGGAGAGCCGGGCGAGCGCCGCCTTGCGCGCGGCGAGCGGCTGCTTCTGCGCCGCCTCGACGAGGGAGAGCGCCTCTTTGCGCAAAGCCTCGCAATCAGCGCCGGCGCAATGCTCCTCCCATTGGTTGTACGTCGCATGCTCGGCGAATTTCGGCGCGAATTCGAAATGCGCCGTGCAGGCCGGACCGAAGCCGCCGCTTCGCCAGGGCGTGATGGAGATGGACGAGGATAGGCGCGGCGCATTGTCGTGCGACTCTTGGAACGCGACCGCCTCGCCGTCCAACGTCCCGAAGCTGTGGAACGCGCCGATGCATTCGGCTTCGCTTTCTCCCTCGAGCCCTCCTGGTCCCATCGTCTCGTGAGCGAAACCGGCCGAAACGGTGAAATAGATCGCCGAATAGTAGCCTAATGTGCCCCGTATGACGCCCGCGGCGTAGAGATTTTCGCCGGGCAGCCGATCGATGAAAAGAGACGCGCCGACGCCGAGGTCGACGAGCTTTGTGGCGAGCGCATCGGGAAAGACAAAAGGCTGCGGCTCCCCCTTCGCCCAGGCGGCGAGCTTGGCGCGCGTGACGTCGTCGATATTGGCCGCCGGCGCGGCGACCACGACGCCGGCGTCCGGCGCCGCGGCGAGGACCTGCAACGGGCTCTCCGCATAGAAGGATTTTTTGTAGGGCGCCTCTGGGTCCTTCGCGAGGAGGGCGGCGTAACGATCGGCGAGCTTGCGGCAGATCGCGCTGGTCTCCGGCGCGGCGGGCGCCGCTTTCAGCGCGGCGAGCCGGGCCTCATAGGCGGCGGTTAGGCAGGCGAGCGCCTTCGCCCGCGCCTCTCCACGAAGCTCCCCCGCCGGCAGGGCGCACAGGCGATCACGCTCGCCGAGCCATTTGCGCGCCTCGCCGAGCTTTTCGGCCCGATGCGCCGGATCGGCCGCGAGGCTGCGCTTCACCTCCGCGCCCAATTCGCCATCCAGCGCGCCGAGCCGGCGATCGGCGCAGACGAGACGCTCCACCGTCGTCGTCGCCTTGGCGCAGTCGAAGCTCTGGGCGAGGGCCGAAAAACAAGGGATGGAAAGAGCGAGAGAAAGCAAAAGCCGGAATTGGACCCGGATCATGGCGGCGCCTGACGTCTCGGGGAGCGGGGGCGCGAGAGGAGCAGAGCCCACCCGCTTCTGTCAAATCCGCTTCCCTTCGCCCCCCGGCGCTGCTATCCCCGCCGCCATGACGACGCGCAAAATCGACAATATCCGCAATTTCTCCATCGTCGCGCATATCGACCACGGAAAGTCGACGCTCGCCGACCGGCTGATCCAGGCGACGGGGACCGTCGCCGCGCGCGATATGGTCGAGCAGGTGCTCGATTCCATGGATATCGAGCGCGAGCGCGGCATCACCATCAAGGCGCAGACCGTGCGCCTCGACTATAAGGCCAAGGACGGCAAGGATTACGTCCTGAACCTCATGGACACGCCCGGCCATGTCGACTTCGCCTATGAGGTCTCGCGCTCGCTGAAGGCCTGCGAAGGCTCGCTGCTCGTCGTCGACGCCAGCCAGGGAGTCGAGGCGCAGACGCTCGCCAATGTCTATCAGGCGCTCGACGCCGGCCACGAGATCGTGCCGGTTCTGAACAAGATCGATCTGCCGGCGGCCGAGCCCGACCGCATCAAGGAGCAGATCGAGGACGTCATCGGCCTCGACGCTTCCGACGCCGTGCTCATTTCCGCCAAGACCGGCATCGGCATTCCCGATGTGCTGGAGGCGATCGTCACCCGCCTGCCGCCGCCGCAGGGCGACGATGAAGCGCCGCTCAAGGCGATGCTGGTCGACAGCTGGTACGACGCCTATCTCGGCGTCGTCGTGCTGGTGCGCGTTATCGACGGGCGCATGCGCAAGGGTCAGAAGATTCTCATGATGGGCACCAACGCCCATTACGAGGTCGACAAGATCGGCGTGTTCAAGCCCAAAATGCTGGACGTCGCCTCGCTCGGGCCGGGCGAGGTCGGCTTCATCACCGCGCAGATCAAGCAGGTCGCCGACACGCGCGTCGGCGACACCATCACCGAAGACAAAAAGCAATGCGCGGAGCCGCTGCCGGGCTTCAAGCCGGCGCAGCCGGTGGTGTTCTGCGGCCTCTTTCCGGTGGACGCCGCCGATTTCGAGGATTTGCGCGCCGCCATCGGCAAGCTGCGCCTCAATGACGCGAGCTTTTCTTACGAGATGGAGACCTCCGCGGCGCTCGGCTTCGGCTTCCGCTGCGGCTTTTTGGGGCTGCTGCATCTCGAGATCATTCAGGAGCGTCTGCGCCGCGAGTTCGATCTCGATCTCATCGCGACGGCGCCTTCGGTCGTCTACAAGATCAAGCTGACCAATGGCGAGGAGATCGAGCTGCACAATCCGGCCGACATGCCGGATGTGGTGAAGATCGACGAGATTCTCGAGCCTTGGATCCGCGCCACCATCATGACGCCGGACGATTATCTCGGCGCGGTGCTGAAGCTCTGTCAGGATCGGCGCGGCGTGCAGGTCGATCTCAATTATGTCGGCAAGCGCGCCATGGCGGTCTATGATCTGCCGCTCAACGAGGTGGTGTTCGACTTCTACGATCGCTTGAAGTCGATCTCCAAGGGCTACGCCAGCTTCGATTATCACATCACCGATTATCGCGTCGGCGATCTCGTGAAGATGAGCATATTGGTGAACGCCGAGCCGGTGGACGCGCTCTCCATGCTGGTGCATCGCACGCGCGCCGATTCGCGCGGGCGGCAAATGTGCGAGAAGCTCAAGGAGCTGATCCCGCCGCATATGTTCCAAGTGCCGATTCAGGCGGCGATCGGCGGCAAGATCATCGCCCGCGAGACGGTGCGCGCCTTCCGCAAGGATGTGACCGCGAAGTGCTATGGCGGCGACGCCACGCGCAAGCGCAAGCTGCTCGAGAAGCAGAAGGAAGGCAAAAAGAAGATGCGCCAGTTCGGCCGCGTGGAGATTCCGCAGGAGGCGTTTATCGCGGCGCTGAAGATGGAGGATTGATCTCCGGCAGGCGGATTCCAGAAGGCGGCGCCGAGCCGTCCCCTCTCCCCGCTCGCGGGGAGAGGCCGGGTGAGGGGCCTGGAGATTAGCGGAGACATTCCGTGCGTGGGCTGCGGCTGATAGAGACTCGTCGCGCGCGCCGGCTTCGGCGGGAGGCGACCTCCGCGGAAAAGATCGTTTGGAGCCGTCTGCGAAACAGGAGCCTCGGCGGCTTCAAATTCATTCGGCAGGAGCCCATCGGCCCTTTCATCGCGGATTTCATTTGTCGCGAGCGAAGGCTGATCGTCGAGATCGACGGCGAAACGCATTCGAGCGCGGAAGAGATCGCCGGCGATGCGCGCCGCAGCGCCTTCCTGAGCGCGCAAGGCTATCGCATCATCCGCTTCACGAACCAGGCCGTCTATGAGAATGCGGAAGTGGTCGCAGACGCAATTCTCCGCGCGCTCGACGAAGTGTCTGCCTGATCGCCCGAGCCCCTCACCCAGCCTCTCCCCGCAGGCGGGGAGAGGGGCAGGCCGCGCCCGGCGTTCGGCCGGGCGGAAATCCCCGAGACTTTCGAAATTGTCGTGAGGGGCTTGCGGCCGTACGCAATCACGTACATATTCCCTCTATGCGCACCACCTCCTACAGCGACCTCCGCAAGAATCTCGCCGCGACGCTCGATCGCGTGACCGAGGATCACGAGCCCGTGGTCATCACCCGTGACCGCGGCAAGCCGGCCGCCGTGCTCATCTCGCTCGAGGATTTCGCCTCCTATGAGGAGACCGCGCATCTGTTGAAGAGCCCCCGCAACGCCGAGCGGCTGCGCGGGGCGATCGAGCAGCTCGACGCCGGCCAGGGCAAAGAGCATAAGCTCTCGGAATGAAGCTCGTCTTCGCGGAGCAGGCCTGGGAGGATTACCTCTATTGGCAGGCGCAGGACGCAAAAACTCTCGGACGGCTGAACGCGCTCATCAGGGAATGCCAGCGCACGCCCTTTGCGGGGACGGGAAAGCCGGAGCCTCTGCGCGGCGATCTGCGTGGCTGGCACTCCAGGCGCATCACGCTCGAGCATAGGCTCGTCTATCGTGTCGAGGGCGAGAGCTTGTTGATCGCCCAGTGCCGATATCATTACTAGAGTCACCCCGGCCGAATATCCCTCTGTTCAGGCGAAAGCCGGCCGTATATCAATGGCGCCCTCGGCCCCGCCGCCGGCCCGATAAGAGTTCCCCGAGGAGCCAGACGTTGACCGAACTGAAAGACCTCTACGACATCGGCGAGATTCCGCCGCTCGGCCATGTTCCCGCCAAGATGCACGCCTGGGTCGTCCGCAAGGAGCGGCACGGACCGCCCGAGGAGTCGATGCAGCTCGAGGTGGTTCCCACCTGGGAGCTCGACAGCCATGACGTGCTCGTGCTGGTGATGGCGGCCGGCGTCAATTACAACGGCGTCTGGGCTGCGCTCGGCCAGCCGATCTCCGTGCTCGACGTCCATAAGCTCCCCTATCACATCGCCGGCTCCGACGCCGCCGGCATCGTCTGGGCCGTCGGCTCCAAGGTGAAGCGCTGGAAGGTCGGCGACGAGGTCGTCGTCCACTGCAACCAGGACGATGGCGACGACGAGGAGTGCAATGGCGGCGACCCGATGTTCTCCGCCTCGCAGCGCATTTGGGGCTATGAGACGCCGGACGGCTCCTTCGCCCAATTCTGCCGCGTGCAGGACCGTCAGCTCATGGAGCGCCCCAAGCACCTCACTTGGGAAGAGTCGGCCTCCTACACGCTGACGCTGGCCACCGCCTATCGCATGCTGTTCGGCCATGAGCCGCATCGGCTGAAGCCCAGCGACAATGTCCTCATCTGGGGCGCCTCGGGCGGTCTCGGCGTGTTCGGCGTGCAGCTCTGCGCGGCGGCCGGCGCCAACGCCATCGGCGTGATCTCGGACGAGAGCAAGCGCGACTATGTGCTCTCGCTGGGCGCCAAGGGCGTCATCAACCGCAAGGACTTCAAGGGCTGCTGGGGCCAACTGCCGACGGTCAACACGCCGGAGTTCAACGACTGGTCCAAGGCCGCCCGCAATTTCGGCAAGGCGATCTGGGACATCACCGGCAAGAAGGACGTCGACATCGTCTTCGAGCATCCGGGCGAGCAGACCTTCCCGCTCTCCTGCATGGTGGTGAAGCGCGGCGGCATGGTGGTGTTCTGCGCCGGCACGACCGGCTTCAACCTCACCTTCGACGCCCGCTATGTGTGGATGCGCCAGAAACGCATTCAGGGCTCGCATTTCGCGCATCTGAAGCAGGCGGCCGCCGCCAATCGCTTCGTCGTGGACCGCCGCGTCGATCCCTGCCTGTCGGAAGTCTTCACCTGGGCGAAGATCCCGCACGCCCACACCAAAATGTGGAAGAACGAGCACGCCCCCGGCAATATGGCCGTGCTGGTCAACGCCCCGACCACCGGCCTGCGCAGCCTCGAGGATGTGGTCGCGGCTGCGGGGAAGAAGTGACGTGAACAGCATGTCAATCGCTCGGGCGAGCTGAGCCCGAGCGATTGACAGCCGCCGAGCCACATGAAAGATTTTTGTTAATTGCATACGACAGCACAGAGGCCAGCACTGCCGATCGGGCGTGACTGCGTTGTCGTATCGTGCGAGCGCGCGCCGATGTGATGCCGGGTCGGACGGGCGCTTCGAGACGACTTCCCACGCTCTGCGCGGAAAGCTGCGAGAACGGCCCTCGGCGTCGGGAGGCGATTTCGCATGTTGGAAGCGCGCGAGCTGACCAAGAGATATGAGGGCAAGGCGGATCGCCCCGCCCTCGACCGGCTGAATCTGCATATTCCCGGCGGCGAGGCCTTCTGCCTGCTCGGCCCCAATGGCGCCGGCAAGACGACCACCGTCAATCTCTTCCTCAATTTCATCGCGCCGACTTCCGGCCAGGCGCTAGTCGGCGGCGTCGATTCGGCGCGCGAGCCGCTCGAGGCGCGGCGTCGTCTCGCTTATATCCCCGAGACGGTGATGCTCTATGGCGCGCTCACCGGGCTCGAGAATCTCGAATATTTCACCGAGATTTCCGGCGGCCGCCGCCTCGCGCGGGCGGAATTGCTCGCCCTCCTCGGCGAGGCCGGGCTCGCGGAGGAGGCGGCATTCCGCCGCGTCTCCGGCTATTCCAAGGGCATGCGGCAGAAGGTCGGCGTCGCCGTCGCTCTGGCGCGGCGCGCGCAGGCGCTGCTGCTCGACGAGCCCACCTCCGGCCTCGATCCGCTCGCCGCCAATGAGTTCGCCGCTCTGGTCGAGAAGCTGCGCAAGCAGGGCATGGCCATATTGATGGTCACGCATGACCTCTTCCTCGCCAAGCAATGCGGCACGCGCATCGGCGTGATGCAGGCGGGTCGGCTCGTCTCCGTCTTCGGCGCCGACGACGTCGATCATCTCGGCCTCGAGCGGGCCTATCTCGAGCAGTTCAGAGGAGCGGCGGCATGAGCGAGATCGTCGTCGCGAAAGCGCCTGCGGCGCAGGCGCCCGCCGGCCGTTGGCGCGTCGCCCGCGCCGTGGCCCTCAAGGAATGGGCGGAACTGCGCCGCGACAGCCGCCTCGCCTGGCTGTTCGGCCTCGTCTTCCTTCTGATGCTCGGCGCGCTCGCTTTCGGCGCCGCGCAGCATATGCGGCTGGATCGCGAACGCGCCGCCGCCGCCGCGACCGACCGCGCGCTGTGGACAGGGCAGGGCGCGAAGAACCCGCACGCCGCCGCGCATTTCGGCCAATACGCCTTCAAGCCGCAGAGCCCGCTGGCGCTCGCCGATCCGGGCGTCGACGCCTATGTCGGCGAGGCGGTCTGGCTGGAGGCGCATAAGCAGAACGAGGCGCAATTTCGCGCGGCGCGCGACGCCGGCGTCGGCGCGCGGCTCGGCGGATTGTCATTCGCCTTTGTGCTGCAGACGGTCATGCCGCTGGTCGCGGTTCTGCTCGGCTTCGCCGGCTTCGCGGGTGAGCGCGAGCGCGGCACATTGCGCCAGCTGATGAGCCTCGGCGCCTCGCCTATCGATATTCTCGCCGGCAAGGCGCTCGCCGCGCTCGGCGCTCTTTCTGTCCTGCTCATTCCCGCTTTCGCCGCGGCCGTGCTGGCGACGCTCTTCCTCGCCGATCATGACTTCTCCGTCGCCGATCAGCTCGAGCGGCTGCTCGCGCTCTCCTTCGGCTATGGCCTCTATCTCGCAGGCTTCGTCTTTCTCGCGCTCGGCGTGTCGGCTTTTTCGAAGTCCACGCGCACGGCGCTGGTGCTCCTGCTGGCTTTCTGGCTCGCCAATTGTTTTCTCGCCCCGCGCGTGATGACCGATGTCGCCAAGCGCGTCGCGCCGCTGCCCACGGCGCTCGAGTTCCGCAACGCCATCGCCGAGGACAAGAACAAGACCTTCGGCCATGACGAGACGCATCCGAGCTTCATCGCCTTTCGCGACAGCGTGCTGGCGCAATATGGCGTCTCGCGCATAGAGGATCTGCCGGTCAATTTCCGCGGCTTGGCGCTGCGCAAGGACGACGAGAACGGCTTCGTCATTTTCGACAAGCATTTCGGCGCGCTGCAGGCCGGTTTCGACGCGCAGGACAGGCTGCGCGCGGCGCCGGGCTTTCTCTTCCCCGCGCTCGCCATGCAGCCCTTCTCGACGAGCTTCTCGGGAACGGATTCCTGGCACCAATATGATTTCGCCACCGCGGCGGAGGCGCATCGGCGCCGCATTCAGACGGCGGCGAGCGAGGACCTCATCCATAACGCCCGCTATGGCGACGCCTCCTATGTCGCTTCGCGCGACATGTGGGAGCGCATTCCCTCCTTCGATTACGCCGCGCCGGCCGTCTCTTTCGCGCTCTCCCATGCGCGCGGCGATCTCGTCGCGCTCGCGCTCTGGGCCGTGCTGACCGCAGCGCTCGCCGGCTTCGCCGCGCGGCGCCTCAGACCCTTGTGAGGCCCGCCATGATCTTCTCTGCATTTCTCGCCGCATGGCGGTTCGAATGGCGGCTTCTGCGGCGCGACGCCGCCGCATGGGCCGTGCTCGCGGCGATCGCGACGATGAGCGCGCTCGCCTTTTTCGACGGCGCCGAGCGCATCGCCGCGCAAAAAGCGGCGATAGAGGATGCGCGGCGCGACGAGACGCTGCGCCTCGATTCGCTGCGCAAGGCGCTCGCCGATCTGGACGCCGGCCGCGCAAAGGGCGAGACGCCGCCCTATCGCGATCCGCGCAACGCGGCCTTTGTCGGCGGCGGCTCTGCGGCGGCGGTGGCGGCGCTGGAGCCGACGCCGCTCGCGATCGTCGCCACGGGGCAGAGCGATCTTTTCCCCGCCGCGCTGAAAGTGACGAGCGGGACCAAGGACAGTTTCCTCTTCGCCGATGAGATCGAGAACCCGGCGCATCTCGCCAGCGGCTCGATCGATCTCGCCTTTGTCCTCGTCTTCGTGTTTCCGCTGACGATTCTCGCGCTCTGCTTCGATCTTTCGGCCGGCGAGCGCGAGAAGGGCACGCTCGCCCTCACCCTCGCCAGCGCGGAGAGCCCGACCGCCGTTCTGCTCGGCAAGCTGGCGGCGCGGGCGGGCCTGCCGATATCGGCGATGACCGCGGCGACCTGCGCCGGCGTCTATCTTCTGCGCGGGGCCGAGCCGCTCGGCTCCGGCGCTTTCGCGCTGCTCATCGCGGCGATCCTCGCCTATGGCGCCTTTTGGGCGTTGCTCGCGGCCGTCGTCGACAGCTTCGGCAAAAGCTCCGCCTATAATGCGCTGGCGCTCATCGCCGTCTGGGCCGGCGTCACCATGATCGCGCCCGCCGCCGTCAACACGCTCGCCGACGCGCTCTATCCGTCGCCTTCCCGCTCGGAGATGACGCTGGCCGCGCGCGCCGCGACGACCGACGCCGATCGCGAGCGCGACGCCGCCCTCGCCCGCTACGCCGAGGAGCACCCCGACGCTGCGGCGGCGGAGATGAAGCTGGGCGACGCCAAGGAGCGCACGATCCGCCGCCTCGCCGTGCTGGAGACGGCCAACGCCCGCGTCGAGGAAGTGATGGCGCGTCACGAGGCGCAGCTCGCCCGCCAGCGCGCGCTCGCCGACCAATTGTCCTTTCTCTCCCCGGCGCTGCTGATGTATCGCTCCCTCGCCGATATCGCCGGCTCGGGCGATCGCCGCTATGCGGAATTCTCCGCTCGGCTCGACGACTTCCACAAGCGCTGGCGCGATTTCTTCTGGTCGCGCGCCCATGCGGGCGAGGCGCTGACGCAAGCCGATTACGCCGCCCTGCCGCGCTTCGCCGCGAGCGCCGATGCGGCGAGCGCCTCGGCCGGCGTCGCCTCCGCGCTCGCGGCGGGCGTGGGGCTGCCGGCTCTGCTGCTGGCCGTGCTGGCGTGGCGGGGACTGCGGCGCTGCAAGGCGGCGTGAGCGACGCAGCGTCGCGGGCGTTTTGCGCGCCCGCTCCGCGAATTGTGCTATCCTGCCGCGTGAGGGAATAACCAAACAGGCGGGATTCATCTTGCGACCGATCTTCCAAAAGCTCCTGCTCGCGGCGCTGGTCGCGCTTCTCGCCAGCGCGCCGGCGCGCGCGGCCGACCGGCTCCGCCTCGGGCTGCAGAAGACCGGCTCGGGCGTTTGGGAGCTCGCCGTCGTTTCCGCCTTCGGGCTCGATAAGGAGTCGGGGCTCGAGCTGACGGTCACAGAGCTCGCCAACACGGACGCCGCCAAGATCGCCATTCAGAGCGGCTCCGTCGATATTGTCGTCTCCGATTGGCTGTGGGTGGCGCGCCAGCGCTCCGAGGGCGCCAAGCTCACCTTCTATCCGCATTCCACCGCCATAGGCGCGCTGATGGCGCGCGACAAAGCCGTGAAGAGCGTCGCCGATCTTTCCGGCAAGAAGCTCGGCGTCGCCGGCGGCCCGCTCGACAAGAGCTGGCTGCTGCTGCGCGCCTATGCGCAGCGGCAGGGCGTCGATCTCACGAAATCGGCCACCATCGTCTACGGCGCGCCGCCGCTCATCGCCGAGAAGGCCGCCGAGGGCGAGCTGGACGCCGCGCTCGAATTCTGGAATTTCGCCGCCGATCTCGAGGCGCGCGGCCTCTCCCGTGTCATCGATCTGCGCAAGGTGGAGACGGCGCTCGGCGCCAAGGGCGCGCCGGTCGTCACCGGTTATGTGTTCGACGAGGGCTTCGCCGCGAAGAGCCCCGCGCCGCTGGCCCGCTTCTTCGCCATGATCGACAAGGCGCGCCATCTGATCGCGACCTCCGACGCCGCCTGGCGCGCCGCCATGCAGCGCATTCCGGCCAAGGACCCCGCCGTGCTCGCGCTCTATCGCAAGAGCTATGTGGAGGGCATTCCCGCCCGCAGCGTCGCGGAGGAGCGGGAGGACGCCGCCGGGCTCTACGCCACCCTCGCCGAGATCGGCGGCCCGGCGCTGGTCGGCTCGGCGAAGACCCTGCCCGCGGGCACTTTCTACGAGCCCGCGGCGAGCGCGGTGCGGTGATCCGCCTCCTGTCGCTGGCGCTGCTGCTGGCGTTCTGGCAGGGCGCGGCGCTGTTTTCCGATCCGCGCCGCCTGCCGGGGCCGCTCCCCGTCTTCGAGGCGATCGCCCATGAGGCCGAGAGCGGCGCGCTGTTCACCAATCTCGCGGCGACACTGGCGCGCGTCGCCGCCGCTTTTCTGCTGGCCATGAGTCTCGGCGCCGCGCTCGGCTACGCCATGGGCCGGCGGCCGGCGCTGGATCGGCTGTTCGATCCCTGGCTGGTCATCCTCCTCAATCTGCCGGCGCTGGTGGTCATCGTGCTGGCCTATCTCTGGGCCGGCCTCACCGAGGTGGCGGCGGTGGGCGCCGTGGCGCTCAACAAGCTGCCCAACGCCATCGTCGTGATGCGGGAAGGCGCTCGCGCGCTCGATCACGAGCTGGACGAGATGGCCGAGGTCTTCCGCCTGCGCCCGGCCGCGCGGCTGCGGCATATCGTCCTGCCGCAGCTCGCGCCCTATATCGCGGCGGCGACGCGCTCGGGCCTCTCGCTGGTGTGGAAGATCGTGCTGGTGGTGGAGCTGATCGGCCGCTCCAATGGCGTCGGCTTCGAGATCAATATGGCGTTTCAGCTTTTCGACGTGCGTTTGCTGCTCGCCTATGCGATTCCCTTCGTCCTGCTGATGCTCGCCGTCGAAACTCTTCTGGTGCAGCCCTTTGAACGACATGTCTCGCGATGGCGCCGCCGCCCTGCTCGAGGTCAGGGTCTCGCATAAGGATTATCTGTCCGCCGGCGGCCGGCCGCAGCGGGCGCTGGAAAACTTCGCGCTTTCGCTCCCCGTCGGCCGCGCCGGCGCCGTCGTCGGCCCGTCCGGCTGCGGCAAGACCACACTGCTGCGCATCATCGCCGGGCTCGATACGGAGTTTTCCGGCGCGGTGCGGCTTCCCGCCGGCGGGCGGCTCGGCATGGTGTTTCAGGAGCCGCGGCTGCTGCCTTGGCGCAGCGTCATCGACAATCTGCGCATCGCGGCGCCGCTGGCGAGCGAGGAAGCGCTCGCCGCTCTGCTCGCCGCGCTGGAGCTCGAGGAGCACGCGCAGCATTTTCCCGGCGAATTGTCGCTCGGCCTCGCGCGCCGCGTCGCCATTGCGCGGGCGCTGGCGATCGAGCCCGATCTTCTGCTGCTGGATGAGCCCTTCGTCTCGCTCGACGATGCGCTGGCGCGCGATCTGCGCGCGCGCATCGCGGCGCTCATCGACGAGCGGCATGTGACGACGCTGATCGTCACCCATGATCTGCGCGAGGCGATCGAGCTGGCCGACGTTATTTTTCTTCTGTCGCCGCGCCCCTCGCGCGTCGGCGCGACGCTCGACGTGACGACGCCGCGCAAGCTGATGACGAAGGACGCCGCGGACGCGCTGGAGGTGCGGGCGCGCAGGGAAATCGAGGCGATGCGCGGGCGCTGAGGCCCCCTCCCCAGCCCTCCCCCGCTTCGCGGTAGAGGGGGTAGATTCGGCGCTTCATCGAAGCTTCGCGATACCTCGTCGCCTCCCTCTCCCGCAAAGCGGGGGAGGGTGAGGGAGGGGGCGCGCTACAGCTTCGACAAAAACCCCGCGAAGCGCAGCGAGCCTTCCGGCCAAGGGCCGTGGCCGCTTTCCGCGTTGATATGCCCGGCCGCGCCGGCGTCGACCAGCTCCGCGCCTATGTCCTGCGCCAAGGCCCGCGAGAAATCCGCCTCCGCATAAGGATCGTCGGAGCTGGCGACGAGCAGCGCGGGAAAGCGCAGCCGCTCGCGCGGAATCGGCAGAAAGGCGGGGTCGATCGCGGTGAGCTCGTTGATCGCGCGCTCAGAGGGCGGCGCGACGAGAAAGCCGGCGGCGATCTTGTCGCTCCCCCGCGCGGCGACATGCAGCGCCGCTATGCCGCCGAGCGAATGCGTGACCAGCACCACGGGGCGCGTCGCCGCGGCGATCTCGCGTTCTATGCTCTCGATCCATTCGGGAAATCGCGGCGCGTCGAAATCCGCCTGCGCCACGCAGCGCGCGGTGGAGAGCTTCTTCGCCCAGCGCGTCTGCCAATGCTCGAGGCCGGAGCCGCCGAGCCCCGGCAGGATCAGAATGTCGGCGTCCGCAGCGCGCATGTTCGTCGCTCCTGTTCCATTGCTCTAGGACACCGTCATCGCGAGGAGCGAAGCGACGAAGCGATCCAGGGGCCGCCTCACGGCTTCTGGATTGCTTCGCTTCGCTCGCAATGACGGCCGCGAGAAAGCGGCCGCCTAAGCGGCCTTCGTCAATTCCCCGGCGAGCGCCTTAGTGATGAGGCCGCGCGTCTCTTCGACGCCGAACAGCGCGACGAAGGAGCCGAAGCGCGGGCCGCGGCTCTCGCCGAGCAGAACCTCATAGAGCATGTTGAAGAAGTCGTTCGACACGCCCGGCCGCTCCGGCGTCGCGCCCTTGGCCTTCAAATCCTGATAGCGCGGCACGGCGCGCGCGACATCATAGAGCGCGGTCTGAATATCCTCGGCGCTGGCGTCCTTCGGCAGCGACGCCAGCGTCTGCGAAAGAGTCGTCAGCACATCGCGCTCCACATCGTCGGCGGCGCGATATTTTTTCGCGGGCCGCACGAAGTCGCGAAAGTAAGCGACCGCATAGCCGACGAGCTTGTCGAGGCGCGGATGATTCTGCGGCGACACATTCGGCGCATAGCGGCGCAGAAAGCCCCAGAGGACGGACGGGTCTTCCGCATTGGCGACGGTCGCCAGATTGAGCAGCATGGAGAAGGAGATCGCCGTCCCCTTGGCGTCGCCGTCATGGGCGAGCGTCTCCGGCTCCGGCGGCGCGCCGAAGTGGATGTGCCAAGCCGGATTGCCGAGCCGCTCCTTCCACGCCTGCCGCTGATAGGCCTCGAGGAAGGAGAGGTAATCGTCGACATTGCGCGGAATGACGTCGAAATAGAGCTTCTTCGCCGCGCTCGGCTTTTGAAACATGAATTGCGCGAGGCTCTCGGGGCTGGCGTAGGTCAGCCACTCCTCGATGGTGAGGCCATTGCCCTTGGACTTCGATATCTTCTGGCCCCTCTCGTCGAGGAAGAGCTCGTAATTGAAGCCCTCTGGCGGCCGTCCGCCGAGCGCGCGCACGATGGCGGAGGACAGCTTCACCGAATCGATGAGGTCCTTGCCGGCCATTTCGTAATCGACGGAGAGCGCATACCAGCGCATCGCCCAATCCGGCTTCCATTGCAGCTTGCAGTGTCCGCTGGTGACGGGCGTGACGAAGGCGTCGCCGCTCTCGGGATCGCGCCAGGAGACGGTCCCCGCCGCCGCGTCGATGGAATCGAGCGGAACCTGCATGACGATTCCCGTAACGGGGTGAATCGGCAGGAAGGGAGAATAGGTCGCCGCCCGCTCCTCGCGGAACGTCGGCAGCATGATCTTCATCACCTCCTCATAGCGCGCCAGCATATGCAGCAGCGCGGCGTCGAAACGGCCGGAGGTGTAATAGTCCGTCGAGGAGGCGAATTCGTAAGTGAAGCCGAAAGCGTCGAGAAAGGCGCGCAGGCGGGCGTTGTTGTGCGCGCCGAAGCTCTCATGCGTGCCGAACGGGTCCGGCACCTTGGTCAGCGGCTTGCCGAGATGGGCGCGGACCAGCTCCTTATTGGGGATATTGTCGGGCACTTTGCGCAGCCCGTCCATATCGTCCGAGAAGGCGAGCAGGCGCGTCTCGATCTTTCCTTCGGTCAGCACCTCGAAGGCGTGGCGCACCATGGACGTGCGCGCCACCTCGCCGAAAGTGCCGATATGCGGCAGGCCCGAGGGGCCATAGCCGGTCTCGAACAGCACTCTGGTCTGGCCGGTCTCTGCCACGCGTTTGACGAGCTTGCGCGCCTCTTCGAACGGCCAAGCCGGCGAGACGCGGGCGGCTTCGAGAAGATCGGCGGGCAAGGGCTCGGACGTGGGCATGATGCGGCTTTTGTTGCGGTTGCGAAGAGGGGCGCACACTATGGGCGCCGGGCGGAGGCGTCAACGCGGTGGAGGGACGAGGCTTCGATCGGCATCGCAGCCCTCGTGCTTCGAGACGGCCGCTGCGCGGCCTCCTCAGCATGAGGGCTGCTTATTGTCGCCGCAAGGCGAAACCGTCAGTCCCCGCCCTCTCTCACCCCCAGCTCATACCCCACCCACAGCGCGACCGCGGCGAGCGCGAGATCGGTGAGCGCCACGGGCCAATAGGGCATCACCTCGGCGACGCGCGGCTGCAGCCAGTGCATGGCGCCCGCCACCAGCGCGACGAAGGGCGGGAGTCCGGCCAGCAGCAGCGGCGCCGGCCGGCCGAGCGCGCGGAAGCGCTTGGCCGAGAGATTCACGAAGCTCACGGCGATCAGCAGAATCGCCAGCGCATAGAAGGTGAGATAGGCGTAGGCGGCCACCGTCTGCCAAACGAAGAACGGGTCCTTCGCAAGGTCGTGATCCGTATAGGGGAAGAGCGCCAGCCAGAGTAGCGTCAGCGGGACGAGGACCGCCAGAAGGCCAGCCGCGCCGCAACGCCAACCGGCGCGGTCGAGGCTTCCCTCCTCCGTGCGATAGAGGAAGCTCAGGCGCTCGCGCGAGGGCAGCTCCATCAGTCCCTCAGCAGCTCGTTGATCGCCGTCTTGCCGCGCGTCTGCGCGTCGACGGTCTTCACAATGACGGCGCAATAGAGCGACGGCCCGGCCGAGCCGTCCGGCAGCGGCTTGCCCGGCAGATTGCCCGACACCACGACCGAATAGGGCGGCACATAGCCGATGTGAATCTGGCCGGTGGCGCGGTCGATCACCTTGGTCGAGGCGCCGATGAAGACGCCCATGGAAATCACCGAGCCCTGGCCGACGACGACGCCCTCGACGATCTCCGAGCGCGCGCCGATGAAGCAGTCGTCCTCGATGATGGTGGGGCCGGCCTGCAGCGGCTCCAGCACGCCGCCAATGCCGACGCCGCCGGAAAGATGCACATTCTTGCCGATCTGCGCGCAGGATCCGACGGTGGCCCAGGTGTCGACCATCGTGCCGGCGTCCACATGGGCGCCCAGATTGACGAAGGAGGGCATCAGGATCACGCCCGGCGCCACGAAGGCCGAGTGCCGCACGATCGCGCCCGGCACGGAGCGAAAGCCCGCGGCCTTATGCTCGGCCGCGCCCCAGCCGGCGAATTTCGAGGGAACCTTGTCCCACCAGCTCGCGCCGCCCGGCCCGCCCTCGATCACGCTCATATCATTGAGGCGGAAGGAGAGGAGAACCGCCTTCTTCAGCCATTGATTGACCTTCCAGGAGCCGGGGCCGGTCGCGCCCTCGATCTTCTCGGCGACGCGCAGCTTGCCGGCGTCGAGCAGACGCAGCGCGCTCTCGACCGCGTGGCGAATGTCGCCCTGCGTGGAGGCGTCGATATTGGCCCTGTCTTCGAAGGCGGTGGTGATGAGATTCTCGAGACCAGTGTGCGGCATGAAATCGTCCAGCTCCGAGAGGTCGCGGGCAGGCGGCCCGCAGAAAGGGTCAGGGCTATAGGCGGCAAGGCCGCGGCCCTGTCAATCGCGGAAATAGGGGCCGATCGCCGCGCCGGCGGCGGGACGTCTTTCCCGCGCGTCGCGCATTCTTTCCCGCAGCCGGGGCGGCGTCTCGGGGGTAGGCTCGCCCGCCGTCGCCGCAGAAGCGACGCAGAGCGAGGGAGCCTTCATCATGTCCTCGGCCCGAGCGAGACGCCTTTTGGCCGTCGTCCTCCTGAGTCTCGCGCCGCTGGCGGCCGCGGCGGCGGATCGGAGCCGCGCCGATATAGAGCAGCTGATCGCGGCCTCCGCCGGAAAGCCGGCGGCGCTCACCGATCTCGACCTCTCCGGCCTCGATCTCTCGGGGCTGGACCTGCGGCGCGCCGATCTCTTCGCCACGCGGCTCGCCGGGGCGAAGCTCGTCGGTGCAAGGCTCGGCGAGGCCAATCTCACCCGCGCCGATCTGCGCGAGGCCGATCTCTCGGGCGCCGATCTTTCCGGCGCGATCCTCTATGCCGCCATTCTCGACGAGGCGGATTTTTCCGGCGCCGATCTGACGCGCGCCCGCATCATCGGCGGCGGCCGCGGCGCGCGTTTCGTGAAGGCGAAGCTGATCGAAGCCGATCTCGGCGCCGATCCCGCCAATCAGGGCATGGTCCCGGTGCGCGCCGATCTCACCGCCGCGATCTTCGACGGCGCCGATCTGACCGGCGCCAATCTCACCCATGCGGTGCTGGCCTCGGCGCGCTTCGCCGGCGCGAGCCTGCGCAATGCGCGGCTCGATCACGCCAAGCTCGGCGACGCCGATCTCTCCGGCGCCGATGTCGCCGGCGCGAGCTTCCACGGCGCCGATCTCGACAGCGCGCGCCTGCCGGCGGCCCCTATTTTGGAGCGAGGGCGCTGAGCTGCGCTTCGAGCGCGGCGAGGCGGTCGATGTCGAGTCCGGCGGCCGGAGCGCTGTCCCTCAGCCGGGCGACGAGCGTCGCGGCGAGGACGCAAAGCGCCGTTTTCGTCTCCTCCGATTGGGCGTCGATGATTTCAGCGACGGCGATTTGCATTCCGATCGAACGCGGCCGCGGCTCCAGCTCGGCGATCTCCCTCTTGGCGAAAGCGGAAATGCCAGACTTCAGGGCGTCATAGCCGTCGATGACGGCTGCGCCCGCCGCGCCTTTGGCTGCCGCCTCCGCCGCGAGGCCGAACGTTCCCACCACGACGGCGCCAATCGAATCGACCATGGCTCGCTCCCCAAACCATCGAAAAGGCTTCGAGGCGGCTTCAATTCGTCGAAGCGCGCCTCGCTGGCCGATTACGCAAATGACGTTCCATGTCGGTGGGCTCGGTCGGCCCCGCGGGGTTAGCCCTCCGCCAGCCCGCGGCGCTCCTCATGGCCGGGCGTCAGGCGTCGCCAGCACGGTGGTCATGCGCGGCTCGATCGCGCCAAGCTCGGCGACGCCGATCGCGCCGGCGCTCTGCGCTCGCCGAATTTGCGCTTCAGCCGCCGCCAGCCGATCACGATTCCGGTGACGCTGAGCGCGAAGCCCGCGCCATTGAGCGCAAGCATGAAGACATCCCACAAAGGCCGCGCGGCGAGCAGCGCGGGCGCATCCCAGCTGTGCAGAAAGGCGAACAGCCAGCGGCTCGCGCGGCGGCCAGAGTCCAGCTTGCCGAGCACGGCGCCCGTATGCGGATCGATATGCGCCCAGGTTCCAGCGGCGTCGTCGAATTCCAAGCGCAGCACGGGAAGCCGCTTGTCGACGTCGCCATGCATGGTGTGCGGCGCGCGCGCGAAATAATAGAAATCGTAATTTTCCATCACCGTCGCCGCCGTGACCTTGGCGCCGGGGACGAGCCGCGCGCCGAGGCGCTTCAATTCCTCGAGCGGCAGCGTGAAGGTGGGCGCGGCGTCGGCCTCGGCGCGCAAGATTCGCGTCGCGCCGCCGGCGCCGAAGCCGACATAATAGCCGGCGCCGTCGATGACGCGCAGCTCGAGCTCGCGCGCCGCGAATCCATCATCGGCGAATTTCGTCAGCGCTTGCGCGACCGACAGATGGAAGCGCTCGGGCGCGAGCGCGCCGCCGTAATAGGCTTTGGCGTCGAAGGCCGATCTGGTCTCGAAGATTTTCCACGGGTTCATCGACATCAGGCCGCTGAAGACGAAAGTGATCGCCGTCGCGCCGCCGATGAGGCCGACGATATGGTGCCATTTCATCATGCCTTCGCGATAGGGCGTGCGCGCGCCGGTCCTATAGGGCGCGCGAAAACGCCAGCGCATGACGCCGACGACGAGGCCGGTGATGGCGAGCACGGTTCCGACGAGCGAGGAATAGACGATGATATCGTGCCAATAGGCGTCGAGCCAGCCGCCGCGGAACGGGTATAGCCAATGGATCCAGGCGCCGGCCCAGTTCCACAGGCGCTCCGTCCGCGTCGCGTCGCGGACCACTTCGCCGGTGACGGAAGAGACATAGAGCAGCGTCGAATCCGCATCGGACATATAGACGCGATGCAGCGGGCGCAGACCGTCGAGACCTTTGGAATGCGTCCATTGGTCTTCGTCGACGATTCCGTCATAGCTCGCCTCGCCGCCGAGGAAGGCGCGCGCGGCGGCGATGGCGTTCTCTTCTGAAACGCTGGTCACGCGCGCGCCGTCGCTGGCGCGCGCCGCCGTGAATTGCGGGCCGCTGTCCTTCGCGCGGCGCTCGAAGATGAAAGTCGGCGCGCCGGCGATGCTGGTGAGGCGGACGGATTGCGGCGCGCCGCCCTCTCCCGCAGCGGCGAAAGCGCGGGAGAGATCGATGCAGCAGCGCGCCGCATCGAGCGGCGGCAGCGCCGCCAGCCGCTCGGACGGCAGCAGCTTCGGATAGCCGACATACATCATGACGACGCCGGAGAAGAACCACATGGCCATGAAGAGACAGGCCGTGATCCCGAGCCAGCGATGAGTGAGATAGAGATATCTCTTCATGTCCGCCTCCTCAGAAGGTCATCTTCAGCGACAATTCGACCGTGCGCGGCTGGCCGAGCCGCAGCAGCGGTCCCGAGCCGCCCGTCGCCCATTCGACATAAGCGGCGTCGGTCATGTTCTTCAGCATGGCGGTCAGTTTCGCATTGGGCGTTATGCGCCAGGAGAGGCCGGCGTCGAAAGTCGTATAGGCCGGTATGCGCATGGTGTTGGCGTTGTCCGCGAAACGATCGCCGACGAAGCGCGCCGCGAAGGTCGCCTGCCAATCGGGCAGGAAATCCCAGGTGATCCAGCCATTGGCGATCCAGCGCGCCATATTGGTCGGCCGATTGCCGGCGCGCGACACGCGCAGAGTCGTTCCGGCGATCGTCGCCGCCTCCTCGAAGCTCTCGAATTTCGGATTGATCCAGGCCGCATTGCCCTGCACGCTGAGATTATCCAGCACCTGCACGCCGATATTGGCCTCTATGCCGTTCGACGCTTGCTTGCCGACATTGATGACATTGTTGGGGTTGGCCGGATCGGAAGTGGTGACATTGTTGCGCTCGATGAAATAGCCGGCGAGCGTCGCGGAGCCTCTGCCTTCCCAGAAATCGAGCTTCGTTCCCGCCTCGATCTGCCAGCCGGTGGTGAGATCGAAATTGCGCAAATTGCCGGCGCTGTTGGTGAGCAGAATGCCGGACGGCGGATCGGCCGCCGTGCTGTAGGAGACATAGACATTGGCCTCCTTGGTCACGTCGTACATCAGCGCGGCGCGCCAGGTGATCGGCTCATATCCTTTGCCGAAATAGGCGGGATCGCCGAAGGGGTTGGAGGCGCTCGGCGCGGTGGGAATGCGGTAATTGAAGCGCTCGAGGCTGATCTTCTCCCAGCGCAGGCCGGTGACGAGATGCAATTGCTCTGTCAGCGACAGACGATTTTCGGCGAAGAGCGCCAGCGTGTAGAGCTTGCTGCGCGCGCCGCCCACATAGCTCGTGGCGCTCGGATTGTCCTGATAGAGCTTATAGGCCTGATAGCCATAGGGCTCGACAGTATCGACGGTCAGTCCCGATTCGAGGCTCGGATTGCGCGTCTGCTCATTCAGCGAATAATCGACGCCGGCGATCGTCTTCGATTTGAAGCCCAGAATCACCGTCTCGTTCGTCGCCTCCAGCCGGTCGCCGATCAGGCTCTGAATATGGCGCGTCGCCAGCGACGAGCTGCGGTCGAGCAGCGTGTTCGTCGCATTGTAGCGATAGGATTCGACGTCCTGATATTGGCGATCGGCGCGATAGAGATAGAAAGTGTTTTTGAAGCTCGTCTCCTCGTCGAGCTTGTATTCCGTTATGTCGCGCGTCCACAGCACCTGCTGGTCGAAGACCGGCTTCAGGCTGTTGTAGTTTTTGAAGCGCACGCCGGGATCGAATTTGAGATCGAGAACCGGCAGGCCGAAGGTTCCCCAGGGAATCGTTCCCGTTCCGCCGAGCGGACGCGGAACCGGCGTGCCCCAATAGGCGTCGCGCTGCTCGCTCTGAAACTCCACGGCGACCGTGTTGGAGAGGCCGGGCGCGATATCGGTGAGCCAGGAAATGGAGCCGGCGCCGGAATTATGGTTGGAATCCTCGACCCAGCCTTGCGAGCCTTTGTGGCTGATGTCGAATTGCAGCCAATTATTCTCGTCGAGCTGCTTGTTGAAGCCATAGGAGGCGCGGCGATTGAACCACATGCCGCCCATCAGCAGCGCCTCATTGCGCTCCTCGCCGCGCGTGGCGACCTTGCTGACGTAATTCACCGCGCCGCCGACGGCGCCCTGGCCGTAGAGATAGGAGGAGGCGCCGCCGAGAAGCTCGATGCGGTCGTAGAGCCAGCTGTCGACCGGACGCCCGGCGATGGCGTCATATTGCACGGTGATGCCGTTGAACATCTGCGTCACCGACGACGTGCCGAAGCCGCGCAGGCTGATCGAGCCGGCCGAGCCCGGCGGGTCGGAGGCGATGACGCCCGGCATGCGCTGAATGACCTCCTGCGTCGTCTGCGCGCCGCGCGCCTCTATGGTCGCGCGATCGACGATAGAGACGGAGGAGGGGGTTTCGCGCGGCGTCAGGCCGAGGCGGCTGCCGGTTTGCGAGGCGACATCGAGCTGCAGCTTGCCATTCGGCGGCTGCAGCTTTCCGCGTGAGGGGCCGGCGACGGGGCGATGCTCGCCAGCGATGTCGATAGCGGGAAGGGCTTCCTGCGCGAGGGCGGGAGAGAAGACGACGAAAGTCAGCGCGCCGGCGGATGCGCCGCGCATGAGGGCGTTGCGAGACATGTGAAATTGCTCCTGGCGCGACGCCACGCGGGCGCGCGCGATTCCGATGGAAAGATGCGGCGAGAGAGCCGCGATTCGTTTCGGATCAGGAGAAGGAGGGCGGCGCGCGCGACGACCAGGTGCTGGCCCAGCCGGGCGGCGTCATGGGCTCGGCCGCGTCGGCGCTGCGTGGCGCGAGGCGCGAATCTGGTTCCGGCGGCGAGATTGCCGTCACGCGCCAGAGCGCCGCGAGGGTCAGCGCGACGCCGCGTGCGCCGAGCGTGCAGAATATGCAGCGCTCGCAGGAGGAATGGTCGCTCAGCGGATTTTCGGCGCCGTTCTGGCCAGCGCAGAGCTCGCTCGCATGCGCTTCGCTCCAGCCGGCGGCGTCGCTCGTTCGCTCGGCGAGACTCGGCCCCGCCGCGACGATGAAGCCTTGCAGCATGAGCAGACAGGCGAGCGCGCGCGCGATCACGCTCGCCCTCAAACGCCGATGTGCCCCCGCTCGCATCATTGCCGCATTTGAAGATAGCGTGCGCTATACAGTCAAGTCAGCGCTGCAAAGAATGCCGCTCCGTTGCGAAAATGTGACAGTTTCTGAATGGGATGGGGAATGGCTTGACGGCGCGGCGTTCCAATCCTATGTTTCTACATTGTAGATACTTTGGGGGTCATGATGCGAGCGATCGTCAAGAAATGGGGCAACTCCGCGGCGGTGCGCATACCCTCGGCCGTCATGGAGCAGGCGCGCCTCGAGATCGACCAGACTGTCGAGGTGCGCGTCGAAGGCGGCAGCGTGGTTATCGAACCGCTCGCGGCGCCTGAATTCTCTCTCGATGATCTTCTCGCAGGTGTGACGCCTGAAAACCTGCATGAGGAGGAGAGCTTCGGGCCGCCTGTCGGGCGCGAGGCGTTCTAATGGCGGCCTATACGCCCGAGCGTGGCGACATAGTATGGCTGAGCTTCGATCCGCAGGCCGGCCATGAGCAAGCGGGGCATCGTCCCGCGCTCGTGCTGAGCCCGAAAGCCTATAACGCCAAAACCGGGCTGATGATCTGCTGTCCGATGACGACGAAGATCAAGGGCTATCCCTTCGAGGTCGCGATCACGGGATCGACGCCATCGGCGGTCCTCGTCGATCAGGTGAAGAGCCTCGACTGGCGCGCGCGCAAGGCGAAGAAGAAGGGCGCGGCGTCGGCGAGCGAGCTGGCGCTGGCGACGGCGAAGATCAGGCCGCTATTGGGTTTGTGACGTCGCCGTCAGCCCTTCCAAAAAACCTGCGAGATCATTGGTGGTGAAATCCACATAAGGCTCGCGGCCATGGGCGATCTCCCAGGATTCGCGCTTTTCTTCATGGCCGGCTTCAGGCGTCACCAGCACAGTGGTCATGCCGCGCGCATGCGGGAAAATCAGATTGCGCGCTATGTCCTCGAAGAGGGCGGAGCGTTTCGGCTCCACGCCATGACGATCGAAGAAGCGCTCATAGGCCTTCTCATGCGGCTTGGCGACGAAATCGGCCGCGACGATGTCGAACACATCCTCGAAAATATGATCGATGGCGAGCTGCTTCGCCGTGTCCAGCGCATGCTCGCGCGAGCCATTGGTGAGGATGAGCTTGCGGCCCGGCAGCGCCGCGATCGCTGCCGCCAGCGAATGATTGGGCAGAAGCGACGAGCGATCGACGTCATGGACGAATTTCAAGAAAGCGTCGGCGTCGACGCCATGCTCGGTCATCAGCCCGCGCAGGGTCGTGCCATATTGCTTGTAATAATGCTTCTGCAGCGCGCGCGACGACATGCCGTCGAGGCCAAACAGACGGATCATGAACAAAGTGATCCGATGGTCGATCTTCGGCCAGAGATCCGATGAGGCCGGATAGAGCGTGTTGTCGAGATCGAAGACCCATGTGTCGACATGGGCGAAGCGATTGGCGATGGTCAGCAGGCGCGGCTCGTCGGCGGGCTCCGTCATCGCGCGCGCCGCCTCGTCATCGCGAGCGGAGCGACGCGATCCAGAGCCGTGAGGCGGCTCCTGGATTGCTTTGTCGCTGCGCTCCTCGGAATGATCAATCCGTTACCTCGTTATCAGCGTGCCGGCGCCGTGATCGGTCAATAGCTCGATCAGCACCGCATGGGGCAGCTTGCCGTCGAGGATCACGACGCCTTCGACGCCGCGCTCGATCGCATACATGCAGGTCTCGACCTTGGGGATCATGCCGCCGGTGATGGTGCCGTCGGCGACGAGGCCGGGGATATCCTCCACCTTCAGCTCCTTGATGAGCTGCTTGTTCTTGTCCAGCACGCCGGGAACGTCGGTGAGGAACAAGAGGCGCTTGGCGCCGAGCGCGCCGGCGATGGCGCCCGCGAAAGTGTCGGCGTTGATGTTATAGGTCTCGCCGTCGAGGCCCTGCGCGACGGGCGCGAGCACGGGAATCAGCTCGCGGCCGAGCACCTGGTCCAGCACTGTTGTGTCGACCTTGGCCACCTCGCCGACGAAGCCGAGATCGATCGCCTTGCCGTCCTCGTGATTGGGGCGCGAGAGCTTTTCGGCCGTCACCATGCGGCCGTCCTTGCCGCACAGGCCGATGGCGCGGCCGCCCTCGGAATTGATGAAGCCGACGATCTGCTTGTTGATATAGCCGGCGAGCACCATCTCGACGATTTCCATCGTCGCCTTGTCGGTGATGCGCAGCCCATCGGCGAATTCGGATTTTATGCCGAGCTTGCCCAGCATGGCGCCGATCTGCGGGCCGCCGCCATGCACGACGACCGGATTCACGCCGGATTGCTCGAGCAGCACCATGTCGCGGGAGAAGTCGCGCGCGACCTTGTCGTCGCCCATGGCGTGGCCGCCATATTTCACCACGACTGTCGCCTCGTCATAGCGCAGCATATGCGGCAGCGCCTGCATCAGAATACGGGCTTGCTGGAGCGCGCTGTCGGCCGAATCCTCGGTCATGGGTCCGCCTGTGGTGAGAGAACACGCCAATCGAGCGAATGACCGACGCCCCACCTCCCCCTCGAGGGGGGAGGTCGAGCGCCGAAGGCGCTCGGGAGGGGGTGATCCCCGAGTCTCGGGCTTGCACCCCACCCCGTCCGGCTTCGCCGGCCGACCCTCCCCCTGTGAGGGGAGGGTGGGCGCCGCGACGCTTCATTCGAACGAGGTGGTTAGAACCGACGAGGCTGCAATATTCAAGCGTTTCGTTCGGCCAGCAGCCGCGCGATTCCGGCGCGCAGCTCGGCGACGCCATCGCCGGTGCGGGAGGAGGTGACGGCGAGGCGCGGGAAGGCGGCCGGGCGCTTGGCCAGCGCGGCCTCCACCGCGGCGACGGCGCTCTCGCGCTCGGAGGCCTTCAGCTCGTCGTGCTTCGTCAGCACGATCTGATAGGAGACGGCGGCGCGGTCGAGCAGATCGAACATCTGCTCGTCGAGATCCTTCACGCCGCGGCGGCTGTCGATGAGCACGAAGACGCGCGCCAGCGAGGCGCGGCCGCGCAGAAACTCCTCCATCAGCCGCGTCCAATTGGCGATCTTCTCCTTGCCGACGGCGGCGTAGCCATAGCCGGGCATGTCGACGAGGCGCAGCGGCTCCGCGCCCGGAGCGGCGCCGAGCGCAAAAAAGTTGAGCTGCTGCGTGCGGCCCGGCGTGTTGGAGACGCGCGCCAGCGCCTTGCGGCCAGTGAGGGCGTTGAGCAGGGAGGATTTGCCGACATTGGAGCGGCCGGCGAAGGCGATCTCCGGCGGCCCGATCGGCGGCAGATCGCCGGATTTCGCGCTGGCGAATATGAAATCGCACGGGCCGGCGAAGAGCAGCCGGCCCGGTTCCGTGAAATCCTCGTCGCGGACTTCGGTCAAGGCGCGATCAGGCGGGTTTCTTGAGGAAGGCGAAGGTCTTCTTCAAATTGTCCCACAGCTCGAACTTCACGCCCGCGCGCTTCATGATGACCCATTGCTGCGCGACCGAGAGCACATTGTTCCAGGTCCAATAGATCACGAGGCCGGAGGCGAAGCCGCCCATCGAGAAGGTGAAGATCACCGGCATCCAGCCGAAGGCGATCTTCTGCACCTCGTCGGTCGGCTCCGGGTTCATCTTCATCTGCACCCACATGGAGACGCCCATGACGAGCGGCCACACGCCGAGCCACAGAAACGAGCCGAACACGGGAATCTGCGTCGGGTCGAAGGGGATGAGGCCGAAGAGGTTGAAGATGTTGGTCGGGTCCGGCGCCGAGAGGTCCTTGATCCAGCCATAGAAGGGCGCATGGCGCATCTCGATGGTGATGACCAGCACCTTGTAGAGCGAGAAGAACACGGGAATCTGCAGCAGGGCGGGCAGGCAGCCGCCGGCCGGATTGACCTTCTCGCGGCGGAACAATTCCATCTGCTCGCGGCTCAAGGTCTGCTTGTCGTCGCCGTATTTCGCCTTCAGCTCCGCGATCTTGGGCTGAATCGCCTTCATCTTGGCCACGGCCAGATAGCTCTTGTTGGCGAGCGGCAGGAAGGCGATCTTGACGAGCACGGTGACGGCCAGAATGGCGAGGCCGAAATTGCCGAGCACATGGAACAGGCCGTCGATGATGCGGAACATCGGCCGGGTGAGGAAGTAGAACCAGCCCCAATCGATGAGCCGGTCGAACAGCTTGATGCCCTGGCCTTCATAGGCGTCGAGCGTGTCGACGACCTTGGCGCCGGCGAAGACGCGCGAGGCCACGGAGCCGGAGGCGCCCGGCGCGATGGTCAGCGGCGCCTCGACCGTGTCGGCCTGATAGGCCTTGGTCGTTCCGGCGCCCGAAGCCGAGAAGCGCGCCACCAGCGAGCGGTCCTGCTGCGGCACCAGAACGGCGGCCCAATATTTCTCGGTGAAGCCGAGCCAGCCGCCGGTCGCCTCGAAAGATTTGGTGGCGTGCGGCTCCTTCTCGACCTTCTCGAACTTCAGCTCCTGCAGGCCCGCCTCGCCGAGCACGCCGACGAAGCCCTCGTGCAGAGCGGCGTAGCCGGCGCTCTGCAGCGCGCCGATGCGCGAGACGCGCAGATAGGGATAGAGGGTGACGGAGCCCTGGCCGTGATTCTCGACGCTGTCGGTCACGGAGAACATATATTGGTCGTCGACCGCGATCTTGCGCTTGAAGACGAGACCCTGGCCATTGTCGAAGGTGAGCGTCAAAGGCTGGCCGACGGAGAGCTGATCGTGATCGGCGCTCCACAGCGATTCGCTGCTCGGCAGGGCGGGCGGCGCCTGATCCTTGTCGGAGGCGAGGAAGCCGGATTCGGCGTAATAGGGCTGCGGCGCGCCCTCGGGCGAGAGCAGCACGATGATCGGGCTCTTGGGATCGACGGTCTCGTGATAATTTTTCAGCGAGACGTCGTCGATGCGGCCGCCCTTCAGCGAGATCGAGCCGGAGATGGAGGGCGTGTCGATGGCGATGCGCTTGCTCTCGGCGAGCGCGGCCTCGCGCGTCTTCGCTACGGGCTTGGCGGCGGCGACGCTCTGCTGCGGCTGCGCCTGGCGCGCGACGGGCGCAGCCTTGTCCGCAGAATGGGCGGCCGGCTTTTGCGGCGCGCCGGGCTTCTGCTGCTGCGCGAGCTGCGCCTCTTTCTGCTCCCGATCGAGCTTGGGAAAGGCGTAGAAATAGTCCCAGCCGCCGATCACCAGCATCGACAGGCCGGCCGCTATGAGGACATTCTTGGTGTATTCGTTCATGACGCCTGCGGCCTGTCTTTGGAGTTGCGCCGGTTCCGGCTCTTTTCGCCCGGCCTGAGCTTCGCCAGCCCGTCCACGATCTGCGCCGTCAATTCGGAAAAGGGCGCCGTCAACGCGTCGGGCCGAGCGACGAAGACATAATCATAGCCCGGCAGACCGGAAGCGCCGCAGAGCCGCAGCGCCTCCTTGAGGCGGCGCCGAATGCGATTGCGGCCGACGGAGCCGGCGATCTTCTTGGTCACGGTGAAGCCGAAGCGCGGCGCGTCCGTGTCGCCGCCCTCCCGCGCCGCCGCCTGCAGCTTGAAGGCGCGCGCGCCGCGGCTCAGCCCGCTCGCGGCGGCGCGCAGAAACTCGCGCCGCTTGCGCAGGCGTCGCGGCTCGGTCTTCCGCGTTTCGTCTGGAATGTTCTCGCTCACGCCTCCCGTCCTCCCTGGCCGAGAAGCCGGCGAAAATCAGGCGGACAGGCGCTTGCGTCCGCGGGCGCGGCGCGCCGCGAGGACATTGCGGCCGCCGACGGTCGCCATGCGGGCGCGAAAGCCGTGACGGCGCTTGCGCACAATTTTGCTGGGTTGATAAGTTCTCTTCACCTTGGGTCTCCGCTCGCTCAGGTCGCCGATCGAAGAGCCGTCATCGCCTCGCGCCGACCGCTCGTCATCGGCTGGCCGCCGCCACGGCCCTCGATCTCATTTTGGTCTCGTCGGGCGCTTTTTTTCGCCCCTGCGGCCGTCTCGTTCCGCCTTTTTCACGGGCGCGCAAGCCCCCGCACGAAACACGTCTCAGCGACGCCGCGCCGGCATATAGGAGAAAGCCCGCGCATAAGTCAATCGCGAGCGCGGCGCGGCGGCGGCGCCCCGCAGCCTCGCGGCGGGGCTTTCGCGAAGCTTTCGCCGCGGCCTTTGCGTAGCCGCGGGCCGCTTCGCAGCCGGGCGGACGGCTTGTATAAACAAGAAGGCCGATCGATTCGTCCCCCTCGAGAGACGCTGTTCTGGCTCGCGATGGCCCTTAGCCGTCGACGATTAAGGTTTTGGTTGGCCGCCGGGCCGAAGGTCAGGGTTTGTTAACCATTACCGCTTAGCGTTTCGACAAATAGATAGAGATCTTGGCGGGCGGCCGACGAAGCTCGGCGCATCGTCGACGCTCGGGCGACGCGACGACGTCCGGGGAAGATTGGTGGAGCTGGGTGGGGACCGAAAATGCGCGTTTTACTGATAGAGGATGACAGCGCGACCGCTCAAAGCATCGAGCTCATGCTCAAATCCGAGAATTTCAACGTCTATGCGACAGATCTCGGCGAGGAAGGCATAGATCTCGGAAAGCTCTACGATTACGACATCATCCTGCTCGATTTGAATCTGCCCGACATGTCCGGCTACGAGGTGCTGCGCACCTTGCGGGTGGCCAAGGTCAAGACGCCGATTCTGATCTTGTCCGGCCTCGCCGGCATAGAGGACAAGGTGAAGGGTCTGGGCTTCGGCGCTGACGATTATCTGACGAAGCCCTTCCATAAGGACGAGCTGGTGGCGCGCATTCACGCCATCGTGCGCCGCTCCAAGGGCCATGCCCAATCGGTCATCACGACCGGCGATCTCGTCGTCAATCTGGATCAGAAGACGGTGGAGGTCTCCGGCGCCCGCGTGCATCTGACCGGCAAGGAATATCAGATGCTCGAGCTGCTCTCGCTGCGCAAGGGCACGACGCTCACCAAGGAGATGTTCCTCAATCATCTCTATGGCGGCATGGACGAGCCGGAGCTCAAGATCATCGACGTCTTCATCTGCAAGCTGCGCAAGAAGCTCGCCAACGCCAGCGACGGCCGCAACTACATAGAGACGGTGTGGGGCCGCGGCTATGTGCTGCGCGAGCCGAGTGAGGCCGACGAGCGCATCACCGCCTGACAGCCATACGGCGACGACGGCCGCAAGTCGAAAAGGGGCTCCCTCGTGGAGCCCCTTCGCGCGTTCAGAGGGGGAGGCGAGCCGCGCTCAGGCGCCGATGACGGCGCGAGACGGCGGCGACGAGGGGCGCGGCAGCAGCAGCCAGGCGGCGTCGCTCGCCGGGGCGAGGCCGCCGATGCGCTCGCCGATCGTCTCGGCCGCGCCGAGGACCAGACAGCCGTCGTCGGCGAGACTGTCGCGCAGGCGCCCGAGCACGCGGCTTTTCACCGCAGGCTCGAAATAAATGAGCACATTGCGGCAAAAGACGATGTCGAAGGGCGCGTCGCCAGAGAAATCGTCGAGCAGATTGAGCTTGCGGAAGGCGATATTCGCCCGCAGCGCGTCGCGAATGCGCCAGAGGCCGTCCTTCTGGTCGAAATGGGCCAGCAGCCGGCCGATCGAAAGGCCGCGCTGCGCCTCGAACTGGCTATAGACGCCGCGCCGCGCCGTCGTCAGCGCGGTCTCCGAGACATCCGTGGCCAGAATCTCGACGCTCCAGCCGGCGAGCGCCTCGCGCATTTCGGTGAGCGCCACGGCTATGGAATAGGGCTCCTGGCCCGTGGAGCAGGCGGCCGACCAGATGCGCAGGCGCCGCGTCTCGGCGCGCCGCGCCATCAGCTCCGGCAGCCAATCGCGCTTCAGCCGCTGAAAGGGGACGCGGTCGCGGAAGAAGGAGGTCTCATTATTGGTCATCGCGTCGACGACGCGCTGCAGCAGCGCCTCGTCCGCGCGCCGCTCGATGAGGCGCATGAGCTCGGAGAGGTCGCGGCAGCCCTGCGCGCGCATGATCGGCTCCAGCCGGCTCTGCGCGATATAGAGCTTGTCGGGGCCGAGAGAGACGCCGACGAGCGAGCCGATGAGACGGCGCAGCCGCTCGAAGGCGAGGCTCATCGCGCGCCCTCCGCCCGAGGCGGCGCGCCCGGCCGAAAACGGCGAGGCTCCGCACATTTCCGCATGTCGCCGTCGCTCTCCTCGAGAGAGCGCTCCTCATGTCCCGTCGCGGCGCGCCCGCTCAGATGACGCCGACGTCCTCGAGCTTGGCGCGCACCACATGCTGGTCGAAGGGCTTCATTATATATTCGTCGGCGCCCGCATCCATCGCCTGGGCGATATAGCTCGCCTCATTCTCCGTGGTGCAGAACACCACTTTCGGCGCGCCGCCGCCCGGCATCTTGCGCAGCGCGCGCAGGAACTCGACGCCGTCCATCTCCGGCATGTTCCAGTCCAGCAATATGGCGTCCGGCATGGATTGCTCGCAGGCGACCAGCGCCTTGCGGCCGTTCTCCGCCTCCACGGTGGAGAATTGCATCCCTTCGAGAATGCGGCGCGCGACCTTGCGGATGACCGCGGAATCGTCGACGACCAGAATCTGCTTCATATGTCTACTCCTCGGGATGCGTCTCTCGCATGGCCGTCGCGGCCGCCGGTCTCGGTCGCTCTCGACAGGCGCCGGACCAGCGCGGCTATGTCGAGTATGGGGAGAAAATCGTCGTCGAGCCGGTAGCAGGCGTTGGTGGCGTCGACGAATTGCTGGCCGACATGGGTCGGGCAGAGAATGCGGTCGTCCTCCTCGCAGGTGACGACGTCGCCGGTCTCGTCGATGAGCAGAGCATAGCGCTCGCCATTGTGCTCGATGCAGACGGCGAGATTGGAATCGGAGCGGTCGCCCTCGTCGATGTCGAGGCAGCGGTCCAGCCGCAGCGCGGTCACGATGCGGCCGCGCAGATTGGCGAGGCCGGCGATCTCGCGCGGGGCCAGCGGCACCGGCGTCACCTGATCGATGTGGAAGATCGTCTTCACGCATTCCACCGGCAGGCCGAAGGTCTGGCCGCGCACCTTTATCGTAAAGTTGCGCGACTGCTCCTTGGGCGCGTCGCTCTGCCGGCGGCGCCCGCTCGCGTCGCGTTGCGTCTGGGTCATGCGGCGAGCTCCGACATGATGCGCAATTCGAGATCGCGCGGCGCGGTGTCCGCCTTGTCGAGCAGCCGGCCGACGCATTCGATGAGCGCGCGCCGATCGAACTTGCCGGCGACGGCGGCGATGCCGCAGGCCTCGGCCGCCGCGAGCACGCTGGGCGCCGCCTGGGCCGCGAGCGCCACCACCGGCAGATCGGCGAGGCCGGGCAGCGCATGCAGCGCGCGGGCGAAATTATAGCCGTCCATCTCCGGCATGTCGGTGTCCGTCACCACCGCCTCGACCGACAGGCCCTTGCGCAGGAAGGAGAGGGCCTCCGGCGCCGAGGCGGCGGTGGTCACGTCATAGCCGGCCGAGCCGAGTATGGGCGCCAGCATGTCGCGGAAGAAGGCCTTGTCGTCGACCAGCAGAATGCGATGCCGCTTGTTGACGCCGCGCGCCACGGCGGCCGGGCAGGCGATGCGCATGAAATAGGTGGCGTCCAAAAATTCGACGACCTCGCCGCCGAGCTGGATGGAGCCGAGAATATGCGCCGAATCGCTCTCTCGCTGCAGGTCGAGAATCTCGTCGGTGACGTCGATGATCTCCTCGGTGAGCAGGCCCATGGACTGGCCCGCTCCCGACAGCACGAGAATGGGATAGGCGTCGCGGTCGAGCGACATGTCCGAGGTCGCCGGAATGATCGGCAGCAGGCTGTCGCGATAGGCCATGACGAAGGCGCCGTCCGAGGCGATCAGCCGCTCGCGCGGCACATCCTCTATGCGCAGCACCAGCGACAGAGGCAGCGCTTTCAGCGGGCCGGGGCCGGCCTTGACGAGGATGATGCGCGTCTTCTCCGCGCGCGGGACGAAGACTTCCGGCGTCGTCGCTTCGGCCGGGCGCTCGGCCAGCCGCTGCAGCCCGGCGTGATCGAGCAGCGCCGCGGGATCGAGAATGAGCACCACCGAGCCGTCGCCGAGAATCGTCTGGCCGGAGAAGACGCCGAGCCGCGCCAGCGCGCTCACCAGCGGCTCGATGACGATCTCCTGCACATCGGCGATCGTCTCCACCAGCAGGCCGAAGCGCGCGCTGCCGACGCGCAGCACGACGACGAAGCCGTCGCGCGTCTCCTCCTGCGCCGGGCGGCCGAGGCCGAGCGTCGCCGCGAGATCGACCAGCGGAAGCACGTCATTGCGCAGGCGCAGCACCGGCGCGTCATGGATATATTGGATCGCATGTTCGAAGCCGCGGCCGACGCCGACGAGCTCGACGACCGTCATTTGCGGAATGGCGAAGCGCGCGCCATTGCTGGTGAGAATCAGCGCCGGCGTGATGGCGAGCGTCAGCGGAATGCGCAGCGTGACGCAGGCTCCGCGGCCATAGCGCGAGGTCAGCGAGACGGAGCCGCCGATCGACTGAATATTCTCGCGCACCACATCCATGCCGACGCCGCGGCCGGAGACCTTGGTGACGCCATCGGCGGTCGAGAAGCCGGGCATGAAGACCAGCTCGAACAGCTCGGCGTCGCCGAGCTTGGTGATATCGGCTTCCGAGACGAGGCCGAGCGCCAAGGCTTTGGAATGGATGCGCGCGGCGTCGAGCCCGCGGCCGTCGTCGGCGATGTCGATGATGATCTGGCCGGCGTCATAGGCGGCGCGCACGGAGATGACGCCCGTCTCGCTCTTGCCGATGCGCGCGCGCTCGGCCGGCGATTCTATGCCATGGTCGGCGCAATTGCGGATGATGTGCGTGAGCGGCGCGCGGATCAGCTCGATCACCTGCCGGTCCAGCTCCGTATCCGAGCCTTCCGTCGTGACGACGATCTTCTTGCCGAGATCGAAGGCGAGATCGCGCACCAGACGCGGCAGCGTCGAGAACAGCCGTCCCACCGGCTGCATGCGCGCGCTCATCACCGCATCCTGCAGATCGCTGGTGATGTTGGAGAGCGTCTGCACCGTGCTGCTCATGGCCTCGTCGCCGCCCGCCCAGGCGCTCGACAATTCGAGCAGGCGATTGCGGGTGGAGACGAGCTCGGAGACGATGCCCATCAGCCGATCGAGCACATTGACCGAGACGCGCACCGTCTCGCCGATATGGGCGACGCTGGCCGCATGGGCCTCGCCGGGCGTCGCGGCGGCGCGGGAGGCCGGCGTTTCCGTCTGCGCGGCGGCGCTCGTCTCCGCGGCGTCCTTGGGCTCCTCCTCGCCGAGGCGGGCGCGGCGCGTCGCCTGCTCCAGGGCGGCGACCAGCTCGTCGTCGTCGCCCGCCGGCTCCTCCTCGGAGCGGCCCATTTCGGCGAGAATATCCTTCAGCCGGTCCACTGCGGCGAAGATCAGCGTGACATGCGCGGCGCTCATCGGCGCGCCGTCCCGCAAGGCGCCGATGAGCGCCTCGGTCGAATGGGTCAGCCGGCCGACGCGCGGCAGCTTCAAGAAGCCGCTGGTGCCTTTGATCGTGTGCACATGGCGAAAGAGGCTGGCGATGAGCGCCTGATCGCCGGGGTCCTTCTCGAGACAGACGAGCTCCATCGTCGCCGCATCTATGTGCTCGGCGGTCTCGACGAGGAAATCGTTGAGAAGCTCATCCATGGCGTCGTTCGTCTCAGGCCGCGCGAGCGGCGTCGACGCCATTCTTGACGCATTCTGGTTAAGAGAACTGAAATCCCCGCGCTCGAGCTCGTCAGGCCTCGAGCGCCGCCTTGGTCTCGGTCTCTTCTTCCGCCTGCGCGGCGGCCGGGCGGGCGGTGATGGTGACATGCTCCGGCTGCGCGGAGATCACGACGTCGAGCCCGCTCGCCTGGGCGACGAGGCCGGCGTAATAGGCCTGAATGGCGCGCGCGTCGACGACGCCCTCTTCCGGCTCGCCGGCCAGCAGGGCGGGGATCGCCGCGGCGATGCGGGCGTTCACGCCTTTGGCTTCCAGCGTGAAGGAAATCTCGTCGCGCTCGCCGCTGGAGGCGACGGAAATGACGCCGCCGCGCGGAATCGCCGCATCGGCGATCAGGCACAGATTGAGCAGCAGCTTCACCTTGTTCTTCGACATCAGCACGCGCGGCACGCTCCATTCGAGCTTGGTGCGCTCGTCGGCGAGCAGCTGGCGGGTCACATGCTCGGCGTCGCCGGTGTCGATCTCGGCGCCCTTGGAGCCGGCGGCGCCGAAGGCGAGGCGGCAGAACTGCAGCCGGGCGGAGGCTTCCGCCGCGCTGGATTTGATGAGCGCCAGCGCATGGCCGCGCATCTCGGCGTCCTTCTCCTCCTCCAGCACCTCCAGCCCGTTGACGATGGCGCCGACGGGCGAGATCACGTCATGGCAGACGCGGGAGGAGAGAAGCGCGGCGAGATCGAGGGCGTCGAGCGCGAATTTGGTCATGGGGCCATCCGAAGGAGCCGCCGGATCGCCATGGGTCGGCGCCGGCCAGAGCGGGAACGCGGCGAAAACGAATCACCCGCGCCCCTTTTCCCCATTGGTAGCCGCGCCGCGCCCGCTTGCAAAGCGTCGCTGTCGGGGCCGGCCGGCGCACGGCCAGCCCCGCGCGAGCCTCAGAAAGTCGCCTTGGCGCCGAGGAAGAAGCTGCGTCCCGCCTCTGGATAGCCGTCGGTGAAGGTGTAGGCGGTGTCGAACATGTTGCGCACGCCACCTTCGAGCTTCATGTTCGGGCAGAGCTGATATTCCGCCGTGAAATTGACCAGGAAATTGGCGCCGGTCCGGTAATAGATCGTCCCTGCCGTGTTCGAGGTCCAGCGATTGCTGTTCATCTCGACATTGGGCGTCAGCGTCAGCCCTTCGAGCGGCCGCCAGCCGGCGTAGAGGAACATCTTGCCGTCCGGCACGCCTGTCGGCTGGAAGTTGAGAATGTACGGCGCATAGACCGAGCGGCGCATCAGCGTCAGATTGCCGCCCAGCGACAGCTCGTCGGAGGCGCGATAATCGACCGTGACCTCCCCGCCCCAGAAGCTGCCGTCGCCGACATTCTGGCTCTGGGTGACGCCCGCGCCATAGGCGGGAACCGGAACGGATTGGATCAGATTGCGGACGATGGAGTGGAAGGCGTCCAATTGAATGCGGCTGCCCGGCGCGAACTCGCTGGCCCAGCCGATGTCGAAATTGATCGCGCGCTCCGGCGTCAGGCCGGGGTTGGAGGTGGCGCCGCCGAAGCGCGAGCTGAAACGCTCGAAGATCGTCGGGAAGCGCTCGCGGTCGGAGACGTTGAAATAGACCTTATTGGTGTCGCTGTAGCGCCAGATGGCCGCGCCCTGGAAATTGGGGGCCTGCGTGTCCTTCAGCCGATAGCCGATGACGCCCGTGTTGAAGACGAAATCCTCCGCCTTGCGCAGATGGCGCCAGTCATAGGCGAAGCCGCCGACGAGATCGATGTCCTTGGTCGGATGATAAGTGTTCTCGACGGCGATCGAATAAGTGTCTTCCTGCGTGTAGACGATCGGCTGGGTGAAGCAGATGACGTTTATCACGCAGCCGGCCGAATTATTGGCGACATTCAGGCCGTAATATTCCTGCCAGGTGGCGTGCTCGTCGAAGCGATAGTGGCCGGCGATCTTCAGCGTGTCGAGCTCGCCGAAATCATGCCCGGCCTCCACATCGGCGCCGAGCGCATAGTCCTGGTAATAGCTGCGGAAGGCCTTGGCCGAGGACTGATAGGCCTGGAACGGGTCGTTGTAGGAGAAGAGGTCGTTGTCGAACTTGCTCCAATAGGCCTTGGTCTTCACATAGGACGAATCGCCGATCTTGGTGTTGGACAGGAAGTAGAGATTCTGCACGCGCCAATAGGGCCAGCGCCAATATTTCTGGCTGTTCAGCCCGTCGGTCGTGTGATAGGGCGCGCCCTTCTTGCCGTCCTGGCGGATGAAGCTCAGCGAATATTCGTCGGTGTCGTTGGGCGTGTAGCCGGCCTTGGCGTTCAGGCTCCAATCATAGGTTCCCGAATTGCCGCGGAAGCCGTCGCCCTGATTATTGGTCGGCGTATAGCTCGCCGGCAGCATCCAGCCGCGCAGATCGCGCCATGAGCCGCTGAGCTGCAGATAATAATTGTCCTGCTTCGTGCCGAGCAGCGCATAGGTCTTTATGCCCTCATAGCTGCCGTCGCGGCCGAACTCGAGGCCGGTGCGCACCTCGCCTTCTATCTCCTTCGTGGGCTTGCGGGAGACGAGATTGATCTGGCCGCCCATGCCGCCCGGGCCGTCCAGCACCGAGACATAGCCCTTGGCGATCTGCACCTCGGCGACGTCCGGCGTCATGAAGCGCGCGAAATCGAGCCGATTGTCGGCCGGCAGATAGACGCGCACGCCGTCGATGGTGAGCGGCACCTGCCAGCGGTCGAAGCCGCGCACATAGATGTTCTGCTCATTGCGCGTGCCGCCGGTGCTGTTGCTGACGACGCCAGCGGCGAGATTGACGGCGCGATCGAGCGAATCGCGCTGGAAGGTCTCGTTCTGACGGTTGCTGATGGTCACGCCGCCATAGGAATCGGTCTTCTGCAGTGGCGCCGGACCATCGTCCTTCTTCTTGTCGGAAGGCGCTGTCCTATGCTCGGCGCCGACGTGAATCTCGCCGAGATCGAAAGGTTGCGGCTGCTCGCCGGCGAGCGCCGCACCTGCGATGAGCGCGACGACGCTGGCGGCGCCAAAGGGCGCGAGTTTGCTGAGTTTCATCGTTCTTCCCCCGATTGTCCCATCGTCCCGCCGCCCCCTCCCGTGTCCGCCCCCGCTTCGCGGGAGAGGGGCAGATTCCTCGCTCCCTCAGAGCGACCCCAAAAATGCGAGCAGCTCCGCCCGCTCGTCGCGCGTCAGACCGCGAAACCGCCGCGCTGCGTCCTCCGCCTCTCCGCCGTGCCAGAGGATCGCTTCCGTCACGGTGCGGGCGCGGCCGTCGTGGAGAAAATCCGCGGGCGTTCCAAAGCGCCCGGCGAGGCCGAGGCCCCAGAGCGGCGGCGTGCGCCAGTCGCGCGGGCCGGCCTCGAAATCCTCGCGCCCATCGGCGAGCCCATCGCCCATGTCGTGCAGCAGAAGATCGCCATAGGGATGAATCTCCGTCCCGCTCAGCCAGGGCGCGAAGCCGACCGGGCCGAGCTTCATCGTCTCGCGATGGCAGGCGGCGCAGCCGATCTCGCGGAACAGCGCCTCGCCTTTGGCGACGCGCGGATCGGAGAGATCGCGCCGCGCCGGCACGGCGAGGCCGCGCATATAGGCGAGCGAGGCCTCGAGCCGCGCGGCAGAGAGCTCGATCTCCCGTCCCGCCGCCGCGCGGCATTTCGGCTGCGCGGCGGTGCAATTGGGCTCGGGGAAGAGATAGGAGGTGACGCCGATGTCCTCGGCGAAGGCGTTGGCGATCTGCTGGCGCAGATCCGGCTGATTGGCCTTGAGGCCGAAGCGGCCCAGCGCGATACGGCCGGCCGCCATGTCATAGACATGGTTCGGCCGGCCGCGGCCCTGGCCCACCGCATAGCTGATGATCTCGTCGTCCGGCACGGCCTCCAGCAGGCCGAGCCCGAAGACCGGCGGCGCGTTGCGCAGCGAGATCCGCACATTGTCGCCGAGCGGCCCATAGGCGAGATCGCGAAAGGAGAGGCGCGGGCGACGCAGCGAGACGGTCTCGCCATCGGACAGGCGCGTTTCGATCTCGTCGAAGGCGACGATCGCGCGGCCCTCGCCCGGCACGCCGGGATTGCCCTCTGGATTGAGCTGGCCGCCATAGGCCGGATGCGGCGTCGGACCGCCATGGGCGTCGCGGCCGGGCAGGCCGAGCCGCACCACCATGGCGCGCGCGACGCCATTCTCCGGGTCCGGCGCCGGGCCGCGGCCGTTCTTCACATGGCAGGCGATGCAGGAGAGGCGATTATACAGCGGGCCGAGCCCGGTGATCTCGTTCTGATCCTGCGAGGGGCCGATGACCCAGGCCTGATGGAACAGCGCGCTCCCTTGCCGAAAGCCGCGCAGAAAAGCCTCGTCCAGCCCGGCCAAGGGCCTGGAGAAGATGTCGCCGTCCAGCTTGGGGTTCTCGTAAGGCGCGCCGGCGGCGAGAAGAAGCAGCGCGAATGGAAGGAGAAGCCGCCGCCTCACAGACGCTGCTCGGCGGAAGCGACGAGGCTCAGCGCCTCGGCTCGGGCCGATGAAATTTCTGCGCGCCAACGGGCGGCGAGATCGCCGTCCTTCAGCTCGCGGCTGGAAAAACGATCGAGAAATGCGGAATCTTTCGCCTGCGCCTCGGAAATAGGCGTGAAGCCGGCGAGCTTGCGCGCCTTCGCCACGGCGGCGGCGCCGGCGGCGTCCGGGGCGGCGGCGAGCCGCGCCTCGGCGGCGTGAATGGCGCGCCAAAGGCGCTGCGTCTCGGCGTGGCGCTCCGCGATGGCGAGATCGAACATCACGCTGACCGCGCCGGGCCGCCGCCGGCCGATCTCGGCGTCATAGGGGTAGAAGGTTCCCGGCGGCAGGGCGAAGGGATCGACCACGGCCGCCGGCTTGCCGGCATAGGCGTCCGGCCGGGCCGGATGGCGGCTGCTGTCGGCCTCCATCATCAGCTTCTGGCCCTTGGCGGAGAGCGCGAAATCCACGAAGGCCTTGGCCGCCGAAAAACGCTGCGTGGCCGCCGTGATGGCGATATGAGCGGGCAGAAAGGCGGTCTTCTCGGGATAGACGAAGGAGAGCTTCTCGCCATTGGCCAGCGCGCCGAAGGCGAAGAAGTCGATGGTGAGGCCGAGCGCGGCGCGCCCGTCCTTGACGGTCGCCGTCGGGCCGGAGCCGGAGCCGAGCAGCTCCGCGCCGCCGGCGATCTCGGCGAGCAGCGCCCAGCCGCGCTCCCAGCCCTCCGATTGCAGGATGATGTCATAGAGGGCCGGCGAGAAGCCCACCTTGGCCGGAATCGGCATGACGATGCGGCCGGCATAGGCGGGGGAGGCGAGGTCGCTCCAGCTCTTGGGCGGCCTCAGCCCGTCGCGCGCGAGGGCGGCGGGATCGACCACAATGCCATAGCCGGCGACGTCGTAGGCCTCGAACAGGCCGCTCGGATCGGACAGGAGCTGATCGCCGAGCCGGCCGGGCAGGGCGGCGCGATCGACGGCGAATTTTTGAAAGGCGCCGCGGTCTCGCAATATAGGGAAATTTCCGAGAGCGGGCGCCCAATAGACATCGGCCCCGCCCTGGTCCTTGTCGCTCAGCAGAGCGAGCGCGTCGCGCGACTGCTTCCAGACGAATTGGACGTGAACGCCGGGATAGAGCTTCTCGAACTCCGCCTCATAACGAGTCGTCAGCTCTTCCGGGAAGGAGGTGACGACGATGAGGCGCTCGTCCGCCGCCCGCGCCGGCCTGCCGAGCAGAGCGACGCCGAGCGCGGAAGGGACGGCCGCCAGCACATTGCGGCGGCTGGGGCGAAGGGCGAGGCGACTCGCTATGTCGAGGCGATACATAATGAAAACATAAAAGCGCCGCCGCGGGCGTGTCAATCGACGCGAGCGCTCATTTTATCGGCGGGTAGCCCGCCGATTGATCTTTCTACCAGCGAAAGGGAATTCGATTGTCAGTCGACCGCGAGGATGACGTCGGTCGGGTTGAAGCTGGCGACGGCCCGCTCGCCTTCGGTGAGGCCGAGGTCTTCCGCCGTCTGGCGCGGCACGACGGCGTGCATCGTCTTGCCCGCGCCAATGTCGAGCAGCACCTCGCTGTTGCGCTCTGCGTCGATGCGCCGCCGCACCACGCCGACGAACTGATTGCGTACGCCGGGGGGCGTGTGCTCGGGCGTGGTGAGATGGACGAAGGAGGATTTGATCAGCGCCAGAGTCTTGCGTCCCGGCTCGAGGCCGAGCTCCACGGCGGAGTCATTGGTGACGATGGCGTGAATGGAGGTCTCCGGCGACACGCGCAGCGTCACCTCGACGTCGACCGGCCATTTCTTCACCGAGACGACTTCCGTCTGGAACATATTGCGAGCAGAAATTTTTACGCCCACGCTCCAGAGAAGAAAATCGTCCTGATCCTCGAGCCCTTCCTCGGCGATGAGCGAGGAGATGCGCGACAGCCGCTCCTCCAGCCGATGAAAAGTGGCGATCAGCCGGCGTCCTTCCGCCGTCACTTCCGCGCCGCCGCCGGAGCGGCCGCCCGCCTTTGTCACAAAAGCAGGGCTGGGCAGAAGATTATTGATGGCGTTCACCGCATCCCAGGCGGTCTTGTAGCTGAAGCCCACGACCTTCGCCGCCTTGGTGATGCTGCCATATTCGGCGACCGCCTCCAAAAGCTTGATGCGATCACGTCCGACCAGGAAACGTCCTTCGCTGCGAAGCGCCAGCAGCGCATCGATCTTGTTGACTGTCATGGCTCTCGCGATTCCTTTCGGGCGAATATTTATACCTCTTCATCGAAGACGCATCAAAATTCGGACCGACCGGGCTCCGGCGCGCCGGATTTTTTCTGTTTCTCGGCCGCCGGCGCGCCGGCGAGCGCCTCCACCGCCCGGCGCAAATGGCCGCGCGATCCTTCGAGCGCGGCGCGCGCCTCGCCGAGCCCATGGCCCTCGAGCAGCAGATAGGCCAGCTTGACGCTGCCGCCCGCGCGACGCAGCGCCGCGTCGATCTCCTTGCTCTCGCGTCCGGTGAGCCGCGCCAGAATGCGCTCGCTGCGCCGCGCGAGCTTCTTGTTCGACGCCTGCACATCGACCATCAGCCCTTCATAGACGCGGCCTTGCAGAATCATTACCAGCGACGACAGCATCAGCAGCGCGACGCGCTGCGCCGTGCCGGCCTTCATGCGCGTCGAGCCGGCGATCGCTTCGGAGCCCGTGTCGAGAAACACCGCATGTTCCGCATCGGCGAGCAGCGGCGCGTCGCGATTATTGGCGATGCTGATCGTCAGAGCGCCATGCCGCGCCGCCTCGCGCAGGCAGGCGAGGGTGAACGGCGTCGTGCCGCTGGCGGCGATAGCGATGACGACATCGGCCTCGCCGATCGCATGGCGGCGCATCAGCTCGGCGCCGCGCTCGGCCTCGTCCTCGGCGCCTTCCACGGCTTTCAGCAGCGCATCGTCGCCGCCCGCCATCAGCAGCAGCAGGCGCTCCTGCGGCCAGCTGAAGGTCGGCGTCAGCTCGGCGCCGTCCTGCACCGCGAGCCGGCCCGACGTTCCGGCGCCGACATAGACGATGCGCCCGCCGCGCGTGAGACGCCGCACGACCGCGAGCGCTGCGTTCTCGATCGCCGGACGCGCGGCGCGCACGGCGGCGACGGCGGCGAACTGCCCTTCGATCATGGCGTCGAGAATCTCGCGCGGCTCCCATGCGTCGATCGACGAATAGCGTGGGCTCGGACGTTCCGTTTCCATGTGTTCCTCCTTACGCAACAGTTCGTCCTCCGCGGTCGAATTCGCAAGCGAAGGCGCTGCCGCGCAAAGGATTTCGCGCTCGCGCGACGCGCGCTCCCGTGCCATAAGGGCGCGGGCGGGGGGCGTGACAGAGCTGCAGCAGAGCCGCCGATGACCATGCAAGACAATCAAATGGCGATCGAAGCGCGCGAGGCGCCGCAGGCGGTCGCGCGGCAACGTGAGCTCATCGCCCCGCGCCTCGCGCCGCTGGTCGCGCGCTTGCGTAATGTCGAGCCGCGCGTCGTCGTCACTTGCGCGCGTGGCAGCTCCGCTCATGCGGCGACATTCGCCAAGCATCTCATCGAGCGCGGCCTCGGCCTGCCGGTCGCCTCCGCCGCGCCCAACATCTCCAGCGTCTATGGCGGCGCGCTGCGGCTCGACGGCCAATTTTTTCTCGCGATCTCGCAATCGGGCGGCAGCAATGATCTCATAGAGCAGGCCGCCGCCGCACGTCGCAGCGGCGCCGTCACCGCTTGCCTCGTCAACGAGGTCGAGAGCGAACTCGCCGCGCAATGCGAGTTCGTTCTGCCAATGGCCGCAGGGCCGGAATTCGCGGTGCCGGCGACCAAGACCTTCATCGCCTCGCTCGCCGCGCTGGCGCGTCTCGTCGCGCTGTGGTCGCAGGATCGCGCGCTCGACGATGCGCTCGCACGACTGCCGGAGCGGCTCGCGCGCGCGGCCGAGCTCGATTGGTCGCGAATGGTGGACGCCTTCTCACGCGCGGAAAGTCTCGTCACGATAGGACGCGGGCCGACGCTGGCCATAGCGCGCGAGGCGGCGCTGAAGCTGAAGGAGACCGCCAATCTCCATGCCGAGGCGTTCAGCGCCGCGGAATTCATGCATGGGCCGGTGTCGCTCGTCTCGCCGCTCTATCCGATCCTGATGCTGACGCCGACCGACGAGGCGGCGAGCGGCATGCGTCGCCTCGCGGAGGATTTGCGCGGCAAAGGCGCGGCTCTGTTCACGACGGATCGCGAGGATGAGACGCGCAATCGACTGCCGACGATCGCCGCCGATCATCCAGAGACCGACGCCATCTGCCTCATTCAGAGCTTTTACGCCATGGCGGCGCGGCTCGCCGCGGCGCGCGGCGTCGATGTCGATCGTCCGCGCCATTTGCAGAAGGTGACGCGCACGCGATGAGCGAGGAGGCGCGCCGAACGATCGCCGCCGACGTCGTCTTCGACGGCGAAACGGCGCATCGCGACTGCGCCGTGGTGATAGAAGGCGAGAACATCGTCTCGCTCATTCTGCGTCGCGAGATTCCGCGCGGCGCGGATGTGCTGGAGCTGCCGAAAGGCGTCTGGCTCGCGCCCGGCTTCATCGATATTCAGGTGAATGGCGGCGGCGATATTCTGTTCAACGATTCGCCGACGCCGGAGGCGATCGCGACGATCGTGCGGGCGCATCGCAAATTCGGCACGACCTCGCTGCTGCCGACGCTCATCACCGACACGGATGAGAAGATGATCGCGGCCGCGCGCGCCGTGGCGGAGATTCTCCCCCATGCGCCCAGCGTGCTCGGCGTGCATTTCGAAGGACCCTTCATCTCGCCGGAGCGGCTCGGCGTGCATCGCGCCGATCTTCGCCGCGCGCCTTCGCCGCATCATGTCGAGATGCTGGCGCCGCCGCCGGGCGGCGTGTCGCTCGTCACCCTCGCGCCGGAGGAGACGCCGCCGGGCTTCATCACTGAGCTCGTCGCCGCCGGCTGCAAAGTCGCGCTCGGCCACTCCATGGCGAATTACGCGCAGACGCGCGCGGCGATGGCGGAAGGGCTGACCGGCTTCACCCATCTCTTCAACGCTATGCGCCCGCTCGCCAGCCGCGAGCCGGGGCCGATCGCGGCGGCGCTCGAATCTTCGGCCGCGTCTTACGGCCTCATCGTCGATGGCGAGCATGTCGATCCGGCGATCTTGCGCCTCGCTCTGCGCGCCGGCCTCGGCCATCCCATGCTCGTCACCGACGCAATGCCGCCGGTCGGCGGCGAGGGACGCGGATTCGTCTTGCAGGGAAGGGAGATTCTCGTCGAGAACGGACGCTGCGTGACGGAGGAGGGGACGCTCGCCGGCGCTTCGCTGGATATGGCGAGCGCGGTGCGCAATTGCGTCGCGCTGCTCGATCTTCCGCTCGAGCGCGCGCTCGTTCTCGCCTCCGCCAATCCGGCGAGTTTTCTGGGGCTCGGCAAAAGGCTCGGCCGGCTCGTCGCCGGCTATCGCGCCGATATGACGGCCTTCGATCCGCAGAGCCTTCGCATCGTATCGACCTGGGTCGCCGGCGAGTGCTCCGCCGAGGAATGGTGAGCGGTCACGCCTTCAATCGACGAATGCGCGCGATCGCGGCCTCGGCCTCGGCGCGCAGCGACGCATCCGTCTCGCAAGCGTCGAGAAGCTTTTGCGCATAGCGCGCCGAGTCTTCCTGCTCGTCCTTCAGATTATTGCCGATGAGGATGAAATCCGCGCCGGCGCGCAAGGCGCGTAGCGCGGCGTCTTCCGTCGTCATCAGCTTTTGCACGCCTTGCATCTGCAGATCGTCGGTCACGACCACGGTCTGCGGCGCCCATTGCCGCAATTTGCGAATGGCGACGGAAGAAAGACAGCAGGGCGTGTCTTTCTCCCATTGATTCACGACGCCATGGCTGAACAGAACCATGGGAACGCGCGGCGCCAGCGTCTCGAAGATCTTCACCTGCGTGTCGGTGATGCAATCGGAGAGATCCATCACATGATCGTGTGGATTGACCTTGGCGCCGCCCGTGCCGGGAAAATGTTTCAGGCACAGCTTCAGCCCGGTCGCGCGTGCGACCTCGATCAGCGCGGCGACGCAATCTTCGACGACGCGCGGATCGGCGGAGTAGCTGCGTTGCGCCGAGCCGATGTCGGGACTGTCGGGATTTATGTCGAGATCGACGACGGGCGCGAGATCGGCGTCTATGCCGAGATCGCGTAATTCGGCATAGGCGGGACGCAGCGCGTCGAGCCGCTCGCGCGCTGTCAGCCGGCCGAATTGGCGCGCGCTCGGCAGCGGCGCGAAGCCGCGCTCCTCCTTCAGCCGCCGCACCTTGCCGCCCTCCTGATCGATGAAGATCAGCGGCCGCTTCGGCAGCGCGTGAATCTCCGCGCAGAGCGCCTTCACCTGCGCGGGATCGAAAATATTGCGCTCATATTTGCGATCCGTGCAGTCGTAATCGAAGAGGATGACGCCGCCGAGCCCATAATCGCGCGCGAAATCACGCAGCCAGGGCGGAACATGCGGCGTGCGGAAGCCTAGCAGGAACAGCTCGCCTATGGGAAGGGGTGCGGACATGGGCGTGAGATGGCGCGGCGATGAGCGAGGTCAAACGCGGCCGCGACGATATTGCGGCGAAAAGGAGAGGCTCGCGCTTTCGGCTCCGCTCGCTTATGAGTGCGGGGCGGGTTGGAAGAGGAGAATATCCGATGAGCGATGGTGTCGTCGAAAGCGCTCCGCAGACGGCGCGATACGCCACGGGCGCGATGTTCGGCGTGTCCGCCGTCACTGTTTGGGCGACCTGGCTCGTCGTCACGCGGCTCGGCGTGACGACGACGCTCTCGGTCTATGATCTCACAATGCTGCGCTTCGGCGCCGCCGGCGTGCTGCTGCTTCCCGTCGTGCTGCGCAAAGGGCTCGCGCTCGAGCGGCTCGGCCCGCTGCGCCTCCTCATTCTCGTCTGCAGCGCCGGCGCGCCTTATGTGCTCGTTGCCGCCAGCGGGCTCAAGCTCGCGCCGGTCGCTCATGCGGGCGCGCTGCTGCCGGGCTCCATGCCGCTCTTCGTCGCGCTGCTGTCGTTTCTGCTCACGCGGGAACGCTTCACCGCGAGCCGCCTCATCGGCTATGCGCTCATCGCTCTCGGCGGCGCCGCGATTGCCGGGCCGGGCGCATTGTCATTCGGCGAGACGCAGATCGGGCATATTCTGCTTTTGTCGGCGGCTTTCATATGGGCCGGCTATGCGATCGTGCTGCGTGCGTCGCGGCTCGAGTCCTTGCATGCCGCGGCGCTGGTCTCGACAGGCTCGCTCATTCTCTATGGGCCGCTCTATCTCGTCTTTCACGGCCTGCATGGAATGGACGCGCCATTGCGCGACATTGTGATTCAGACCTTGTTCCAGGGCGTCATCGTGTCGATCGTGGCGCTGTTTCTCTTCGGCAAAGGCATTGAGCTGCTCGGCGCTTCTGCGGGCGCGGCCTTTTCGGCTCTCGTGCCGCCCATGGCGGCGCTGATCGCCGTTCCGCTGCTCGGCGAAATCCCTTCGTCCATAGAGCAGATCGCGCTGCTCTGCGTCTCTATCGGCGTCTATCTGGCGAGCGGCGGCCGAGCGCCGCGCTGGAGCCTGTCGCGGCGCGGCTGAAGGAACCTCTCCGGCGCGAAGGGGTTAACCTCCGCCCCGCGTCGCCTTCCCGCGGCGCGCAGGCGTCGAAGGGAGGAGTCCATGCCCGCCAAATCAAAGGCGCAACAAATGGCCGCCGGCGCCGCGCTGGCGGCCAAGCGCGGCGAGATTCCAAAGAGCGAGCTCAAAGGAGCCTCGCGCTCCATGCTCGACTCCATGACGGAGAAGCAGCTCGAGGAATTCGCCGCGACCAAGCGAAAGGGCAAGCCGGAGCATTCGGCCAAATCGTGAATGACAAAGGAGGACGCCTCATGCATGTGGAAGCCATCATCGCCAGCCATCCGCAAATGCGCGGGCGCGCCGACGCCGCGCTGGTCGGTTGCGTCGAAGCCTGCTTCGATTGCGCGCAGGCCTGCGCCGTCTGCGCCGACGCCTGCCTCGCCGAGGAGAATGTCGCCGATCTGCGTCGCTGCATAAGGCTCGATCAGGATTGCGCGGACATATGCCTCGCGGCGGGCGCCATCGCCTCGCGACGCAGCGCGACGGATGAGACGGCGATGCGCGCCATTCTACAGGCCTGCGTCGATATGTGCCGCGCCTGCGAGAAGGAGTGTCGACGCCACGCCAAGCATCACGAGCATTGTCGCATCTGCGCGGATGTCTGCAAGGAATGCGAGAGCGCCTGCCGACGCGCGATGGGCCCTGCGCATTAGAGCGCGTTCCGATCGGACGGAAAGCGACGCGATCCCCTCTCCCGCGAAAGCGGGAGAGGCGGAATCGCTAAGGCGCATAGGCCTTCAAGAACACGGCGAGGCCGGACTCCATCACGCGCTGATACTCGGCCTCGCTGCGCAGCTCCAATCCCAGCACGACGCGCATGGGCAAATCCGAGATGGTGAGATGCAGCAATTGCTCCGCCGCCATTTGGGCGTCGTCGAAGGCGAGCAGGCCTTTCGTCTTCGCTTCGTCGAGATAGCCGGCGACGAGATCGAGGACATTCTGCTTGCCGCTGTTGAAATAGAGATGGCAAAGCTCGGGGTAGCGCCAGCGCTCGCTCGACACCGTCTGGAAAAAGGCGGCCCATTCCCGCGTCAGGAAGCGGGCGACGAAATGCGCGCAGAGCTCGCGTAGCGCCTGCTCGGCGCCGAGATCGAAATCGGGCTTGGGAACGTCGGTGCATTTTTGGCTGCACTCGATCTCGATGAGATTGCGAAACAGCGCTTCCTTGCTGGGAAAATACGCGTAGAGCGTCGCCTTCGACACGCCCGCTGCGCGCGCGATTCCGTCCATGGACGTCTCGGCGAAGCCCTGCTCCAAAAATTGGGTGCGCGCCGCCGAGAGGATCTGGCACTCCTTGCGATTGGGAACATGCTCCGTGGCCGGCTCCGGCGCGCTCGTCTCCGCTGCTTCGGTCATTTGCTCTGGCCCACCCCCGTCATCCGCCCCTCCTTCCGCCGCAGTCCCACGCAGGCCGCAGTCCCCAGCAGGCCTTGTCTCAGCCTTTGCGTCGTCTTTCCATCCCCGGGAAAAACTGAACCGTTCAGTTTTAGCATTGACACTCGGGCTCTGCATTAATATTAAAACTGAACGGTTCAGTTTTCGAGAGGGTCATGCCGAAATTTTCGCGACGCAGAGTCCGACAAGCGAAAACTGCGCCTTGCCGGGAAATCGCACGGACCGCAGCCCGGGGGGCGGCCGCATTCGCGGCGCTGTCGCTCTCCGCATGCGCGGTCGGGCCAGATTTTGTTCCGCCCCCTGCGCCGGCGAGCGCCGGCTATGGCAAAATCGGCGCTTCCACCGAATCGGCGGCGACAGCCGGCGGCGCCTCGCAGCGCTTCGCCCATGGCCGCGATGTGCCCGGCGAATGGTGGAAGCTGTTCCGTTCCAAGCAGATATCCGCCCTGGTCGCCGAGGCCGTGGCGAATCACCCGGACATAATGGCGGCCGAGGCCGCGCTGCGGCAGGCGCGTGAGACGATAGAGGCCAATTCCGCGACCTTCCTGCCGCAGGCGACGCTCGGGGACACCTACACACGGCAGCAGTCGACGACGGCGCAATACGCCGGCCTCACCTCGTCGAGCTCGTCCTCCTCTTCGTCGTCATCGTCCTCTTCCAGCTCGGCCTCGACTTTCGTCTACGGCCTGCACAACGCCAATGTTTCGGTGTCCTTCTCGCCGGATGTGTTCGGCAAATCCTGGCGCACGCTGGAGAGCGACACGGCCGCGGCCGAGCAGAAGCGCTTCCAGCTCGAGGCGACCTATCTCGCGCTCACCGCCAATGTCGTCACTGCGGCGATCGCCGACGCCTCCTATGCCTCGCAGATCAAGGTGACGCGCGACCTCATCGCGGCCTATCGCACGCAGCTCGATCTGCTCGAGAAGCGATTCGAACTCGGCGCCGTCAGCCAGGCTGATGTGCTGTCCGAGCGCGCGCAGCTCGCGCAGGCGGAGGCCACGCTGCCGCCGCTGGAAAAAGCGCGCGCGCAGAACCGCAATCTGCTGATGGCCTATCTCGGCCGTTTCCCCAACGCCGACAAAGGCGAGGCGGTCGATCTCTCCGGCCTGCGCCTGCCCGGCGAATTGCCGGTCAGCCTGTCCTCGATGCTCGTGCGGCAGCGGCCGGATATTCTCGCCTCCGAGAACCAGCTGCATCAGGCCAGCGCGGAGATCGGCGTCGCGACAGCGAACATGCTGCCGCAATTCACGCTCTCTGCGACCGGCGGCGCGCAGGCGACGAACTTCACCTCTTTGTTCTCGCCGCAGACAATGGTCTACACGCTCGCCGCTCAGGCTTCGGCGAAGGCTTTCGACGCCGGCTCGCTGTTCCACACGCGCGAGGCCAAGGTCGCGGCCTTCGAGCAGGCGGAGGCGCAATATCGCTCCACCGTCATTTCCGCTTTCCAGAATGTCGCGGATTCGCTGCAGGCGGTGAAGCACGACGCCGGCACGCTGCGCGCGCAAGTGGCGGCGGAAAAAGCCGCGGCGGAGAGCCTCGAGATCGCGCGCGCGCAATATCGCGCCGGCTCGACGACCTATTCGATCGTGCTCAACGCCGAGCAGACTCTGCTCACCGCGCGGCTCAACCGCGTGAAGGCGCAGGCGGCGCGCTTCGCCGACACGGCGGCGCTGCTGCAATCGCTCGGCGGCGGCTGGTGGAACCGCGTGGACGAGACCGAGGCCTCTCAGGCCAAGCCCACGGATATTATCGCTACATCGCCGATCGCCGCGGCGATCAGAGCCCAGGCGGAGGATGCTCGAAATGGTCGCTAGAACCTTGCTGCAGGATCGTTTCGGACCAATGGCGAAGCCGATGACGATCATGCTCGCGATCGTCGCGCTCGTCTTTGGCGGACTCTATGGCTTCAACGTGTTTCGCGGCGTGATGATCAAGGGCTTTCTCGCCTCCATGGCCAATCCGCCGCAGACCGTCTCGGTCACGACGGCGGGCTATCAGGAATGGCGGCCCAAGCTCACCGCGGTCGGCACGTTTCGCGCGGTGAACGGCGCCGATCTCTCGCTGGAGGCCTCCGGCATCGTCGAGAAGATTCACTTCCAATCCGGCCAGCAGGTGGAGGCGGGCCAGCTGCTGCTGGAATTGCGCAAGGACACCGATCTCGCCAAGCTCGCCTCGCAAAAGGCGGCCGCCGAGCTCGCCGGCATAAATCTGCGCCGCGATCAGGCGCAGCTGAAGATTCACGCCGCGAGCCAGGCGACGGTCGACACGGATCAAGCCAATCTCAAGAGCGCGGAGGCCGATGTCGCGCAGCAGGAGGCGGTGATCGCGCAAAAGACTTTGCGCGCGCCCTTCGCCGGACGGCTCGGCATTCGCGCGGTCGATCTCGGCCAATATATCGGAGCGGGCACAAATATCGTGACGCTGCAGGCGCTCGATCCCATCTATCTCGACTTCACCCTGCCGCAGCAGGCGCTGAACGGCATAGAGGTCGGCCAATCGATCGACGCCGGCGTCGATGCGTTTCCAAATAAGAAGTTCACCGGCAAGATCGTCGCGATCAACTCCAAGGTGGATCAGGCGAGCCGCAATGTGCAGGTGCGCGCCAGCCTCGCCAATGCCGATCTCGAGCTGAAGCCCGGCATGTTCGCGCAGATCGACATTGTGACCGGCAAGCCCGAGCGCCTCGTCACCCTGCCGCAGACGGCGATCGTCTATGCGCCCTTCGGCAATTCGGTGTTTCTCGTGCAGAAGGCGGCGGACGGCAAGGGCGCCGGCCTCTCCGCGCATCAGACCTTCGTGCGCCTCGGCTCGACGCGCGGCGACGAGGTCGCCGTGCTGGAAGGCGTGGCGGAGGGCGCGACCGTCGTCACCGCTGGCCAAGTGAAGCTGAGAAACGGCTCGCCGCTGAATATTTCCGACACGCAGCAGCCGCCGGTCGATCCCAATCCCAAGCCCGTGGATCAGTGAACGGAGACGACGAACATGCGTTTCACCGACATTTTCGTGCGTCGCCCCGTGCTCGCCTCGGTGGTGAGCCTGCTGATCCTGGTGCTGGGCCTGCGCTCGCTCTTCACCTTGCCGACGCTGCAATATCCGCGCACGCAAAACGCGGTCGTCACGGTGACGACCTCCTATTTCGGCGCCGATCCGGCGACTGTCGCCGGCTTCGTCACAACGCCGCTTGAGAACGCCATCGCGCAAGCGAACGGCATCGACTATCTCACCTCGACGAGCCAGGTCGGCACCAGCACCATCACCGCCAATCTGCGGCTCAACTATGATTCCGGCAAGGCGCTGACCGAGATCAGCACCAAGATCGATTCGGTGCTCAATCAGCTGCCTTCGGCCGTGCAGCGTCCCGTCATCACGGTGAAGATCGGCCAGACCACCGACGCCATGTATATCGGCTTCAATAGCGATATTCTGACATCGAGCCAGGTCACCGATTATCTGATCCGCGTCGTGCAGCCGCGCCTGCAATCGGTGCCGGGCGTGCAGACGGCCGAGCTCATCGGCGGCAAGACCTTCGCGCTCCGCGCGTGGCTTGATCCGGTCAAGCTCGCCGCCTATGGCCTCACCGCCAGCGAGCTCGCCACCGCGCTGCAGGGCAATGACTATATCGCCGGCCTCGGCTCCACCAAGGGCGAGATGGTGCAGGTGACGCTCACCGCGGCCACCTCGATGCATTCGCTGGAGGAGTTCCGCAATCTCGTCGTCAAGCAGGTGAACGGCGCCAATGTGAAGCTGCGCGACGTCGCCAATGTCACGCTTGGCTCGGAGGATTACGAATCCGCCGTGGCCTTCAATGGCAAGCAGGCGGTCTATATCGGCATTCTCGTCGCGCCCAACGCCAATCTCCTCGATGTCGTCAAAGGCGTCAAAGAAGCCTATCCCGACATTCTGAAATCGCTGCCGCAGGGCCTCAACAGCGATATCGTCTATGACACGACCGATTTCGTGAACAGCTCCATCGACGAGGTGATTCACACGCTGATCGAGGCGATCCTCATCGTCACCGGCGTCGTGTTCATGTTCCTCGGCTCGTGGCGCTCGGTGGTCATACCGATCATCGCCATCCCGCTGTCGCTCATCGGCACATTCACCATCCTGCTGGCGCTCGGCTTCTCTATCAATCTGCTCACCCTGCTGGCGCTGGTTCTGGCCATCGGACTCGTCGTCGACGACGCCATCATCGTGGTCGAAAACGTCAACCGCCATCTCGCCGACGGCATGAAGCCTTTCGAGGCGGCCTTGCAGGCGGCGCGCGAGCTCGCCGGTCCGATCATCGCCATGACCATCGTGCTGATCGCCGTCTATGTGCCGATCGGCTTTCAGGGCGGCCTCACCGGCGCGCTCTTCGTCGAATTCGCCTTCACGCTCGCCGGCTCGGTGACGGTCTCGGCGGTCATCGCGCTCACGCTCTCGCCGGTGAGCTGCGCGCTGGTGCTGAAGCCGCCGCAGCCGGGCCATGAGACGCTGGAGACGCGCATCGTCGAAGTCATCGACGACAAGATGGATTGGGTGAAGGAGCGCTATCGGCGCCTGCTGGAGCGCTCGCTGCATTTCGTGCCGGTGACGCTCGTCTTCGGCGGCCTCGTGCTCGCGAGTATCTTTTGGCTCTATTCCAATTCGAAGAACGAGCTCGCGCCCAATGAGGATCAAGGCGTCGTCTTCGCGCAATCCACCTCGGCGCCCAACGCCACATTGCAGCAGAAGCTCTTCTATGGAGATCAGGTCTACCAGACCTTCGCCAAGCATCCCGAGATGACCAGCTCCTTCCAGATCGTCACGCCCGGCCTCATCTTCGGCGGTCTCGTTCTCACGCCGCCGGACAAGCGCAAGATCACGGCCGAGCAGATGCAGCAGACGCTGCAGCAGGAGCTCGCGCGCTCCGTGCCTGGTCAGCGTCTCGTGACCTTCCAGCCGCAGCCGCTGCCGGGCTCCAATGGTCTGCCGATTCAGTTCGTCGTGCAGAGCACCGACACTTTCGAGAAGATGAACGATATCTCGCACGACTTGCTGTCCAAGGCGCTGGCGACGGGCAAGTTCATATTCCTCGACACCGATCTGAAGATCGACCAGCCGCAAATGTCGCTCGTCATCGATCGCGAGAAGACCGCGCAGCTCGGCTTGCGAATGCTCGACGTCGGCGGCGCGCTCACGACCGGATTGAGCGGCGGCTACACGCAATATTTCGGATTGGACGGGCGCTCGTACAAGGTCATCCCGCAGATGGCGCAGCAGTTCCGGCTCAACCCGGATCAGATCTTGAACTATTACATCAAGACCGCGGACGGCTCTTCCGTGCCGCTGTCGACGGTGGCGAAGTTCCAGACCATGGTCGTGCCGGAGTCGCTCAATCACTTCCAGCAGATCAACTCCTTCACCATCTCCGGCGTCGCCGCGCCCGGCGTCATCGCCGGCGAGGCGCTGGAGACGCTGAAGGAAGTCGCCGCGCAGACGCTGCCGCCCGCCTACACGATCGACTATGCCGGCTCGTCACGCCAATTCGTGCAGGAGTCGAGCGGCTTCGCGGCGACCTTCGGCTTCGCGCTCATCATCATCTTCCTGGCGCTCGCGGCGCAGTTCGAGAGCTTCCGCGATCCGCTCATCATTCTCGTCTCCGTGCCCATGTCGATCGCCGGCGCGCTGGTCTTCATCATGCTGGGCTTCGGCGGCGCGAGCATCAATATCTACACGCAGGTGGGCCTCGTGACGCTGATGGGCCTCATCAGCAAGCACGGCATTCTCATCGTCGAATTCGCCAATGAGCAGCAGCATCTCGGCAAGTCGAAATATGAGGCGATCATAGAAGCGACGTCGATCCGCCTGCGGCCGATTCTCATGACGACGGCGGCGATGGTGCTCGGCGTTCTGCCGCTCATCATGGCGAGCGGCGCCGGCGCGGCCTCGCGCTACAATATGGGCCTCGTCATCGCCTCGGGCCTGTCGATCGGCACATTGTTCACGCTCTTCGTGCTGCCGGCGGTCTATCTCGTGCTCGCCGCCGATCACTCGAAGACGCGCGAAGTGGGCGCTGTCGATGTCGAGGACGCGCATCACGGCCATGCGGAGAATAAGATTCGCGTCGTCGCCTCCTAAAAGGCGACAAGCGGAGCCGAAGACTCGCGGCCTTCCGCCCCACTCGGGCCGCGGGTCTTCAGGTTCGCAAGTCAGTTTCGCAAGTCGCGCGTCTCGGCTTCCGTCGCGCGCGGCAGGCGCAGCGTGAAACGCGCGCCGCCTTCCGGCGACGTGTCGTATTCGATAGAGCCGCCATGCTCATGGGCGATGGAATAGCTGATCCATAGGCCGAGCCCTGTGCCTTCGCCGACCGCCTTTGTGGTGAAGAAAGGCTCGAAGATGCGGCTGCGCAGCGCCTCCGGCACCCCCTTTCCATTGTCCTCGACGATCACGATCGCGCAATCGTTTTCACCGCGCGTGGTGATGGAGACGATCGGCCGCTCCGCCTCGCGCACGGCGTCGAGCGCATTGTCGATGAGATTGACCAGCACGGAATGAATCTGCCCGCTCTGTCCCGAGGCGTAGAGCTCCGGTTCGAGATCGGTGACGATGCGCGCTTTGGCCTTCTTGCTGCGCGAGGCCCATTGCGCGGCCGTCTCCACCACTTTCGACAATGACACCGCCTCGCGCGGCGCCTTTGTGCTGAAGGAGAGGCGGCGCAAATTCTTGACGATCTCGCTGATGCGCACGGCGCCCTCCAGCGTGCCGTCGATCAAAGGCTCGAGATCGGCGAGAATGCTGTCTATGCCGCTCGCGCGTCGCAGCTTCTCGCGCTCTTTCGCGCTCGCGCCGGCATGGATCGCCTCGAGATAGGCGGCGATCGCCTTGCGATAGCGGTCGAGCGTATGAATATTGCCATAGACGAAGCTGATCGGATTATTGAGCTCATGCGCGACGCCGGCGACGAGCCGGCCGAGGCTCGCCATCTTCTCCTGCTCGACGAGGCGCGATTGCGCCTGCTGCAGATCGACATGGGCGCGATGCAGCGCTTCATAGGCGCGGCGCAATTCGCCGATCGGCCGGCCGGTGAAGACGGCGCCGGCTCTGCGTCCATCCGAATCGAACAAAGGCGAGCAATTGATCGCCATGAGATCGGAGGGGCCGTTGCTCGTGCGAAAGCGCAATTCGACGCTGGTCGGATCGCGCGCCTGGCCGGCGACGATGGCGGCGGCGCGCGCCTCGTCCTCGGCGACGAACAGCGCTGCGACGCCGGCGCCCTTCAGCTCCGCCTCGCTGTGTCCCGCGAGCGCCTCGAAAGCGGGATTGACCTGCAGGATAGCGCCGCGCTCGTCGCAGACGATCAGCACGTCGGAGACGGAGGCGATGACGCTCTGAATGAAATTGCGCGCCGCTTCCAGTTCGCCATTCTTGCGCTCGAGATCGGCCTCATAGCCGATGAGGTCCGCATAGACCTCGTCCATCTTCTTGATGACCTCGAGCCAGACGGATTCGCCGCCTTCCGACAGAGCGATCTCCTCCTTGCCGGCGACGAGCGCGATGAGATCGCCATGCTTGGCGTAGGATTTGACGTCAGCTTTCGTCATCGACGACGCGGGATATGTCATAGCGGGCGATCTTGCTGCGCAGGCCGACGCGCGACAGTCCGAGCTCGTCGGCCACATGGCTGATGTTGCGTCCGTTGCGCTCCAGCGATTCCTTGATCAGCGCGCATTCCAGCATCTCGACGCGCTCCTTCAGCGTGAAGCGCTGCTGATCGTCGCATGTCGTCGTCGCGCGATGATCGACGATGCAAGGCGACAGTAGGCCGGGCGGCAGATTGGCGTCGCCGTCGCTCAGCGCCACCATGCGCTGAATCTCATTGTGCAGCTCGCGCACGTTGCCGGGCCAGCCATAGCGCTCCATCAGGCGCAACGTCTCCGGCTCGAAGCCCGGCACGCGCCGATTGAAGGTCTGGTTCACGGCGACGAGTATGCGCGCGGCGATGATGGCGATATCGCAGCGCCGCTCGCTGAGCGGCGGCAGATGAATCGGAAAAGCGGCGAGGCGATAATAGAGATCGCGGCGAAAGCGCCCCGCCTCCACCTCGGCGACAATGTTGCGATTGGTGGCGGCGATGACGCGCACATCGACGCGGCGCGGACGCTGTGCGCCGAGCGGGCGAATCTCGCCCTCTTGCAGCACGCGCAGCAGCTTCACCTGAAAGGACGGCGACGTCTCGCCGATCTCGTCGAGAAAGATCGAGCCGCCATCGGCGACCTCGAACAGGCCGACGCGATCCTGATAGGCGCCGGTGAACGCGCCTTTCTTGCAGCCGAACAATTCGCTCTCGAGCAATTCATCCGGCAGCGCGCCGCAATTCTCGACGACGAAGCTCTTCTCGCCGCGCGCCGAGCCGTGATGAATGGCGCGCGCCAGTAGTTCCTTGCCCGTGCCCGAGGCGCCGGTGATGAGCACGGAGATGTCGTATTCCGCCGCGCGTCGCGCCAGCGCGAGCGTCTGCCGCATTGGGCTTTCCGGCGCATGGACGATGCGGCCGAACTCGAACATGCGCCGTTCGGCGCGGCGTCTGTCGCTGGCGAGCCGTTGCAATCGCTCATGCGAGGGCTTGGCCTCGAGCGGCGGCGCCGCGCCGCCATCCTTCTGCGCCGCATAGAGCTGCGCCGCCTCGCGCACCGATTGGATGAGCTTGTCGGGATCCCAGGGCTTGGTCACATATTGAAAAATGCCGGCCTCATTGACGCCGGCGATAATATCTTCCGCATCCGTATAGCCGGAGATGATCATGCGCACCGGCTCCGGCCAATGCTCGCGCACGCGCGTCAAAAATTCGACGCCGCTCTCGCCCGGCATGCGCTGGTCGCAGAGGATCACCTGCACCAGATCGCCGGCGAGCACGGCTTCCGCCTCGGCGGCGCTGCTGGCGCAGACGATCTGAAACGCGCCGCCGAGCACGCGGCGCAGCGATTCGAGCGAGCGCTTCTCATCGTCGACGATGAGCACAGTGGCGCCGCGGGAGATCGGCGTCGCCTCGCTCTCCATCTCGCGGCCGTCCTCGCGCTTGTTCATCTCGACGCCTCGTCTCGAACCAAATGCACTCTAGCAGATGCGCGGCAATTGCTCGCCGGAGAGCCAGTCGATGATGCGGCCGCCGCCGAAGGCGGTCGTCATCTGCACGAAGCAATGCTCATCGGCGACGATCTCGCCGATGCGCGCGGCCTCTGCGCCCAGCGGATGCGCGCGCATCGTGGCGAGCAGCGCATCGGCGGCCTCGCGCGCGACCACGGCGAGCAGCTTGCCCTCATTGGCCACATGCAGAGGATCGAGCCCCAGCAGCTCGCAGGCGGCGGCCACTTGCGGCGCGATGGGAATGGCTTTCTCGTCGATGCGCACGCCGATGCGCGATTGATGCGCGATCTCATTGAGCGTCGCCGCCACGCCGCCGCGCGTCGGATCGCGCATCAGGCGAATGGCGTCGCCCGCGGTCTCCACCATTGCGGCGACGAGCTCGTGCAGCGCCGCCGTATCGGACAGCACTTCCGTGTCGAAGGAGAGATTTTCGCGCTTCGACATGACCGCGACGCCATGGTCGCCGATCGAGCCGGAGAGCAGCACCACATCGCCCGGCCGCGCTTTGTCGCCGGACAGCGCGAGCCCGGCCGGTATGATCCCGACGCAGCTCGTCGAGATGAAGACGCCATCCGCCTTGCCGCGCTCCACCACCTTTGTGTCGCCGGTGACGATGGCGACGCCGGCCGCGCGCGAGGCCTCGCCCATGCTCTGCGCAATCAGCTTCAGCTCGGCGAGCGGAAAGCCTTCCTCTACGATGAAGCTCGCCGACATATGCAGCGGCCGCGCGCCCGCCATGGCGACGTCGTTGATCGTGCCATGCACGGCGAGCTTGCCGATATCGCCGCCCGGAAAGAACAAAGGCGAGACGACATAGCCGTCCGTCGTCATCGCCATGCGTCCGGCGGGAATGTCGAAAGCCGCTTGATCATTGCCGGCGGCGAGCCATTCATTGTCGAAGGCGGCGTGAAAAATCTCGCCGATCAGCCGCGCCATGGCGCGTCCGCCGGAGCCATGCGACAGCTCCACGCGGCCATTGCGGAGATCGAGCTTGCGGCCTGCCGGCTCATGCTTGTTCATGACGCTTTCCGCGTTTCGTTTTGATATTGCCGGAATCTTCCATAAGCCCAATAGGCGGCGCAAGAGCCTTCCGACGAGACCATGCAGGAGCCCATGGGCGTCTCCGGCGTGCAGGCGACGCCGAACAGCTTGCAATCCTGCGGGCGCTTTTGTCCGCGCAATATCGCGCCGCATTCGCAGGCGGGATTGTCGCGCGCCGGCTTTGTCTCCATGGCGAAGCGGCGCTCCGCGTCATATATGGCGTAAGCATCGCGCAGCTTCAGCGCGCTCTTTGGAATTTCGCCGAGCCCGCGCCATTCGAAGGCGTCGCGCAGCTCGAAAATCTCTGCGACCTCGCCGATCGCCTTGGCGTTGCCGCTCTCGGTGACGGCGCGGCGATATTGATTCTCGATCTCGCAGCGGCCCTCGTTGATCTGCCGCAGCAGCATCAAAATGGCCTGCAGCACATCCAGCGGCTCGAAGCCGGCGATGACGACGGGCTTGCGATAATCGCTGGCGAAGCGCCGATAGGGCGCGGAGCCGATGACGGTGGAGACATGCGCGGGGCCGACGAAGCCTTCGATCTCGACGCCATTGTCGGTGTCGAGAATGGCCTGCATCGCCGCCGGCGTCAGCACATGATTGCAGAAGACGGAAAAATTCGTGAGGCCCTTCTTCTGCGCGAGGCGAATGGCGAGCGCGGTCGGCGGCGTCGTCGTCTCGAAGCCTATCGCGAAAAAGACGATTTGGCGTTGCGGCTCCCTCTCGGCGATGGCGATGGCGTCGAGCGTCGAATAGACCATGCGAATATCGGCGCCGTCGGCCTTGGCCTTCATCAGGCTCGAGCCGCCGGAGGCGGGCACGCGCATCAGATCGGCATAGGTGCAGAGCGTCACCTCCTCGCGCGCGGCGAGGCGAATGGCGTCGTCTATGCGGCCCATCGGCAGCACGCAGACGGGGCAGCCAGGGCCGTGAATGAGGCGAATATTCTCGGGCAGCAGATCCTCTATGCCATAGCGCGAGATCGCATGCGTATGGCCGCCGCAAAACTCCATGAAGCGATATTGCCGATCGCTCTGCGCTTCCGCGGCGATGCGCTGCGCTATGGCGCGGGCGAGATCGCCGTCGCGATATTCGTCGACATGCTTCATTGCGCCTCTCCCAGCGCGGCGGCCTCGCGCAGCAGAGCGAGCGTCGCCATCGCCTCTTCCTCGTCGATCTTGGCGAGCGCATAGCCGACATGCAGCACGACATAATCGCCGATCGTAAGACCATCGACGAGCGCGACGGACACCAGCTTGCCGACGCCGTCGACGCTGACGCGCGCCATATCGTCTGGCAGCAGCTCCTCGACGCGAGCGGGAATGGCGAGGCACATTTGCGTTAGACCTTTCTCATTCGCGCAATATGAGCTTGGCCGAGCGAAAGGCCGCCGTCATTCGTCGGCGCCGCGCGCGCGAGCAGCGCTTCTATTCCAAGATCGCGAAGGCGCGAGACGAGGCCCTCCGTGAGAATTCTATTCATCATGCAGCCGCCGCCGAGCGCGACGCGCGTAACGCCACGCGCCTGCGCCGCCGCGCAGAGCCATTGCGCGAGCGCTTCGATCAGCGTTCCATGAAACAGCTCGGCGCCTTGCGTCGCGGCGAGGCCCGGCTTCAGCAGAGCGGCGAAGAGCTTGCTCAGATCGACAATGTCATTCTCTATTGCGTAGCCATTGGCGAGCGCGCGCGGGCTTTTGCACAGCGCCTCCAGCTCCATCGCCGCTTGCCCTTCATATTGCTGCACGAGCCGCACGCCGAGCAGCGCCGCGGCGGCGTCGAACATGCGGCCGAGGCTCGTCGTTCGCGCGACATTGGGCGCGCTGGCCAGCATGGCCACTTTGCCGGCGAGCTGTATGCCGGGAAAGCGATCGAACACGTCGCCGCAGCGATTCTGCGCGGCGAGCGCGGCGACGCCCATGCGCCAGGGCTCGCGCGCGGCGCGGTCGCCGCCGGGCAACGGCAGTGGCGCGATATGGCCCAGCCGGCGCCAGCCGCCTGCATCGACCAGCATCAGCTCGCCGCCCCAGGCGCCGCCGTCGTCGCCATAGCCATAGCCATAGCCGTCGAGCGCGGCGCCGAGCATGGGACCTTCGATTTTATGCTCGGCGGCGATGGCGGCGATATGCGCGGCGTGATGCTGCACGCGAATGATCGGCAGGCCGGTCTCTTCGGCGTAGCGCGTCGAGGCGAGATCAGGGTGGAGATCGCAGGCGACGCGCTCGGGCTTCACATCGAGAATATCGAGCATTCGCACAATGGTCTCGCGATAGAAGTCGATCGTCGCGCGATCGTCGAGCGAGCCGATATGAGTGGAGACGAAAGCCTCGCGTCCACGCGTTACGGTGATGGCGGTTTTCAGATGCGCGCCGAGCGCCAGAGTGTCGGGGCCGTCGCTCGCGAGCGCTATGGGCTCGGGAACAAAGCCGCGCGCGCGACGCAAGAAGGCGGGTGCACCGGCGATGACGGACATCAGGCTATCATCGGCGCGCGCGACAATGGCGCGATCATGGCCGATGATGAGATCGGCGATGGAGGCGAGCTTCTCGCGGGCCTCTTCGTCATCGACGATCAGCGGCTCGCCGCTCGGATTGGCGCTGGTGGCGACGAGCGCCAAATCCGCGGCGGCGTGAAACAGCAGATGATGCAGCGGCGCATAGGGCAGAATGAGGCCGATGCGCGAGAGGCCGGGCGCGACGGAAGGCGCGAATTCCTCGCGCTTCTCGACGATGACGATCGGCCGTGCGCGCGATTGCAGCAGGCGCAGCGATTGCGCGTCGAAGACGCCCGCGCGCATCGCCGAATCCTGATCGGCGACCATCACGGCGAAAGGCTTTGCGTCGCGGCCCTTGCGGCGGCGCAGCTCGGCGACGGCCGCCTCATTGCGCGCATCGCAGAGGAGATGAAAGCCGCCGACTCCTTTCAGCGCGACAATGCCGCCGTTTTGGAGCGTTACGACGATCTGCTCGATCGAATGATCGAGCCGCGGACCGCATTTCGGGCAGGCGATCGGCTGCGCGTGAAAGCGCCGATTGGTCGGGTCGGCGTAATCGCGCGCGCAATCCTCGCACATAGCGAAAGGCGCCATGGATGTCTGCGCGCGATCATAGGGCAGGCGCCGCGTCAGCGTGTAGCGCGGGCCGCAACGGGTGCAATTGACGAAAGGATAGAGATAGAAACGGCTCTTCGGATCGAAGAGATCATTCAGGCAGTCGTCGCAGACGGCGGCGTCGGGCGTGATGCGCGTCAGCGTCTTGCCGTCGCGGCTCGGCTCGATCGAGAATTTGGCGTCGCGCAGCGGCGTGATCGTCTCGCATTCCAGCGTGTCGATGCGCGCGAGCGGCGGCGGCTCGCGTCGCAGCGCCGCGACGAAATCATCGACGCGCGCGCCTTCCACCTCCATCAGCACGCCCTGCGAGTCATTGCGCACAAAGCCGGCGAGGGCGTAGCGGTCGGCGAGCGAATGCACGAAGGGGCGAAAGCCGACGCCCTGCACGGCGCCGGTCACGCGCAGCCTCAGCCTCGTCGCCTCGCTCGACGGCATTCGCTTTTTCTCCTCACTTCGACGCGGCGGCGCGCGCGCTTCTCGCGGCGGCTCGCGCCGCGCGCGCCTCGATCCATGCGTAGAAGGCCGCCATGCCTTCGCCCGTGCGCGCGGAGACGACCAATGTTTGCAGATCGGGATTGACCTTCAGCGCATTGGCGAGACAGCGGCCGACATCGAACTCCACATGCGGCAGAAGATCGGATTTGTTCAGCAGCATCAGATCGGAGGCCGCGAACATCTCGGGATATTTGAGCGGCTTGTCCTCGCCCTCCGTCACCGAGAGCACGACGACCTTATGCGCCTCGCCGAGATCGAAGGCGGCGGGGCAGACGAGATTGCCGACATTCTCGATAAAGAGCAGCGAGGAGGGGGCGACGGAAAGCTCGGCGAGCGCGCGCGAGACCATATGCGCGTCGAGATGGCAGCCCTTGCCGGTGTTGATCTGCAAGGCCGGAACGCCGGTCGCGCGGATGCGCTCCGCGTCATTGGACGTCTGCTGATCGCCTTCGATGACGGAAATGGGAAAGCGGTCTTTCAGATCGGTGATCGTGCGCACGAGCAGCTGCGTCTTGCCCGAGCCGGGGCTGGAGACGAAGTTGAGCGCGAAGACGCCGGATTGCTCGAAGCGCACCCGGTTCTCGCGGGCGTGGTCGTTGTTCTTGGAGAGAATGTCTCGCTCTATGCGGACGATGCGCTCCTGGCTGAGGCCGGGAACGTGAACGCCCGCAGGGCCGGAGCCATAATCGTGACGATGGCCGTGATCGTCGTGCGAATGATCGTGATCATGCGCGTGAGGATGGTCGTGATCGTGCGGATGCGGGTGATCATGATGATGATGGTCGTGGTCATGATCATGGTGGTGATCGTGATCATGACCATGATGATGGTCGTGAGCGTGGCCATGAGCGTGATCATGCGCATGATCATGCGGATGGTCGTGGCTATGTTCTGGCTTTCCTTCGATGCTGGACGTTCCGCAGCCGCAGACCGTGCACATTAGTCGACCTCCAGTTCCTGCACCCGCATATCCTCGCCGCCGGTGACTTGGACATGATATCCGCCGCAGTCCGGGCAAGGGCCAAATCTCTCTTGGACGGCGACGGTCTTGGCGCAATCGAGGCACCAGCCTTCGCCGGGAATGCGCAATATGTCGAGCCGCGCGCCTTGGACGATTCCGCCATGCGTCACCGCCTCGAAGCAGAAGCGGATCGCCTCCGGCTCCACATGGCTCAGCGCGCCGATCTCGAGCCGCACCACGCGCACGCGGGAAAAGCCCTGCTTGCGGCTTTCTTCCTCGATCAGCTCGACGATGCTCTCGGTCAGCGCCATCTCATGCATAGGCGGCCTCGCGAAGCTCGACGTGAAAGGCGACGCAGGGATCGAACAGGCCCGCGAGGCGCGTGATCGTCTGCGCCGCCGCGGCGCGCGGAATGCGCGCGCCGAGCAGGGCGGCGACGAAAGGTCCGGCGGGATGGAAATTCCATTCTGTCGGCGCGACGATCGCATAATTCTCGATCCTATCGTCCGGTGTGAGCCGAACCCAATGATACAGCTCTCCGCGCGAAGTTTCGACCGCGCAATAGGCTTCGCGTGCGGCGGGAGCCTCGCTGCGCGAAGAGTCGTCCGCGCCATTGGAGAGGCGCCCCACGAGCCCGTCGAGATCGATCACGCGGGCGGAAAAGCGCGCGCAGATCGCGCCGCGCGACAGATCGGTCTCGCGCCAATGATGCGCGAATGCGCCGGTCTCCGGCGCGCGGCCGGCGATGCTGGGCGCCGCGCTGAAGCTTTCGCCCTGCGCTCTTATTCCCTCCAGCACGAGGGCGTCGTCCTCTGCGCGCAGCGCATCGGGCGCGCTCGCAGCTATGGCGGGACTGCGCGCCAGCGCGCGGGACAATTTGCCGAAAGGCGTATCGCCGCCCATAGCGTCCAGCAGGCCGAGCTTCACCGTCTCGGCGCGCAGGCGGGCGGCGGTCGCGGCGCGGTCGCGCGCGTCGCCTGCGGCGAGCTCGCGCGTCAGAGCGAGAACCGCGCGCAGGGCCGTGGGCGGAACGGCGTCCTCCGCCATTGTCGCCAGCGCGCGCAATGTCTCGGAGAGGCGCTCGCAATCGAGCGCGATGAGATCTTGCGGCGTGGTCTTGCGAATGTCTCCGCGCGCCGCAGTGATGGCCCGCGAGGCGGCGAAAGCGTGTGAGAGGCCGCAGAGGGAGAACAGTCGCCCGGCGAGCGGCGCGACTTCCGCGGCGGGGCGGCCGCGAAACAGACGCGTGAGATGCGCGGGCCGACTCGAGCGCACGCGCACCGAGCAGATGCGATCATCGGCGAGCTCGGCGACGATGGAGATCGCGCCGGGGCCGAGCCCTCCGAGATCGGCGCCCGCGCTCATGGCGAGGCCTCTTCGTCGCCGCGTCGACGGCCGCCGAACAATGCGCGCCGATCGAGCGCGGCGGTCGGCTCCGTCTCGCGCTTCGGCGCTTCGTTCAGCGCCGGATCGAGCAATGCGTCGAGCGCCGCGTGCGCCGCTGTTCGCGCGGCGTCGTGATCGGCAAAATCATCCATGGGCGAGAACAGCGAGCAGGCGGCGATGCGGCCGAAGCCGTCGATCTCGCTGACATTGAAATCGACGTCGCCGGCCGGAAAGCGCAATTGCAGCCGCGCCGGATCGGGGAAGGGCGCCTCGGCGCCCTCGCGCGGCGCGGCGACGACGAGATTGGCGAACCAGGGCGTGACGATCACGCCCAGCGCATAAGGGCCGAAGTCGCGAAAGCCCACTGCCTCCACCTCGAGCGCCTCGTTGCAGAGGCCGGAGTCCCGCATCGACGTCTCATGGACGCGGCGGTAGAAATCCGCGAGCTTCTCGCCTCTCGCCGCGGCGTCGCTCAATTTTCGCACCTCAAGAATTTCTCTTGTGGCGCGTCGCATTCGGGGCAGCGCCAGTCGGCGGGAAGATCGGCGAAGGCGACGCCCGGCGGAATCTGCCAGACGGGATCGCCCTCGGCCGGATCATAGACATGCCAGCACACGCCGCATTCCATGCGCGCGTCCGGGGCGATATCGCGAAGCGTTTCGTCGCTCATGTGAAATAGGCCTCGTGAATTTCGCGCAGACGCTCCGCCGAATCGTGGAAATCCTCATCGGCGGCGCAGGCCGCGGCGGGCGTGTCGCCGATCTCCAGCGTGTCGAGGATGATCGTGCCCATGGCGTTGAAGAATTGCACCGACCACACATTGCGGGCGCCGGTCGCGGTGATCTTGGCGGAGCCATAGCCGCGCGAGATCAGCTGCACGGGCCCGTTGCCGAGCGTTTGCTGCAAATGCTCCATGTCGATCTCCGACACGGGCAGAAGCGAGAAATTGATGACATGCGACGGATCGCCGGCCTTATGCGCGCGCATGCGGGCGTCGATCTCGGCCAGCATGGGCATCACATTCATCGCGCCTTCGGGCTCCGCGCCTATGGCGATGCGCTCGGCGGTGACTTTCGCCGCGCGCTCGACGACATGGGGAATGGCGGCGATCTCGAGATAATCGGCGGTGAGCCGTCCTTGCGCATCGGTGAAGCGCACACGCCACAGGCCCGCCATGGAGGCCTCGAGGATTTGCGCGGTGACGCCGTCGGGGAGGGCGGCGACGCCGCTCACCTCGCCCTCGCCGAGCACTTGGCCGATGAGCTCGCGCTCTTTCGCCTCATAGTCGGTGATGTCGAAGAGCTTGCCCGGCGCATCGGCGCGCTGCGCGGCGAGCGCATCGGCGAGCTGCGGCAGCAGAGCCGCGGCGCGGGGGCATTCGGCGACGGCCTGCTCACCGGTCGCGGTCGCGAGAAAGGAGATGACGCTGCGCTTGGTCTCCGCCTCGGCGTCATAGCCGATCGGCATGACCGTCATTGCTTCGTCGGCGCCGTCCGGCGAAACCCAGAATCCGGCTTTCATGAGCTCGTCTCCCCTTCCGTGAAGGTGATGCGCACGCGGGGCTCTTTCGGCGGCGCGGCCTGCAATTGCAGCAGCGCCTCGATCCGCGAGAGATATTCGGACCAGTCATAGACTTTCGGCAGCACGCCCAGCGTCTCGCCGCCATAAGTCACGACGAGGCTCGGGTAGACGCAAACGCTGAAGCGTCCCTCCAGCGTCTTCTCGGCCGCGGGCGCGATGATGGCGGCGCGCAGCCGGCCGGCGAAGGCCTTGACCAGCTGTGGAAAGATGATCGCCACATCATGGGTCTCGCTGCGCTGCGCGGGATCGCCGCCGAAGAAGAGCAGAGAATGCGCGCTCGCGCCGGGCGGCGGCGTGAGAAAAGCGTCGATATTGGTCTCGTCCAGCAGAGCGACGCCGGATTTTTCGCTCAGCGCCAGCTGCAACGACCCGGACATGCGGTCCTCCCATTTTACTTTTGCCGAGGAGGCCGCAATCGCCATGCCATGGGCGGCTCGCGACGGCGACGCGCTAGACGACTGAGTCGAAAGAAGCTTTCCAGCAGGAGCCGAAGCCTCGGTAGGCTGTATCTGGAATTTAGCTTATCATTCTGGATAGCAGCTTTCCAGAGTGGTCACTTGCGCAGGAATTCGGGCAGCTGCGGCTCGCGGTCGACGAGATCGGCGAAAAGGTGATCGACATTCTCGCCGGCGAGGGCTTTTTCCACCGCATCCAGAGCGTCGTCGATTTGCGCGGCCTCGAGCGGGTCCAGAACGCGGACCGCCGTGCCGACATGGACCAGCACCTTGGTCCCGGCGGGCTGCGCGCCGACCAGCGCCATGGAGATGGCGTGGCGTTCGCCGCGCCGCTCGCACTGCGCTTCGAAGGCGTCACCTTCGACGACCGTCATGGGAAAGCCGACGCACATGCTCGAGGGTCCGTCAGCGCCAGGAGGAAGCGCGCCAGGGCTTGAACCAGAACGCCACGGCGACGACCATGGCGCCCCAGCCGAGCGTCATCGCCATGGCGAGCAGATGGTCCGGCTCGGTGAAAATATGGATGATGTCATAGGCGAGATCGTTCGGATGCTCGCCCGGATGGGCCATGGCCGTGGCCGGAAGCAGAAAAGCGGCGGCGGCAGCCGCGAAACGGATCGCCTTCATGGTCTCGTCTCCTCATCGGCGGCGCCGAGGCGCCTCTCATAGGCGCTGTGGTCTAGGTCATGCGCCAGCAGGCGCTGGAAGCTCTGCGCGCTCTCCGCGCGTGGGCGGAGCTCGACGCCCCATTCTGTCAGAGTCGCGACCGCCGCGTCGAGCGCCGGCTCGATAGATGCGACGACCGGCGGCGTCAACGGACCGCCCCAATCCTCGAGGTCCTGTGGCTGGCAGCCGATCAGCGCGAGGCGCGAGGGATAGCGGCCGAGCAGATCGGCGGCGGAGAGCACCTCCTGAAAGCCGGTCTGATGCAGGCTCATCTTCTTCGCGCCCATGAAGCGCGGAACCTCGCCGTCGCGCACGATGCGCAAGGTCCCCGGCTCTAGGCCATAGTCTATGGCGTCGAAGACGAGCAGCTGATCGCAGGCCTCGACGAATTGCACGAGATAGAGGCCCTGCGTGCCGCCGTCGAGAATGGTGACGTCGCCGCCCGTCTCATAGCGCGCATGGAACTCCTCCACCGCGCGCACGCCGAAGCCTTCATCGGCCCAGAGAATATTGCCTATGCCGAGAATGAGAGTGCGCATCGCGTCTCCTCAGCTGTGCTCGATCGCGAGCAGAGCGAAGCGATCCAGGGGCCGTCTCGCGACTCTGGATTGCTTCGTCCCGCAGCTCCGCGCAATGACGATCTCACTTGTCGGCCTCGTCGCGGAACACGCGCTCGCCGGAGATCATCGAGGAGATGAGGCTCTGGCGGGAGACGATATCCTCGCGCACGGCGGTGTAGATGTGGATGATGACGAAGAGAATGACGCCCCACATGGCGAGATGATGCCATGTGTGGACGTCCTGGCTGTTCGGCCAGATCGCGAACACCCATCCGAACAGCTTGTATTGCCAGCTGTCGCGGCCCTCGCCCTCGGAGTAGAGCGCGAAGCCCGTCACCACCAGAAAGGCCAGGTTGAGCATGAAGAGATGCATCACCAGATGGCCGAGCGGATTATGGCCGATGTATTTCTTCGGCTGCTTCACCAGGAAGGAATACCAGCCCGCCTCGTAGAGAATGCCCGACAGCCATTGGCGGTCCCACACCGGCAGATAGAAAATCTGCTTGGCGTGCTCATTGCCGACGAAGGCCCAATAGATGCGCAGCAGCAGCGCCACGGCGAGCACATAGCCGGCCGAGAAATGGGCGAAGCGTATATAGCCCATCAGGAACTGTGAGCTCGCTTCGCCGGGAGTCGAAGGCAGCGGCGAGGCGATGAAATAGCCCGTCGTCGCCAGCACGACGATCGCCGCCGCATTGATCCAGTGCCAGAGCCGCACCGGCGCCTCATAGACATAGACGCTCTGCAGCTCGGCGGCTTTTTCGCCGTGAGCGTCGAGCACGCCATGGATTTGCGTCGCCTCAGTCATGACCTCGCCTCCTCAGCGAACCTTGACTTGCGTCATCTCCTGGCCGTCCTCGCTCATCACATGCGTGGAGCAGGCGAGGCAGGGATCGAAGGAGTGGATGGTGCGCAGAATCTCGAGCGGCTTTTGCGGATCGGCCAGCGGCGTGTCCATCAGCGAGGCCTCGAAGGCGCCGATATTGCCCTTGGGATCGCGCGGGCTGCCGTTCCATGTGGTCGGCACGACGCATTGGTAATTCTCGATCTTGCCGTCCTTCACCTTGATCCAATGGGCGAGCGCGCCGCGCGGCGCCTCGGTGAAGCCGAAGCCCTTGGCCTCCTTCGGCCAGGCCTGCGGGTTCCATTTGTCGATATTGGCGGTGGAGGAATCGCCGGCCTTGATGTTGGCGATCAGCTTGTTCTGGAAGTGCTCCATCTTGCGCACCGCCCATTGCGCCTCCAGCGCGCGCGCCGCCGTGCGGCCGAGCGTCGAGAACAGCGCCGTCACCGGCACGCCGAGCTTCTTCAAAAACTCGTCGGTCGGCTCCTTGAACTCCGGCTTGCCCTGGGCGTAGCCGACGATATAGCGCGCCAGCGGTCCCACCTCGACGGCGTTGCCGCGCCAGCGCGGCGCCTTGATCCAGGAATATTTGCCGGCTTCGTCCAGCTCCTGAATATTGGTCGGCGTGCCCTTGGCGTTGGGGCCGAGCTTGTAATTGGGCTCGGTGACGCCGTCCCAGGGATGCAGTCCCTTGGTCTCGTCAGGATATTTGTACCAGGAGTGGGTGACGAACTCCTGGATCTGCTCGGGATCGGTGTGATCGACCGGGAAAATCTCTTTCAGATTGCCATTGAGGATCACGCCGCGCGGCAGGCCGAGATTGCCGGGGGAAAAGTCGTTGGCGTGCTCGGGAATATCGCCATAGGCCATGACATTCTTGCCGGAGAGGCCGCCGCCATAGAGCCAATCCTTGTAGAAGGAGCCGATGGCGAGCACATCCGGCAGATAGACCTTCTCGACGAAGTCGATCGACTGCTGAATGATCGAGGTGACGTCGTTGAGGCGCTCCATATTGATCGCGCCGACCGCGCCATTGCCATCGACATTGATGGCGCAGGGCACGCCGCCGACGAGCCAGTTGGGATGCGGATTCTTGCCGCCGAAGATCGTCTGGACCTTCACGATCTCCTTTTGGAAATCGAGCGCCTCGAGATAATGCGCGACGGCCATGAGGTTCGCTTCCGGCGGAAGCTTATAGGCCGCATGGCCCCAATAGCCGTTCTTGAACGGGCCGAGCTGTCCCGACTCGACGAATTTCTTCAGGCGGATCTGCAGATCCTTGAAATAGCCGGGCGAGGAGAGCGGCCAATCGGAGATCGACTGCGCCAGCACGGAGGTCGCCTTGGGATCGGCGGAGAGCGCCGAGACCACATCGACCCAGTCGAGCGCGTGAAGATGATAGAAATGCACGAGATGATCGTGCACCTGCAGCGCCAGCTGCATCATATTGCGGATGGAGTTGGCGTTCTCGGGAATGGTGATGCCGAGGGCGTTCTCCACCGCGCGCACCGAGGTGAGCGCATGTGTGCCGGTGCAGACGCCGCAGATGCGCTGCGTGAAGGCCCAGGCGTCGCGCGGATCGCGGCCCTTCAGAATGACCTCTATGCCGCGCCACATGGTGCCGGTCGAAACCGCGTTGCGGATCACATTGTTCTTGTCGACATTGACCTCGACGCGGAGGTGTCCCTCGATGCGCGTGACCGGATCGACGACGATGCGCTTGCCGGAATTGTCGAGATTGAAGCCGTTCGGCGTCTGAATGCCCATGATCGCGTTTCCTCGAGATCGGCCGTTGCCGGTGTAATTCTTGTCCAGAGTGGCCAGTAGGAGCTTCCCTCATCCTGAGGAGCGGCCGAAGGCCGCGTCTCGAAGGACGAGGGAAGCGTCACGCGCGCCCTCTGGAACTCGCCCCTCGTGCTTCGAGACGGCGGCTACGCCGCCTCCTCAGCATGAGGGGCGAGGGTTGCGCTGTCGCGCGATTACCCTTCGTGCTTGGCAGTGATGCGTTTCACCGCGGTGACGCCGGCATGGACGGCGACGGCGCCGCCGACGACGGCCGCGGCCGCGAGGCCCACCTCATCGGCGTTATGCTCTATGCCGAAATGGTTGATCTTGGTCAGCCGGTCGTAGAAGGAGCCCTTATCCCAGAAATCCTCTTCCGAGCAGCCGATGCAGCCATGGCCGGACTGGATGGGGAAGGAGACGCCGCCGTTCCAGCGCACGGTGGAGCAGGCGTTATAGGTCGTCGGACCCTTGCAGCCCATTTTGTAGAGGCAATGGCCCTTGCGCGCCGCCTCATCGTCCCATTCCTCCACGAACTGCCCGGCGTCGAAATGCGGGCGACGATAGCATTTGTCGTGGATGCGCTGGGAGTAGAACATTTTCGGCCGGCCCTGCCGGTCGAGTTCCGGCAGCCGGCCGAAAGTGGTGACGTAAGTGACCACGCCGGTCATCACCTCGGCGATGGGCGGGCAGCCGGGAACCTTGATGATCGGCTTGTCCTTGATGACCTTGTCGATCGGCGTCGCTTGCGTCGGATTGGGCTTGGCCGCCTGCACGCAGCCCCAGGAGGCGCAGGCGCCCCAGGCGATGATCGCCATGGCGTCCTCGGCCATCCATTTCAGCTTCTCGACGAAGGGCTTGCCGCCGTCGATGCAGAACATGCCGCCCTCGTTCAGCGGCGGATTGCCCTCGACGGCCAGAATATATTTGCCCTTGTACTTTTCCTTGGTTTCTTCCAGAATCGCCTCGGCCTGATGGCCGGCGGCGGCCATGATGGTGTCGTCATAGTCGAGCGAGATCATCGACAGCACGACGTCCTTGGCCAGCGGATGCGCCGAGCGGATGAAGCTCTCCGAGCAGCAGGTGCATTCGAGCCCATGCATCCAGATCACCGGAATGCGCGGCTTGGTCTCCAGCGCCTGCGCCATTTGCGTGGCGGCGGTCTGGCCGAGGCCGAGGCTCGCCGCGGTGAGCGAGCAGAATTTGGTGAAGCTGCGGCGCGTGACGCCCTGACGGCGAATGACGTCGTAGAAGGTTTCGATGGCGGCCATTTCCTTCCCCACCCTTGTGCAATGCGGCATTCGCGCGAAGGCGCCGCTTGGGGAGAGAACGGCAAGATGCGGGCCAGCGCGAGGATAAGGAGAATCTTTCCAGGCTCTCAGGCGATTGCCGAAAATCTCTTCGCTGGGGGAGGGCGTCACGACGAGAAGCCGCTTTCCAGTCGCGGAAAGAGTCTAGACAGTCAATGCGCCGTGCAGACCATGCAGGGGTCGAAGGAGCGCACGATATGCTGCACCGCGACATTGGTCGCGCCCTCGTCGCCCACATCGAGCCCGGCCAGCGCCTGCTCCAGCGGGCCGGGAGTGCCGGCGGCGTCGCGCGGCGAGAAATTCCAGGTCGTGGGCGCGATGATCTGATAGCGCTCGATCTGACCGTCGCGGAACGTCGCCCAATGGCCGAGCGTTCCGCGCGCCGCCTCGACGAAGCCGACGAAGGCGCCGTCGGCGAGCGGCGCGTCGGGCGCGCAATAGGGCTCGTTCGGCGCCAGCGCGCGCGTCCAATCCTCCATCGCCTGCGTGAGCAGCGCAATCTCCAGGACGCGCGCGACGATGCGGGCGAGGACGGTGGAGCGGCCGCCACGCGCGAGCAGGTCGCGGATCAGCGCATGGCCGGCGACGGCCTGGCGCGCCAGAGCGCCCACCTCCACCGCGCGGCCCTCGAGCCGCGGGGCCTTGGCGAAACTATAGGCCCCCTCGCGGTGAATGTCGGGAAGCGTGTCGGCGCGCGCAGGATCGGCGGCGGTGTCGCGCATATAGGCATGCGAGACATCCTCCTCGATGTGATCGAGCGGCGGCTCGCGCAGCCCGCCCGTCCTCGTGTCGAGAAGGCCGGCGGGGAAGCGATGGCCCTCCGGCCCGAGATAGGCGCCGGCCGAGAGCAGCAGGCCAGGGCCGCGTCCCATCTCCTCGAGGCGAAGATCGCGCGCGATGCGCAGAAAGGCGGAAAAATCGCCGGCGGCGCTGTCCGCGAAGCGATCGAGCTCCTCGATCGAGGAGAGGGCGGTCACGGCCTCGAGCGGCGCGGCGAAGAGCGTGCGCTCGAGAAAGCCGCGAAAATCCGCGAGCAGGGCGCGCAGCCGCATCTCGTCGCCCAGCGCCAGCGCCCGCGTCACGCCGCCGGCGCGGAAGGCGAGGCTGTGCGGCCATTTGCCGGCGATCAGCCCCATCGTCTCCAGCAGCCGCGCGCGCGCCGGCAGCGCCTCGCGCAGCGCCGCGCCGGAGACCGCCTTGAAGCGCGCCTCCGCGGCGCCGTGCCAGGGCCGGCCGGCATAGGCGGCGCGGGCGAAATCCGGCATGAAGAAGATGTAGAAATGCGTGAGATGGTCTGCGATATTCTCCGCCGCATGGGCGATATTGGTGGCGAGCAGCCCGTTGGGCGCAGGCGCGATCGGCTGGGCCGCGCGCAGCACGGCGGCGGCGGCCAGAGATTGCGAGACCGAGCAAATGCCGCAGATGCGTGGCGCGATCGCCAGCGCGTCCGCGGCCGGGCGGCCGAGCAGCAATTGCTCGAAGCCGCGATAGAGCGAGGCCGAGACGCGCGCCTCGCGCACCACGCCATTCTCGACGTCGAGCGTCACCTCGAGATCGCCCTCGACGCGATTGAACGGCCCGACGACGATGCGGCTCATGGCTTCTTCTTTTCAGAGCCCGGCGTCGGGGCGCGGGCGATATGGTCGCTGCGGGCGTTCTCGCGCACGCGTTTGGGCGTCGCCGATTTGGAGAGGGCGGCGAGCGCGACGAACCAGGCTTTGGGCATGTCGAGCGGCAGGCCGACGGGAATGCCGCCGATCTTGGGCGTGCGATGGACGCCGCGGGTCGCCTCGAAGCCCGGCGAGGTGCAGGCGATGCAGGTCGAGCCCGCCTGGGTGCAGGAGCCGCCGCCGTTCCATGCGCGCTGATTGCAGTCGCCGACCGCCTGCGTCGCCTTGCAGCCCAAATGCTCCATCAGGCAGCCGCGTTCGGAGAAATCCTCGGCGCTGGCCTTGAACTCGTAGAATTCATTGCGGCTGCAGCCGTGATGGGCGAGATGGTCGGCGAAAATGCGCGGCCGGCCGTAATCGTCCATATCGGCCTGCGTGAAGCGGCCGAGCGAGAGCGCGAGCAGCGTCTCCATGATCCAGCCCGGATGCGGCGCGCAGCCGGAGACATTGACGACCGGCAGCCCTTTGACCGAGCGATAATCCGGCCCCAGCGCCCCGCCGATATCGACGCCGGAATATTGCAGCCCGCTGGCGCCCGTGGGGTCGGGCGCGCCGGCGGGCACGCCGCCGAAAGCGGCGCAGCTTCCCACCGCCACGCAATAATCGGCGCGCGGCGCCAGCGCGCGCGCCCAATCCAGCATGCTGCGGCCGGTGCCGGAGAGCTTGTTGAAAAGGCCGGTGCCCTCCGGCCCGTGGAGGATGGAGCCCTCTATGCAGAGCGCGCCGAGCTTTTGCTCGCCGCGCTCGACGCGGGCGAGAATGGCGCGGGCTTCCTCGCCGGTCTCCTCGCTCACGCTCGGATGCCAGAGCAGGCGCATGCCCAAGCCGCGCAGCTCCTCGAACCAGCCGGCGGCGCCGCGCTCCAGCGTCGCCATGGTGCAGCCGCCGCAGCTGCCCGCCTGCAGCCAGAGCAGAGTGAAATCGTCGCGCGCCTTGGTCATCACCAGCCAATTGTAGAACAATCGGCCGAGACGCCCAAATCGTCAAAATTGCGCGTGCAGCCGCAGGCCGAAGATATTGACCGGCCCCCGCGCGGAATTATGCGCGGGATTGCCGATGAGCTGATAGTCGAGCGTCAGCTCGACTCCGTCGCGGACGTTGTATTTGTAATAGGTCTCCAGCACTTTCTCGCCGGCGTAGGAGAGCCTGCCGTCGCCGATATAGACGCTGGTTCCGCCGAGGCCGAAATAGCTCACGCGCGGGCCGGCGAGGCCGGAGAACACCATGGCGCCGCCGATTTCGTCCTTGTCGCGGTCCCACAGCGCGCCGGCGGCGGTGAAGCCGACCGAGAGCGAGCGGTCGATGTCGGTGTAGTCCACGGTCTCGAAACGTCCGTCGGACATGCTGGCGCGCAGGAAGACGCCGACCTCCTTGGAGAGCTGCTGCTGCACATTGAGTCCGCCGCCGACCTTCACATGGCGCTTGCGAATCCATGGATTGTTGACGTCCGGCGGAAAATTGCCGGTGAGATAGGCGAAGTCGATGGCGTCCTGCACCTTGGCGAGATTGCCATTGTCGGCGAAGGCCAGAAATTTGATCACGCCCGGCTGCTCGAGGAGATCGTAGCGCGCCTCGAATTCGGCGACGCCCATGAACTGGCGGCCGATCTGCGGCTCGATATAGGGGCCGTTGGGAATCTCGGAGAGCTGGAACAGGCCGCCGCGCGCCGTCCACCAATCCTGCTTCCACTCCAACGCCGCGCCATAGGTGTAGCCCCAGGAATCGGCGGCGTAGTCGAAGGCGGCGAGCGTGTTGACGCCGAAGTTCAAGAAGCCCGTCGTTGGATCATGGGCGTATTTGTTGTCGTCGAAAATATCCGGCACGCTGAACTTGCCGATGGTGAGGATCACACGATCCTTGTCCACCTTGCCCGACAGCTGATTCTGCGTCGATTCCAGCACCTCGTTATAGGAGCCGGTCTCGGGGTCCTCGACCTTCTCGCCGCCATTGAGCCCGATGATCTGGCGCAGGAAATAGCGTTGGAAGCGCATATAGGGCGCGGCGCGTCCGACTTTTGCGACGGCGCCGTTCACATAAGAGGCGGCGCCGACGGAATTGGCGAGGCCATAGCCCATGTCGACCTCGGGATTGAGATAGACGGCGCCGCCGTCCCAAACGCGCATGCCGAAGAACAGATTGCTCGTCGAGCCGGCGTCGGCGAGGCCTTTGGGCGGAAAGCTGTGCGAGCCGGAATAGAGCGCCGGAAATTTGGGATAGCCCTGCACGACCGCGGTCGTCTGACCGTGGAAGCTGTAGATCTCCTCGTTCTTCTTGTCGTCCTTCTCGTCTTTCTTTTTCTCGTCCTTCGCCTTTTTTCCGCGCTTGCCTTTCTCGCCGCGCTTCTTCGCCTTGTCGTCGCCGGCGGCGTCCTCGCTCTTGGCCGCGTCGGACGTCTTCTCGTCGTCGCTCTTGACGTCTGCGCGCGCTTCCTCCTGCGGATCGAAGCGGTAGTTCAGGCCGAGACGCATCACATGCGCCTCGCTGCGTTGGCGCGCGGCGAATTGGAAGGAGGAATTATTGTCGTAGACGCGGTTCTGCAATTGCTGATTGACGAAGAGATATTCGAGCCGCGCCGAGAAATGGTCGTCGAGCGTCTGCTCGATCCCGCCGCCGATCGCATATTTCATGCGCGAGGATTTGGAGAGCGGCGCGAAGAACAGGCCGAGCGGCCCCGCCCCATAGAAGACGAGATTGGACGCGCCGCGCCAGCCGCCGGCGGCGATTCCCCCAGTGGCGTAGAGCAGCGTGCGGTCGAAGGCGTAGCCGAGGCGCGCGCGAATGCTGGCGAAGTAATCGCCATTCTCGTCCGAGGTCAGCCCATAGGCCGTGATTCCGAGAGGGCGATAGGCGGCGGGCGCCGGAAAAATTCCGGTGGAAGCGCGGCGCAGGCCGAGAAAATTCAAATCGGTCTCTAGGCCATAGACCCAAGGCCCGTGCTGCCAGTCATAGCCGATCTGCGCGCCGAAGCTCGCTCCGGCGCGATCGCGATTCGGCGCCGCGAGGTCGAAGGCCCGGCTCGTGAAGCCGCTGCCGGCCTCCAGCGTTCCGCCGCTCGCAATGGGCAGGCCGCCGCCGGCGTTCACTCCGACATGCAGTCCGGCCCATGTGAAGGCGGGCGGGGCGGACGTATCGGACGGCTTGTCGGCGGCGGTCGACGGGCTCGCGCATTGGAGCGCGAGAGTCAGCGTCGCCAGAGCGGCGAGAATTCGGAAATGCATCGGCTCGTCGTTCGTTCTCTATGCGATTCGCATATTGGCAGAGTTTCATGTCGCACGCGCGAAAGAGAAAAACGTACGAGCGGAGCCTTTACAGTTCAGCGTCATGAAGCTTTGATGACGATGGAAGCGCCTTCTATCGCAATCCGATCGCGCGCGATGCGAGATATGCGGATGGGCTTTCGCGGCTCCATCGGAAGAAGCGCGCCCGGCGATGCGGAAAGCCGCGCTGGCGACTCTGCGCATCCTCGTCCTCGGCGCGGCCGGGCGTGTCGGTCTCCTTGTCCCAGAGGCAGACGGGCCGGCGCGTCGCGGCGTCGATCGCCCATGCGGCGCGCGGCCGCGTGCGGCGTCCGGCGAGATGCAGATCGCGCAGCTCCGCCGGCGCGGCGATAGGCGTGACGCCGCTCTGCGCCGAGCGCAGGCGGAGGGTCGCATAGGGGCGGGAAAACATCTTCATCGCTCTCGTCCTTCTGGCCTTTGTGGCGGCCGAAGGCGTGAGCGGCGGGGGAGCGCTAGGCTCTGGCGACGCCTCTCACGCGGTCCTTTCGGCCGCGGGCTTCTGTGTGAGGCGCGACGCGCGCAGACGAGGCTGCTGCGGTTGCGCCGAGGCGGCTGTCGCCGAGGCTACTGCCCATGAGTCCTTCGCAAGTGTGGATCGCCGAGCGACTCGAAAATCGCGCCGACGCTCTTGGTTTTGCGGCGCGCCGCATGGCTTGTCAACGACAAACGGATTAGAAGACGGAGCAGGTCGAAAAGGGTTTCGGCGACGCTCGAGCCGTCTGGCTCGCTTCTTGCCATGCTCTGCCGCAAAGGCGCATCGTCCGGCGCGCCGAAACCTCGAGGGAGAGCGAGAACGTGCTTTCGAAGGTGGCGAAATTCGATGAGATGGACGGCGTCGACGGCGTGACCCGCGTTCCTTATGAAAAGCTCGCCAAATGGCTCACCTCAGTGGAGCCCGAGTTTCTCGCCTCCCGCCGGGCGCAGGCGGAGCTTCTGTTCCGGCGCATCGGCATCACCTTCGCGGTCTATGGCTCGCAGGAGGCGACCGAGCGGCTCATTCCCTTCGACATTCTGCCGCGCATCATCGCCCGCGCCGAATGGGCGCAGCTCGAGAAGGGCCTGATTCAACGCGTGAAGGCGCTGAATCTGTTTCTCGCCGATCTCTATGGCCCGGGCGAGATTTTGAAAGCGGGCGTGGTGCCGTCCGAGCTCGTCTATCGCAATCCCGCCTTTCGGCCGGAGATGGCGGGACGCCGCGTGCCGCACGACATCTTCGTGCATATCGCCGGCATAGACATCATCCGCACCGACGACGACGGCTTCTATGTGCTGGAGGACAACGCCCGCACGCCTTCCGGCGTCTCCTACATGCTGGAAAATCGCGAGGTGATGATGCGCCTGCTGCCCGATCTCTTCGGGCTGCATCGCGTCGCGCCGATCGAGAATTATCCCGATCAATTGCTCGCCACTCTGCGCTCCGCCGCGCCGCGCGGGGCGGGCGCCGATCCGGTGAGCGTGCTGCTGACGCCCGGCCAATATAATTCGGCCTTCTACGAGCATTCCTTCCTGGCCGACAAGCTCGGCATAGAGCTGGTCGAAGGACGCGATCTCTTCGTCAAGGACGATGTCGTCTTTATGCGCACGACCGAGGGGCCGCGCCGCGTCGATGTGATCTACCGGCGCCTGGACGACGACTTCCTCGACCCGCTGGCCTTCCGCCCCGATTCAGCTCTGGGCGTTGCCGGTCTGATGGGCGCCTATCATGCAGGCAATGTGACGCTCGCCAATGCAGTCGGCACGGGCGTGGCCGATGACAAGGCCATCTACACCTATATGCCGGAGGTGATCCGCTTCTATCTGGGCGAGGAGCCGCTGCTGAAGAATGTCCCCACCTGGCGCTGCCGCGAGAAGGAGGCGCTTGCTTATGTGCTCGACCATTTGGGCGAGCTGGTGGTGAAGGAGGTCAATGGCTCCGGCGGCTATGGCATGCTGGTCGGCCCGCACGCCACCAAGGCGCAGATCGCGGAATTCGCGGCCAAGCTCGCCGACAATCCCACCAATTTCATCGCCCAGCCGACGCTCGCCCTCTCCACCTGCCCGGTGTCGGTGGCGAGCGGCGTCGCGCCCCGCCATGTCGATCTCAGACCCTTCGTGCTCTATGGTCCGAATGGCGCGAGCGTGGTGCCGGGCGGCTTGACGCGCGTCGCCATGACGGAGAATTCTCTCGTCGTGAACTCCAGCCAAGGCGGCGGAACCAAGGACACATGGATCATCGACGATGCGCCGCTCGCGCGCGCATGACGAATTCACAGTAAGAACAGCGCGCCGAAACGACGGGATCTCATGCTCTCACGCACCGCCGACAACCTCTTCTGGCTGGCCCGATACATGGAACGCGCGGATTTCCTCGCGCGCATACTGCAGGCGTCCCGGCGCCTCGCCACGCTTCCCCGCGCCTATGGCGGCGTGGAGACGGAATGGGAGAGCGCGCTGCTCTCCTCCGGCGCCGCGCCCGCCTTTCACGCGGCGGGGCTGACGGTCGACGAGGCCAATGTCACGCAATTTCTGGCTTTCTCGCCGGATAATCCGAGCTCGATCCGCAATTGCATCGAGCTCGCCCGCGTCAACGCCCGCGCCGTGCGCACCGCGCTCACTGTCGAGATGTGGGAGGCGATCAATGGCGCCTTCCTCGAGCTCAAGGCCTTCGAGCAGGCGAGCCGCTCCGCCGAGGAGGTGACGCGCTTTCTCGATTTCGTGAAGCAGGTCTCCGCCGCTTACGATGGCGGCGCGCATCGGACCATGCTGCGCAACGACGCCTATTGGTTCTCGCGCGTCGGCCTCTATCTCGAGCGCGCCGACAACACCGCGCGTCTGCTCGATGTGAAATATCACGTGCTGCTGCCGGAGACGGAGGCGGTCGGCGGCTCGCTCGACTATTTCCAATGGACGGCGATATTGCGCGCCGTCTCCGCGCACACCGCCTATCATTGGGTCTATCGCGACAGTCTGAAGCCCTGGCTCGTCGCCGATCTCCTGATCCTGCGGCCGGAGATGCCGCGCTCGCTCATCGCCTGCTATGAGAGCGTGGTGCAGAATCTCGATCGCCTCGGCAAATCGCACGGCAAGCAAGGCCCGGCGCAGCGCCACGCCCGCACCGTCTTCGGCCAGCTCGAGCATGCGACCATAGAGAATGTGTTTCACAACGGCCTGCATGATTTCATTCAGAGCTTCATCGCCGATAATCATCGGCTGGGGGCTCTGGTGTCGGAGCAGTATCTTTTCTAGAATGAGATGTGGCGGAGCCGGCGTTTCCGGCTCCCTTTGCGGTGTAAGATGCACATAAGAGTCAGGCGCGAGACGATCTATCGTTACGCGGAGCCGGCCAAGGCGGCGATTCAGAAGCTGGCGCTCACCCCGCGCAATTACGACGGGCAGCATGTTCTCGACTGGCGCATCGACGTCGATCGCGACTGCCGCCTGCGCGCCTGCGAGGACGCCTTCGGCAATGTCGTGCACAGCATTTATGTCGAGGGGCCGCTCGAGGCGCTGACCACCGTGGTCGAAGGCGCGGTCGAGACCTTCGACACCGCGGGCGTCGCGCGCGGCGCGATCGAGCGTTTTCCGCCGGAGCTCTATCTGCGCGAGACGCCGCTGACCGAGGCGGATCACGCGATCTGCGATTTCGCGCTGGCGGCGACGGCGCGCGAGAAGGAGACGCTGGCCAAGCTCCATGCGCTGGTCGGCGCGCTCCACGAGGCCTTCGTCGTGGCGGAGGAGCCGACCAGCGGAGCCGTCGCGGCTTCCGACATCTTCGCGCGTCGCCGCGGCTCGGCGCAGGATGCGGCGCATGTCTTCATCGCCGGCGCGCGCAGTCTCGAGATTCCGTCGCGCTATGTCTCCGGCTATGCGCTGCGCGCGGACGCCGGCGCGGCCGTCCACGCTTGGGCGGAGGCGCATGTGGCGGGGCTCGGCTGGGTGGGCTTCGACCCGACGCGCGGCGCCTCGCCAGACGAGAGCTATGTGCGCGTGGCCGTGGCGCTGGATCATCTGGGCGCCGCGCCGATTCGCGCCGCCCATTCCGGCGGCGGCGACGAGACGGCGGAAGTGCGCGTCAGCGTCGCCCGCGCCCAGGGCCAGTCGCAGAGCCAGTCCTGAGCCGGCGACGGGCCGGCGACGCCTTCGGTCATTTTCGGGTTGACAGCGGGGACGCAAATTCCCCATATGCGCCCTGCTTCACCGGCCCTTCACAGGGTCGTCGCTCGCGGGACCTATCCTCTAGGGTCCGTCGAGAAGCTGGGGGAATGTCCCGAGCGGCAAAGGGGGCGGACTGTAAATCCGCTGGCTATGCCTTCGTAGGTTCGAGTCCTACTTCCCCCACCATTCTCCCTCTCGCCGCGGCGCAGAGCTCACGCAGCGCTCATTGCCTTCGTCCAGATCTCGCCGTCGCCCTCCAGCATGCGACGCAGCTCCGCCGCAGGCGTCGGGCGGCTGAACAGAAAGCCCTGCATCTGCGTGCAGCCTTCCGCGCGCAGCCGCGCCAATTGCTCATGCGTCTCCACGCCCTCGGCCACGGTGGCGACGCCGAGGCACTGCCCGATCCCGGCCACTGCGCGCACGATCGCCCCGCATTCCTGATTCTCCGGCAGCTCCTTCACGAAGGAGCGGTCGATCTTGATCTTGTCGAAGGGGAAGGAGCGCAGATAGCTGAGGCTGGAATAGCCGGTGCCGAAATCATCCATCGATATGCACACGCCGAGGCCGCGCAGCTGATGCAGCACGGCGAGATTGGCGTGGTTTTCGGCGAGCAGCACCGATTCGGTGATCTCCAGCTCGAGCCGCTGCGGCGCGAGGCCGCTCGCCGCCAGCGCCGATAGAACCGACTGCACCAGCGAGCGCGAGCGAAATTGCGCGGGCGAGAGATTGACGCAGACGCCGATCGGCTCCGGCCAGCTCGCCGCCTCGCGGCAGGCCTCGCGCAGCACCCATTCGCCGATCGGCGTGATGAGCCCGGTCTCCTCGGCGAGCGGGATGAACTCATTGGGCGAAATCGAGCCGCGCATCGGGTGGAACCAGCGCAGCAGCGCCTCCGAGGCGACGATGCGATTGGTCACAATGTCGATGAGCGGCTGATAATAGATTTCGAACTCGCCGGCGGCGAGAGCATGGCGCAGATCGGCCTCCATCGTGCGCCGCACGAGAATGGAGGCCGCCATCTCCGGCTCGAAGAAGCGATGCAGCCCGCGCCCGTCCGCCTTGGCGCGGTAGAGCGCTATGTCGGCGTTCTTGAGCAGCGTGTCGGCGTCGCCGCTGTCGATGGGCGCGACCGAGACGCCGACGCTGGCGCCCACCGTCACCACATGGCCGTCCACCTCATAAGGCACGCTCGCCGCGCTCACGATGCGCTCGGCGAGACGGTCCGCCTCGCTCGCTCCGGCGCCCGCTTGGACAATGGCGAATTCGTCGCCGCCGACGCGCGCCACCATATCGCCCGGCGCCAGAGTCTCGCGCAGACGCTCGGCGACGGCGATCAGCAGCCGATCGCCGACCGGATGGCCGAAGGCGTCGTTCACATCCTTGAAGCCGTCGAGATCGAGATAGAGCACGCAGAGGCTCGCCGCGCCATTGTCGAGCCGCTGCAGCTCCTCGGTCAGCCGCGCGCGGAAGAGCGCGCGATTGGCGAGGCCGGTGAGCGGATCATGATGCGCGAGATGGGCGATGCGCGCGGCCTGCTCGCGCTGCTCGGTGACGTCGACGATGGCGAGCAATATCGCCGGACGATCGTCGAAGGCGATCTCGCGCGCGTAATTCTGCACCTTTATCTCGCGTCCCTCCGCTGTGCGATTGATCCATATGCGGTCCGAGGGACGGCGATTGGCCGGGCTCTCATGGGCGATCTGCACCGCCGGCCATTCCTCCTCCGCATAGAGGTCGAGCAAGGTGGCGCGAAGGAAGCGCTCGCGGGCGTAGCCGTAATGGGCGACCGCCGCGTCATTGACGGCCATGATGCGCAGGCTCTGCGGATCATGCACCCACATGGGCATGGGATTGCTCTCGAACAGCAGGCGGAAGGAGGCCTCGCGCGCCTTCAGCGGCGTGACGTCGGTGAGCGTCACGCCGACGAGATCGCCCATGGGCGCGGCGGAGAGCCGCAAATGCCGCGCGCCGCCCTCGGCCGACCGATGCGAGACCTCGAATGTGTCGGGCCGCGCCGATCGGAAAATGGCGGCGAAGCGCTCGAAGGTCCCGTCGCTCATCCAGGCCGGGACGATCTCGCTGATGCGTCGCCATTGCAGATCGCGCTCCGCGCCGCCGAAGAGCCGGCTGGCGCTGGCGTTGAGGCTCACAATGACGAAATCGACGATGTCGCGGCCGGAGTGGACGGCGGCGAGCGTCGTCAGCCCGCCGTCGGTGGCGCGATAGATGGCGTCGACGAGATCATGCTTGGAGGTCCGCTCACGCGCGAAGACGAGAAACAGCGTCGCGCCCCAATGGCTCGACATTGGGAAGGCGACGATCTCGCAAGTCTGCACCAGCCCGCCGCGAATGCTGCGCGCGATGGCCGCGGCCGGCGTTCCGCTCGCCTCCGCCGCTTCGAGCGCCTCGCCGATGGCGTCGCGGTAATTGCGCTCCAGCGCATCGAGCCGCAGGCCGCGCAGCGACGCGCCCAGCCAGGCCTCGAAGGCGCCGCCGCCGTAGGAGAAGGCGAAGCCGCCATCCGCGCCGCGCGCCGCCAGCGCCAGATCGTCGGCGAGCCGGCCGAGGCTGCCCAGGGCGATCTGCTCATAAGGCGGCAGGCCGCCGTCCGGCGCCTCGACCTGCCATTTGAAGCATAGCGCGTCGACGTCGCGAAATTCGGTGACGACTCCATATCGGGAGGCGGTCTCATGCATGGCTCGGCTCGGATTCGGGGGCTTCCGGCGCGAGAAACTGACCGGAAGCTTTGAAAAAACAGTAAAAATTTCAATAGCTTATGTTGAGATCATGTCATCCGCCCGTCACATGGAGTCCCAAATCGCTGATAGCGAAGGAGAAACTCGGGCGCCGCGGGAATTCGCGCGGGATTTCGTCTTCGCCGATTTTCATAACTGCCGATCCGGCATAGGCTATATAGGCGCATTCGCCCGCGGCGGACGCAGAGCTAACGATCGAACGGACTTCCATGGCATCCAATCGCAAACCAGCTTCGCCGAAGGAGGCTCCGCAGGAGCCGTTCAAGCGCGCCGTCGCCGGCGCGATGCGCGCTATGGCCAAGCGCGCGGAGCTGGAAGTCTCCTTCTCGCCGGAGCGCGCCATGCTGCTCGGCGCCGACGACAAGGCCAAGGCGCGCCTGCCGGAGCCGCCGCGTAAGCTCACCGCGCATGACGCCGCCATCGTGCGCGGCCACGCCGATTCCATCGCTCTGCGTCTCGCCTGCCATGATGAGACTGTGCATCGCCGCGTGCAGCCGCAGTCGCCCGACGCCCGCGCCGCCTTCGACGCGCTGGAGCAGGCGCGCGTCGAATCGATCGGCTCGCGCCGCATGGACGGCGTCGCCGCCAATATCGGCGCCATGCTCGACGACCGCTATCAGCGCGCCCGCTTCTCGGAGATCGAGACGCGCGAGGACGCGCCGCTCGAGGACGCCCTGGCGCTCATCGCGCGCGAGCGTCTGACCGGCATCGCGCCGCCGCCGCATGGCCGCAAGGCGGTCGATCTCTGGCGCCCCTGGATCGAGGAGCGCGCCGGCGCCGATCTCGACAAGCTCGTCTCGGCGCTCGAGAATCAGCGCGGCTTCGCGCAGCTCGCGCATCGCCTGCTCGCGTCCCTCGAGCTCGAGGGAGAGAGCGCGGGCGGCGAGGAGGACGCCGAGGAGCCGAGCGAGGACCAGCCGCAAAATCCCGACGAGGCCGAGGGCGAGGAGACCGAGGAGGACAAGCAGTCCGGCTCCTCCGAGATGGACACCGCCACCGCCTCCGAGGAGGCGCTGGAGAAGGGCGAGAGCGAAGCCGCCGAAATTCTCGACAGCGAGATGCTGGAGGAGATCGACTCCGGCGATGTGGACGAGGCGATGGAGACGCGGCGGCCGCCGACCTCCTCGTCCGATCGCTCCGGCGGCGAATACAGGGCCTACACCACGCGCTTCGACGAGACGGTGAAGGCGGAGGATCTCTGCGACGCCGAGGAGCTCGATCGCCTGCGCTCCTATCTCGACAAGCAGCTCCTGCATCTCTCCTCTGTCGTCGGGCGGCTCGCCAATCGCCTGCAGCGGCGGCTGATGGCGCAGCAGAACCGCGCCTGGGAGTTCGATCTCGAGGAGGGGATGCTCGATCCCGCGCGCCTGCCGCGTGTCGTCATCGATCCGCAGCAGCCGCTCTCCTTCAAGCGCGAGAAGGACACGAATTTCCGCGACACGGTGGTCACGCTGCTGCTCGACAATTCGGGCTCCATGCGCGGCCGGCCGATCACCGTGGCGTCGACCTGCGCCGATATTCTCGCCCGCACGCTGGAGCGCTGCGGCGTGAAGGTGGAGATTTTGGGCTTCACCACCAAGGCCTGGAAGGGCGGCCAATCGCGCGAGAGCTGGATCGCCGACGGCAAGCCGCCGAACCCAGGCCGGCTCAACGACATTCGCCACATCATCTACAAGGCGGCCGATGCGCCCTGGCGGCGCGCGCGCCGCAATCTGGGTCTGATGATGCGCGAGGGCCTGCTGAAGGAGAATATCGACGGGGAGGCGCTCGACTGGGCGCATCGCCGCCTGCTGGCGCGGCAGGAGCAGCGCCGCATTCTGATGATGATCTCCGACGGCGCTCCGGTCGACGATTCCACTCTGTCGGTCAATCCGGGCAATTATCTTGAGCGCCATTTGCGGCACATCATTCAGGAGATCGAGACCAAATCGCCCGTCGAGCTGATCGCCATCGGCATCGGCCATGACGTCACGCGCTATTACCGCCGCGCCGTGACCATTGTGGATGCGGAGGAATTGGGCGGCGCGATGACGGAAAAGCTCGCCGAGCTGTTCAGCGAGAACGCCGCGCCTGCCCCGGCGCGCGCTCCGCAACGCACGGCGCCGCAGCGGCCGCGCGTCCTCGCCACGGCGCCGTGACGGCTCGCGTAGTGCCCCCTCCCTCACCTTCCCCGCTGCGCGGGAGAGGGAAGGCGGCGAGGTTACGCGAAATGTCGATGAAGCGCGAAATGTGCTCCCTCTCCCGGTAGCGGGGGAGGGCTGGGGAGGGGGCCGTTCGCGCTGCGAATCGCCTCTCGTATTTCACCGAATGGTGAATGAGTTTAAATCGAGTTAATTTCGCAACCAGCGCTCAACCGCGCCGAAAACGAGTCGGCGGGGGAACCTTCAGGGCGGCTGTTGCATTAATATTTCGGCGCGACCGTCTGGTGCGCGTGCAGTGACGATCGGATGTCCGAGCGATCGGCCGTCCGAGAGTGACGAGGGAGTTGCGTATGATTTCCTTTGGCAAAGTTCGAAATGCGGGATTGCCCGCGGCGTCTCACGAACCGCTCGACGTCCAGAGGGTTCTCTGCGTCGCCGCGATCTTCTCGCTGGCCACCCTTCCCCTGCTGCTCAGCGTAGCTTTGTCGATCTGGGGCTGACCCGCCGCCCGGAGCGATTGCCGGCGCGCGGCTGGGGGCTCGTGTCGGCAAGGGCGGCTGCAACAGGAAAGACCCCGCGCCCTTGTCCAGGGCGCGGGGTCTAATTGTCTTTGAGCCGGATGAGAGCGAGCCTGAAGGCTCGCGGTCCGAAACGGCCCCTGGACCGCGAGCCTCAAGGGCTCGCATCCGAGGCCGTCGAGATCAGGCGGTCGCGGGGGCGGCGGCCAACTTCTTGACGATCTCGCGCTTCAGCGCGCGGGCGTCGTCGGAGAGTTCCGTGTCGCGCGCCTTGACGAGGAAGCCGTCCAGGCCGCCGCGATGCTCGACCGAGCGCAGAGCCGCCGCCGAGACGCGAAGGCGGACGGAGCGCGCCAGCGCGTCCGAGGCCAGCGTCACATTGACCAGATTGGGCAGAAAGCGGGTGCGCGTCTTGCGGTTGGAGTGGCTGACGAGATTGCCCGTCTGCACGCCTTTGCCGGTCAGTTCGCAACGGCGGGACATTGTCTTTTCCTTTCGATCGGCGCAGAGCGCGGGAGGCCGCGCCATTCGATGGCCGTATGACATGAAAATCGCGCAAAGGCCCCGCGCCCCGGGGGGCGAGCCCTTGGTTGGGTGGTCTTATAGAGGCAGGGGCGGCGAAAGGTCAACAGGCGATGTCGCCTTCATGGCGATCCTGTGAAGCTTCGGCGAACCCGCCGTCAATGCAGCGAGCGCGTCGGCGGCGCCTGCGGGGTGGGCGGCGGCTCGCTCTGGACCATCAGCGGGCTCGCCTGATGATGCACCAGCCGCCACGCGCCATCGACGAGCCGGAAGCTGTTGGTGGCGACGAGCGCCGCCTGGCCGACCATCTCTATGCAGACGATGCGTCCCTCGGAGCCGCTGAGCAGCGCGCGCTCGCTGCGGCGCAGAACCGGGTCCTGCATGGGATTGCGCAAAATCTCGCGAAAGGAGGCCAGCACCTGCTCGCGTCCGAAGATCGGCGGCCAGCCGGGATGGATGCAGCAGATTTCCTCATCGCCCCAGATCGCCGCCATCCCGTCCAGGTCCGCGGCGACGAAGGCTCGATAATAAGCGGCGTTGGCCGCGAGCAGAGACGCCTCGTCCGACATGGGCGCGAAGAATGCGCTCAGCTCGAGCCGATGGCAATAAAATATCTCGAGAAAAGCGCTGGCGGATAAGGCCTCGCGCGAGGCCTTGACGCCGTCTTGCGCCGCCCGATTTTCCCCAGCGGAGCCGCATCTGCGGCCAATGGGGGCATGAATCATGAAAATCGGCGGCTTTGCGATCGTCCTGCTCGCCGGCGCGCTCGTCGCCGCCGCTCCCGCCGAGGCCAGGCGCTCCGCCCGCCGTCCGGCCTATGCGCCGCCGCCGGCCGCCGCTCCTGTCCACGCCGCTCCTGCCTACGCAGCTCCTGCGCCCGCCTATGCCGCGCCCGTTCGCCCGGCGCCGGTCTGGGGCGCCGACGGCTATCGTTTCGATCCGCCGGGCGCCGGCTCCTCCTTCGGGTCCTCGCCTTTCGGCTATTGAGGCGGCCGCCGCGCCTGCGCTGTCCAGCGTCGGGACAATAGGCTGGACATTCGTCCCGTTCTGCGGTCTATGCGTCTCGCCATTCGAGACCGGGCTCCGCCCGCGCCCGCCGTCCCGGTATCGCTCATCCGAAAGCTTGGCTAAGCTCGAGCGTCACGCAGGGCGCGCAGCGCGCTCGCACGCCGGCAAGGACAGAAAGGTTAGGAATTTCCCATGGCCGCCAAATCGATCCTTCATATGTTGAGCACGCTGAAGCATATGAGCCCGTTCGACGTCAACATGGCGCTCGACGCGGGCTTCGACGTGGCGGTCCCCTATACGAATGTCACTCTCGACGAGGTGACGGCGCTGGTGCAGGACGCGATGTTCTCCCGCGCGCCCTCGGCCGCCCTGCGCACCGGAATTTTCTTCGCCGGCCGTGACGCCGTGCTCGCGCTCGACATGCTGGACGCCGCCGAGAAGGCGCTGCTGAAGCCCTTCGAGATTTCGCTGTTCGCCGACCCCTATGGCTCCTTCACCACCGCCGGCGCCATGGTCGCCTTCGTCGAGAAGGTGCTGCGCGACAAGAAGGGCCGCGAGCTCAAGGGCGCCAAGATCGTCGTCTATGGCGCGACCGGCGTCGTCGGCTATTCCTCCGCCGTCATCGCCGCGCTCGAGGGCGCCGAGGTGACGATCGTCGGCTATAGCGGCCTCGAGCGCGTGACCGCCCAGGCCGACGAGATCGAGAAGCGCTTCGGCGTGAAGGTGACGCCCGCCGACGGCAGCAAGGCCGAGCAGGTGCGCGCGCTTCTCGTCGAGCATGAGATCGCGCTCTGCGCGGCCCGCGCCGGCGTGCAGGTTCTGTCCGCGGAAGATCTCGCCGCCGCCAAATCGCTGCTCATCGCCGCGGACGTCAACGCCGTGCCGCCGCTCGGCGTCGAGGGCGTCAAGCTGCACGACAAGGGCGTCGAGCTGCCGTCGGGCGCGCTCGGCATCGGCGCGCTCGCCATCGGCGACATCAAATACGGAACGGAGGCCGGTCTCTTCAAGCAGATGACCACTTCTGACAAGCCGCTGCGTCTCGACTTCCGCCACGCTTTCGCGCTGGCGCGCAGCCTGCTCTGAGCCGCTCGAATCTGGATCGGGCCTCGTCCCGACGGTTTCGTCCCGACTTGCCGCTGTCATGCGAAAATGATTGATGACGGCGGCTCGTCTTCCCTCGCTCGGATTCCCCCAGCGATAAGCCATAAGGAAAAGAAAATGGCCGTGATCAACAAGCTTCTGGTCGGCGAGTCGCTCGTCGGCGAAGGCAATGAGGTCGCTCACATCGACCTGCTGATCGGACCGCGCGGCAGCGCCGCCGAGACCGCCTTCGCCAATGCGCTGGTCAACAACAAGGACGGCTTCACCACTCTGCTCGCCGTCGTCGCGCCGAACCTGCTGGCCAAGCCGAACACGATCCTCTTCAACAAGGTCACCATCAAGAACGCCAAGCAGGCCGTTCAGATGTTCGGACCGGCGCAGGCCGGCGTCGCCAAGGCCGTCGCCGATTCGGTCGCCGAGGGCGTGATCCCGCTCGCCGAGGCCGACGACCTCTTCATCTCGGTCGGCGTGTTCATCCATTGGGACGCCAACGACGACAAGAAGATCCAAGAGTACAACTATCAGGCCACCAAGGAAGCCATCGCCCGCGCCATCAAGGGCGAGCCGAAGGCCGCCGAGGTCGTCGCCAAGCGCAACGACGTCAAGCATCCTTTCGGCGCCAACTGACGGCTCCGACCGGATCGCATATCTTCGGGGGAGCCGCTCGCGGCTCCCCTTTTGCTTTTTGAGGGCGCGCGCAGAATTCCCCCTCTCCCCGCCTGCGGGGAGAGGGTAGGGGTGAGGGGCGCGATCGAAACGGAAAGGCTCATGGCCAGCGTCATCGGCTTCGACATAGGCGGCGCGCATCTCAAAGCCGCGCGCGCCATCGATGGGCGGATCGTCGAGGTGCTGCTGCTGCCCTGCAATCCGCATTACGGCCTCGCGCGGCTCGAGGGCGCGATAGAGGAGGCGGCCGCCCGGCTCGGCTCGGCCGATCGTTTCGCCATCACCATGACGGCCGAGCTCTCCGACGCGTTCGAGACGCGCGCCGCCGGTGTCGCCGCGATCGCCTCCGCGGTCGCCCGGCGCGTGAAGGGCGAGGCGCTGTTCTACGCCGGCGATGGCGGCTTCCTGCCCTTCGCCGAGGTTCGCGGCGCGGCGCAGGCCATCGCCTCCGCCAATTGGCGGGCGAGCGCGGAGCTGGTCGCGCGGCGCCTCCCGCAAGCGCTGTTCGTCGACATGGGCTCGACGACGACCGATCTCGTTCCTATTTCCGGCGGCCGCGTCGGCGCCATCGGCGGCGGCGACGCCGAGCGCCTCGCCAATGGCGAGCTGGTCTATACGGGCTTCTCGCGCGGCGATCCGCTCGCCGGCGTGACGCTCGCGCCCTTTGCGGGCCGCTGGACGCCGCCGGCGCGCGAGAATTTCGCGACCATGGCCGATGTGCGCCGCGTGACCGGCGATCTCGCCGCAGAGGACGCCGAGCCGACCGCGGACGGGCGCGGCAAGAGCGTCGCCGAGTCGATCGCCCGCCTCGCCCGGCTCGCGGGCCGCGACGCCGCCGAGGCCTCGCCCGCCCAATGGCGCGCCTTCGCCGATTTTCTCGCCCGCGCGCAAATGCGCTCGATCGAGGATCAGATCGCGCTGCTGCGCTCGCGCGCGGCGGTGGCGGAAGACGCGCCCATCATCGGCGCCGGCGTCGGCCGCGCGCTCGTCGCGCGCCTGGCTCTCTCCGAAGGCCGCGCCTATCGCGACATCGCCGAATTCATCGATGCGGTCCCGGAGGCCGCGAGCGCCGCCGCCGATTGCGCGCCGGCCTGCGCGGTCGCGCTGCTCGCCTCCGGCTGAGCGGATTATTCCGCGGCCGCGGCGCGCGACAGCAGAATGCGCACGCGCTCGGTCAGCTCCTCGAGGGTGAAGGGCTTGCGCAGAACTTCGATGTTCGATGCGAGATCGAGGCTGTCGAGCGATTTGCCGGCATAGCCGGTGATGAGCAATATGGGCAGATCAGGGTGGGCGGCGCGGGCGGCTTCGGCCAGATGGCGTCCGCTGACGCCCGGCAGGCCGACGTCTGTGACCAGCAGACATAGGCTCTGCTCCGACTCCAGCACCTTCAGCCCGGCGTTTCCGTCATCGGCCTCTATGACCTCGCAGCCCATCTCCTCGAGCGTGTCGGCGATCTGCATTCGCACTTCCAGCTGATCCTCGACGAGCAGCATCTTTCCGCAAGGCGCGGCAGGGCAGCCTTGCTTTTGCTCCACGACAGCCGCCTCCGCCGGCTGGACCTCCCTCTGATCGCGCCCGGGCAGATAGAGGCGCACATTGGTCCCTTTTCCCGGCGCGCTGTCGATGCGCACGAAGCCGCCGGACTGCTTCACGAAACCATAAATCTGCGAGAGGCCGAGGCCAGTGCCGCGCCCCGTCGGCTTGGTGGTGAAGAAAGGCTCGAAGACATGCGCCAGCACCTCGCGGCTCATGCCGGCGCCATTGTCCTTCACGCTGATCTCCACATAATCGCCGGGCGTGAGATCCGGGTCGGCGGGGTCGGCGGCCAAACGGCGATCCGCCGTCGCGATCTCGAGCACGCCGCCGGCCGGCATGGCGTCGCGCGCATTGATGGCGAGATTGAGCAGCGCGCTCTCGAGCTGCGACGGATCGCAGACGACGCTGCGCCGGCAGCGGCCGAGCCGCAGATCGAGCTCGACGCCGGAGCCGAGCGTGCGCCGCAGCATATCTTCGAGGCCGACGACCAGCCTGTCCGGCTCTATGACGCGCGGCAGCAGCGTCTGCCGGCGCGAGAAGGCGAGCAGGCGATCGATGAGATTGGAGGCCGAGCTCGCCGCCTTGCGAATGGCGGCCACCGAGGGGCCGATCTCCTCGGCGCGCCCGCGCGCCAATTGCCGCTCTATGACGCCGAGCGAGCCGATGACTACCTGCAGCACATTGTTGAAATCATGCGCTATGCCGCCCGTCAGCTGGCCGATCGCCTCCATCTTCTGCGCATGGGCCAAGCGCTCCTCGCTCTCCCGCAGCGCGGCGTTGGCCCTGCGCAGCTGATCGGGCGAGGGCAGAGCGAGAAAGCTCGGCAGCCACCACCACAGCGCGATCGAGGTGCCGAGCGAGGCGAGCCCCGTGGCCGCCTTGACGACTCCCTGCACGCCATAGATCGGCTTCCACAAGGTCACGACATCGAGCCAATGCGTGGCGCCGCAGAGCAGGATGAAGGCGGCGAACAGCCAGAGCAATGGCCGAAACACGAGATCCGCGCGTCTCTGCCCAATGATGACCAGCGCCAGCGGGATGGAGAAATAAGCCAGCGCGATCAAGCCGTCGGAGATCGCGAAGAGCCAGATCAGGCCCGGCTCCCAGAGGAGGCAGAAACCATGCGGCGTCAAATTGTCGACGCCGAAGAGCCATTCGCTCAATGCAAACATCGGAAGCACTCCACAAGCGGAGAGATTGCAATGGCGGCTGAAAAAGCAACCCGCGCTCCGCTGGCGACGAGACGGGCTCGGCGCCGGCCGTTCGTCGCGAAAAACGAGACAAATCTACGAAATAAAGAACGAAAACCGGCAATGCGCGGATTTCGGGCCGGCTTCGGCCGGGGCGTCCGCGACGCTGCGCCGCGGGCCCGGCCGAAGCGCCACGCTCAAATATAGGCGTAGCCGGCGAGAAGAACGCCAGAGGCGGCGAGAGCGAGGCCGGAATACCACGGCCATTTGCGGCCGCGGGTGATGATCGCGATCGTCGCTATGGCGATGGCTGCGTGCAGCAGCGTCACCGCCATGGTCAGAATATGGTGGCGATGCTCGTGATGCTCGGCCTCGTGCAAATGCTCCTCGACGCGATGCTCGAGCGCCTCGGCGTCGGTCTTGATCGCCTTGCTCTCGTCGTCATAGCGCTTGGCCTCGCGGGAGAGCTGATCGGCCTGCGGGCCGCCCTGCTTCGAGACCGCCTCATTGACGCTCTTCTTGATGCTCTTGGCCTGGAAGAAGGCCCATTGATCGCTGGCCTTGCTCTGGCTCAGCGCGGCGGCGTTCTGCGCGCCGAGCGTGGCGGCGGTCTCGATCGTCTCCAGGCTGCCGATGGTCGCTGCGACCACTGCGAATATCGCGATCGTCAGCGACACTTGCGTCATGAAGGGCGTGCCTTCATGGGCGACGTGCTCGGCGTGCTCGGCATGCTCGAGATGCTCTGTCGTCATAGCTTCGGACATGGTCCATCCTTCGTGAAAATTTGTGTCGAAATTTAATCGAGCGAGCCGCCGGCGCGCCGCGCCGTTCCGCCCCCGAGGGGCGAATCGGTCATTCCGACTGCGTTTGAAGATAAGCCTCGATCTTGGCCGTCACCAGCTCCCACGCCTCGCGTTCTCCGGCTCCGGCCGTCTTGTCGATCGCTATGCGGAGATAGGCCAATTCTGTGTCGATTTTTTCGCGGGGAAGCATTCCGAGCCGCGTCGCCAGAATAGCGGCCTCGACGACCGCCGATTGCGCGCGGTTGAACCCCAAAAAGGGCTTGTGGGGGACGATTTTTCTTATCCGGCAGAAAAAGCGCGGCCGCTGCGGGTCGGCCTCGTTACGGACGACTTCCAATTCGGCGTGGGTGAGGGCGGCGGCAAGGCGCGGCGCCGGCCAATCGGGGACCGGCTCCATCGGCCAGCCGCTCCTGCCGCAGACGCAGCCGGCGAAGATGCGCACATCATCGATGAAGCTCGCCGTGGCGAAAGGCGCGGCCTCGAGATTGGCGAGCGTCGTCGAGGGGCGGAAGGGCGCGATGACCCAGAACTCGCCGTCCTCTATGAGCCCGAGCGGCGCGATGTGATGCTGGCCCGTGGGGCCGACCGTGGTGACGACGCATTCGCGGATCATCGGCATCGGGCGCTGCTCCCGCTCGGCTCTCGCCCCCTCCCCAACCCTCCCCCGCTGCGCGGGAGAGGGGGCAGATTCCGCGGTTCATCGAGATTTCGCGCAACGCCCCGCAAAGCGGGGGAGGGTGAGGGAGGGGGCGCGTCCCGTGAGATATCCATCATTCCCTCGCCTTGCGCAGCGTATGCCCGGCTTCGCGCTGGCGCGTCTCGTCCTCCTGCGATCGATCCGAGGCGCAGCCGAAGTCGAGCGGCTCGTCCTGCCGATAGCGCTTGCCGAGACGAAAAGCGATTTCCGCCTTCATCAGTTCCGCGCCGAGATAGAAGGCGTGCGCGCCGTCCTTCTCGACCCCGAGCTCGGGAAAGAGCGACATGGCGTCCTGCGCCACGCGATGAAAGCCGCGCGCGTAAATGTGAATGCCGTCGGCCGCGACCTCTATGCGGAAATTGTCGTCGCGCAGCTCGCGCGCGAGCTCGGCGATCTCCTCCGGCGTCGCGGCGTAGGGCCGCTTATCGTGGATTTGCAGCAGCGCGTCGCTATAGCCCTTGGGCAGGGCGGCGTCGGCGCGCGCGGCGAACAGCATGCGCCGCGCGGCGTCATGCTCCTGCACCGTGCGGCGCGTGTGCGGGCTCACCTGCACGGTGAGCAGATGGCGAATGTCCAGCTCCGAGCACAGACCCAGCAGAACCGCCGTCACGCCCGACGAATCGGCGTCGGTCAATTCGGTGAGATTGCCCGTGCCCATCATCATTTCGGCCTGGGGCTCGCGGCGGCGCGTCTCGACATAGCGCTCTATCGAGGCGGCGAGACCGAAGTGAATGGGATCGAGGATCGGATCGAGAATATAGGAAACGCCGCGTCGCTCCGCGATGCGCGCGGCGCGTTGCAGAGAATCGAGATCGCCGTGCGGATTGGGCACGAGGATCGGAACCAGCGGCGAATTATCCGGCAATAGGGAGAGCGTATGCTCGTCGAGGCTGAGCAGATGATCGGCGCCGGCGCGCGCGCCGCGCTCCAGCTCCTCGCGCTTCGCCGAATCGAGGCTGACGGAAAAGCCGCGCGCTTTCAGCGCGACGATCGTCTCTTCCATATGCGGAAAGGGCGTGTCCGGCAGGCAGCCGAGATCGATGACGTCGGCGCCCGCCTCTTTCAGCATGGTCGCGCGCGCGACGACCTCCGCGACGCTCATGATGGAGGCGTCGACGATCTCGGCGAAAATGCGCATGTCATGGCGCGTGAGATCGGCCTTGCCGCCGCGCTTGCCCAAGAACGCCGGAAGATCGGCGATTTCCTCCGGCCCGCGCTCGAAAGGGGCGCCGAAGGCCTCTGCGAGAGCGGAGAGATCGGCGCGGCAGCGGCCCGGCAATATGACGCGATCGGCCGCGAGCGGGCGCGGCAGGCGGCGCAGGATGATCTCCTGCGTCATCAGCGCCGCGACCTTCACGCCTATGTCGTGGATGCGCCAGTCCCTCGCCTCCTCGCCGAAGCCCGCCAGCATGCGCTCGAGGCGCGGCAGGGCGAGATGGCCGGTGAGGAACAGCAGGCGCTCAGACATTCCCGATCGGCTCCCGAGCGGAAAGCTCGCGGCGCCGGCGCTCGACGGCCTCGTGCAGGGCGGCGAGGCTCTCGGCGACCTGCGTCCCCTCGAAGGTTTTCAATTTGTCGGTGTTCTCGAGGTCGACGCGGCGCGGATAGACCATCACCTTGCGGTCGGGCGCCTGCGTCTCCAGCTCCGGCGCCGTGTCGCAGGCGAAGACCACCGTCGGCACGCGACATTTGCCGGCCTGGGCGAAGACATTGGTCGCGAGATTGTCGGAGATGCCATAGACGAATTTGGCGACCGTGTTGGAGGTCGCCGGCGCCACGATCAGCGTGTGGTAATAGCTGTGATAGAAGCCGCCGACCGGAACCGAGCTCGCCGTCGTGTCCTTGAACACGCGCACATGGTCCGGCATGTCCTCGAGCCTGTGCTTGTACATGCGGATGACTTCCGCCGCCGCTCTGCTGACGAAGAGATCGACATGGTCGAGCGAGCGGATGATGTCGAGACATTCGGTGAAGAAATGTCCCGAGCCGGTGAGCGCCCAGCCCCAGCGCGGCGTGACGACCTTTTTCATGATGCGATGCTTTGCTCTCTGGTGAAATCGAAGCGCGCGCCGGGAAGGCCGCCGTGCGCCAATGTTTCTTCCGCCTCCCGCAGCGCCGCGGGGCCGGCGATGAAGACGTCGAGCCCGCGCGCATATTGCGCGAAGCAGGGATCGACGATGGACTGCGCCATGATGGCATCGCCGCTGAAGCTTCCCTCATCCTGAGGAGCCTGCGAAGCAGGCGTCTCGAAGGACGAGGGAAGCCTCAGCGCCGCCGGCTCCCGCGTGCTTCGAGACGCGGCCTGCGGCCGCTCCTCGGCATGAGGGAGGGGGCTGAACCCGATCGGGTCGACGCTCTTGATGACCAAAAGCGCGCGCGCTCCCGCCTCATGCGCATACCAGGCCGCGAGACTGTCGGACGTCATGTCCCAGCTCGCTGGAATCTGGGGATTGGCGCGCGTCATCGCAACCGGGCTCCACACTGCGATCGCGCCCTGCGCATGCGCGGCCGTCGCCTCCCGCAGCGTCGCGGCGAGACGGAGGCCCGGCTCGAGATCGCAGAGCGCGCGGCCATATTGCTCCATGGCCATTATGGCCATGTCATGCGCGGCCGCGTCGGAGAAGCGCAGCGCCTCTTGCGCGCTGCGCACGGCGTCGGCGAAAGGGCCGCCGCCGGGAACGATGGCGAGAGGGCCGGGATAGCGCCGCAGCGCCGCCAGCCATTGGCGCAAGGCGGGGGAGGCGGCGAGGCTTCCGCCGAGCTTGACGACGAGAGGCGGCGTCTCAGCGCTCGGGCTCGGCGGCATCGGGAAGGCCTGGAAAGAGGTTGTGAACCTTGGCGGTCTCGGCCTGGCGCTCGCGGCGGATGCGAATGCCGACCGCGCCCGGCGCGACATCGAGCTTCTCCACCTGCACGGTCAGCGCCTGCACGCGCTCGTGCCGCAGCACCAGCTCGGCGAGGCGCTCGGCGATCGTCTCCACGAGCTCTATGTGGCCCGAGGCGAGGATCATCTTGATCGCGTCCATGATGACGTCATAGGAGAAGACATTGCGCATGTCGTCGCCGCCGGCGGAGACGCGCGTCACATCGACATCGACGTTGAAGCGCACGCGCTGCGTGCGGCCGCGCTCGAAATCATAGGCGCCGATCTCGACCGGAATGACGAGATCGCGCACGAAGACATGGTCGATCTCGCGCGTGCGCTCGCGGCTCTCGAGATAGCCGTGGCCGACCACCAGCGACCAATCGACATTGGCGGCGAGCGCCGAGCCCTTGCCGCTCGCCCGCGCCGGGCCGCCGGGGATGAGGTCGCGGATCAGCGCGACGGCCGTGGCGTCGAGCGCGCTCTTGCGGTCGTGGTCGCGGCAGAGGGCGCCGCGAAAGCCCATCACATCGACGCCCGTCACCAGAAGGCGCGGCACGTCCGGCGCCTCCAGCGAGCCGGCGAGCCCCGCCTCGAGGCCGAGCGCATGGCAGCGCTCGACGAAGGAGGAGAGCGCGCCAATGTCGAAATGCTCGATGAGCCTTCCCTTGCCCTTGTGCGCCGTGTCCAGCAGCGCGCCGGCGAAGCCCGCCGCGGCGAGGCGCGGCAGCACGTCGAGGTCCGGCCCGAGATCGGCGAAGAGCACGGCGACGAGCCGCACCCGCTGCGCGATCGGCGCCAGAGCCGCGATCAGCGCATCGGCGTCCGGCGTCGCCGGCAGCGCAAATTTGACGAAAGCGACGCCGAGCGCCGCGGTCTCCTCGATCGCCGCGCGCGCCACGGCTGGATCATGCGGCAGCTCGACGACGGCGCTGACGGGGCGGCGGCCGGCGACGGCGCGCAGGATCGCCGCGATCTCGGCCGAAGGCAGAGCGCCGAGAGCGCCGCGGGCGGCGTCCTTGCAGTCGATGACGTCCGCTCCGCCGGCGGCGGCGATCTCGGCTTCCGCCACGCTGGCGACGCTCGTCAACATCAGGGTCATCGATCAGGCGCTCTTTCGATCTCGCCTCGGCCCGCGACGGGAGAGGCAGGACGCTTGTGGAGCAAATTCTTCCGAAATCCAAGTGGCGCCGCAGGCGAATTCGAGTGGTAGCCCGCGGCTGGGCTCCTTATCTTCCGGCGAGCGCTTGCGCGAAAAAGCGAGACGACGGAGCGGCCCCATGAAAATTCTCATCGTTCTCACATCGCATGATCGGCTCGGCGACACCGGCCGCAAGACCGGCTTCTGGCTGGAAGAGCTCGCCGCCCCTTATTACGCCTTTGAGGACGCCGGTGCGACGATCACGCTGGCCTCTCCCGCGGGCGGCCAGCCGCCGCTCGACCCAAAAAGCAATGAGCCGGATTTCCAGACCGACCTCACGCGACGCTTCGAGGCCGATGCGGCGGCGAAGGCGCAGCTCGCGCGGACGGTACCGCTCGCCGAGGTCCGGCAGGAGGATTTCGACACGGTGTTCTATCCCGGCGGCCATGGTCCGCTCTGGGACCTCGCCGAGAATGCGCATTCGATCGCGCTGCTCGAATCCTTCATCCGCGCGGGAAAGCCCGTCGCCCTCGTCTGCCATGCGCCGGGCGTGCTGCGCCATGTGAGCGCGCCGGACGGAAAGCCGCTGGTCGCGGGCAAAAAGGTGACGGGCTTCGCCAATAGCGAGGAGGAGGCCGTGGGCCTCACAGAGATCGTGCCGTTTCTGGTGGAGGACGAGCTGCGCGCGAAGGGCGGGCTGTTCTCGAAAGGCGCGGACTGGGCGCCGCATGTGGTGGAAGATGGATTGCTTATTACCGGACAGAATCCGGCGTCCTCCGGTCCGGCCGCCCGCAAGCTGCTGGAAGCGCTCGCGAAAGGGTGAGGCTCTTTCAGGCGCGGACCCTCATCCGACCCTCGCTGACGCGAGGGTCACCTTCTCCCGCAAGCGGGAGAAGGGAGAGTCCTGTCACTCTATGACGGAGCCGTTCAGCGCCAGCACGCCGGCGGCGAGATAGAGCGAGCCGGCGATCAATATGCGCGGCGGAACCGCATAGCTGCGCTGCGCGATGATCGCCAGCGCCTCCTCCACGCTCTGCGCGGCCGCCGATCTCATGCCCTCGGCGCAGGCCAGGGCGGCGATCTCTTCCGGCGGCCAGCTCTTATGCTCGCCTTCCACCGGCACGGCGACGACCTCGCCGGCGAGGCCGACGAAATGCCTTATCAGCGCGCGAATGTCCTTCGTCACCTGCGCGCCGCAGACGAAGACCAGCGGGCGGGCGTTCTTCTCCTCGAATTGCGCCATGGCCTCGGCGAGCACGCGGCCGCCGTCGTCATTATGGCCGCCGTCGAGCCAGACTTCCGAGCCCGGCGGAACCAGATCCGCCACGCGTCCGCGCGAGAGCAATTGCAGTCGCGCCGGCCATTCGGCGCGGGTGAGGCCCGCCTCTATATGCTCGGCGCCGATGTGCGGCGCGACGGCGCGCAGCGCGGCTATGGCGCCGGCGGCGTTGGCCTGCTGATGGCGGCCGGGCAGGCGCGGCAGCGGCAGATCGAGCAGGCCGCGCTCGTCCTCATAGACGAAGCGGCCGTTCTCCTCGCGAATATGGAAATCCTCGCCGGCGATGGAGAGCGGCGCGCCGACGCGCCGCGCCTCGCGCTCCAGCACGTCGCGGGCGCCGTCATGCTGCTGAAAGCCGATGATCGCGGGCGCGCCGCGCTTCAAAATGCCGGCTTTCTCATAGGCGATCTTCTCGATCGTATCGCCGAGAAACTCGGGATGGTCGCGCGAGATGGAGGTGATGATCGTCGCCTTGGGGCTCTCGATCACATTGGTCGAATCATAGCGCCCGCCGAGGCCCGTTTCCAGCAGCAGCCAATCGGCGGGCTCCTCGGCGAAAAGGGTGAAGGCGGCGACGGTCGTGATCTCGAAGAAGGTCACGGGTCGCTGGCCATTGGCGCGCTCGCAATCTTCCAGCGCCTTTTGCAGGCGGGCGTCGTCCACCAGCGTTCCGGCGAGGCGGATGCGCTCGTTGAAACGCAAGAGATGCGGCGAGGTGTAGACATGCGCGCGCTGTCCGGCGGCCTCCAGAATGGCGCGCAGAAAGGCCAGCGTCGAGCCTTTGCCATTGGTGCCGGCGACATGGATGATCGGCGGCAGCCGGCGCTCGGGATGGCCCATTTCGGCCAGCAGCCATTCGGTCCGTCCGAGCGACAGATCGATCTTCTTGGGATGAAGGTCCAGCAAGCGCGTCAGAATCGCGTCGCGCTGATCCATGATATCTGCTTTCGTTCCGTCAAGCCGCGCGGCGCGGCGCTTTGGTCAGCAGCGCGCAGAGCCGGGCCAGCGTCTCGCGCATTTGCGTGCGCGGCACCACCATATCCACCATGCCATGGTCGCGCAGATATTCGGCGCGCTGAAAACCCTCGGGCAGCTTCTCGCGAATCGTCTGCTCGATGACGCGCGCGCCGGCGAAGCCGATGATCGCGCCGGGCTCGGCGATGTGGACGTCGCCCAGCATGGCGTAGGAGGCGGTGACGCCGCCGGTCGTCGGATTGGTGAGCACGACGATATAGGGCAGGCGCGCCTCGCGCAGCCGGCGCACGGCGATTGTGGTGCGCGGCATCTGCATCAGCGAGAACATGCCCTCCTGCATGCGCGCGCCGCCGGAGGCGGTGAAGATGATGAAGGGCGTGCGCTTCTCTATGGCGTGCGTCATGCCGGCGATGATCGCCTCGCCCGCCGCCATGCCGAGCGAGCCGCCCATGAACTCGAAGTCCTGCACCGCGACGGTCACGGCCGCGCCCTCGAGCTTGCCATAGGCGATCGTGACCGCATCCTGATGGCCGGTCTTGAGGCGATATTCCTTGATCTTGTCGACATAGCGCTTGATGTCGCGGAACTTCAGCGGATCGCTCGGAACCTCTGGCGTCGGCACCACTTCGTGCTCGCCATTGTCGAAGAGGCCGGCGAGCCGCGCCTCCACCGGAATGCGCATGTGATAGCCGGAGCCCGGCACGACATAGAGATTGTCCTCTATGTCCTTGTGGAACACGAGCTGGCCGCTCTCCGGGCATTTGACCCAGGCGTTCTCCGGCGCCTCGCGCTTGATGAGGGCTTTGATCTTGGGCGGAACGACGTTGGAATACCAGTTCATGACCAGAGCCTCGCGATCGCTCCCAGGGCGCCTTTCAACGAGAAGGGCTCGTCCTTCTTCGCCTCTTGAGACCGCGCGCCGCGCACGCCGCGGGAGAGATCGGCGACGAGGCTCGTCACCGCCTCCACCGTCCGCGGACCGGCGCGATTCTCGGCGTCGAGCGATTTCGCCAGCGCATCGACCAGCGCCGAGCCGACCACCACGCCATCGGCATAGCGCGCGATCTCGGCGGCGTTCTCCGCCGTCTTGACGCCGAAGCCGACGGCGATGGGCAGAGGAGTGCTGCGCTTGATGCGCGCGACCGCCTCCGACACGCCAGAATAATCCGAGAGCGCCGCGCCGGTGATGCCGGTGAGCGACACATAATAGACAAACCCGCTCGTGTTTTCGAGCACTTTGGGCAGGCGCTTGTCATCCGTGGTGGGCGTCGCCAGGCGGATGAAATTCAGCCCCGCCGCGCGCGCCGGCAGGCACAGCTCGGCGTCTTCCTCCGCCGGAAGATCGACGATGATGAGCCCATCGACGCCGGCCGCCTTCGCCTCCTCGAGGAAGGCGGGCACGCCATGCACATAGACGGGGTTGTAATAGCCCATCAGCACGATCGGCGTCGCCTGATCCTGCGCGCGGAAGGCGCGGACCAGCTCGAGCGTCTTATTGAGCGTCATGCCCGCATGCAGCGCCCGAAGGCCCGCCGCCTGAATGGCGGGGCCGTCGGCCATGGGATCGGTGAAGGGAATGCCGAGCTCGATCAGATCCGCGCCGGCCTCGGGCAGGCGCTTCAATAGAGCGAGCGAGGTCTCGAGGTCCGGGTCGCCCGCCATGACGAAGGTCACGAGGGCGGCGCGGCCCTCGGCGCGCAGGGCTTCGAAGCGGGCGTCGATGCGTGTGCTCATGGCCGCAGGCGATAGCATAGGGGAGGGCGAAGGGGAATGGCGGGGGTGGGGCGTCATTCCAGCAATGTCGTGAGCCGGGCGATCACCTCATTGACGATATAGTCGGGAGCGCTCTCGAGCTTGCGGGCGCCGCGGGCGCGAAGATCTAGCGTCCGCGCCTGATCGCAGCGGACGACGCCATCGGTCGAAAGTCCGCTGCCCGTGAGCGGAACCGTGAAGCCGGTTGCGCGAGCGAAGCCGCCCCCGCCGGTGATCGGCACGCAGAGCGGCGCCCCGGTGTGGCGGTTGAAGCGGCTCGCCGAAACGATCATCACGCAACGGCGGCCTTTTTGCTCACGCCCTTCGGTCGGATCGAGATCGACGAGGTAGATGTCGCCTCGATCCATCAGAGAAGTTCGCGGCCAACGGGCGGCGAATTCATCCAAGCTTCGTCCTGGTCGGAGACAGAAGGGGCCTCTTCGGACAAAAGCTCGTCGAGCGAATAGCGGCGCTGGGGTTGCGGCTCGACGATCAGGCGACCGCCCTCGATCGAAAGGCCGACGGTCGATTCGGCCGCGAGCTCGAGCGCGCTGAGCATGGCGGGCGGAACCGCCACCATGATCGAGCCGCCGACTTTTCGTAACTTGGCCGTCTGCATCGCTCTGCCTTTCTAGGGTTATATAAAAATATAACCCCGGCCGGCCCCGCCGACAAGCTCACATCCCGCCCAAATGCTCCGCCACGGCGAAAATATCCTTGTCGCCGCGTCCGCACAGATTCATCACCATGATGTGATCCTGCGGCTTCTGCGGCGCCAGCTCCATCACCTTGGCCAGCGCGTGCGAAGGCTCCAGCGCCGGGATGATGCCCTCGAGCTTGGAACAGAGCTGGAAGGCGGCGAGCGCCTCCTTGTCGGTGGCCGAGAGATAGGTCACGCGGCCGATGTCGCGCAGCCAGGAATGCTCCGGGCCGATGCCGGGATAATCGAGGCCGGCGGAGATCGAATGGCCTTCGAGAATCTGGCCGTCGTCGTCCATCAAGAGATAGGTGCGGTTGCCGTGCAGCACGCCCGGCCGTCCGCCCGCCAGCGAGGCGGCGTGGCCGTTCTCGACGTCCAGGCCATGACCGGCGGCTTCCACGCCGTAAATCTCGACCGAGGCGTCGTCGAGGAAGGGGTGGAACAGGCCGATGGCGTTGGAGCCGCCGCCGATGCAGGCGACGAGCGAATCGGGCAGCCGCCCTTCCGCCTCGAGCATCTGCTCCTTCGCCTCATTGCCGATCACCGATTGGAAATCGCGCACCATGGCGGGGTAGGGATGCGGGCCGGCGGCGGTGCCGATGCAATAGAAAGTGTCGGCGACATTGGTCACCCAATCGCGCAGCGCCTCGTTCATCGCGTCTTTCAGCGTGCGCGCGCCGGACTGCACCGGGCGCACTTCCGCGCCCAGCATCTTCATGCGGAAGACATTGGGCTTTTGCCGCTCGACATCGACCGCGCCCATATAGACGACGCAATCGAGGCCGAAGCGCGCGCAGGCGGTGGCGGTGGCGACGCCGTGCTGGCCGGCGCCGGTCTCGGCGATGATGCGCTTCTTGCCCATGCGGCGGGCGAGCAGAATCTGGCCGAGAACATTGTTGATCTTATGCGCGCCGGTGTGATTCAGCTCGTCGCGCTTGAAATAGATCTTGGCGCCGCCTTCGCCGCCGACCGCCGCTGTGAGGCCGCGCAAATGCTCGGTCATGCGCTCGGCGTAATAGAGCGGGCTCGGCCGGCCGACATAGTGCTTCAGCAGGCTGTCCAGCTCGGCCTGGAAGGAGGGGTCGGCCTTGGCTTGCGCATAGGCGCGCTCGAGGTCGAGGATCAGCGGCATCAAGGTCTCGGCGACGAAGCGTCCGCCGAACAGGCCGAAGCGGCCGTTCTCGTCCGGGCCGTTGCGGAAGGAATTGGGGGTCTGGTCGTTCATGTCGGTCCTCCTCGCCTCGGCTGCGGCGCTGTCTTAGACCCTCCGCCGCTCCGATGAAAGCGCCGTAGATCGTCAGACAGATGCGCCGCGCGCCGCCGTGACAAAGGCTGCGATCTTCGCCTCGTCCTTCACGCCCCGCTCGCGCTCGACGCCAGAGGACACGTCCACCGCCGGCGCGCCGGTCAGCCGCAGCGCCTCCGCCACATTGGCGGGGTCGAGGCCGCCGGAGAGCATCCAGTCGCCGTCGCCGTAGCCGCGCATCAGCTCCCAATCGAAGACCATCCCGGCCCCGCCGGGAACGGCGGCGTTCGGCGCGGGCTTGGCGTCGAAGAGGAGAATGTCGGCGGTCTCCCGAAAGGCCGTCGCGCGCGCGACATCCGCGGCGCCGGCGACGCCGATCGCCTTGATGATCGGCAGCCCGAATCGCGCCTTCGTCGCGGCGACGCGCTCGGGCGTCTCCGCTCCGTGCAATTGCAGAAGGTCCGGCGCGAGAGCGGCGACGATCGCGTCGAGCGTGGAATCGTCGGCGTCGACGGTCAGCGCCACTTTGCGGATGCGTCCCTGCGCGACCCGGCCGAGCTCCCGCGCCGTCTCGAGCGTGATGTGGCGCGGGCTTTTCTCGAAGAAGACGAAGCCGGCCATATCGGCGCCGGCGGCGATCGTCGCCTCGAGCGTCGGCGCGGTGGACAAGCCGCAGATTTTGACGATCACGCCCGCCAAACTTCCCTCTCGCCGTTTCCGTTTTCGGGCCGCGACCCTATCATGATCCGCTCGGGCCTGAAAAACGCCATATCCTCGGGTTGAAGTCGCCGCAGCCGGCGATCTCGGCCGCCGGTTTGCGCAGTCGAGCTTTCGTGTTAGACGACACGTTCCGACGCTGTCTTTGTCGCGCGTCGAAGCCGGGCGGCCTCCGCGCCGCTCTGTCGAAGAGCCGGTCCCTGGAAGGAACAGCTTTCTTGTCCATTCCGCTTCGCTACATCATGTCGATCGGGGGCTATATCCTCCGCCAGCATCTCGCCGGCCGGAAGCGCTATCCGCTGGTGCTGATGCTCGAGCCGCTGTTTCGCTGCAATCTCGCCTGCGCCGGCTGCGGCAAGATCGACTACCCGGACCATATTCTCGATAAGCGCCTCTCGGCGGAGGACTGCCTCGCCTCGGTGGACGAATGTGGCGCGCCGGTCGTCGTGATCGCGGGCGGCGAGCCGCTGCTGCACAAGGAGCTGCCGCAGATCGTCGAAGGCATAATGGCGCGCAAGAAATTCGCCATCGTTTGCACCAACGCCCTGCTGCTGGCCAAAAAGATCGACCAGTATAAGCCGAGCCCTTATTTCACCTGGTCGATCCATCTCGACGGCGACGAGGAGATGCATGATCGCGCGGTGAGCCAGACCGGCGTCTACAAGCGCGCGGTGGAGGCGATCAAGCTGGCGAAGTCCAAGGGCTTCCGCGTCACCATCAACAGCACCTTCTTCCAGGACGCCGATCCGGCCCGCGTCGCCGATTTCTTCGACGAGGTGAAGCGCATCGGCATAGACGGCATGACGGTGTCGCCGGGCTACGCCTATGAGCGCGCGCCCAATCAGGCGCATTTTCTCAATCGCGCGCGCACCAAGGAGCTGTTCCGCGGCATTCTGAAGCGCGGACGCGGCGGACGCGACTGGGCCTTCGTGCAATCGGGCCTGTTCCTCGACTTTCTGGCCGGCAATCAGACCTATCATTGCACGCCCTGGGGTAATCCGGCGCGCACCGTCTTCGGCTGGCAGCGTCCCTGCTATCTTCTGGGCGAGGGCTATGTCCCGACCTTCAAGCAGCTGATGGACGAGACTGATTGGGACTCTTACGGCGTCGGCAATTACGAGAAATGCGCCGATTGCATGGTCCATTGCGGCTTCGAGGCCACGGCGGTGAAGGACGCCGTCGCGCGTCCGTGGAAGGCGGCGCTGGTCGCTCTGCGCGGCGTGAAGACGGAAGGCGATTTCGCGCCCGACATCTCGCTCGAGAAGCAGCGGCCGGCGCAATATGTCTTCGACAAGAATGTCGCGACGCTGTCAGAGCTCCGAGAGGCCGAGGCTAAGGAGCGGGCCGAGAAGACGCCCACAGCGGCCTAAGGTCGCCGATGATTTGCGAAAGTCCAGACCGGCGAGAATGAGATCGCCGATCTGGCGCGGCTCGCGGGCGAGATCGCGAAACACCGCGCGGAAATCGACGCCGCCGTCCGGCGTGACGGCGGAGGTGGCCAGCGGCGGCAGCGCCCGCGCCGCCGGATCATTGACCACGCGCACCACGGCCAGCGGCAGGCGCCGGCGCTCGGCGAAATCGGCGGCGATGTGGGTTTCCATATCGACGGCGGCGGCCCCGGTCCGCTTGCGCAGCGCGGCTTTGGCCCTGGGGTCGAGCACGGGCGCCTCGACGCCGGCGATGACGCCGGAGACGATCTTGCCGCCCGAGGCGCCGAGACCTTCGCTCAAAATGGACGACAGCTCGGCGCTCGTCTCATAGCGCTTGTTCTCGGCGACGACCGAGGCTCCGATGACGACGTCGCCCGGCCGCAGCGCCGGATCGAGCCCGCCCGCTATGCCGAAGCTGACGACGCCGGCTAGCGCGAAGCCCTGCGTACGCTCGAGCGCGGCGCGCAGGCCCTCAGTGTCGGCGCCGCTGCAAATCGGCACCAGACCTTCGCCCTCCGCGCAGGCGCGCTCGCTGAGCAGCCCCGTGATGATGAGGAAGCGCGGGGGCTCCACCTCATCCGGGCCGTCCAAGCGACGATTAGAGTCCGGTCTGGACAATTTTGCTGTTGCCCCTTTCGAGGTTACGATAGCGCGCGAGCGCCCACAGCGGGAAGAATTTTGCGTAGCCGTGATAGCGCAGATAGAAGACGCGCGGGAAGCCCGTGGCGGTGTAGCGCTCCTCCTTCCACAGGCCATCCGCATCCTGATTGGCCTGCAGATAGGATATGCCGCGGGCGACCGCCGGATGGCCGACCTCGCCCGCCGCCATCAGCGCCAGCACGCCCCAGGCCGTCTGCGAGGGAGTGCTCGGCGCTTTCTCATAGCCGCGATAGTCGAGCTTATAGCTGTCTCCGTCCTCGCCCCAGCCGCCGTCCTCGTTCTGGATCGCGACGAGCCAATCCACGGCGCGGCGCATGGCGCGATGTTCCGGCTTCAGCCCGGCGGCGTTGAGCGCGCAGAGCGTCGACCAGGTCCCGTATATATAGTTCATTCCCCAGCGGCCGAACCAGCTGCCGTCCGGCTCCTGCTCGGCGAGCAGGTAATCGACGCCGGCTTTCATGCTGGGGCTGGTCTCGATCGTGTCGCCGAGCTGCGCCAGCATGGAGACGCAGCGCGCCGAGACGTCCGAGGTCGGCGGATCGAGCAGCGCGCCATGATCGGCGAAGGGAATGTGGTTGAGATAATAATATTCATTGTCGGCGTCGAAGGCGCCCCAGCCGCCATTCTTGCTCTGCAGCCCTTCGACCCATTCGCGCGCGCGGGCGATGCGCTCGTCATAGGGCCGGTCGGAGCGGCCGGCGTAGGAGCGATCCATCGCCGTCACCACCACGGCGGTGTCGTCGACATCCGGGTAATAGGCGTTGGCGTATTGGAAGGCCCAGCCGCCGGGGCGCACATTCGGCCGCTGCACGGCCCAATCGCCCTTCACATCCAGCACCTGCAAGGGCGCGAGCCAGTCGAGGCCGGCGCGGGCGCGCGCCTCCTCCGCCTCACCGCCGACCTCGAGCAGCGTGTGGCAGGCGAGCGCCGTGTCCCACACGGGCGAGACGCAGGGCTGGCAATAGGCCTCGTCCTCCTTGACGACGAGCAGACGCTCGATCGATTCGCGCGCGAGCCTGATGCGCTCGTCGTCGGCGGGGACGCCGAGAACCTCATACATCAGCAGGCTGTTGACCATGGCGGGGAAGATGGCGCCGAGACCGTCGACGCCGTTCAGCCGCTGCGTGACGAAAGCCTCCGCCGCCTTTATCGCGCGCTGGCGCGGGCCTTTGGGAAAATAAGGATCGGCGGCGCGCAGCAGCCTGTCGATCGCGCCGAAGAATGCGACCAGCGCCGGATGCTGATGCGCGCCGGTCGGCCATTTCTTCACCTCGTTCGGCGGGGTGGTGAACAGCTCGCCTATATGCACGCCGAGCCGATTGACGGCCTGCGGCTTCAACGTCTGCAGCACGAGCAGCGGCACGAGGACGGTGCGGCCCCAATAGGAGATCTTGTCGATATGGAAGGGAAACCATTTCGGCAGCAGCATGATCTCCACCGGCATGGCCGGCACGCCGCGCCAGGGAATCTCGCCATAGAGCGCCAGCAGCGCGCGTGTGAAGACATTCGTGCGCGCGGCGCCGCCATGGCTGAGGATCGCCTCGCGCGCCCGCTTCATATGCGGCGCGTCAATGTCGTCGCCGATCATCTTCAGCGCGAAATAGGCCTTCACGCTGGCGCTCATATCGAGGGCGCCGTCGCGGAACAAAGGCCAGCCGCCATGCGCGCCCTGGATACGGCGCAGATAGACGGCGATCTTGCCCTCGAGCGCGTGATCGATCGGCTCGTCGCGGAAATGGCGCATCAGCACATATTCGGCCGGAATCGTGGCGTCGGCCTCGAGCTCGAAGCACCAATGGCCGTCGCCTTTGGCGAGCGCGCGCAACGCGCCGGAAGCGCGCGCGATGCTCTGGTCGAGCGCGTCGTCGCGCTTCGGCTCGATCGCAAGGGCGGTCGCGGTCATATTTTCGCGCTCCTTCGCAGCTCGGTCATCACGATCCCTTCGTCTCTCGTTTTTCTAAAAGAATGGTCTATTCGCGTCACAGACGCGCGACGCGCAGCGCCGGGGCCTCCGCGCCGCTCGGCGGCTTGACGACGATCTCCACGTCCTGTCCCAGCGCCACCAGAAAACGCAGCAGCCGCTCGACCGAGAACTGGCGGAAATCGCCGCGCAGCATTTTGGAGACGTCCGGCTGCTTGACGCCGAGCAGGCCGGCGGCCTCCACCTGCTTCAAGCCGCGCTCCTTCATCAGCCGGCCGATCTTGCCGATGAGCTGCGCTTTGAGCGCGTTTTCCGCGCGCGCGCCGGCGGCTGCTTCGTTAGGCTCGGGCGCGTTCATTGATCCGGGTCCTCGAAAATTCGGGGGGAGCCCCCTCCCTCACCCTCCCCCGCTTCGCGGGAGAGGGGGGCTGTCGACGTTTCGCGAAGCATCGATGAAACCCCGACTCTCCTCCCTCTCCCGCGTGCGGGGGAGGGTCGGGGAGGGGGGCGCAGCGCGCGCGATCCTCTCTCGAAACCGCTTCGTATAGTGATCTAACCATATCGTCAAGCGTCGGATCAGGCTGGCTCATCGCTTGCTACCCGATTTCACGGGTCCGCTCCGGGTCGCACGGAGCGTGGATGTTTGTTCGAAAGGGATCAGCCCATGGACGATCTGTTTGTGATTTGTCGCACAGGCCACATAGAGGACGGCCAAGCCCATGGCTTCGTCCTGATGCGCGCCTATGACAACGGCGACACCAATCCGTGGCCGATCATCATCACGCGCAAAGGCAACAACTTCTACGGTTTCGAGAATTCCTGCCCGCACGAGCAGATGCGTCTCGACACTTCACCCGGCAATTTCCTCGACGAGTCGGGCAATTTCCTCGAATGCGGGCAGCATCGCTCCCAATTCGACCTCGACACCGGCCATTGCTTCATCGGCCCGTGTCAGGGCGGGAAGCTGACGCCGCTTTCGCTCGTGATCGACGACGGCGACGTCTGCATCACCGGCGTGCTGCTGGCCGACGAATGAAGGCGGGCGCCGCGCCCGAGAGAGGGGCTCGGGCGCGAGCGCCCAAGCATAGACCTGGGACAGCAAAGACTGGGGACAGGAAGGATATTCCATGACGGACATGGCGGAACTGCAAAAGCGCAAGCAGCCTCTCAATCTGGCGATCGTCTATGTCGATCCCGACGCCTTCATCGCCAATTATGTGGGCTGGCTGGAGATCACGACCTTCATCACCGCGCTGCGCGCCGGCGATGTGACGGTTCCCGCCGACGGCTTCACGCCCAAGCTCACGGACCAGCAATTGAAGGCCGCCGCGGCGGTGACTTACGGCGGCGACGCGGTTTTCGCCTTCTTCATGACGGCGGCGCTCAAGGGCGACAAGGCGGCTGCCGACAAGGTCGAGGCGGCGCTCACCGAGGCCCTGGGCAAGGATTTCCCCGGCTCGACCTCGCTGTGGGCCTTCCGCACGCCGATGGACCCGCCCATCAGCCTCGAGGATCACGTCGGCGCCGCCGGCAAGAAGATGCTGCTCGGCGACATTCCGCCGCCGCCCATGCGCGCCAAGGAGAATTGGAACGCGGGCATTCGCTTCTTCGAGCAGGCGCGCAAATCCAACTTCGTCCATGAGATCATGTATCCGCTGGCCCTGTGGAGCCGCGAGCGCTGGACCGAGACGCTGGAGAAGGGCATCTCCTTCCTCACCCATATCGAGGACAATGTCCCCGTGCTGCGCGAGGTGCTCGAGGAAAAGCGCAATGATCAGGCATTCGTCGCCAATCTGCTGCTGAAATTGGCGCCGGCGATCGATCAGGAGCTGACCGAGGATATGGAAGGCTTTCTGCGCTCCCTCGCCCGCCGAAACTGAGCGAGCGTGGGCGCGGCGTATGACGTCCTGTCATACGCCGCCGCTAGCCTCGCCTGCTTCCGATTCGCCGCCGGCGATGGGAGAAGTGGGGAGGCCGTCATGAATAATTCGCCGCTGCTCGTCTCGGTGACGATAGAGCCCGAGCACGCCCGCGATTGGGAAGAGCTCGTCGAGGCGCTCGCGCGGCTGTCCGCCGGCGCGCCCGGACTGCGCGTCTCCGATCTCGATGCGATCGGCGGAACGCAGGCGCTGCTCGAGGCGGCGAGCGAGGAGCGGCTGCGAGAGATCGTCGCGCGCTTCCAGGAGCTGTCGCCCGTCGAGGCGATCATCGGCCCGCCGCGCGTCGCCTATCGCGAGCGTCTGTCGCGGCGCCAGGAAATCGATTTCACCCATAAGCGGCCCGGCCAATACGCCCGCGTGAAGCTCGTCTTCGACACGGATGGCGCGGGCGGCGAGATTTTCGAGAATCGCGCGTCGGAGAGCGCCGTTCCGGCCGAATTCGTCGATGGTGTGGAGCGCGGCGTCGTCTCTGTGGTGGAGAGCGGCGTCATTCTCGGCCGGCCGGTGGTGGAGCTGAAGGCGGCGCTGGTGGACGGCGCCGGCCATGGCTCGGATTCGTCGGTGCTGGCCTTCGAGATCGCCGCGCGCGCGGCGACGCGGGAGGCGCTGGCAAAGAGCAGCGAATTGCTCGAGCCGATCATGAGCGTCGAGATCGTGGCGCCCAATGACGTCGCCGACGCTGTGATCGCAGATTTGCGCGGCCGGCGCGCGCAGGCGCTGAAGGCGGAGCAGGGCGACGAGACCACGCGGATCACGGCGACCGCGCCGCTCGCGGAGCTGCTCGGCTATGGGGATGCGCTGAGCGCGCTGACCAAAGGGCGCGCGAGCCATAATCTGCGCTTCGGCCATTATGCACCGATCGCGCCGGAGGACGACACGCCCTTCCGTCCCGCGGCCTCCGCGCGGCCCAGCGCGACGGCCTGACGATAGAGATACGCCGGCCCGAAAGCTCCGGGCCGGCGAAATTCGATCAGCGCGAGTAGAACTCGATGACCAGATTCGGCTCCATCTGCACCGGATAGGGCACTTCGGAGGGGAGCGGCACGCGCGTGAGCTTGGCCGTCAGCTTCTGATGGTCGACCTCGTAATATTCCGGCACGTCGCGCTCGGCGAGGCCGACGGCCTCGAGGACGATGACGAGCTGGCGCGAGCTCTCCTTCACCTCGACGACGTCGCCCGGCTTCACCAGATAGGACGGAATGTTCACCCGGCGGCCATTCACCTTGATGTGGCCGTGGTTGATGAACTGCCGCGAGGCGAAGACGGTCGGCACGAATTTGGCGCGATAGACCACAGCGTCGAGACGGCGCTCGAGCAGGCCGATCAGATTGTCTCCCGAGTCGCCCTTCAGCCGGATGGCCTCCGCATAATATTTGCGGAACTGCTTCTCGGAGATATTGCCGTAATAGCCCTTGAGCTTCTGCTTGGCCTTGAGCTGCGTGCCGAAGTCGGAGGGCTTGCCCTTGCGGCGCTGGCCGTGCTGGCCGGGGCCGTATTCGCGACGGTTCACCGGGCTCTTCGGGCGGCCCCAGATGTTCTGTCCGAGACGGCGATCGATCTTATATTTGGCTTCGGCGCGTTTCGTCACTTGCCGGCGTCCTCTTCCTTTTCGCAGCCTCGCAAAAGCGCGAAAGCGAGACGCCGCGCCCTGCCTCGATCAGAGGCGAGCGTCGCCGAACCACGTTCCCGCGCGACGAGGCATGCCTCTCGCGTCAAAAGAACGCGCCCTCCTCTGCCGGAAACCGGCCGACAGGCCGCTCAGGAGCGGCCACGGGTGCGGGCCGGCGAAGGTTTCCCCGCGCCGGACTGGGGGTCATTATCCGTGCAGGCGGCGGAAGTCAAGAAAAAGGCCGGCTCGCGCAGCGCGGGCCGGCCGAAAACAACGGAGCCTCGAGGCGGCGCTCAGGGCCACCAGATCGGCGCAATGCCGTCGCGATAGGGCAGAACCTCGAAGCGCCGGCGGTTCGGCAGCGTCTCCTGCATGAACCAGCTGCGCTGATTGTCCTCCATCGGCTGATAGGCGAAATAGGTCGCATCGACCAAATAGCGATTGGTCGAGCCGACCGGGACGACCGGGCCGGGATCGAGCCAGCTGCGGCGCGGAACGACGAGCGGCTGGCGAACATAGGGGATGGGGCCGGTCGCCACGACGATTCCCTCCGCGGGAATGAAATGACGATGCGCGGAGCGATGCGTTTTGGCGAGCGCCTCGCCCGCCGTCGCGAGGGCGAGAAGGCAGGCGAGTCCGGCCGACAAACTAACGAAATGACGCATCCTCATCTCCTGATTCCGATATCGACAGGATCATAACCAATCGCGTCGCCGAGCGATACCGGCGGTCGCGAATGGCGCCTCATGAAAGCTGAAAGCGGTCCGACGAAAACGCCGAACCGCCCCTAGGTAGGCATGCGCTCAGTGGCGCGCCGCGCGTTTTTTCGCGGCGGGCTTGGCGGGCTCGCCGTCGCTCGCGGGGGCGGCGGCGAGGCAGCCCGGCCCTTCCGTCTTGGGGAAGGAGCGGGCCAGCGCCTTGTTGTCGCCGGCGGGCAGATAATAGATGCGATCGAGCAGGCAGCCCATCGCGCGGCGGTCGATCGGCTTGGCGCCGGCGCCGCAGGCGATGCCGGCGATCTCCATCGACAGGCTGGCGTTGACGAGGCGCATGGCGAGGCAGCTGCGCTCGCCGGCCGCCGCGGCGGCGACGCCGCCCTCGCGCAGCGACAATTTGATCTCCGCCGCCTCGAAGGCGCCCGCGCGCGTCACCAGCGGCGTCGGCTGGCCGATGCGGACCACGCCGAGGCCGGCCTGGGCGGCGTGGCGCGCGACATCTAGGAAGAAGTCGGAATTGCCGAGCTTCTCGCCGGCGGGCTGCAGAATATCGAGCCGCAGATAGGGCCGGCCCGTGTCGAAGGCGCCGAAGGCGTGCGTCTCCTGGCGGCCGCCCGAAGGGAGCGGCTGATCGAAGGTGATTTTCGGATCCTTGTCGATCTCGGGCGCCTCGAGTCGGAAGGCGGCGACGCGTTCCGCGGGGGCCGCGGGCGCAGAGGCCGGCGCATTCGCATAGCGAGGCGCGGGGCTCGCCGTCGGCGCGGCGGCGGGCGCTGTCGCGGCCTCCTGCGACGGCGCGCGGACGAAGGCGAGCGCGGCCAGCAGCACCAGAAGCGCCGCGACGCCCATCGACACTGCGGCGAGATTGCCGAGCGGACGCGCCCTCAGTGGGCCGGAGGCATAGGGGAGGTCGTCACCGCTGGAAGCGGACAAGCTCATGACTCTACTCCAACCGCCCGTCTCGAGCGGGCTTTACACATTACGATCGGGCCGAAAGTCCCGAAAAAGACTTATCTGGTCCCGAACATTGGCGTTAAGCGTAAACATTCCGTTGAACATAGCCGTGTTTTCGCTTTTCGACGCGCCTCGCGCGCGGCCGCGCGCGGCGCGCCCAAGGCCTCGAGCCAAACTTCGGCCAAGAAGCTCCGAAAGAGAGAGGAGGTCAGATACGAAGATCGGCGCGACACCAGGTCGCCCTCACCCTGCAATATCGAGGAAACAGCATGAAGATTCTCGCAACGGCGGCCGTTGTCACCTTGGTCTCTTTTCCGGCATTCGCCGAAAAGGTCGCCGTTGGCTGCCAGCTGGTGTCGCAATACAGTGAAGATCAAGTCGGTTATCTTCTGGGCGAGGCGCGCTCGGTCATCGGCGATCAGGAAACCAATCGCATCTACGGCCATTACGTCAGCCTGCGCAGCGCCTGCCAATATGACGGAAACGCCACCCGCGTGGTAAATCTCCCGCCCGCCTTGCGCGATCTTCTCGCCCAGAACGGCGTCGACATCCGCCGTTTCGCGCGGCGCATGTGAGCCGCGGGCGCCTCAGTGACGGCGGCCGCGCTTCTTGGCGGCCGCGGCCCCCTGAATCTGCGCCTTGCAGGCGCGGCTGAGCCCGCCGATATTGGCCTTCAGGCAGCTTTCCACCGCCGCGGCGTCCGGCACATAGCGCTCGCAGAATTTATAGGCGTCGTCCGTGCAGGCCGAGCGCTGGCGGGCCGACCCGCGTTGCGCGGCGTCGGCCGAGGCCGCGCAGATCAGCAAGAATGTGCAAGCCAATAGCAGCCTCATTCCTGTCATCCTCCCATTTGGCTCCGCGCCCGATGGCTCGGACCGCCTCGGCGCCGAATTGCCATAATTACGATAGGCGCGACGGCGCGCGCGGCAATCGGCTCCTGCCTTCATCCTAAATAGGGCCAAAATTTTCTTCCGTAGGGCGGGGGTGGCTCGGGCGGGGCTTGAATTCGGCGCGCCGCACCTATTTAATAAGCACGCTCATCAAAAGCATTGCTATAGAAAGCGCGCCTAATGCCCTCGCCGCCGCCAACGACCTTCTGCTTTCTGCTGCATGACGCGGCGCGGCTGATGCGCAAGCGGTTCGAGCAGAATGCCCGCGAATTGGGCCTGACCCGCGCGCAGACCCAGGCCCTGGCCTATCTGTCGCGCAATGAGGGCGTCAGCCAGTGCGTGCTCGCCGAAATGCTCGATCTCGAGCCCATCACCCTCGGCCGCACGGTCGATCGGCTGCAGGCGATGGGTCTGGTGGAGCGTCGTCCGCACGAGACCGACCGGCGCGTCTGGCTGCTGTTCCTCACCGATGCGGCTTGGCCGCTGGTCGAGGCCATAGCGCCCATCTCCGAGGCGACCCGCCAGGAGGCGCTGGTCGGCGTCAGCGACGAGGACCGCGCGACATTGATGCGCGTGCTGGAGACGGTGCGCGGCAATCTGATCGAGAAAATGAGCTGCGCGACGAAAAAGCCGAAGGCGCGAAGCGCGGTCGGCTGACGACGGTCGAGGGATCGGACGAGGCGAGAGCGAAGCGGACGGCGGCGCCCGCAGCGTGGTGAGAGTGGAAGGCGTCCATGGAACTCGTCAAATATGCGCTGAAGTTTCGGCTGACGTTCTACGTCCTGGCCATTTTGACGATGTTCGTCGGCGGCGCGGCGATCGTGTCGACGCCCAAGGACGTGTTTCCGAACGTCGATATTCCGGTCGTCACCGTCATCTGGACCTATACGGGCCTCTCCACAGCCGAGATGGAGAGCCGCGTCACCACCTACGCCGAGCTCACCACGACGAACAACGTCAATGGCATCCGCAATATGGAGAGCCAGACGCTGCAGGGCGTCGCGGTGATGAAGATCTATTTCCAGCCGGATGTGAACATAGAGCTCGCCCTCGCCCAGGTCGTGTCGGCGATGAACTCCATCCGCGCGCTAATGCCGCCCGGCATCAATCCGCCGACCGTCGTGCGCTACTCGGCCTCGCAGGTTCCGGTCATTCAGCTCGCTCTGTCGAGCCAGACCATGAACGAGCAGCAGCTCTACGATCTGGGCCTCTATCGCGTGCGTCAAGCGCTGACCACGACGCCCGGCGCGACGCTGCCGACGCCCTGGGGCGGCAAGCAGCGCCAGATCATGGTCGATCTCGACACGGCGACGCTGCAGGCGCGCGGCCTCACGCCGCTCGATGTCGTCAACGCCATCACCGCCGGCAATCTGGTCGTCCCTTCCGGCCTCGCGAAATTCGGCGATCTTCAATATGTCATGCGTCTCAATTCGACGCCCGACGCGCTGACGACGCTCAACAATATTCCGATCCGCGTCGCCGATGGCGCGCCGCTGCTGATCCGCGACGTGGCGCAGGTGCGCGACGGCAGCCCGCCGCAGCAGAATATCGTGCGCGTCGACGGCTCGCGCGCCGTGCTGCTGACCATATTGAAGAATGGCAACGCCTCGACGCTCAATGTCGTCGAGAATGTGAAGGCCGGCATCGCCAAGCTGCGCGAGGCGATCCCCAAGGACACGAATATCGCCGAATTGTTCGACCAATCGGTCTTCGTCTCCAATGCGATATCGGACGTGCTGCACGAGGGCGTCATCGCCGCGGGCCTCACCGCGCTGATGATCCTGCTGTTCCTCGGCTCCTGGCGCTCGACGCTGATCGTCGTCATCTCCATTCCGCTGTCGATCCTCGCCTCGCTCGCCGCGCTCAGCGCGCTCGGCCATACGATCAACATCATGACGCTCGGCGGCATGGCGCTCGCGGTCGGCATATTGGTGGACGACGCCACTGTCGCCATCGAGAACACCTATCGCCTGTTCGAGGAGGGCAAGGATTTCCGCTATGCGGTGGCGGAGGGCGCCGCCGGCATCGCCAAGCCGGCGCTGATCTCGACGCTGGCCATTTGCGCCGCCTTCGTCTCCGTGCTCTTCCTCACCGACGCCGCACGCTTTCTCTTCGTGCCGCAGGCGCTGGCCGTCGTCTTCGCCATGCTGGCCTCCTATTTCCTGTCGCGAACGCTGGTGCCCATATTGATGGACCAGCTGCTCATCCATGAGCATCACGCGGAGAGCGAGCGCGAGAGCGATGCGCGCCGCACCGGCTTCGCCGCCATTCTGACGCGCATTCAGCTCGGCTTCGAGCATGGATTCGAGAAGCTGCGCGGCCAATATGCGCTGCTGCTGGTCGCTGTGCTGCGCCACAAGGGCCGCACGCTCGCCTTCGTCGCCGGCGTCTTCGCCTTCGGCGCTTTTCTGTTCGTCTCGGTCGGCGAGGATTATTATCCGCAGATCGACGCCGGCCAGATGACGCTGCATGTGCGCGGCCGCTCTGGCCTGCGCATAGAGGAGACCGAGCGCCTGTTCCAAAAGGTGGAGGACGTCATTCGCGAGACGATCCCGCCGCATGATCTCGCTCTGGTCATCGACAATATCGGCCTGCCGCAGATCACCTATAATTACGCTTTCTCCGACGGCACCACGGTCGGCTATAATGACGGGCAGATCATGATCTCGCTCGCGCATGGCCATGCGCCGACGGCGGACTACATGCGCAAGCTGCGCGAGATTCTGCCGCAGCGCTTTCCCGATTCCATCTTCTATTTCCAGCCGGCCGACATCATCACGCAGATCTTGAACTTCGGCCTTCCCGCGCCGATCGCGCTGCGCATCGTCGGCCGCGACGCGCCGGGCAATAAGATCATCGTGCGCAAGCTGCTGGATCGCGTGAGGCAAGTGCGCGGCGTCGTCGACGCGCATATTCACCAGATTCTCGACGCGCCGGAATTCTTCGTCGACATAGATCGCTGGAAGGGCCAGCAGCTCGGCGTCAGCGTCCAGCAGATCGCCAATAATGTGAATATCTCGCTGTCCTCCTCCTTCCAGGTGACGCCCAATTTCTGGGCCGATCCGGTGACGGGCATTCCCTATCAGGTGGCGGTGCAGACGCCGGAATATCGTATCGCCTCGCTCAACGCCTTCGCCAACACGCCGATCTCCGATCTCACCGGCGCCTCCTCGGCGCAGGTCGATCTTTTGACCAATGTCGCGCAATGGAAGCGCGGCGTGGAGCAGAGCGTCGCCACCCATTCCAACACCCAGCCGACCTATGACGTCTACGCCAATATTCAGGACCGCGATCTCGGCGGCGTCGAACGGGATTTGCGCAAGGCGATCGCGGAGATCGAGCCGGAGCTGAAGCCCGGCAACTACATTGTCATTCGCGGACAGATCGATAGCAAGAATCAGGCATTCGCGCGCATCGGCCTCGGCCTCGTCGCCTCGATGATCTTCGTCTATCTGCTGATGGTGGTGAACTTTCAGAGCTGGGGCGATCCTTTCGTCGTCATTCTCGCTCTGCCCATCGCCTTCTGCGGCATCGTCTTCGCGCTCTACGTCACCGGCACGACCTTCTCCATCCCGTCGCTGATGGGCGCCATCATGTCGGTCGGCGTCGCTTCGGCCAATTCCATCCTGCTCGTCACTTTCGCGCGCGAGCATAGAGAGGCGACCGGCGTCTCCGCGGAGGAGGCGGCGATCGAGGCCGGGCTGACGCGAATTCGTCCCGTCATCATGACGGCGACGGCGATGTTCGTCGGCCTTCTGCCCATGTCGCTCGCGCTCGGCGAAGGCGCCGAGCAGAACGCCGCGCTCGCCCGCGCGGTGATGGGCGGCATCGCTTTCGGCACATGCTCGACACTGCTTTTCGTGCCTTTCCTCTATTCGCTGCTGCGACGTGGAGAGGTGCAGCCTCCGAGGGACTATCTATGACCGAGATGTCGCAGCCGCAGGGACGCGGATTCGCTTCGACCGGCGTCGGCGTGCATGAGGCGCCGCCGCCGCCGCGCCTGCGCAAGCTCCCCTTCCTTCTTCTTCTCGCGCTTCTCGCGCTCGTGCTGCTCATCGGCCTGCGTCGCCATGCGGCGCAGGAGCATGACGCGCAGGCGTTTCAGCAGGAGCAGGCCAATGCGACGCTCAGCCTGCGCGCCGCGAAGGTGACGAAAGTCGCCGGCCCCGTGCATATCGAGCTGCCCGGCCAGACTCTCGCCTGGGAGCAGGCGAGAGTCTTCGCGCGCGCGACGGGCTATATCGCCGAGCGGCGCGTCGATATCGGCAGCAAGGTGAAGCAGGGCGATCTCCTCTTGCGCATCTCCGCGCCCGATCTCGATCAGCAATATGCGCAGGCGGTGGCGCAGCTTGCGCTCAACAAGGCGCAACTCCTGCAATCCAAGGCGCAGGTCGAGCAAGGCAAGGCCAGTCTCAACCTCGCCAAGCTGACCTACGGCCGCAGCTCGCAGCTCGTGAAAAACAATTACGAGAGCAAGCAGAACAACGACGTCAACGCCGCCAATGTCGAGACGCAGGCCGCCAATCTGCAATCGGCCGAGGCGGGCGTCGAGGTCGCGCAGGCCAATATCGCCGCGGCGCAGGCCAATGTGGATCGGCTGAAGCAGCTCGTCGGCTTCAAGGACGTCACCGCGCCCTTCCGCGGCGTGGTGACGGCGCGCAACATAGAGGTGGGTGATCTCGTCAGCGCCGACGCCAATAGCGGCACGCCGCTTTTCTCCCTGGCGCGCGACGATATTCTGCGTGTGCAGGTTTCAGTGCCGCAATCGGAGGCGGCGGGCCTCGTCGATGGTCTCGAGTCCAAGGTCGAGGCGCCGGAGATGCCCGGCAAGAGTTTCAAGGGGCGCATCGCGCGCAACGCCAATTCGCTCGCCTCCGCCTCGCGCACACTGCTCACCGAGGTGGATGTGCCCAATCCGACCGGCGAGCTGCGTCCGGGAATGTTCGTGCGCGTCGTGCTCGACATTCCGCGCCCGCGGCCGCTGGTGAATGTTTCCGCGCAGTCCATCCTCTTCGGCGCGGAGGGGCCGCGCGTCGCGGTGATCGGCAAGGACGATGTCGTGCGCCTCGCGAAGATCAACATCGCGCGCGATTTCGGCACCAATGTCGATGTCGATCAGGGATTGACGGGCGACGAGACCGTCGCCCTCGACCCGCCCGCCGATATTCGCGACGGCCGCAAGGTGACGATCCGCAAGTGAGCGCTGGAATCACTCGACGTCGAGCGGCGCCGTCCCCTTGGGCGCGCCGTCGGCGCCGAGCGTGATCTTCTCTATGCGGGCCTCGGCCTCGCGCAGCAGCGTGTCGCAGCGCTTCTTCAGCGCCTCGCCGCGCTCATAGAGCTTCACCGAATCGTCGAGCGAGACGCTCGCCTTCTCGAGCTTGCCGACGATCTCCTCGAGCTCCTGAATCGCCTTCTCGAAGGGCAGGGCGTCTATATCGGCGTTGGCGTCGGACACTTGGGCTTTTCCTTCGGCGCGGCGGAGCGCATTTCCCTCTCGTCATCGGAGAAGGGCGACGGGCGCCGCGCTCGAGCCGCCCGTCAGTCGCTCTCTACCACGAAATGCTGCGGGAAGGGCGTCGAGACGTCGATTTGGCCCGCCGCGCCGGCTGCGCGGCGCAGATTGGGCCGCGCCAGCACAGGGCGCAGAATGGCCGGGATCACGGCGCGGTTGATATAGGCGCCGAAGCATGTGTGCATGCCATAGCCCCAGAGAATGTAATTGCCCCAGGGACGATCGACGCGGAACTCGTTCGGCTTGTCGATCTGCAGCGGATCGAACATGGCCGAGAGATTGGAGGCGAGCACCATGGCTCCCTCCGGGATCTTGCGGGCGCGGAAAGTGTTGGCGGCGATCACCGTCGAGCGGTTGGCGCGGCGGTAGATGACCGGATTGACCGGGTTGAAGCGCAGCGCCTCGAAGAGATAGGCGCCGAGCAGCGCTTCGTCGCCGGCCACGGCCGCGGCATGGGCGCCGGCGAGCGCCTCCGGCCGGTCGAGCAATTGGTCGAGCGCCTGCACCGAGGCTTTGGAAATGGTCGGGATCGCGCCGATGACGAGGCCGATGAGATTGTCGCGAATGGCGATGTCGTCGAATTCCGGCGCGCCCTTCTGCAGCTCCAGCGCGCGGCCGAGCACATCGTCCTTCTTCTCGCCGCTCGCCTTGCGAGCGGCTATAGCGGCGTCGATCGCCGCGCGAAGATCGGCCGCGGCCATCAGCGCCTTGGTCTCGATCGCCGGCTCGCCTTTGAGATCGACGAACAGCCACCAGAACAAGCTGGTCGCCCATTGGATGGCGTCGGTCTCGGCCTGGGCGGAAACGCCGAAATAATCGGAGACGATGGCGGCCGGAACGCGCAGCGTCAGCTCTTGCGGCACGTCGATGCGCTTGGGGAAGGCGCTCGCATAGGCCTCGGCGCGGGCGCGGGCGAGCGGCGTCACCAGAGCCTCGACGTCGTCGCGGCGCATGGCGAGCTTCATCAGCGATGTGTCGTGCTGATATTGCGCCGTGTTCTGCATGCCGAGGAAGAAATTGGCGCCGCCGGTGATGGCGCGCATCTTCGGCTCATAGACGACGGCGAAATCCTCCTCGCGGTCGAGCACCTCGATCACATCCGTGGCGCGCAGGACGAAGGCCGTGCCATTGTTCTCATAGCTGGTGATCAGCTGCTTGCCGATCACGAAATTGGGCCGCACCGCGCGGACGATGGCGCAGATCGCGATCAGCGAGCTCGGCCGCGTGAGCGCTCCGATCAGGCGCTCCTTCAGCGTTCCCTTGCCGGTGACGAGCGCGCGCGCCGTCGTCGCGATCAGCGAGAAAAGGGCGACGACCGCGTCGAGGAGCGTCAGCGCATAGGCGCGCAGCGCGGCGAAGATGTTCTTCAACAAGGTCATCGTCTTTTTCCCGCTGGGGTCTTCAGGTCGGATCGACCGTGCCCATGCCGATCATGCGCAGAGCGGTGAGGCTCGGCACGAAGAAATATTCGCCGCCGCGCGTCTCCACGAATTGCGGCAGACCCTCGGCGACATAAGGCGGCTTGCCCGAGTCCTGCTCGGACGTCACCACGAATTTGGCCTTGGGGCCGTTGCGGGCGTCGCCCTGCGAGTGATTGCCGACGATGGGGCAGGTGTCATTGCCCGCATTGGCGTCGAGGCCATAATGAATCCATTGCTGCTGCACGAATTCGAATTGGCGCGCGAGGCTCGAGCAGACGACCAGCATCACAATGCCGTGATCGCCGTCATCCGTCGCCTCCGGGCCGGAGGAGCCGTAGGGCAGGCCGCGGCGCAGGATGCGACGGCGATTATTGAGCACGGAGCCCGACGCCAGCTTCGGATTCGTCTGCACCCAAGGGTCGAGCGCGTCGCGCGTGTTCACGCGGCGCGTATGCGACGTCATCGGGCATTGCTCGCCGTCGAGGTCCTTGCGATAGGTGAAGTCGACGAGCTCGCGCTCGCGCTCCGACGAGCCTTCCGGGAATTTCTCGTTGAAGGCCTGCCATTCGGCGAAGTCCTTCGCCTTCATCAGCGGCACGCCGTCCGACCAGCGGCCGGCCATTTTGGCGAGCAGAGTCTCGCGCGCCTCGACCACGGGAATGCCGCGGAAGGCGGCGAATTTCTCGGCCTGCTCGCCGATGAACCTGTTCCACGCGCCGACATGCTCATGCAGCTTGCGATAGGCCATGAAGGTGCCGTTGCGGCTGAAGGCGAGCGGCATGGCGGCGCCGGGAATCTCCTGCGCCTCGTCGGGATAGCCGAGCAGGAATTCGCCCGCCGCCAGCGCGCGCCAAGCGCCATTGCCATCGACGGCGCCTTGGCCGATCGCGGCGCTCTGCAGTCTGTCGGCCGGATATTGCCCCTCGAACACCGGATCGCTGATGCCGTCAGAGAAGCCGAAGTGCTCCTTGGGCGTCGGCTTGCCATTGGCGTCGAAGATCGCCGAAATATCCTGATAGGCCGTCTGCTCCTTGCCGGGCGGATTATGGCCGGCGAGCACACTCACGCCATTCTCCGCGGCGAGGGCGACGATCGCCTCCGTCGTCGCGTCGAGATCGGCCGCGCTCGCCGTGTAATGCTGGTTGAGCACGATGAGAATATGGACCGCGGCCTCCGGCGGCTTGCCTTTGTTCTGCCAGACGGTGTCCCATTTCTCCTGCCAATGGTCGCCGCTGAAATCATCGCCCAGCATGCGCGCGCGGGCGGCCATGCCGTCGATGAACTCGTCCGGCAGGCCGCGCAGCGTGCGCGTCGGCACGCCGAGCATGAGCAGGCCGTAGAAGGTGAAAGCGACATTGACGGCGACCGCCGGCGGACGAACCGCATCGCCGACGCTCGCGCCCGCCAGCGCCGTGGTGACGCGCGGCAGCAGCCTGGTCACGAAATGGCGGCCATTGGCGGCGCGGCTCGTCTTCGAGTCGCCGCCGATGTTCAGCAGAATTGTGCGGCCCTTGAAATAGCCCTGCTTGGGATAGGCTTCGAGAATATTGCCCTGAATATCCGCGAGGTCGAGAACGACTGACATTTTCCGCCCCTAGATTCCGATTGCGCCCGGCTTTTGCGTCGGTCCTTCGACATCGCCCGGCTTGTTGGCGTCGATGAAAGCTTTGAAAGCGTCATAGAGGCGCTGCGCCGAAGCCGAATCCGTCCCGGCGGCGTCGACTTGATTGTCGATGGCGAAGCGCGTGAGCTCGCGACGCAGATAGAGCGCCTTCAGCACATCCGGCAAAGTGGAGTCGGGCGCCGCGGGGAAGGGCTTTTTGCCGAAGTCGAGAATGTAGAGATAGATGGCGAGGCCCGCGACGCCGACGCCGGCGGCGATCGCCAGCAGCGCGCCGATGAAGCCGTGCAGGAAATGCGGCAGCAGCCAGAAATAGACCAGCGCCGCGGCGGCCACGAAAATCCCGAGACCCGCGAGGCCCACCGTCTTCAGCGACACATTCGGCAGCTTGTCCGCCGGCACGCCATGCGCCCAATAATCATGGAAGGGCATGGTCGTCTCGATCTGGCAGTCGGCGACATATTTGGCGAAGCTCGCCGCATCGCGCACGCGCGCCTCGAAGCCGAGACAATATTTGAAGACTTTTCGCAGCTCGCCTTCCGATTGCGTCCACAGATCGCGAAGATAGGCGTCGCGCTCGGCGTCCGAGCCGGTCTTGGAGTCGAAATCGGCGGAGAAGAACAGGAAGGGACAAGAGAGGTGATCTTGCGGCTGCGCGATCACCGGATTGAGCATGTCCTTGTATTTCTGGTCGATCGGCAGCTCGGGGCTGGCCGCGACCAGCAGCGTGTTGGGCTGCTCGCGACCATTGTAGTCCACGTCGTCGATCACGACGAGACGCGCGAAATGATTGGTCGTGTTGGTGGCGAAAGGGCTCCTCTCGCCGCGCGGCATCAACGACAAATGCTTGCGCAGAGCGTGCACGGGCGAGGTGGGGACGCCATCCTCGACGATCGTCGCCGTGCTGACGGGAATGAGCGTCGTGAGGAAATAGGCTCCGCTATCGAAGGTCGGCATGACGGCCTCTTTGAAAACGTGAATTCTGTCTGGCGGACGGATGCGTCAGCGGGCGCTCGTCGCCAGCTCGCCGGCGAAGTGCAGATAGTCCTCGCGATTGATCTCGGCGTTTTCCGTATCATTGCTGGCGACCGGCGCGCGACCTTCGTAGCCGAGGTCGTTCTGCACCGTGCAGAGATAGCGGACGTAGAGCGCGCGGAACTGTTCTGGCGTCGAGGCTTGCAGATTCGCCTCGAGCTTCAGCAGCGCCTCGCGCACGCGCAGGGCGGCCGTCACGTCGCGCTGCGCGGCGCCGGGAACGGAATTGTAATAGTAATTGGTGTCGATCTGATTGGCGCGAATGTAATTCTTGAACGGCGTGATCGGCACGGAATGCGGATATTTCGTGCTCGTGTACCAGAGCAGATCGAGGCCATTGGGCAGGCCGTCGGCGAAGGCGTCGATATATTGGTCCCAGGTGCCGTTGAAATTGCTGCAGAACAGCAGATAGTCATTGGCGAGCTGCTGCTTGCCCTGGCCGAGATCGGGCCATTGGTCGCGCTTGATGATGGCCCAGCGCGCGAAATGGATGAAACGCAGTCCGAGCAGGCCGCCGAGCGAGGAGGGGATCGACCGCGAGATCATGAAGCTGAAGCGATTGAACCATGTCCGCCAGGGCTTCATCGGCGTAATGACGTTCATTCCATAGGCTTTGCCCGTGACGTTCGACATGATCTCGGCCTCGAAAAATCTATTCCATTATTCCGCGCTACGGATAGCTGCATTCTGCTCAAAAGACAATATGGACACTGCGCGCCGCGCGCTCCGGCGCGCTCAGGAATGGTCGTTTATTTCCGCATGTCCCGCAATTCGAAGGATGTTCGGAAATTCGCCGCGCACCGCCCGCTCCACCTCGTCGACGGCGGCGTGCGTGGCGTCGACGGAGAGCTGCGGATCGACGCAGCAGTGGTAATTGACGACGAGCCCTTCCCCCGTCTCGCGCGCGCGAACGTCGTGGACATTCACCACCTTTCCGCCCCGCGCGGCGTGACGCGCGAGCGCGTCGGCGATGGCGCGGCGCGTCTGCGGCTCGGCGTCCTGGCCGGTGAGCAGATGCGGCTCGGAAGGCTCTATATGCGTATCGATCTCGATCGCCTCGCCGAACTCCTCGCGGATCGCCTGCTCGAGGTCCGAGGCGATCTGATGCGCGCGCCCATGCGACATGCCGCCGTCGAGCTCGAGATCCAGCGTGATGGAGAGGCGCTCGCCCACCGTCTGCGCGATGATGTGATGCACTTGTATGCGGCGCCGCGCGGCGACGAGCAGAATGCGCTCCAGCACGGTCTCGTCGTCGAGCGCGATCGGGCGCGTGGCGAGGGTGATCTGCGCGCCGGGAATCGCGCGGATGATGGCGGCGTTGGCCTCTTCCTTTATGCGCGCGGCGCGCTCCAGCGGCAGCGTCCGCGCGACGCCGATGACGGCCTCGCCCATCACCATGGGGCCGGCGGTGCGCAGGCGCAGGCTCTCCACCGCGATCACGCCGGGAGCGGCGCGCAGAATGTCTTGTATTTGCGGCACCAGCTCCTGCGGCGCGGCGTCGAGCAGCGTCGCCACAGTGCGGCGCCCCAGCCTGTAGCCGGCGATGGCGATGAAGACCGCGACGCCGAAAGCCGCGAGCGCGTCGCCCTGCGCAAAGCCGGCGCGCGTGGCCGCGAGGCCGACGATGACCAGCGCCGAGGAGACGAGATCGCTGGTGAAATGCAGCGCGTCGGCGGCCAGCGCGTCGCTCTGCGTCTCCTCGGCGACGGCGCCGAGCCGCCGCGCGCGCGCGAAATCGACGACGATGGAGAGAATCAGCACGGCGAAGACGGGCCAGCCGGCGTCGATCTCGACATCCGTGTCGCCGAGCCGCTGCGCCGCCTGGCCGGCGACCACCAGCGCGAGGCCGAAGAGCAGGCCGGTCTCGATCAGCGCGGCGAGCGATTCGACCTTGCCATGGCCATAATGATGCTTCTCGTCCGCCGGCTTCTCGGCCTGGCGCACGGCGACATAGGTCAGCACTGTGGCGGCGACGTCGGCGGCCGAATGGCCGGCCTCCGAGATCAGGGCCAGAGAGCCGGAGGCGGGCCCCGCCGCGAGCTTGGCCAGCGTCAGCACGGCGCTCGCGGCGATCGAGGCTTTGGCGGCCGCGGTCTTGCGCGCGGCCGCGTCGGTCGAGGTGTCGGCTGTGTCGGACATGGGCGGATCGGTTGGTCGGCGCGCCGCCGCGCCGCGGGTCCCAGACTTAACAACACAATGCGACAGGCGCAAATCATCCGCCGCATTTTCCGTCGCTAAGGGCGCCGCTCGCCTCTGCGGCCGATTTCCGCTAAGGGTAGGAGGGGGCGCGACAAGGAGCGAGAGACGATGCGGCCGAGGATCAGACATGCGCTATTGGCCGCCGCCGGCCTCGCGGCCTGCGCAATGGCGCAATTCGCATGGCCCCAATTCGGACGGCCGCAATTCGGATGGCTACCGGCCGCGCAGGCGCAAGAGGCGCGCACGCAGGAGGTGGCGCCTTTCGCGCGCGGCTCTTTCGAGGCCATCCGCAAGGCGCACGCCGGCCGTCCGCTCATTGTGCATTTCTGGTCTGTGACCTGCGTCATCTGCGTCTCGGAGCTCGCCGAATGGGGCAAGCTCGCGCGCGAGACGCCGGGCGTCGATTTCGTCTTCGTCAACGCCGACCCGGAGAGCGATCGTCACCGCGCCTTGGCGCGCATGGAGAAGGCGGGGCTGAAGCAGTCCGTCAATTTCGCTTTCGCCGATCGTTTCGTCGAGCGGCTCTATTTCGAGGTCGATCGCCATTGGGAGGGCGAGCTGCCCTTCACTGCTTTCGTCGCCGCCAATGGCTCCCTGCGGACGGAGATCGGCGCGCTGACCGATCTGAAGCTCGCGAGCTGGATCGACGGCAAGCGCTGAGGCGGCTCACTTCGCGAGCGGTCGATTCCTCTCGCGCCAAGCGAGCGCCTCGCCTTCCATCGCCTTCACAAAGGCGGCCTTCTCATCGGTATAATCGTGCGAATTGTCCGGGTGCAGCGCGCTGGCGCGGCGCTTCTCCCGCTCATAGGCGCGCGCCGCCGCGGGATGCGCGCGCAAATAATCGCGAAAGGCGAGATGGCGCGCCACATGCGGCGAATTGGCCGCGAAGAAATGCACATTGGCGAGGCGCGCTCCGGCGGCGTCCGAGCAGGTGCAGAAGCGCCTTCCTTCTATTCCATAGTCGCCATGCCACTCATAGCCGAGCGCCTCCACCTCGCTCCGCCGCTCGTCGAGCGTGGCGAGATCGCTCACCACGGGCAGAAGATCGATGATGGGCTTGGCTGTGAGGCCCGGCACAGAGGTCGAGCCGATGTGATGAACGGCTTCGACCAGCGGGCCGAGAGCCTTCAGCCGCTCGGCGCGCTCGGCGGCGAGCTGCGCCCAGCGCGGATCGTGAGCGCTGAGAATGACTGGGAGCGGCGCGGGCATGGCGGGCGTCTCAGCGCGTCGCGCCCGGCGTCCACAGCACGTCGCCCCTGCCCTTGTTCGCATAGCGCGCGGCGACGAAGAGGAAATCCGAGAGGCGATTGACATAGCGCAGCGCCACGGCGCCGACCGATTCCTCCGGGGCGTTGGCCAGCGCCACCATTATGCGCTCGGCGCGGCGGCTCACCGTGCGGGCGAGATGGAGATTGGCGGCCGTCGGCGTTCCGCCCGGCAGCACGAAGGATTTGAGCGGCGCGAGCGTCGCATTCAGCTCGTCGATCTCGCGCTCCAGCCGATCGACTTGCGATTGCACGATCGCGAGGCTGTTCTCCGGCAGAGTCTCGCCGGGCTTGACCGGCGTCGCCAGCTCCGCGCCGAGATCGAAAAGATCATTCTGTATGCGCGCCAGCATGGCGTCGAGCGCCGCGTCCTCGCCCGTGGCGAGCCGCGCGAGGCCGATGGCGGCGTTCGTCTCGTCCACTGCGCCATAGGCCTCGACGCGCAGATCGTCCTTGCGGCGACGCTCGCCGCCGACGAGGGAAGTGGCGCCGGCGTCGCCGCCGCGCGTGTAGATCTTGTCGAGGCGGACCATTTTCGGCGGCTCTTGCTCTAGTGACGAAAGGCGAGGATCGCCAGGATCAGCAGCAGAGCGCAAAATTGCAAGCCCACGCGCCAGCGCATGAGCTTTTGCGAGAGATTGCCGTCGCCCCCACGCAGCACATTGCCGAGGCCGAGCAGCACGACGATGGCGACGACGGCGACCGCGCCCATGACGGCGATATTGGACCAGCTGGACATCATAGGGCCGCACCCTCCCGCAGGCGCTCGCTCTGTTGCGCTTCAATGACTAATGGAGCGGGGGGCGATGGGCAAGCGGGGAGCGCGAGGCGGGGGATTTCGGCTCGGCGTCGAGCGGGCGATCCTCCTATTGCGCGCGTCGAGCGCGTGGAGTCGATCCGTTCGCTGCGAGAGAACCCGCCGGGCCGCAAAGCGTCGCCCGGCGGCGCTTTTTTTGAAACGCCCTATTTGCAGATGTCGCCGACATAGCGGACGAGGCCGACCAAATTTTCTGGATCGCGCAGGTCGACGAGCCCGTAACTGTTGAACTGCCCTTTGTAACCCTTCAACGTCCCGCGGGTCACATTTTCCTGGATGTGGTAGGAAATCTCGATCATGTATCGACCGGGTTTTCCCGGCACGGCGGTAAGAACGGCCAGATCCTTGGTCTGAAAGGCGCCGCCGTCGTCTCGACCGAAATAATGCTCCATATCCATTTCGAGACCGGTCGGGGTTTGTCGTTGCGCGATGATCTTTCCAGCCGCCGTGTTCACGCTTCCGGTCAGCGCGGCGGAAATGATCATCGGATTGTCTCCTTCTGCAAAAAAATTCGGTATCGCTACGCCGCCGATCGTCATGCAGGTCTGGTTTGCCGCCTGGGCTTTTCCTGCTTGGGCTCCCGACGCGGCCGTCAGCGCGATCGCAGACGCGATGGCGGATCGGAATAGGATTTTCTCGAGCATGAGATTTTTCTCCTGATTTATGCGGCCAGAACGCCGCGCCATTCCGCAATGGCGATCGTCGGTCGGGGCATTGCGCCCCGGCTGCTCTAGAAATATAACGATCGATATATCAGACCTAGGATAACGACCGCTATCTTGTCAACGAGAAATATAGCGATCGTGATAAAAGCCATCGAGGGCGGATGTCTACGAAGAAGGAGCAGACCCGCGAGCGCATGCGCGACGCGGCAAGTCGGAGCTTCCGCAGCCACGGGTATGCGGGGGTCGGCGTCGACGCCATCGCCAAGGCCGCGGGCGTCACCTCGGGAGCCTTTTACGCCCATTTCGGCTCGAAGGACGGCGCGTTTCGCGATGCGCTGGAACTCGGGCTCGACGAGGTGATCGGAGCCATTCCGCAGTATCAGAGCGAGCACGGCGCCGACTGGGTGCGAGCCTTCGCCGATTATTATCTCGGCAAGGCTCATCGCGACGATCTCGCATGCGGCTGCGCGATGACGACCCTTTCGCCCGAGGTCGCGCGATCGGAACCCGAGGTAAAAGCCCTCTTCGAAACGAAAATGAAAAAGATCGCAGGCCTCGTCGCCGACGGCTTGCCGGGCGGAGACGAGGAGCAGCGACTCTCTCGCGCCTGGTCGATGCTCGGCGTTTTGATCGGCGGATTGACGCTGGCGCGTTCTATGAAGAGCAATCGGCTGGCGGAGCAAATCGCCAAGTCGATTCGCCGAGCCGCTGTCGACGCCGCCGCCTCGCTCCGAGCGGGGGAGGACGACTGAAAGGGCCTTCGCGCTCGGCTTCGACTGGATCGATTACGTCGCCTCTCCGTGCGCCTCAGCGGCGTCGCGGTCCGTCACAGCGCGCCTCACCGCCGCAGCAGCCGCTCGAAATAATCCAGCTCCTCCGCCGGGCGCTCGGGCTGGCCGAGACGACGGCGCAGCTCCTCCTGCACGCGGCGGGCGCGCACGGCGGGCGGCAGGCCGAGCGGATCGTAATGGCCGGCCTCTTGGCCGCGCTGGCGGCCGGTCGGGCGGCCGAGCGGATCGGCGCCTTCGCCGGGGCGCATTCCGGCGCGGCGGCCCTGGCGGCCGTTCTGGCCCTCGCCTTCTTCCCCCTCGCCCTGCATGCGGGAGGCGAGCTGGTCGGCCCCGCGGCGCAGCGCCTGCAGCGCGCGGCCCTGGGCGTCCACGGCGCGGCCGGGTCCCTCGCCGCCGGGGCCGAGCGCCTTCTCGGCCTCCTTCATCGCCTTGTCGGCGTCGGAGAGATCGGGCGAGGCCTCGCCGGCGCGGCGCAGCCGGTCCTGCTCGCGCTCCAAGCGGTCGCGCAGCGCCTTCTGCCGTCCGCGGGCGTCGTCGGAGGAGGAGGATTGGCCCTTGCCGCCGCGTCGCGGCTCGCCGCCGGATTGCTGTCCGCCGGATTGCTGGCCGCGATTGGTCTCGTCGCGCAATTGCTGCTCCTCGCGCGTGAGCTTATCGAGCTCGTCCAGCGCGCGCGACATTTCCCGCGCGCGCGGGTCGGCGCGGCCAGCCTGCGCGGGGCGAAGATTTTCCAGCACATCCTGCAGATCGTCGAGCAGTCGCTGCGCCTCGGCGAGATCGCCGGCGCGCTCGGCCTTCTCGATCTCGCTCAGCATGGCCTCGAGATCGTCCGGCGTCAGCACGCGCTGATCGCCCTGCTGCTGCGGGGCGGAGCGCTCGGCTTTCTCGCCGCTCTTTTGGCCGAGGCCGCTCAGGAATTTCTCCAGCGCCGCGCGCATGTCCTGCGTCAGTCTGGCGATCTCCTCCTCGCTGGCGCCGCGCGCCAACGCCTCGCGCAGCTCCTTTTGCGCCGCGCGCAGATCGCGCTCCGCCTGCGAGACGTCGCCTTCCTCGAGAGAGAGCGCCATGGCCCACAAAAGATCGGCGACTTCGCGCAGATCGGCGTCGTCGCGCGCCGCTTGCAGCCGCGCCTTGGCGGCGCTCAGACCCAGGAAGATGGAGGAGGGTGTCTCGAACAGCGCCGAGCCCAACGACAGAGCGTCCACCGCCGTCAGCACGCGGGCGGAATGATCGGGGTCGAGCGCCAGATTGCGGCGCTGCTCGGCGAGGGCGCGGGCCAGCGGCTTGGCGAAGCGGCGCTCCGGCAGAGTGACGTCCAGCGGCGCGGAGAAGCCGTCATTGCCGCCCTCGTCATGGGCGACCAGCGTCAGCGCGACGCGCGCGCCGGCCCAGGGGTGGTCGGAGAAGTCGAGCGTCGCCTTGGCCTCGCCGAGGCCGCCGCGGGTCGGCGGCACGGGCAGAGCGAGGCGCGGCGGCGGATAGAGCGAGCGGCTCGGCCGCGCCGAGCCGGGCAAAGCGGCGACCGCCTCGCCGGCGATGACGCCGTAATCATCGTCTGTGCGAAAGCCGAGCGTCATGGTGCCGCGCGCATTATTGCGCGGCGGCTGCGTGATCTCGATGGTCGGCGGGCGGTCCGGGATCGCCTGAATGCGGAACTCGCCCGCGCCGCGCAGCGCCAGCGCGGCGTCGCCGGCGAGCTTGAAACGCTCCTCGGCCTCGCCGCCGGGCTGCTTCTGCTTGCCGCTCTCGATCGGCGTGAGGCCGCCGCTGGTGGTGGCGGCGCCGCGCGCGCCGAGGCTGCGCAGCACCAGAGTCGAATTCACCGGGACCGAGACCTGCGCCCAAGGCCCTTCGGCGCGTTGCGGCAGCACAATGGGCGGCCGGCCCGTATAGGCCGGCGGCTCGAACCACGCGTCGACCCGCGCCCCCGTCGCCGAGGCGGGGCCGCTCTCCCAATCGAAGGCGGCGAGCAGCCGCGTCTCGCGATCCGGCCCCGCGACAAAGGCCGCGGCCACGGCCGCCACCAGAGCGGCGGCGCGCAGAGCGAATGGATCGCGCTGCGGCAGGCCGGGGTCCGGCGGCGTCACTTCTATCGCCGCGAGCTTGCGCTCGAGCCGGCTGCGATGCAGCGCCCAGAGCGAGCGCGTCGTCGGATCGTCGACGCCGCCGGCGAGCGTGTCCTCGAGCGACGCCGCGGGCCGATGCTCCGCGCCGGGCGAGGCGTCGAGACGCGCCAGAGCCTCGCGGCGCCGCGGCGCGCCGGCGAGGAGGCCGCGCCCGAGGATCCATAGAGCCGCCAGCGCGAAAGCGCCGACGCCGAGCGCCCGCGCGCTCGCGCCGACGCCGAGCCAGAGGCCGGCGAAGGAGACCGCGAGAAAAACCAGCAGCAATGTGGCGAGCCCAGTGGCGACGCGCGCCAGCCGCTCGAGCGCGAGCGCCGCCCGCGAGCGCCGCACCAGCGCCTCCAGCGTCGGCGAAGCCTCGCCGCGGTCGCTCTCTTTCTTGCGCCAGAAGCTCATAATTCTCGTCCTCGCCGGGCAATTTAGCGCGCGAGCGCCGGCCGCGCAGGCCCGTCCCGGAAGGGGAGTCTACGCCGATTTCAGCAATTTGCGAAAAGCATGCGGCGAAATCGGGTCAAAGCGCCAGCGCGCCCGCGGCCGCCGCGCCGAGCAGGCAGAGATCATGCAGCGCCAGCGCGGCCGGCGGCGGCCGGCGTCCCGCGTGCAACAGCCGCAGCACGCCGATATTGGCGAGCGACCAGGCGGCGCCGATCGCCGCCATTCCCGCCGCCAGAAGCGCGGGCGAGGCGGAGAGGCGCAGCAGCGCGAAAGCGCCGGCCAGCAGCAGGAGGCCCGCGCAAAGGCTCTTCAGCGCAGGAAAAAACGCCGGCCAGCGCGCCGCCAGCGCGGCGGGGCCATACATTGCGAGCAGATGCCAAGCCATCGCTCCGCCGATGAAGCTCTGGCCCGCTCCGCAGAGCGAGAGCGACAAGGGGCCGCGCAGCATGGCCGCCGCCATGATCGCCCAGGCCGCCGCGCCGGCGAGCGTCAGCAGCGCGAATCGGAGCGTCAGCCAATCGCGATCTTCTTCCTCTTCCTCGTCCCGAGGCTGCGCGAAGCCATGCGGCGCGCGCACCGCCAGAGCGAGCGCGAAAATCTGCAGCAACGAAGCGCAGAGCAAGGTCGCCGCTCCGCCTCCTGCGAACTCTGCGCAATACGCCGCGAGCGGCGCCGCCAGCGCGGCGAGCGCGCCGCCCGCCAGCACGCTCACTCCGCCCCGAGCCGAGGCCGCTATGTGGCGATAGAAAAGCCCGAAGCCCTGCGCCAGCCCGAGCCATAGCGCGCCGAGGCATAGCGCCGGGAAATGTCCGCGCGTCATGCCGAAGGCGGCGAGCAGCCCGCCGCCGACGCCGAGGCTCGCCCCCAGCGCGAAGGCGGCGCGCCGTCCGAATCCGTCGACCAGCAGCGCCGCCGGAAAAGAGGCGAGCGCTGCGCCGATGAGCATCAGCGCCAGCGGCCAGCCGATCTCATCCGCGCGCGGCGCGATGAGCAGCGCCGCCTGCGGCAATTGCGAGAGCGCCAAAGCCTGCGCCAGCACGCCGAGCCCGAAGCCGAGCGCGAGCCGCAGCGTCGACGGCGCGTCGTCGGTCTCGTCCATGCGCGGGCAGAGACAGAGCGTCTCGCTCGGCCGCGCGAGCAGCGGATCGAATTGCAGGCTCATGATCGCCCATCCTCGACGTCATCGTCGGCGAGCGCGCGCGCGGCGGCGCCTTCGAGATCCTCATATTGGCCCGCATTCAGCGACCAGACGAAAGCCGCGAGGCCGAGCGCGCCGAGCAGCAGAGCGAGCGGAACGAGAAAGAGAAGGACATTCATGCGGGCGACTCTCTTTTCTGCTATGCGTCGATGCGCGTGGCGCAGGGCGATCTGGTCGACGCGAGAGTCGGCGCATTTACCCTCCCCTTTAGGGGGAGGGTCGGACCGCGATAGCCCGGCGCTTGCGACGGGCGTTCTTTATAGAACGCCCTATGGCGGTCCGGGGTGGGGTTCCGCGGCGACGACTCGGGGCGTCACCCCCTCCCGATCGCCTTCGGCGCTCGACCTCCCCCCTCGAGGGGGAGGTAGAAAACACCTCTTCCGGCGTGTGTCTCGTTCACCCGATCCATTCGCGCCGCCGGCGCGCAGCGCATTGAGCGTGACGATGAGCGAAGAGCTCGACATCGCGATGGCGGCGATGAGCGGCGTCAGCAATCCCGCCATTGCGAGCGGCGCGGCGACGATATTGTAGAGCAGCGACAGAGCGAGATTTTGCCGCATCAAGGCGCGGGCGAGCCGCGCCGCGTCGATCGTCGTGACGATGGGCGCGAGGCCATCGCCGAGAAACACGGCGTCGGCCGCCGCTTGCGCGATCTGCGTCGCGTCGATCGGCGACAGCGACACATGAGCGGCGGCGAGCGCCGGCGCATCATTGATCCCATCGCCGATCATGAGAGTTTTGCGCCCCTCGTCGCGCAGCGCCTCGAGCCGCGCCACCTTATCGGCGGGCTTCAATGCGCCGCGCCATTCCGTCACGCCGAGCGCGTGCGCCGCCGCCTCCACCGGCGCGGCGCGATCGCCGGACAAGATCAGCACGCGCAAGCCGCGCCGCCGCAGCGCGTCGATCGTTTCGCGCGCATCATGGCGCAATGTCTGCCTCACGCCCAGCAGAGCGACGCGCTCGCCATGACGAAAGGCGATGACGGATGCATCTTCGTCCGTCGCGATTTCATCGACGCCGCAGAAGCGCAAATCGCCGAGCCGCGCCTCGACGCCCTCCACAATGCCGATAACGCCGGCGCCGCGCTCCTCGCGCGCGCCTTCGATCGCCATGGCGCGCGGATATTCGCGCGCCACTGCGCAGGCGAGCGGATGGCGGCTCGAATGCGCGAGCCGCGCGGCGAGCGCCAATAGCTCCGGCTCGATCTCCTGCGCATTGACGACGCAGGGCTCCGGCGTCGTCAGCGTGCCGGTCTTGTCGAAGACGACCGTGTCGATCTCGGCGAGACGCTCCAGCGCATCGTCGGAATTGAGCAGCACGCCGGCGCGAAACAGCGCGCCGCTCGCGGCGACCTGCACGGCGGGCACGGCGAGGGCCAGCGCGCAAGGGCAGGTGACGATCAGCACGGCGATGGCCGTCACCAGCGCATCATGCAGCGAGGCGCCGGCCGCGAGCCATGCGAGCAGCGCGCCGAGCGCGGCGAGATGAACGAGAGGCGCATAGAGGCGCGAGACGCGATCTGCGAGGCGCAGATAGCGCGAGCGCGCCGCCGTCGCTTTCTCCACCAAGCGCTCGATCTCGTCGATGAGCGAGTCGCCGGCGGCGGCCTGCACGCGCATCGTCAGCGCGCCGTCGAAATTCAGCGCGCCGGCATAGACCGCATCGCCCGCAGAAACGCAGCGGCGGCGCGTCTCGCCGGTGACGAGGCTCTCATCGAGGCTCGCCTCGCCGGAAAGAACGACGCCATCGGCGGGAATGCGCTCGCCTGGTCGCGTCAGCACGCGATCGCCCGGCGCCAGCGCGGCGAGCGGAACATAATTTTGCGCGCCGTCGGCGGCGATGCGGCAAGCGGCGGGCGCGCGCAGCGCGGCGAGATTGGCGGCGACGGCGCGCGTCTTGCGGCGCATGGCGCAATCGAGATAGCGCGCAAGCAGCAGAAAGGCGAGCAGCATGGTCGCCGAATCGAAATAGGCGTGCGGCGCATGGGTGAGCGTCTCATAGACCGACATTGCGAGCGACAGCAGCACGCCGAGCGAGATCGGCACGTCTATGTTCAGCCGCCGCGCGCGCAGCGCGGCGAAGGCGCTGGCAAAGAAGGGCTGGCCGGCGAAAGCCGTGGCGGGCAGAGCGATGAGCGCGGAGACGCCATGGAAAAAATCGCGCGTCGCCTCGTCCATATCGCCGCCGAGCCACACGGCCTCGGACAGCATCATAACATTCACCGTGGCGAAGCCGGCGACGGCGAGGCAGCGCAGCAGGCGCCGCGCCGTCTCGCGCTCCGCGTTCTCGCCGCTCTCGCGCTCGAACGGCCGCGCGCGATAGCCCATGCGCCGCAGCCTTTCCGACACGGCGGCGAAGTCGAAATCGGGCGCCGTCCATTCCAGCGAGAGGCGTCGATCGGCGTAATTCACGCGCGCCGTGACGAGATCGGGAATGGCCTTAAGCGCCGCCTCGATCTCGAAAATGCAGGCGGCGCAGGTCATTCCGTCCAGCGCCAGCTCCAGGCGCAGCGCGCCATTGCGGTCGCGCGTCGCGAGAGCGGAGAAATCGACGTCCATGGTCATGACGCGCTCAATCGATGCGGATACGACTCTTCGAGCGGAACATTTCGCGGCCGTCGCGCGTCGCGACCAGCACGAGATCGCGGAAGCCGGATTCGATCACGATCGGCGCCTCATAGCGGCCCGGCGCAATCTCAGCGAGATCGACCGCGACATCCTTGCGGCCGTCGACCGGCGCGCGGATTTCCGCCGTCAGCTTCAGCCCCGACAGGCCGCCATTTTCATCGCGCAGCGTGACCGAGACGAGATTCTCCCAGGCGCCGCGACGTAGAATCGTCGCCTCCACCTTCCAGTCGCGCGCGCTCTGCGCGCGGGCGCCGGCTATGTCGAGATTATAGGCGAGGCCTCTCTCATAGGCGCGGCTCACCTCCTCGCCGCGGAAAGTGGAGAGGGCGGCGTAGATCATCACGGCATTGACCGAAGCGACGACGCCGAAGAAGAAGACGAGCAGCAGCAGAACCTGCCAACCGCCGAGGCGACGCTGGGGCGCCGCGCGCATCAGATTTATGTGCGACATGGCTTTTTCCTCACGGGGTCACGAACACGTCTTTCATTGTGACGGATGCGTCGCTCTCCAGCTCCTTGGAGGTGAAGAGGATCGGCGTCTGTCCCTTGGCTCTGCGCGCGCCGCGCCATGTGACGAGCACGCGCGTCTCGCGCGTCTGATCGGCGCCGACGCCGACGATCATGCGGCCTTCGGCGTCGGGCTCTACGCCGACGATCTCCACCTCGGCGTCCTCGACGCCGCTCGTATCCAGAAGAAAGCGGCGCGGCTCGGCGCTCATATTGGCGAAGCGAATGGTGTAGGCGTTGCGAATGCTGCCATCCTTGAGCGTCACGGCGAGAGGGTTGCGATCATGCAGCACGGAGAGGGCTGCGTCCTCGCGCGTCGCCAGCTTTGCGGTCATGAGCGCGCCGATCGCGAGAATGAGCGCGACGTAGACGATGGTGCGCGCGCGCAGCGGCTTGTAGACGGGCGCCTCGCCCTTGCGGCGGCGCTCGCAATTCATCTGCGTGTCATAGGCGATGAGCCGCGCCGAGCGGCCGATCTTCGCCATCACGGCGTCGCAGGCGTCTATGCACAGGCCGCATTGCACGCAGCCGAGCGAGGCGCCCTGGCGAATGTCGACGCCCGTCGGGCAGACGGCGACACATTGGCCGCAATCGACGCAATCGCCGGCCGGCGCGCTGGCGAGGCGCAGCGCGCTCGCCTGCTTCAGCGACATGCGCGGCTCGCCGCGATCATAGCGATAGGTGACGTTCAGCGCATATTCGTCGGTGAGCGCGGCCTGTATGCGCGGCCAGGGGCACATATAGAGGCACACCTGCTCGCGCATATGGCCGGCGAGCATATAGGTGGTGAAGGTGAGAATGCCGATCCAAATATAGGCTTCCGAGATTCCCGGCTGGAAGGTCGCGAGCTCATAGACCAGCGTCGGCGCGTCGGCGAAATAGAGCACCCATGCGCCGCCGGTCCACCAGGCGATGAGAAGCCACAGCGCATGCTTGGCGATTTTCTCGCGCCAAATCTTCGCGCTGCGCGGGCCGGCGTCCTTGCGGGCGCGCTCGCGCGCGTCGCCTTCTATCCAGCGTTCCGCGGCGAGATAGAGATCGGTCCACACGGTCTGTGGACAGAGATAGCCGCACCACACTCGCCCGGCGAGCGCGTTCATGAGGAACAGAACCAGCGCGGCGAGGATCAGGAGGCCGGTGAGATAATAGACCTCCTGCGGCCAGATCTCGATGAAGAAGAAATAGAAGCGGCGATGCGGAAAATCGACGAGCACCGCTTGCGACGGGGCGCCGGGGCCTCTGTCCCAGCGCACGAAAGGCAGCAGATAATAGACCGAGAGAGTGAAGGCCAGCAGCCCCCATTTGATGCGGCGAAACGCGCCTTCGACCTCTTTCGGATAGATCGCCTTGCGCGGCGCGTAGAGCGAGCCGCTCTTCGCCTTGCCCATATCGGCGCTCGTCATTTTCTGCTCCCTCACTCGCCGCCGCCGAGCGTATGCACATAGATGGTGAGCGCCTTGATCGTCGGCTCGTCGAGGCGATCCTTCCACGCCGGCATCACGCCGCCGCCGCCATTGGCGATGCGGCTCGCGATCGTCTCCTTGTCGGAGCCGAACAGCCACAGAGCGTCGGTGAGATTGGGCGCGCCCATGTCGTGATTGCCCTTGCCGTCGACGCCATGGCAGACGGAGCAATTATCGTCGAAGAGCTTGGCGCCTTGCGCCGTCGCCTTGCCGCCGGGAAGCTTCGCCATCGCGCGCACTTGATCGGCGACGATGGAAATCTGCTTCGCGTCGAGCATTCCGTCGCGGCCGAAGGCGGGCATGGTCTCGCTGCGCGTCTCCTTGTCGGCGTCCCAGCGCACGCCATGCTCTATGGTGCGGCGAATATCGGCGAGCTTGCCGCCCCACAGCCAATCATCGTCATTGAGATTGGGATAGCCCTTCGCGCCCTGCGCGCCGGCGCCATGGCAGCCGGCGCAATTATTGGCGAAGGCGGCGGCGCCGAGCGCGCGCACCGCGCTGAGCAATTGCGGCCGGGCCTCTATCTCCTCCAATGGCGCATTGGCGAGCCGCTCCAGCACAGGACCGCGAATCTCGTTCAGCTGCTCCATGTCGCGCGCGACCGATGCGCGCGAATGCCAACCGATGAGGCCCTGCGTGCCGCCGGAAAGAGTCGGCAGCGCCGGATAGGCGATAAAATAGCCGATCGACCACAGGATCGTCGCATAGAAGGTGACGACCCACCAGCGCGGCAGCGGCGTGTCGAGCTCTTCTATGCCGTCCCATTCATGGCCGGTCGTTCTGGTCTTGGAATGCGGATCGATGCGGGCCGCGTCGCTGTGAGCTTGTCGCGTCGACATGTCTTCAGTCCTCTCGCAATGGCGTCTCGGCGGCGCGTCGGAATTTTTCGCGATTGGAGGGCCATAGCGCATAGGCCAGGACTCCGGCGAACAATGCGACGAAGAAGAAAAGGCCCGAGCTCGCCGAAAGCTCTCGCCACGATTCGTAAGTGGTCATGGCTCACCTCACATTCACTGCGGCTTTGTCGTCATAGAGCTTGAAATTCACCGAGACGCCGAGATGCTGCAGATAGGCGATGAGCGCATCCTCCTCGGTGACGCCGTTCTTGCCGGTCTGATCGTTGACGACGACATTGGGGTAGCGGCGGCGCAGCGCCTCGGCGCCCGGATCGTCCGGCGCGCTCTGCGCCGAAAGATCGGCCTTGGCGTTGTCGATCTGCGCATCCGTGTAGGGCACGCCGACGAGGCGCAGCGTTTTCATCTGCTCCACGATATGCTCGGAGTCGAGCGGCGCCTGCGCGAGGAAGGGATAGCCCGGCATGATCGACGCCGGCACGACGGAGCGCGGATCGCGCAAATGATCGCGCTGCCAATCATTGGAGTAGCGTCCGCCGACGCGCGCCAGATCCGGTCCGTTGCGCTTGGAGCCCCATTGGAACGGATGGTCATACATGCTCTCGGCGGCGAGCGAGTAATGGCCGTAGCGCTCCACCTCGTCGCGCAAGGGGCGGATCATCTGCGAATGGCAGGTGTAGCAGCCTTCGCGCACATAGATGTTGTAGCCGGAAAGCTCGAGCGGCGAATAAGGCCGCACGCCTTCCACCTTCTCGATCGTGTTGTGCAGATAGAAGAGCGGCACGATCTCGATGATTCCGCCGATCGAGACCAGCAGAAGGATCGCAAGCAGCAGCAGGATCGAATTGGTCTCGAGCCGCTTCTGCAGGCCGCCGGTCGGCGCGTTGCGCGCAATGTCGGACATGTCTCTCTCCTCTTATTGCGCGGGGGCGGGAAGGGGCGAGAATTCTGTCGCGCTCGCCGCCGAAGGCGCGCGCAGAGTCTTGTAGATATTGTAGACCATGATGAGCGCGCCGATGAGGAAGAGGCCGCCGCCCGCCGCGCGGATCACATATTCGGGATGCAGCGCCTCGGTGGTCTCGATGAAGGAATATTCCAAGAATCCCTGCGGCGTGTAGGCGCGCCACATCAGCCCTTGCATGATGCCGGCGACCCACATGGCCGATATGTAGAAGACGATGCCGATGGTCGCGGTCCAAAAGTGCCAGTCGACGAGCTTCAGCGAGTAGAGCTTGCGGCCGAAGACCCAGGGAATAAGACAATAGAGTGCGCCGAAGGACACGAAGCCGACCCAGCCGAGGCTGCCGGAATGCACATGGCCTATGCCCCAATCGGTGTAATGCGACAGCGCGTTCACCGCCTTCACCGACATCAGCGGCCCTTCGAATGTCGACATTCCGTAGAAGGCGACGGAGACGACGAGCATGCGCAGCACGGGATCGGTGCGCAGACGGTCCCATGCGCCGGAGAGAGTCATGAGGCCGTTGATCATGCCGCCCCAGGAGGGCATCCACAGCATGATGGAGAAGGTCATTCCCAGCGTCTGCGCCCAATCGGGCAGCGCCGTATAGTGCAGATGATGCGGGCCGGCCCAGATGTAGAGGAAGATCAGCGCCCAGAAGTGTACGATGGAGAGGCGGTAGGAATAGATCGGCCGCTCGGCGCGCTTGGGCACGAAATAATACATTATGCCGAGAAAGCCCGCGGTGAGGAAGAAGCCGACCGCGTTATGGCCGTACCACCATTGGATCATCGCATCCTGCACGCCGGCCCAGACGATCACCGATCTCGGCGAGAAGACGGAGATCGGAATTTCCGTGTTGTTGCCGAGCACCAGAACCGCGACCGTCACGATGAAGGCGAGATAGAACCAGTTGGCGACATAGATGTGCGGCTCCTCGCGCTTGGCCAATGTGGCGAGGAAGACGATGAGATAGACGACCCAGACCACGACGAGCCACAGGATCGCATACCATTCCGGCTCGGCGTATTCATGCCCGCGCGTGACGCCCAGCAGATAGCCGGTGCCGGCGATGAGGATGAAGAAATTATAGCCGAGGACAACGAACCAGGGCGCGATATCTCCGGCGAGCCGCGTGCGGCAAGTGCGCTGCACGACATAGAAGGAGGTGGCGAGCAGCACATTGCCGCCGAAGGCGAAGATCACCGCCGATGTGTGCAAGGGCCGCAGGCGCCCGAAGTTGATCCAGGGCAGATCGAGATTGAAGGCCGGGAAGGCGAGCTCCAACGCGATATAGAGGCCGACGGCGAATCCGGCGACGCCCCAGAACAATGCGGCGAGCGCGCAAAAGCGGATCGGGCCGTAATTGTAATTGGGCCGCCCGTCGATGAAGGGCGCGGGCGCCTGTGCGCCGCGCAGCTCGTAGCGCTTCAGCAGAGCGAAAACGGCGACGATGGAGCCGAGCCCGAAGAGAGCGGCGTGGAAGGCGTAGGCCGGCGTATGCGCGCGCGAGGCGACGAAGCCTGAGAACGCCGCGAAGGCGATGAAGAGAAGCGTCAACGTCGCTTCTGAAAAGGTGACGGATTTTGCGGGAGCGTCATTCGGCGCCATGGGAGGGATCCTCGCAGACTGGCGGGAAGGCGTTGAGCGCGTGTCGCGCGCCATGCCTTTCGTCTTTGATCACGCGTAAGAGTCTATCGCTCGCGCGGCGATGCGATTTGACATCGATCAAGAAATGCGGCGTGCGTCCCGCGCTGCGCACAAATGTCACAGGCGAATGAAAATCGTGCGCTATTTTCCCTGGAATTCTGGGACTTTCGCACATGCGCTTCGCAGCGCGCAAACGTCATAAAACGAGACGCGCGCTTATTTGTCGCAATGCTCGGCGCCTGCGCGCGCGCGAAGGCGCGCCGCGCGCGACGACGTTCTCACGTCGGCGATTCATCTCTGTCAGAACCAGCCGAAGCCCGGTCGCCAGACGGCGTTGCGATACCAGGGCACATAGCCGCCGGGAAATCCGTAGCGCCATTGCACGGCGTTGGCTCCCTCATAGGCCCAAGGGCCGGTGTACCATGGACCGGCGGAGTCGTAAGGATCATAGAGCGGCGGAATGTCGCGCCGCCACACATAGGCGCCGAGCGGCGGCAGAATGGGCGTCTCCACCGGACGCGCGTCGATCGCGACGAGCGCCGGCTGCGCGACATAGCCGGCGGACCCCGCGTAAGTGACGCGGCACCAATCGCCGCGGCAGGAGGCGACCTCGAGCACGGCGTCCGGGGGAATGGCGAGAAGAGCAGCGAAGCTCAGGCCGGGGCCGGAGCGCAGATTGACGAGCTCGCCGACCTTGGCGGGCTTTCCCTGCGTCTGCGACGAGAAGAGAAGGACAGGCGCGCAGAGGCAAGAAAGGAAGAAAGAGCGCATGGAGCCTCGCTCGAAACGAATTTTAAAAAAAGATTCGGCTTCGAAATTCTAGCATCGAAAGAAAGGACGCGCGCTCGCTTTCTGTCCGCGCATCTCGCGCGCTGCGCACGTACGAAACGGCGCGCGGAAGCCTGTTCCGCGCGCCTGCTCGTCTCACCGCGTCGCGATCACTCGAAGATGCGCAGCGGGGCCGTGATGAGGCCGACCGGAGCCGCGACCGGAGCGGGCGCGATGGCGACGGCCGGAGCCGGCGCGACGGCGACCACCGGAGCGGGGGCCACGACGACCGAGGTGACGACCGGCCGCACGACGATCGGACGCGCGAGCAGCGAGCTGGCGATGAAGCCGATCTTGCCGGCATAGGCGACGCGCGACCAGCCGCCGATGTGGCCCTGCACATCGACCACCGCCTGCGGGGGAACCGCGAGGATGGGCAGGAAGTCGACGCCCGGACCCGTGCGGAAGGCGGCGAGATCGGTGACGACGCGCGGGAAGGCCTCGGCCGAGGCGACCGTGCCGAGCAGGGCGGCGGCGGCGAGGACGGATGCGATTTTCGATTTCATTCAAGACCTCCGTAATAGGCATGCCGTTCGGCAATGATGATGCCTCACGACGGCGCAAGTAGCGCGCGCCGGGCCGGAGACAGGGGCGCGGCGCAAATTCACTTTCTCTCGAGGTTAACGGCGGCGCGCGCGATCTCTTAGCGAAGCGTCACATCGGCGTCGTATTGTGCGGTCGCGCACGGCGGCGCCTCGAAAAAGCGCGTTTCCTTCCGCCCATGGAGAGGCGTCGCGCGACAGTCCGGCTCGACTCGGAAACAAGCGGCGGCGTAAGCTCGAGCGTTGCAAGTCGCGGCGGAGGATGTCATGTTGCGCATGATCGGGGCTTTGCTTCTGAAGATCGCAATCGCTTTCGGCCTGTCCTGCCTGTCGCTCGGCGCCTTCGTCTCCTATGCGGCGTCGGAGCCCGCTCCCGCCGCCAAGACGCGAGTGGAGCCGGCGCGCATCGAGCAGCACGCCGCCCCCGGCCGATTTTCCGTGAGCGAGGCGCCGGCCGATCGCGACGGCTTCGCGCTTTTGACCATTCCGGCGCCGGGCCGATACGCAATCGCCGCGCATAGCGCCTCGGGCGTGGCCATTGGACTCGTCGATATGATCGCCGGCCCCGGCGAGACGGCGGGCGCCGCGGGCCAGCGCGACGGGCGGCTCGATCTGCTGCTCGACGCCGGCGTCTACAAGCTGCGGCTCTTCGGCGCGAAAGGCGCGGCCGGCAAGGCGCGCCTCACCGCCGAGGCGTTTCAGGAGCAGGGCGCGCGCGAGGCGCTGGCGCCGGGCAAGACATTTTCCGCCGAGCTCGGCGATCTCGCCCAGCGGAGCTATTCGCTCGAGGTCGGCGCCTCGGGCCGCGTCGGCGTGGAGGCGCTGGGCCGCGCTTTGCGCGATCTGCGTTTGTGGAAGGCGAGCGGCGAGCTCGTCGATCTTTCGCCCGCGCGCGCGACGATCGAGACGCGGCCCGGCCGTCAGATGACCCGGCTGCGGCTGGAAGGCGCGGTCGAGCCCGGCCGCTATGTCGCGACCGCCTATGGCGGCGAGCCCATTGTCTGGCCGGAGGGCGGCGCGGCGCAGCCCTTCCTCCTGCATCTCCTCGAGCCCGCTTCGCTGGCGGCGGGCGTCGCCAATGGCGTCATCGGCGCTTTCGGCTCGGCGCGCTTCGAGGCTCCGGCGAGCTATGACACATTCCGCCTGGAGCTGCCCAAGCCCGTCGCCGCCCGCCTCGAGGCGCGGCGCGGCGCCGGCGTTCCGGCGTCCGCCGCGATCGACAAGATTAGCCGCGAGCCGGTCGCGATCGTCTCGCTCGGCGGCGATGGCAAGACTTCGGGCGTCGTCGAAGTCTCCGGCCTCGAGGGGCAGCCGTTCTCGCTGCGGGCGATACGCCGGGCGAGCCGCGCGCCGATCGAGACGGAAGGCGCCAATCTCGTCGCCATGGACGTCGCCGGCGAGGGCGCCGACGAGGTCCCCGCCACTGCGCTGCTGGCGCGCACGGAAAATGGCAAGACGCGCGTGCTCGCGTCGGACCTTCCCAAGATCGGCGGCGGCCGCGCCTATCGCGGCAAGTTCAATCTGCGCGGGCCGACCACTCTGCTGTTCGAGGCGATCGACAGCGGCCCGGTGACGATCTCGGCGCAGGGGCCGCGCCTGCGCGCGCTCATCGAGCCCGCTTTCGGCGCCGCCGCGCCGCGCGCCGATGGCCGCCTGCCGAGCCGCTATGATCTTCAGGCGGGCTTTTATGTCCTCTCGCTCGAGCCGCTGGAGGGCGCCGTCGGGATCGTCGATCTGACGCTCGGCCCGCCCGGCCTTTCACCGGAACTGCCCCCGCGCCCGCCCGCCCGCGCGGCGATTTCCTTCGGCGAGCAGAGGCTCGACCGAAGCGCCGCGCATTTCATTCTCGCCAATAGCGCGCCGGGCCTGCTGACAGGCCCGCGCGTCATCGCTTTGCCGGCCGATCTCGAGAAGGGCGCCGCGCCTTTGTGGCGGCCGGCCGCGACGGAATATCTTCTGCCGGCGCGCACGCCGCGCGGCGGCAGGATTCTCGTCGTCGACGACAAGGGCGTGAGCGCGCCCGTGCAGATCACGGAAGAAAAGATCGAGAACGACAATCGCTTCGCGACCATTCGGCTGCCGGCGCGAGCGGAGCCGGGCGCGCTCGCGCTCGTCTATGCGCGTGATGTGGAGCCGGCCGCCGCAGAGGCGGCGAAGGAGCGTCCGCCGGCGACGATTTCCGCCGCCAAGCCCGCCTGGCTGGATCTTTCCCGCGACGAGACGCGGGAGTTCCGTTTCGATGTGGCCGAAGGCGGGCTCTATCGCGTCGAGACGCTCGGCCGACTGCAGACGCGCCTCACGCTCGGCGCCGCGCTGGCGCCGCATCTCGGCGAGGGCGAGAACAATGGTCCCGGCCATAATGCGCTGGTGACGAGCTATTTGCGCGCCGGCGCCTATCGCGCCGCCGTCACCGCGCGCGAATCCGCCGGTCATCTCGGCCTTTCGGTGAAGAGCGTGGCGATGACGACGACGGCGCCCATCGTCGGCGAAGGCGCCGCGCGCGCCGCGCTCGACGGCGGCCACGGCGCCGTCGTGCCGATCGATATTCCCGAGGACGGACTCTATCGGCTCGATCTCGCCGGGCTCGGCAAGGAGTGGCGTGCGCGGCTCGAGGAGGCGGACGGCTGGCCGCTCGCCGCGCCCGGCCCGTTGACGCGTCTCACCCGCCGTTTCGAGAAGGGAAGCTATCGCCTCGTCGTGCTGCCGGAGGATGTCGAAGGCCGCTTCGTCGCGCGCCTGCGCAGGATCGTGACGGCGGCGCCGCTCGAGGGCCATGGACCGCATGCCTTGCCCTTCGACGCGCCGCAGAAGCTGCAATGGCGCGAGCCTCTCGCCAAAAGCGCGCCGCGCGACCCGGATGTGTGGAGCTTCGCGCTCGCCGGCGACTCGGACATTATGCTCGATGTGAGCGATGGCATGGTCGCGGAGATTTTCGACGCGGCGCGCAAGAGCGTCGGCAAATTCGCCGGCGGCCGCAAATTTTCCGGCAGGCTCGCCGCCGGCGCCTATCGCATCGAGGCGCGCAGCCTCGCCCATGACGATCGTCTGGATTACCGCATCGCGCTCACATCGACGCAATTGCAGCTGGGCGCGCCGCGCTTCGTCGATCTGCCCGCCGCTCTGCCTTTCTCCATCGCGCGCGATGGCGTCGTCGATATTGCAAGCTTCGGCGACAAGGAGCTGATCGGCTTGCTCGAGGATGAGAATGGCGCGGTGATCGAGCGGCTCGAGGGCCGCGCGGAAGATTGGAACGTCTCGCTCTCCCACCGCCTGCCCGCAGGCGCCTATTGCCTGCGGCTCGATGAGCTGAAGGGCGCGCCGCGACCCGCGGCCGCCGCCGAGGAGCAGAATGACGAAGGCGAAGGCGCCGCCGCGGAAGGCGAGGAGGCCGCGCAGGAGACGGAGGAGCCGGCAGAGCCCGAGGGCGTCGAAGTGAGCCTCGCTCTGCCCGTCTCGGCGCCGGCCGAGGCGCTGACATTCGCCGGCGTGAAGACCGTCTCCGGCGCCGGCGCGCATGAGCTGGCGCTGCCCGCCGCGCCGGAGGGGCGGCTGATGATCGTCGCCGCGCAATCGACGCGCGAGACGGCGCTGTCGATCGAGAAGCGCGAGTCCGACGGACGTTGGCGCGTCGTCGGCCGCGAGCGTGGCTTCGCGCCCGTCGCCGCCTGGCCGGCGGAGAGCGGCGAATGGCGCGCCAGCGTCTGGACCATCGGCGGCGCCGACGCTCCCGTTGCGCTCGCCGCGCGCAGCCTGGCGCGCACGCCGCGCGGCTTCGGCGACATAGCGCTGGAGCCGGCGCCGATCGAAGGGCTCGCGACAAAAATCTGCGTCGGCCTTGTCTCGGCGCCGTCTTCGACTCTGGTCGCGATCGGCGCCGCGCCGGCCTCGCTCGTCGCGGGCTCGGCGGCGGGGCGCCTGCTCGCCCCGGCTTCGGCCGGCGCGCTGGCGCCGCAATCGGAAAGCCTGTGGCTGCTCTCGCAGGGCGATTGCGGCGCGAGGGCGCGCGTCGTCGCCTTCGCGCCCGGCGGCGCTGAAATAGCGCTCACCCTCGGCGAGAGCGAGCGCGCCATTCTGCCCGCCGCCGCGCCGCCCTCCGGCAAGGCGCGGCTGTGGCTCGCGCGTTCGGCCTTCGGCCAGCCGGGCGTCTCGGCGGGACGCGGCTTCGCCGTCGCGCCGGGCGCGGCTCTGGCGCTCGCCGGCAAGGAGCCGCCGCGTCTGTGGAACGCCGGCGACGCTCAATCCTTGCGTCTGACGGCGCGCGCGATCGATGTCGCGCTCGCCGCGCCGCTTCACGCCAGCGCGCAATTCTCCGGCGTCATTCCGCCCCTCACGGCGCAACCTGTCGCCTTCGATAGCGCCGGCGCTCTCGCGCTCGATCTCGCGAGCGGCCTCGCCGCTTTCTCCGGGCCGGAGGAGCCGCGCACCTTCGCCGCCTTCGCCGATGGCGCGCCGCTCTCGCGACGGCTCGAGGGCGCCCGCGCGCTATGGCTCGTCAATCTCACCGACGCGCCCGCGCCCGCGCGCGTCGCCTCCTCGTCCGAACGCCATGAGCCGATCACGGCGAGCCGAGCGATCAAGCGCTTCTACGGCGCCGCCGGCGAGACGGCGCATCTCGTCGAGGCGCAGGCGGGCGATCGGCTCGTCACGGCCGGTGGAGAGGCGGTGTTCACCGGCGTCGATGGACGCGTGCTGCGCGGCCGCTCGCTCGCGCTCGCCGGTCCGGGAGAGGCGACCATCGCCCATGCGCCCGGCCTCGTCGCCGCATGGATCGAGCGCGCCGGCAAATCGCCCTGGCCCGCCGCCGCGCCGCGCGACGTGACCGCGCCTTTCGGCGCGACGCTCAGCGGGGAAGCGCAGGCATTCGCGCTCGATGTCAGCGCGCCCGTCGTCGTCGACATTCGCACGAGCGCGCCGGCGATTCTCGCCTTCACGCAGAATGGCGCGCGCGAGGTGGAGACATTCCCCGCCGGCGTGGAGCTGCATCGTTACGCCGCGCCCGGCCGCGCGCTCATCGAGATTTTTTCGCCGCATGACGGCCCGCTTTCCGGCGCGCTGAGCATTGCGACGACGCCGGTCATTCCGGTGACAGATGGCGTCAATGATCCGATCGCGCTCGGCCCCGCCGGCGCGGCCCTCTTCACCTTCGAAGTTGCGAAGGCGGGCGAGATCGGCCTCGGCCTGCGCGCCGAGCCGGATCGCGCCGCGCTGCGTCTTCTCGACGCCGCCGGCAAGACTCTCGGCGAAGGCGCCGCGCAGATTCTGCGTCTCGAGCCCGGCCGCTATTTCGTGGAGGCGCGCGCGCCCACTGACGCGCCCGCCACGATAGTGCGCCTCGCTCTGCGCGGCCTCGCGCCGCCGCCCTCCGGTCCGCCGCAGGAAGTGGCGGCGGAGTTTTTGGAAAAGGCCGGAAGGAAGAGCGGCAGATGAGCTTTCCGCATTCGACAAACGCCCTCAGTCCCATTCGAGGCTCGGCGATGAAACGCATTCTTTTTCTTTTCTCGAATCTCACCGCCGTCATCGCGAGCGGAGCGAAGCGATCCAGAGTCGCAGGGCGACCCCTGGATCGCTTCGTCGCTTCGCTCCTCGCGATGACGGGCGCCCTTTGCAGAGGCGCTCTGTCGCGCGCGCTCCTCGCTTTGCTTCTTCTCTCCGGTCTCTGCGTCTCCGCGCCGCTGCGCGCCGAGCCGGCGCCCTTCGATCAATTGCGCCGCGCCGATGGCGCGCGCATCGTGCCGGACAAATTTCTGCGCAGCTTCGACCCCATCACCATCTTCTTCGATCGCGACATCGGCCCCAAGGCCGGCGGACCGGAAGACGCGCATGAGAAATTCGCCAAGCTCTCCGGCGAGCCCGCCGGCGAATGGCGATGGATCGGCGCACGCGCATTGCAATTTCGTCCAGCCGAGCCGTGGAAGCCACTGCAGCGCGTCGACATAGAGGCGGGCGCCGCGGCGACGCGGCTCGTCGCGCTGCTGCCGACGCCCTCTTCCACCAATCCGACCGAGAGCGCCGATCCGATCGCCGATCTCGAGCAGATCACGCTCACTTTTCCCGAGCCCGTGGACATCGCCGCGCTGGCGCGGATGCTGACGATCGAATTGCGTCCTGCGCCCGGAATCTCGCCGCTCGGCGGACAATTGCTGACGCCGAAGGACTATGACATTCGCCCGCTCGAGCGCGCCGATCGCAACGCCGCGCAGAGCGTCGCCATTCGCTTGCGCGAGTCGATCCGCGACGGGCGCGTCGCGATCTTGCGCTTGAAGCTCGCCGACGAGCCGGGCCTCGACGATGAGATATTCGAATTGCGCGCGCGTTCCGCCGCGCCTTTCGCCGTCACCGAGGCGAGCTGCGGCCGCGGCTGGAGCGACGACAAGCAGGACGGCGTGCTGCGCTGCGCCTTCGGCTACGCCGTCCCGCCGGCGTCGGCTTCATCGGAGGGCGAGGAAGACTCCGCGCCCGTTTCCAATTACCAGCCCGCCAATCGGCGCCGGCTGACATTGAGCTTCACCGAGCAGCCGGGCGAGATCGATATTTTGCGCGCGCGCGAGGCGCTGCGCATCTCGCCGCCGGTCGACGATCTCTCTGTCGAGATCGACCACAAGCGCCTCAATGTCTATGGCAAGTTTCTATCCGATCGCGTCTATGAGCTGGCGCTCGCGCCGGGCGCTCTGAACGACGTCAGAAAGCGCGCGCTCGCCTCGCGCTTCGCGCTGCGCTTCGCTTTCGATCGCGACCGCCCGGCGCTCGCATGGGACGCCGCGCAAGGATTGGTCGAGCGCTTCGGACCGCAATTGCTGCCGCTGCGCGGACGCGGCTATGATCGCGCCGATATTCGCATTCATGCGATCGATCCGCTCGCGCGCGACTTCTGGCCTTTCCCCAAGAGCGGCGTCGAGACGGAGGACAGCGCCGCGCCGCCGCTGCCCGGCAATGAGCCCGCGCATTGGGCGGAGACGGATGCGCCGGAGGCCGAGGCGATCGCCGCGCGCATAAAGGCGCTGGGCTCGCCCGCCGTTTCCGCGCTGCTCGATCTGCCGATCCGCCGCAATGGCGCCGATGCGAAATTCGGCCTCGATCTCTCGAGCGAATTCGCCAAGATCGCGGGCGCCGGACAGCCGGGAACCTATCTCATCGGCCTGCGCGCCGTGGATGAGAAGAAGCGCCATTGGCTGCGCGCGCAAGTGACCGATCTGTCGCTGAGCGCGATAGAGGAGCGCGCGCGCGTGCGCTTCGTCGTCACTTCGCTCGCTACTGCGCAGCCTGTCTCCGGCGCGGAAGTGCGGCTCGAAGGCGTGAAGGGCGAGAAATTCGTCACGCTCGCGCGCGGGACCACCGACAATTCCGGCTTCTTCGCCTTCGATCCCGGCAAGCGCGCGGAAGCCGATGTGCGCCGCATCGTCGTGACCAAGGGCCTCGACACGCTCCTATTGGACGCCAATGACGGCCCCTCCGAATATGCGCGCGAGAATTGGACGAAGCCGGATGGCGCCTGGCTCGCCTGGACCGCGAATCCGCAGGAGCCGCGCAAGGAAGAGCCGCGCACGCTCTGCCATGTCTTCGCCGAGCGGCCGATCTATCGGCCCGAGGAGCCGGTGCACATAAAGGGCTTCGTGCGCGCCTATCGCGATGGCGCTCTCGCCATTGCGAAAGCCGGAGGCACGCTGGTCGTCTCCGGCCCCGGCAATCAGGAATGGCGCATTCCGGTGAAGCTCGACGCGGCGGGGAGCTTCTATCACAAATTCGACGCGCAGACGCCGGCGACCGGCGATTATTCGCTGCGTTTCGAGCCCGATGGCGCAAAGCCGAAGAAGAGCGAGACGAAAGGCGATGAGGCCGAGCCGAGCGAAAGCGCAGAGGCCGAGGGCGAAGCGCCGCAGACCGCCTCCTGCGGACAGTTTTCGTTCAAGAAAGAGGCCTATCGGCTGCCGACATTCGAGGTGGCGCTGAACGCGCCGCAGATCGTTCCGCTCGACGGCGAGTTCAATGTCGATCTCATCGCGCGCTATTTCGCCGGCGGTCTCGTCGCGGAACGGCCGGTGAAATGGCGCGCCGTGCAGTTTCCGCATGTGTTTCAGCCGCCGGGACGCGAAGGCTTTTTGTTCTCGAGCGACGCGCGCTTCTCCGGCGAAGGCAAGTTCAAATCCTCGCCGGTGCTGGAGCGTGACGCGCGCACAGACGCCGGCGGCGCCTCGCGCATGACCTTCGACACGACGATAGAGCCGACCGCGCAGCCGCGCCGCTATTCGATCGAGGCGACCGTCACCGGCGACGATGGAATAGAGGTGCGCAATGTGCAGAATGTCATTGCCGTTCCGCCTTTCGCGCTCGGCGTGAAGCTGCCACGCTATGTCGAGCGGCCCGGCGCGGTGACGCCGGAGTTTCTCGCGCTCGACGGCAAGGGCGAGGCGGTGGAAGGACTCCCCGTCACCATGCGCTTCATCAAGCGCAATTGGGCGTCGACGCTGCAGGCGTCCGATTTCGCGCAGGGCGCGGCGAAATATGTGACGCAGGTGATCGAGGACACGCTCCTCGAGCGCAAACTGACGAGCGCGAAAGAGGCGCAGAAAATCGAGCTGGAGGCGCGCGAGGCCGGCGTTTATGTCGTGCAGCTGGAAGCCTATGATCGCATCGGCCGCCGTCAGCAGGTGAGCGTCGATTTCTTCGTCGGCGGCAATACGCCCGTGACCTTCCAGCGTCCTCCGGCTTCCACCGCGACCATCACGACCGACAAGCAAGCCTATGCGCCGGGGGAGACGGCGACGCTCATCGTTCAATCGCCGTTCCAGAACGCCAAGGCGCTCGCCATCGTCGAGCAGCCCAATGGCGTGTTCGATTATCAGCTCATCGACATCGCCAATGGCTTCGGGCGCTACACGCTCGCGCTGCGCAAGGAGCAGACGCCGAAGCTCGCCGTGCATTTCCTCATCATGCGCGGACGCTTGAAGGACAGCGCGCCGCCGCCGGCCTCCAATATCGACCAGGGCAAGCCGGTGACAATCGCCGCGACCAAATGGATCGAGGTCACGCCGGTCAAGAATATCGTGACCGCGAAGCTCGATTATCCCGCGAAGGCGCGGCCGGGGCAGGAGGTGGAGGTCACGCTTCGTCTTTCCGATGATCTCGGCAAGCCGCTCGCGGGCGAAACGACATTTTGGATGGTGGATCAGGCGGTGCTGTCGCTCGCCAAGGAACGGCCGCTCGATCCGCTGCCGGATTTCATCGTCGAGCGCGAGACGAAGCTCGCCGCGCGCGACACGCGCAATCTCGCTTTCGGCAAGATTCCGCTGGAGGAGATTCCCGGCGGCGACGCCGGCCTCGACGAATGGGGCGCGGAAACCAATGTCAGCGTGCGCAAGAATTTCACGCCCGTGCCGATCTATCTGCCGAGCGTGAAAGTGGGCGCCGATGGAATCGCCAAAATCAAGGTGAAGCTGCCCGACTCGCTCACCGTGTTCAAGCTGCGCGCCAAGGCGGCGAGCGGCGCCGATCGCTTCGGCTATGCGACGGGCGAGATGCTCATTCGTCAGGAGCTCGTCGCGCAGCCCGTGCTGCCGCGCTTCCTGCGGCCGGGCGATGCGCTCGATGTGTCCGTGCTCGCGCGCATCGTCGAAGGACCGGGAGGCGTCGGCAGAGCCTCGATCGCCGCGGAGGGGCTGACGCTGGCGAGCAATGCGCCGCAGGCTTTCAGCTGGATCGCGAACAAGCCCACGCGCATAGACGTCCGCGCGAGCGTGCCGGAGCCGGCGCCCGGCAAGGAGAGCGTGAAGCTGAATTTTCGCGTGGAGCGCGACGCCGACCATGCGCGCGATGCGGTGGAGATCGAATTGCCGATCAGGCCGGATCGTCTGCCGGTGCGGCGCTATGAGATCGTCGAGATCGCGCCCGGCGAGAGCAAGACCCTCGCGGCCGCGACCGACGCCGCGCGGCCCGGCTCCTTCCGCCGTGACGTGACGCTCGCCGGCGATCCCGCTCTGGTGCGGCTCGTCGCGGGATTGAACGCGCTCGTCGAATATCCTTACGGCTGCACGGAGCAGCGCCTTTCGCTCGCGCGCTCGGCGCTGGCGCTCAAAAATTTCACGCCGATTCTCTCGGCCGCGGGGCTCGAGAGTCGTCTTTCCGGCGATGTGCGCAACACGATCCGCGCGATCGATCAAGCAGTCGACGCCGATGGGCTCGTCGCCTTCTGGCCGCGCGCGCGCGGAAATGTGTCGCTCACCGCCTGGGCCTATTCTTTCCTCGTCGGCGCAGAGCGCGCGGGCGAACCGATCGACAAGCCGCTCGCCGATCGTCTCGCCAATGTGTTGAAGCTGTCGCTGCGCTCGGATTATCCACGCCTGCTCTCTGGCGAGGAATTGCGCGAGCGCGTCGAGGCGCTGATCGCGCTCGCCGACGGCGGCAAGCTCGACGAATCCTATGTCGCCGAGCTGTCGCGCCATGCCGATTTCATGGCGGGCGTCAGCGTGGCGGAGCTGACGCGCGCCGCCGTGCGCGCGCAATCTGGCGATCGGCGCATCGTCGATTCCTTGCTCGATTCGCTGTGGAGCCGCGTGAAGATTCTCTCACGCAATGGCGCGCAATATTATGCGGGCCAGGCGGCGGACGGCGGCAATCCGGTGATTTTGCCCTCCGAGACGCGTTCGCTGGCGGAGATGCTGCGCGCCGTCACGGTCGCCTCGCCGTCCGATCCGCGCGCGGGGCTGTTGCGCGACGCATTGCTGCGATTGGGCGAGGGCGACGGCTGGGGCTCGACCAACGCCACCGCTGCGGCGATCGACGCGCTGGCGGAAGTATGGCGGCGTCCGCAATCGCCTCTGCAGATCGAGCTCTCGCAGGAGGGCGCGCCGTCGCGCCTGCTGACGCTGGACGCCAATAATCCCATCCTGCGCGAGAGCGGCGCGGCGCCTTCGGCGCTGACGATCGTCAATCGTGGAGCGGCGCCGATCGTGGCGCTGGTCGAGACGCGCTACGAGCCAAAAGAGAGCGGCGCGAAGGCTCTGCCGGTGAGCGAAGGCTTCGCGCTGACGCGCGACATTCTGCGCGTCGGCAAGGCGGATGCGCCCTTGGAAAAAATCGCCGCGGAGAATGGCGTCGTGAAGCTCGCCATCGGCGATGTGATCGAGGAGACGGCGGAGCTCGTCAATCCGCAGGATCGCACTCATGTCGCGATGTCGCTGCCGTTGCCGGCGGGCTTCGAGCCTTTGAATCCCAATCTCGCGACGGCGCCCGCCGAGGCGCAGCCGTCGATTGCGCCGACACTGGCGCCGACCAGCGTCTCCTTCGGCGACGATCGTGTGTTCTATGCTTACGACCAATTGCCGAAGGGAGCCTATCGTTTCGCCTTTCGCGCCAAGGCGCAGACGGCGGGCGCTTTCACCGAGCCGCCGGGCGTCGTCGAGACGATGTATAAGAAGGGCCTGCAAGCGCAGAGCGCCGGCAAGCGCGTGGAAATCGCGAAGTGAGGAAGGTTCGCGGATTCCTTCTCCCGCTGCGCGGGAGAAGGCAGCCCCGCGAAGCGGGGTCGGATGAGGGTTCTGGCGGACCGGACCCTCATCCGTCGCGCATTCGCGCGACACCTTCTCCCACGAGTGGGAGAAGGAGGGGGCCCGTTTTTTTCTTATCATTCTTCATCGTTGTCGCACTCTTTCCGGCTGCTTTTCTTGCGCAGGCGGCGCTTTCCCGCGCCGCTCTTTCCGCGCCGCGGCCGACGCCGATGGTCTATGATCGTAACGGCGCTTTTCTTACGCAGATCGGCGCGCGTGATGCGGCGCGGATCGACTATGGCTATTGGCCGCTGCGCGAAATTCCGCCGCGCGTCGCGCTCGCGACGCTCGCGCTCGAGGATCGGCGCTTCGCCTCGCATATGGGCGTCGATGCGCGCGCTCTGCTGCGCGCGGCCTGGCGCAATCTCGTCGGACGCAAGCGCCGCGAGGGCGCCTCCACCATCGCCATGCAAGTCGCGCGCATGCAAAATCCCGCGCCGCGCAGCTTTGCCGCCAAGATCACGGAGGCGGCGACGGGGATCGCGCTCATCGCGCGCCATGGCCGTCAGGCGGTGCTCGCGCATTATCTGCGGCTCGCGCCCTATGGCAATGGCAGCCATGGAATCGCCCATGCCGCGCGCTTTTACTTCGACAAGCCCGTCGAAGATCTCTCGCTCGCGGAGATCGCTCTGCTGGCCGCCGTTCCGCAATCGCCCGGCCGCATGAATCTCTTTCGCGAGAGCGGGCTCGTCCTCGCGCGGGCGCGCGCCGCTCGCGCGCTCGGCTATTTGTCGCGCGAGGCGCTCGTCGAGCCCGCGCAGATCGCGCTCGCGACACAGCAGCTCGCGAGCTTGCGTCCCATCGGCGCGGCGCGGCGGCCGGATGCGCTGCATCTCTCGCTGCGCTATGAGGCGCTGGCGCGCGAAGGCCTCATAGCGCCCACCTCGCCGCATGATCCGCGCATCGGCGCGACCATCGATCTCTCATTGCAGGACAAGCTCGCGCATCTCGCGCGGCGTTATCTCTCGCTCTGGCGCTCCGCCGGCGCGCGGCAAGTCGCGCTGATGGTGGTGGAGCGCGGCGCGGGCGCCGTGCTCGCGGACATAGGCTCCTCCGATTATCGCGACTGGCGCGACGGCGCCATCGATTTCACCCGCGCGCTGCGCTCGCCGGGCTCGACGCTGAAGCCTTTCGTCTATGCGCTCGCATTCGAGCGCGGCGTTCTGGAGCCCACCGATCTCCTCGCCGACGTTCCAGAGGGCGCATCCGGCGTCAACAACGCCGATGGCGCTTTTCTCGGGCCGATGCTGCCGCGGCAGGCGCTCGCCAATTCGCGCAATGTGCCGGCGACCAATCTCATGCGCCGCGTCGGGCTCGAGGCGAATTTTCAATTTCTGCACGATCTCGGCCTGCATGATCTCGAGGCCCCGGCCGAATCCTTCGGCCTCTCCATGGCGATCGGCGCATTGCCGACCAGGCTCGAGCATCTGATGCGCGCCTATGGCGCGCTCGCGGAAGATGGCGTGCTCTCCGATCTCGTCTTTGCGAAAGAGCAGCGACGGCGCCGCTCCATTCGCGTGATGTCGAGCGACACGGCGCGCCTCGTCACCTCCATGCTGGCCGATCCGCTCGCGCGCTTGCCGAGCTTTCCGCGCTACGGGCCGCTCGAATATCCTTTCGCCGTCGCGGTGAAGACCGGCACGTCGCAGGCCTATCGCGACGCCTGGACCATCGCCTATTCGCGCAAGGCCATTGTCGGCGTATGGATCGGGCGCGGCGACGCCGGCGCGATGAATCGGCTGAGCGGCGCCGCATCCAGCGCGCGGCTCGCGCATGCGGCGCTGACGCTCATCCATGGCGCGAAGGCCGGCGAGATCGAGACGGAATCCTTTCCGCCGCCGCAGGGCCGCGTTCCGGTGGAAATGTGCCTCGCCGGCGGCCGCAGCGATGGACGCTGCGGGGAGACGCTGGTCGAATGGGTGAGGCCGCAAATGGCGCCGCCGACGCGCGGCGCAATGGAGCTCGCCGCGCGGCCGGCGTCGCGCGACGAGACTGTCGAACTCGCCATCACGACGCCCGAGCATAAAACGCATGTTTGGCGCAATCCAGAGCTGCCGCCGGAGCTCAATCGTCTCGCATTGCGCGCATCGGCGCCGGGCTCCGTGGAGCAGATACTCTGGATGGTGGACGGCCGGCCGTTTCGGCTCGCCGACGCCAATGAGCCCGTCTATTGGCCCATGCAGCCGGGGACGCATCGCATTCAAGCGCGCCTGCCGCTGCGGCCCGGCGCGTCCCATATCGTGGAAGTGACGATCGAATGACAGGCGTCCGGCTTTTTCACGAAGGAAGTGAGAGGTTTACCCCGGCGGGCTTTTTTATTATGAGGCGTGCTGCGTGAGATTTCGGGTCGATGGAAACGGGCATGGCGGACGATACGGCGGCGACGATTGCGACCGATGCCCGGACGGCCGTGTCCCGCGATATACGCAAGACCGCTCTCGATCCGAATTTCTGGTATCCCGTCGCGCGCAGCGCGGATGTGCGCAAGGGCAAGACGCATCGTTGCTCTTTCGCCGGCGATCCGATCGTGCTGGCGCGCGGGCGTCGCGGCGTGTTCGCGCTCGAGGATCGTTGCGCGCATCGGCAAGTGCCGCTCAGCGCCGGCGTGGTCGAGGAGGAGACGATACGCTGCGGCTATCATGGCTGGGCCTATGACGCGAGCGGCGCCTGCGTGTCGCTGCCCTATGCGGCCGATTGCAGCCGCGCCGCGACCGGCGTGCGCAGCTATCCGTGCCGGGAGGCCTATGGGCTCGTCTTCGTCTTTCCGGGCGACGCCGCGCGCGCGGAGCTGACGCCTTTTCCAGATGTGCCCTCGGCGACCGACAGCCGTTACAAAATCCGCTATCTGAACCGCCGCGCCGGCTGCCATTACAGCTTCATGCACGAGAATCTGATGGATATGAATCATCAGTTTCTGCATCGCCGGCTGATGGGCGGAATCAAGACCTATTTTCTCGGCAGCCGCAGGGGCGACGCCTGGGCGGAGGCGACCTACAGCTTCCGCCGCGTCAGCGGCCGACAGCCCTTCGGCGAGAATTTCATTCTCAATCGCGGCAAATGGCGCTTCAAGCGCGCGCCGCTTTCGGCCGAGGCGCTGGCGACGCCGCCGGGCGATCGAATGGTGATCCGCACCGACTATCCCTATCAGACGCTGAAATTCTTTACCGCGGGCGCGCGCGAGCCGGCGCTCGATCTGTGGAACTGCTATATTCCGGTCGATCGCGCGCAGAAGATCAATCACACTTTCGGCATGATCATGATCAAGCGGCCGGCGAAGCATTCCTTCCTGCTCGATCTCTTCTGGCCCGCGATCGTCTGGTTCACCAATGGCATTTTCGCGGAAGATCGCTGGATCTGCGAATTGGAGCAGGCGGCTTTCGACGCGCAGGGCGAGGATCGCAATCAGGAGATATTTCCGGCGATCCTCGATCTGCGCAGCGTGCTCATCGAGAATGGCCTGCCGTTGCCCGATCGTGGATAGAGCGTTTTGAGCCGAAGGGCGTTGGAAACGCGTCAAAGCAGAGGCCTAGAATCTTTCCGTGTTTCACGCGCGCAGCGGCAGATGCGACATTCGCAAGAAGGCGGAGACGAGCTTCACCATCAAGCCGACGAAGCCGGAGCCGCCATAAAAGCCGGTCTTGTTGAGCTGCACATAGACATAGGCCGGCCGGTCCGAGCGATTGGTCAATTCGCACACCAGGAAGCCTTCGCGCGCGCGCATCGATTCGAATAAAATGCCCGTCGCCTCGGCGAACTCGCGCAGGCGCGTGCGCACGGGCTTGGTCGCGAAGGCGATCGGCGCATCGTCGCTCGCCTCCGCGTCGTCGGGATGGCGCAGGCTCGTCGGGCGCAGCTTGGAGTCGATATTCTCTGTTGCGGCGATGACATTGCCGAGCGCGAAATCACGGCTCTCGCCGGGCGCGAGGCGCTCGCACCACACCATCGTGCGGCCGGAGAGGCAGAGAATCGCTTGCCGTTCCGCGTCGTCCGTCTCTTCCGCGCGATAGACATAGGGCGCGCGCGCCCAGCTCATCGTGGCGGCGTCGCAGGGCGTCGAGCGTATCGCTACCTCGGCCGAGGAGCAGAGATAGGCGGGCTGCAGAAACTTTAGCGGCGGCGCGCCGTCGCGCGCGAGCTCGGAGAGATCGATCTTCTCGACGACATTGCCGTCGCCGGCGGAAAGGAGAATCTGTCGCTGATCGGCGAGGGTGGTGACGCGGTTGAGCCGCACGTCGCCGCCGCCGCAGAAGATTTGCAGAAAGGCGCTGCCCTCATTGGCGAAAAAGGAGCGTGGCGGAATCTCGTGCGGGCTCTGGCGCGGAATTGTTCTCACGCCCGGCCAGCGGCAGACGGAGCGATTGGGACGATCGAAGAAGGAGGTGTTCGGCCCCAGCGTGACGACGAGGCCTTCCTGTCCTTCCAGCAAGCGAAAATCGCTTTCGCCTTCGACGAGGACGGGACGATCGCGGCTGAAGAAAGGATTGCGCGCAATGGTGCGCAGGCCGAGATCGAGGAAAAATGTCGGCGATAGATACATGCGTGAAATCCCCTCGGCGGAGCGCCGCCGGAACGGGTCCAGCGCGAGCGTTGCGTCAGAAGAAAGCGTCCCAGTATGGATAGAGCCGATGACATTCGGATCAAGCTTTGGCGGCGAAACGAGGCCGAAGCGTCAGTAGCCTGTCATCTCGAGATAGCCGACGCCGTTCTGCGCGCCGGAAAATGAGATAGGCCCTTCGAAATAGCCGACGCCGACGCTCATGAAGCTCTGCGAATTGAGGGGCTTCGTCTCTATGTCGAGATGCAGGCTCGCCACGCGCAGGCGCCAGCGCAGCGGCAGCAGGCGGCCGGCGACGAGGCCCTGCTCCAAAGGCTCGAGGAAAATATCGTCACGCGTGAGCGCGCGCGTCGCGCCATCGGCCGTGATGAAGCTTCCCGAGACGAAGGGAAGCGTCTTGTCGCTGCGCAGACGAAAGAGCATCAGCTCGCCGCCGCCGTCGAGATGCAGCGAGAACCAGTCCCAGCCTTTCTGATCCGCGGCGAGCGGGCGGCTGCTCCATTCGTGATCCATCCAGGCGTGGCCCTTCACCTTGCGCTCGGCGCCGTCTATGGCGAGCGCGCCTTCGACGGTGAAGAAGGGCTGGCTGTAATAATAGGAAGCCTGTCCGCTCTCCGATTTGCGGCTGAAGCCCGCTTCGCCATGCAGAGCGAGCGGCTTTTCGGCGGTGAGCGAGAGCGTGTAGCGAAAGCGCGGCGCGATGGCGGAGATTGTTCCGCCGGAGAGATTGGGCTCCCGCGCGGAAAAGGACCAATTGTCGATAAAGGCGCGGAATGGCGCCGCTTCGACGTTCGCCTGTCCCACGCCGCCGCGCGCGCGCGTTTCGGCGAAGAGATGCAGCGCATCCGTGGTGACGGCGGCGTGCGCGACGAAAGCTTGCGGACTGTCCCAGCCTTCGCCGTCATGCGGCGCGCGCGCGTGACGGAACAAGGTCCATTGCGCGCCATAGGCTTTGCCGCTCTCATCCGTCAGATTGGCGGTGAGATACCACCATTCGATGCGAAATTCTGGATGCGCGCCATGATCGCGCGGAAAGACGAGCGTATGGCCCTTTTGCGGCTCGGCGAAGCCCTGCGCGTCGTCGCCGAGGCCTGCGAAGCCGGCGGCGCGCGCTGGCGCAGTGGCGCAGAGCGCCAGCGCGAGGAGAAGTGTGCGCAGCGTTTCAGCGTTCATTGGCGAAGACCGCGAGCAGCGACGCCGGCGCGATGCGCGCGAGACGGCGAATGGGCAAGAGCGCGGCCAGCGCGGCGGTGAGCAACGCCAGCGCGAAGACCTCGAGCCATTGCGATGGAAAAATGTGAAAGGGCAGGCGCCAGCCGAAAGCGCGCACATTGACGATGGCGACGAGATCATAAGCGAGAGCGAGGCCGAGCGGCACGGAGACGAGCGCCGTCGCCGCCGCGAACAGCGTGACGCGCGCGAGCTCCAGCGCAGCGAGGCTGCGCCGCGAGACGCCCGCCGCCCACAGCGGCGCGAGCTGCGGGACGCGCGCCGCAGCCAGCGTGGTGAGGCTGGCGAAAAGCGCGATCGCCGAGACGACGAGCGTCAGCGCGTCGAGCGCGGCGGTGACGGCGAATGTGCGCTCGAATATGTCGGTCGAGCGCTGCTTCAGCGCCGCCTGATCGATGATGCGCGCGACGCCGGCGCCGAATTCCGCTTGCAGAGCCAGCATGATCTCCGGCGCAGTCTCGGAGCGCGCGCGCAGCATATAGTCCAGCCGGCGCGCGTCCGGCCAGCGCGACGAGAGCGCGTCGTGATCGACGCGGAGCTGGCCTTTGGCGGCGCCATAATCGGGATAGATTCCGACGATCTCGACGCGCCAATCACCAGTCGGCGTCGGTATCTCCAAGGTCGAGCCGAGCGAGAGGCCGAGGCGCCGCGCGAGCTGCTCGCTGACGAGCGCAGAATCGCCGCGCGCGACTCTGCTCCACGCCTCGGCGCGCGCTTCGAGCAGCGGAAAATGCGCGCTGAAGGTTTCGTGCGGCGGCGCGCCGACGATCTCGACGGGCCAGAAGTGAAGAGTCGTCTTCGCCTTGCACAGCGGCAGGACCGCGGCGACGTCCTTACGGGCGGCGAGCCATGTCTCGATACGGCGTGCTTGCGCGTCGCTCGCGGCCTCGAAATAGATTTCCGCGACGAGGCGCTGGTCGAGCCATTGTGTGAATGTCCGGCGGAATCCCTCCACCATGGAGCCGACGCCTATATTGGTGGAGAGCGCGAGCAGCAGCGCCATCAGCGCCAGCGAGAGGCCGGGGAGCTGCTGCAGCGCATCGGCGAAGAACCATTTGGCGAGCGGTCCCTGCGCGCGTCTTTCGCCGAGCCGCAGCATTGCGGCGAGCGGCAGCGGCAATGCGAGCGCGGCGCCGAGCAGCAGCCCGGCCATGGAGGCGAAGCCCGCCTCCATTCCCTTACCCAAGAGCAGCGCCGCCGCCGCGCCGATGAGCGCGACAATGGCGAGCGCGGACTGGCGATAGAGCCAATGTCGCTGCGCCTCGCGCCAGGCGAAAGGTTGCGCAATGGCGAGCACCGGCAGGCGCAGAGTCTTGACCAGCCCGCTCGCCGCCGCGATCGCGGCGCCGAGCAGCGCCATGCCGACGCCGGAGAGCCACCAGGAGGGCGCGAGGCCGAGCGCGCCGTCGAGCTCGGCGCCATAGAGTCCCTCGAGGCTGGCGGCCATGTTGGGCAGCAGCGCGGCGGCGATGAGATAGCCGCCGGCCATTCCCGCAGCGCCGGCGAGCAGGGCGAGCAGCGTCAGCTCCGCGACCAGCGCCAATGTGAGCGCGCGCAAGGAGGCGCCGATGGCGCGCAGCGTGCGGATGATCGGCAGGCGTTGCTCGAAGGCGAGGCCGAAAGACGCATGCGCGATGAACAGGCCCACCACATAGGCCAAAAGGCCGAAGGCGGTGAGATTGAGATGAAAGCTCTCGGTGAGCTTGGCGAGCTCCGGCGCCTCATCCGCCTCCGCGCGGCGAAGAGGCTCGTCAATGATGGATTCGAGCGTGGGCGCGCCCGCCGCGGGCTCCTCGGCGAGCAGCAGGCGCGACAGCCGCCCCGGCCGATGCAGCAGGTTTTGCGCGACGCCGATGTCGACGACGATCATCCCCGGCGCGAGATCTTTGGCGATGGCGAGCGGCGGCAGCCGATCCGTCTCACTGATCGTCGGCGTCGCGCCTTCGACGAGGCCGAGCGCGCGCAATGTCTGCGGCGCGATCAGCGCGCGGCCGGGCGGGCCGAGGAAGTCATTCAGATCCTCGCCCGCCGGCATTTTGTCGCTGGAGATTTTCGGCAGAGTCAGCGGCTCGACGCCCAGCAGGCGAATGGATTTGTCGCCGAGGCGGATCGTTCCCTCGAGAAGGGGAGACGCCTTCCAGCCGGCGCGCCGCAGAGCGATGAAAACATCCTGCGCGAAAAATCCGCCGCTCGCCGCAACGAGGCTCGGCGCGCCGCCGAGGCCGAGCGCGCCGGCCGCGCGATCATAGCTGCGGCGCGCTTGATCGTTCAGCGCCGCGACGCCGCTCCACAGCGCCGTCGCGACGGCGAGGCCGACGAAGAGCGCGGCGAATTGGCCGGGGCGTCGACGCCAATGGCTGGCGAGCGTCGCCAGCGCATAGAAGAATTGCCTCACGGCGCCAGCCTTCCGCCTGCGAGCGTCGCGCGGCGATCGAGCCGCGCTGCGAGCCGGGCGCTATGCGTGACCATCAGCACCGCCGCGCCCGCCGTGGCGGAGAGCTCGAGCAGAAGATCGAGCACCGCGTCGCCTGTGGCTTCGTCCAGATTGCCGGTCGGCTCATCGGCGAGCAAGAGGCGCGGACGCGGCGCCAGCGCACGGCCGACGGCGACGCGCTGCTGCTGCCCGCCCGACAATTGCTCGGGATAGCGATCGAGCAGAGCGGCGAGGCCGAGGCGCTCGGCGAGCGCGTCGCGCCAGTCGCGATCGTAGCGCCCGGCGAGCCGCGCCTGCAGCGAGAGATTGTCGCCGACGGTGAGGCTCGGCACGAGATTGAACTGCTGAAACACGACGCCGAGCGTCTTGCGGCGCAGCGCCGCGCGGCCTTCGTCGTCGAGCTTCGTCACTTCGGCGTCGTCGATGTGAATGGCGCCGCCGTCGGCATGGTCGAGACCGGCGACGAGATGCAGCAACGTGCTCTTGCCGCTGCCCGACTCGCCCATCAGCGCGAGGCTCTCGCCGGCGCTGAGCGCGAGATCGACGCCGCGCAGCACGGGCAGAGGACCCTGCGGCCCGAGATAGGATTTGGAAAGCCCCGTCACGCGCAGCAGCGCGCCCTCTACTGCCGCATCACGCGCGGGCGCCGACATCACGCTCAAAACGCCCTCATTTCGGATCGAAGTGGAATTGAATGCCGCGTGGATGGCCGTAGGGCGGCGCAGGGAAAGGCGCGGCGCGTCGCACGGCGGCGAGCGCGGCGTTGTCGAGCTCGGCGAAGCCGCTCGAGCGATAGACCGCCTGATGGGTGAGATGCCCGCCCTCGTCGATGAAGAACACGACGACCCCGTGATTGGGCGTCGTCTTGTTGCGCAGGGACGGAGGCACGGTCATATGCCGCATGATGAGACCGAAGAGCACGGAGAGATAGGTGGTCTTCGCCGTGCCGCCGCTGACCGGCGCCGGCTTGGAGGAGCCGGAGAGCTTGAAGTCCGGCAGCGGCTCCAAAGAGGCGAGCTGATCGGCGATGGATTTGGGCTTGGGCTCCGGCGAGGCCTTGATCTCGACCTCGCCCTGCTTGTCGTCGATGCGCGCTTCCTTCTGCGGCTCGGCCTGCTCGACGATCTCGGCGTCGGCCTTGTCCTCCTCCGCCTTGGGGGCGGCCGGCGCGGGCTCGGCCTTGGCCGCCTGCTGCTTTTGCGGATCGGCGGATTTTTCCTGCGCGGGCTTGGCGGCGTGCTGCTCGTTCGGCGGCTCGCGGCGGGCGGATTTGGTCTCCTGATCCGGCGCGTCGCGATCGGCCTTCTCCTGATTCGGCGCGCGCGGCGCGTCGAAGGCCGGCTTCTCGTCGTCGACGAGCTTTTGCGGCGGCGGCGGCTTTTGCTTCTGCTTCTCCTCCGGCTTCGGCTCCTCCTTCTCGGGCTCCGGCGGGGGAGGCTCTTGCGGCTGCGGCTGCGGCGCTTCGGCGACGACCTCCAGCGGAATTTCCTGCTCTGTGGTCGGGCTCTCGCTCGACATCAGCAATTGCTCGAGCAGAAAAGCCGCCAGGACGAGAATATGAGCGAGAGCGGACAGGATGATGGGCGCGAGCCGGCGCCTCGCAGGCGCCTCGCTCGCGGGCGGCGTTGTCAGACGTTCGGCCGGGTCCGCTCTCAAGCTCATGTCAGAAGCGACATTCGAACGCCGCATTGCGGAAAAACGACGGCGAGAGCTTCGCATTCGAGCCAGAAAAGCTCGATCCGGCGAGGAAGGACGCGCCGCCCGCCTCCGTTCCGCGAGAATCTCCGGCGACGCCGGGCGCGACGATGAAAAAGCTGCGCGTCATCGAGCCGACGATCCAGAAGAGACGAGAGAGCAATCACACGAAACCGGCCGCAGGTTCAACCCCCGATCGAGCCGGCGGGGCCGCTCGCCGTGGCGCGTTCATTGCGCCGCAGCGAGAATAGCGGGCGCAGCGGAGCGCGTCATCTCGGGAGTATTTCCGAAGGCGAGGGAAAGCGGGCGCGCAGCTTCTCATCGGCGCCGGGGCCGGGAACGACCTGCGCCTCCCGGGGCGCCAGAGCGGCGCCGCTCGCGCCAGTCACGCGCAGAGCGGCGATCTCCGCGCCGGTCTCCCGTTCCAGCAGGCGTAGCGGCGGTCCGGCCGGCGCCGCCCAGCGGTCGCCCCATTGCATCAGCGCCACCAGAATTGGGAAGAGATCGCGGCCCTTCTCGGTCAGGCGATAGTCGCGCGGATTGCCGCGCCCCGGCATGTCGATGCGCTCCATCACGCCGCAAGCGACCAGCTTGGACAGCCGCTCGCTCAGCACATTTTTGGCGACGCCGAGATTGCGCTCGAACTCGCTGAAGCGGCGCACGCCGAAAAATGCCTCGCGGACGATCAGCAGCGTCCACCATTCGCCGACGATTTCCAGCGCGCGCGCCACGGAGCAGGTCTGGGAGGGGAAATGATCGTTTCTCATCGCTTCGCCGTTTATTTAGTATCTTGACGAAACTAAATATATGCCGCAGTTTCAAAAGGCGAGAGGAGATCGCCTCATGTCCGAGGAAACGCAGACCCATGTCGCGGGAGCCCTGCCGTTGGAGCGCTTGGGCTCGATGAGCGGGTTGGAAGTGGTGAGAGCCATGAGCGAAGGTTCCTTGCCCGTGCCGCCGATCATGCTTCTTTTCGCTTTCCGTCCGGTCGAGATCGAAAGCGGGCGCGTCGTCTTCGCGGCGGCGCCGGACGAGCGGCATTATAATCCGCTCGGAACGGTTCACGGAGGCTATATCTCCGCGCTGCTCGACTCCGCCATGAGCTGCGCCGTGCATACGCTGCTGCCGCCGGGCCAGCTCTACACGACGCTGGAGCTGAAGGTGAATTTCACCCGCGCCGTGACGGCCGACGCCGAGATTCGCGCCGAGGGGAAGGTGCTGCACCATGGCCGCAGCATCGCCACGGCGGAGGCGCGACTCTTCGACACGCGCGAGCGCCTGCTCGCCCATGCGACGACGACCTGCATGATCTTCGCCGCCGGCCGCACGCCGAACGGCTGATGAGCGCGCAGGGGAAGGGCGCAGCCGCGCCCTTCCACCACTGCTTTTTAGAATTTGAACCGCACCCCGCCCTGTATCGCGCGCGGCTGGCCCGCATAGATCGAGCTGGTTCCGTTCTGCGCGAGCACGAAGCCGGGGTTCTGAAAGCCCGAGGTGAGCGAGTTGGAGATCACCGTCGCCGAGGCGACATAGGTCCGGTCGAACACATTGCGCACCTCGATAAAGGCGGAGATGTTCTTCAAAAAGCCGATCGAGACGTCACGATCATAATGCAGATTGAGATTGACGAGGCCATAGCCCGGAATGGTGAGCTGATTGCCATTGTCGATGAAATAGGAGCTCTTCAGCACATATTCCAAATAGGCGCCGACGCCTTTGAAGTCGCCTTGCGGAATGTCGTAGCCGATGCGCGTCGTCAGCTCATGCGGAGCGACGCCGGGGATCTTATAGCCGGCGCGGTCGAAGTAGGAGCTCGGCCCGCGCTGCTCGATGAAGCTCGTGAAGATCTGATTATTGTAGGCGTAATTGGCGAGCAGCCGCCAACCGTCGAAAGGCCGCCAATCGAGCAGGAATTCCGCGCCGCGATGGACCGAGCCCGGCGCATTATAAGTGTAGTTCTTGAGGCCGTTGCCGGGCGACTGCGTCAGCATCTCGTTCTGATACCATTCGTAGAAGCCGTTGAGCGTGACTTTCAACGTCTCCGTCGGCGTCCAGTCGAAGCCGGCGTCGAAGCCCGAGTTGCGCTGCGATTTGAGGCCGGTGTTATTGCCGTCGAGCCCCTGCTGATTGACGAAGAGAAAGCCATATTGCGGCGTTCCATAGCCGCTCGAGGCGCGGGCGTAGAACTTCCACTCGCGATCGGGCCGCCATGTCACCGAGGCTTCCGGCGCGAAATTCCAATAGGTGCGATTGGCCGGCACGGCGGTCAGCGCGCCGGAGGGATAGGAGACGGACGAGGACAGCGCGGCGACCTTGCTCATCTCGCTCGCGAGAGCGATGACGCCGGTCACATCCGGCGCCAGCTCCAGCTCCTCGCGGAAGCGCGCGCCGAGATTGGAATGCATGATCTCCTGCTTATTGGTGAGCAATGGCCCGAGATCGCCATTGCCCCAGCCGAGCAGATTTTGCGAATAGGTGGTGAAGCGCGCGTGATTGTACCAGACGCCGAAATTGCTGGTCAGCTGCTGGCCCTGCAGCGCGCCGTGATGGGTGAGATCGGACGATATGTTGATCGAGGGCGCGTCGCCATAAGTGACCGGCGTGTCGATCGGCTGATAGAAATCCTTGTCGTCATAGATGAATTGCGTGCGCAGCACGGTCTGCGCGTCTATGTCGTGCGCCCAGCGCAGGCCCAGCATGTCGCGCCGGTCGTTGCGATGCCAGCCCGATTGCAGCGCGGAGACCTGCGCCGTCGCGCCATTGGTTCCGTTGAGGAAGACGGCCGTCTGTCCGCAGAGGCTGCGGCTGATCGCGGTGGAGGGCGTCGGCAGTCCGTAGCAGCCGCGCTGATAGGGATTGAAATAGAACTGATTGAGCGACATGCGCGCCGGCACATTGCCGTAGAGCTGATTATGGACCCATTTGAAGGTGAAGCGATCGGTCGGCGTCGCCTCGTAGCTCGCCTTCAGATTCACCGTCTGCGTGTTGAAATCCGTATGGGTGGTGGAGCCTTCGCCGCGCGCGTCGCTGGCGAAGAGGGCGATGTCGAAATCTCCGTATTTCTTGCCGATGGCGGTGTAATTGGTGAGATAGCCGAAGCTGCCGGCCTCATGGCCGGTCTCCACGCCGTCGATCTCCGCGCCGGTGCGCGTGCGGAAGTTGATGGCGCCGCCATTGGCCCAATTGCCGAACAGAGCGGAGGAGGGGCCGCGATAGACGTCGACGGCCGCATAGGCGTGCGGATCGGTGGTGTCGGTGCGCGAGAATCCGTCCGGCTGCGTCATGGTGAAGCCGTCCTCGAGCAGCACGATATTGCGCAAGGCGCCGCCGATGCGCGCGCCCGAGCCGCGAATCGACAGCGTCATGTCGCGCGGACCATTGCCCTGCTTGAAGGAGACGCCGGGGCTGTATTCGACGAGATCGCCGATGGTGACGAGCGGCGAGGTCTTGAAATCCTCGCGCTTGACGGTGGTGAAGGTCTGTCCTGTCGGATCGCGATAGACGGGCAGCGCCTTTTTCTCGGGAGAAAATCCCGGCGCGGCGATGGTTTGTCCTGCATCGCGCGGGACGCCTTCGCCGGCGACGTCGATGGAGGGAAGCGCCTCCTGCGCCATGGCGGAGGAAAGAGACGCGACGATGAGCGCGCCGGCGGAAACGCCGCGCGAGAGAATGCTTCTGGTCATGACGAATTATCTCCTGGCGCGGCGTGTGCGCGCGCGGGTCTAAAGGGTGTGGCGGCGAAGCCGCGTTCGACCGATCAGGAGAAGGAGGGCGGCGCCCGCGAAAGCCAGGGCGTGGTCGGCAGAGCGACGCCGGCGCGACGCGTGGCGTCGGCGCGCGCCGCGAATGACGGCGTGTCGGGAGCTGCGAATTTGGCGACGCCGCACAGGATCGCGACGAAGAATGTCACATCGCGTCGTGTGGTCGCCTGCAGGCAGCAGCAGCCTGAGCCTTCGCGCCTATGGTCGGAGTCGGAGGCGTGATGCGAGAGCGCGCAGATTTCCGGCTCCGCGGCGACGAGCGATGCCTCGTCGACATAGGCCGCGCGCGCGGCGAAGCCGGGCGCGACGCTGATCGCAAGTCCGAGAAGCAGGGACAAAATCACGACGATGCGCCCGAATGTCGGGAGCCCTCTCGCGCTGAATCTCTGCCGTCGCTTCGTCATGGCTGCATAATCGGCAGCCGCCCCGAACTGTCAAGTCTCAGGCGCGGATAGAAATTCAGGCGCCGTCGACGAAATAGGAACGACGCGCGCCCGATCTCGGCCGATGACGAAACTCATATTCCCGGATCGGATTGAACTTGGGCCGGCTTTCGGGAAGCATCGCCAAATCGCGATAAAAGCCGGTCTGGCTGTTCATGAAGCGCGTGATGAGAGCCTCGGGAGACATGCTCGTCTTGCCGGGATTGTCGTAGAACGCGTCCGGGTTCGTCATGACATCCCAGTTCTTCGGCGGAGCGGCGATCACATAGAACATGGTCTCGCCATTCACCTCGACTTTGCCCGGGCGACCGCCGGGGCCATCATAGGCTCCGCGTAGAGCCACGCCCTTTTCCGACAGATAGAGATTGGTCAGCATCGTGGCGAGATATTCTTCCTCGTTTCCATAACCGCCGCCTCCGTCCACGGGGAGCCGCGTCTGCAGGCCGCGCAGCTCCCGCGTCACATGGATGAGCTCATGAAACAGCACTTCGTCTGGCAGCGCTCCAGTGGAAGAGGCGTTTTCGGCCAGCCAATCCGCGGGCGAATAGTAGAGCAGGACATCGGAGCCTCTCCCCGTGCCGACGCCGCCGGTGGGCGCGTTGTCGTCGCCACGGATCGGCGCGCCTTTCGCATAGGAAGCCGCATTATTGCCGCGCAAGCCGTCGGTCACATATCCGAGGTCCGTCTTGGGAAAAATCGGCCGCGGCGCGGCGTTGAGCGGGCCGGGCAGCAACACATGCGCCCAATGATCATGCGGCATGATCGAAACGGAGCGACGTCTATTGGCGGCGATCTCCCCGAGCAGCGCCTGCCCGGTCTTGGCGCCCCGGATCGGCGCGAAGGCTTCGACGACATCCTGCTGATATTTATGCGCGGCAAATCGGTATTCGTGAACGACTTGTGGGAATGGACGTTGGCGGACGGCCGTGCGTTTGAAATGCGGCTGCGACGAAGCGAGGAACCGTGACGGGCCTGGCTGGCTATAGGTGGCGAGCCAATCGGGCAAAGAGTAATAGGCGATAAAAATATTGGGATAATTCTTGTCGAGCGGCGTCGAGGCGGCGCGCAGCAGCTCCCGCGCCATGCCCGGCTGCGCGCTTTTCTTCACGAAATCGGCTGCTTCGTCATGATCCCAGCTGTCGTCGCTCATGAAACGGCTCCTTACGAAATTCCGATCGACATGCGCCGTAAGGAGCTTTTCGATCGTCGAAATGGCGTTCGGACAAATTTCGTCAATCTTATCGAAGGGCGTAACGTATCGAAGCCTTTCGGCTTCACAATGGCGACAATAAGGCCGATGCTCGGTCGCGCGTCAGGCGAAGGTCACGCGCGTGATCGCGGGCATGCGCTCGCGGAAAAACGCGAGGCGCATGAGCCCGCCGAACAGCAGCGCGCGCCATCCGCGATACAATCTGTAGTCGAAATGCTCCACCGTCTCGATCGCCGCCCAGCTTCGCAATGTGGGCGCGATCTCGCTGCGGTCGATTCCCCAGGGCATGGGCGGGATGGTGAAATTCAGCGTCAGCTTGCGGCCCTTCAGCGTCTCTTTCGAGAGCCAGCGCGGCACATGGTCGAACAAGAGGCTCGCCTTCGGAAAGCGCTGCGCCATGTCGCGCAGCAGCGACGCTGTTTCCTCCGGCGGAAGATACATGAACAGCCCTTGCGCCGTGACGAAGACGGGGCGCCCTTGCGGAACCTCCTCGAACCAGCGGCGGTCGAGCGCGCTCAGCGCCACATGGCGATGGCGCTCGTCGGGCTCTATGAAGCGCTCGCGTATGGCGATCGACTCCGGCAGATCGACGGTGATCCACAGCGCCTCGCCCGTGTCGGCCACGCGGAATCTGTGAGTCTCCAGGCCTTCGCCGAGATTGACGATCACGCCGTCTGGGTGCGCCGCCAAAAAGGCGCGCAGCGCCGTGTCGAAGACGAGGGCCCGATTGGCGTGCGAGGGCTGCGGCTTGCCGAAGCTCGCCTCATAATCATAGTCGAGCGCGTGATAAATTTCGACGAGCCGCGGATCATGCAGCAATCCGTCCGGCCGCAACGCCTCGCCGGCGCGATTGTGCAGCGTCCACAACATGGTTTCCGGCACGCCGGTGAGATTGGGCGCGATCTTGTCCATGCGGCCTCCTCCTCTCGCGTTTCATGTTTCGCGCGCGATCGCGCGCCAGCCTATGTCGCGGCGGCAAAAGCCCTCGGGCCAGTCGATCGCGTCGACGCCGCGATAGGTGAGCGTCTGCGCCGCCTGCGCCGTGTCGCCGAGCGCGGTGACATTGAGCACGCGTCCGCCGGCGGCGACGAGCGCGTCGCCCTCGCGCCGCGTGCCCGCATGGGTGACGAAGACGCCGTCGATCTCGCCGGCGCGCGCGAGTCCGTTGATCGCCGAGCCCGTCAGTGGCGTTCCCGGATAGCCTTTCGCCGCCAGCACCACGGTGAGCGCGGTCTGCGGCGAGAAGCGCAGCGGCTTCTCCGGCAGCGCGCCCGTGGCGGCGGCGCGCATCAGCGCCAGCAGATCATCCTCGAGGCGCGGCAGCATCGCCTGCGTCTCGGGATCGCCGAAGCGCACATTGAACTCGATGAGCTTCGGCCCATCCTTCGTCAGCATCAGCCCGACGAAGAGCACGCCTTGAAAGGGCGCGCCCATCTCGCGCATGGCGCGCAGAGTCGGCGCGACGATCTCGCGCATCACGCGCGCCTCTATCTGCGGCGTGAAGGCGGGCGCCGGAGAATAGGCGCCCATTCCGCCCGTGTTCGGCCCCGTGTCGCCGTCGCCGACGCGCTTGTGATCCTGCGCGGATGTGAAAGGCAGCGCGCGCTCGCCGTCGCAGATCACGAAGAAGGAGGCCTCCTCGCCCTCGAGCTTCTCCTCTATGACGACTTCCGCGCCGGATTTGCCGAAGGCGCCGGAGAACATGGCCGCGACCGCCTCCTCCGCCTCCTCGAGAGTCTCGGCGACGACGACGCCCTTGCCAGCGGCGAGACCGTCCGCCTTCACCACGATCGGCGCGCCCTTCGCGCGCAGATAGGCGAGCGCTTTCGCCTCATCGTCGAAGCGCTGATAATCGGCGGTGGGAATGGCGTTGGCGCGGCAGAGATCCTTGACGAATCCCTTCGAGCCCTCGAGCTGCGCCGCAGCCTTGGACGGTCCGAAGACCGCGACTCCCTTTGCGCGCAAGAAATCGGCGAGCCCTTCGACGAGCGGCTGCTCCGGCCCGACGACGACGAGCTCTATGCGCCGCTCTGCGCAGAAGGCCGCGACGGCGGCATGATCCGAAACATCGAGAGGCGCGAGCTCCGCTATCTCTGCGACGCCGGGATTGCCCGGCGCGGCGTAGAGTCGAGTGAGAAGCGCGCTTTTCGAGAGCGCCCGGGCGATCGCATGCTCGCGGCCGCCGGAGCCGATGAGGAGAACATTCATCCTGTGATCCGGGACAATTGAGGTCGGCCCTTCAATAGGGCCTCGCGTCGCCGGACGGAAGAGGGCGGCGCATCGCGCAGCCCGCGCTCTGCGATATCACGCCTTTGCGAGATCTCCGCCGCGCGGGCCGGCGTGGCGCGCCCTCATCAGGCGACGGCGGCGCAGCAGCAGGATGAGCGCGCCCGCGCGGGTCGCGGGTCTCGGGACGAGTCTCGGGGCGAGCGCGGGCGTCGCCTTTCGCTCCCAGGCGCTTCGATAGATGCGCCAGGCTGCGGCATAGGCGACGGTGAGCGCAGAGCCGGCGATCGCCGCGCTGATGATCTGAAACATGCTCGTCTCCTCTAGAAGGTGAACGGCGGCACGATGCGTCGCCTCGCCGTAAGGAAGCCATTCGCGATTTGCGGGAGGCGCATAAGGGCTGCGTAAAGATCGAGCGTGAGCGCGAGATTTCTGGCTATTGACGAGGTCGGGCCGGTGGTGGCGTCTATTTCAAAGTCGAACGACCAAGCGGGGGCCGAACATGCTTCGAAAGGTGATGAAGCTATTCGAAATGTGGTCAGGACGTGTTGGCCGCGTCGAGTTGACGGGCGAAGGACTTCGCTGTTGTGATGCTAGAGACGGCGAGCATCTCATCAAGTGGGAAAGCCTCCAGACCATAGAGGGATTCAAGCGTGACCAGATCACGACCGATCTGATCTGTCTCGCGATCACCTATTACAACGAGACAGAAAAGATTGCTGAAATCAACGAGGACATGAAAGGCTTCTTTGAAGCGGCGAGCGAGTTGGAACGGCAGAGGTTTCTCGAGCCGAATTGGTGGAAGCTCGTTAACTCACAACCTTTTCAGGTGCAGAAATTCGTTCTTTTCACTTCGTCGGGTTCTTATTGATTCGCGTGAATCTGGGCCGTATTCAACCCATGAATGTCATGAGAGCTAAAGGACAATGGCGGAGACGGGAAGCGAATTCGAACGTCGGCCGGACCCGGACGCGCTGCTCGCGCTCGCCGATCGCGAGAAGCGCGGCAAGCTGCGCGTCTTTCTCGGCGCGGCGCCGGGCGTCGGCAAGACTTACGCAATGCTCGCTCGCGCTCGCGCCTTGAAGACCGATGGCGTCGATGTCGTCATCGGCCTCGTCGAGACGCATGGGCGCCGCGAGACGGAGGCGCTGACGGAAGGCCTCGAGATTCTGCCGCGCCGCAAGATCGAATATCGCGGCCGCACGCTCGAGGAGTTCGACGTCGACGCCGCGCTCGCGCGTCATCCGGCGCTCATCGTCGTCGATGAGCTCGCGCACACCAATGCGCCGGACAGCCGTCACCCGAAGCGCTGGCAGGACGTCGAGGAGCTGCTCGACAGCGGCGTCGATGTGTGGACCGCGCTCAATATTCAGCATCTCGAGAGTCTCGCCGATGTCGTCTCGCGCATCGCCGGCGTCGCCGTGCGCGAGACGGTTCCCGATCGCGTGCTGCAGGACGCCGCCGATGTCGTGCTCGTCGATGTGACGCCGGACGAGTTGCTGCAGCGCTTGCGAGAGGGAAAGGTCTATGTGCCCGACATGGCGCGCCGCGCCGTGCAGAATTTCTTCACGCCGCGCAATCTCACGGCGTTGCGAGAGCTGGCGCTGCGCCGCACGGCGGAGCGCGTCGACGATCAGATGGTCGATTATCTGCGGCAGAACGCGATCGAAGGGCCATGGGCGACATCGGAGCGGCTGCTCGTCTGCGTCGGCTCCGATCGTCTGTCGGAATTCGTCGTGCGCGCCGGCGCGCGCCTCGCGACCGGGCCCAATGCGCCTTGGATCGCGCTGCATCTCGAGCGCGCGGGCGAAGAGGAGCAGGACGCCGAGCGCGCGCGGCGCATCGACGAGGCGCTGCGATTGGCCGAGCGTCTCGGCGCGACGGTGGAGCGCGTCTCCGGCCATGATCTCGCCGGCGAGGCGCTGAGATTCGCGCGGCGCGAGAACATCACGCAGATCGTCGTCGGCCGCTCGCGCGCCGGTCAGCTTGCGCGGCTGTGGCGCAAATCGCTGACAGACGAGATCGTGCGGCGCTCGGACGACATCGCCGTGCAGGTCATCACCGAGAGCCGCGCGAAAGCCGAGGAAGAAGCGCGGCCGCGCAAGGCGCGCTCCGCTCATGGCGAATTCTGGCGCGGCGTCGGCGCGACATTCGCCTCCGTCGCTTGCGCCACGCTCGTCGCCTGGCCGCTCGACATGTGGCTGCATCTTCCCAATCTCGGGATGATCTTTCTCGCCTCCGTCGTGTTCTGCGCGCTCGCCGCCGGCGTGTGGTCGGCCGTCGCGGCCTCCATTCTGTCCTTCTTCGCCTTCGATTTTTTCTTCGTCGATCCGCGCTATGAATTCACCATCTCGCAGGCGCACGAGTTTTTGTCGCTGCTCGTCTACACTTTCGTCGCCATAGTGACCGGCACGCTCGCCGGCCGCGTGCGCGAGCAATCGCGCGCCATGCGCGCGCGGGCGGAGGCGGCGCAATCGCTGTTCGAATTCTCGCGCAAATTGTCGAGCGCGGCCTCGCTCGACGAGGTGATGTGGGCCGCCGCCATGCATGCGCAAAAGGCGCTCGACGCAAAGAGCGCGGTGCTTCTCGCGCCAGACGACGGCGAGCTGACGATCGCCGCCGCCTGGCCGCCGATCGACCAATTGGACGCGAAGGAGGCGGGCGCCGCGCGCTGGGCCTATGAGCGCGCCGAGCCGGCGGGACTGCGCAGCGGCACGCTGCCGAACATTCGCTTCGCGTTTCGTCCGCTGGCGACGACGCGCGGCGTCGTGGCGGTGATCGGCCTCGAGCCGAAGAATGCGCAGGAGCCGCCCTCGGCGCAGAACGAGCGCATGCTGACGGCGATTCTCGAGCAGACGGCCATAGCGGTCGATCGCGCGCTGCTGGTGAGGGAATCGGTGCGCGCCGCCGCGCTCGAGGAGAATGAGAAGCTGCGCAGCACGCTGCTCGCCTCGCTCTCGCATGATCTGCGCACGCCGCTCGCCTCCATCACCGGCGCCGTCACCAGCCTGCGCCAGCTCGGCGATCGGCTCGCCGATACGGATCGGCTCGATCTGCTCGTGTCCATAGAGGAGGAGGCGGCGCGGCTGTCGCGCTTCGTCGTCAATCTGCTCGATATGTCGCGCATCGAATCGGGCGCGCTGGCGCCGCGGCGCGAGCTCGTCGATGTCGGCGACGCCGTGCGCTCCGCGATGGAGCGCAGCCGCAAGGAGTTTCCGCAGCTGAAGGTTTCGGCGAGCCTCGCGCCCGATCTGCCGGCGATTCGCGGCGACGCCGGCCTGCTGGCGCAGATCGTGTTCAACCTGCTCGACAATGCGCATAAATATGGCGGCGGCCAGGCCTCGGTCTACGCCCGTCGCGACGGCGACGAGCTGCTGCTCACCGTGACCGACGAAGGGCCGGGCGTGAAGCCGGCCGATCTCGAGCGCATATTCGAGAAATTCTACCGCGGCGGGCGCATCGACGGGCGCAAGGCCGGCACGGGCCTCGGCCTCTCCATCTGCCGCGGCCTCGTCGAGGCGATGGGCGGCTCCATCGTCGCGCAGAGCCCGGCCATCCGCCGCAAGGGCACGCGAATCGCGCTGCGTTTTCCCATTCCCGAGCCGCCGCGCCGCGACGCTGTGGCATGAGCGCATCACCCGTCGAAAATTAGAAAAACGCGCGGGGCACGGCCACGTTTTCGCCGTTCATTTACGTTTTCTGGCTTTCATCGACGCGCTCGGCGCGCGGCTAGTGGGCGCGACTCGGGGACAGGCCGTCCGAGCGACGCCCCTGGTGTGATGGAGAGAGTCATGAGGGAGATTTCGGCACGAAAATTCGCGGGCGCGCTCGTCGCGCTCGGCCTCGGCGTCGCGCCGATCGTGACGGCCGCGCCGGCCGCTGCGGGCGATCCGGGCGCGGCCATCGCCGCGGGCATCGGCGGCTTCGCGCTCGGCGCGCTCGCCGGCGGCGCAGCGCGTCCGGTTGCGCCGCCCCCGCCCTATTATGGCGCGCCGGCCTATTATCCGGCCCCGGTCTATGAAGCGCCGCCGCCCTATCGCTGCTGGCGCGAGCGTCGCCCGGTGTTCGACGAATATGGCGTCGTCGTCGGCTATCGTCCCACCCGCGTCTGCGAGTGAGGCGCGAGGAAAGGCATTGAGGCGAGGCTCCGGCCTCGCCTTTCGGTTTCTACGGTCTCTGCAACCATCGCCGACGTCGCCGCGTTACAGCCCATGAGAGGCGCGGCCGACGCTTCGGGGAGAGTTCCTCGCTCCAGTCGGCCCTTCGCCGGGAGCGTCGAATCATGGTGTCGAGAAATTCGGTCCTGTCGAGAAATTCGCGAATTCTTCTCGCCGTGACGGTCGCGGCCAGCCTCGGCGCGTCCGTCGCCGCCACGCCGTCGCTCGGCGCGCGTTTCGAGGCGCCTGCTGCGCCCTCTCTCATCACCAGGACGACGCTCGGCGACAGCGCGACCGTGCTGCGTCCCTTCGGCGATGGTCCGGCGATTCTGATCGGCCGCGCCTATGGCGCCGATGACGAGGATTGCGTGCTGGCCGTCACTCGCGTCGAAGGCTCGGACGGTCAGGTCAGCGTCGCCCGCGGAATCGCCTGCCCGCAATAAGAAGCGTCAAAGCGTCATCGGACGACGAGCCGTCCCATTCCGCCATTGGGCTCGAGGCGCGGGCGGCGCGTGCGGAACTGCCCCTTCAGCACGAGAGCATAGGCGATTGCATTGAGGCCGGCGAGCGTCAGCCACCAGAGCTGCTCGGCCGCCGGTCCCAGCACGCAGATCGTCAGACCCGTCGCCAGGCCGCCGAGCAGGAAGGGCGCGAGCACCGGCCGTGTCCGCCCGATGACATAAAAGGCGCGGGCGACGACGGCGGCGAGGCCGAGCGCGCCGAGAACGCCGAGATCGAACCACACTTGGAACAGCATGCTGCGCGGCGTGTCCGGGTAGAGATAATGCCCGGCGACGCCGAAGACCGCCGCGCCGAAGCCATGGCCGATGAGGAGCCGCGGCCCGTCATTGGCGATGATTCGTCCCCATGTCTCGAGCGGGGCGGCGAAGGTCGGCAGCCGCTCGGGCGCGACGAGATGCACGAGGATGGGCGCCAGCGGAGCCAGCAGGATCAGCGCCGCCGAGAGGATCGCCAGCAGCGAGCCGGCGCGTCGCGCCTTGCCGAAGGACAGCGCCAGCGCCAGCGCGCCGACTATCAGCGCGGGCAGCGCATTGGGCGCGCGCGCCAGCAGGCAGGCGGCGACGCTGACGAGAGCGAGAAGGGCGGCGGACACCCAGCGTCCGCGCAGCGCCAGCGCGCCGAGCGCCGGCCAGATCGCCAGCGCCAGGCCGAGGCCGGCGCGCTGCAGCGCATTGCTGTCGAGATCGAGCGGCGGATCGCCGCCATTCGCCGAGAGCAGAGCGACGGCGGCGAGGGCCGCGGCGGCGGCGCCGGTGCCGATCGGCAGGAGATTGAGATTGGAGGTCTTGGTGCGCGCCGGCAGCAGAGCGCAGGCGGCGGCGACCAGCGCCAAGGTCGCGGCGCTCTTGGCGTAGCGCTCCGCCGGGCCGGCGCCGAAGGGCGTCCAGGCGAGCGACAATCCCGTCCAGCCGACAAAGAAGAAAGCGGCGAGGGCGGTCGGCGTCAGCGCCAGCACGGCGATCTCGCGCAGCCGCCGCGACTCCGGCGCGAGGCTGGCCGAGAGCAGCAGCAGCGCGGCGCCGATGGGCAGCAGTATATAGATGGTCTGCCGCGTCAGGATCGGCGCGAGCTGCGAGATGATGAACAGCAGCATGATGCTGAGACGCGCCAAAAGGCGCGCCGCCTCGGCGGCTGGATCATCTATTGTGCGTCGCGAAACATTGGGCATGGCGGCGGCGTTCGGCGTGAGGCGCGCGCCCGAGGGCGGCGCAGAGAACTCTACTGTTTGTGCTGCGGCGAATCCATGGATGCGCCGGCGTTGCGCCGCGGCAATCTGCGTCGCGGCGTCACTTTTTCGTCAGGTGTGTCCTTTTGCCCACTCGTCGCGCACCGCTACGTCTTTTTCCTCGGCGAGAGCTTTCCCGGCGAGAGCGGAAAAATCTCCCGCAGGGAGAAGCCGCGCCAGCGCCCAGACGGATGCGCCGCGCGCGAGCGCCGACGAATCGGAGAGCAGCGGCCGGAGAGCGGCGGCGAGCCGTGGGTTTTTCGAATTGCCGATGGCGATCGCCACATTGCGCCGAAAGCGCGCATGGCCGAGCCGCTTCACCGGCGTTCCCGCGAAGAGCGCGCGAAAGCCGGCGTCGTCCAGCGCGGCGAGATCGGCGAGGGGGAGCGCGGAGAGATCCTCGCGCAGGGCGAGCTTGGCGTCCCGCGTCGCTCGCGCGAATTTGTTCCAGGGGCAGACGGCGAGGCAATCGTCGCAGCCGAAGATGCGATTGCCGATGGCTTCGCGGAACTCGCGCGGGATCTGGCCCTTGTGCTCTATGGTGAGGTAGGCGACGCAGCGCCGCGCATCGAGGCGGTAGGGCGCCGGAAAGGCCTTGGTCGGGCAGGCGTCGAGACAGGCGCGGCAGGAGCCGCAATGATCCTGCTCCGGCGCATCGGGCGTGAGCGAAAGATCGGTGAAGATCGCGCCGAGCAGAAGCCAGGAGCCGAAGCGCCGCGAAACGAGATTGGTATGCTTGCCCTGCCAGCCGAGCCCGGCCGCCTGCGCCAGCGGCTTTTCCATCACCGGCGCCGTGTCGACGAAGACCTTGACCTCGCCGCCGCCGGCCTGCGCCAGCAGAAAGCCGGCGAGCTGCTTCAGCCGACCCTTTATGACCTCGTGATAGTCGCGTCGGCGCGCATAGAGCGACACGGCGCCGCGATCGGGCTTCTCCAGCGTCGCCAGCGGATCGCCGGACGCGCCGTAATCGACGCCGAGCATTATTATGGAGCGCGCCTGCGGCCACAGCGCCTTGGGCGCGGCGCGTCGCTCGGCGGTTTCCGCCATCCAGTCCATATCGCCATGGGCGCCGGATTCGAGCCATTGCGCGAGCCGCTCGCCCGCCTCTGCCGGGGCGTCGGCGGCGGCTATGGCGCAGAGATCGAAGCCGAGCGTGGCCGCGCGGCCGCGCAGCGCCTGCTCGAGGCTCAGAAGTCCAGCTCGGCGTAGACCGGCCCCGGCGTCATGCCCGGCGCGCGATCGGCCAGCAGGGGACGGAAGGCCGGCCGCGACTTGATCCGCTGATACCAATGCTTGACCGTCTCGTCCTCGTCCCATGGCACGTCGCCCAGATAGTCGACGCAGGAGAGATGAGCCGCAGCGGCGAAATCCGCATAGGTGAGGGATTCGCCCGCCAGCCAGCGCCGCGCCTCGGTCAGATAGCCGATATAGCGAATATGGGGACGCAGATTGGCGCGCGCGACCCGCAGCAGATCCATGTCCGGCGCGCCGCCGCCGATCTCCGGCGCGAGAAAGCGCTTGTAGACTTTCTCGGTGACCAGATAATTCGTCACCTCGTCGAAGAATTTGACATTGAACCATTCGATCAGCCGGCGCGTCTCTATGCGCTCGTGCAGTCCGAGCGGCATCAGCCGCAGGCCGCGGAAATCCGGCGGCAGGCAATCCTCGAGATATTCGACGATGACGCTCGCGCCCGGAATCACAGTCCCGTCGTCGTCGACGAGCACCGGCGTCTTGCCGGCCGGGTCGAGCGTCAAAAACTCCCGCCGCCGCTCGGCCGCCCGCTCCTCGACCAGCGTCGTCTCGATCCCGTATTCGGCGAGAATCAGCCGCACGAAGCGGGAATGGGGGCAGAGCGGATGATGATAGAGAGTGGGCATGGAGCCGTGATGTGACGGCGAAACGCCGGAAACTGCGCCTGGCCGCGCGAAAGCGGAGACGTTCGTATAAGTCGGCGCGCGCGGCGCGACAAGCGCAGAGATTGTGCTCGGCCGGCCTTTGGCTTCGCTCTAATTGTCTGAAAATAATCCACTTCGGGCCGGTCCGCGCCGGCGCCTGCGAAACCGGCCGCGACCCGCCTTTTTTATGGGCTGCGTTAATGATTGGTTTCTGATTCGTGGCCTCGGCTCGGCGCGCGCGAGGGGCGGAGAATTCGAAACCCATGACCCCTCCCTCCACGCGGCCGGACTATGGCTGTGGTTTAGCGGGAGAGCGGGGCGACGTTCGTGCGCTGGCGCACATTCCGGCCCGAAAAGAGCGGGCTGGCCGTCAGATCGTCTTGCCATCTCAGATCGTCTTGCCCTCGAAACGGCAGAGATCGGCGATGATGCAGCGCTCGCATTCCGGCCGGCGCGCCTTGCACACATAGCGGCCGTGCAGGATCAGCCAGTGATGCGCATGGAGCTTGAAGCGCTCGGGCACGATTTTCTCGAGGCCGGCCTCCACCTGCTCGACGGTCTTGCCCTTGGTCAGCGGCAGCCGGTTGGAGACGCGGAAAATATGCGTGTCCACCGCGATCACCGGCACATGAAAGGCGATGTTGAGCACCACATTGGCGGTCTTGCGGCCGACGCCGGGCAGCGCCTGCAGCGCCTCGCGGTCGCAGGGAACCTCGCCGCCGTGCTTCTCGATCAGCTGCGCGCAGAGGGCGATGACATTCTTCGCCTTGGTGGGATAGAGGCCGATCGTCTTGATATAGCCGCAGAGCCCTTCGACGCCGAGCGCGAGCATTTTTTGCGGCGTGTCGGCGATTTGGAACAGAGCGCGCGTCGCCTTGTTGACGCCGACGTCGGTCGCCTGGGCGGAGAGCACCACGGCGACGAGCAGAGTGAAGACATTCACATGCTCGAGCTCGCCTTTGGGATGCGGATCGGCCGCCTCGAGACGCGCGAAAATCTCATCGATGCGCGCAGCCTCGCGGCTGCGCGGCGATGCGGGACGCCGCGCCTTGGCGAGCGAGCTCTTTTCGTTCGGCATAAAGGCGTTATAACTCGGCATTCTGGAGAACGAAAGGCGGCGGCGTGACAGCGAGCGCACCTTCTGCGGAAGCCATTTATCAGACGCGGCTGATCCCGCATCGCTCGATGACGCTGCGGCAGGCGCATGTGTTCATCCTGCTGTTCGGCGCGGGCACATGCGCGCTGTCGGTTCCCTTCTATATTCTCGGCGCGTGGCCGGTCGTCGGCTTCATGGGGCTGGACGTGCTGGCGCTCTATGTCGCGCTGCGTGTGAGCTTTCGTTCGGCCAGAGCTTTCGAGAGCATCAGCCTCACCCCTTTCGAGCTCGTCATCGTCAAGAAGAGCGCCTATGGCCTGCGGCGGGAGCGGCGTTTCGACACTTATTGGCTGCGGCTCGAGACGGAAGAGGACGAGGAGTTCGGCATGCAGCGCGTGCTGCTCGTCTCGCGCGGGGAGCGCATCGAGATCGGCGGCTTTCTCGCGCCGGAGCAGAGGGCCGCGCTCGCCGAGGAGCTTTCGCGCGCGCTGGCGACGGCCAAGCGCGGGCCGTTTTATTCCTGACGCGTTTTCGGGTGGCGGCTCTCGGTCGCGCGCGCCATGATGCGCCGCATGACCCTGCGCACCGACATCATCCCTCCTCTCGCCGAAACGCGGCCGCAGGAGGATTACGCCAAGGTGGCGGAGACGATCCGCTTCATCGGCGAGAATTGGCGCCGGCAGCCCGCGGTCGAGGAAATGGCGGAGGCGGCGGGCCTGTCCGAAGCGCATTTGCGCGCCTTGTTCCGGCGCTGGGCGGGACTCTCGCCCAAGGCCTTCCTCGAGGCGTTGACGCTGCGCCATGCGCGCGCGCTGCTCGGCGGCGAGACGAACCTGCTCGACGCCTCGCTGTCGCTCGGTCTTTCCGGTCCTTCGCGCCTGCATGATCTCTTCGTGACCCATGAGGCGCTGACGCCGGGCGAATATAAGCGCGGCGGCGAGGGGCTGGAGATGCGCTACGGCTTCCATCCTTCGCCTTTCGGCGAGGCGATTTTGGTCGCGACAGAGCGCGGCCTCGCCGGGCTCGGCTTCGTCGACGGCGTGCGCGCGGAGGCGTTGGACGATCTTCGCCGTCGCTGGCCGAAGGCGCGATTCTCGCTCGATGGCGCGGCGACCGCGGCTTACGCGCGGCGCGCTTTCGATCCGGCGGAATGGCGGCCGGACCGGCCCTTGCGCCTCGTGCTGATCGGCTCGGAATTCGACGTTTCGGTCTGGGAGGCGCTGCTCGACATCGACATGGGCCGGGCGACCACTTACGGCGCGCTCGCGCGGCGGCTCGGCAAGCCCGGAGCCGCGCGAGCGGTGGGCGCGTCTGTCGGGCGCAATCCCGTTTCCTTCATCGTGCCGTGCCATCGCGTGCTCGGGGCGAGCGGCGCGCTCACCGGCTATCATTGGGGGCTGACGCGAAAGCAGGCGATCATCGGCTGGGAGGCCGGGCGTCTCGCGCCTTTGGCGGCCGACAGAGAGGCGTGAGGCATGGAGAAGCTCGAGGCCGCGGGCGTTCCGCATGCTCAGGCCAAGGCGACAGCGGAGGCTTTTGCCGAGGCGACGAGCCAGGAACTGGCGACGAAGGCCGATCTGGCACCGTAAAGACGGACCTGGAGTCGAAGATCGAAAAAGCCGAGCTGCGTCTCGTGGCGAAGATCGAGGCCACGAAAGCCGAGATCATCAAATGGCTGTTCGGAACGATCGGCTTTCAGACGCTCGTCATTCTCGGCGCTGTTTTGGCGCTCGCTCGCCTCGCGCATAGCTGACGGCTTCGCGTCACGGCGGACGACGATCGATGCGCTCGAAATGCGCCTCGGCCTCCTTCGTCAGCCGCTCCTCGTGGATTTTCCAATAGCGCCACAGCAGGAAGGCGCCGAGAATCGCGCCGGCGAGGCCGAGCCAGCCGATCGGGCCGGCGATTCGATGGATGGCCGCGCCGAAGACATAGCCGCCGAGGCCGAAGACCAGCGCCCAGCAAATGCCGCCCGCGGCGTTATAGGCCAGGAACTTCACCGGATCGAAGCGATTGGCGCCGGCGAGCACGGCCGCCAATATGCGCAGCAGCGCGATGAAGCGCCCGAAGAACACGATGGCGCCGCCCCAGCGCATGAAGAGATATTGCCCGAGCCGCAATTGCGGCGGCCCGACGCCGATATGCGCGCCATAGCGCATCAGCAGCCGCACGCCGAACTCGCGCCCGACCCAAAAGCCGATATTGTCGCCGAAGATCGCGCCGGCCGCCGCGGCCAGAATGACGAAGCGAACGTCGATATTGCCGGAGTGGCCGGCGTAAATGGCCGCGCCGACCAATGTCGTCTCGCCGGGGAGCGGTATGCCGGCGCTCTCCAGCGCGACGATGAAGAATATGGCCCAATAGCCATAGGTCGTCAGAATGGAGACGATCTGCGCTTCGTCGATCAGTCCCGCCATGCCCCGCCTTTGCCGATTCGACCAAGAGACGGCCGAGCGGCGCTATTGTCGCCGCTGGGCGCGCCGACGGCAAGAGAGGCCGCTGGCGAGAAGCGCGACGCGCGCCTCAGCGCGCGGCGCGTTGCAGGCGAGCCGCGGCGTCGAAGGAGAGCCCGCCGTCGCGAAGGAAAGGCAGACCGAAGCCTTTCACGTCATCGGCGAATTGCGCGCCGCCTTCCAGCGCCTTCTCGACCACCTTGCGCAGCCCGCTGAGGATCGGCTGATCGCAGCCGGCCATCTCGCGCGCCAGCTGCGCGCGCTCCGCCTCATCGGCCCTCTGCGCGAAATCGCGCACCACGACAGAGACGAAACGTCCCGCGCTGACGCCATTCTCCTGCGCGACGGCGCGGACTCTCTCGGCGAAAACGCCTCCGATGCAGAAAGTCGCGGCCTGCGCGACCTTGTCGTTCGAGCATGAATGGATCAGATCGGTGACGAGCATGACCTTTTCTCCGTCCTGCGAACGAAACTCTCCTGCTCCGTCGGAATGCATTTTCGGAATTCCCATAGTCTTCTCGCGGCGTCCGATTGTCGGCTTCCGTCCGAGACGCCGTTCCGCCGCCTGAACCGCGACGCCCACGCAAAAGCCGGACCAAATTTTGAGAAGCGCTGTCGTCATTTTTGCCGCTCTATCGTCACAAAACTCCGTTTCATTCGAATCTATTCGATCATTCGGCTGTGCCGCCGGGCGCCGCGTAAGCAAAACGCCGTAGTTCCAAAAAGGTTTCATCGTCATTCGACCTTTTACCCCCGGGGCACGGCGGAAAAACGGCGAAGGCCTTGCCGGCCGCCGGGATGGCCCGATTTCTTTGAGGATGAGCCGCTCGCGCGGGCGCGTCCCGCGCCGGTCGCGACGGCTTTTACGGAGGAAAGTCGATGGAACGTCGCTCTTTCATGAAATTTTTCGTCATCGGCGCGGCGGCGGCGCTGGTCGCCGGTCCTGCCGACGCCCTCACCTCGGTCGCGCCGCTCGAGACGCCGCGGGCGCCGGAGCCGGCTCCCGAGGCCGCCGTGGCGACGGCGGAGGATCTCGAGCGGGCGCAGGTCGAAAAGACCTATTGGTACTATCGCCGCCGCGTCTGGCGGCCGCGCTGGCGCCGCCGCTACTGGCGCCGGTATTATCGGCCGCGTTACTGGCGTCGCCGTCGCTACTATTATTACTGAGCGTCTATACCAGCGTTCACCAGGCGCCGGAGTTGGGCATGGAGCTCCAGGGCTCGGCCGGCGGCAGCGGCGCGCCTTTCTGCAGCAGCTCGATCGAGATTTGATCGGGCGAGCGGATGAAGGCCATATAGCCGTCGCGCGGCGGACGATTGATCGTCACGCCCGCCGCCTGCAGCCGCGCGCATAGCGCGTAGATATCGTCGACCGCAAAAGCGAGGTGGCCGAAATTGCGGCCGCCCGCATAGTCATGCTCGTCCCAATTATAGGTGAGCTCGACGAGCGGCGCGCCTGCGTCTTTCGCCTGCGGAAGATCGTCCGGCGCGGCGAGATAGACGAGGGTGAAGCGGCCCTTCTCATTCTCGGTGCGGCGCGCCTCGACGAGGCCGAGCTTGTTGCAGAAGAAGTCCAGCGAGCGGTCGAGATCGCCGACGCGGATCATCGTGTGGAGAAATTGCATATTGGCGCCTCATGCGGGGTGAGAGGCGGCGAGCATAGCCGCTCTCGCGCGCGGGCGCACGCGCCCTATTGATGCGGCGGGATCTTCAGCGCGCTCTCCAGCGCGATGATGATCGGAATGAGCGCCTCCTTCTCCTGCTCGGCCGAGCCGAACTCGGCGGATTTCAGCCGCTGCTCCACCTCGTGAATCGTCATCAGACGCCGTTCCAGGACGATCAGCAGCTCCTTGGCGATCTGCGGCTCGAGCTCGATTCTGATCATGCGCGCATCTTTCCTCATCGACTGGCCGATTCCGATCGACCGAACGCAGCATAGGTTCTGCTCGCCGAGGGCGATGTGCGCTGGCGCATAGTGCGGAAGGACGCCTACAGTCCCCGCGCCCAGGCGGGCCGCAGCGGAGCCGCCTCCGGCGCGGCGATGGCGGCGCGGAGCTGCTCCAGCAGGCGCGGCTTGTCGGCGCCGAGCGTGCCGCGCAGCACGAGCCAATTGGAGGCGTGGTCGCTGCGGAACACGGTGCGCCGCAATTCCAGCCGCGAGAGGAAGCGCTCCATCTCGCGCAGCAGCCCCGGCACGTCGAGCGGCGCGAAATCAGGGAAATCGGCGCGAAACCGCGCCTCGCCCTTGGGGAAGCTGACGACCAGAGTCGCCAGAAACTCCGGTTGCGCGGCGTTGATCAGCGCGGCGGAATTTTCCGCATGCGCCTCGCTGAGCGCGGCGCCGCCGAGCCCGTTGAGGATCATCACCGAGCGCTTGATCCCGGCCGCGCCGAGCTTCTCCAGCGCGTCGCGGCTGGAGGCGAAGGTCTCGCCCTTCTGAACCCGCGCCAGCACATCGTCATCGCCCGATTCCGCGCCGACATAGACGAGCGACAGGCCGAGCGCGGCGAGATCGCGCAGCTCGGCGACGGATTTGCGGCTCACATTGCGCGGCAGGCAATAGCTCGACACGCGCCGCACGCCCGGCAGCTCGCGGCGGATCGCTTCGAGAATGGCGGCGAGACGGCGCGTCGACAAGGTCATGGCGTCGCCATCGGCCAGAAACACGCGCGCGACCGAGGCCCCATAAATCTCGCCGCAGCGCTTTATGCTCTCCATCACCTCCGCCTCGTCCCGCGGACGGAAGCGCTTCTGCGGCGCGGTGTACATCTCGCAGAAGCTGCAACGATTCCACGAGCATCCATCGGTGACGGGCAATATCAGCGACTCCGCCTCGCTGGGCGGACGAAACACGGGCTCGACATAGCGGATGGGGGCGTCGGTCATGGGGGTAAGTCTACCGCGACGAGGCGCGGACGGGAATGGGGGCGGGGGTTCTGACCCTCGACGGTCTGCGTCGAAGACCTAAATCGGCTCCCGCTATCCGAAAGCCCTCGATCGACAGATCCTGGGCGACCGACGCCGCGCTCTTTCTCGATCCATATCCGACCTCGAGCCTGACTGGACAAATTATTGCTGCAATGTGTACGCTACATTACAGATAGTTAATGTTGATCCGTCATGACCTATCGAATGGCGATCGACGCAACGTGCGAAGCCGTGTCGAAACAGTCGTTTGTTTGGAGGCGTGGTGCAAGAAGCGATACGGACGATATGGCGGGACGTCTGCGTGATCGCAGAAAATGAATCGGCATTTCGAGCGGGAATATTCTTCCTGTCGTCGTTGCGGGATATGCGCGCCACAGCGGCATGGCTGAATTTTCTCGAAGCTTTCGGAGAAAAACTTCAGTTCGGAGCCGCTCCGACGCAATGTATCAAAAAGCCGTTTTCTAATTATGCCCTGTATCGCCTCTCGCTATCACAGCGCGTGTCGATTTTAACGGATCACTATAATTTGATTGGTGACGCTATTCCGGCTCTTGTCGCCGTTTCTTGGGGAAGATCGAGTCTAGAGCTCGGAATTCTATCTGGAAAGAACGGCGCAACTTATCGGTTGTCGCTACGCCCTGCGGAATATTGCTACAAGGAGGGGGAGCTGAGTTTGGTATTGAGCGACGCTGCGGACGGTCTCGAACTCGCGAAGCTGACCTTTGTGCTCGCCAACCGACAAGATGGAGAGCCCTGCCTTTTGATCGGGGGACTGCAAGGACCATCGTCGCACTGCGGCCCCGACGCCAAAACGCGGATCGTGAAAGCGACGCGGGCTCTCTGGGGGGTGCGTCCCAAAATGGCGGTCTTCCTGGCGGCGACGCATTTCGCCCGAGCCATGGGCGCGCGGCGGATTCTCGCGGTATCGAACGACACTCATTCGATCAACGCCGACGCCTGGTGGCAACGCCAGCGGATGCGCGCAGATTATGACGCTTTTTGGCTCGAACGCGGCGGAGCGCGCGTAGCCGAAGGCTTCGCCTTACCGGTGACATCGTCGACGACAAAATCCAAATGCAAGCGACGAGAAGAGCTGCGCGCGCGTATCGACGAGCTGGTGGCTGGACTTTTTTCCTCGGAACTCGAAAAACATCCTAGATTTGCGGAAGCGCGCGCAAGCGCGCTCGGATGGCGAACCGGTGCGACGAACCAAGCGGAGAGGCCTTCGAATCGAAGGCTCGTCGACGAAAAGGCTCCCGCACTGTGTGGCTGAGGCCCGCATCGGTTCCAGCCATGCGCAAACGACGTGATATCCTGCGCGGGCGAAGGTCCGCGAACTCCGAAAAGCGGGTCCTCTGGCCGTCTGCGGCGCATGACCGCTCCTTGCGCATCATCGCGCTCGCCATCACCCCACCCCGCCGCCGATCGCCTGCCCGAACAAAATGCGATGCCCGTCGATCGTTGTGACGACGATCTCGCGCATTCCATAGGGGCGATCGGCCGGCGGGGTGCAGAGCGCGCCGCGGGCGGCGATCTCGGCGTGGAGCGCGTCGATGTCGTTCACATTCACATAGCCGAAGAGATTGTGGGAGCCGAGCGTGGTGGGCGGCGCGTCGGTGGGGCAATGGCCCAGCATCACGCGGACATTGTCGCGCTGAACCAAGCGCCAATCCGTGGCCTCCGGCCACAGCAGCTCGAAGCCGAGCACGTCGCGAAAATAGCCGGCGCTGGCGTCGAGATCGGGAACGGCGAGCACAAAGGCCCAAGTGGAGAGCGTCGGGGGCATGAAGTCACCTGAATGAAATCGCCTGTATGAAATCAGCTGCGTGCTTGCGCGCCCCTATGATGGCGGCGCGGTCCGCAAAATTCAAATCGAGAAACTATTCGCCGGCTCCTGCGTCTCGGAATAGATGCGATATTGGTTTCTGCCATTCTCCTTGGCGCGATAGAGCGCTCGGTCGGCGCGCGCCAGCATGGCGTCCGGCCCCTCCAGAGCGGAGGCGAAGAGAGCGACGCCGACGCTCACCGTGGCGCGCCGCGCGCCGCCGGGCAGCAGATAGGGCTCGGCCGAGAGCGCGCAGATTTTCGTCGCCATGACGGAGGCGCTGGCGGCGTCGCGCGAGCTGGATTGCAATATCGCGAATTCGTCGCCGCCGAGCCGCGCGACGACATCGCCGGCGCGGCAATGGCTCCTCAGCCGCGTCGCGAGCGCTTCCAGCAGCGCGTCGCCGCTGGCGTGGCCCAGCCGGTCGTTGACGTCCTTGAAGTGATCGACGTCGATATAGAGCAGCGAGAAAGGCTCGCCGCCGGCTTCGGCGTCGGCGAAGGCGTGACGCAGCGCGTCGATGAAGCTGCGGCGATTGGCGAGGCCGGTGAGCGCGTCCGTCTGCGCGAGGATGGCGATCTGATCCGCGACCTCCTTGCGCTCGGTCACGTCGAGCGCGACGCCTTCGATCAGCTGCGAGCGGCCGGCCCGATCGCGCGCGGCGTAGCGGGCGTCGAGCCAGCGATAGCCGCCGTCGCGGCGCCGAAAGCGGAACTCCACCATGCCGCCGCGCCGTCCGTCCGCCGCCGCCCGCGCCAGCGAGGCGCCGACCTTGTCGAGATCCTCGGGGTGAACGCAATCGGCGAGGCAGCGCGCCGGATCGGTCAGCTCCCAGGGATCATAGCCGAACAGCGCGATATTGTGGGAGACATAGACGAGGCGCGGATTTTTCCCGTCCATGCGAAGGCGGAACAGCAGAGTCGGGCTGCGCTCCACCACCTCATTGGCGTCGCGGAGCCGGTCGACATAGCGCTGCCGCGCCAGCGAGCCGCCGATGAGATCGCCGAGTATGCGCAGCGCGTCGATCTCGGCCGGCTTCCAAATGCGCTCGCTGCGGCAATCCTCCACCTCCACCCAGCCCCAGGGCGCATCGTCGACGACGATGGGCGCGAACAGCGCCGAGCGCACGCCGGCGCGCTCGAGAAAGCTCTTGGCGGGGCCGGGCGCGAGCGTGCGCGTCGCGGCCGTCACCGGCCGGCGCTCGGCGAGAGCGGCGAGCAGCGGGCCGGAGAGAAAAGCGCGCCTCCCGTCGGCCTCGAAGAAGGAGGCGTCGAGCGCGACCGGAGAGTCCGCGCGCCGCCAGAAATGCAGCAGGGACGGGGGCTCATCCGGCGCCGCGCCGGATTCGAAGACGAGAATGCGATCGGCGTCGATCGCCGCGCCGACGGATTCGAGCAGATCGGGAATTGCGGCGGCGCTGGGGGCGGCGGTGGTGAGCTCGGTCGCGGCGGTGGAGACGGCGTGCAGCAGAGCGTTGCGCTGATGCAGCGCCGCCGACAGCGCCTCCTGCTGCAGCCGGCGCCGCGACACCGAGACCAGCCAGCCATGGGCGCGCAAGCCGATGATGACGAGCACGGCGGTGAAGGCCGTGAGCAGCGCGCCCATCGCCAACGCGGTCGACTCCGCGCGCGCGAAGAGCCCGACGATGGCGGGCAGCACATCCGGCGCGATATAGCCGAACATGGCCGGCAGATACGCGGAATTGGTGACGATGGCGCCCGCCGCCATGCCGCCGGCGGCGAAAAGCGCGAAGGCGTGATAGCCGGGGTCCGGCGTCAGCCACAGGACCGATGAGGCCGCACCCCAGAGGCAGCCGGTCAGCGTCGAGCCGAGCGTCCACAGCGCGAGGAAGCGCCGCACGGCTTCGGGCGTGGGATGCATGGCGCGAAAGCGGCGCGCATGGATGATGCGCGCGACGACCAGGATCGCGATGGCGACGAGCCAGGCGACGATCAGCGCGCGCGGGTAGAAATCGTGAAAAATGCTCGCGACGATCGCGGCGTTGGCCGCATTGAAGACCAGCACCGATTGTCCGGTGGCGAGCATTTGCGCCTGATCCGCGCGGATCGCTGCGGCGAGCTCCTCGGGATCGAGGTCCCGCTCCTCGGAACGCGAGTCGCGCTCATACCGATACATGCCCGACCCTTCGACGCGCCTCCCGCCGCTGGAGGATGCTGGCGGCGCGATTTGTTTGCAAAATGTCCGTATCGCGTTCCGACGATGTTTCTCCTGGGGAAGAATCTAGCGCATTGCGCTCGGGAGCGGAGTCCGCGCCCGAGAAGGGCGCGGATGGGCGCGAGCGACATTCTCAAGCGAGCGAGACGGGCGGGCGGACGCGGCCGACCGGCGCGACGCCTTCGACGAATGCACGGAGTGGTTGTGGCGGGCTGATGACATAGCCCTGAACCTCGTCGCAACCGAGCTGGCGCAGAATACGCAGCTGCGCGTCCGACTCGACGCCCTCGGCCGTCGCGGTTATGCCGAGCTCATGCGCGAGGGCGACGACCGACCGCACAATGGTCGCCGCGCGCGGATCGGCCTGCGCCTGCTGCGTCAGCGAGCGGCCGAGCTTGATGCGATCGACCGGCAGAGCGTGGAGATGCGCGAGCGCGGCGCCGCCGCCGCCGAAATCGTCGAGCGCGATGGAGACGCCGAGCGCGCGGATCGCGGCGAGGCAGCGCAGAATCTCGGCGTTGTCGGCGAGGCGGACCGAGCTGGCGATCTCGATCTCCAGCCGGCTCGGATCCATGCCGGAGGCGGCGAGCGCCTCGGCGACGTCGCGGGCGAAGCCGGTCTTCTCCAATTGCGGCTGGGTGACATTGACGCTGACGCGCGCATCGGGCGGCAGAGCGGCGGCGCTGGCGCAGGCCTCGTTCAATATCCAGGCGCCGATCTCATAGAGCAGGCCGGCCTTGGTCGCGACGGGGAGGAAATCTTCCGGCGTGCGCAGGCCGTCGCGCGGGTGCCGCCAGCGCAGCAGCGCCTCATAGCCGCAGACGCGCGTGACGCCGAGCGCGACAATGGGCTGGAAATGGAGCTCGAACTCGCCGGCGCCGACCGCCTCCCTCAAATCCTGCCAAATGCGCCGATTGGCGGCAATGCGCGATTCAATGTCGGGATCGAAGAAGCGGAAATGGGCGCGGCCGCTGGATTTGGCTTCGTACAAGGCGAAATCCGCCTTGCGCATCAGCGTCCGCAGATCGAGGCCGTCTTCCGGCGCGCGGGCGATGCCGACGCTGACGCCGACCGTCGCCATCGCCTCCTCGAGATCGAAAGGGGCGGCCATCGCCTCCATCAATCGCATCGCGAAGGCGCCGACATCGGCGAGCGAGCCGGCGTGGGATTGCACCACGGCGAATTCGTCGCCGCCGATGCGGGCGACGATATCGGCCTTTCCGACAATGGAGGAGATGCGCTCGGCCACCGACCGCAGCAGAATATCGCCGGCCCTGTGCCCCAGAGTGTCGTTGATCTCCTTGAAATTATCGAGATCGATGCAATGGATCGCGGCGCCGAATCCATTGGCCACCGCGGCGGCGATGACGATCTCGCCCTGCTGCTCCAGGGAGGCGCGGTTGGCGACGCCGGTGATGGCGTCGAAATAGGCGAGCCGCCGGATGCGCTCCTTGCGCTCCTCCTGCTCGAGCGCGATGGCGCAGAGATGCACGCAGGTCTCGACGATCGTGCGCTCGAGCGGGCTCGCGCCGCGGCAGGTGCGATAATAAAAGGCGAAAGTGCCGATGACGCGATCGTCCGAGGCGCGAATCGGCGACGACCAGCAGGCGCGCAGGCCGAGCGGAGCGGTCTGGGCTCGAAAGGCGGCCCAGCGCGGATCATTCTCCATGTCCGTGACCTCGACGGGCTCGCCGAAATAGGCGGAGGCGCCGCAGGAGCCGACGTCCGGCCCGATGCGGAGGCCGTCGAGCGAGTCGGAATAATGCGACGGCAGGCTCGGACCGGCCAGCGGATGCAGGCGGCCTTCGCGATCGACCGTGAGAACGGAGCATGTGGCCTGCGGCGCGAGCTGCTCGGCGCGAAGGCACAGCTCCGCCATGGTCTCGCGCAGCGGCTTGCCGCGCGCCAGACGCTCGAGCACATCATGCTGAAGCGCTCGGAGACCCTGCATCGTGGCGTTCGAGCAGCTACCACAGTCGAGTTCTAGCATTGGCCTCGCCTTTGAAGTCAATCTCATTATTTTCTGCGTATCTCGATCGCAACCATAAGAATTGAAAAGCAGCCGCCATGTCGGCGGCGCGACGATGATCCTCACGTCGGTGAAAATAATGCGCCGACGCGGTCCTGTCGATCATGGCCGCCGAGCGTGCGCTTCAACAAAACCTATTATCGCATGTCCGCCGGCCATTGTGTAGGGCGGAGCTGGAGCGCAATATATCGCCGTTGGATCAAGATGATCGCGGGCGCGGGTCCGGCTCCGTCAGCGCTCGCGCACAATCGCTCTGGGGCGGCTTGCAGGGCGGCGCGGCGCAAGGCGCGCGGACCGACAAAGGAGCGCGGACCGACTTGCCTTGGTCACGTCATTGGCCCAGTCTTGCGCAGCCGCGGGCGGCGGCGCGCCGAAAAAGCAGGCGCGCCGTCATGACGCAACGACCCGCCGGCATGGGAGAGAAACATGTCGAAATTCGCCACACTGGCTCTGGCCGTAATGATCTCGGCGCCCTTCGCGGCCGCTCCGGCGCGTGCGGTGGAGATCAGCCCCTTCTTTCCGCTGCCTAATTCCTTCGACGTCAAAGGGCCGATCAAGGATGGCGTGCTCGCGCAGCAGATCTCCTGGCTGGAGGACGGCATCGCCGCCATCGAGAAGGCGCGCGCCGGCGCCGCGCCGGACAAGCTCGCCGATCTCGACGCGCAGCTCGCCGCGGCGGTCAAGGAGCGCGACATTTTGAAGAGCGACGAGACCGGCCGCGACGCCGAGCTGGCGCGCAAAAATCTGGTCGTCACCAATATCAACCGCTGGATCAACGGCCTCGCCCGCAAGGCGACCGAGCAGCTCAAGATCGCCATTCTCAAGGATGGCGCGGAGCGCGACGCGGCCGAGCGCCGGCATATTCAGCTGTCGCAGCAGGCCGATGATCTCGAGAAGGTCAAGCACGAGCCGGCCTTCGAGGCCTGGGGCCGCTGATCTCAGAGCATTGGGGGCGCCTCCGCGCCCCCGTGCTGAAGATCGCGCGAGAGACGCTCGACGCGGGTCGTCGCATCCTCGAGCGCGGCGGCGAGCCTCTCCACCAGAGCGGCCTCGGCTTCTTTCGCCGCGGCGGCGTTCTCGCGCAGCGTCGCCAGCTCCGCCTGCAGGGCCTCGAGCTTGCGCGTCGCGATCGACGCGTCATCGGCGAGGGTGAGCGCCGCCATCACGGTGATGCGCTGCTCGCCAATGTCGCCGAAGCCTTCGCGCAAGGACAAAATCTTGTTCTCGACGAGCTTGGCCAGCTCGTCGAGATGGGCTTCCTCGCCATCCTCGCAGGCCATGCGATAGGTCCGGCCCGCGATCGTCACCACAACATGCGCCATTCGCCGCCTCTCGCTACGTCTGCGCCCGGTCCTCGTCGCCGAGCACGGCGATAATGCCGAGGCTCGTGCGGTCGAGACGCGTCAGCACCTCGTCGCGCGCCTTCTCCAGCGCGCTGTTCTGCGCGAGGGCGGCGTCGAGCTCGAGGCCGAGTCGGCTGCGGTCGTCCTGCATGACGGCGAGCTCCTCCTCGAGGTCGGCGTGCGACAGCTCGACCTCAATGCGTCGCGCGACAGTCTCCTCCAGCCGCTCCAGCGCGGCGGCGAGCCGTTGCAGCGCATCGTCGAGCCTGTGTGGGACTTGTGTCATATGGAAACCGGACCGATCGCGATTAGATTCGCACGTACGAATCGTTAACGCCTAGCAGCAATCGCGTAAACCCCAATCCGAGCCGCGACTCCGTCGCGGAGCGACCGGAGACCGCGTTGACAGGGGGGCGCGACCTGTTATCAAGCCGCTCATTCGAGCGGGCGGTTGCCGCCAGAAAATGCGGCAAAATGGGCAAAGCCCCGATTTTGGGCGGTTCGGCGACCGCCCGGCCCCGCCCGAGCGAGCAGATGAGAAGGAGCACCGCTATGGCCGTGAGAGTGGCGATCAATGGGTTCGGACGCATCGGACGCAATATTCTTCGCTACATCGTCGAGAGCGGCCGCACCGACCTCGAGGTGGTGACGATCAACGATCTCGGCTCTGTCGAGACCAACGCCCATCTGCTGCGCTATGATTCCGTGCATGGCCGTTTCCCCCGCGAGGTGAAGGTCGAAGGCGATTCGATCGACGTGGGCCAGGGGCCGATCAAGGCGACGGCGATCAAAAATCCGGCCGAGCTGCCCTATGAGGCGCTCGGCGTCGACATTGCGCTCGAATGCACGGGCCTTTTCACCGCGCGCGACAAGGCGAAGGCGCTGCTCGACGCCGGCGCGCGCCGCGTGCTGGTCTCCGCGCCTTCCGAAGGCGCCGACATCACCGTCGTCTATGGCGTCAATCAGGACAAGATCACGAAGGACGATCTCGTGATCTCCAACGCCTCCTGCACCACCAATTGCCTCGCGCCCGTCGCCAAAGTGCTGAATGACGCCATTGGCATAGAGCGCGGTTTCATGACGACGATCCACTCCTACACGGGCGACCAGCCGACGCTGGACACCTATCACAAGGATCTCTACCGCGCCCGCGCCGCCGCGCTCTCCATGATTCCCACTTCCACCGGCGCGGCCAAGGCCGTGGGCCTGGTGCTGCCGGAGCTGAAAGGCAAGCTGGACGGCGCCGCCATTCGCGTGCCGACGCCCAATGTCTCGGCCGTCGATCTCAAATTCGTTCCCAAGCGCAAAACGAGCGTGGAAGAGATCAACGCCGCCATCATCGCCGCCGCCGACGGTCCGCTGAAAGGCGTTCTGGGCTACACGAGCGACAAGAATGTCTCGGTCGATTTCAACCATGACCCGCGTTCATCCGTGTTTCATCTCGATCAGACCAAGGTGATCGAGGGCGAGCTGGTGCGCGTCCTGTCCTGGTACGACAATGAATGGGGCTTCTCCGGCCGCATGACGGATGTCGCCGCGACGATCGCCAGGCTCATCTAGACGCGATTCTTTTCCTCATTCACCGGGGCACGATCATGCCGTCTTTCAAAACGCTCGATTCCGCCGATCTCGACGGCAAGCGCGTCCTGTTGCGCGTCGATCTCAATGTGCCGACCGAGAATGGCGTCGTCACCGACAAGACGCGCATAGAGCGCGTGCTGCCGACGATAGAGGATATTTCGAAAAAGGGCGGCAAGGTCATCCTTCTCGCCCATTTCGGCCGTCCCAAGGGCGAGCGCAAGGAAGAGGATTCCTTGAAGCCCATCGTCTCCGCGATAGAGGAGACGGCCAAGCGCAAAATCGCCTTCGCCGATGATTGCGTCGGCGATGTCGCCGGCGCGGCGATCGCGCAGCTGAAGAATGGCGATATTCTGCTGCTCGAGAACACGCGCTTCCACAAGGGCGAGGAGAAGAACGATTCCGCCTTCGCGGCGGAACTCGCCAAGCTCGGCGACATTTATGTGAACGACGCCTTCTCCGCCGCGCATCGCGCGCACGCCTCGACGGAAGGGCTCGCGCATCTTCTGCCGGCCTACGCGGGCCGCACCATGCAGGCGGAGTTGCAGGCGCTCTCGGAGGCGCTGGAACATCCCGCGCGTCCCGTCATGGCGATCGTCGGCGGCGCGAAAATCTCCACCAAGCTCGATCTGCTCGGCAATCTCATTCGCAAGGTGGATATTCTCGTCATCGGCGGCGGCATGGCCAATACTTTCCTCGCCGCGCAGGGCAAGCCGGTCGGCAAATCGCTGTGTGAGCATGATCTGCTCGAGAAGGCGCGCGCCATTCTCGCCGATGCGCAATCGTCCAATTGCGAGATCGTGCTGCCGGTCGACGCAACTGTCGCGCAGAAATTCGAGGCGCATGCGCCGTCGCATATCGTCGCGATCGAGCATGTCGGCGAAAGCGACATGATCCTCGATGTCGGGCCAAAGAGCATCGCCCATATAGAGAGCCTGCTCGCCAAGGCGAAGACGCTGGTTTGGAATGGCCCGCTCGGCGCCTTCGAGCTGCCGCCCTTCGACGAAGGCACCAACGCCGTCGCGCAGACGGCCGCGCGTTTGACCGTGGAAGGCAAGCTGCTCTCCGTCGCCGGCGGCGGCGACACTGTGGCCGCGCTCAATCAGGCTCATGCGGCGCAGGAATTCAGCTATCTCTCGACCGCCGGCGGCGCTTTCCTCGAATGGCTCGAGGGCAAGGAGCTTCCCGGCGTCGCGGCGCTGACGAAATAAGCAGCCGCCGTCACTCCTCGCAGCAGGCGCGCGCCGCGGCGATGGCGCGCTTCAGCTCTGGAATGCAGGAGCCGCAATTCGTGCCGGCGCGCAGTTTCTCGCCGATCGCGGCGACGCTGCGCGCCCCATTCGCGATCGCCGCATCGATCGCCCTGGCGCCGACGCCGAAGCAGGCGCAGACGATCGGACCATCCTGCGCCGCGCCATCGGGCGAGCGCCCCGACAAAAGCGCCTTGCGCTGCTCCGAGCCGAGAGACTCTGTCTCGAACAGCGCTGTCGCCGCGTCGAAGGCGCCGCGCGCATCCTCTCTTCCGACAAAGAGACAGAAATCGACGCGCTGCTCACGAAAACGCGCGACGCGATAGATTCCACGCGCCTCGTCGAGATATTCCGCAATATCGGCCTCACCGCCGAGCGACGCCGCATAATCGCGCCATGATGCGAGAGCCGCGTCCGAGGCGAAGAGAAGGCCATGGCCGCCGGCGACGGCGACTTTGGTTCCGAGCGCGGCGATCGTCGGCCGCAGCGGCGCGCGCGAGAGCAGAAAGCCCCGCGATTTGAATGCGACCGCATCTATGCGCGCCGGCGTCGCCTTCGCTTCCGGCTGTCCCGAATGCGGATCGACGATCGCGGCGACGAGCGAGCCGACGCGCGCGAAAGAGGACGTTTCGTCGCTCCAATGAATGGGCGCGAATAATTGCCCGCGTCGCTGCCGATCGGTGACGGACACTGCGAGCAGGCACTCGCCGTGGCGCGTCGAAACGCAGGCGAAGCCGTCGTCGACGAGACCGAGCGGCGCCGCGTCGGCGGGATGAATCTCGACGAAGGGAAAGGGCGAATGCCGCGCGAGACGCGGGCTTTTGCCCGTGCGCGTCATCGTATGCCATTGGTCGCGAATGCGCCCTGTATTGAGGCGGAAGGGAAAGGCCGCCGTCGTCGCGGTTTTCAGCGACGGCGGCTCCGGCGCGACGAAGCGCGCCTTGCCATTGGCGGTGAAAAAGCCGCCTTCGCCGAAAACTCGTTCGCGCCCTTTCGTCTCTCCCGCGCGGATCGGCCATAGCGTCGGATGCAGCGCGTCATAGGCCTCGTCCGAGAGCGTTGCGAGCCCACCTATGTCGAAGCTGCGCGCGCCGTCATTCTCGAAAGCGGAGAGCGTCGCATGCTCGCGAAACACATCCGCCGCGGAACGAAAATCGAAGGCGTCGCTAAAGCCCATGCGCGTCGCGACGTCGCTGACGATGCGCCAATCCGGCTTCGCATCGCCGGGCGATGGCAGAAAGGCGCGCTGACGCGAGATGCGCCGCTCCGAATTTGTGACCGTGCCGGATTTCTCGCCCCAAGCTTGCGCCGGCAGCAGCACATGCGCGCCCGCGTTTATCGTGTCGTTCGACAGCACATTGTCGGAGACGACGAAGAGATCGAGCTTCGCCAGCGCCGCGCGCGCATCATCGGCTCGAGGCAGCGAGACGGCGGGATTGGTTCCCATCACCCACAGCGCCTTTATCTCGCCGCGCGCTATGGCCTCGAACATTTGCACGGCCTTGAGGCCTTCATGCGTCGCAATGCGTGACGCATTCCAGAAGCGCTTCACCCGATCGATCTCGGCGCTCGAAAAACCCATATGCGCGGCGAGCTGATTGGCGAGGCCGCCGACCTCGCGTCCGCCCATGGCGTTGGGCTGGCCGGTCAGCGAGAAGGGCGCGGCGCCCGGCGCGCCGATGCGCCCCGTCGCGAGATGACAATGAATGATCGCGTCGACCTTGTCGGTCCCTTGCGCGGATTGATTGACGCCTTGCGAAAAGGCCGTGACAGTCTTTGGCGTCGTCGCGAAGAGCTCGAAGAAAGCCGCGACATCGACCTCGCGCAGCCCGGTCGCCGTTGCCGTCGCCGCGATGGTCGGCGCGATTTCGCGCGCGGCGTCGAGCGCCTGCGCGAAGCCTTCGGTATGCTGCGCGATATAGTCGTCGCAGGTCGCGCCATTGGCGACGAGATGCACGAGCAAGCCGCAGAAGAGCGCGACATCGCCGCCGGGCGCGATGGGCAGAAAGAGATCGGCCTCTTCCGCCGTCGCTGTGCGGCGCGGATCGATGACGACGATCTTCGCGCCACGCTCCTGCTTGTTGCGCAACATGCGCTGAAACAGAATCGGATGACACCAGGCCGCATTGGAGCCGACGAGCACGATGAGATCGGCGCAGTCGAGATCCTCATAGCATCCCGGAACCACATCGGCGCCCAAGGCGCGCTTATGTCCCGCCACTGTCGAGGCCATGCATAGCCGCGAATTGGTGTCGACATGCGGCGAGCCGATGAAGCCTTTGATGAGCTTGTTGGCGGCGTAATAATCCTCCGTCAGCAATTGGCCGGAGAGATAGAAGGCGACCGCCTGCGGTCCATGCGTTTCGATGATGCGCGCAAAGCCCTGCGCCACATGATCCAGCGCCGCGTCCCATGTCGCGCGTCGCAGCCCATCCCCGTCGCGTAGCATAGGATGCAGCAGGCGCTCGTCGAGCGACAGCGTCTCATGCAAAGCGGAGCCTTTGGAGCAGAGCCGCCCGTGATTGGCCGGGTGCGCGGGATCGCCGGCGACTGCCGCGCCGCCGCAGCCATCCGGCGTCGCCAGCACGCCGCAACCGACGCCGCAATAGGGACAAATGGTCGCGACAGAGGCGCTGCGTGGATCGACCCGCTGCATCAATAGACATCCTGTCGATAGCGGCCGCTCTTCTTCAATTCGGCGACGAAGGCGACGGCCTCATCCGTGGCGCGCGCGCCATATTGCGCAACGATATCGACGAGCGCGCGCTCGACATCCTTGGCCATGCGCTTGGCGTCGCCACAGACATAGATATGCCCGCCATCGGCGAGCCAGGCGAAGAGATCGCGCCCCACCTCGCGCATGCGATCCTGCACATAGAATTTCTCGGAGCCGTCGCGGGACCAGGCGAGCGAGAGGCGCGTCAGCAGGCCGGATGACTTCATCGCGTTCAGCTCATCTGCGTAGAAGAAATCGCAATCGCTGCGCTGATGGCCGAAGAACAGCCAATTGCGCCCGCGCGCGCCGTTCGCCTGCCGCTCCTGCAGAAAGGCGCGGAAGGGCGCCACGCCCGTGCCGGGGCCGATCATGATGATCGGCGCATTCGGATCATTCGGAAGCGAGAAGCCGTGCGACGCCTGCACATAGACTTTCAGCGGCGCGTTGCTCTCGATGCGCTCCGCGAGAAAAGTGGAGGCGACGCCTTTGCGCAGGCGCTTACCGATCCTATAGCGTACGGCGTCGACCGTGAGCGACACGCGCCCCGGCGCCGCTTTCGGCGAGGAGGAGATGGAATAGAGCCGCGGCTGCAGAGGCTCGAGCGCCTCGACGAAAGCTTCCGCATGCGGACGCACGCCGGGAAATTTCATCAAGGCCGCCAGCACGTCGAGATCGGCGGCGTCATTGTCGCTATCTTCGCCTTGCGCCAGCGCACGCGCCTTTGCGCGCGTCTCGCCGCCGGTGAGGAAGGAGATCAGCTCGAACAGCCGATCGGGCGCAGGCGACAGCGCGCAATCGTCACGCAGCGCTTCACGCAGGCTTTTGCCCTTCACCGGCGCGAGCGGCGAGGCGCCGATCATGGCGATGATCTGATCGACGAGGCCGAGATCATTTTGCGCGAAGACGCCGAGCGAATCGCCGACGTTGTAATCGATCCCGCTCTTCGAAAGATCGAGCTCTATATGCCATGTCTCTTTCTCCGAAGCCGGCTTGTTCAGCCTCCGACGCGACAAAAATAGCGCTTCGACCGGATTGTCGCGCGAATGTCCGGGCGCGGACGCCGGATGCGCGAGGTCTGATTTCGGCTCTGGACCGCGCGCTTTCAGGCTCGCATCCTCGGCTGATGACGCCGCGTCGCGTTCTTGCGCGAGCGTCTTCAACATGCGCGCTGTGTCCTTGCCGCCGGGCGCGCAGAGATTGAGACGCTCCTCCTTGCCGGCGAACAGCGCCTCCGCATAATTTTGGCAATCATAGCCGCATTGGCCGCAATCCTGCTGCGCCATTGCGGCCATCATGCGTCGTCGCAAAGGACGGCCCTGCGCGAGCGTCATGCGGTCTTGCAATTGCAGCGTCGGATCATGCCAGGGCGCCGCGCCATCATCGGCGTCGCCGGCTATGGCCGCATTTTCCGTCGGCGACAGAGCGACGACTCCGGCGTCGTCCATCGACATCAGACCAGCGAAAAAGCCATTGAGCCAAGCGCGCTGCTCCTCGGAGAAGGGAGCCGAAGGCGGAATGAGATCGAGACGTTGCGGCTGCGTGATCTTGGTCATTGCTCCGCCTCGAAGATCAATCGTCGCAATGCCTCTACGTCATGGCGCCGCGTGAAGGCGGCGAAGCTCTCCGCGCTGGTCGCGCGATGTGCGAGATAGGCGCGCAACAGGCTCTCGATCTTGCGCGGCGCATCTGTCGCCGCGACATTCTCGAGCAGCTCGCGGCCGATCGCGCCCTCCGCCCCGAAGCTGCCGCCGACGACCATATTATAGCCCTCGACCGTATCGCCTTCTTCATTGATCGGCACGCGCGCGCCGACGAGGCCGATGTCGCCGATGTAATGCTGCGCGCAGGAGTGACGGCAGCCGGTCAAATGTATGTTGATCGGCGTGTCGATCTCTATTTTCTCCTCGCAATGCGTGGCGATCTCGTCCGCGTGCCTTTTGGTGTCGGCGGCGGCGAAACGGCAACCGGCGTTGCCCGTGCAGGCGACGAGACCGGCGCGGAGCGGCGACGCCTTCGTCGCAAGGCCGAGCGCCTCGATCCGCGCGAGCGCCTCGTCGATCCGCGCGTCGGCAATTCCAGAGATGAGCAGATTTTGCCAGACGGTGAGCCTTATGTCGCCGTCTCCGAGCTCACGCGCGATCGTCGCGAGACCGTGCGCTTCGTCGCTCGTCAGGCGACCGAGCTTCAATGCGACGCCGATCCAGCTCTTCTGCGCCTCTTTCTGCGCATGCGCGCCGATGTGCGCGAGCCTGTCGAAGCCGGGCCGTTGCGCAATCGCCTCTTGCGGCGCGCGCAGCAGCGGACGGCCGAGCTTTTCCTCTACCAGCGTCAGAAATCGATCAAAGCCCAATTGATCGAGCACATATTTCAATCGCGCCCGCGCGCGATTGGTTCGGTCGCCCGTGTCGATGAAGACGCGCAATATGGCGTCCGCGATCTCGACTGCCTCGTCTGTCGGAACGATCACGCCCGTGTCGCGCGCGAGATCCTTGTGACCAGTGATGCCGCCGAGCGCGAGACGAAAGTAGACGCCCGGCGCGATTCCATGTCCGTCGCTAATCTCGATCGCCTGAAAGGCGACGTCATTGGTCTCCTCGAGCACGGCGATGCGGCCGCCGCCATCGAAAGCGATGTTGAATTTGCGCGGCAGGCCGGAGAGCGAGCGATCATTGAGAATATGAAAATGCATCGCGCGCGCGAAGGGGCGGGTATCGATGAGCTCCTGCGGATCGATGCCGGCGGTCGGCGCGCCAGTGATGTTGCGAATATTGTCGGCGCCGGCGCCGCGCGTCCATAGGCCGAGGCTCTGCACGCCTTCGATCATCGCGACGGCGCTCTTGGGCTCGATCTCGCGAATTTGCAGATTGGCGCGCGTCGTCACATGCAGATAGCCGCCGCCATGGCTGTCGGCGAGATCGGCGAGGCCCGCGAATTGCCAGTGGGTGAGAATTCCATTGGGGATGCGCAGGCGGCACATATAGGAGGATTGCGTCGGCGCGACATAGAACAGCCCATGATAGCGCCAACGAAAATTATCGGCCGGCTTTGGCGGCTCATTGCGCTTCGCCTGCGCGACGAGACGCGCATAGGCGTCGAATGGATGCTCCTCGCGCTTGATCTTCTCTTGCTCATTGAGCGCGCCGCCATTGGCGATTGCGCGATCCTGCGCCGCGAAATGAATGGCGTCGGGGCCGATCGGCGTTTCCTTCGTCGGCGTGGCGCGTCGCGCGCGCGAGGCCTGAAAGCCGGAGGCGAATCCTTCGAGATAGCGTTTCTGCTCGGCAGTGAAATCACCGGCCATGGTCATGCCGCCTTTCTTTCGCAGAGGCTGCGGCCGAAGATCAGCGCATCGCGCCATTGCGTCACATCGGCGCGCGAGCGAATGAGCTCGAGGCACCAGAGCGCCGCGCTGGTGTCGCCGATGAGCACGGCGCCGGTGAGACGGCCATTCTCTATGACGAGCTTTTTGTAGAGGCCGAGCCCAAAGTCGCGCCAGGAGATCGTCTCGGCGCCGTCGCTTCCCATAAAATCTCCGGCGGAAAAGACATTGACGCCGGAGACCTTCAGATTGGTGGAGACGACGCTGCCCTCGTAAATATCGCTTTCGCCGCAGAGTCTCGCGGCGAGGACGCGCGCCTGCTCATAGGCGGGCTCGACGAGGCCATAGCAGACGCCTCTGTGCTCAGCGCATTCTCCGAGCGCGAAAATGTCGCGGATTTTGGTTTCCATATGATCGTCGACGATGATTCCTCTTTGCGCGCTCACGCCGGCGTCGCGCGCCAGCTCCATATTGGGCGCAATTCCCGCGGCGAAGACGACGCCATCGGCCGCGAGCCGGCGGCCATCGGCGAGCTCTATCGCGCGGACGCATTCGTCGCCGATGATGCCTATCGTGCGCGCTTCCAGCAGAATTTCTATTCCTCTGCTCGCGATGAGCAGCTTCAGCAGCTCGGCTGCTTCCTTGTCCAGCTGCCGCTCCATCAGCCGATCAGTGACATGCGCGAGTGTGACCTCGGCGCCGCGTTTGGCGAGCCCATAGGCGGCTTCGAGGCCGAGCAGGCCGCCGCCGATGACGATGATTTTCTTGCGCTGCGCCGCGAGGCGCTTCAGCGCGTCGACATCGGCGCCGTCGCGAAACACGTGAACGCCGGATAGCTGCGCGCCGGGCAGCGGCAGACGCAGCGCGCGGGAGCCGGTTGCGAGCACGAGCTTGGAAAAGCCGATGTTCTCGCCATTCTCCAGCGACACGCGCTTCGTCGCGATGTCTATGGCGTGCGCCTTGGCGCCGTAGAGAAGAGTGACGCCGTGGTCGCGCCACCAGCTCGCGGGCCTCAGCTCGATCTCGGCCATCTCGGCCTCGCCCGCGAGCACGGAAGAGAGCTGCACGCGATTATAGGCGAGGCGCGGCTCCTCGCCGATGACGGCGATGGCGTAGCGGCCGAGCGCGCGCTTCGACAATTCGTCGACGAGACGCGCGGCCGCCATGCCATTGCCGATGATGACGAGAGGCTCGCTCATTTTTCGCTCGCCTCACGCCGCTTCGACATAGTGATGACGCTCATAGAGGAATTGCAGCACGCGGCGTCGGCATTCGAGATAGAGAGGGTCGGTGGAGAGAGCCACGCGATCGCGCGGGCGCGGCAGAGCGACATCCAGCGTCTCGCCGATGGTGGCGCAGGGGCCATTGGTCATCATCACGATGCGGTCGGAGAGCAGCACGGCTTCGTCCACATCATGAGTGATCATCATCACCGTATTGCCGAGCGTGCGATGCAGCGCCATCACCTGATCTTGCAGATGCGCGCGGGTGAGCGCGTCGAGCGCGCCGAAGGGCTCGTCGAGCAGCAGAACCTTCGGCTCCATGGCGAGCGCGCGGGCGATGCCGACGCGCTGCTTCATGCCGCCGGAAATCTCGCTCGGACGCCTGTCCTTCGCATGCGTCATCTGCACGAGCTCGAGATTGCGCATGGTCCAATCATGGCGCTCGGCGCGGCTCTTTTTGCGCGAGAACACCTTGTCCACCGCGAGGCGCACATTGTCGTAGACGGTGAGCCAGGGCAGCAGCGAATGATTTTGGAAGACGACGGCGCGATCCGGTCCGGGCGTGTCGACCTGACGATTCTCCAGCACGACGCCGCCGGCGCTCGCGCTCACCAGCCCGGCGACGATATTGAGCAGAGTGGATTTGCCGCAGCCGGAATGGCCGATGATGGTGACGAATTGTCCCTTCTCGACGGAAAGATCGACGGCTTCGAGCACTTTCGTCGTGCGGGTGCCGCTCGCGAAAATCTTGTCGACATGATCGATGCGAAGATAGCTCATGGCGAATCCTTTCAGGAAGCTTGCGCGCCGCGCGTGGCGAATGCGCCGATCGCGGCGACGATGCGATCGAGCACGAAGCCGGTGACGCCGATATAGGCGAGGGCGACGAAAATGTCGGACAGGCGCGAGGAATTCCAGGCGTCCCAGATGAAGAAGCCGATGCCGACGCCGCCGGTCAGCATTTCTGCCGCGACAATGGCGAGCCAGGAGAGGCCGACGCCGATGCGCAGGCCGGTGAAGATGTAGGGCGCGGCAGACGGAATCATGATCTTCCAGAAGAACTCGAGGTGATTGAGCCGCAGCACGGCGGCGACATTGCGATAATCCTGCGGAATATTGCGCACGCCGACAGCGGTGTTGATGATGATCGGCCAGATGGAGGTGATGAAGATCACGAAGATCGCCGAAGGATGGCTATCGCGAAAGGCCGCGAGCGAGATCGGCAGCCAGGCCAGCGGCGGCACGGTGCGCAGCACTTGGAACAGCGGATCGAGCCCGCGCATCGCCCAGCGCGATTGTCCGACGACGACGCCGAGCAGCACGCCGGCGACGCTGGCGAGGCCGAAGCCGACGGCGACGCGCTGCAACGATGTGAGCACGCGCCAGCCGAGGCCGATATCCTGTGGTCCCGCGACGAAGAACGGGTGCAGGATGAGATCGTTCGCCTCGCTCCATATACGCGACGGCGACGGCAGAGCCGAGGTCGGCTTGATGCAGAGAAGCTGCCAGAGGCCGAGCAATATCGCGAGCACGATGATCGGCGGCAGCACGGCCGCGAAGAATGCGCGAATGCGCGCGCCATGCTTCTCGATGAGCGGCGTGCGCCGGCGCGCATAGAGCTCGTCGATCGAGCGATCGTCGGCCTGCGCCGCTTCGACGAGAGCGTCCTTGGTGATTTGCATCGTCATTTCGGCCTCTTCGATCAGACTTGCGCGCGCTTGATGGACAGGCTCTTCAGATAGGCCTGCGGATTTTCAGGGTCGAAGACCTTGCCGTCGAAGAAGGTCTCCTTGCCGCGCGACGTCGATGTCGGAATTTCCTTGGCGGGGACATTGATGGACTTCGCCGCCTCGCGCCAAATGTCCTCGCGATTCACCTTGTCGACCAGCGCTTTGATATTCGTCGTCGGCTCGAGCTTGCCCCAGCGAATGTCCTCGGTGACGAACCAGGCGTCGTGACTCTTGAACGGATAGGAGGCGGCGTCGCGCCAGAATTTCATGAACTGCTTCGTTCCTTTCTCGATGCGGCCATTGCCGTAATTGAGATCGCCTTTGAGGCGGCCGACGATATCGGCGACGGGCACGTTGAACCATTGGCGCTTGCCGACGATCTCCGCGAGCTCGGCCTTGTTCTCCATTTTGTCGCACCATTGCTGCGCTTCCAGCACGGCGGCGGTGAGCGCGCGTGCGGCGCGCGGATTTTTGTCGACCCAATCGGCGCGCAGGCCGAGCGCTTTTTCGGGATGCTTCGACCAGATCTCGCCGGTGGCGCAGGCGGTGTAGCCGATGTTCTGATTGGCGAGCTGCTCGTTCCAAGGCTCGCCGACGCAAAAGGCGTCCATATTGCCGACCTTCATATTCGCCACCATTTGCGGGGGCGGCACGACGATGGTCGAGACATCCTTGTCGGGATCGACGCCGGCCGCGGCGAGCCAATAGCGCAGCCACAAATCATGCGTGCCGCCGGGGAAGGTCATGGCGACCTTCACCTCCTTACCTTCCGCTCTCTTCTTGGCGAAGGCGTCACGCAGCGCCGAGGCGTTGGTGGTGATCTTCAGATCCTTATATTCATTGGCGACGGAAATGCCCTGCGCGTCGAGATTGAGGCGCGCGAGTATGTACATGGGCGTCGGTGCATTGTTCTGCGTCACTTTGCCGGTGGTGATGAGATAGGGCATGGGCGTGAGAATATGCGCGCCGTCTATGCCGTTGGCGGCGCCGCCGAGCACGAGATTGTCGCGCGTCGCGCCCCAGGACGCTTGCTTGACGACCTCGACCTCCGACATGCCGTGCTTGGCGAAAAGGCCTTTTTCCTTGGCGATGATGAGCGGCGCGGCGTCGACCAGCGCGATATAGCCGAGGATCGCTTTCGTCGTTTCCGGCCCTGCGCCTTGCGCGAAGGCGCCGGCGGGGAAGGCCGCACGAATGGCGGCGAAGCTCGCGGCGGCGCCGGCCGCGCCACGCAGCAGCGCGCGGCGATCGAGCGTCATGGCCGCATTGGTCTTCGCTGAGCTTGTTTCGTCTGTCATCGTCACCGTCGTCCTCTTCGCGCTGCGAGCGCATCGGTCAGGGCGAGTCGGCGCCGTCCTTTAGTCGACGGCGCGAAACGCAAAAAGCCGCTTCCCTCGGGAGAGCGCATGGCGCTCGAGCTCCCTGGGACAGCGGCGTTGCTGTTCGTCCGTCGTTGGACAAATGGAAAGATGCGCGAGGCGCATCGTCGGGAAGAATGGTGCAAGCTGCGCGCCAAAAGGCCGCGCACCCGCTATCCTTTGTAATTCAATGAATTTCGGCGGAACCGTCACGGCGAGGCGCGACGTCTGTATCGGCGCCTTGCCCAATAGGCGGGCGCCGAACCGATAAAAAACAGGCTATGGCGCGCGGCGAATGGGGAAGGCGGCGAGATAGGCGTCGAGGTCGCGCTCATCGAATTTCGGGCCGCAAAAGGCGCCGATGGCGTCGCTGGGGCGCGGCGCTGCAGGCAGAGCGGCGTCGAAGAGATCGGCGCGGAACACGGCTTTCGCCGCGTCGAGAAGCGCGGTCGAGACGGGCGCCTGTCCCCAGCGCGCCATTTGCGCATAGAGCCATGCGGCCTGAGTGGGGTCCGGCCGCTCGGCGCCTTCCCGGCCGAGCAGCAGATAGCGCGCGTTCTCGCGCGTCGCGCCATCGGGCGTGATTTTGAGCCGGCCTTGCAGCGTCCGCAAGATCACATCGGCGCCGACGCCGACGCGATCTGGCCGCGCGAGCAGCGCTGCGATCTCATGCGGATCCGCTTCGCCGATGAAACGCGCGGCGCGATGTAGAGCGCGCAGCAGAGCGGCGACGACATTCGGGTGCTCGAGCGCGAAGCTCTCGCGCATAGCCAGCGATTTTTCCGCGCAGCGCGAGAACAGCTCGACAGAAAAATGCAGAATATGTCCGACGCCGAGATCGACGGCGACCGAATTCCACGGCGCGCCGACGCAAAAGCCGTCGACATGGCCCTGCGCCAGGCTGCCGACCATATAGGGCGGCGGCAGCACGACGAGGCGCACGTCCTCATCCGGGTCGACGCCGCCGGCGGCCATCCAATAGCGCAATTGGTAGTTATGGCCGGAGAAGGGGAAGGTCATGCCGAAGGTCAGCGGCTCCGCCTGCGCGGCCTTGCGATCGGCGACGACGCGGGCGAGCGCGCGCGCCGTGGCCAGCGGATCGAGCGCATCGCCGTCGAGACGCGCCCGCATCGCCTCATGCAGCGTCGGAGAGAGCGTGATGGCGTTGCCGTTCATGGCGAGATTATAGGGCGCGACGATCGGTGTCTTCACATGGCCGACGCCGAGGCTGGAAGCGACGGCGATGGGCGCGAGAAGATGCGCGGCGTCGAACATGCCGATATTGAGCTTGTCGCGCACATTGGACCAGGAGACTTCCTGCACGAGCTCGACGTCCAGCCCTTCCTGCGTAGCGAAACCCTTGTCCACGGCGACGAAGAGCGAGGCGGCGTCCGCGAGCGGAATGAAGCCGATGCGTAAATGTTCGCGCTCCGCGGTCATTTGAACAGCTCCGAGGCGGTGATGATCGCCTGGGCGATCTCGAAAATCTTCTTCTTCTCGCGCATGGCCGTGCTGCGCATCAGCCGATAGGCGTCCTCCTCGCTGAGGTTCTTCGCCTTCATCAAGAGGCCCTTGGCGCGGTCGATCGTCTTGCGCTCCTCGATCTCCGATTTGGCGCGCGCCAATTCGTCCTGCAGGCGCGAAAAGGCGTTGAAGCGCGACACGCAGAGATCGAGAATGGATTTGATGCGCTCTTTCTTCAGCCCGTCGACGATATAGGCGGAGACGCCGGCGTCGACGGACGCCTGAATGGAGGCGGCGTCGCTCTGATCGACGAACATTGCGACGGGCCGGCGCACGGCGCGGCTCACCTGGAACATCTGCTCCAATATGTCGCGGCTCGGATTTTCGAGATCGATGAGGATGACGTCCGGGTCGATCGCATAGATGCGCGCGAGCAGGCTGCGCATCTCGCCAATGCGCTCGACATTGGTGAAGCCGGCCTCGCGCAATCCATCCTCGAGGATCGCAGCGCGCACCGGACTTTCATCGACGATGACGATTTTCAAACCGACGCCTCCGCGACGCTGCGCCGCAGGCAGGCGCTAGCGAATATGCGGACCAATTACAAATGATTTCGGCGGGAGAGGGTAGAAGAGGAGATGTCATGAGATGGCCCCGCAGCGCTGAGGCTGGCGGGGCCGCTTGTTTCGCAGAATGCGAAATCTCCGGAAAGTTCCAGATTCGGAGTGGAGGGAGGCGTCGCGCTTGGCCTTCGCGTTTCGCCGCCCGTCGGGATGTCACGAATGTCGGCGCCCGAGGAAACCTGCGCTCGATTTCTTCGCTGCGCCATCGACCTCTGCTGAGGTCAAACGGTGTGACCCGGTGGCGTCATGCTCCTCTCGCATGTATCGCTCGACTCGAGGCCTGCGTGCGTTGCCACGCCGGCCCGCCCATCGCGTTCTCATCCCTCGAGGTCCCGCTCGATCGGTTCGCACGGTTCTCGGCTCCTCGCCGTTTCCCGCGGCCCCCTGTGACGCGATGATGAAATGGTGATCTCGATTCTCGATTTCGTCAAGCGCAGAATTGGTCGCGGCGAGGCGGTTTTCTTTTTGCGCGCGGCGCGCTACGCAATGGCTCCGACGAGGCCGGCGGGAGCGCCAATGCCGGTCCGACGGGAGAGAAGCGCATGCAAGCGGACAGTGACGGTTATTACTATTTCCTTACCTATAGCGGCGTGAGCCTTCCGCTCAAATTGACGTCGCCGCTCGATCCGAACGACCTCAACAATCGCAACACATTCTTTCGCGCCCGCTATGACGCGGCCGAGCGTCTGCTTCTGTGCGAGAAGATGGTCTATGGCGAGGTGGAGCTGCGCCACGCGTATGAATATCGCGCCGAGGGCGGTCTCGCCCGCGCGCTCATTCTGATGGGCGAGGACGAGACCGAGGTGCTGTTCGACGAGAATGGCAAGCAGACGGTGGCGTGAGGGCGGCGTAGGTCGGGCGGAGCGCGCGAGCAGGAAGGCTTTTGCGGACGATCGGTTCGCCGTCATTGCGAGGAGCGTAGCGACGAAGCAATCCAGGAGCCGCCCCATGGCTCTGGATCGCTTCGCTCCGCTCGCGATGACGCGCGGCGATTGTCGGGTTTTGCGGAGCGAGCGTCCGCGAGCAGCGTCACGCCTTGCCGAACACGCGATCGAAGATCGTGTCGACATGCTTGAAGTGATAGGCGAGATCGAACAATTCATCGAGCTCCGCGGGCGAGAGCTTCGCGCTCACCTCGGCGTCGGCGCCGAGCAGCTTGCGGAACTCGCCTTCGCCGCGCCACACGGGCATGGCGTTGCGCTGCACCAGCGAATAAGCGTCCTCGCGTGAGACGCCCTTTTGCGTCAGCGCCAGCAGCACGCGCTGCGAATGCACGAGCCCGCCGAGGCGGTCGAGATTCTTCTGCATGTTCTCGGGATAGATCATGAGCTGATCGATGACGCTGGTCAGGCGCGAGAGCGCGAAGTCGAGCGTCACCGTGGCGTCGGGGCCGATATTGCGCTCGACGGAAGAGTGCGAAATGTCGCGCTCATGCCACAGCGCGACATTCTCCAGCGCCGGCGTCACCATGCCGCGCACCAGCCGCGCGAGGCCGGTGAGATTTTCGGTGAGCACGGGGTTGCGCTTATGCGGCATGGCGGAGGAGCCCTTCTGCCCGGCCGAGAAATATTCCTCCGCCTCCAGCACCTCTGTGCGCTGCAGATGGCGAATCTCGATGGCCAGCCGCTCCACTGATGACGCCACGACGCCGAGCGTCGCAAAGAAAGCGGCGTGACGGTCGCGCGGAATGACCTGCGTGGAGACGGGCTCCACCGCGAGGCCGAGCTGCTTCGCCACATGCTCCTCGACGCGCGGATCGACATTGGCGAAAGTGCCGACGGCGCCGGAAATGGCGCAGGTCGCGACCTCCTTGCGCGCGGCGACGAGCCGCTCGCGCGAGCGCGTGAATTCGGCATAGGCTTGCGCGAGCTTCAGGCCGAAGGTCGTCGGCTCGGCGTGAATGCCATGCGAGCGGCCGATGGTCGGCGTATATTTATGCTCGAGAGCGCGGCGCTTTATCGCGGCGAGCAGGCCGTCGACGTCGGCGATGAGAAGATCGGCGGCGCGCGCCAATTGCACGGCGAGACATGTGTCGAGCACGTCGGAGCTGGTCATGCCCTGATGCACGAAGCGCGAATCCGGCCCGATGAACTCGCCGAGATGGGTGAGGAAGGCGATGACGTCATGCTTGGTCACGCGCTCGATCTCGTCGATGCGGGCGACGTCGAAAGTGACGAAATCGGCCTTGTCCCAGATCGCCTTGGCGCTCTCCTTGGGGATCACGCCGATTTCGGCGAGCGCGTCGCAGGCATAGGCCTCGATCTCGAACCAGATGCGAAAGCGCGTCTGCGGCTCCCAAATCTTGGTCATCTCGGGGCGGGAATAGCGAGGGATCATGGGCTCGGGCGTCCTTTGGAAAAGTCTTCGTGCGGCCGGTTCGGCGGGAAGACGATCGTTTAGGCCCTTCCGCGAGCGGAGTGAAGGGGGCGGGGCCGGCTCCGCTTCCAGTCTTCGTGGTGAACATATCCTAAAGATAGCAAGGCGCGGTGCAGGGCTGGCGTTCCGGGCGAAGGCCCGGGTGACCCCGAGCGCGCCTCGCGATATATTGAAAGGGAACCGGAGGTCGAAATGAGCCAGCTCGAGCGTATCACTGTCGATCCGCAGCAATGCGGCGGACGCCCTTGTATCCGCTCGCTGCGCATTCGCGTCAAAGACGTTCTGGACCTTCTCGCGGCCGGGGCCTCGAATGAGGAGATTCTCGAGGATTATCCGCTGCTCGAGGCGGCGGATATCGTTGCCGTCCTCGAATTTGCCGCGCGCCAGAGCGATCATCCGATCCTGCGCGTCGCCTGATGCGCTTTCTCGTCGATGCGCAGCTGCCGCCGGCGCTTGCGCGCTGGCTCTCCGCGGCGGGACATGAGGCGGAGCATGTCGGGGATGTCGGTCTCGGAGACGCCAGCGACAGTTCGATCTGGAGCTATGCCCTTGCGGCCGGCGCCGTTGTTATCTCCAAAGACGAGGATTTTGCGCAGCGGAAAGCGCTCGAGAGTGGCGGCCCGCCAATCGTCTGGGTGCGCGTTCCGAACACGCGGAAGCGCGAGCTTCTGGCCTGGTTCGAAACGATGCTTCCCGACATCTTGGCGGCGCTGGAGCGAGGCGAAAGCCTCATCGAGGTAATTTGAGCCCGCTTCGCCGGCCGGACCGTTGGAATTCGAGACGCCCTCTCTGGCCGAAATATTGCTGCGGATGAACCAACGCCAGCGCTGGCGTTCGCCCGCTCGGGCCGCCATATCTCGGTTTCAGAATGTGTTCGCCCGGAGGACCTTATGCAGCAGACCGCCGATGTCGCCGTGCTGGGCGCGGGAATGGTCGGAGTCTCGGCCGCCCTGCATCTGCAGGCGCGGGGGCGCGATGTCGTCCTCGTCGATCGGCATGGCGCGGCCGGATTGGAGACGAGCTTCGGCAACGCCGGGCTCATCGAGCGCGCCTCCGTCTTTCCCTATCTCTTCCCGCGCGATCTCGGCGATCTCCTGCGCTATGCGCTCAATCTCTCGCCGCAGGCGCATTATCATGTCTCGGCCCTGCCCAGCGTCGCGCCCTGGCTGTGGCGCTATTTTCGCGAGAGCGCGCCGGAGCGCGCCAAACGTCACGCTCTGGACGCGCTGCCTTTGGTCGAGCGCTGCCTCGAGGAGCATGACGCGCTGATCCAGCTCTCGGGCGCCGGCGACATCGTCCGCCGCACCGGCTGGATCAAGCTCTATCGCAGCGACAAGAGCCTCGCCAAAGGGCTCGTCGACGCCGCCCGGCTGCGCGACTTTTCACTTCGCGTCGAGGAGCTGGACGCCGCCGGCCTCTCGGCGCTGGAGCCCGACATAGCGCCCGTTGTCGGCGCCGTGCATTTTCGCGACACCGCCTCGGTCGCCGATCCTTGCGCGGTGGCGCAGGCCTATGCGGAGCTGTTCCAGCGTCGCGGCGGGCGCTTTCTCGCCGGCGACGTTCGCGCTCTCGCGCAGACGCGCGACGGACATTGGAGCGTGCCCACGCATGACGGCGCGCTGATCGTCCGCGATGTCGTCGTCGCGCTCGGCCCCTGGTCCGACCAGATTTTCCGCCCGCTCGGCTATGATCTGCCCTTCGCGGTCAAGCGCGGCTATCACATGCATTACGGAACCAAGGAGGGCGCGCGGCTTTTCCATCCCGTTCTCGACGCCGACAATGGTTATGTGCTGGCGCCGATGACGCGCGGCGTGCGCCTCACCACCGGCGCGGAATTCGCTCGCCGCGACGCCGCGCCGACGCCCGTGCAGGTGGGAAAGGACGAAGCGCTCGCGCGCACGCTGTTCCCGCTCGGTGAGCGGCTGGACCCCAAGCCCTGGATGGGCTGCCGCCCCTGCTTCCCGGACATGCTGCCGATCATCGGCAAGGCGCCGCGCCATCAGGGCCTCTGGTTCGATTTCGGCCATCAGCATCACGGCTTCACGCTCGGCCCGGTGAGCGGCAGGCTGCTCGCCGAGATGATGACCGGAGAGGCGCCCTTCACCGATCCGGCGCCCTATGCGGTCGAGCGATTTCGATAATCCACAACGGAATTTTTTCGCCGAATGAGCGACCATGGCGCGCAGTGATTCGCCTCGGCGTCGATGATCTATTTCCGGCTGTCCTTTTTTGAATGCGTGCGCGTCCCCTGACGGCGAGCCGATTTTTCATTGGAGACGAATATGAAGCTCTCTTACATTCTCGGCGCGGCGCTCGCGCTTTTTCTTCTGGCGCCCGCGGCGGCCGTCGAGGTCGCCGTCATCTACGAAGGCTTTCCGGGCTATGCCGGCTGCAAGGAGCGCGCGGATATGCAGCGCGTCGTCGATCTCGCCGAGCAATATGATCTCGAGGCGGCGCGCGAGATCATCCGCCGCGGCCTGAAGAGCAAGGATTGCCGCGTGCTCGGCGGCGACATCATCGTCGAGGCAGTTCCGCCCTTCAGCCGGCTGGTGAAGGTGCATATGCGCGGCGATCCCGACGCTTATTGGATCATCCAATAATCAGCGGGTCGGCTTGGCCAGCGCGCGCTCGCCCAGCGCCACCAGCGCGGCCCGCAGCCTCTCGTCGGCGACGCCTTCGGTCACGGCTTCCGCCTGCCGGCGCGCTGCGAGATCGACCGGCGGCTTCGTCGGCCGGACGCGACGGGGGGCGAGCGGCTCCTGCTTCATCGTGATCTTGGCGACGCAGCGCCAGCCGAGATGCGTGTTCACGCGTTCGATGATGGCGGCGCTCATATGCTGAATGTCGAGGCCGAAGCCCGGCTCGACGTGCAGCGCCAGAATCGCTGGCTCGTCTGTCTTCTCGGCCGCGCGGCTTTTGGCGCCGGCTTGGTTTTCGTCGGCCGCGCGCTTTTTGGCGCGCGGCGGCCATTGCAGCTTCACCGGCTCGCAAATGGCGGCGACGCGCGCGCCGACGATCGCCTCCCAGCGCAGCAGCAGCGAGCTTTCGCTGAAGCCCTGGCGCGCGGCGAGAGGATCGAGCGTCTTGTCGACGAATTCGCCGAGGAGGCGCGATCGCCGCATTTTCGAGCGTCCGGCCGCCGCGTCGGTCATGTTCTCTCCTTGCGCGATCGGCTCTGATCTCGGTAAGGACAGGTTAGCCCATGCCGAGAGCCCCCGCCAAGTCGTCGGCCGCGAGGTCGTCCACAAAATCGCCGCCGCGGCCCGATCCGCGCGCGCTGCTCTCCGATTTGCTCTCCTGGTATGACCGCCGCCGCCGCGATCTGCCCTGGCGCGCCGCGCCCGGCGAGCGGGCCGACCCTTACGCCGTCTGGCTGTCGGAGATCATGCTGCAGCAAACGACGGTGGAGGCGGTCAAGCCCTATTTCCTCGGCTTTCTCACTCGTTGGCCGAGCGTCGAGGCGCTCGCCGCCGCGCCGCTGGAGGAGGTGATGAAAGCCTGGGCCGGCCTCGGCTATTACGCCCGCGCCCGCAATCTCCACGCTTGCGCGCAGCAGGTGGCTTTCGAGCGCGGCGGCGTCTTCCCGCGGGAGGAGGGGGATCTTCTCTCTCTGCCCGGCGTCGGCCCCTATACGGCGGCGGCGGTGGCGGCCATCGCATTCGACGCGCCTTGCGTCGCCGTCGACGGCAATGTCGAGCGCGTCGTCGCTCGGCTCTTCGCCATCGACCGCCCGATCCGCGAGGCCAAGCGCGAATTGCGCGAGACGGCGCAGACGCTGCTTCCCGCCGCGCGCTCCGGCGATTTCACGCAAGCCTTGATGGATCTCGGCGCGACGGTCTGCACGCCGCGCGGGCCGCGCTGCGATCTCTGCCCTTTCGCGTCCGGCTGCGAGGCGGCGCGGCGCGGCGAGACCGAGCGCTTCCCGGTAAAGGCGCAAAAGCTCGAGAAGCCGCTGCGGCGCGGCGCGGCCTTCGTCCTCACCTGCGGCGGCGCGGCCCTGCTGCGCACGCGGCCGCCGCGCGGCCTGCTCGGCGGCATGAGCGAATTTCCCTCGACGCCTTTTCGCGTCGATTTCGACCCCTCCCGCGCCCAAGCCCATGCGCCCGCCGCGGCGCGCTGGCGCGCGCTGCCAGGGGAGGTCGAGCATGTGTTCACGCATTTTTCGCTGCGGCTGACCATATTCGCCGCGACGCTTCCGGCGCCGCCGCCCCATATCGAGAACGGCCGCTGGACGCCTCTGGCGCGCCTTTCCGAGGAAGGGCTGCCGACCTTGATGCGAAAAGTGGCGGTGCGGGCCGGTTTGATCGTAGAGTGAGCTGAAGCGGGAGCATCTTGCATGGCGCGGCGCAAATCGATCCAGATCGAGATGACGGAAGGCGCGATTCGCGTCCTCTCCGGCGGCCATGTGCTGACCATCGCCAATAGCGCGCCGCCCCCGGACGCCGAGGAGGACACGGATTTCTTCATCCGCCTCGACGACATCGACCATTGGGACGCGCCCGACCAGGAAATCCCCATCGACATCGTCGAGCTGCAGTCGATTCTCGAAGCGATAGAAGAAGAGCTCGAGCGCCACGGGCTGAGCGTGACCTTCGAGTGAGGAGGCGCGAGGCTGGCGGGGAGAGCTCGGCCGCGAGCTTTCGGCGAAAGCTCGGACGTAAATGGCTGGGGGACCTGGATTCGAACCAAGATTAACGGAGTCAGAGTCCGCTGTTCTACCGTTGAACTATCCCCCAACGGTCGCGCGGCGAAGCGGCGCGTCGCGGTGATCTAAAGAGAGGATGCGCCTCTGTCAACATGATCGGCGCGGTTTGATCGGCGCGGTTCGTGGCGCGACCTTTGCTGGTTTTCACAACGGCCTCGCTCGCGCCCGCCGGCGCGGCCCGTAAACGCGCTCCTTGGCATTCGCGCCGGCCTTGCTACACTTCCCGCGATCGGCCATGAGAGTTCGTCGAGACGGGGATCGGCGGCGCGGCGGCGCGAAGGAAAAAAGGCCGATCGGGAGGCGGGTTGAAAAAGCCGGAACATTGGGGCGGGGGCCTGGGCGGAGGCGAGGCGCCGCGCGCTGGAGCGGGGGCGCGCGCATCCGTGGACGGCGCGGGCGATCCTGTTCGCCCATCCGACCCCCTTTGCGCTGCGGACGTCTCCGCGCGGAGCGCTCGCTTTCTGGGCGAGCGGCGCGACGATCATGTCTATGCGGCGCTCGATCTCGGCACCAATAATTGCCGGCTGCTGATCGCCCGGCCGGAGCAGCGCTCCCGGCGCAAGACGGACATGCTGCGCATCGTCGACGCCTTCTCGCGCATCGTGCGGCTCGGCGAGGGCATGGGCTCCTCGAGCCGCATCTGCGAGCAGGCGATCGAGCGCACGCTGGAGGCGCTGGACGTCTGCCGCGAGAAAATGAGCGCCCGCGGCGTCTCCCGCGCCCGACTGATCGCCACCCAGGCCTGCCGCGCGGCCGACAATGGCGCGGAATTCGTCGAGCGCGTGCGCGAGCGCACCGGCCTGCTGCTCGAGGTCATCGATCGCGAGACCGAGGCCCGCCTCGCCGCGCGCGGCTGCGGCTCGCTCGCGGATCCGCGCGCGGAGAGCATTCTGCTCTTCGACATCGGCGGCGGCTCCACCGAGCTGGTGTGGCTGACGCGCGACGCGCAGGGCGGCGAATTGCGCCATTGGACCTCGCTCGAGCTCGGCGTCGTCTCGCTGGCGGAGCGATTCGGCGGCAAGAGCGTGACGCCGGACATTTATGAGGCGATGACGGCGCGCGCGCTCGAGGGGCTCGCCGCCTTCGCCGAGCGCACGGCGGCGGAGCGGCGCTGCGAGCGCTTTCATCTGCTCGGCACCTCCGGCACGGTGACGACGCTCGCCGGTGTGCATCTCGGCCTCGAGCGCTATGATCGCTGGCGCGTCGACGGGCTCTGGCTCTCGGACGAGGACGCCACGCGCGCCATCGATTCGCTGCGCGCCATGGATTTCGACCAGCGCGCCGCCAATGGCTGCATCGGCCCGCAGCGCGCCGATCTCGTGCTCGCCGGCTGCGCGATCTTTGAGGCGATACGCCGCGTCTTCCCGGCGGCCCGCACCCGCATCGCCGATCGCGGCCTGCGCGAGGGCATGCTGCTCGAGATGATGGAGGCGGACGGCGTCTTCACGCCGCGCGCGGGTTGAGGCGACGCCCCAAGCGGGTCAGAAGGAGCGTTGGAGGCGCAGGCGGCCTTCCACAGTGGCGTTGGCGCCCTTCCATGACGGCAGGCCGACCGACCACAGCGCTATGTCCGGCGCGAGCCCCACCGGCCGGCTGTGATGATTGTCGCGCAGATACATCAGCTCGCCGCCGAGGTCGAAATTCTTGATCGGCGTCCAGACGAGATTGGAGCCGACGCGATATTCGGTCGTGTTCACGGCGCCGACGCCGCCGCCGAAATCGGCGATGGCGCTCGGGCTGTAATAGAGCTCCATCAGCGAGCCGTAGACGCCGGAGGAGAGCGTCGGCGTCCAATAATGCTTGAAGGCGGCCAGCCCCACCCAGCCGATCGATTTGTCGCAATGGGCGGCGGCGGTCCATATGCAGTCGAAGCTCAGAAACTCCCAGCCATTGCTGGCTTTCACGCCGCCATTGCCATAGCCGTAGAAGGCGTTGCCGTTCACGGGGCCGCCGTTGAAGCTGAGATTATTGCCCATCAGATAGCCGACGGCGCCGCGGGCGTAGGTTCCCTGCACCCATAATTTGTCGCCCTCGGAAAAAATATCGGGGGCGAATTTGTCGAGATTGAACTGCCAGCCGAGCTGAAACGCATAGCCGTAATCGTCCTGCGAAACGACGGGGATGGCGGTGCCGAGCGGCAGGCCGGTGACGGGCGTCGCCACTGTGGCGTTGCGCGTGTAGGTGGATGTGCGCAGCTGATGCGCCGCGCCGGACAGCTGCACGGCGCCCCAGGGCTGGTCGATGCGGAAGGCGCCGACGATCTCTGGAATTTGCACGCCGTCCGGCACGCCGGTGAAGCGTGTTCCCCAGGCCGCCGCGGCGGCGTCCGCTGCCGCGCCCGAGAGGCCGTAGACCGCCGCCACATAATTGAAGGCGCCGATGGTCGAGCCGACGAAGCCGCGCCGCGAGACATTGTCCTCGAGAGAAAAGCTCAGAGAGACGCCGTCGCGGAAGCTATAGGTATAGGCCAGCGCGCCGACGGTGGCGTTGGAGCCGCGCAGCGCCTCCCAATCGATATTGTCCGTGTAGAAATCGAAGAAGGATTGCACGCGGCCGGCGGTAATGCCGCCAAATTGCACAAAGGCCTTGTTGAGGATCGTCGTCTCGCGCGCCGTCGTGCGGAATACATTGCCATTGGAGTAATTGGCCGCGCCGAAATATTGCGAGCCGCTGATCGAGCCGGTCGCCGCGCTGCTGTCCGAGCCGAATTGCGATTCGAGCCGCACGAAGGCGCGCATCGTGCCGTAGTCGGTCGGCGCGCGCGCGTCCATCTCCACCCGGCCGAGGCCGACGAAGCCGGAATTGTCGCCGCTGCGCGGATTGGAATAGCCCAGGATGGGAACATGTCCCGGAATGCCGAGCGGATTCGAGTTGATGCTGGGGCCGAAGGCGAAAGGATTGTCGGTCGCGATGATGCTGCGCGACATTCGATAGGAGGTGCTCCAAGAGCGCCATTCGGCGACGACGGCGCCGCCGATGCGCAGGCAGGTGTTGTTGCCGGGGATATAGAAGAAGGCCGCGCCATATTGGTCGCAGATGCGGACATATTCGACGGGCGCGGCCTGCCGTTTCGGAAGCTCTTCGGCGCGCCCCGCAGCGACGCTTTGCGCGACTGTCGCGATGACAATAGAAATACGGAAAATATTGGACATATTTGAGATCCGCCGCAGCAAAAAGGAATCGAATTACGTATTTACGCTTAAGTAAATAGGCCGATTACCTACGCTGCGCCGAATCGACGACGCAAAGTTCTTAATTTGATATTATGTTTTCTACGGGATGCAAACGTCCGCCGCCGCGTCGCATCGCCCAAAAAAAACGGCCGCCCGAAGGGGCGGCCGCGTGAATTGGAGCGTAATATAAGACGCCTCGATCGAAGCGCCCCTCACCAGTAGATTTGCGCCCGGGCGAGGAAGAGGCTCGGATGCTCGCCATTGAGATAGGGGCGGTCGGAGGGCGCGACCAGCGTCAGCGTCTTGGTCCAATTGGCCTGGAAGCGCACGCCCTTCACCGGATACCAGTTCAGCGCGAGGGAGAAATTGTCCTGGCGTCCGCCCAGCGTCGCCGTGCTGGCCAGGGCCTTCTGCGCGGCGTTGCCGGCCACGGTCGCCGCATAGACGAAGTTGCCGTCGACGAGACCGCCATTGTTGAGATTGATCTCGCTGTAGCGCGCCGCCAGCTCGAAGGCGCCATAGCCGCCCTTGTTCAGCGGGTTCTTGATCTGAACCTCGCCGAAGCTGCCCGGCGTGTTGAAGTCCTTGTCGTAGCCCTTGTAGGAGGCCGCGCGGGACTCGCCGGTCAGGAACAGGGAGCCGAGAACGTAATAGCCGCTATAGCGCAGGCTGGTTCCGCCGCCATTGCCGAAGATGAGGGCGTTGGTGAAGTCGCGCTCATATTGGGCGGCGATATATTCCGCCTGCAGTGAGACCGGGCCATAGGCGGCGGCGGCCTCGAAGCCGTAGTTGTAGGAGTATTTCAGGCAGCTCGAGCGACGGGCGAAGGGAGCGATGAGCTGGCCCGCTCCGGTGGTCGTGATGTTGAGGCTGGCCGCCGAGGCGCCGCAGGAGAGATCCTGCGCCGCGGAGACGCGGGTGAGCGCGCCGCCGCCGCCGAGCACGTCGGTCTCCTCGCGCTCGGGCGATTGGCCGGGGCGCAGATTGGCGGCGTCGGTCGCCGCGGTGGTGTTGTTCGGCTTGTGATATTTGAAGGAGCCGCCGAGATGGAGCAGCTTGTCCTCCTCGGTGATCGGCGCATAGACGCCGCGCACGGCCGCATCCCAATATTGCGCCTCCCCCGTGGGCGGCGCGGTCGCCGTGTCCTGCGGGCTGGTCGAGAATATGCCGGCCTTGACGCTCCACTGCTTGTCGCCGACGCCGACCGCCGCGCCGGTATGGCGGCTCGGCGAGAGGACGGAAGGCAGAGAGCGCTCGATGAAGGTGAAATATTTCGACGATTCGGTCGCTTCCAGGCTGAAGGGCTCGCGGAAATTGCCGATCTGGAAGGTGACGGGCTGCGAGCTGATCTCCGAGGGGAGCAGCTTGTCGCGATAGGCGACATAGAAATCGCGAATGCCGGCGACGCCGGCGCCGGTGAAGTCGTACTGGACCTTGTAGAACCAGTTTTTGAACGCCTTGCCCTCGATCTCGAGGCGGGCGCGGCGGAAGCCGACATTGGAGCGGGAGATGGTGTCGGCCGAGGAGGCGAAGCCGCCGTCGATCTGCAGATGTCCGCCGACCTTGAAATTGAAGTCCTGATCCTCGGTCTCGACGAAGAGGCCGTTGCGGAAGGAGACGAAGACCGGCGGCGGGGCGTTGGTGGGCGCGGCCTTGGCGGAATTCAGCGCATTCTTGACCTGCGCATTGTCCTTGGCCTGCTGCGAGACCTTGGCCTCGAGCCGCTTGAGCTCCGCCTTCAGCGCCTTGATCTCGCTCGCCGTATCCGCCAGCGCCGAGGCCGGAACGCCCAGCAGCCCGCAAAATGCGACAAGGGCGACTCCGCCCGAGAGGCGCGCGGTCGAGCCGCCGATATCGCCGTGTTTCTTCATGTTCGTCCCCATATGAACGGATCAGTAAAATTCCTTAACCATGGACTATAGGGATTGACTAGAGATGTGGAGCCGAGCCGGGCCGCCGCGGCGGCGTTTCCGCCGCCTCTGTTGCGGAAATGTCACGTTATAAATATTGGTTTCATAACGAAAAAGGCCGCCCCGAAGGGCGGCCTTTCGTGATTCGATCGTCTCGCTGAGCCTTGCGAAGGCCGGAGCTTTCGCTCACCAGAAGACCTGGGCGCGGGCGAGGAAGGTGCTCGGGTGCTGGCCGTTGAGATAGGGCTTGTCGGACGGAGCGACGAGCGTCATGGCGCGCGTCCAATTGGCCTGGAAGCGGACGCCCCTCACCGGATACCAATTGAGCGCCAGAGTGAGGTTCTCCTCGCGGCCGCCGAGCGTCGCCGTGCTCGCCAGCGCCTTGTCGGCGGCGCCGCCGGCCACCGCCGCCCAATAGGCGTAGGGACCGCTGACGAGACCGCCATTGTTGAGGTTGAGCTCGCTGTAGCGCGCGGCGAATTCCCAGGCGCCGAGGCCGCCCTTGCTGAGCGGATTGAGGATCACGATGTCGCTGAAGGTGCCGGGCGTGTTCCAGTCCTTGTCATAGCCCCTATAAGAGGCCGCGCGGGACTCGCCGGTCAGGAAGACCGAGCCCTGGACATAATAGCCGCTGTAATTGAGGCTCGATCCGCCATTGTTGCCGAGCGCCAAGGCCGTTCCCGCATCACGCTCGTAATGAGCGCCGGAATATTCGCCTTGGACCGAGAACGGCCCATAAGAGGCCGCCACTTCGAAGTTATAGTTGAAGCTGTATTTCAGGCAGCTGTTCTGCAGATAGCCGGGAGTCCACAGCAGGGCGACGCCGGCCGCCGATTTGTAGACCGGGCTGCAGGTCAGCGCCTGAGCCGAGGGGACGACGACATAGCGATTGTTGAGAATGTCGGTCTCGTCGCGCGAGCCGGTGCCCGGCAGCAGATTGTTCGGGTCCTGGGCGGCGGTCGAGTCGTTCGGCCTGTGGAACATGAACGAGCCGCCGAAATGCAGCAGCTTGTCCTCCTCGACGATCGGCGCATAGGTGGCGCGCGTCGTCAGGTCCCAATATTGATGGCCGGTGACGGCGGGAGCCTGCGCGGAGTCCTGGCCGAAGCTGGTCGAGAACACGCCCGCCTGCACGCTCCAATTCTTGTCGCCGAGGCCGACCTTGGCGCCGACATGGCGATCCGGGGCCAGAGCGCCGGGAAGCGCACGCTCGATGAAGGTGATGTGCTTGGAGGAGGTCACCGTCTCCATGCTGAACGGCTCGTACTGGCTACCGACCTGGAAGGTGACCGGCTGCTTGGTGATGGACTCCGGCAGCAGCGTGTCGCGATAGGCGACGAACGCGTCGCGAATGCCGGTCACGCCGGTGCCGGTGAAGTCGTATTGGAACTTGTAAAACCAGTTCTTATACGCCTTGCCTTCGACCTCGAGGCGAGCGCGGCGGAAGCCGACGTTGCTGCGGGCGCCGGAGGCGGAGGGATAGCTGGTGAAGCCGCCGTCGGCCTGAATGCGGCCGCCAATCTTGAAGTCGAAGCTCTTGTCCTCGGTCTCGACATAGAGGCCGTTCTTGAAGCTGACGAACACCGGCGGCGGAGCATTGCCGCCCGGCGCGGCCTTGGCCGAGTTCAGCGCGTTCTTGACCTGATGGGTCGTCTTGGCCTGCTCGTCGAGCTTGTGCTCGAGCCGCTTCAGCTCGGCCTTGAGCGCCTTGATCTCGCTCGCCGTGTCGGCGTGAGCCGCCGCGGGCGCGCCGAACGCGCCGAGGGCGAGGACCGCTACGCCTCCCAGCAGCTTCGAAGGCGTCGCGCCCTTCGCGATCGTCTGAACGTTCGGTACCTGTCTCATGTCAGCCTCTGCCTTGAATTGCTTACCGCTACGGCACGGCTAGAGGCGTTGTGTGACACATTCATCACAAAAGGCGGCGGCGGCGGATTGTGACATCGGTTTCCACTTAAGGTGTTGCCCAAATGCCACGTCGCCGTGGCCGAGGGAGCGCGGCCGCCGCCGGATCGCCTTCGATCCCTCTAGGCGTCTGGTCCGAGCCGCTCGCCGCCGCGCGCCGCAATCGCAATATGGTCGAGCCTCATAGCGACGCCGCATAGCGATTGTGTCGAATCGGCAACACGTACGTGAAAATCCTTAAGAGAAGCCGATTCCGGCCTTGCGCGAACGGCCGATCGAAATGTAAGACAATTACATGTGATGTATCCAAAGAACATTTCGCCGTTAGAAGCTCATCATGCGGGCGCATCTGGCGATAATTTGGGCATCATCCGATGTTTAGTAGGCAAAAGGTGCAATCGTCGCGCGCCTTGCATGTGTTCTTCGGGCCGGGGAGATCTGTCGTCGACGCGAGATATTCATTCGACCGAATGCAAATCTCGTCCGGCGAGCGGACGTCCGAGGCGCCACGCAATCGCCGAGCGCAGGGGGCTGAGATGAGAGAACAGACTATCGGGTCGAAAATGGCGCAGCGGCTCTCGGGCGGCGTCGCGCTCGCCGCCTTCTGCGGGATGGTGGGCGCTCCGGCGTCGGCGCTGGCGGACACGGCGAGCGAGATCAAGGCGCTGAAGGAGCAGATCAAGCGCCTCGAGGCTCGGGTGACCGAGCAGGCCAAGACCAACGCCCAGGTCAAGAATGCGCTGAATTCCGCCAAGACCCAGCCGGGCCTCGTCGCGCCGCCGCCGGTGTTCGTCAGCTTCCGCAACGGCCTCTTCGTCGAGACCGAGGACAAGGCGTTCAGCTTCAAGCTCGGCGGCCGCATGCAGATCGACGGCGGCTTCGCCAGCTCGGCCGACACCATGTCGCGCAGCAATGTGGGCTTCCGCCGCGCGCAGATCTGGCTCGAGGGCAAGGCCTATAAGGACTGGTTCTACCGGTTCCAGTATGATTTCACCAACTCCGGCGTGACCGGCATTCGCGACGCCTATATCGGCTATCGCGCCAAGCTGCTGCCGGAAGAGATCTCCAAGCAGCCCGTCACCTTCCAGGTCGGCAATTTCTTCGAGCCGTTCAGCATGGAGACGAACAGCTCGACGAGCAACATCACCTTCCTCGAGCGCGCGCTGCCGACGGTGCTGGCGCCGAGCCGCCATACGGGCGCGGCCGTCACCATCGGCGACAAGCTGTGGACGGTGAAGACCGGCATTTTCTCCACCTCGCCGCAGGATACAGCGGTCGCTCCGCCCACTGGCGGCGCGCAATATTGGGACGCGGCGGTGCGCGCCACCTATGCGCCCATTCAGGAAGAGGACAAGCTGCTGCATCTCGGCTCGTCCTTCCGTTATCACAAGCCGGAGAACACGACGGCCGCCACCGATTCCGCCTTCCTCCGGCCGGGCGCCGGCACGGAGCGCGAGGAGGCGGATGTGCTGGGCGGCAGCGGCACCTGGACGCGCGTGTCCGCGGCGCAGGATTTGACTTGCGCGGCCTCGGGCAGCCTGGCGACGAACGCGACCGGCCTCGGTCTCCTGTCCGCGCCTTTCGTCCTGAAGAACGGCTGCTTGAAATACGCTTATAGCTACGGCTTCGAGGCCGCCGCCAGCTACGGCCCGGTCTCGCTGCAAGGCGAATATATCGCCACGCGTTACGAGCGCGATCCGCTCAACGCTCTCCTGCTCGGCAATGGCGGCGGCTCGAGCCTCCAATACAGCGGCTATTATGTCCAAGGTTCGTGGTTCCTGACCGGAGAATCGCGCGCCGCCGTCTATGGCAGCTACGACAAGAACTTTTTCACGCCCGGCACTTTCGGCCCGATCCAGATCAAGGATCCCGTCAACAAGGGCGGCTGGGGCGCCTGGGAGCTCGCCGCGCGCTACAGCGAGATCAATCTCAACAATGGCGGCCTCGTCGATGGCAATTTCGTCTATGCGGCGACGGCGGCGGGCACGGCGGCTCAAAAAGCGCTCGCCAGCACGGCGACGCTCGGCGGTCGCCAGGACAATCTGACGATCGGCTTGAACTGGTATCCGGTCAACGGCTTCCGCTTGCAGGCCAATTGGACGAAGGCGCTGACGCTGGTTGCGCCCTCCGACCGTCCCTATCTCAACGGAGAGCATCCGAGCTTGTTCCTCGCCCGCGCCAACGTCTTCTGGTGAGAGCGCGTCGAAACAACATCGAATCGATCTTCATGGCCGCCCCTTTGGGGCGGCCATTCGTGTTTTGGGGCGATTTCCTTTCAAATGGCGCTCATCCGAGCCGGCTTCTGGCGCGGGCGCGGGTTTTTTGGCGAGCGCTGGCGCAAGCTTTGCCGCCCAAATGCGATTCGGCCTTGCCAATCGCGTCTCTCCTATTGAAAATTCGGCATGACCTCGTTTATTTCGTCAGTGCGCCGCTTAACCGAGCGGGCGAGACGCAGGATCCGCATGAACCGGTTCGAACGACAGCCGCAGGCCGCGGTCGAGGCCGAGGTCGAATATCGCGACGGCGACTTCCGCGTTCGCCGTCCAGGCGCCTTCGTGCGCTGCGCCGTGACCGGCGAGCCCATACTGCTGGAAGAGCTCCGCTATTGGAACGTCGACCTGCAAGAGGCCTATTCGAGCACCGACGCCAAGCTCATCCGCATCGGCGTGAGCTTCCCGAAGAAGCCTTAGAGCACGCTCGACGTTCTGCGCGCTCTCCCGCGAAAAACCGATGACATGAATTCCAAACCGCGGTAATATTTGCCGGTCGGAAAAAGGCGGCCCGGTGAGGTGAGTCCGGGCGCCCTGTGAGAGCAGGGCTCTGTCACGTCGCCTATCGGCGTGACCCTCGGCGCATGAGAAAGTGCGTCTGTAGGGTCGGATAATGCTCACCAGAACAATCACATCCATATTTTTCGACGGCCAGTTTTGGGTCGCCGAGATCGAGCGGCGCAGCGAGGACGGCCTCGAGACGGCGCGCCATTGCTTCGGCGCCGAGCCGAGCAATGCCGAATTGCTCTATTGGGTCGATCGCGAGCTACCTCGCCTGCAGTTCCACCCTTGTGGGGGTGCGCCGGAGGCGCCTGGCGCCGAAAAGCCGAATCCCAAGCGCGCGAGGCGCCTCGCCGCGCTCGAGGCGGCGACGATCGGTTTCGGCTCAAAGGCGCGGGAGGCGATGCGAGTCGCTCTGGAACAACGCAAGAAACAGAGGCGCGCCGAGGCGGCTACGCGGCGCGAGGAGGAGCGTGAGCGCCGTTGGAATCGGCGTCGGAGCAGAGCGAAGGCGCGTCGCGGCGACCGTTAATCCGTAATGGAGCGGCGAAGGAGCGCGCGCATGTCTTCTTCCTCTGCGAAGCGGAGGTCGATCGGTAGAACGTCCACGCGCGCGGCCATGTCGGGCGAAAGACGCGCCGCGTCTTTTTCCGTCGTGACCAGCGTCGCGCGAAGACGCGCGGCTTCGCGCTCGAGCGCCGCCATCTCGCGCGCCGTGAAGGCATGATGATCGGCGAAGCTTTTTCGGCCGACGATCTCGAGCCCCAAAGCCTCCAGAGTCGCGAAAAACTTCTGCGGCCGCGCGATGCCCGCAAAGGCGAGCGCGCGCTGCGGAAGGCGCGCGGGGAGGGGCGCGACGCCGGCGCGCAGAACGGGCTTTCCCGCCGCTCTCGCATGTGCGGCGACCGCTTCTCCCGCCGCGCCTTCGCCGATCAGCACGAGCGCATCCACAGCGGCGAGCTGGCCGGGCAAGGGCGCGCGCAGCGGGCCGGCGGGCGGGCATAGGCCATTGCCGGCGGCATAGGCGCCGTCGACGACCATCAATGCGAGATCGGGCTCGAGCCGCCGGCTCTGCAAGCCATCGTCCAGCACCAGCGCCGTCGCGCCGAGAGCGCGTGCGAGCCGCGCGCCGGCCGCGCGGTCGGCGCCGACGATGGTCGGAGCGCAGCGTGCCAGCAGCAGCGCTTCATCGCCCGTCTCGCGCACGGAATGAATGCTCGGATCGATGAGAAAAGGCGCGCGCCGCGCAGTGCGGCGGCCATATCCGCGGGTGAGGAAGAAGGGCCGCTCGCCCATTTCCGTGAGCAGAGCGGCGATGGCGAGCGCGGCCGGCGTCTTGCCGTCGCCGCCGAGCGTCGGGCCGCCGATCACGATCGTCGGAAGATCGGCGCGCGCGCCCCTCCGTCTCATGCGCGCTGAAACGGCCGCGCCGTAGAGCGCGCCGAACGGCGCCAGAGCCCGCGCCAGCGGCGAGGCCGGCGCGCGTCGCCAGAAGTCAGGCGCGCGCATTGGCGATGCGGCGCCGCGGGCTCATTTCTGCTCCAGCGCCGATTGCGCGAGATAAGGCTCGATCGCCGCCATAATGCTCTGCGAGGCGCCGCCGAGCTTTCGCACCACCTCGGCGCCGGCGCGGCCCATCGCGCGCATGCGAGAGGGGTCGGACAGCAGAAATTGCAGCGCGCGCGCCAGCGATTCCGCGTCGCTCACGCGGGCGGCGGCGCGGGCGGCGGCCAGCTCGCCATAAATATCGGCGAAATTCTCGACATGCGGCCCGTGCAGGATCGCGCAGCCGAGCTTGGCCGGCTCTATCGGATTATGCCCGCCCTCCGCCGTCAGCGATTTTCCCGTGAACACGACGCTGACGGCGCGCAGGAACAGGCCGAGCTCGCCCACTGTGTCGGCGACATAGATCTGCACGCCGCGGCGCGGCTCGCCGTCGCGCGAGCGCAGGCCCACAGCGAGGCCTTTGGCGCTGGCGAGAGCGGCGATCTCGGCGCCGCGCTCGGGCTTGCGCGGCACGATGATGGTCAGCAGCGACGGGACTTCGCCGGAAAGCGAGAGATGCGCGTCGATCGCGATCTCCTCCTCGCCCGCATGGGTGGAGATCGCCGCCCAGACGGGACGCGGGCCGATGGCGCCGTTGAATTCGGCGAGCCGGCCGGCGCCGACGGGCGGCGGCGGCACATCGAATTTCAGATTGCCGCACACGCGCACGCGCGGCGCGCCGAGGCCCAGATAGCGCGCGGCGCTCTCGGCGTTTTGCGCGAGGCAGAGATCGATCTCGCCGAACAAGGTTCGCGCGCCGCCGGGCAGGCGCCGCCAGCGCGCGGCGGAGCGGCGCGAGATGGTGGCGTTGACGAGCACGAGCGGCAGTCGCCGCGCATGGATGGCGCGGATCATATTGGGCCACAGCTCCGACTCGGCGAAGAGCACGATGTCGGGACGCCAATGCTCGAGAAAGCGCTCGACGAATTGCGGCGCGTCCAGCGGCAGAAACTGATGCACGGCGCCGGCCGGCAGCCGCGCCCGCAGCACTTTGGCGGAGGAGACCGTGCCCGTGGTGACGAGAACCTCGACGCCGCGCTGAATGAAGCGCTCCACCAGCGGCAAAAGAGCGAGGCTCTCGCCGAGGCTCGCGCCATGCAGCCAAACGAGCCGTCCGGCGGGACGCTCGAGGCTCGGCGCGCCCATGCGCTCGCCGAGCCGCGCGGGATCTTCCTTGCCTTGTCTCGCGCGCCAGCCGAGCGCCACGCCGGCGAGTGGCGCCAAACCGATGGTCAGCAACCGATAAATCGTCAAGACCGGCATCGACGCCCCGGTGAACTCGCCAATAATGCGACGGCCGAGCTCTCGCCGCGCCGTATTCGAATGAAAGGGCCGATCGCGACGCCCCGGCCCAGCGGGGCCGTCGGGCGCGCCGTCGATCGGCCGCGCGGAAGGAGACTCAATTCGTCTCGGGATCGAGGAGGCTGTGCAGCTGCACGACGAAATAGCGCATATGGGCGTTGTCGACGGTGGCGTGCGCCTTCGCCTTCCAGGCGGCGAGCGCGGAGGCGTTGTCCGAATAAATGCCGACGATGTCGAGCTTCGTCGGGTCGCGGAAGGCGACGCCCTGGAGGTCGATCAGCTCGCCTCCGAAAACGAGATGAAGCGCCTGTGGCGCGCCGCCGTTCAGTGTCGTCGTTTCGCTCATATCACGCCCTTGGAAACGGCTCGCGCCAGCGCGAGACTCTCGGGAAAGATCGATTGCGGCGCCGCCACCAGCATATCGCGCCGCAGCTGCGGACGATTATAGCGCAAGGGAAGCCCCTCGAGCTCGGACAAGACGCCGCCCGCCTCGGTGAGTATCACATCGGCCGCGGCAATGTCCCAGTCTTTCGAATCCGCGGAAGCGATGGTGAGATCATTGCGGCCGGAGGCGACGTCGGCGACGCGCAGAGCCAGCGACGGCGTGCGGTCCTGAACCGCGAATTTATATTCGGAGCCGGCGAAGCGCGCCGCCAGGCCGCGCGGCGCCTCCAGCCGCGCGCCCGCCAGAACGGCGAGCGTGGCGACGCGGATCGGCGCGCCATTCAGCGCCGCGCCATGGCCGGCGGCGGCGGCGAATGTCCATTCCAGCGCCGGCGCGTGAATGACGCCGAGCTTGGGCCGCCCTTGGTCGATCAGCGCGATGGAGACCGCCCAGCGCCTGTCTCCGCGCAGAAAAGCCTGGGTTCCGTCGATCGGATCGACGACCAGCAGCCGGGGGCGAAGCAGCCGCTCCTTATTGTCGGCCGTCTCCTCGGAGAGCCAGCCGGCGTCCGGGAACAGCGCCATCGCCGCCTCCTGCAGGAAGCGGTCGACCGCCATGTCCGCCTCGGTCACGGGCGAGCCGCCGTCCTTATAGGAGACGGCCGCGCTGGTCTTCTCGCCCGGGCGGAAGAAGCCCATGGCGATCTCGCCCGCTCGCCGCGCGACGGCCTCGAGCTGCGGCAGCTGAGCCGCGAAGTCGGTTGCATTGTCGGCCATTGCTATAGTCGTTAAGCGAGCGGAGCCCCTCCCGCAAGGCGGTCTTTTCGGCGAATTGCCGCGAATTTCGACGATCTCGTTTGCCGGGCGCTAACCCAAAGCTCGCGAATCGGTCGAAAAGGCAATGGTTTACGGGCGATTCACCAGCCTTGTTAGCGAGCTTTGCCGCAACCGTCGCCCAACATGCGACCCATGAAACGCGAGATCAGTCGCGAAGGTCACATCTCGGGGAGCGAGCGCATGTTCGAGACCAAAGCCATGGCGGAGACGCAGCTTCAATTCGCCGTTCAGCGCGATCGGCGCGCCGACGGCGGCCAGCGCCAGGTGCGCGTCGGCCGGCGCGACATTCTGATTTCCCGGCGCTTTGCCGGAATGTCCATGATGATCAGCGTGCCGGTGCAGGCCTATCGCGGCGTCGCTCTGGATGTCGAGCCGAGGCTGGACGGCGGCGCCTCCTACCGCCTGTCGCTCGCCCATCAGGACCCCGATCTCGACGTCGTTCTCACCGAGACGGCCGATGGCGGCGCGATCTCGGCGGATTGGAAATATTGGGCGTCCTATCTCGATCTGCCGCGCCTCGCGGCGCGCGGCGGCGAGCTGGAGACCATCGATCCGCGCCTCGGCGGCGTCGCGCTGCGCGAGACGATCGCGCGCCGCAAGAACTCCACGGTCATCAAGCGCCGTCCGCGCTTCTGCGCGCGCCGCAAGCAGGGCGAAGGCGAGCGCATGGCGACGGTCTATGAGGGCGAGCGCGAGATCGTCTGCTATGAATAAGCGAGAATGGCGCTCTGCGCCGCGAGGCCGGCGAAGAGCAGCAGGCCGGCGTCGCGATTGGAGCGGAACAGCATGAGCGCCGTCTCCGGCGCGGCGGAGTCGCTGGTCCGATAAACCTGCCAGCAAAAATGCGCCGCATAGGCGGCGAGGCCAAGCTGCGCGAAGCCGCCGACATCGGCGGACAGCAGCGCCAATTCCGCGAGGACGGCGGAGCCGAGATAGAGCGCGCCGACCGCGAGCCGCACGCGCGCGCCGAACAGCAGCGCCGTCGAGCGCACGCCCGCAATGGCGTCGTCGCGCTTGTCCTGCAGCGCATAGATCGTGTCGAAGCCGATCGTCCACAAAATCGCCGAGGCGTAGAGCAGGACGGCCGGAAGGCCGAGCCCGCCGGCGAGCGCCGTCCAGCCGAGCAGCGCGCCATAAGCGAAAGCCAGCCCCAGCACCGCCTGCGGCCAGGAGGTGACGCGCTTGGCGAAAGGATAGATCAGCACGATCAGCGGCGAGGCGAAGCCGAGCGCGATGGTGAAGCCGTTGAAGGACAGAAGAACGCCGAGCCCGACGAGGCATTGCGCCACGAGAAAGGCGATCGCAGCGCGCAAGGAGACGCGGCCGCTGGCCAGCGGACGCAGCCGCGTGCGCTCCACCTTCGCGTCGATCTTGCGGTCGACGATGTCGTTATAGGTGGAGCCGGCGCCGCGCATGGAGACCGCGCCGATGAAGAAGAGCAGCAAATGCCAGACATTGAGCGGCGCGCCGAGCGCCGCGGCGGCGAGCGCGCTGCCTTGCCAGCAGGGCAGCAGCAGCAGCCACCAGCCGATCGGCCGATCGAGGCGGGCGAGCTGCACATAGGGACGGAGCGGGTCCGGCGCGAGGCGCCACAGCGGATGGTCGGCGACGGCGTCGGGCAGCCGCGGCTCGTCCTGAGGCCGTTCCGCAGCGCTCACAGCGGGCCGGCGGGCAGCTTCTGCGCCTGCGGGCCGATGCCGGCGGCCTGCTCTTCCTGCATTTTCTTCGCCTTGGCGGCGACGGCGCAGGCCTGGGCGGCGAAAGTCTGCGTCTTGCCGCGGGCCTGTTTGAAGCCGTCGACCATGGCTTCCGGTATGTTGCACCAGTCCTTGTTCTTCTCGATATAGGCGGCCATCTCGGTCTCTATGGAGACGAGCTTGCGCGCCACCGGACAGGCCGCGACCGGGTCCATCTTGCCCTTGGACGCCTTGCCGATATTGTTGAGCGTCTGGATCTGCGACATGCGCCGCTGCGAGAGCTTCTGAAAATCCTCCTGGCAGGACTGAGCCAGAGCGGTCGACGCCCCCGCCGTCGCGAGAAGAAGTCCCAAAATCGGCGCGCCGGCGATCATGCCTGCGACATTTCGCGCCCGCTGTCCGCTCCTGGCCGTGATTGCACCCTTGGCCCTCATGGCGGCGATCCCCTTGTTATGGTTTATGCGGTCTTAGCAAGAGACTTGCGCCTCTTGCAAGCATCCGGCAGTTTCGCGGATAAAGCGGCGGCTTGATGGCGCTCCGCTCTCACCCTCCGGGAAAGCTCGTGTCACGTTACGATTTCTCCGCGCAGAGGCTCTTCGTCGAGGCGCGCCTCGAGGCCGGAGCGCGTATCATTCCCGACGCCGATCGGCTCAATTATCTGTTGAATGTGCTGCGTCTGCGCGAGGGCGACGCGATCTTGCTGTTCAACGGCCGCGACGGGGAATGGCGCGCGAATCTCGAGGAGGTGGCCAAGCGCAAGGCGATTCTCGTCGCCAAGGAGCGCCTGCGCGCGCAGACCCTCGCCGCCGATCTCCATTACTGCTTCGCGCCGCTGAAGCATGCGCGGCTCGACTATATGGCCCAAAAGGCGACAGAGATGGGCGCCGCGCGCCTCGCCCCGATCATCACCCGCCGCACACAGGCGCGCCGCGTCAATCTGGAGCGCCTCGCCGCCAATGTGGTGGAGGCGGCCGAGCAATGCGGCGTGCTGAGCGTGCCGGAGGTGGTGGAGGAGGTCGCGCTGGAGGCCTATCTCGCCGCGCGCGAGGCGGGGCGGCTGCTCGTCTTCTGCGACGAGGACGCCGTGCATGCCGATCCCGTCGCGGCCCTGCGCGTGGCGCCGGCGCATGCGGGCGTCGATGTTCTGGTCGGCCCGGAGGGGGGCTTCGATCCCGCCGAGCGGGAGGCGATCCTCGCCGCGCCGCTGGTCGCGCGCCTCTCGCTCGGCCCGCGCATCTTGCGGGCGGACACGGCCGCCGTCGCGGCGCTGACATTGGCGCAGGCGGTTCTCGGCGATTGGCGCTGATGACGGCCTCGAGCGACACGATCCTGCCACGATTGTTCGACCTTATTGGACCTAAGTGGTCGCCGTCGCGTGACCCCTCGCGTCGAAGCGTGCGAAGTAACGAGTTGGTAAACATCCGGCGGCAACATCGGGAGGCGCGCAAGGCGCGTCGACTCGGTTGTTGCGATGCGAGACATTTTCGAGGCTGATCTGCGAATGACCGTTTTCACCGCCGAAGCTCGCGGGCTCGACGTCCGCCGTCTTTTCGCTTGCCTGTGCCTTTGCGCCGCCTTCGGCGCGCCGGCCGCGGAGGCGCAGACGACCGGCTCGATTCCCTCCGGCGGGCGCTGCGCCCGTTTCGGCGAGGGCTTCGTCCCGGTCTCCGGCTCGGATAATTGCGTGCGTCTCGGCGGCCATGTGCGCGCCGGCGATCTCGGCCCCGGCTGGGGGCAGGCCGGCGTGCGGCCGATCGGCCATTCCTATGTGCGCGCGCCGAGCGCCCCCGGCCTCTATGCGCGCTGAAGGCGCGCCCGCTCTCGAGGTCCTTTTCGCGCTCGCGACGTCATGCCCGGGCTCGTCCACGACGAGCCCGGGCATGACGCTGCTGCGCGGGACCGGCTCTCGCCGGGGTCGGGAGCCGTAAGGGGCTTCCGGTCGGAGACGCGCTCCGTCAGGACGGCTTTTCGACCGCGAAGGCCCAGGCGCCGCCGTCGAGATCGAAGCGATCGATCTGCGGCCAGCGCGCGCGCAAATGGCGCAGAATGTCCAGCCGCACCGGCGACACATAATCCTCGGTCACGATCGGACGGAAGTGCTGAGCCGCCTTGAAATAGGCGGGCGCGGGCTGGCGGTTTAAATTGTCGGAGTCGAAGATGAACTCCACCGCTTGATCGGCGTGATGCGGGTGAATGCCGCGATGATCGGAGAGATAGCGCGCGATCGTCTCGCGATCATAGAGAAGATGCATATGGCTCGGCAGCTGGCGTTGCGTGAAATCGAGCGCTGGATTGCCGCCGTCGAGATAGAGATGATGGCCGGTCGCGCCCGTCCACACCGGGCCGAATTCGGTGAAGACGACGCCGCCATTCTTGGTGAGGCGCGCGGATTCACGGCAGGCGGCTTCGATATCGCGCATATGCTCCCACACCGACATGAAGACCACGGCGTCGAAGGAGTTGTCGTCGAATGAGGTGCGGCCGCAAATATCGTCTATGATGACGGGGAAGGCGGAGCCTTGCGCGTCGATGTGGTCTTCCCACAGAGCGAGGCGCTTGGCGGAGGCGATGTGCTCCTGCGCCATCAGCGATTGCGCCTGCGCCTCCGAATAGCCGACGAGCAGCACATTCTTGCCGGCGAGGCTCACATGCCCGCGAATCCGCTCTATGGAGTTGGGCGCGTAATTGAGCAGCGGTCCGGGATAGGGAAGCTTCTCGATCGGCGGCAGCTCGTCGAAGGGCGCGCTGTTCTCGTCGATCGCCTCGGTGAAATAGAACAGAAAGTCGAATTGACGCGGCGACGTCTTCAGCACATCGGGAATGTCGAGCTCGGCGACATCCTTCAATGTCGGCGAATTCACATTCTTCAGCTCGGGCGTATGCTCGGCCAGGAATTTGGTGACGACCTCGGCGTTCGACTCGCGGAAGCCGCGATAATTGTGCTTGCCGAAGCGCGTCGGCTTCGCCACCACTTCCGTATTGTCGCGTGTGCGCTCGACGATCGATTGCATCTTCAGCGCGAGCGCCTCCATGCCGCCCATGCTGGAGAAATGCCAGCCGCCATTGGGCACGCGGCGCTCGTAGGAATAGAGCTCGCGATCATAGCCGAGATTGAGACAGCCGCTGCGCGGGCTGATCGGATCGCCCATGCGCGCGCCTTGCGGCATGATGTTCTTCAGCAGGCCATATCCGCAGGCGACCGTGCCGAGCCAAGGCAGATTGTTGAAGTGGCTGATCGTCTCATTGTTCACGAAATATTTCTTCATCACCATGTCGAAGATGGCGATGTTGCGCGGATTGTCGAGCAGCGCGGGAAGCTGCTTCACGCATTCGGCGCGCGGAATTTCGTCTATGTCCGACACCATGATGATGGCGTCGTCGGGAAGGCCCATCAAGGACAGCGGACGCAGAATGCAGTTTCTCTGCAGATTTTCGACGATCCATCCGAGCTCGCGCGCGCTGCCGAAGGCGCCGGGCATGTCGTCGATCAAATAATGGAGAATGTCATAGCCGGCGTCGCGCAGCTCGGCGACCGCGTCACGAAGCAATATCGGCTTGGGCGCGCCTGTATGCGTCTTCGAGGATTCAACGACGACGAAAGCGTCCACGACATTGGTCAGCTCGGCGACTCGCACCAAGAGCATATCGATTTCGTTGAATCCGATAACACAGTCGACGATCTTCGGCATAGGCCACCATCGTTCCGAAAGCTGAAAGCGGCCGTTTATCTCATGGCGCCGCCGGTGCTGTCCACAAAGGACTCCCGCATCGAAGCAATGGCGCGCGCGTGCGCAGCATCGCTGCGATGCGATAAGGGTGAAGTCGTGGACGTCGCCGCAATGAAGCGCGGCTCTGCTCGGCGCGCGATCACGAAAGACAGATCGGCGGCGCTGAAAACAAAAGGCGCCGCGCGTCATCATTCTCGCGATGACTTTGGAGTGTGCGCGGCTCGGCGCCTATGCTCGGGGTTGTCGCGCGGCGCGCCGATTGACGGCTCGCCGCTGCGAGAAAAGAGCGCGCGCTATTCTCGTGGCGCGCGCTGAAGACAGGGAAGGTCGCGAAAGATCAATTCCCCGCGCGCTGAGCGCCGCCGCGATGGGCGCGCCAAGTGCCGCCGCATTTGTCGGTGGATGAGGACCACGCGCCTTGCCCGGCGTTGCCGTGCAAATGGCCATGGGCGCGGGCCACGCGGCCGCCCTGCGTGGTGAAGCGCGTCATGATGGCGCCGTCGCCTTCCACATAGCCCCAATGCGCCATGCGGCCGGCGGCGAGCGCTGCGGCGCCGGCCTGCGTGCCGACGAGAAGATCGCCGCGAATCTCGATCGAGTCGGGCAGAAGCCCCGGGCAGGAGCCGACGGTCGTGCGCGCCTCGAACGCCCAGCCGCCGTCATAGCGGCCGGCCTCGGGCGCAGCGCTCGCCGATTCGCGCGGAGCCGCTTCGGCGGCGCCGATCGCCATCATCGAAGCAAAAATGAAAATTCCCAGCCCCCGCATCACCCGGCCTCCTCGAACGCACGCTGCAGCGTGTCGAACATATCGCCGCCAGCGTAAATAAATTCTGCAACGCCCGCCGCTCTCAGCGCCGTCTCGAGCTCTCCCGGCCGGCCGGCGAGATAGACCCGCGCGCCGGCGGCGGCGAGATCGCGCGCCGCCTGCTCGGCTTTTTCCGCATAGATCGCGTCGGACGAGCAGATGCATGCGAGTTTCGCGCCGCTCGCGCGAAAGCCCGCCGCGACATCCGCGCCCTCGTCGCCGAACACGGCCTCTATGCCGCCCGCCTCGAAAAAATTCTTGGCGAAATTGGCGCGCGCGGTGAAGACGGCCACCGCGCCGAGATTGGCCAGAAAAATTCGCGGACGCGCGCCCTTCGCCGCAGCGGCGTCGGAGCGTTCGCGCAGCGTCTCGAAAGGCTCGGCGAGACGACGCGGCCGCAGAGGCGGCGATTTCAGCGCGCCGGCGGGGGCGGGCGCCTCTGCGAGCGCGGCGTCGAAAGGCGCCAGCGTCGCCACAGGCGCTTCGCCGATATCGGGAAACGCGTTGGAGCCGGTGATCTTGTCGCGCGAGCGCGCGACATTCTGCGCGCGCTTGCCGGCGACCTCGGCGACGCGGCCCTGGAAGGAGCCCTTCTCCAGCGCCGCGGCGAGGCCGCCCTCGGCTTCGAGGCTCTGGAACTCGGCCCAGCCGCGCTCGCAGAGCGCCTCGGTCAGCGCCTCCATGCCGCCGGAGCCGCTCGCCGGATCGTCGACCGCATAGATGTGGGATTCGTCCTGCAGCACCAGCTGCGTGTCGCGCGCGAGGCGACGGGCGAAATCATCCGGGGCGCCGAGCGCCTGGGTGAAGGGCAGAACGGTCACGGCGTCGGCGCCGCCGATCGCCGCGCCGAAAGAGGCGAGCGTCGCGCGCAGCAGATTGGTCCAAGGGTCGCGCCGCGTCATCATGCGCCACGCCGTCTCGGCGTGGACGAAGATCGGCGCCGGCGCGAGGCCGCAAGCCTCCTCCACGCGCGCGAACAGGCGCCGCAGAGCGCGGAACTTGGCGATGGTGACGAATTCATCGGCGTCCGCCGCGAGGCGGAAGGCGAGCAGCGCGCGCGCTTCGTCGAGCGCGACGCCGCCCGCCTCGAGGGCGCGCAGATAGGCGAGCGCGGCGGCGAGCGCGAAGCCGAGCTCCTGCGCCTCCGTCCCGCCGGCGGCGTGGATCACGCGGGCGTCGGCGGCGACGGTCCCGAAACGATAGCCGGCCGAGGCGAGGCTCTTGGCGCGCGCCGCGAAGGATTTGCTCTCCTCGCCCCAAGGCGCGGGGGAAAAGCCGTGCAGCGCCTTGGCGCCGAGCGGATCGAGCCCGAAGGAGAGGCGCGTGATGCTCGGCTCTATATGGGCGCGATCGAGGATGCGCAGCAGCGTGTCCGCCGCTTTCGGCGCGGCTGGGGAAAACTCCACCAGCGCGGGAATTCCGTAGTCGAAGCGGATCTTGTCGAAGACATGGGCGAGCGCCTCCTCGCCATCGTCGGTAAGGCCCGTTCCATAGGCGCCCTGCGCGCCCGCGAAGACGATGTGCAAGCCGTCGGCGCCGCCCTCGAGATCGCCGAGCGCGAGGGCGTTGGCGGCGTCGGGGCCGGAAACGTCGACCCGCGCCAAAATGGACCAGCGGCCGGCCGCGGCGCGCAGCGCGCGCGGACCCGGCGCGGTCGCGCGCGGATAGAGCGGGGATATCTCCACCCCGTCATAGGTCTTGGATATCAGCCGGTCGAAGGACGCGCCCTTGAGCGCCCGGTCGACGATTTTGCGCCAGCCCTCCTCGTTTCCCGGTGGAAAAACGCCGGCCAGCGGCGCGTCTTGCAAACTCATGAGCGAGCCTCGAACAATGACGGGGTTGCGGGCGTCTTCTTGCATGAAGCGCCGCGCGCCGCCACCCATATCCGCAGCCTTCTCCCGCGCCGGGCTTTATTTTCGCCTCCGGGCGCCTTAACGAGAACGCGACGCCGCCCGCCGCGAGGAGGCGGCCCGACTGGCTGAGAAACCCTGAACGGAGGTGGACGTGGCTGAAGATCCGCAGGATAAGGCCAAGCTCGTCGAAGAGATCATCGAGGTCATCGCCAAGGAAGGCATGATCGACCGCACGAAGGTCACGCCCGATGCGACGATCGAGAGCCTCGGCCTCAAATCGGTCGATATCGTCATGATTCTCACGGCGCTCGAGGAAAAGTTCAACGTCTATATCCCGATGGATGGCGCTCTGCAGGACGCCAAGAATGTCGAGGGATTGATCGACGCCATCGCCGAATATGTGTCGAAAGAGAGAGAGAAACAATAATATGGCCGCTTCGTCCGGGGGCGTCGGCGAGCGTCGGGTGGTGATTTCGGGCATGGGCGCCGTCTCGGCGGCGGGCGTCGGCGCCGCGGCGCTGTGGACGGCGGCCCGGGACGGAGTCTCGCAAATCCGGCCGCTCGTGACCGAATATCCCTATGACGGCCGCATCAGGATCGCGGCGCAGGTTCCCGGCTTCGATCCGTCGCAATATCTCGAGAAGGCGCTTCTCACCTTCTGCGATCCGTTCACGCAATTCACGCTGGTCGCCGCCGATGAGGCGGTCGCTCAGGCCGGCTTTGCGCGCGAGGAGCTCTCCGGCCCGCGCGTCGGCGTCATCGTCGGCTCCGGCATCGGCGGGATGACGACGATCGACAATGGCCTGCGCCATTACTATCAGGAGCGCATAAGGCCCGATCCGTTCAGCGTCCCGCGCCTCATTCCGAGCGCCGCGCCGACGACGCTCGGCATGCGCTATTCCGCCAATGGCCCGACTTTCGCGCTCGGCAGCGCCTGCTCCTCGGCCAGCCAGGCGGTGGGGCTCGGCGCGCAGATGATCCGCTTCGGCCTCATGGACCGCGCCATCGTCGGCGGCGCCGAGGCCTGCGTCATCAATGGCACCATCCGCGCCTGGGAAGGGCTGCGCGTGATGACGCCGGATTTCTGCCGGCCCTTCTCCATGGGCCGCAACGGCATGAGCCTCGGCGAGGGCGCCGCGGTCTTCGTGCTGGAGACGCTGGAATCGGCGCAAAAGCGCGGACATGCGCCGCTCTGCGAGCTCGCCGGCTATGGCACGACGAGCGACGCCAAGGATTTCGTGCGGCCCGATCTCGACGGAATGACCGGCGCGATGCAGGCGGCCCTCGCCGACGCCGGGCTCGGCCCGGAGGCGATCGACTATCTCAACGCCCATGGCACGGCGACCCACGCCAATGACGTCACCGAGGCGGCCGCCATCGGCCGCGTGTTCGGCGAGCGCGCCGCGCATCTGCCGGTCTCCTCCACCAAGCCGATCCACGGCCACGCTCTGGGCGCCAGCGCCGGGCTCGAGCTGGCGCTGACGATCCGCGCGCTGCAGGAGCAGATCGCGCCGCCGACCATCAATTTCCTCGGCTTCGATCCGCGCTGCCCGATAGACGCCGTACCCAATGAGGCGCGCCGCGTCGAGATTCGCACGGCCATGTCCAACTCCTTCGCCTTCGGCGGGATCAACGCCGTGCTGATCGTGCGCGCGCTCGCGGGAGAGGCCTAGATGGCCGAAGCGCCCGAGAGCGGCGAGACGCGGATCGGCCCACTGCGCGTCGTGGCGGACGAAGAGCGCATCGCGCGCTACCGCCGCGAGACCGGCTTTCCCGACACGCTGGAGAAGATCGTGCCGGTCGCCTTTCCCGCCGTGTGGATGACGACAGAGGAGATCGAGACGGCGATCCGCGATTTTTTGGCGGACGCCGATGTGGTTCCGGTGCACGAGTCGCAGAGCTTCCATTATTTCGCGCCGCTGCGCGTCGGCGAGAGCTATGATCTGACCGTCTCCATGCGCCGCGAGGCGGAGCCGCCGCGCCTCGCCGTCAACGCCAACCTCATGACGACAGGCGGCGAGCCGCGCCTGCACGCCGAGACGCTTTTGCGCATCGTGCCGCGCCCGGCGGGCGTCGGGGGCGCTCCGTGAGCGGCGCCTATCTGCCCGCGGTCGGCGAACGCCTGCCGGACTGGCGGATCGGCCCCTTCGACGCCGCCGCGCTCGCCGCCTATGCGGAGGCCTCCGGCGACGCCAATCCGCTGCATCTCGACGAGGATCTGGCGCGCGCCATCGGCTTTCCCGCGCCGCCGGTCCATGGCATGAAGCTTCTCGCCGCCTTCGAGCCGCTGCTCAGCGCTTGGCGGCGCGATTTGTTTCTGGCGCGGCTCTCCGGCAAATTCGTGCAGCCGGTGCTGCGCGGCGAGGCGGTGACGCTCACCGCCCGCGTGCTGCGCTCATCCCCCGAGGAGGGAGTGTTCTTGCGACTTCTGGCCTATGGCGAAACGCGCGCGCCGGCGATCGTCGGCGAGGCGCTGATGACCCTGCCGCGAAAGCTCCGCCGGTGAAGCGCGGGGCGCGGCGCATTCTCGTCACCGGCGCATCCAGCGGCATCGGCCGCGCGCTGGCGCTGCGCTATGCGCAGGAGGGGCGCAGCCTCGCGCTGTTCGGCCGCGACGCTGCGCGGCTGGAAGCGGTCGCCGCCGACTGCCGGGCCAAGGGGGCCGAGGCGGACGTCTCCATCGCGGATGTGCGCGACCGGGCCGCAATGGCGGAGCGCATCGCCGCGGCGGATGCGCGCGAGCCTCTCGATCTCGTCATCGCCAACGCCGGCGTCTCCACCGGCCTCTCCCGCGGCCAGATCGCCGAGGATCCCGAGGCGGTTCGCGGCACGCTGTCGATCAATGTGCTCGGCGTGTTCAACACGGTGGAGCCGGCCATAGAGGCGATGACGGCGCGCCGGCGCGGGCAGATCGCCGTCGTCGGCTCAATGGCCGGGCTGCGCGGGCTGCCCTATTCGCCGGCCTATTGCGCCAGCAAGGCCGCGGTTCATCTCTATGCCGATTCCCTGCGCGGCGCGCTCGCCCCGCATGGCGTGCATGTGAGCCTGATCGTCCCCGGCTTCGTGGCGACGCCGATGACGGACAAGCTGAAGGCGTGGCAGGCCGGCAAGGTCAGCGACGAGAAAGCGGCGGAGATCATCATGCGCGGTCTGGACAGACGTGCGGCGGTGATCGCCTTTCCGCTCTTCGTCTATTATGCGATGAAGCTGTTTGCGATGCTGCCGCCCCGCACTGTCGATTCGGTCATGCGGCTCTTCGAAGTGTCCGTGCCTCAGACCCATGAACGGGAGAAGCCGTGATCGACAGCATCTTGTCTTCGCTCGTCGTTCTGTCGGCTGTGTTCTGGGCCTGCTCCGCCTTGCTGCTGCTTCTCTCGGTGACGGCGGCGCTCATCCATCCCTGGCTCGTCGCCATGCGCGGAACCAGCCGGGAGCAACCGCCCGTCTCGCTCGTCCTGCCGGTGAAAATGCTGGACCAGAGCTTCGAGCGCGCTCAAGAATCGGCTCTCGCGCAGACTTATCCACAATTGGAGGCGCTGGCCTCGGCGACGGAGGCGGACTCCCCCGCCATTGCGGCGATGCGCGACATCTTCGCGCGTCATCCGCAGATCGAGTCGCGCATTCTCCACTCCACGGCGCGTTTCGCCGCGAGTCCCAAGGTCGACAATCTCTTCGCGCCCGTCAATGCGGCGCGCAACGATGTGATCTTCATGAAGGACTCCAACATCGTGCTGGAGCCGGACGACCTTTCCGAGACGATGCGCCATTTGAAGCCCGGCGTCGGCATGGTCTGCGCTATTCCCTATGCGGCGCGGCCGGAGAATTTCGCCGCGCTGGTCGAGGCCGGCATAATGAACGGCCCGCATCAGCGCATGCTGTTCGCGGCCTCCGCGCTCGGCGGCGGCTTCGGCGTCGGCAAGATCATGCTGTTTCGCCGCAGCGATTTTCTGCGCGCCGGCGGCTTTGCGGCTATCGCCCATACGGTGGGCGAGGACAACGCCACCGCCAAGGCGCTGGGCCGCATCAAGCTTCGCACCGTCTTCTCGCATCGGCTGGTGCGCCAGGAATTGGGCGAGCGCGATCTCCGCGACGTCTATAATCGGCAATTGCGCTGGAGCGTGGTGCGCCGCGACGACGAGATCCTCTCCTTCCTGGCCGAGCCCTTCTGCCAGGCGCTGCCGGCCTTCGCGGCGGCGGCGATCGGCTCGCCGCTCGCCGGCGTGACGCCGATGACGGCCTTGACCGTCACTTTTGGTCTGTGGCTAAGCTCGGAGACGCTGCTTTCCATCGCCAAGGGGTGGAAGGTATCTTGGTCCGCGCCGGTGATTTTTCTGACGCGCGAGGCGTTGATGTTCGCAGTGTGGCTGCACGCTTGGACAGCCACCAAGGTCGTCTGGGCCAGGACGACGATCGACACGCGCTCCTGCGGCGAGGCGGCCGCCGCGACGGAGCCGCAAGTCGCGAAGGAAGAAGGATAAAACCGCTTGATCCTCGCTCTTCTGCAGTTTCTCGTCGATAGCGTCTGGCTCGTCGCGGCGCTGATCATGATCCTGATCGGCGCCGGCTTCGTCGCGATCATCGCCCGCTTCCTCTTCGATCAATTGCGCGGCGCGCGCGATCCCGAGGCGATCGTCCTGCCCGAGGAGGAGCTGCCGCATGTGCTGCTGCAGATCCCCGTCTTCAACGAGGCCGAGGTGACGGAGCAGGCGCTGCGCTGCGTCGCCGAGCTCGATTGGCCCAAGGACCGGCTGCATATTCAGCTGCTCGACGATTCGACCGACGAGACGCCCGTGCGCGCCGAGGCGGTGGCGATCGAGCTGCGCGCCAAGGGCGTCGACATTCATCATGTGCGCCGCGCCGATCGCTCCGGCTTCAAGGCCGGCGCCTGCGCCGAGGGGCTGAAGCTCTTCGACGCGCCCTATATCGCCATGCTGGACGCCGATTTCCGTCCGCCGGCCGACTGGCTGCGCCGCACCGTGCCGCTGCTGGTGAAGGACGATCGCGCCGGCTTCGTGCAATCGCGCTGCGAATTCTCCAATTATCGCAAGAATTGGCTGACGCGGGCGCAAGGTCTCGTGCAGGACGGCCATTTCCTCGTTGAGCAACGCACGCGCGCGCTCGCCGGCTGGCTGTTCCAATTCAACGGCACCGGCGGCATCTGGCGCCGTCAGACGATCGAGGCCGCCGGCGGCTGGTCCGATTACTCGCTCTGCGAGGATTTGGACCTCACCGTGCGCGCGGCGCTCGGCGGCTGGCATGGCATCTTCGTGTCCGAGCCGCCCATTCCCGGCCAGGTGCCGGAGGGGCTGCGCGACTATCGCCGCCAGCAGCGCCGCTGGTCCAACGGCTTCGTGCAAGTGGCGCAGAAGACCGTTCTGCCGCTGTGGAACGCGCCCTGGTCGCTGACCCGCCGCGTCGCCGCCATTGTGCTCATCGTGCATCAGATCTTCTTCCCGACGGCGGCGATCGGCCTCATCTGCCTGCTGCTCGGCGTGATCCTGCGCGGCTCGCTGGCGCCCTATCTGCCGGTGCTGGAGTTCATCTTCCTCGAGACGCTGGTCGTCGTGCTCGGCTTCACGCTTCTGCCCTATCTGGCGCTGAAGCGCGGCTCGCTGACCGATTATGTGAAGACCATGGTCTCGGTGCCGCCGCTGATGATCTATCTCGCCTTCTCCAATGGCGCGAAGATTTTGCAGACGATGCGCGGCCGCAAATCCACCTTCAAGCGCACGCCGAAGACGGAAGTGGCGGCGGCGACTGCGACGCCGACGATTCAAGAAGCGGAGTGAGGCGGCCCGGGGACGGTCACAGTCCCCGGACGTGCGAAAGGCGTGCGTCGCGTGAAGGTGAAACGAAGCGAAGGGCGCTGCGCCCGATTTCGCGGCGAGGCGAGAAGGCGGCTCGCATTCGCGCTGATCGCGGGCTTTCCTTTCGCCCTCTCCCCCGCGAAGGCGGGGCCGCCGTTCCTGACCGACGATCCCGAGCCGGTCGAATACGGCCATTATGAATTCTACGTTTTCTCGCAAGGCGCACGCGCCGGCGGCGAGACGAGCGGCGTCGCGCCCGCTTGCGACTGCAATTTCGGCGTGCTCCCCAATGTGCAATTCCATGTGCAGCCCGGCATGGCCTTCCGGCGGCCCGGCGGCGGCGATCTGTTCTGGGGCGCCGGCGATGTCGAGCTCGGCGTCAAATATCGCTTCCTCGAGCAGGACAAGGACGGCGCCGCGCCATCCGCGGCCTTTTATCCGCTGATCGAAACGCCGACAGGAGACGCATCGCGCGGCCTTAGCGGCGGTCGCGCCCGCGTCTTTCTCCCTGTCTGGCTGCAGAAGGATTTCGGCGATTGGTCGACCTTCGGCGGCGGCGGCTATTGGATCAATCCCGGCCCCGGCGCGCGGAACTTCGGCTTTCTCGGCTGGGCGCTGCTGCGCAAGATCGACGAGCGGCTGACGCTCGGCGCCGAAATATTTCACCAGACGCCCAGCGAGGTCGGAGCTGCTGCGACGACGGGCTTCAACGTCGGCGCGATCTACGATCTCTCGCCCCGCTATCATTTGCTGGCGTCGCTCGGTCGCGCTCTGACGCGTCCGAAGGAGACCGGGCAATTCACCTGGTACCTCGGCTTTCAGGTCACCGATGGCGAAGAGGCTTCGAAAAGCGCGAGCGAAGCTCCGCGCTCTTCCGCGACCGTCGACTGGTCTGGATTTCACGCCGGACTTTCGCTTGGCGGTCTCTTTCGCCGCACGGGAGAAACGCTCGTCGTCGGCTATTCCGCGACGCCGGACGCGCCGAGCGGATCGCGCGGAGCGGCGCTCGGCGGCTTCGCCGGCTATGACGCGCAGCTCGGCTCAGCGGTGCTCGGCGTGGAGACCGATGTGGAGGCGGGAAGCGTCTCGGGCGCGACCTTCGGATCGCGTGGGGGCGCGCGGTTGCGCAATGACGCGCGCGCCTCCTTGCGCGGCCGTGTCGGCCTCGCTCGCGACCGCGGCCTATTCTATGCGACCGGCGGCCTCACTGTCGCCGACGTCTCGGCGACCGCGATGGGCGAGCCCTTCGATCGGGCGCAGACCGGCTGGACCATCGGCGGCGGGGTCGAATATGCGCTCGCCGATCACTGGAGCGGGCGCGTGGAGTATCGCCATGGCCGCCCCGGCGAGATCGCCTTCGCCTCGTCGAGCTTCGACGGCAATCTCTACCGCATCCGCCTGAAGGAGGAGACCATTCGGCTCGCGCTCGCCTATCGCTTCGGGCTGGACGCGCCGGAGGAGAAAGAGGGGAATTAGCCGGTCACGCGTGGCCGGCGGCCGAGGACAGCCGCGCCAGATCTATGCCGATGAGGCGCAGGGCGCGCGCATATTTCGACTCGAGATCGGTGTCGAACAATATGGCGGGGTCGGCCGGGCAGTTGAGCCAGCCATTGTGCTGGATCTCATTCTCGAGCTGGCCGGGGTCCCAGCCGGCGTAGCCCAGCGCCAGCAGCGCTCGATTCGGCCCCTCGCCGGAGGCGATGGCGCGCAGAATGTCGATGGTGGCGGTCAGGGACACGCCATCGTCGATTGGCAGCGTCGAATTGTCGATGAAGAAATCCGAGGAATGCAGCACGAAGCCGCGGTCGGTCTGCACCGGGCCGCCCTGCAGCACTTGGATCGTCTCGGTCTCCTTGGGCAGGCTGATGCGCTCCTGCGGCGCGATGATCTGCAGCTGCACCAGAAGATCGGGGAAATTTCGGACCTGCGAGGGCTGATTGACGACAATGCCCATGGCGCCGTCTTCCGAATGGGCGCAGAGATAGATGACCGAGCGCGCGAAACGCTCGTCGACCATGCCGGGCATCGCCACCAGCATCTGCCCGTCGAGATAGCGCCTGCCGGAAGATTTGGAGCCCGCGCCCGTCTCGCGCCCCGCCTCGGGACCGCGGATGATCGGAACGGAGGAGCCGGCGACGCGCGAGCCCGCCGACCGCCGGGCTGCGCGGGCGGCCGATTTCTCGAGGCCTTGTTTCTTGCCGACCGGGCTCATAGGGTCATACTACGCGCGGCGCAAACGCATAACAAGCGCCGTTAGACGACGTAAAAACCGGCGCGGGGGGCGCCCCGAGGACCTCGAAATGCAGTCACGAAATCTGGCGGCGGCGCTCGCCGCGACCTCGCTCGCGCTGGCGTCGCTCGCCCGGCCGGCGGCGGCGCAGGACGCCGACTTCGCAACCCCCTTCGCCCGCGCGGCGCATTCGGCGGCCCGTCTCCTCTCGGCCGGCGCGCCGAGCGGCGGCGTCTATCGCCTGGGCGTCGAGATCGCGCTCGATCCGGGAACCGTCACCTATTGGCGCAGCCCCGGCGACGCCGGCGCGCCGCCCGTCCTCGATTTTTCCGGCTCGGAGAATGTCGCCGCCGTCGAGACGCTCTATCCGGCGCCCAAGCATATCGCCGAGGCCGGAATGACGGTCGCCGGCTATGACGAGAGCCTGGTTTTTCCCTTGCGCGTCACAGCGAAAAAGGCGAGCGCGCCCGTCGTGCTGAAGCTGGCGCTGGACTATGCCGCCTGCGCGCAAATCTGCTTGCCGGCCAAGGCGAAGCTCTCCTTGGCGCTGCCACAGGCCGGGGCCTCGCCCTTTGCCGAGCGGCTGGCGGCGGCGGAGACTTTGGTTCCCCGGCCGATCGGCGCCGGCGAGGCGAAGAAGCTGGTGGAGGTGGCCCGCGCCGGGGCCGGCGCGTGGCGGTTGCGCTATCTCGGGCCGGGCAAGGCCGCGGATGTCTTCATCGAGGCGCCGGAGCCCTACATCATCGACAGCGCCGCCGACGGCCAAGGCGGCTTCGAGCTGAAGCTCGGCGAAGGAAAGCAGCAGGGCGCGATCGAAGCCCGCGCGACCATCCGCACCGAAAAGGGCGGGGTGGAGCTGCCGCTGAAGCTGGATTGAGGCTCTCGATTCCCTTGTTCTGAAAACACTCCAAAACAATAAGAAGGGCGCGGCCCGAGGGCCGCGCCCAGTAAGAAGAAGAGCTCTGCATTCTTCGATATGGTATTTAGAGTCTCATTCGACAAGGGGCGATCGGCGCGCTCGCTCGATCAGCGCGTTTTCGTCTGAAACGGCGCCATGCCCTTGCGGGCGAGAGCGTCGGCGCGCTCGTTCATCTCGTCGCCGGCGTGGCCGCGCACCCAATGCCAGGCGATCTCGTGACGCTCGGCCGCAGCGTCGAGCCGCGTCCACAGATCGACATTCTTGACCGGCTTGCGGTCGGCGGTCTTCCAGCCGCGCGCCTTCCAGCCCTTCAGCCAGGAGGTGATGCCGTCGCGCAAATATTGCGAATCCGTGTGCAGATCGACATTGCAGGGCCGCGTCAGCGCCTCCAGCGCCTCGATCGCGGCGGTCAGCTCCATGCGGTTGTTGGTGGTCCCCGTCTCGCCGCCGCAAATCTCCTTCTCGCGCTCGCCGAAGCGCAAAATCGCGCCCCAGCCGCCGGGGCCGGGATTGCCGGAGCAGGCGCCATCCGTCCAAATGGCGACGCGCCCGCTCATGCGCCGAGGCCATAGTCGCGCGCGGAGCGGATCGTCCGGTGGAAGCGCAGACGGGCGAGATATTCGCGCGGGTCCTTGGGCCGCACCAGCGCGCCCGGCGGCACATTCAGCCAATCGACGAAGCGCGTCAGCAGAAAGCGCAGGGCCGCGCCGCGCGCGAGCAGCGGAAACGCCTCCACCTCCGCCGCCGTCAGCGGCCGCGCGCGCGCGTATGAGGAGAGCAGCGCGGCGCCCTTCTCTGCGTCATAGGCGCCGGCGGCGTCGAAGCACCAAGCGTTGAGGCAGATGGCGAGATCATAGGCCAGCGAATCGACGCAGGCGAAATAGAAATCGATGAGGCCGGAGACGCGATCGCCGAGGAAGAACACATTGTCCGGGAAGAGATCGGCGTGGATCACGCCCTCCGGCAGGCCGCTGGGCCAATCGCGCTCCAGCGTCTCCAGCTCCGTGGCGACGATCGCGCCCAAATCCTCCGCCACCTCGCCGGCGCGGGCGGAAAAAGGCGCATAGAGCGGCCGCCAGCCCCCGACCGAGAGGGCGTTGGCGCGGCGCAGCGGAAAATCCGCGCCGGCGAGATGCAGCTGCGCCAGCGCCTCGCCGAGCCGCGCGCAATGGGCGGGCTCGGGATGATGGATGGAATAGCCGTCGAGAAAGGTGACGATCGCCGCCGGCCGCCCGGCGAGTCGCCCGAGCGCCGCGCCGGCGCGGTCGCGCACCGGCTGCGGACAGCCGAGGCCCTTGGCGGAGAGATGCTCCATCAGCCCCAGGAAGAAGGGCAGATCGGCCTCGGCGACGCGCTTCTCATAGAGGGTGAGGATGAAGCTGCCGGCGCTCGTATGCAGGTAATAGTTGGAGTTCTCGACTCCTTCGGCGATGCCCTTGCAGGACAAGAGCGCGCCGAGGTCGTAGCCGGCGAGAAAGCCGATCAGCTCCTCGTCGTCGACATCCGTGTAGACGGCCATGAGTTCCGCGCGGTTGGAGAAATGCCGGGCGCGTCAAGCGTGCGCGCGCAGCTCCTTGGGAAGCGGGAAGGCGACATCCTCCAGCGCGGCGGAGACGGTCTCGACCGAGATCTCATAGCGCTCGGCGAAAGCCTCCATGATCTCCTCGACCAGAACCTCCGGCGCCGAGGCGCCGGCGCTGATGCCGAGCGAGCCGATGCCGGTGAACATGCTCCAGTCGATCTCGCTGCGGCCCTGGACCAGCTGGGCGGGCGCGCCGGCGCGCTCGGCCACCTCGCGCAGGCGCTGCGAGTTGGAGGAATTGGGCGAGCCGACGACGATCACCGCATCGACCTGCGGCGCGACCTGCTTGACCGCGCCCTGGCGATTGGTGGTCGCATAGCAGATGTCCTCCTTGTGCGGACCGACGATCTGCGGGAAGCGCCGCGTCAGCGCGCTGACGATCTCCTGCGAATCGTCGAGCGACAGAGTTGTCTGCGTCACATAGGCGAGATCGGCCACATCCTCGAGCCGCAGCTCCGCCACCGCCTCCACCGATTCGACCAGCACGACCGCGCCCGGCGGCAGCTGGCCCATGGTGCCGACCACTTCCGGGTGGCCGGAATGGCCGACGAGCAGCACTTTTCGCCCGCGCTTGTGATGAATCTCCGCCTCGCGATGCACCTTCGTCACCAGCGGGCAGGTGGCGTCGATCGCCAGAAGATTGCGCGATGCGGCCTCGGCGGAAACGGATTTGGCGACGCCATGGGCGGAGAAGATCACCGGCGCCTTGGTGTCCGGCACCTCCTCCAACTCCTCGACGAAGATCGCGCCCTTGGCCTTCAGCGCCTCGACCACATAGCGATTATGGACGATCTCGTGCCGCACATAGACGGGCGGGCCGAATTTGGCGAGCGCCCGCTCCACCGCGTCGATCGCGCGCACGACGCCGGCGCAAAAGCCCCGCGGCGAGCACAGCAGAATCTTCAACGGCGGCTTTGACGACGGGCGATGCTGAATATTCATCCTCTAGCGCCTCTCGATCGAAAAGGGGGCGGCCGAAGCGCGCCGCTTTGTGTGTCCCGCATAGGGAAAGGTGTCAAGCCGAGGGTCCGCGCCATTGGGGACGATCGCCCGACGCTCTGAGCCGATCCCTCGCGGCCTGCCGAAAAATCTGCTACACAGGCGATCGACGAAGACTGGCCGCGCCAATGCCGGAGTGTCTCGCGGCCCATTGAGGGGACGGGGGCGAATATGTCGAATATCGTCGATATAATACAGTCCGCCCAGGGCGGCCAGATCATCGAAAATCTCTCCGAGCGCTTCGGCCTCGCGTCCTGGCAGACGCGATCGGCGGTCGAATCGCTGCTGCCGGCGCTGGTCGCGGCGCTGAGCAAGGCGGCCGAAGAGCCCGATTCGCTGCGCCCCGTCATCGACGCCGCCAATGATTCCACTCATCGCGCCGCTTTCGAGAGCGCCGAGGAGGCCCATTCGCAGGCCAGCGTCGAGGGCGGCGACGCCATTGTCGCGCATCTCTTCGGCTCCGCCTCGGCCGCCGGCGAGGTCTCGCAATTCGTCGCGCGCGACAGCGGCCTGCGCGCCGATGTGCTGCAGCGCCTGCTGCCGATTCTCGTCTCCGTCGCCGCCGGCGGCCTCGGCTCGACGCTGGAGCGTCAGAGCGCCGCCGAGCCTCCGGCTCCCGCGCCGGCCCCGGCGCTCGCGCCCTCGGGCGGCTGGCTGAGCGCGCTTTTTGGAACTTTGTTCGGGACGAAGCCGGCGGCCCCGCCGCCGCAGGCCGTCCCCGCCGCCGAGCCCGTGGACGCGCTGGAAGCCGCTCGAACAAAAATTCGCGAGACGCTCGCGCCCGCGGCCGAGCGGCAGGCCGATCTCGACGAATTGCTGGGACGGATCTTCGCCTCGGCGAAGGTCTGAGAGCTCAGGTCAGATTATTGGCGACGGGCAGATAATAGGCCGCCGAGAGCTTTGTGCCGATGATGCGCGTCGCCGCCAGGATCACGATCGAGAGAAAAAAGCCGATCATCGCATATTCGAGGGTGGTCGCTCCGCTCTCGTCGGCCAGAAATCGGCGCAGGCAATTCGGCATGGATCAAATTCCTCGGGCGGGCCGGCCGGGGAGCGGGCGTCGCATTTCATTTGACGAAAACACGGCCGTCTCGGTAACAGAAACATAAGCTTAATTCGTCTCGAAAGCGTTAAGCCATGCGCCGCCCGGGCGCCCGGCGCGGCGGGGCGGTCTTGCGCGCGGGCGGCTTTTCCGCCAATTCAGCAGCCGGAACGCATATTGCTTCGGCGCCCACGCCGGAAGCGCTGTGGTTCGCGCCCGCCCTTTCGCGCCCGCCGAAAGGGAAGTCGACCTATATGGACCGCTGCGCCGGTCCTCACTGAAAGTTGCTGATGGCTCGCGACGTAAACGATACGACGCCGATCACGTCGCGCAATGCGCTCGTGGAGTGGTTCGAGGCCGGCGTTAAGACGCCCGACGATCTCAATGTCGGGACGGAACACGAGAAAATCGCGTTTTTCGACAAAAGCCGCGCGCCGGTTCCCTATACGTCGCCGGCCGGCGGCATAAAGGATCTGCTGGAAGGTCTGGGCGCCGCGCTCGGCTGGGAGCCGATCACCGACCGTGAGGCGATCATCGGCCTCTATGATCCGCATGGCATGGGCGCCGTGTCGCTGGAGCCGGGCGGACAGTTCGAGCTCTCCGGCGCGCCGCTGGCCACCGTCCATGGCACGAAGGCCGAGCTCGACGCCCATTTCGCGGCGCTGGAGCCGGTGGCGCGCCGTTTCGGCGTCTCCTTCCTCGATCTCGGTGCGAGCCCCAAATGGCGGCGCAGCGAGACGCCGGCCATGCCCAAGCAGCGCTATGGGATCATGGCCGGCTATATGCCGAAGGTCGGCTCGCTCGGCCTCGACATGATGTTCCGCACCGCGACCATTCAGGTCAATCTCGACTACACATCCGAGAAGGACATGGTGGACAAGCTGCGCGTCGGCCTGGCGCTGCAGCCGATGGTCACGGCGCTCTTCGCCAATTCGCCCTTCATCGACGGCGAGCCGAGCGGCTTCCTGTCGCAGCGCTCGCAAATCTGGCGCGACACCGACGGCGACCGCACCGGAATGCTGCCCTTCGCCTTCGAGCCCGGCATGGGCTTCGAGCGCTATGTGGATTACGCGCTGGACGTGCCGCTCTATTTCGTGAAGCGCGGCGAGGTCTATCACGATGTCGCCGGCGCGAGCTTCCGCGACCTGCTGGACGGCAAGCTCGCGGCTCTGCCCGGCGAGCGCGCGACAATGTCCGACTGGGCCAATCATCTCGGCGCGATTTTCCCGGAGGCGCGGCTGAAGCGCTATCTCGAGATGCGCGGCGCCGATGGCGGGCCGCGCTCCCATATGACCGCTCTGCCGGCGCTCTTCGTCGGCCTCTTCTACGATCGCGCGGCGCTGGACGGCGCGCTGGCGCTGATCGAGGGCTGGAGCGCCGAGGAGCGCGAGGCGCTGCGCGCCGATGTTCCGCGCCTCGCCTTGGAGGCGCGTATCGGCGGACGGCGGGCGCTCGACATTGCGCGCGATATGCTGGCTCTGGCGCGCGGCGGCCTCGCCCGTCGGGCGAGGCTGGACGCGCAAGGCCGCGACGAGACCATCTATCTCGCGCCGCTGGAGGAGATCGCCGAGACGGGCCGCACGCTCGCAGAACGGCGGCTCGAGGCCTATCACGGAAGCTGGGGCCGCTCGGTCGATCCGGCCTTCACGGATTGCCTGCTGTAAGAGGAGCGGCGCCAGCGCCGCCGCCTCGGAGCCTTGCGAGCGTTCAGCTGAACAGGCCTTGAAACAGTCGAGCGACGCCGGCGACGCCTGTGAGACCCAGCGTGACGGTGATTGTCGCCGCGCGCGTGCGTGTCATGGCCGGATCACGCGACAGCAGGACGCGTCCGATGAAGCCCGTGGCGAAGGCTGCGGCGACCACCGCCGCAACGATCAATGAGATCATCGCGCCCAGCCCGCAGCTCGGTTCGGACGGGCGGTCGAGGAGGGGCTGCGCCAAAAATGCGATGATCGCGAGCCAGAAGATCGATACGGCGGCGAGCCGCCGCCGCCCGCGCATCGCGAGCGTCGAGGCGAAAGGAATGAGATAGCATGCGAGCAGGAGCAGGATCGTGAGCGCCTGCTCCCAACGCATGCGCTCAGTTCTCCTCCTCGCCGAACACCGGCAGCAGCTGCGGCGAGCGGGAGGCCTGGCGCGAGGGAGCGGGCGTCGGCGCCGGACCCGATTGCTGCGGGATGGAGGCGGCGAGGCCGAGGCCGTCGCGCTGATAAATATCCTCGCGGAACTGCATCACCCCGTCGGGCGTCGCCCAGGCGGTGACATAGACCCAATAGACCGGCACGGCGGGAGAGATCTTCACATCGATGCGCTCGCCGGAGCGGATCGCCTCGTCGATATGGTCGCGGTCCCAGCCGGGCGTCTCCTTCAGCAGCCAGGCGACATAGTCGCGCACATTCTGCAGGCGGATGCAGCCGGAGGAGACGAAGCGGAAATCGTCGCCGAAAATGCCCTTGGCCGGCGTGTCGTGCATATAGACGCCGTAAGGATTGGCGATGTCGATGCGCACCACGCCGAGCGAGTTGAAATCGCCGCCCGTGTCCTGGCGGAACTTGTAGTTCAGCGCCTCGAGCGAGTTCCAGTTGATCTGCTGCGGGGAGAGCTCGACGCCCTCCTTATTGTAGACGCGGATGTGATTGTCGGAGAGATAATTGGGGTCCGCCTGCATCTTGGGGATCAGATCCTTGCGGATCACGGAGGCCGGCACGGTCCAGAACGGGTTGAAATTGACCTGGATCGCCTTGGTCTGCATCACCGGCGACTGGCGGTCGATCTTGCCGACGCCGGCCGTGTGATGGGTGACGACGGCGCCGTTCTCCACCGTCTCCACAGTGGCGGCGGGGATATTGGCGGTCACATAGCGATTGCCGAGATCGCGCGAGAAGCTGCGCAGGCGCACGAGATTGGTCTCGAGCTGGCGCAGGCGCAGCTCGGCGGAGACATTGAGCGCGGCGAAGGTCTGCGTCGAGACGACGCCCGTGGCGTTGACGCCGTGGCGCGCCTGGAAGCGCCGCACCGCGGCTTCCACGAAAGAATCGAAGACGGGGCTCACGCCGGCCTCGGCGCCGATGTCGCCGGAGACGATGAGCCGGCGGCGCAGCGCCGAGACGGCCGGGCCGTTGGAGCCGAGCCGCAGCTGCTGGCCGGCCGGCACCATGGGCCAGCCGCCGCGCGCGACGATCTCCTGCAGCTGCGTGATGGCGGCCTCGGTCGCGGCGACGGTCTGCGCAGAGAGGATGGGGGTGGTCGAGCGCGAGACGGTCAGTCTCGGGTCGGCGTCATAGCGCTGCGCCCATTCGGCCTGGCCGTCATAGGCGTCGCCCGCGGCGATCGCCGCAGTCGTCCCGGCGCCGGCGAGAGCGAGAACGCTCAACGAAAAGACGGACTTCGAAAACCTACGCAAGGGGGAGCTCCAATCCGACTGCGCCCGCAGCGGGCGAGGCCGCTGTCGCGCGGCGCGTCGATAGATTTGCGATTCTTTCGTTAAGAAGGCGCGAATAGTCCGGCGTTTTTGTGACGCGCCATGAAAATCCGAGAACCGAAAAACGAAAATCCGAGAACCGAAAAACGAAAATCCGAGAACCGAAAACGCGCCTCTCGACGCATCCCCCGCGCATGACGTAACGAGAGAGCGCTTTTTCACGAATGGCAAGGTGGGCATTTGGGAGCGCGAGACGCCGAGGAGGAATGGGCCGTGCTGATGCGCGCCGCCATAGCGGGCGATTCGGGCGCCTATAAGAGGCTGCTGCTGTCGCTGACGCCGACGCTGCGCGGCGTCGCTCGGCGCGATTGCGCGCGGCTCGGCCTCGATGTCGCAGAGGCCGAGGATATCGTGCAGGAGACGCTGCTCGCCATTCATCTGAAGCGCGACACTTGGGATATGGACCGGCCGATCGGGCCATGGATCATGACCATTGCGCGCAACAAGCTGATCGACGCGCGTCGTCGCCGCGGCGCGAAATCGCCGCTGCCGATCGACGACGCCTTCGAGCTCGCGGCGCCCGAGGCGGCGGACGAGGGCGTCGACCGGCAGGATGTCGATCGTCTGCTCGGCGGGCTCGGCGAGCGTCAGCGCGATCTCGTGCGCTACCTCTCGATCGACGGACATTCGGTGAAGGAGGCGGCCGAGCGCTATCGAATGAGCGAGGGCGCGGTGCGCGTCGCTCTGCATCGCGCGATCAAGGCTCTGGCGGCGCTCTATCGGAGGGGCGAGAAATGAGAACGGAAGAGCTGATCGGCGCGCTCGTCGCGGACCATGCGCCCTCGCGCTTTCGCTTCGCGCAGATTTTCGCCGGCGCGCTCGTCGCCGCCGCAATCGTCGCCGGCGCCGCGCTCCTCGCCTTCATCGGTGTGCGGGCCGATCTCGGCGTGGCCATGCACACGTTGCGCTTTCTCGCCAAATTCGCGGTGACGCTCTGCCTGCTCGCCGCCGGCGTCGGCCTGCTGCGCCGGCTCGCCACGCCGGGCGCAGAGCCCGGCTATTGGCGTTTCGCGCCATTGCTGGCGCTGCTCGCGCTCCTCATCGCGGTCGGCCTCGAGCTCGTCGCCGCGCCGGCGGAGAGCTGGGGCGCGCGGCTCGTCGGACATAATGCGCGCGCCTGCGTCCTGCTCATTCCGTTGATCGCGACGGGGCCGCTCGTCATTCTCATTCTGGCGCTGCGGCGCGGCGCGCCCAGCCGGCCGACGCTGGCCGGGGCGGTCGCCGGCCTCGTCGCCGGCGCGCTGGCGGCGAGCTTCTACGCCACGCATTGCACCGACGACAGCCCGCTCTTCGTCGCCGTCTGGTATTCGCTGGCCATCGGCGTCGTCACTCTCGCCGGAGCGGCGCTCGGCGCGCGACTACTGAGATGGTGAGCGCGCAGGGGCCGCTCCGCGCCGATGTGGCTTTGTGCGAGCGCGGTTTTTTCGAGAGCCGCGCCAAGGCGCGCGAGGCGATTCTCGCCGGCCTCGTCGAGGCGGACGGCCGCAGGATCGCCAAGCCTTCGCAGCTCGTCGCGCCCGGCGCGGAGATCGTCGCCCGGGCGCCGCATCCTTACGTCTCGCGCGGCGGCGTCAAGCTCGCCCATGCGCTGGAGGCTTTCGCCGTCGATGCGCGCGATCGCTATTGCCTCGATGTCGGCGCCTCGACCGGCGGCTTCACCGACGCGCTGCTGCGCGCTGGCGCCCGGCATGTCGTCGCGGTAGACGTCGGCCACGATCAATTGCACGAGCGGTTGCGGCGTGACGCGCGCGTCACCTCGCTGGAGGGTCAGGACGCGCGCGCCCTGACGCGCGCGCATCTGGCCGAGGCGCCGTCGCTGATCGTGATCGACGCCAGCTTCATCTCGCTGGCGATGGTGCTGCCGCCGGTGCTGCCGCTCGCTGCCGAGGGGGCGAGCCTGCTGGCTCTGGTCAAGCCGCAATTCGAGGCCGGCCGCAAGGCCGGCAAGAAAGGCGTCGTGCGCGACGAGGCCGTCCACGCCGAGGTCTGCGCGCGCATTTCCACGGAGGTCGAGGCTTTGGCCTGGCCTGTGCTCGGCGTCATCGCCTCGCCGATCGAGGGCGGCGACGGCAATCGTGAATTTCTCCTCCATGCGCGGCGGGCTTGATGTTGCAAAGATTGGTCATCGAACGTCTCGGCCATAAGGGCGAGGGCGTCGCCCGCACGGAGGAGGGGCTGGTCTTCGCGGCTTTCGCTCTGCCGGGCGAGACGGTTCTCGCCGAGGTGGAGGGCGAGCGCGCCCGCGTCGTGGATATTCTCGAGCCGTCGCCGGATCGCATCGAGGCTTTCTGCCCGCATTACGGCGTTTGCGGCGGCTGCGCCGTGCAGACCTTGGCCGCGCCCGCCTATGCGCAATGGAAACGCAGCCTCGCCGAGACCGCGCTGCGCAACGCCGGGCTCGACTGGCCGGTCGAGCCGCTGATCGACGCCCATGGCGCCGGGCGCCGGCGCGTGACCTTTCACGCCCGCTACGAAAAGGGCGTGGCGCGCGTCGGCTTCATGCGCGCGCGCTCGCATGATCTCGTCGAGATCGACGCCTGCCCATTGCTCGAGCCGCGCCTCGCCGGCGCGCCAGCCGCGGCGCGCGCTCTGGCGCAGGCGCTCGCCGGGCGCGGCAAGCCGCTCGATCTCGCCGTGACCGCGGCGACCGGCGGCCTCGATATCGACATTCGCGGCGCCGGCGAGCTGGAGGAGCGCGAGACTCTGGTTCTGCTGGAGCTCGCCGAGACGCTCGATCTCGCCCGTCTCGCCAATCACGGGCGGCTGGTGACGCTGCGCCTCCCGCCCGGCGTGATGATCGGCAAGACGCAAGTCCTCCCGCCGCCCGGCGCCTTTCTGCAGGCGACGGCGGAGGGCGAGGCCGCCATCGCCCGCCTCGTCGCGCAGGGCGTCGGCGAGAAGGCCAAGCGCGTGGCCGATCTCTTCTGCGGCGTCGGCGCTTTCGCGCTGCGGCTCGCGGCGCAGGCGCAAGTGACGGCGATCGATTCGGATGTGGCCGCGGTGGAGGCGCTGGACCGCGCCGCCCGCACGGCGCGGGGGCTGCGGCCGATCATCGCCCAGGCGCGCGATCTCTTCCGTCGTCCGCTCGACCCTCAGGAGCTGAGTCGCTTCGACGCGGTCGTCTTCGATCCGCCGCGCGCCGGCGCGCTGGCTCAGGCCGAGGCGCTGGCCGCCTCCGCCGTGCGCCGCATCGTCGCCGTCTCCTGCGATCCGCAGAGCTTCGCGCGCGACGCCGCTGTCTTGAGCAAGGGCCGATATGCCGCAAAATTCATCACGCCGATCGACCAATTTCGGCATTCGCCGCATCTCGAGCTGGTCGCTCTCTTCGAGCGAGCGGCCGAGGCGGCGCCGCGCCGGCGCCTGCTGTCGCGCTGAGCGCGCGCCGGCGCGGCATAATTTCTAGGTATGTCTACGGATGGCGGAAGGGCCCGCAAATCCTACATTCCGGCGATGCATTTCATGTGACAATGGACGGTATTCAGAAAGCGTTTTCGGGCTGGGCGGGGAATTTGTCTTGCCAGCCCGGCCGAGTTGGGCATAGGATTTGCGTCCATGTCCAGCGTGGGGAGCCGGCTCCTCGAGGGTCCAGGCTCGAATCTGGAAGGAGATGGTCACATGAATGCGCTTATCGCCGCAACATTGTGCAGTATCGTCCTCGGCGGACTTCCTGTCGCCGCCGCCGCTTATGTGCGGGTCCGCCGCACCGATGAAGCGCATCGCCGTCGCCACTGGTGACCTTCTCGCAAAGGTCCGCAATCGAGGCAATCTTCGCTGACCGCCGTCGAAAAAGGACGCGATGACACGGCGCTGCTCGATCGCCTGAGCGCGATCGTGGGAGCAGCCGGCGTCATCGTCGACCACGGCGATATGGCCGCCTATCTCTGCGAGCCGCGCGACGCCTTTTTTGGACGGGCTCCTTGCATCGTCAGGCCGCGAAGCGCCCGCGAGGTCGCTTCCGTTCTCGCCCTCTGCAACGAGGCGGGCGTCGGCGTCGTTCCGCAGGGCGGCAATACAGGCCTCGTCGGCGGCCAGACGCCCGACGACAGCGGCGCGCAGATCGTGCTGTCGCTGCAAAAGCTCGACAGGATTCGCGAGGTCGATCCCGCTTCCGACACGATGACGGTCGAGGCCGGCGTCATTCTCGCCAATGTCCAGGCCGCCGCGGAAGCCGCCGGCCGTTATTTCCCCCTTTCGCTCGCCGCCGAAGGCAGCTGCACCATCGGCGGCAATCTCGCCACCAACGCCGGCGGCGTGCATGTGATCGCCTATGGAACGACGCGCGATCTCGCGCTCGGGCTCGAGGTGGCGCTCGCCGACGGGCGGCTGCTCAACGGCCTCTCCAAGCTGCGCAAGGACAATACGGGCTATGACCTCGCCCATTTGTTCATCGGTTCGGAGGGCACGCTCGGAATCATCACCGCCGCGACGCTGAAGCTCTTTTCCCTGCCGCGGTCGCGCGCCACCGCTTTCGTCGGCCTTTCCGATCCGCGCGCGGCGCTGGGGCTGCTGACGCTCGCCAAGGCGCGGGCCGGCTCGGCGCTGGTCGCCTTCGAGCTGATTCCGCGCATCGGCGTCGAATTCACGACGCGCCATATCGCCGGCGTGCGTGATCCGCTCGCCGGCGCGCATGGCTGGTATGTGCTGATGGAGCTGGCCTCGCCCGCCGAGAGCGGGGTCGAGGAGCTGCTGACCGAATTGCTCGGCGAGGCGTTGGAGCAGGGGATCGCCGAGGACGCCGCTTTGGCCGCGACGCTGGAGCAGCGCGCCGGCCTATGGAAGCTGCGCGAGACTCTGCCGGAGGCGCAAAAGCCCGAGGGCGCCTCGATCAAGCACGACGTCTCCGTGCCGCTCGAGTCGATTCCGGCCTTTCTCGAGGAGGCGAGCGCGCGCGTCGTCGCCCATGCGCCGGGCGCGCGGCCGACGCCCTTCGGCCATATGGGCGACGGCAACATCCACTATAATGTCTCGCAGCCCGAGGGCGCCGATCGCGACGCCTTCCTCGCCCGCCGCGCGGAGATCAACGAGATCGTCCATGGGCTGGTGACGAAATATGCGGGCTCGGTCTCCGCCGAGCATGGAATCGGCGTGCTGAAGCGCGATCTGCTGCGCAGAGTGAAGGACCCTGTGGCGCTCGAGCTGATGCGCGCGATCAAATCCGCGCTCGACCCGAAGGGAATCCTCAATCCGGGGAAGCTTCTGTAGTCCGGGCGTGGCGCTTGCGGCGCTTTTGCGCCGGCGCCGATTTGTCGGCCGCGCCGCCTTCGAAGCCGACGAGTATCTCGTAATCATCGGCCGCCTGCGCGCCGAGATAGGGGACCGCCAGAGGCTCCGAGATCACGCGGAACTCGCCGCGCGCGGCGCCGGCGGGAACGCTCGCCGAGATGTGATAGGTCTTGGAGGCGAGGATGGATTCGTCCTTTTGCCGCCGCGCGGCGATCTTCAGCGCGCCGGAGAAGGAGCCGGGCTGGCCATTGGGGCCGAGCACGGCCGCGCCCTCCACGCCCACCTTTATGAGAATCTGGTCGCCGGACACTGTGCATTCGCGCGCGAGATGCGACAGCGACAGCTGATAGCGCACCGAGGAATTATCCGCTCCCGGCGGAACGCGCAGCGTCGCCGCGCCGGTGTCGACGAGAATTTCCGGGCAATCGACCGCAGCGCCGGGCGCGGCCTGCACGGGCCGATCGGATTTTTGCGGCTCCTTCTCGCCGCCGCCGAAGACAGACAGCGGATTGGGAAAGTCGAAGGCGCTCGCGCCGCTCGCCGCCAGCGCGGCCGCAATGGCGGAAATCGAGAGAATCGCGAAAAAGCGTCCCTTCATCCGTCTCTTGTCCATCGGCCCTCTCACCCTCTCGCCCATCGTCGTCATAAAACGCCATTACCGCCATCACGGCAATTTGGCGAATCCCTCCTTGAAGCCGGCGAGCGACAAGGGCAGGCCGACGCCTTCGTCCGGCGTCAGATAGATGACGAAAGTGGCCGTCTTGCCGTTCTTGAGCTGCTCGACGAGAGCGTCGTCCATCACCACATCGGCGACGCAGCCGGAGGGCAGGCAGCGCACGAAGCCGGTGTCGCCGATGCGCGTCTTGTCGATGGTGAGGCCGAGGCCTTTGATGAGCAAGACATTCAGCGGCGCGATGACGCGCAGCAGCCGGCTCTTGCCGTCGCTGGTCTTCAGCACCACGACGACGAGATTGACATTGGCCTTGTCCTCCGCGGCGACGCTCTGAATCAGCGCGCATTGCTCGGCGGCGGCGCCGGCCGGCGTCTCGCAGCGAATCTCCCAATCGCCATATTTCGATTTGACGGCGCCCTGCGCCGCGGCGGGCGAGGCCGTAGAACATGCTGCGACTGCGAAAAACAGCCCCGCGACCACATGTCGCAACCTCGCGAGCCGGAGAACGGCGGCGTGCGGCCTCATTTTCGCTCCATCTTTTCTTCGATGCGGATTCCTATGGCCCTTAGGATCGAAAGCGGGCCAAATCGGGGCGTTACGAATAATCTCGAAGCTCCGGTCCTGCGTAGCAAATGGCCGCCCGCTGTCAAGCCGCCGGGCGCCGCCGCCGCAATTTTGCGCAGAGCCAGGTGGCGCGACTTTTTGTCAGGCAGACTGTGGCGCCGCAGCGATTGCGCGGCGCCGCTGTTTGTGGTTGAACCCGCGTGGGAATACCTGACGGGCCGGATTTGTGGCGGGTTCGGGCCGATCTAAAGCTACCGGATAACAAAATCATAACGACCTTGTTCCTGAGGTCCGAGAGGCGATCTTCATGCTCATCGGCAGACGACTCACACTCCGCCGCGCGGCCTTGATGGCCGGCGCCGTATCCTCCCTGCTCCTGCTCGCCGGCGTCGCATCCGCCGAGGTGATCGGGCAGCCCACTCCGGGAGGCCTCGGTCTTCCGGCGACAGTGACGGAAGTCGGCGCCGAGACGCAGTTTTTCTACAATGTCATTCTGCTTCCCATCATCAGCTTTATCGGTCTCTTCGTTCTCGGGCTTCTCATCTACGTCTGCTGGCGCTTCAACGAGAACGCCAATCCGGTTCCCTCCAAGCTCACCCATCACACCGGCCTCGAGGTCGTCTGGACGCTGGTTCCGGTGCTGATCCTGGTGTTCATCGCCATCCCCTCCTTCCGGCTGCTCGCGCATCAGGTCGAGATTCCCGAGCCGAAGGTGACGATCAAGGTCACGGGCAATCAATGGTACTGGTCCTACGCCTATCCCGAGGATCAGGGCGGCGGCTTCTCCTTCGATCAGTTCCTGAAGCCGGAGGCCGAGCTGAAGCCCGAGAATGGCGACGTTCGTCTGCTCTCGGTGGACAATGAGGCGGTCGTGCCGGTCGGCGAGGTCGTCAAGCTGCAAGTGATCGCCTCCGACGTGATCCACTCCTTCACCATTCCGGCCTTCACCGTCCGCATCGACGCCGTGCCGGGCCGCCTGAACGAGACTTGGTTCAAGGCCGAGAAGGAAGGCATTTTCTACGGCCAGTGCTCGAAGATCTGCGGCAAGGATCATGCGTTCATGCCGGCCGCCATCCGCGTCGTCTCCAAGGAGAAATACGCAGAATGGCTGGTCGAGGCGAAGAAGAAGTTCGCCCAGGCCGACGGGCGCATGCGCGTCGCCGACGAGAGCGCCGCGCGCTGACCTTCTCGCATCGCCAACCGAACAAAGCCAAGCATTCTTCGAGGATCACGACCATGGACGCCATCTCGACCGAGGCGGGGGCCCACCACGACCACCCCACCGGCCTGCGCCGCTTTCTCTTCTCGACCAACCATAAAGACATCGGCACGCTCTATTTGATCCTCGCCGTCATCGGCGGCCTCATCGGCTTCCTGATGTCCATGGCCATTCGCGCCGAGCTCGCGCATCCGGGCATCTCGGTGTTTCCGGGCATTTCCGCGCTGCTGCACGGGACCGATCCGACCAATATCGACGCGGCCAAGAATCTCTACAATGTGTTCATCACCGCCCATGGCGTGCTGATGATCTTCTTCTTCGTCATGCCGGCGCTGATGGGCGGCTTCGCCAATTGGTTCGTGCCGATCATGATCGGCGCGCCGGACATGGCCTTCCCGCGCCTCAACAACATCTCCTTCTGGCTGCTCGCCGTGGCGCTGGTGCTGGTGGTGCTGTCGACCTTCGCGGAGGGCGCTCCGGGCTCGCTCGGCTTCGGCGGCGGCTGGGTGTTCTACCCGCCTCTGTCGTCCAACACGGGCCATCCCGGGCCGGCGATGGATTATGTGATCCTGTCGCTGCATCTGGCCGGCGCCTCGTCGATCCTCGGCTCGATCAACTTCATCACCACCATCTTCAACATGCGCGCGCCGGGCATGACGCTGCACAAGATGCCGCTGTTCGCCTGGGGCATGCTGGTGACGGCCTTCCTGCTGGTGCTGACGCTGCCCGTGCTCGCCGGCGCCATCACCATGCTGCTGACGGACCGCAACTTCGGCACCACCTTCTATGATCCGTCGGGCGGCGGCGATCCGATCCTGTTCCAGCATCTGTTCTGGTTCTTCGGCCACCCGGAAGTCTATGTTCTGATCCTGCCGGCCTTCGGCATCATCAGCCACATCGTCTCCACCTTCTCGCGCAAGCCCGTGTTCGGCTATCTCGGCATGGCCTACGCCATGGTGTCGATCGGCTTCCTCGGCTGCATCGTGTGGGCGCACCACATGTATACGGTCGGCCTGTCGCTCAACGCGCAGCGCTATTTCGTCTTCGCCACAATGGTCATCGCGGTGCCGACCGGCATCAAGATCTTCTCCTGGATCGCGACCATGTGGGGCGGCTCCATCTCCTTCCGCGCGCCCATGTGGTGGGCGATCGGCTTCATCTTCGTGTTCACGCTCGGCGGCGTCACCGGCGTGGTGCTGGCCAACGCCTCCGCCGACCGCCAGCTGCACGAGACCTATTACGTCGTCGCCCACTTCCACTACACCATGTCGCTCGGCGCGGTGTTCGGCGTCTTCGCGGGCTTCTACTACTGGTTCCCGAAGATGACGGGCTACATGTACAACGAGACGCTGTCGAAGGCGCATTTCCTGCTGCTCTTCATCGGCATCAACCTCGTCTTCTTCCCGCAGCACTTCCTCGGCCTCGCCGGAATGCCGCGCCGCTACATCGACTACCCGGACGCGTTCGCGCTGTGGAACTACTGGTCGTCGGTCGGCGCCGCCATCGCCGCGGTCAGCGTCCTGCTCTTCTTCTACACGGTCGCGGAGGCTTTCCTGCGCAAGCGTGAGGCGGGCAATAATCCCTGGGGCGTGGGCGCGACGACGCTCGAGTGGACGCTGTCCTCGCCGCCGCCCTTCCATCAGTTCGAGACCCTGCCGCGCATCACCGGCTCGGGCCACCACTGAGACAATATCCTCCGGCCGCGGCGCTCGCTGCCGCGGCCGGAGCGATCCGGCTCTTCTCGCGGGACGAGCGCCCCGCGCGACCTTCGGAACGATCGCCGACACGACGACGATCTCCGCGAGACAATGATCTTCGCGAGAGCGTCGAAAATCGAGAACGAGAACGATCGCCAATAAAAGAGTGAGAGCATGAGCGACGCCTCCTTCATCCTCGACGAAGCTTCGGCCCCGCGCGCGCCTGTCGCCGCCCCCGGCGATTATTTCGCTCTGCTGAAGCCGCGCGTGATGTCGCTCGTCGTGTTCACGGCGCTCGCCGGCATTCTGCTGGCGCCGGCCGCGCCGCATCCTTTCATCGCCTTCGCCTCGCTGCTGGCCATCGCCGTCGGCGCGGGCGCGTCGGGCGCGCTCAACATGTGGTACGACGCCGATATCGACCGGCTGATGACGCGCACGCGCCGCCGTCCCATTCCCGCCGGCCGCCTCGGCCGCGAGGAGGCGCTCGCCTTCGGCCTCTTCCTCTCCATAATGGCGGTGTTCACGCTCGGCCTGGTCGCCAATTGGCTGGCCGCCGGCCTGCTCGCCTTCACAATCTTCTTCTATGTCGTCGTCTATACGATGTGGCTGAAGCGCTCGACGCCGATGAACATCGTCATCGGCGGCGCGGCTGGCGCGCTGCCGCCCGTCGTCGGCTTCGCCGCCGCGACCGGCGCCGTCGATCTCTCCAGCGTCATTCTCTTCGGCATCATCTTCATGTGGACGCCGCCGCATTTCTGGGCGCTGGCCCTGGTCAAGCGCGAGGAATATGGCGCCGCCGGCATCCCCATGCTGCCCAATGTGCATGGCGAGACGCGCACCCGCCTCGAGATCCTCGTCTATTCCGTCTTCCTCGCGCCCATCGGCGTCGCGCCCTATCTGCTGGGCTTCGCCTCGCCGGTCTATGGCGTCGTCTCGCTGCTGCTGGGCGTGGCGCTCGTCGCCTGCGCGGTGGAGGTCTATCTGCGCCGCGACGGCGACAAGGCGCGCCGCGCGGCTATGCGCCTCTTCTTCTTCTCCATCGTCTATTTGACGCTGTTGTTCATGGTTCTGGTGATCGAGAGGCTCGTCGCCCTCTCGTCCTGGCTGGCCTGAAGGAGCATCGCATGACGATCGGCCGACACGAGGACACTGAGCGGCGAGAGGGCGTCGTCCTCACGCCGGAGCAGGCGAAGAGCCGCCGCGCCCGCAACATTGCGATCGGCGTCGCCGTGGCGCTATTCGTGGCGCTCTTCTATTTCGTCACCATTGTGAAGCTCGGCGGCAACGTCGTGCCGCGAGCCGGGTGAGGTCGTGATGGGCGCGGATCGCAAAGAGAAAGGCCACGCCGGTAGGGGCGCCGCGCTGCTGATCGGCGGCTCGGTGGCGATGCTGATTCTGTCCTTCGCCTCGGTCCCGCTCTATCGCGCCTTCTGCTCCGCCACCGGCTTCGGCGGCACGACGCAGGTCGCCAAGCTCGCGCCGGCCAAGCCCGGCGAGCGCAGCATCGGCGTGCGCTTCGACGCCAATGTGGCGCGCGATCTGCCCTGGCGCTTCGAGCCGGAGACGCCCCGCATCGTGGTGCGCACCGGCGAGACCGCGACCGTCTATTACAAGGTCGTCAATCTCTCCGATCAGGAGACGAGCGGCGTCGCGGCCTACAATGTCAGCCCGGATCAGGCCGGCGCCTATTTCGACAAGCTCGCCTGCTTCTGCTTCTCCGAGCAGAAGCTCGCGCCGCATGAGAGCGCCGAATGGCCGGTGGTGTTCTTCCTCGATCCGGCGCTCGAGGCCGATGAGACGATGGCCCGCGTCGAGGAGATCACGCTCTCCTATTCCTTCTTCGCCTCCAAAAAGCCCAAGGACGCAAAGCCCAAGGAGGCGGCGAGCGGCGTAAAGCCGAAGACGTGACGTAAAAAGAATGCGACAGGGGACGCCCGCGGCGGGGGGAGCCACTCGAGCGAATGGAGCCTTAGTGAACGAGACCGGCCCGGCCGGCGAAATCTCGAGGATACTGATATGTCGGACGGACACGCGAAACCAAATCACGATTACCATCTCGTCGATCCGAGCCCGTGGCCGCTCGTCGGCTCGCTCGCCGCGCTGTTCACCGCGATCGGCGCCATTTATTGGATGAAGGGCCTGCCGCTGCTGGGCGTGAAGATCGGCGGCCCGCTGCTGTTCAGCGCCGGCTTCGCCGGCATTCTCTTCACCATGTGGTCCTGGTGGAGCGACATCATCCGCGAGGCCGAGCATGAGGGCCATCACACCGCGGTCGTGCAGTTGCATCACCGCTATGGCGTGATTCTCTTCATCCTCTCCGAGGTGATGTTCTTCGTCGCCTGGTTCTGGGCCTTCTTCAATTCGGCGATCTTCCCGGCCGATCCGCAGCAGTTCGCCCGCACCGAGCTGTTCCAGGGCGTGTGGCCGCCGCATGGGATCGAGGTGCTCAATCCCTGGCATCTGCCGCTGCTGAACACGGTGATCCTGCTCACCTCCGGCGCGACGCTCACCTATGCGCATCACGGCCTGCTGCACAATAATCGCGACGCGCTGAAGAGGGGCCTCATCGCCACCATCGCGCTCGGCCTGATCTTCACCTGCGTCCAGGCCTATGAATACGCGCATGCGCCCTTCGCCTTCAAAGGCTCGATCTATGGCGCGAGCTTCTTCATGGCGACCGGCTTCCACGGCTTCCATGTGATTGTCGGCTCCATCTTCCTGATCGTTTGCCTCGCGCGCGCGCTCGCCGGCCAGTTCAAGCCGGAGCAGCATCTCGGCTTCGAGTTCGCCGCGTGGTATTGGCATTTCGTCGACGTCGTCTGGCTGTTCCTGTTCGCCTCCATCTACGTTTGGGGCAATTGGGGCGGCCATATGGAGTGACGGGACGAGCCCATTTCGGCTTCTTTTGAGAGAAGCGCCGGCGGGGTCTCGTCGGCGCTTCTTTCGTTTCGTCGATCTCTCGCCCTCGCAAAAGGGATAGGAACATCATGGCCGCGGACGAACACTCCACCGTCAATCCTTATGTCGCCGGCCTGCTCGGCCGCTGCCCGCGTTGCGGCAAAGGACATTTGTTCCGCGGCTTCCTCACGCTCGCGCCGAGCTGCGAGGTCTGTGGGCTCGATCTCGCTTTCGCCGATTCGGGCGACGGGCCGGCCGTCTTCGTGATGACTATCGCCGGCTTTATCGTCGTCGGCGCCGCGCTCTATGTCGAGGTCGCCTATTCGCCGCCCTATTGGGTGCATGGGCTCATCTTTCTGCCGCTCACCGTCATCGTCTGCGCCGGCCTGCTGCGGCCGGCCAAGAGCTTGCTGATCGCGCTGCAATATTTCAACAAGGCGGAGGAGGGGCATCGCGCCGATGAAGGCTGAAGCGCGCGCTCTTATCGGGCCGGCGATCTTTTCGCTCGCCATGGCGGCGCTGCTGGCCGGGCTCGGCGTCTGGCAGCTGCGGCGCCTCGCCTGGAAAGAGGCGCTGATCGAGCGCGTCGAGACGCGCGCGGCCGCCACGCCTGTCGCGCCGCCGCCGCGCGCGCAATGGGAGGCGCTCGCGCCGCAGGACTATGATTTCACCCATGTCCGGGCCTCCGGCCATTTCGATCTTTCGCGCGAGGCGCTGATCTTCTCGCCGCCGCCCTCCGGCGCGGGGGTGGAGCCGGGCTATCGGGTGATCGCGCCTCTGCTGCTCGACGGCGGCGGCGCGATCCTAGTCGATCGCGGCTTTCTGCCGCTGTCGCAGCGCGGCGACGAGACCCGCAAGCGCGAGCCTGCCGGTCTGGTCGCGATCGCAGGCCTGCTGCGCGGGCCGCAGGCGCGCAATCTCTTCACGCCGGCCGATGCGCCGCAGGAGGGCCTGTTCTACACCGCCGACGCGCGGGCTCTGGCCGCCTATCTCAAAATCGCCGACGCCGCGCCCTTTCTGCTCGAGCTCGATCCGGCGACGCCGACGCCCGGCCTGCCGCGCGTCTACGACCACAATATCGAGCTTTCCAATAATCACCTTTCCTACGCCATCACCTGGTTCTCGCTTTCGGCTGCGGTCGCCGGAGGCTTCGCCTTCTACGCATTCGGCCGGCTGAGACGGCGCTGAGTCGGCCGCGCATTCTCCAGCGGAGGCGATTCTCGCGACGATTTCGGCGCCTTCGGACTTTGCCGGCGCCGGCTTCGCGGGTAGAAGAGACGCCGTGCGCTACATTTCCACACGCGGCGAAGCTCCAGAGCTCGCCTTCGAAGACGTTCTCCTCGCCGGCCTCGCCTCCGACGGCGGGCTCTATGCGCCCGTGTCCTATCCGGGACTCGCGCGCGGCGATATCGCTTCTCTCGCCGGCCTCCCCTACGCCGAGGCCAGCGCGCGCATCATCGCGCCTTTCCTCGGCGAGGCCTTCGACGGCGCCGAGCTGCGCGCGCTGACGCAGGGCGCCTATTCGAGCTTCCGTCACAGCGCTATCGCGCCGCTGACGCAGATCGCCGACAATCTCTTCGTCCTCGAGCTGTTCCATGGCCCGACGCTGGCGTTCAAGGACGTCGCCATGCAATTGCTCGGGCGCATGATGGACGCCGTCCTCGCCCGTCGTGGCTTGCGCGCGACCATTGTCGGCGCGACCTCGGGCGACACGGGCGCGGCGGCGATCGAGGCCTTCGCCGGGCTCGATCGGGTCGATGTCTTCATCCTCTATCCGCATGAGCGCGTCTCGAACGTGCAGCGCCGGCAGATGACGACGGTCGAGGCCGCCAACATCCACACCATTGCGCTGCGCGGCTCCTTCGACGATGCGCAATCGATTCTGAAATCGCTGTTCCGCGACGCGCGTTTCCGCGAGAGCGTCGGCCTCGCCGGCGTCAATTCCATCAATTGGGCGCGCGTCGTCGCGCAGACGGCCTATTATTTCACGAGCGCCGTCGCGCTCGGCGCGCCGCATCGCGAGGTGAGCTTCGCGGTGCCCACCGGCAATTTCGGCGATGTGCTGGCGGGCTATGTGGCCGGGCGCATGGGCCTGCCGATCGGCAAGCTCGTCATCGGCACGAATTCGAACGACATTCTCGCGCGCACGCTGGCGAGCGGGCGCTATGAGCTGCGCGGCGTGACGCCGACGCAATCGCCGTCGATGGATATTCAGATCTCGTCCAATTTCGAGCGTCTGCTGTTCGACGTCTACGATCGCGACGCCGCGCAGATTCGCGGGCTGATGGGCGCGCTGGATCAATCCAAGGGCTTTACCGTCGCCCCCGCGCCGCTCGAGGCGATCCGCGCGGAATTCGAGGCGAGCGCGGCCTATGAGGCCGACACGACGGAAGAGATCGCCCGCACCTATCGCGAGACCGGCTATATTCTCGATCCGCACGCCGCCACCGGCGTTCATGCGGCGAGAAAACGCCTCGCGATCGATCCTGCGACGCCGATCGTCTCGCTCGCCACCGCGCATCCGGCGAAATTCCCCGACGCTGTGGAGCGCGCCATCGGCAAGCGCCCGCCGCTGCCCGAGCATCTCGCGCATATTCTGGACGCGCGCGAGCGCTTCACCGTGCTCGACAATGATTCGGGCAAGGTCGCGGCCTTTATTTCCGAGCGCGCCCGCGCAGCGCGCGCCACGGTCTGAGAGGGCTTCCATGGCGCTCTTCGGCCTCGTTCCCGCCTATCGCGATCTGCCGCTGCGCGGGGAGGGCGTCTATCTGCGTGGCTCGGAGATGCGGGATTTCGTCGCCTGGGCGTCGCTCCGGGAGCGCAGCCGCGCCTTTCTGACGCCCTGGGAGCCGACATGGCCGTCGGATGATCTCACGCGTGGGAGCTTTCGCTATCGCGTGCGCCGCCACGCCGAGGAGATGGCGCGCGACGAAGCCTATTCCTTCTTCGTTTTCCGCGAGGCGGACGACGTGCTCGTCGGCGGCTTGACGCTCGGCCATGTGCGTCGCGGCGTGTCCCAGGCGGCGACGCTCGGCTATTGGATGGGCGAGCCCTATGCCGGCAAGGGCTATATGTCCCGCGCGGTGCGCGCCGCGCTGGATTACGCCTTCAGCCGCCAGCGCCTGCATCGCGTCGAGGCCGCCTGCCTGCCCTCCAACGCCGCCTCCATCCGGCTGCTGGAACGCAATGGCTTCCATCAGGAGGGCTTCGCGCGGGCCTACCTCAACATCAACGGCCAATGGCGCGACCATCTCCTCTTCGCGCGGCTCGATAGCGACCCTTCGCCGGCGCGCCGAACGCTGTGAGCGGACGGGGATGGCGGGTTCGCCCGTCGTCCCGTTTCGAATCCGCACAGAACAGCCCCGATTCTCTCTGGCACGCATCTCTCAACCTACCCTTCGACATTGCCGACCACGTTTCGAAACGGGACGGCAGGTGAAAAAGGGTAGCGTATTCATGGCGTTCCAGCGTAAACCGGCGTTCCGGGACATCGAGGAGATCACCGTTGGCGGCGCGCGCGTCGCTCGGCTCGATCTTGCGGCGACCGCGCGGCTGATGATCGAGGCGGCGCTCCGCCCCGCGCGGGAGAATGGGCCGCTCTATCTCACCTCCGTCAATGGCGAGGTGCTGGCGCGTCGCCGCGCCAGCCGCGAATTCGCCGAGCTCGTCGACGAGGCCGATCTCATCAGCGCCGACGGCCAGCCGCTCGTCTTCGCCTCGCGTCTGCTGGGCGCGCGGGCGCTGCCGGAGCGCGTCGCCACCACGGATCTCTATCCGCTGGTCGCCGAAATGGCCGCGCGCGAAGGCGTCACCTTCTATCTCTATGGCGGGACGGAGGAGGTCAATCGCGCGACCTATGAGGTCACAAAGCGCCGCTTCCCCGGCCTGCGCATCGTCGGCCGCTCGCATGGCTATCTCGCCGGCGAGGCGCTGGAGCGCAAGATCGACGAGATCGACGAGCTGGCGCCCGATATCGTCTGGCTCGCGCTGGGCGTGCCGCGCGAGCAGGAATTCGTGCGAAAATGGAGCGATCGCCTTCGAAACGTCAAAGTGATCAAGACATCTGGAGGCCTGTTCGATTTTGTGGCCGGCGCCAAGAAGCGCGCGCCTATGTGGATGCAGAAGGCGGGCCTCGAATGGGCCTTCCGCCTTCGTCTCGAGCCGCGCCGGCTGTTCTTGCGTTACGTGACGACCAATCCGATCGCGTTGCTGCTGCTATTGCGCCACACGCATTGACCGTCCTCGCACATCCGCCGGCGCGTCGAAGCCGGCGGGCGTCCGAAGCCGCAGTGTAACGAGTTCGGCTTTGGGTCCCCGGCGCGCCGCGCCACTCCGCCAGCGCCGGGGACGACGCCGATCATCGGCGAATTCCCAAAATGGGAAAAGTTCGGCCGCCTGCGCCATTCAAGTCGAAGGCGGGCGCGAAGGCCCCCTCCCTCACCCTCCCCCGCTGCGCGGGAGAGGGGCGGCCAGCGTTGGACGAAATTTCGATGAAGCGCCGCATCTGCTCCCTCTCCCGCGCAGCGGGGGAGGGCTGGGGAGGGGGCTCGTCCGGCTATCGGCGCTTTTCGCGGCGCAACCCGATCAAATCCGCCCTTGCAGCCGGCTCCACAGCGCATTTTCCGCGCTGAACACATAGTCCAACCGGGCGCTCGTCACCGTGCGCGCGCCTTTGGCGATCAGCCAGTCGGCGAATTGCGGCGCGCCATCCGCCGAGGCGGAGAAGGCGAAAAAGCCGCCGTCGCCACGCTCGCGCAGCTCAACGGAAAATTTCTCCGCCGCCTCGGCGAGCAGCGTCTCGTCCAGCGTCACGCGGGCGCGAATCTCGCGCGTCGTGCGGGCCTGCTCCTCGGCCGCTATGCGCGAGAGGATGATGCGCGCCGCCTCCCGCGCCCGCGGCGTCCAGGGCGCGGTCAGCGAGGCGACGAGATTGGCCTGCGAGCGCAGGATCACGCCATCGTCCAAAGTCTTCAGCGCATTGGCGACGAGCGTCGCGCCGGTGGTGGTGATGTCCACGATGAGATCGGCGGAGCCCGCCGCCGGCGCGCCTTCCGTGGCGCCGGAGCTCTCGACGATGCGATAATCGCCGATGGCGTGCTTGGCGAAGAAGCGCCGCGTCGTGTGGATATATTTGGTGGCGACGCGCAGCCCGCGGCCATGGCGGGCGCGAAAGCCGGCCGAGACATCGGCGAGATCGGCCATGGTCCGCACGTCGATCCAGGCCTGCGGAACGGCGACCACCACATTGGCCTTGCCGAAGCCGAGCGGCGCCAGAATCTCCACCTTGCTCGCCGCGTCGGCAATCGTCTCGCGCACGAGGTCTTCGCCCGTCACGCCGAGATGGACGTCGCCGCTGGCCAGCCGCGAGGTGATCTCGGAGGCGGAGAGAAAGGCGGCCTCCGCATCCTCCACGCCGGCGAGCTGGCCGCGATAGTCGCGCGCCCCGCGCCCCTGCGTCACCTCTATGCCCGCGCGGGCGAAAAAGGCGTTGGCGTTCTCCTGCAGCCGGCCCTTGGAGGGAACGGCGACGATGAGTCTGTCGGGCGTCGTTGCGGTCATGCCGCGATTCCTTTGCGCGCCGTCAGCCGGTCGACCCATATGGCCGCGCCGACAGCGGGAATGTCCTGTTTCGCGCCCAGCGTCTTCAGCAGGCGGTCATAGCGCCCGCCGCCGATGAGCGCCGGGCCGGCGGGCTCGCGCCGCGCCTCGAAGACGAAGCCCGAGTAATAGTCGAGCCTCCGCGCGAAGCTCGCGGAGAAGCGCACGCGATCGAGATCGACGCCGCGCGCCGCGAGAAAGCCCGAGCGCGTGTCGAGCGAGTCGAGCGCCGCGGTCAGGTCGAGCGCGGCGTCCTTCGCCAGCGCGCGCAGCGCGGCCGCGGCCTCGTCGATCTGGCCCTGAATGGCGAAGAAAGCGTCGACCAGCGCATGCTTCTCGGCGCTCACGCCGGCGCCGCCGGCGAGGGCGGCCTGATCCAGAAAGCGCTCGGCGATCTCCCCGGCGCTGCGGCCGCCGACCGGCGAAATGCCGGCGATGGACAGAAGATCCTCGACGAGCGCGCGCGCCTCCTTGGCGTCCACCTTCTCGAGCGCCGCGAGCACGCCGGCGTGCTCCTTGCCATTGGCGGGCGGAGCGAAAATCTGCGACAGCGACTCGCCGCGGGCGTGTCCCGTCTCGAGACGCCGGCGCCAGGCGGGCGGCAGGTCGAGCCGATCTAGAAAGGTGGAGACGAGGCCGGCGTCGCCGGTCTCCACATGCAGAGCCCCGCCATCGGCCGCGGAGGCGGCCTCGAGAGCGGCGGCGAGAATCTCGGCGTCGGCGGCCTCGCGATCGTCGCGGCCGAAGCTCTCGAGCCCGGCCTGCAACAGCTCGCCGCTGCCCGTCTCGCCCTCGGCGGGGAAGCGGAACACAGTGCCGCCATAGGCGAAGGAGGCGGGCGCCCCCGCGGTCGCCGAGGCGAGATAGGCGAGGCAGACGGGGATCGTATATTCCGGCCGCAGGCAGACGTCGTCGCCGGCGGCGTCGCTGGTGAGGTACAGGCGGCCGCGGAAATCCTCGCCCGAGCGGTCGAGGAAGACGCCGGCCGGCTGCAATATCTTCGGCTCGCAGCGGGCAAAGCCCGCGCGCTGGAACGACGCCAATATCGCGCCGAGAGCGTCGCCGCTCGATAAATCGGTTTTCGCCGCCTCGTTCACGCCTCTAGTCCCTCTCTTGCGGCCCTTCCTTAGCAAGCGCGGATGACATTCGCATCCGCTTTCGGGAGGGAGGGTGAACAGGACGAGGGTTCGGTCAGCGCTCGCACTCTTTGGGAGGATTGTCGCCGGACCAATCGGCGAGCGAAATCGTCTGCGCCTTGATCTCGATTTTCTTGCCGTTGCGCGTTCCCTTGCCGGAGAGGAAATTGAGATCGCAGCTCTTGCCGGCGTTGGGGTCGATGGTGTCGCGGCTCGCATAGGTGAAGCCGGCGACGATGAGCGCGCCATTGCGGCGGATGACCGTCAAAGTCTCGCTCCAGCGGTCGCGGCCGATCGAATCATTCTCGGATTTGATCAGCAGCGAGCCCTTGTCGCTCACCGCAAGCGAAGGCCGCTGGCCGGCCATGCCGCCGTTCCAGGCGGCGTTCTTCTTCACGAAGGCCGGCTTGGCCCCGGCGCGCAGAGCGTCCTGATCGAGCCCGAGATAGACATAGAGATCGGCGCCATTGTCGAGATTGTCGACGAGCACGGCGAGATCTCGGCCGCCGCCATCGGAGAGATAGATCGGCGTGGCGGAGAGAATGCGCTCCAGCGGCGCGGTCTCGGCGACGACGGGGGAGGCGGCGAGCAAGAAAGCGACGAGAAAGGGTGGACGAAATCGCATTGGAAAAAACCCTTACGAAATAAGTCGCGGGGGCGCACCCTCATCCGACCCCGCTTCGCGGGGCCACCTTCTCCCGCGAGCGGGAGAAGGGAGCGCCCTGTTCTTCTACTATGTCGGAATAAGAGACGACACTCTCGACGCGAGGGTCGGATGAGGGCCCGCGCCGGGCGAGCCCCTCCCGATGCGTCACTCGCCGGCGTTGGCGGCGGCTTCGGCCTTTTCCTTGGCCTCGAGGTCCTCGCCGGTCTGCTGATCGACGACGCGCATGGAGAGGCGCACCTTGCCGCGATCGTCGAAGCCGAGCAGCTTCACCTTCACCTTGTCGCCTTCCTTCACCACGTCGGTCGTCTTGTTCACGCGCTGCTTGGAGAGCTGCGAGATGTGAACGAGGCCGTCCTTGGCGCCGAAGAAATTGACGAAGGCGCCGAAGTCGGCGGTCTTCACCACGGTTCCCTCATAGATTTGGCCGACCTCGGGGTCCGAGGCGATCGACTTGATCCAATTGATCGCCGCCTTGATCGAGTTGCCGTCGGAGGAGGCGACCTTCACCGTGCCGTCGTCCTCGATATTGATCTTGGCGCCGGTCTTCTCGACGATCTCGCGAATGACCTTGCCGCCGGTGCCGATCACTTCGCGGATCTTGTCGGTGGCGATCTTCAGCGTCTCGATGCGCGGCGCGAACTCGCCGAGCTCGGCTCGCGAGGTGGTGAGCGCCTTGGCCATCTCGCCGAGAATATGCAGACGGCCCTCACGCGCCTGGCCCAGCGCCACGCGCATGATCTCTTCCGTGATGCCGGCGATCTTGATGTCCATCTGCAGCGAGGTGACGCCGTCCGACGTGCCCGCCACCTTGAAGTCCATGTCGCCGAGATGATCCTCGTCGCCGAGAATGTCGGAGAGAACGGCGAAGCGCGCGCCCTCGAGGATGAGGCCCATGGCGATGCCGGCGGTCGGCTTCTTCAGCGGCACGCCCGCGTCCATCAGCGCCAGCGAGGAGCCGCAGACCGTGGCCATGGAGGAGGAGCCGTTGGACTCGGTGATCTCCGAGACGACGCGCAGCGTGTAGGGGAATTCGGCGGCGGCCGGCAGCATCGGGCGAATGGCGCGCCAGGCGAGCTTGCCATGGCCGATCTCGCGGCGGCCGGGCGAGCCCATGCGGCCCGTCTCGCCGACGGAGTAGGGAGGGAAGTTGTAGTGGAGCAGGAAGCGCTCCTTATAGGTCCCCTCGAGCGAGTCGACGAATTGCTCATCCTCGCCCGTGCCGAGCGTCGCGACGACCAGCGCCTGCGTCTCGCCGCGGGTGAACAGAGCGGAGCCATGCGCGCGCGGCAGCACGCCCACTTCGGCGACGATCGGGCGCACGGTCTTCACGTCGCGGCCGTCGATGCGAATGCCGTCGTCGAGAATGTTCCAGCGCACGACCTTGGCCTGCAGATCGTGGAAGGCCTCGGCGACATGCTCCTTGGAGAATTTCGCCTCGCCGCCTTCCGGCAGCAGGCCGGCGAAGACCTTGGCCTTCACCGCGTCCACGGCGGCGTAGCGGTCCTGCTTCACAGTGATCTTATAAGCGGCGCGCAGCTCGGTCTCGGCGATTGCCGCGACGGCGGCGTTGACCTCGGACTTATCGGCGACATTGAGGTCGCGCGGGTCCTTTGCGGCGCGCTCGGCGAGACGGATGATGGCGTCGATGACGGGCTGGAAGCCGCGATGGCCGGTCATCACCGCCTCGAGCATCAAATCCTCGGAGAGCTCCTGCGCCTCCGATTCCACCATCAGCACGGCGTCCGACGTGCCGGCGACGACGAGATCGAGCGCCGAGAGCTTCATCTCCTCGATCGTCGGATTGAGCTTGAGCTGGCCGTTGATATAGCCGACGCGGGCGCCGCCGATCGGCCCCATGAAGGGAATGCCGGAGAGCGTCAGCGCCGCCGAGGCGGCGACCATGGCGAGAACATCCGGGTCATTCTCGAGGTCATGGCTCAGCACGGTCACGATGACCTGCGTGTCATTGCGATAGCCGTCGGGGAAGAGCGGGCGGATCGGCCGGTCGATGAGGCGGGAGACCAGCGTCTCGCGCTCGCTGGGGCGGCCTTCGCGCTTGAAATAGCCGCCCGGAATGCGGCCGGCGGCGAAGGCCTTCTCCTGGTAGTTGACGGTCAGCGGGAAGAAGTCCTGGCCGGGCTTGGGTGCCTTGGCGGAGACGACGGTCGCGAGCACGGTGGTCTCGCCCCAGCTGGCGAAAACGGCGCCGTCCGCCTGGCGGGCGATCTTGCCGGTCTCGAGGATCAGCTTGCGGCCCGCCCAGTCGAGCTCTTCGCGATGGATTTGGAACATGTCTTTTCGTCTTTCTCTCATGACGCGCCATGATGCGCGTCGGCTTGGCGCGGCGTCATGGGCAAGACGGCGAGAGGCTGTGGGGCGGGGATTTTCAAAGACGCGAAGCCGCGAACGCTTCGAAAGATCCTCGCCTCAGCGTCCGGCGATCCTGCCATGACGATCTGCCGAGGGCCGGCGGCGCGGCCCCATGCCGCCCGCCGAACATTGGAAGGGCCGCCCTTTCGCGCATCCCTTCCGGCAATGAAGCGGCCGAATCGTTCGGCCGAACCGTTTTTTCATACGCGAAATCGCGGCGGACCGCGATCTCGCTTTCTCTGACGCTCTTTCGAGGGCCGTCCCGCGGGACGGCCGGAAGCTCAGCGACGAATGCCGAGACGCTCGATGATGGAGCGATAGCGCGGCTCGTCTCTCGACTTCACATAATCGAGCAGCTGGCGACGCTGCGACACGAGCTTCAAGAGACCGCGACGCGAATGATTGTCCTTCACATGGGTCTTGAAATGCCCGGTCAGATTGGTGATGCGCTCGGTGAGGATCGCAACCTGGACCTCGGGCGAGCCGGTGTCGTCCGGCTTGGTCGCATATTCCTTGATGAGCGCCTGCTTGCGCTCGGCAGTGATCGACATCGGTCGGTCCTTTTCTCGTCTGGTGTGGGTCCGCGGGCCGCGGCCGGGGCCGGGATGTCGTCCAGCGAGGGTCGCCGCGAGCGGAGCCGCCCGGAAAACCGGGCGCGCGACGGGCTTATAGCAGAAACGGGCGGGAAGGATAGAGAGCCCTCTCCGCCGGGCTCCGGCGGCGGCGATGCGCCGCGGCCGACCGGAAAGGTGGAGAAAAATCTCCTCTCATTTCCGCCGGCTGGAGCGCGGCCTCCCGCTGCGGCGGCGCGCGACAGACTTTATATCCATTTGATCGGCGCTGTAAATCATTGCTATGACTATGGCTTCGGAACTTTTGTCGCGCCGTTCCGCCGGGGTCAGAAGAGGTTTCTCGCATGTCGGCCGTGCTGACGGCGCTCGCGCCGATTTTCATCCTCATATTTCTGGGCTATGGGCTCCGCCATCGCCGCCTCCTGCCGGAGGAGTTCTGGCTTCCTTGCGAGCGGCTGAATTATTTCTGCCTGTTTCCGTCGCTGATGTTCGCGCAGATCGCGACCGCCGATCTCGCCGACCTTCCCTTGCGCGCCATAGCGGCCACCGTGCTGGGGGCGGCCGCCGCCGGCGGGGCGCTGATTTTCGCCGGCCGGCTGCTGCGGCCGCAGGCGGGGCCGACCTTCTCCTCCGTGCTGCAGGGGGCGGTGAGGCCCAACACTTATGTCGGCGTCGCCGCCGCCACCGCCGTCTTCGGCCGGCCGGGGCTGATGGCGACCTCCATCGCGATCGCCATCGCCATTCCGCTGTTCAACATTCTCTCCATTCTCATCCTCGCCTTCTATGGCGAGCAGAAAAGCGCCGATCCGCGCCGCCTCGCGCGCGCCATCGCCGGCAATCCGGTCGTGGTCTCCGTGCTCGCGGGGGCGCTGGCGAATCTGTCTGGCCTGCCGCTGCCGGCCGTGGCGCTCGAGACTCTGCATGTGCTCGGCTCCGCTTCTCTGCCGCTCGGCCTGCTTTCGGTGGGCGCGGGGCTCGATCTCGCAGCGGCGCGCGTGTCGCTGGGGCCGGTGCTGCAATCGGCGGCCGTCAAGCTCGTCGCTCTGCCCTTCTTCGCCTATTGGATCGGCTCGGGTCTCGGCCTCGATCGCGTGACGCTGAGCGGAATGGTGCTGTTCAGCGCGCTGCCCTGCACGCCCTCCGCCTATATCATGGCGCGGCTGCTCGGCGGCGATCACCGCGTCGCGGCGGGCATCATCAGCGTGCAGACCCTCGTCGCCGGAGTCACAATGCCGATGGCGCTGGCGCTCTCCGGCGGCTGATCGTCTCTTCCAGCGTCACGGCTCGCCTTATGCGGCGCCGACCGGGCGCTCGAGCAGCGCGTCGCGGGCATAGTCGCGCTCGGAGATGAGCGCGGCCTTTTCGGCGGCGAGGCGGTCGCGCTCGGCGGCGAGCGCCTCGCTATGCGCGAGAGCGGCTTCGAGCCGGGCGATGATCTCGTCGATCTCGCTGGACGCCCGATCGCGCTCGACGAGCAAGGCGGCGCTTTCGGCCAGGACGCGATCACGATCGGCCGCAAAGGCGTAGGCGTCAGCGCGAGCGGTGTCGCGCTCCACGCGCATCGCCTCCTTCTCATGCGCCTCCTTGCTCCATTCGGCGGCCATGGCGGCGTTTTCGCTCATAATGCGATCACGGTCCGCCGCAATGGCCTCGGCGTTCGCAATGGCCGCGTCGCGCTCGGCCCGCATCGCCTCCTTCTCGTGAGTTTCCTTGTTCCATTCGGCGGCCATGGCGACGTTTTCGCCCATGATGCGCTCATAGTCCGCGAGGGCGGCGTCGCGCTCCCTTCGCATCGCCTCTTTCTCATAGAGCGCGAGAGCGCGCTCGGCGACGGCCGCGGCCTTTTCCGCGACGGCGGCGTCGCGCTCGGCTCGGATCACTCTCGCCTCGATCGCCGCGCTCTCGCGCTCGACGAAAGCGGCGTCATTCTCCGTCGTGGCGGGCGTATGATCGTCGCTGGGCGTGAGCCTATCGTCGGCCGCGCCTTCGAGCCCCGCTCGCATCTCGTCCCGTTCCTCGAGCGCCGCATCGCGCGCGCCGGCGAAAGCGGCGTTGGCGGTCGCCAGCTGGTCGCGCTCCGCGGTGAGAGCCTGAATCTGCCGGATCAGATCGTCGCGCTCCGCCGCCCGTAGGAAGAGCTGATCGATGATGGCGCGGCTGCCGTCCTCGCGATCGCGGAAGAGCAGCTGCGCGGTCTTCTCGGCGTAGAGAAGATAGACTTCCGGCAGGTAATGCGTGTCGCTCGGGCCGCCCCAGGGGACCTCGCGGCCGGTGATGAACAGCTTGCGCGGCAGCGAGACGAAGGAGACGCAGTCGAAGCTGCGCGCGAAATCATACATTTTCTCGAGCGCGATATTCGCTGTCTCCGCGGCTCCGGGCGCGAAGTCATAGGTGTAGGGGACGCCATTCACCTTGCAGGTGAAATAATGCTCGAGCAGCACGAGGCGCGAAAACTTCCTCGACAATATCTCGATCGATCGCGCGAAGGCGCGCTTCCACAGCGGAAAGAACCGCGCCCAATTGGCGTGGAAGGAAATGCGCTCGCCGCCTTTGAAGATCTTGTCGAAGACCTCCTCATTCATCGTCTCGGGCGTCAGGCCCTCGATAATATTGACGCCCTCGAGCGGATCGATGACGAATTGCGTCTCGCTGAGCGCGATGACGCCTGTGCGCAGATCGCGCGTTATGTCGAAGATCAGCAGCTCTGCGTCTATCTCCAGAAGATTCGGCAGATGCAGCTTCTTCGCGTCATTGACGAGATAGGTCAGGAATTGCGGCGGCAGGCAGGAGAAGCGCGAATCGATTTTCTCGATCGGATCGGCGACCAGCGAAATCGTCGGGCGGCGCCACAAATGTCCGCGCGATCGGAAAAGACCTTCATTCAGCCTCTGGCCGCTCTCGTAAGTCGAGCAGCCGCCCAATGTTATAAAGCTCTGGCGGCGATCGTCGACATGAGCCGCCTCGGCAGGAAGCTCAGAACTTTCTCTTGCAACAACGCTGACATTTTTACCCGAATTGTGCTTTTTCGCCATCGCCATCTTCTTCTTATAACGATGTTACACAAAGTTTCATGTCAGGCTCCTTTGTCGAGATGTAGCACATTGCCGTCGCCGCGTAAAATCTCCTCTACGAAATTACGTGATTTCCGCGTCTCTCTCGAGAAGGCCTGCGCCGAAACGCCGCCGGCGAGCAGCCCGGCGATGGCGCCGCAGAGTCCGGCCCATGCGAGCTGCTCTATGTCCGGCGGCGACGAATCGACGATCAGCGTCACCGCCATTGTCGCGACGCCAGCCAATTGGCCGATCATCGCATCGCGGTCCTGCGCGCGTGGAAACAGCGCGAGGCCGATCAGCGGAACGAAGCCCGCCGCCGACAGCGCGAGCGCCATGCCGACCAGCGTGCGCGCGTCTATGGCGTTGGCCGCGCTCGTCGCCGAGCCGAGCGCGGTGACGCCGACGAGGGCCAGCCGCGTGATGGCGAGGCGGCGGCTGGTCAGCGCCGATTCGGCGCGCAGACGATAGAGCGCGTCATGGCCGACCGCGGCGGCGCAGGCGTGCAGGCTGGCCGCCGCCAGCGCCAGGCCGACGGCGATGACGCCGGAGGCGACGAGGCCGCTGAGCGCGGCGCCGAGCTTGGCCAATTGCGGCAGCGCGCCGATGAGATATTCCGCGCGCACGGAAATATCCTCCGCTCGCAGCGGCGCGGCGGGCGCCAGCTTGCGGGCCAGGCAGGCGGCGCGCGCCTGCGCCGGCCCGTCCGCCTTGGCGCCGCAGATCTGCAGCAGGCCGCGCGCGCTCGCCGAATAGATCGATTCGGGCAGCCGTTCCGGCGTCTGGCCGACGGCGACATTGGAGACGATCAGCGCGGAGGAGGCGACCGTCGCCGCCACCAGCGCCGCCGCCGTCAGCGTCCAGAACAGGGCCGCGATCCCGGCTCGCCGCGCCGCCGCGGCGTCCCGCGTCGCCACCGATGGGGCGAGGGCGGGCGCGAGGGTCGCAAGTCCGAGCGCCAGGCCGAGCGCGGTGGCGATCTCGAGCGCCGCCGGCGCCGGCCGCGCCAGCCGCCAATTCTGGATGATGCGGGTCGCCTCGTTCCAGGCGGTCTGATCGCCGATGAGCGGCAAGGGCGTCGGAAAGCCTTCCGTCATCAGGGCGATCTGCGGCAGGGCGAAGCCGGCGACCAGCACGCCTGCGGCGGCGCAGGCGCTCCACAGCACGCCGCCGACGCCGCCCGGCCCCGCGATGAGCAGAATCGCCGCGCCGATGAAAAAGGCCGCGAAAGGCCGGCCCGCGCCGGTGAAGCCGACCAGCGCGTCCACCGCCGTCTGATAGCCGGCGAGCGCCACGATCGCCGAGGTGAGCGCGGCGACGGCGATCATGCCGAGCCGCGGCTCCATGCGCGAGAAGCGCGCCGCGAGCAGATCGGACAGAGAGAAGGCGCCGGTCTTGCGCAGCATCGGCCCGGTGGCGGCGCCGATGAGCGCGACGCCGAGCAGCAGGCCGAGCGTCACGCCGAGCGGCGAGCCGGCGCCGGTGAGCCGCGCCGCGAAAGGCGCCGCGAGTCCGGTGACGAGCGCCGCCTGCGCAAATCCGACATAGGCGGCCGGCGCCGCGCGTCCCGCCGCGTAATAGAAGGACACGCGCATCGAATGCAGCAGAAAGCCGAGCGCGGCGAGGGCGACGACCGTGAAATAGGGCGACACCAGCACCACCAGCCGCTCCGGCGCGCCGACGCGATCGAGCAGAGCGACGAGCCCATAGGCGGTGGCGAAAGTGACGATCGCCAGCGCGATGCGTCCGTCGAGCCGCGCCCGATCCTCGAAATTCTCCGCCGTGTCCCGCATGTCGCGCCTCCTCCCGCGAGCCTAGCCGACGAGGGCGCCGAAAACCAGCGCGCGCCGTCCCCGAGGCGCGGTTGGCCCTGACTTCGCATGTCGCGGGGCGATCGTAGGGAGAAATGCGGCATGCAGGCGAATTTTCGCAGGATCGACGTCACCGCGGCGCGTCAGATCATCGGGCGCGGGCGCGCGTTGGTGATCGATGTGCGCGACCCGGATTCTTTCGCGCGCGGCCATATAGACGGGGCCGAGCCGGCGAGCCGGGAGAACATCTCCTCCTTCGTCACATTGACGCCGAAAGACCGGCCGGTGATTTTCTGCTGCTATCATGGCAATTCCAGCCAGGCCTACGCCAAATATTTCGTCGAGCAGGGATTTTCCGACGTCTACAGCCTCGACGGCGGCTATGAGGCCTGGGCGATCGCCGAGCGTTCCGCGCCCGCCGCCGCGGCGGCGCTGAGCCCGGCGCTGGAGGCTTTTCTGGCCGAGCACGGCTTTGCGCCCGGCGACGCCAATGGCCGCAACAAGGACAATGTGACGCCGCTGATGGTCGCCGCGCGCCTCGCCCCGCCGGCGCTGGTCGCCGAGCTGCTGCAGGCCGGCGCAGATATTCATGCGACCAATGTGGACGGCAATCAGGCGCTGTGGCTCGCCTGCGTCGGCGAGATAGAGGAGAATATCGCGCTGCTGATCCGCGCCGGAATCGACATTCAGCACATAAATGTGAACGCCTCGACGCCGCTGATGTTCGCCGCCTCTTCCGGCCGCGCCCGCGCGGTGGCGCAATTGATGGCGGCCGGCGCCGACCCGTCTTTCGAGACCGACCTCGGCCTCACCGCGCTGGACATGGCCTCCACCAAGGAATGCCTCGATCTGATGCGCGCCGAGGCGAAGCGCCGCAAGGCCGCGGCCGCCGCCTCCTGACGATCAGCCGTCCTTGCCGCTGACGCCGGCGCTGGCGAAAGTCGCCATGCCGCTGTGGCAGGCCAGCGCCGCCTTGACGAGGCCGATCGCCAGAGCGGCGCCGGAGCCCTCGCCGAGCCGCATGCCGAGATCGAGCAGCGGCTTCTTGCCGAGCCGCTCCAGCACATCCCTATGCGCGCCTTCCGCCGAGACATGGCCGGCGAGGCAATGGGCGATGGCGTCCGGGTTCAGCGCATGCAGCAGCGCCGCCGCTGCGCAGGCGACATAGCCGTCGAGCAGCACGGGAACGCGATTGCGCCGCGCGGCGAGCATCGCGCCCATCATGCCGGCGATCTCGCGCCCGCCGAGCCGGCGCAAAATCTCCAGAGGGTCGGACAAATGGCCGGCGTGAAAGGCGAGCGCCGCGTCGATGACGGCGTTCTTGCGCGCGAGCCCTTCATCGTCGAGGCCGGTTCCGCGCCCGGTCCAGCGCGCCGCCGGACCGCCATAGAGCGCGGCGTAGATCGCCGCCGCCGCGCTGGTGTTGCCAATGCCCATCTCGCCCGGCGCCAGCAGATCGATCCCGCCGTCCACCGCCTCCATGCCATAGACCAGAGTGCCGGCGGCCTCGCGCTCCTCCATGGCGGGGGCTTCCGTGAAGTCCCGCGTCGGATGCTCGAGCGCCAGCTCGAAGACCTTGAGGCCGATTCCATGGGCCTTGCAGATCTGATTGATCGCCGCGCCGCCGGCCGTGAAATTATCGAGCATCTGCCGCGTGACGGCGGCGGGAAAGGCGGAGACGCCCTTGGCCGTGACGCCGTGATTGCCTGCGAAAACGGCGACGAGCGGCCGCTCGATCTTGGGCTCCGCGCGGCCCTGCCATGCGGCCAGCCATTCGGCGATCTCCTCGAGCCGCCCGAGCGAGCCCGGCGGCTTGGTGAGCTCGGCGTCGCGCCGCCGCACGGCGTCCAGGCTGTCGCGGCAGGGGGCGGGAAGGTCGGCGAGAAGATTGCGGATGTCGTCGAAGGGCGTGCTCATGCCGCGTGGCGTGCGGCATTGCGGGGGCGCGAGTCAAGCGGGGAGAGGGCGCCGCGCAGGACAATCAGATGAATGCCGAAAGTCGCGCGATTACCCTCCCCTTTAAGGGGAGGGTCGGCCGGCGATAGCCGGACGGGGTGGGGTTCGCGGGGCGCCGCCCACTCGGCGGCGAACTCCGTCAGCCCAGGCGCTTGGCGGCCGCTGTCAGCTTCTCGATGCGCTCGCGCGTCTCCTCGAGACGCTCGCGGTTTTCGTCGACCACCTCTTCCGGCGCGCGGGCGACGAAATCGGCGTTGCCGAGCTTGGCCTCGATCTTCTTCGCCTCGCCTTCCAGCTTGGCGGTCTCCTTGGCGAGACGCACCTTCTCGGCCGCGAAATCGATGACGCCTTCCAGCGGTATGGCGGCGAGCACGCCGCGCACGATCAATTGCGCGCTGCTCTTGGGCGCGGCGTCGACGAAGCCGATCTGCGAGAGGCGCGCGAGCTTGCGCAGCGTCTCGTCCCAGCGCGTCACGCGCGACTGCACATCGGCGTCGGCGCCGACGAGGACGAGCGGCACTTCCGCGCCGGCGGGCAGATTCATCTCCGAGCGCACGGAGCGCACTTCGGAGACGAGATCGACGATCCAGCCGATTTCGGCTTCCGCGGCGGCGTCCTCGAGCCCTGCGAGATCGGGCCATTGCGCCAGCGCCAGCGGCGTTTCCCGCGCGGGACCTTCGAAACCTTTCACGCCCCACAGCTCCTCGGTGATGAAGGGCATGAAGGGATGCAGCAGCGCGTAGGTCTGATCGAGCAGGAAAGCCGTGGTGGCGCGCGTCTCGTCCTTGGCGGCGCCGTCCTCGCCTTGCAGCAGGGGCTTCGCCAGCTCCAGATACCAATCGCAGAACTGGTTCCAGACGAAGCGATAGGCCGCATTGGCGGCGTCGTTGAAGCGATAGGCCTCGATCGCCGCGGCGATCTCGGCGGAGGCGCGCGCCGCCTCGCTGACGATCCAGCGATTGAGCGTGATCTGATTATTCTTCGGATCGAATCCGGCGACGCGCGCGCAGCCGTTGATCTCGGCGAAGCGCGAGGCGTTCCACAGCTTGGTCGCGAAATTGCGGTAGCCGACGACGCGCTGCGTCGAGAGCTTTATGTCGCGCCCCTGCGCCGCCATGGCCGCGAGGGTGAAGCGCAGAGCGTCCGCGCCATATTCGTTGATGAGGTGGAGCGGGTCGATGACATTGCCCTTCGACTTCGACATTTTCGCGCCCTTCTCGTCGCGGACGAGGGCGTGAATATAAACGTCGTGAAAGGGGACCTCCTTTTTGAAATAGAGGCCCATCATCATCATGCGGGCGACCCAGAAGAAGATGATGTCGAAGCCCGTCACCAGAACATTGGTGGGGTAATAGCGATCGAGTTCCTTCGTCTCGTCGGGCCAGCCCAGCGTCGAGAAGGGCCAGAGCGCCGAAGAGAACCAAGTGTCGAGCACGTCTTCGTCGCGCCAGATTGGTTCCCAGCGAGGCTTGCCAGAAACCTCATCGTCGATGATTTGTTGAAAAACTGGGTCGAGGTCGCCACGCGGCGTATCGATCACGCGCACGGGGCGACCATATCGGGCTTCCGCTAAGGCGATTGCTTCTGCTTCGGTGTGTGCGACGAAGATTTCGGGGTCTTCAATGGAGGCCCATTGGCTATCGCCCACTTCTTTCCGCCCATACCATGACGGAATGCGATGGCCCCACCAGAGCTGGCGCGACACACACCAGGGCTGGATGTTTTCGAGCCAATCGAAATAGGTCTTCTCCCAATTCTTCGGCACAAAATTGGTGTGGCCGGAGCGCACAGCATCAAGCGCTGGTTGAGCCAGCGTTTTGGCGTCGACATACCATTGGTCGGTGAGGCGCGGCTCCAGTACAGCGCCCGAGCGATCGCCGTGCGGAACCATATGCTTATGGTCAGATACTTCCGCGAGCAGCTCACGCTCTTCCATCATCGCCACGACGCGCGCCCGGGCGGCGTTGCGGTCGAGCCCTTCAAGCGCCTCGATCGTTACATCGAGTTCGTGCGAAAATGGGGTGCTATCTATGAAGTCGCGATTTCCCTTCAGCGTCACCGCGCCTTCGGCGTCGAGCACATTGATGAGCCGCAGACCGTGGCGGCGGCCGACCTCGAAATCGTTGAAGTCATGCGCGGGGGTGATCTTCACCGCGCCCGTGCCCTTCTCGGGATCGGAATATTCGTCCGCCACTATGGGGATGAGGCGGCCGACCAGAGGCAGGCGCACATTCTTGCCGACGAGCTTCTTATAGCGCTCGTCCTCTGGATGCACGGCGACAGCCGTGTCGCCGAGCATGGTCTCGGGGCGCGTCGTCGCCACGGTGATGAACTCGCCGGTCGGCTGGCCGTCGTGATAGACCACAGGATATTTGAAGTGCCACAAATGGCCCTTCACCTCGATCTGCTGCACCTCGAGATCGGAGATGGCGGTCAGCAGCTTCGGGTCCCAATTGACGAGGCGCTTGTCCTTATAGATGAGCCCGTCGCGATAGAGCTGCACGAAGACTTTCACCACGGCGCGGGAAAGCCCTTCGTCCAGCGTGAAGCGCTCGCGCGACCAGTCGCAGGAGGCGCCGAGCCGCTTCAGCTGCTCGACGATGACGCCGCCCGATTCCGCCTTCCAGGCCCACACCTCTTCCAGGAATTTCGCGCGGCCCAATTCGCGGCGATGCTGCTGGCGCTCCATCAGCCTGCGCTCGACCACCATTTGCGTCGCTATGCCGGCGTGATCCGTGCCCGGCTGCCACAGCACATCGTCGCCGCGCATGCGATGATAGCGCGCCAGAATATCCTGCAGCGTATTATTGAGCGCATGGCCCATATGCAGCGAGCCGGTGACGTTCGGCGGCGGAATGACGATGGAAAAGGGCTTCGCGCCGGCGCGCTCCGGCCGGCCGGCGCGAAAGGCGCCCGCCTCCTCCCAGAGCTCGCGCATCCGCGCTTCGATGGTCGAGGGGTCGAAGGTCTTTTCCATGGGCATGGGGGAAGCTCGGAACTACCCCCTCTCCCCGTTCACGGGGAGAGGGTTGGGGTGAGGGGCCGGGGCGAGAGGCGGAATGGTCGAAAGAGCGAGGGCCCGGAGCGGGAGCGGCATTGCCGCTCGAGACCCCGAGCCCCTCACCCTGACCCTCTCCCCGCGCGCGGGGAGAGGGAAATCAGGCCAGCGCCTTCAGCGCGCTGCGGCCGGCGTAGATCGCCGCCGGTCCCAGCTCCTCCTCGATGCGGATGAGCTGATTGTATTTCGCGACTCTGTCCGAGCGCGCCAGCGAGCCGGTCTTGATCTGCCCGCTATTGGTGGCGACGGCGATGTCGGCGATGGTCGAATCTTCCGTCTCGCCGGAGCGATGCGAGATCACCGTCGTATAGGCGGCGCGATGCGCCATCTCCACGGCGGCGAGCGTCTCGGTCAGCGTGCCGATCTGATTGACCTTCACCAGCAGCGAATTGGCGACGTCCTCGTCGATGCCGCGCGCCAGACGCTCGACATTGGTGACGAACACATCGTCGCCGACGAGCTGAATCTTGTCGCCGAGCGTGTCGGTCAGGAGGCGCCAGCCCTCCCAATCGTCCTCGGCCATGCCGTCCTCTATGGTGACGATCGGATAGGCCTCGGCGAGCTTGGCGAGATAGGCGACCTGCTCCTCTATGGTGCGCGTGACCTTCTCGCCCTCATAGACATATTTGCCGTTCTTGAAGAACTCGGTCGAGGCGACGTCGGCGCCGAGATAAATGTCCTCGCCCGGCACGAAGCCGGCGGTCACGATCGCCTCGACGATCACGTCCAGAGCCGCCTCGGCGGAGGGGAGATTGGGGGCGAAGCCGCCCTCGTCGCCGACGGAGGTGGAGAGGCCGGCCTTCTTGAGCGCCGCCTTCAGCGTGTGGAACACTTCCGCGCCCCAGCGGATCGCCTCGCGCACCGTGGGCGCGCCCACAGGCAGGATCATGAATTCCTGAAAGTCGATCGGATTGTCGGCGTGGACGCCGCCGTTGATGATGTTCATCATCGGCACCGGCAGCACGCGCGCCTGCACGCCGCCGATATAGCGGTAGAGCGGCAGAGAGGAGGCGTCGGCGGCGGCCTTGGCGACGGCCAGCGAGACGCCCAGAATGGCGTTGGCGCCGAGGCGCGACTTATTCGGCGTGTCGTCGAGCTCGATCAGCGCCTCGTCGACCGCCACCTGATCCTCGGCCTCGAAGCCGACGAGCTCGCCGGCGATCTCGTCATTCACGCTCTGCACGGCGTCCAGCACGCCCTTGCCGAGATAGCGGGTCTTGTCGCCGTCGCGCTTCTCCACAGCCTCATGGGCGCCGGTGGAGGCGCCCGACGGCACGGCGGCGCGGCCGAAGGAGCCGTCCTCCAGCACGACCTCGACCTCGACCGTGGGATTGCCGCGCGAATCGAGTATCTCGCGAGCGTGAATATCGATGATTTCGGTCATATCGGGCCTCTCCGGCGTCTGGCTGCGCAGTTGCGCGCGTTGTAGACCGAACCGCGCCGGGACGAAAGCCTCCAAAACCGGCGAAAGGCCGGTTCCCTGTGGCGTTTCCGGCGCTATTTCGGCGGCGCGCCGGCCAAGCGCGCGAGATCGAAGGCCTCGACGTCGCGCAGCAGCTCGACGAAGGCGGTCGCCCAATAATCGGCCGCGGCCTCGCCCTTGGCGGCGCTGGCCGCCGCGGCGTCGCCGATCGCCCCTTCCTTGGAGAGGTCCTGCGTCTTCCAGCCGAAGCCGATCGGCCGGTCGGCGCGCAGCCAGGTGAAATCGCGCTCGAAATCGGCGCTGGCGGAGCGAAAATGCCGCGCCCGCGCCACATCGACGAAATCCGGCGCGAGCGCGAGCATCAGCGAGGTCTCGATCTCCCCGCCATGTATGCCGAGGCGGATCTCCTCCTCGCCGAACAGCCCGTCGGGATAGCCGAAGCGATGCCAGGAGCAGGAGACGGCGAGCAGCTCGCGCCGAATGCGCAGCTCCAGCGCCGCCTGGGAGATGAGCGCCGAGTTGCCCCCATGCGAATTGAGGAGTACGAGCTTGCGGCAGCCGGCGCGGGCGACGCCTTCGCCGATCTCGCAGAGAAGGCGCAGCGCCGTCTCATGCGAGAGGCTGAGCGTGCCGGGAAAATCGCCATGCTCGATGGAGACGCCGATCGCCTGCAAAGGCAGGAACAGCGCGTCGAGATCGTCCGGCAGGCGATCGACGACGCGCTCGATCATGCCGCGCATGATCTCAGCGTCGACGCCGACGGGCAGATGCGGCCCATGCTGCTCGACGGCGGCGATGGGCAGCACGGCGATGACGCGCTCCATCTCGAGGTCGCGGAATTCGGTGGTGGCGAGGTCGATCCAGTAGCGGGACGGAAGCATGGCGGAGAGGGTAGACCTTTCGGACGGGGATCGCCATAGGGCGCATCCTTCTCCCACAGAGTGGGAGAAGGGAGAACCCGAAGATCGTTGAAAATATCGAGGTGAGGCAATCGATGACGAAACGCTTCGCAGCACAGATCGCGGCTTTGGCTTTCTTCCTCTCCGCCCTCCCGGCGCTCGCGCTGGACAAGGTCTCCTTCGCCACCAATTGGCGGGCGCAGGCCGAGCATGGCGGCTTTTATCAGGCCCTCGTCGACGGCACTTACGCCAAATACGGCCTGGACGTCACAATATTGCAGGGCGGTCCGCAGTCCAACGCGCGGCTGCTGCTCGCCGCCGGCCGCGTCGATTTCTGCATGGGCGCCAATCTCATCCAGACCTTCTCCGCCGTGCAGCAGAAGGCGCCCATCGTCGCCGTCGCCAGCATGTTCCAGAAGGACCCGATCATCTTCATGTCGCATCCGGGCGAGGGCTTCGATCGCTTCGAGGATCTGCCCAAGGCGACCGCTTTCGTCGGCAATGACAATCTCGTCTCGGTCTATCAATGGCTGAAACAGGCCTATGGCTTCAAGGAAGAGAAGATAAAGCCCTACACCTTCAACTCGGCGCCCTTCCTCGCCGACAGGAAATCGATTCAGCAGGGCTATCTGACCTCGGAGCCTTTCGAGATCGCGCGTCAGGGCGGCTTCACGCCCAATGTGTTTCTGCTCGCCGATTATGGCTATGACAGCTATTCGACGACGATCGAGACGCGCAAGGAGACGATCGAGGCCAAGGCCGATCTCGTGCAGCGTTTCGTCGACGCGTCGATCATCGGCTGGTATCATTACATCTACGGCGACAATAGCGCCGCCAACGCCGCCATCCGCAAGGACAATCCCGAAATGTCCGAGGGCCAGCTCGCTTATTCCGTCGAGAAGCTGAAGGAGCGGGGCATTGTCGATTCCGGCGATTCGCTCGGCCTCGGCATTGGCGCGATGACCGACGCGCGCGTGCGCAGCTTCTTCGACAAAATGGCCAAGGCCGGCGTCTTCCCCGCCGATCTTCCTATCGCCCAGGGCTACACCACGCGCTTCGTGAACAAGAAGGTCGGGCTGGAGCTGCGGCCTTCGCATGCCGCGGGGGCGCAGTGACGATGGGCGCCGCGGAGCCTCTGGTCTCGCTGCGCGGGATCGGCAAGAGCTTCGCCAATGGCGTCGCGGCGCTGGAGAATTTCGATCTCGATCTTCGCGACGGCGAGTTTCTGACTTTGCTCGGCCCATCGGGCTGCGGCAAATCCACGGCGCTGCGGCTCATCGCCGGCCTCGCGACACCGAGCGCCGGCGCCGTCGATTGGCATGACGCAGCGGCGGCGCATAACATCGGCTTCGTGTTTCAGGAGGCGACGCTGCTGCCTTGGGCCGATGTCTTCGCCAATGTCTATCTGCCGCTGCGACTCGCCGGCAAGACGCGCGAGGCCGCCGCGCCGCTGGTGCGCGAGACGCTCGCTCTCGTCGGCCTCGCCGATTTCGAGACGGCGTTGCCGCGCCAGCTCTCCGGCGGCATGAAAATGCGCGTCGCCATAGCGCGCGGCCTGGTGACGCGGCCGAAATTGCTGCTGATGGACGAGCCCTTCGCCGCGCTCGACGAGGTGACGCGCTTTCGTCTCGGCGACGATCTCCTGGCGATGAAGCGAAGGCTCGACACCACGATCGTCTTCGTCACCCATTCCATTTACGAGAGCGTCTATCTCTCGACGCGCATTCTCGCGCTTTCCGCGCGCGGCGGCGCGATCGTCGATACGATCGACATAGATGCGAATATCGCGCGCGACGACGAATTCCGCGCCAGCCCCGCATTCGCGCAATATTGCCGGCGCGCTTCCGCCGCTCTGCGCAGCGCCTATGGGGAGGAGCTGCGATGACGCAGCCGAGCCCGCTTCGCGAGGCGCTGTTGCCGCTGGCTGTGCTGGCCGCCGCGCTCGCCGCTTGGGAGGCTGCGGTGCGCCTCTGGGCCATTCCGCCTTATGTGCTGCCCGCGCCGAGCGTCATCGCCGAGACTTTGGTGAAGGACAGGGATCTTCTCTTCGCCGCCCTCCTCGTCACGCTGACGACGGCGCTGGAGGCGCTGGCGCTGGCGACGATCGGCGGCGTGGCTCTGGCTCTGCTCATCTCGCGCTCGCGCTGGATGGAGCGCGCGTTGATGCCCTTCGCCATCGTGCTGCAAGTGACGCCCATCATCGCCATAGCGCCGCTGCTGCTGGTCTATCTCGCCCCCGCCGAGGCGGTGCTGGTCTGCGCCTTTCTCGTCGCCTTCTTCCCCATTCTCGCCAATACCTCGCTCGGCCTCGCCTCGGTCGATCGCTCACTGGTCGAGCTTTTCGATCTCTATCGCGCCTCGCCCTGGCGCAAGCTCGTCTATCTGCGCGCGCCGGCGGCGCTGCCGCAGTTTTTCGCCGGGCTGCGCATCGGCGGCGGGCTCGCGCTCATCGGAGCCATTGCGGCGGAGCTCGCGGCCGGCGCGGCGGGGCAGGGGGCGGGCCTCGCCTTCCGCATTTCGGAGGCGGGCTACAGGCTCGACATTCCGCGCATGTTCGCGGCGTTGGCGCTGGTCTCGCTGGCGGGAATCGTCATTTATGCGGGGCTGACGGCGCTGTCGCGTCTCGCCCTCTCACGCTGGCACGAGAGCGCGCGGGGATTGGACGATTAGAGCATCCTTCTCCCGCTCGCGGGAGAAGGAGTCGCGCCTCACCTTCCGACGCCCACTTGCGCGCAGCGCGCATCGGCGGTCTTGAAATAGATCGGATCGCAGGGCGCGAAGTCCTCGGGACACATTTTCTCGCAGAATTGCACGGGGACGACGACATAGGTCTGCGCCGGCTGCGGCTGGCGGGAAGGGCGCTCGCCGGCCTGCGCCGCACTGAGCGCGCCGAGCAGAGCCGCGACGAAAGCAATCGAAGCGCGCATCGTGGATTCCTCCGAAATCTGGAGCGAATCAGCGATCTCCGCGCGCTTCGCCCACTGCGTCGACCCCATATATATCGTTGCGGAAATGGACCGTGCCATTCGCGGAAGCCCATCCGGTCATGTACACCCATACGACCGGCACGGGCTTTGGCAGAGTCACGTCCTGGCGCTCGCCGCCGATCTTCGACATGATCGCGGCCTTGTCCCATTGTCCCGGCGCGCCCTCCAGCAGCCAAGCCGCGAGGTCATAGACGCCCTCGACGCGCACGCAGCCATGCGAGAGAAAGCGGTAGTCGCTCGCGAAGAGCCGCTTGCTCGGCGTGTCGTGCATATAGACGGCGTGCTTGTTGGGCATAGCGATGCGGATCGAGCCGAGCGAGTTCTGCGCGCCGCTGTCCTGGCGCAGCGTGTAATTGACGGCCCGCTCGCTGGCCCAATTGATCGATTTCGGCTCCACCTCGGTCCCGTGATTGTCGAAGACGCGAATGCGCGCCTTGGTGAGATAGGACGGGTCCTTCTGCATTTTGGGCATGATCTCGTTCTTGATGATCGAGACCGGGACCGTCCATGTGGGATTGAGATTGACCGCGCCGATCTTCGCCTCGACCTCGGGCGAAGGATGCTCGACATCGCCGACGATCGCCGTATAGCGCCGCACGACATGGCCGTTCTCCACCGCATCGACCGCGGCGGAGGGGATGTTGACGACGATATAGCGCGGGCCGAAGGGGAAATCATTGCCGGCGAGCCGCTGCGCCGAGGAGGCCAGCTGGCGGAAGCGCACCGAGGCGGGGATGTCCAGCTCGCGCAGCGTCGCGCCGGCGACTGCGCCGGTCTGCCTCAGCCCCATGCGGAATTGAAAATGCTTGACCGCCTGGGTGAGGCCCGCGTCCCAGGCCTCGCCGCCGGCTGCCTCCGCCGGCAGATCGCCCTCAGCCGCGAGGCGCTTGCGCAGCGCCGCCACCGCCTTGCCGCGCGCGCCGGGCTGCAATGGCGTCCCCACCTTCGGCCAGCCGCCGGCGTCGGCGATGGCCGCATAGCGCTCGGAGGCGAGCGAGGTGGCGAAGAAGGTCTCCGGCTGCAGCGCAGGGGTCGGATCGTCGGAGAGCGCCATCTCGCGCGGCGGCGCGGGCTTGGGCTTCGGCTTCGGTTTCGGCTTGGGCGCGACCGCGGCCTGCGGGGCCGCCGTCGGCGCGGCGCCGGGCTCCGCCGGGGCTGCGGGCGCGGAGGCGGGGGAAGGGGCAGGCGCAGGAACGGGCGCAGGCGCTGGGGCCGCCGGAGCCGCGGTCGGCGCGGGAGCCGGCGCGACAGGAGCGGCCGGAGCCGCCGAAGGCTCGGCGGCGGTCTGCGCCAACGCGGGAATGAGCGGCGCTGCGAGCAATCCCGCCGCCGCGAATGTCGCGATCGCGCGACCAGCTCGTCCGATTCGTAATCTGTTTCGCATATGGTTCCGCGCCAGAATCGCGCCCTCGAGATTCGCCGACGCTCTGCTTTTGTCGAAGCTTTTCCGCCTTGCGAGGCGCGCGGTCAACCCGCGCTGCGAGGATGCGCCTTTCTGCGGGGCGGAATTATGGAGACGCTGCGCCGCGGCCGCGCCCCTTGCCTTTTGCGCCGGTCCCGCCCATACCGCGCCGCAGCGAGATTGCGCGAGGAAACGGGACGCCATGGGCTTCAAATGTGGAATCGTCGGCCTGCCGAATGTCGGCAAGTCGACCCTCTTCAACGCGCTGACGCAGACGGCGGCGGCGCAGGCGGCCAATTACCCCTTCTGCACGATCGAGCCCAATGTCGGCGACGTCGCCGTGCCCGATCCGCGGCTCGAAAAGCTCTGCGAGATCGCCGGCTCCAAGCAGATCATTCCGACGCGCCTCACCTTCGTGGACATAGCCGGCCTCGTGCGCGGCGCCTCCAAGGGCGAGGGGCTCGGCAATCAGTTCTTGGCCAATATTCGCGAATGCGACGCCATCGCCCATGTGGTGCGCTGCTTCGAGGACGGCGACATCACCCATGTCGAGGGCGACGTCGATCCGATCCGCGACATAGAGACGATCGAGACCGAGCTGATGCTCGCCGATCTCGAGAGCCTGGAAAAGCGCGTCCTCCCGCTCGAGAAGAAGGCCAAGGGCGGCGACAAGGACGCCAAGGAGCTGCTCGATCTGATGCGCCGCTGCCTCGATCTGGTGCGCGACGGCCGTCCCGCCCGTCTCGTCGAGATCGCGCCGGAGGAGCGCGGCGCGCTCGCAGGTCTCGGCCTCTTGTCGTCCAAGCCCGTTCTCTATGTCTGCAATGTCGAGGAAGGCGCCGCCGCGGAGGGCAATTCCTTCTCGCAGAAGGTCGCCGCGCGGGCGCGCGAGGAAGGCGCGGCGAGCGTCGTCGTCTCCGCCAAGATCGAGAGCGAGATCGCCGTGCTGCCGGCCGAGGAGCAGAAGGAGTATCTCGAGGCGGTCGGGCTCGAGGAGCCGGGCCTCAACCGCGTCATCCGCGCCGGCTATACGCTGCTGCGCCTCGTGACCTATTTCACCGTGGGCCCCAAGGAGGCGCGCGCCTGGACGATCGAGCAGGGCACGCGCGCGCCGCAGGCGGCGGCGGTGATCCATACGGATTTCGAGAAGGGCTTCATCCGCGCCGAGACGATCGCCTATGAGGATTATGTCGCGCTGCGCGGCGAGGCGGGCGCGCGCGAGGCGGGCAAGTTCCGGCTCGAGGGCAAGGACTATGTCGTCGCCGACGGCGACGTGCTGCATTTCCGCTTCAACAATTGATCGGACGAGAGCGAGCCCTCGGGCTCGCTGTCTCCAATGCGGGGTCTCGCTATTTCGCCGGCGGCGTGCAGACCACCGAGCTCTCGTTCAAGACGAAGCAGATCGACATCTGTCCCGAGCGCAGATCGACGCGGAACACGCCGCCCTCGCCCGTATGGCGGGAGGCGATCAGCGCATATTCGCTGAACTGCCCGGCCTTGGCGCCCTCGCCCGGCGGATAGCACAGCGTCACGCCGACGGCCGCGCCCTCCTTCAGCCCATATTGGCAGGCCCCCACCTCGCCGCTGGCGCGGTCCAGGCGAAAGACGCGGTTGAGATCGGTCTGCGGGGCGGCGAGAAACTCGTAATTGCCGGCGAGCGCCGCCGGCGCCGCCAGGGCGGCCCCGAGAGAGAGGAGACGAATGGCTGCGCGCAAGGTTACACTCCTTCGACGAATCACAGGGCGCAGTCTACACGCCGATGCGGCAATCGCGAGACGGCGCCGAATAGGGTAGGGGCAGCGAATGGTCGGCGCGCCGACTCTGGTCTTCGATCTCGACGGCACGCTGGCCGACACCGCCGGCGATCTCATCGCCACCTTGGGCGTGCTGCTGGAGCGCGACGGCCGCGCGCCCGTGCCCCTCTCCGCCGTGCGCACGCTGGCCGGGGCCGGCGCGCGGGCGATGATCGAGCGCGGCTTCGCGGCCACCGGCGCGCCGCTCCCGCCGGAGCGGGTCGAGGCGCTGTTTCCCGATTTCATCGCCCATTATCGCGAGCGAATCGCCGTCGAGACGCGGCTCTTCCCCGGCGCGGAGGCTGCGCTGGAGCGATTCGCCGAGGCCGGCTTCGCGCTCGCCGTCTGCACCAACAAATCCGAGGAGCTGGCCGTTCTGCTGCTGCAGCGCCTGGGCGTCGCCGGGCGATTCGCCGCCATTTGCGGCCGCGACACTTTTCCTGCGCACAAGCCCGACCCGCGCGCGCTGACGCTGACGATCGAGAGAGCCGGCGGCCATGCGGCGCGGGCGGTGATGGTGGGCGATTCGCAGACCGACATAGCGACGGCCAAAAACGCCGGCGTGCCCGTGGTCGCGGTGGATTTCGGCTATACGGAAACCCCGGTCTCGTCCTTCGGCCCCGACCGTGTGATCTCGCATTTCGACGAATTATGGGAGGCCGTGGCCTCGCTCGGCGCGCTGGAAGCCTCCGCATGCACTTGACGGGAGACGCCGTCGTCTCTTACAGAACTGTTCGGCCTCGGTGAGGCCCTCGGGCGGCTAGCTCAGCGGGAGAGCACTCCCTTCACACGGGAGGGGTCACAGGTTCAATCCCTGTGCCGCCCACCATTCGCTCCACTTCTCCCCTTTGGACGATTTTCCTCCTTCCGCTCGGCGGATAGCAGCGGCGAACGTCTTGCGCAGTCGCGATCACTGTGGCACAAGGCCGCCCGACGCTGCAGTAGCTCAGTGGTAGAGCACTCCCTTGGTAAGGGAGAGGTCGAGAGTTCAATCCTCTCTTGCAGCACCATCCCACCCGCGCGATCTTCCCGCCCTCGAGCCTCGACTCGCGTCATTCGCCGCTGGTTGACACCCGTCTGCGCCGAAGGCAGACAGGCTCGCGGCGGCGCCCGCAAAGGTCACGAAGGCCGACCTGCGGCCGATGATCGGCGGGGCCGCTCGACCGCCCTCGCCGCTGCGCGCAGGGCTGCTCGCCGCGCCCAATTCCTAAAGGATCCGACATGCGCGCCGTTTTCCGTTTCCACGCTCTGCCCGTCCTCGCCGCATTGGCGTTCGTCGCCGCGCCGCTCCCGGCGCTCGCGCAGAGCCCTGCGACGACCACCACCGCCACAGGCATCAAGATCACCGACACTAAGGTCGGCACGGGCTCCGGCGCCGAGCCGGGGCAGATGCTGAAGATGCATTACACCGGCTGGGTTTCGCAGAATGGCGCCAAGGGCAAGAAATTCGACAGCTCGCTGGACCATGGCCAGCCCTTCGAGTTCCGCCTCTCGGCCGGACAGGTGATCGCCGGCTGGGATCAGGGCATTCTCGGCATGAAGGTCGGCGGCAAGCGCACGCTGGTCATTCCGCCCGAGCTGGGCTATGGCGCGCGCGGCGCCGGCGGCGTTATTCCGCCCAACGCCACGCTCATCTTCGATGTCGAGCTCTTGGAAATCAAAGGGCAGATCTGACGGCTGCGCGCCGCTTTTGCGAGCGAAGCGAAGCAATCCAGAGACGAGGGGCCGCCCTGGATCGCTTCGCAGCTCACGCCTCTCGAACAGAGAAGCGAACTCGCGTCACATTCTCACCAGATGATCGAAGGCCGACAGCGCCGCCGTCGCGCCTTCGCCCATGGCGATGACGATCTGCTTATAGGGAACCGTCGTCGCGTCGCCGGCCGCGAACACGCCCGGCGCCGAGGTGTGGCAGCGGCGGTCGATCTCGATTTCCTTATAGGGCGAGAGCGTCACCGCGCCATTCAGCCATTCCGTATTGGGCAGCAGGCCGATCTGCACGAACACGCCTTCCAATTCCACAGCGCGCGCCTGCTCGCTCTCGCGGTCGCGATAGACGAGGCCTGTCACCTTGGCGCCGTCGCCGAGAATCTCCGTCGTCTGCGCCGAAACGAGAATCGTCACATTGGGCAGCGAGCGCAGCTTCTCCTGCAAGATTCCATCGGCGCGCAGCTTCGCGTCGAATTCGAGCAAAGTGACATGCGAGGCGAGGCCGGCGAGATCGATCGCGGCTTCCACGCCGGAATTGCCGCCGCCGATCACCGCCACGCGCTTGCCTTTGAACAGAGGCCCGTCGCAATGCGGGCAATAGGCGACGCCCTTGGTCATATATTCCGTCTCGCCCGGCACATTGATGCGCCGCCAGCGCGCGCCCGGCGCCAGAATGATCGTCTTCGACTTCAGCGTCGCGCCATTGGCGAGCTTCAGCTCCGCGAGGCCGCCGGCCTGCGCCGCCGGAACCAGCGCCGAGGCGATCTGGCCATTCATCACATCGACGGAATATTCCGCGACGTGACGCTCTAGCGCCGCGGCCATATGCGGGCCTTCCGTATGCGGAACGGAGATGAAGTTCTCTATGCCCGCCGTGTCCTGCACCTGGCCGCCGAAACGCTCGGCGACAATGCCGGTGCGCACGCCCTTGCGCGCGGCGTAGATCGCCGCCGCCGCGCCCGCCGGGCCGCCGCCCACCACCAGCACGTCGAAGGGCTCCTTGGCGGAAATGGACGCGGCCTTCTTCTCGCCGGCGCCGGCGTCGAGCTTGTCGAGAATCTGCTCCAGCGTCGCGCGGCCGTGCTGGAAGGGCTCGCCATTCAGATAGACGGCGGGCACGGCCATTATGCCGCGCTCCTCCACCTCCTTGGGGAAGAGGCCGCCGTCGATCGCGACATGGCGCACGCGCGGATTGAGCGCGGCCATCGTGTCGAGCGCCTGCACCACCTCGGGGCAGTTCTGGCAGGTGAGCGAGAAATAGGTCTCGAAGCGATATTCGCCGTCGAGCGCCTTTATGCGCGCGAGAGTCTCCTCGTCCTCCTTGGGCGGATGGCCGCCGACATGCAGCAGCGCCAGCACGAAGGAGTTGAACTCGTGACCGCCCGGAATGGCGGCGAAGCGCAGGCCGACGTCGGCGCCCTGACGCTCGATCGCGAAAGAGGGACGGCGCGCATCATCGTCGCTGCGCACATAGGAGATATTGTCCGAGATGCTCGCGACCTCCTGCAGCAGCTCGGCGAGCTCTGTGGATTTCTCGCTGTCGTCGAGCGAGGCGCGGAGCGTGATGGGCGTGACGATGCGCGCGAAATAGGCCTGCAGCTGTGTTTTCAGAGCGGCGTCCAGCATCTTCGTCGACTCCCGTTTTCGAGAACAATCCCCTCGTCCTGAGGAGCCCGCGAAGCGGGCGTCTCGAAGGACGCTTCGTTGCGCGCGCTGGAGCATCCTTCGAGGCTTTTTGCGTTCCGCAAAAAGCGCCTCAGGATGAGGCGGGGGAATTTTCGATGGCCTGGAGGAGCCCCCGGCCGGCGGACCGGCCGGGGGCGTGAAGCGAAATCAGATTTCGCCGAATCAGATCTTGCCGACGAGATCGAGCGAGGGAGCGAGGGTCTTCTGGCCCTCTTCCCACTTGGCCGGGCAGACCTCGCCCGGATGCGCCGCGACATACTGCGCCGCCTTGACCTTGCGCAGCAGCTCGAGCGCGTTGCGGCCGACGCCGCCGGCGTTGATCTCGACGATCTGAATCTTGCCGTCGGGATCGATGACGAAAGTGCCGCGGTCGGCGAGGCCGGCCTCTTCGATCAGTACGTCGAAATTGCGGCTCAGCGTCAGCGTCGGGTCGCCGACCAGCGGATACTCGATCTTGCCGATCGCCGGCGAGGTGTCGTGCCAGGCCTTATGCGCGAAATGCGTGTCGGTGGAGACGCCGTAGATCTCGACGCCGATCGCCTTGAAGGCGGCGTAGTTGGTCGCGAGGTCCTCGAGCTCGGTCGGGCAGACGAAGGTGAAGTCGGCTGGATAGAAGAAGAACACCGACCACTTGCCCTTGAGCGTGGCTTCGGTGACGTCGACGAACTTGCCGGCGTGGAAGGCGGTGGCCTTGAACGGCTTGATCTCGGAGCCGATGAGAGACATGCGATTTTCTCCTCGAGTAGTGAAGGCGCGCGGGAGGCGGGTGGGTCCCGCCGGCCTTCGGGGAAGACGCCGGGAAACTAGAGGGGTTTCACTATCGATAAAAGCGAAAAAAACAGGCTTCAATAATCGAATTTAACGATTATGCTGCGCGGATGGCGGTCTTGCCCACCCTCAGGCAGCTGCGTTTTCTGGTCGCCGTCGTGGACGAGCGGCATTTCGGCCGCGCGGCCGAGGTCTGCCTCGTCGGCCAATCGACGCTCAGCGCCGGAATATTGGAGCTCGAGCAATTGCTCGGCGTGCGTCTCTTCGAGCGCACCAAGCGCAAGGTCGCGCCGACGCCGGTCGGTCGCGAATTGGCCGAGCGCGCGCGCACGCTTCTCCGCGAGGCGCAGGATATCGTCGAACTGGCGCGCGCCGCCCAGGCGCCAATGTCCGGGCCGCTGCGGCTCGGCGTCATTCCGACCATAGGGCCGTTTCTGTTTCCGCGCGTGCTGCCGCGGCTGCGCTCCGCTTTTCCAGAGCTGAAGCTCTATCTGCGCGAGGAGCAGAGCGAGCCTCTGCTGGCGCGTCTCGACGCCGGCGAATTGGACGCCGCCGTGCTGGCGCTGCCCTATCCCGCGCGCGGCATGGAGACGATCGATCTCGGCGAGGACGCTTTCGTCGTCGTCTGCCTGCCGGGCCACAGGCTCAGCCGTCTCGCCTCTGTCGGCCATGACGACATGGCGGCCGAGGATCTTCTGCTTCTCGAGGAGGGCCATTGCCTGCGCGATCATGCGCTCGCCGCCTGCGCGCTCGAGGGCGCGCGGCGCAATGTGGCCTTCCAGGGCACCAGCCTGCATACGCTGGCGCAAATGGTCGCCAATGGGCTCGGCGTGACGCTGCTGCCGCAAATGGCGCTGGACGCCGGAATATTGCGCGGGCTCGATCTCGTGGTGCGGCCGCTCTCGGGCGAGGCGCCCTTCCGCCGCATCGGCCTCGTCTTTCGCGTCTCCTCCGCGCGCAAGGAGACGTTCCGCCGACTCGCCCGCGCGCTCGAGGGATTTTTGGCGGAGGCCGCGCCGGCGGAGAAAGCGAAAGTCCCTGCAGGGCCGGCGCGCGGCGTGAGGAAGAGCGTGGCTGGCCCACGTCGCAAGTGATGCGCGGCGACGGCCCCCTCCCCAACCCTCCCCCGCTGCGCGGGAGAGGGGGCTGATTGCGCGCTTCATGGAGATTTCGCGTAGCGATTGCCGCTTCCCTCTCCCGCGATAGCGGGGGAGGGTGAGGGAGGGGGCGCTTCGCTCAGCTCGAACGCTCGAGAATCGCCGCGAAATCCTTGCGATCGACATTGCCGCCGGACGCGACGACGACCACGGTCTTGCCGACAAAGCGCTCGCGCTCGATCAGCGCGCAGGCGAGCGCCGCCGCGCCGCCGGGCTCCAGCACGATGCGGAAATGCTCGGCGGCGATGCGCATCGCGGCTTCGACTTGCGCATCGCTCGCCGCGAGCCCTCGAGCGCCGCAGGCGAGCAGAATGGGCAGCGTGTGGCGACCGGGAGTCGGCGCCAGCAGCGCGTCGCAGATAGAGCCGGTGAGCGCGGCGTTGGCCTGCGGCTCGCCGCTCTCGAGCGAGCGGCGCATATCGTCGAAGCCCGCCGGCTCCGCCGTGAACATTTGCGGCGCGCGCTCGAAGAGCGGCAAGGTCAGCGCAATGCCGGAGGCGAGCCCGCCGCCGCTGCAGGAGGCGATGATCGCATCCGGCGCAATGTCTTTCGCGCGCGTCTGCGCGAATATTTCGAGGCCGATGGTTCCCTGTGCGGCGATGGTGCGCGGATCGTCGTAAGGGTGAATGAAGCGCAAGCCCTCCTGCTCGGCGAGGCGGCGCGTCATCGCATCGCGATCATTGCTCAGCCGATCATAGAATTCGACGCGCGCGCCCAGCGCCTTTGTGCGCTCGAGCTTCACGCGCGGCGCGTCGCGCGGCATCACGATCGTCGCGGAAACGCCGAGGGCGCGCGCGGCGAAGGCGACGGCCTGCGCATGATTGCCGGAAGAAACCGCGATGACGCCGCGGCGGCGCTCCTCTTCTGTCAGCTGCATGAGCTGATTGAAGGCGCCGCGCAGCTTGAAGGCGCCGATCGGCTGAAGATTTTCCGCCTTCACCAAAAGGCGAAAGCCGATCTCCTCATCGAGCAGCGGCGCCGTGAGCAATGGCGTCGCTTCCACATGCGGGGCGATGCGCGTCGCTGCGGCTTCCACATCGGTGAGCGTGAGCGGCGCGCTCATGTCAACTCCCTTTGAATTTCGGCTCGCGCTTCTCGAGAAAGGCCGTGCGGCCTTCCGCGTAATCGGCGCTGTCGAAACAGGCCGCGGCGAGCCTCTCGCAATCTTCCGCCGAGAGCGCATGCGGCAATCCCGCCGCGCGTCTTATCGCGGCCTTGGCGGCGCGCAGAGTGAGCGGCGCATTGGCCGCGATCCCGCGCGCGATCGTCATGATCGCCGTATCGAATCCATCCTTCGGCAGCACGCGCGAGACGAAGCCCGCGGCGCGCGCTTCTTCGGCGTTTATCCGCCGTGCGGTGAAGAAGAGATCCATGGCGTTCTGCGGGCCGACGGCGGCGACGACATAGCTCATCGCCTCCGGCGGATAGCCGACGCCGAGCCGTCCCGCCGGAATGCCGAAGACGCAAGCCTCCGCCGCGATGCGCAGATCGCAAGCGGCCGCGAGCCCCATGCCGCCGCCCATGCAAAAGCCGGCGATCGCCGCAATGACCGGCTTGCTCGATCGCGACAGCGCGTCGAAGGCCTCGACATTTGCCTGCTCATAGGCGCGGCCGCCCTCGGCCGTCGCGCGCACGGTGGAGAATTCCGAAATATCGGCGCCCGAGCAGAAGGGCAGCGACGGCGCGCCGGTCAGCACGATGACGCGCACGGTCTCGTCTGCGTCGAGAGACGCGAGCAGCGCCGGCAACGCGCGCCACATGGAGAAGTCGAAAGCGTTGCGGCGCTCGGCGTTGTCGATGAGGATGCGCGCGACGCCATCCTCGACGATGACGCGCAGCTTCGGTGTCGAGTCCGTCATGAGAAACTTGCTCCGCCATTTCGCTTTGTATCGAGAGCGAGCCTGAAGGCTCGCGGTCCAGGGCGCGCATAGGACCGCGAGCAATCACGCCTCATCGGCGCTCCCTTGCGTTTCGTTTTTCGCCTTGGCGCGCCAGGCCAGAAACTCCGCGTGATCGCAAGTGTTGCGCGCCGCGTAGAGCATGGCGAAAGAGGCCATGGCGTCGTCGAAGGCGCTGCTCTTGCCCATATAGCCGCAGATGATCGCAGGATCGGCGGAGCGCGCATGGGCGCGCGCCAGCACGCTGCCGCAGAGCGCGGCGTAATCGTCGAGCGCATGCTCCTCGAACAGCTCCGCCACCGAGCCGAGGCGGCGATTCTTCAAATGGCGCACATAGAAATGCCGGCCCGTCGATTCGTCCTTGGCCCAGCCGAGAAAGAGATCGGTGGAGGCCTGCATCACGCGCTGGCCATGCACGACGCGCTTGCCCTCGGCGTCCTTCCATTGCGCGGCGGCCTCGGGCGCGAGCCGCGCCAGCACGGAGGGGCGCGCTTCCTTCAATTGCAGGAACAAGGGCTCGTTGTCGGCGGTGGCGAAGAGGCCGATGGCGCAGAATGTGCCGACGCTGCCGATGCCGACGACCTTGAAAGCCGTATCGGTCAGCGCATAGCGGCGCAGCAGCGCGACCACTTCTGGATTGAGCGTCGCGCCGCAGCTCGCGAAGGTCGCGGGTATGTCGAAACGCGTGGCGTCGCAGCCGCCATTGCCGATGTGATAGATGAGCGGCGGGCGCTCCTCTATGCGCAGGCCCAGCGGCGTCGAGTCGAGATGCGGGAAATTATCGTCCTCGCGATCGGGCCGCGTCGCCGCGACGAGGCCGCGCAATTTGCGCGCGAGCCGCTCGTCCAGCCCATCCGCGACATGGACGAGATCGATGCGGTCGCGCCACGCCTTCAGCGGCGACAGATGCGAGAGGCCGCGCATATGCCGGCGATAGCCCCGCGCGGCGATTTCCGCTGCCTGGCGCGCGCGCTTTTCCGAGCGGCCGGCGTCTAGCGCCGCGACGGCGAAGCTCGCGCAGAGGCGCCGCAGATCGACGGTGAAATCGACATTGGGCAATGTCTCGTCGAAATCGTTTATGTCGAAGAGCACATTGCCTTCCGACGACAAGAGCGCGCCGAAATTCATCAAATGGCAGTCGCCGCAAGATTGCGCGGCGAGGCCCGGCGTCGGCAGAGCGGCGAGATCCTCCGCCATGATGGAGGCGGCGCCGCGCAGAAAGCTGAACGGCGAATGCGCCATGCGCTCATAGCGAATGGGCAGCAGCGAGGCGACGCGGCCTTCGTCTGTGGCGGCGAGAATCGCGGTGGGGTCGCGCTCGACGGGCGAGAAATCCGCGAGGCTCTCGCGCGCGACGAAGCGCCGCCGCTCCTTGCCGGCGGCGTAGCGCTCGGCGAAAACGAGATGATGCGAAGCCGCGGCTCTGTGATCCTGCATCGCAATTCTCCATGGCGCCGAGCGGCGCGAAACCTCGAGCGAAAAGCGCTACGCGGCGCCTCGATGAAGCGCCAAATCTGCTCCCTCTCCTGCGCAGCGGGGGAGGGCTGGGGAGGGGGCGGGAGCCGTTTCCCCTCATCGAAGCCGAGCGTTAATCGATCGCTGCCTCAATGACGCGCGCCAGCGCGCCGAGCCGCTGCTCGATCAGCGCGGGCGTCTCACAGACATAGGAGAGCGCATGGCGCCGCTCGTCGAAGATGCGTAGATCCCATTGCAGCGCCTCGCTGGCGTCCTTGATCTTTTGCGCGTCCTGCGTCGGCTTGTCCTGCTCGGCGCGCATCGCCTGCGTCTCCTCGCGCAGCCGCTCGGCGAGCAGCTTCTGCTTGGCGCCATAGCGGTCGAGCCCGGAGAGCACCTCGCGGCGCTCGGCCTCGAGCGTGTCATAGACGCCGGCGAAAAGGGCGGTCAGCCGCTCCTTGCGCACGGCGCCGGCCGCTGCGGCGAAGTCGGAGACGAGCTTTTGCGCGGTCTCCAGCGGCGTGCGCCGTGCGCTGACGCGGGCGACGAGCTCGGCGAGCGCGGCTTCCTCGCGCCAGGCCTTCGCGCCGTCGATCGAGGGGCCGGTCCAGACGCCGGCGACGGCGACGCTCTGCACCTTCACCTGACGGCACGGCCAATCGCTCTGCCCAGCCGCCTGCGGCTGCGCATGCGCCGCGCCAGCGCAAGAAAGAGCGAGAGCGAGAGCGAGGGCGGCGGAAAGGTAAGTCTTCATGGGGGAACGATCTGCGGCTGTGAGCGACGGGCCTCGTTTACGCCTTTTCGCCGCGCGCCGCAAAGGCGCGCCGATGCGCCCGGCGCCTCGCGGCGGCGGGGGAGGAGGGGCGGCTCGGGACGCTCCGACCCCTTTCGGCCGCAGCGCGAAGAAGCATCGTGGTTTCGGAGCGTCCCGAAACGCTCCATGGCGTCCGCCTCGAATGCGCGCCTCCTCACACGCTCGCACGACGGGCGCCTTCACGGACGCCCTGTGGCCGGAGCGCTTTGTCCCGCAAGGGCGCCGCGTCCTGGCCGGGCTTGTCCCGGCCATCCACGCCAAGGAGCCGAGAGACCAAGGAAAGCGCCCACGACCGACAGCAGGCGCGCCAGAGCTTCGCCGTCACGCCAGACCCTGCCACGGCGCGGCGCGCGCTGGCGTGGATTGCATGATCGCATCGTCTCTTGCGAGACTTGGACGCTGGCGGTCCCTCGGGGCGTGGATTGGTCTTTGCGACCGTGGCCATCTTGAAACCGCCAGCGTCTCGGTCGCTCACGCGAACAGGAGTTAGGGGCTTTCGCCCGAATGCAATCCGGCGTGTGGACCCATCTGTCATTTTGCCGGGGGCTGGCATGACTGACAAGTGTTACATTGGCGTCGACGTCTCGAAAGACTGGCTCGACATCGCTCGGCACGATCGCGCCGACGTCGAGCGTATCGAAAATACGACAGCCGCCGTGTCCGATTTTCTGGCGCGGCTCGGGCGAGAGCCGACGCTCGTCGTCTTCGAATCGACGGGCGGCTACGAACGCCCCTTGCGCGCGGGCCTGCTCGCCGCCGGCGTCGCTTTCGCCAGGGCTCACCCCAACGAGATCGCGGCGTTCAAAGCCCGCCGCGGCGCCAAGGCCAAGACCGACCAAATCGACGCCCGGCAGCTGGCGGCTTTCGGCGCGAGCGAGCTCTCGGCGCGCGGCCTCGGGCCTCTCGTCGAAGGCGACGGCGCGCTGCGGGAAATGACGGCGCGTCGGCGCCAGCTCGTCGATCTCTTGCAGGCCGAGCGTTGCCGCGCCGCCATCGCCGAAAATGATGTCGTGCGCCAATCGCTGGCCACGCTCATCGCGATGCTCGAAAAAGCTTGCGACGACATCGAAACGGAAATCGATGCCCATATCGCAAAATCCGCTGAGCTCGCGAATGTCGCCAGGCTGTTGCGAAGCCTCAAAGGGGTCGGGCCGGTGACCGTGCATACATTGCTCGGCGAGCTTCCTGAACTCGGCCGACTGACCGGAAAAGAGATCTCCGCGCTCGTTGGCCTCGCACCGGTGACCAGGCAAAGTGGAAAACGCAGCTTTCGGGCGACGACCGGCCATGGACGACCCGGCGTGCGCCGCGTTCTCTTCAACGCCGCCCGCGCCGCAATCCGCTGGAATCCGGTCATGAAGGCCTTCTACGAACGCCTCGTCACTCAAAATCAACGGCCGGGAAAAGTCGCCTTGACCGCCGTCATGCACAAAATGCTCGTCGTCCTCAACGCCATTGCGAAAGAAAACAAGCCATGGAAGCACGCCCCCGCTTGACAGAAGACACAGGAGATGGCCGGGACAAGCCCGGCCAGGACGCCGGGGGGCGCAGGGTTGGACGGGGGATCGACGGGGAAGTGAGAACTGTGACCTGAAGTGGTCATTCAGATCCGAGACAAAATTTCACTCTTGCAAAGGCTTTACCTGTTGCAGGACCCGTAACGCGCATTATGGAACTTTCGGCACGATGGCTGGAATGCCGCCGTCGTTCCAAAGCTCGCCAGATCGCAAACCTTCGGGGGAATTTGGCAACTCACTCCAATCGACGGCCAGCTTATAACCGGACACTCCAGACAGAACGATGGCGATAAGCCCCAAGCAGAGTGCAAATTTCCGTTTGGTCGTTCGTTGGCAGGGGTCGATGCAGAGATAGTTCATAACCTGCGCTGAAGCGGTTACGACGAGAGCGGCTAAAAATAAGCAGAAGAGTGCGTTACTTGTATGCATTAACTCAAGCTCCAAGCTTTCACGGAAACGCTCTAGACACTAATCTCAATCATCCCCTCTGCCTTCATTAAATCCAAAGCCAAATTGACGGCCTCGATCTCACCTTCGCTCAACCCCTCGCCGTCACCATTTTCACGAAGGGCAATACCGAACTCTTCAATGATCCCAACAGTCAGTAACAGATGCAAACTGAAGGATCGACGGGCGCAACCTTCGTCAAACTCAGGGAAGTAACGTGTCCCGCTGGTTGGGCCGGGGAGATCATCGCCAGAAACTTCATACGCGGTCACGGACCTGACGATATGGTGCTTCGAAGCATGCGCGGCAGCGGACAGCTCGTCATACAGTCGCGCTAGCGATTCCCCAAAGCCGCTGTCTTTGAGCGCCGAGATATTGGGAGACCGTCGTTTCTCTTCGCGCTGTCCAGCTCTCACTGCCTTGATCTGTGCGAACAGTTCCATCTCTTGCCGCAACAGACAACTAGCTTGCAAATACCTCCCCTCCTTAATTGTATTCTCGCAAGTAGGAGTCCCAATAACAAATGCCGCAAACAAAGCATTGCGCTCCTGGCTATTATTGGTGCTAGGCTTTACAATTCCATTGATCCGTAGCAACGCAGCTCCAAGTACTCCCGTCACTAGCAGGTGAGCGTCAGTCAACCGCCTGTAGGCACTTTTTGTTTGCTCCCGCACCTTATCGCCACACACCTGCTGCACGGCCACGAGCGTTCCGGCGGCCTCTATAAGCTTGCGTTGATGAGCCTCAACGGCTGAGTCGAGCTCTTCGCTGTCTATCAAGGTTCAAGCCTCGAAATTGTGTTGCGGTTGATGTTGAAACGGCCGGCCAAGTCTGCCTGCGTCGTCGTCCCTTTGGCAAGGGCTGCAAGAGCCCTCCTCGCGCTGATGGCGGGTGAGCTTGCGCGGGGCGACCCATATGGAACTATCGGACGAATGCCCGCTCCTGCCGCCCCTCGGAATTTCAAATCGCGCCGTCTCCGTCGCGCGGGGGCGGCTTATCCCCTATAATTCGCGCCCATGCGGATCATCCCCGTCATCGATCTCAAAGGCGGCCATGTCGTGCGCGCTTTTCGGGGCGAGCGCGCTTCCTATGCGCCGATCGTCACGCCGCTCGCCGTCGGCAGCGCGCCGGAGGCGATCGTCGCGGGATTTCTGCGGCTCTTTGCTTTCGACACGATCTATATCGCCGATCTCGACGCGATCGAACGATGTGGCGATCATGGCGCGGCGATCGAGGCGCTGGCGCGGAGCTTTCCGCAAGTCGGCTTCTGGGTCGATGACGGCGCCCGGTCCATTGCGGCGCCTGGACCGCGAGCCTTCAGGCTCGCCAACCTCTTTCCTGTCATCGGCAGCGAGAGCCTCGCGCGGAATGTCGCGCCCGATCTCTCGCGCGAGGCGCGCTCTATTCTCTCGCTGGATTTTCGTGGCGATGAATTTCTCGGGCCGCCTGCGCTGCTCGACGATCCACGGCTCTGGCCGCCGCGAGTCATCGCCATGACTCTGGCGCGCGTCGGCGCTTTCGCCGGGCCGGATGTCGCGCTTTTGTCCTCGCTGGCGCGCCGCGCGCCGGGTCGGGAAATCTACGCCGCGGGCGGCCTGCGCGACGCGCGCGATCTCGAGACGTTGACGCGCCTCGGCGTCGCCGGCGTTCTCGTCGCCTCGGCGCTGCATGACGGGCGGCTGTCGGCGCAAGAGCTGCGTCGCGCCATGTGATGCGCTTGTCTGATCGCTCGGCGCGGCCTTCTCCCCGCTCGAGGCTATCGAATGCACACATCCTCCGCGCCCCACGGCGTCTTGGCCGGGCTTGTCCCGGCCATCCACGCCAGCGCGGGCCGAGGCGGCTCGAGAATTTGGCGTGTCGCCGAAACTCCGGCGGCGCGCGCTGGGGATGAAATACCGCCGACGGCTGGCGCTTTCCTTCGGTTTCTCGGCCGCTTGGCGTGGCTTGTCCCGGCCACCCACGCCAGGAGGCCGAGGCATCTAAAAAGCTCAGGGGAACGCTGACCCTCCGACGACGCGGGCCGTGGCGTCATCCTTTGATAGCGAGCGCTTTCCGTCGGCTTCTCAGCTGCTTGGCGTGGATGGGCGGGACAAGCCCGGCCAGGACGGCTGCAGAGTTTCGCGAGACGGGAATCCGATAGCCGCGCGCGGCGAGAGGGGGGAGCTGCGCCGAGTCGATCAATGAGCGCGCCGCTGAAACAGAAAGAGGAGCCGCGGGCGGCGGCTCCTCTTTGATTTATCGCAATATCGTTCGCGCCTCAGTCGGCGGCGGCGAAGGGGTGCTTGGCGGTCACGCGCTCGGAGAGGACGCGCGAGGCGCTCGGATCGCCCTTCAGCGCGCGGGCGATGGCTTCCTTGGTGGCGCGATAGTTGAAGTCCTGGATCTTCTGATCGTCATTGGCTTCCCAATGAATGAACACGCCGACCGAAATAAAGAGGTCGTCGGCCTGCTCGATCGGGATGATCCCCTCGGCGACGCTGTCGGCGACGGCCTTGGCGACGCCATATTGCGCCGGGCCGAACATCTGAACCGCCTGCTTGGCGTTCTTGATCGTCACCTTGTTGAAGAGGATGGTGTAGGGCTTGACCAGAAGGTTGGGCGCGACCACCGCGAGCAGGGTGGTGAAGCCGTCCTTATTGTTGACGAGCGCATTGGCGAAAGCCGTCTCGGCCGAGCTGCCGCGCGGTCCGATCAGCAGGTCGATGTGCGCGACCTCATTGCCTTCGCCGACGAGCGATTCGCCGACCAGCAGCTTGGGGGTCGAGGAGCTGGAGCCGGCCTTCGGAAAGAGGGCGCCCAGAATCTTATCCAGTATCGAAGCCATATTCGATTTCCTTTCGGTCTGTTCGTCACGCCTTGGCGGCGTTGTTCTCGGCCTGCGCGAGGCCCCCCAATCTCGCTGCAACTTCCGTCAGGAAGCCGACTGGTGACGCGCCGACCGCGGATCGATTCGCTTCAATTCGAGTCGACGAAGAGGAGCCGCGGACGGCTCCTCGAATATCCGGCGACGGGGCGCCGCATCGCAGCGAGGCGACGACGCGCGCGAGGCGCGCCGACGCTCGCCGGCCGAACGAGCGTGAGCTCAGTTCGCGCCGAAAGGATGCTTGACGTCGTTGCGCTTGGCGACGACCTCGGCGGCCTTCGGCTCGCCCTTGACGGCGCGCGCGATGGCTTCCTTCGTGGCCTGATAGTTGTACTCCTGGATCTTCTTGTCGTCGTTGGCTTCCCAATGGATGAACACGCCGACGGAGATGAACAGGTCATCGGCCTCGGCGAGCGGGATCACGCCTTCGGCGACCGAATCGGCGACGGCCTTGGCGACGCCGGCCTGAGCCGGTCCGAACATCTGAACGGCCTGCTTGGCGTTCTTGATGGTGACCTTGTTGAAGAGGATCGTGTTCGGCTTGGCCAGCAGATTCGGCGCAACGACGGCGAGCAGCGTGGTGAAGCCGTCCTTGTTGTTGACGAGCGCGTTGGCGAAGGCGGTCTCGGCCGCGCTGCCGCGCGGTCCGATCAGCAGGTCGATGTGGGCGACTTCATTGCCTTCGCCGACGAGCGACTCGCCAACCAGGAGCTTGTTGATCAGGGCCATGTTTCTTCCTTTCGATAAACTCGACTTATCGCCCACGCGGCTGCCGGCGCGGGCGCCTCCCTCTCCTCGCCGGCGTCAGGCCGAAATGCGGCCGAGCCGGACGAGCCGGTCGCGAGACCATCTCGCGCGGCGCGAACTCAACCATTTTTGTGGACGTTCGGCAAGATGGCGAGGAGATAATCGACAAAAAGCGCGGCGACCGTCAGGTCCGCGCAGGCGCCCGGATTATAGCCGCTTTTTTTGAGAGAATGATCCAGCTCCAACGCGATGCGGAACATGGAATCTCTGTCGTGCGCGGCGTCTAGAAGAGAAGCCGCTTCTTGAAAGCGCGTCAAGGTCTCGAGAGCGACTTTTTCGCCGAATTTCCGCTGGATATGCGTGTCGGCAAAATGTCGTGCGTAAGTCATGAAGACAAGCAGCGTCGCCGTCTCGCGGTCGCGCCCACGCGCGCGCGCGCCGCGGAGCGCCTCCTGGCCCAGACCGAAAATATCAGCGAATCCATTGGCGTATTGCCGCGCGACGAGGTCGCGCTCGGCGGCGAGCGCCATGGCTTCGCGCAGCGAGATTTGCGCCGGCGCGGCGACGTCGTGCTGCGGCGCGGAGCCCAATCCGGCGGGCGAGGCGCGCAAGATGGCGCGGAAAGCGAGATCGGCGTCGGACGAATCGAGCGAGTCCAAAGTCGCGGCGAGCTTCTCCGCGAGCCCGCCCTCGCCCTCTCGCAATGCGGCGTGAGCGAGTGGCGCGCAGAGGAGAATAATGCCGAGATTGGTGTTGCAGCCGACGCGCCCCCAGGTCGCCTCCACCGCTCCGAGGATGCGCGCGCCGACGCTGGCGTCCGCTGCGGCGAGATGGGGAGCCGCGGCGGCGGCGCTGGCGATGAAGTCCTGCGCCTCCATGCCATGGCCGGGCGCATATATATGGACATTGCCGGGCTTGGGCGCGGCGAGCTCGTCCTCGCAGGCGGCGATGAAAGCGCGCGCGATCTGTTCCGAAAGCGGCTCAGCCATTGGCGCGGCGCGCGGCGGCGGCGATCGCCGTCATTATGTCGCCGGCGATGCGCTCGGCGATCTGATAGGGGGTCACGCTCTGCAGCCCGCTCCAGCCCGGCATGCTGTTGACCTCCAGCACCATGGGCAGGCCGTCGGCGCCGCTGATGATGTCGACGCCGGCGAAATCCGCGCCCAGCGCGGCGGCGGCGCGCAGCGCCAATTCGCGCTCGCGCGCGCTCGGCTCGCAGGGAGCGGGCTTCGCGCCCTGGCGGATATTGGTGATCCAGCGTCGCGAGCGCCGCCGCATCGCGCCGATGATCTCGCCATGGGAGACGAGAATGCGCATATCCTCGTACCACACGTCCCGCGGCGGGACGAAGCGCTGCAGATAGAAGACGCCGCGCGCCTCCTCCGTCGTCGGCAGATCCTCCTCGCGGCGGATGAGCTTCAGGCCCCAGCCCTGCGCGCCGAACAAAGGCTTCAGCACCAGCGGCGCGAGCCCGCATTCGTTGCGGATGATGCGTTGCGCCTCGGCGCGCGAGCCGGTCACGAAGGTCGCGGGAGTCGGAATGCGCGCGGCGGCGAGCAGAAAGCTCGCGGCGGATTTGTCGGTGCAGCGCTCGATCGCGCGGGCGCTATTGACCAGGGGAACGCCGAGCGCGCCGAGCGCGTGCAGCACGCCGAGCCGCAACGTGACCGTCTCCAGCGAGCCGTCGCCGATGGCGCGCACGACGGCGGCGTCCGGCAGCGCGCCGTGAAAGCCCGGAATGGCGATGAGCTGCGGCCGGGCCGTGTCGATCTTGCAGGCGGAAAGGCGCACGGGAACGGCCCGCGCGCCATGGCGCGCGAAGCCCTTGATGAGACGCTCGACATGCCAGTCGAGCTCGTCGGTGAAGATCGCGATGCGCGGCGCCCCCTCGCGGGGGCGCGCGGGCTCAGCCGAAAGAGGCTTCGAGCAGTTTTTCGTCGATGGCTCCGCCACGGAAAGTCTCGCCTGTCTCCACTGCCGTCACGATCGCCTCGGCGGGCGAGAACAGGCTGGGGTCGATCTTGTAGAAGTCGCCCTTATACGCTTTGAAAATTTCCGCGAAAGGCCGTCCATAGTCGCGCGAGGTCGAGCTCGGCAGCTTCTCGGCCAGCTCCTTGGCCGTCGCCGCCGATCCGCGCACGAAGAGATGGGCGCGGCCGGAGTAGATGATCGCGTCATTGGTGCGGCCCATGGCCGTGACGAAATCCGGGTGAGGCGGCGACAGCGGCGCGGTGGCTATGCCGTCCACAATATGCTCGAGCGGGAATTTCAGCTCATGCGCCTTGTGCAGCGCCACCTCGAGCACGCGGCCGACGACCTGCACGCTGCCGGCGAGGCTCTGAGTCGGCGCATAGACGAAGGCGAGCTTGTCGGGAGAGACGCCGCAATCATTGGCGACCTTGGCGACGACGGCCTCCGGCGGCGGCGCGCCGGCCTCGAGCACGATGGTCGAGCGATCGGCGGAGTCCTTGTAAGGAAGCTCCTGGAACAGCGCCTCCTTGCGCGCCAGCGAACGACCGGGGCCGGAGCCGAGCGCGAAGAATTTCTCATGGGAGAGGCTCCAGCCGGCATATTGGCTGGCGAGGCAGGCGACGACCGGGTCATTGCTGGAGACGGTGAGCCAGAAGGGCCAGTTCTTCTGGCCCGGAGCCGGCGAGAGCGTGACCTTGCCGAGGCCGCCGAGGCAGATTTCCGTGAGCAGCAGGCCCGCGTCGATGCCGCCCGCGACCTTGGCGCCGGCGTCGATCAAGAGCTCTCCGAGGCTTCCGCGCGAAACGGCGAGGCGATAGCGCTCCGCGCCCGCGACGAGCCTGTCGACGATCTCGCCCGCCAGCGCATTGACGCTCGCCGTGGCGCGCCCGCTCGTATCCAATGTCCCTGTCACGTCTTTTGTCCTCGATTGGGGACCGGCTCCCCGCGCCGGCCGAAATTGCGGCGCGACTTTACTAAGCTTTCGTCCCGGGCGAAAGCCGCGCCGGGCGAAAGGCCTGTCATTCCCCCGTCAAGAGACTCACACGAGAGCATTACACGCGCCTGCTAGAAGAGGGCCGTGATGCGGCGTCCGAGGGCTTACTCTTCTCGAGGAGAAGCGCAAATGGCCGACAATATCGCGGAAAAGTCCGGCGAGGCCGGCAAGAAGGACAATAATACGGGCAAGCTGATCGCCGGCGGTCTCGCCGCGGTCATCGGCGGGGTGGTGGGCTATGGCCTGTTGGGCGGCCCGGCCATCATCGCCAGCGCAGTGGTTTTCGGTCTCATCGGAGCGGCGCTGGGCTCCGTGTTCGATTGATCGCGTCGGTTGCGTGTGGCGTCGCGAGTCGCCGCCGTTCCGGCGGTCGTGCGGAATTCTAGGACGTAGTCATTTCCCCTTCAGGTCTCGGCCCCACGTTCGCCCGTGGGGCCGTTTTTTTTGCTCAGGCGGCCTGCAGCGCGGCGATGTCGCGGCGGGCGGAGGCCAGCGCCTCCTCCTTCTGCGCCGGGCCGAGGCCGACGCCCTCGGCGCGCACGAAGGCGAAATCGGCGACGCCGAGATTGCCGAAGGTCGTGCGCAGATAGGCTTCCTGATGATCCTGCGCGGAAAGCGTCTCATTCCCGGCATAGAGGCTGCCGCGCGTCGAGACGACGATGAGCCGCTTGCCGGTCACGAGGCCCTTGAGCCCGTCGGCCGTATAGGCGAAGGTCTTGCCCGGCACGACGAGATGGTCGATCCAGCCGCGCAATTGCGTGGGGATGGAGAAATTATACATGGGCGCGCCGATCACGACGATATCGGCGGCGAGAAACTCCTCCAGGATCGTGCGGGCGGTAGCGAGCTCGGCCCGCAGCGCCGCATCCTCCGGCTCCGCGCCGGCTCCGCGGGCGAAGAAGAGAGCGCTGGAGAGAATGGGCGGCGCCACGGCGGCGACGTCGCGATAGGCGACCTCGAGCCCGGGGATATCGCCGCGCAGCTTCTCCACCAGCTCGGCGGTGAGGCGGCGGCTCAGCGATTTCTCTCCCATAATGCTCGAGTCTATGTGCAAAAGGCGCGTCATGCGGCTCGCTCCTGGTATAAAGTGGTAACTTAGGCTAGCTTGCTTCCTATCGGCGCGGCGCGCAAGGAGGCACATTTTTGGAACGGGGTCACATTCATGTTCCCGCCCAATGCGGGCGCATTGCGGCCATTCTATCGCGGATCGGCGACAAATGGACCGTGCTGGTCGTCGAATCGCTCGGCGCCGGGCCTTTGCGGTTCAACGAGCTGCGGCGGCGCATCGGCGGCATTTCGCAGCGCATGCTGACGTTGACGCTGCGCGCGGCCGAGCGTGACGGCTTCGTCACGCGCACTGTCTATCCCACTATACCGCCCCGCGTCGATTACGAGCTGACGCCGCTCGGCCGCTCTCTGCGCGAGCCGCTGCATCGGCTGGGCGATTGGGCGCTCGAGCATGTCGAGACGATCGAGGAGGCGCGGCGCCGCTTCGACGCCGAGGCGGAAAAGCAGGCCGCGGCGCGGCCGCAGCGCGCTATCGGCGCGTGAAGGAGAGTGGTCAGCACTTCCATCTCCTCACGCATTGCGAAATGCTGCAGCCGTCCTGGCCGGGCTTGTCCCGGCCATCCACGCCACGCAGCTGAGAAACCATAGGAAAGTGCCCGCCATCGACGGATTCTCTCCCATGTCGGACGCCGCCGGAGCTTCGGCGTTACGCCAAACTTCTACCGCGTCTCGGCGTGCGCTGGCGTGGGTGGCCGGGACAAGCCCGGCCAGGACGCCGTGGGGCGCGGAGGATATGTGCATTCGATAGCCCCTCGAGGGGAGGGTGGGGGCGCCGTCTTCGTCCTTTGCGCTTTCGCAAAATTCATGCGCAATGCCGCGTGATCGAGATTCGTCGGAGTGAGCCGAGAAGTGACCGAGCGTCCGCAGACCAATGTTTCCCATGGCGCCGCTGCGCTCGTCTTTCTGGCCGCTGCGGTGGTTCTCGCCTTTCCTTGGGCGTCCGGCCGCGTCACCGTCCCTTGGGACGCCAAGGCGCATTTCCAGCCGCAATTCGCCTTTCTCGCCCATGCGCTGCATTCGGGCCAATCGCCCTTCTGGACGCCCAATGTCTTCGCCGGCTCGCCGCAGCTCGCCGATCCGCAATCGCTGATCTTCTCGCCCTTCTTCCTCATCGCCGCCTGGCTCGTTCCCGAGCCCTCCTTCGCGCTCGAGGACGGCATTGTCTTCGCGATGCTGGCGATGGGCGGGCTCGCCTTCATCGCCTATTTCCGCGACCGCAAATTCTCGGCGGAAGGCGCGCTGCTCTGCGCGCTGGCCTTCGCCTTCGGCGGCTCGGCCGCCTGGCGCATTCAGCATACGGGACAGGTGATGAGCCTCGCCTGGTTTCCGGTGACGCTCTTCCTGCTCGCGCGCGCGCTCGATCGCCGCTCGGCGCAATGGGGCGCCTATGCCGGCGTTGCGGCGGCCTTTCTCGTGCTCGGACGCGATCAGGTCGCTTTTCTCGAAGTGCTCGTCCTCTCGGCCTACGCCGTCTTCCGCGTCTTTTCCGATGATGCGAAGATTTCCACCGCCATCGCGCCGCTCGCGGCCGGCGCGGCCTGCGGAATCGCCATCATCATCGTTCCGCTGCTGCTGACGATGGAGCTGGCGTCGCAATCCAATCGGCCGGCCATCGATCTCGAAGGCGCCTTGCGCGGCTCGCTGCATCCGGCGGCGCTGCTCACTTTCGTCTCGGCCAATCTCTTCGGCACGGATGGTCCGCTCGCGAATTTCTGGGGACCGCCGGCGGCGGTTTTCGGCTCGCCGGATCTCTTTCTCGCGCGCAATATGTGCGACGTCTACATTGGCGCGCTGCCGCTGCTCTCGCTCATCGCGCTGACGCGCCACGGCCTGCCGTCCAATCGCGAGATCAGCTTCTTTTCCGCCGCGGCGCTGGCGCTGCTGCTCTATGCGCTCGGCCGCTTCACGCCGGCCTTCGCGCTGATGTTTCACATACCGGGCGTCGATCTCTTCCGCCGCCCGGCGGACGCGACCTTCCCGCTCTGCGCCGTGCTCGCCATTCTCGCCGGCTTCGGCCTCAATGTCGTCGCCAATGCGCCGAGCAAGCCGCCCTTGCGCTATCTCGCGGCGGCGCTGGGCGTTCTATTCGCGCTCGCCATTGCGCTCGCCTGGAGCAAGGATCATCTTTCCGCGGCGCTCCTGCCGCTCGCGGAAAGCGCCGGCTTCGTGAGCCTGGCCTTTCTCGTCATCGCCTTCGCGCCGCAGCTCGCGACGCGGCGTTATGCGCTGCTCGCCGCCGTCGGCGCGACGATGACGCTCGATCTCGCCTTCAACAATGGCCCCAATGAATCGACCGCGCTGCCGCCGCAGAATTTCGACGTGCTGCGCGCGGACACGCAAAACGACACGATCGCTCTCTTGCGCGCGCGCCTCGCGGCGACGGCGGCGCCGGATCGGCGCGACCGCGTCGAGCTCGCCGGCATTGATTTCCACTGGCCCAACGCCTCGCTGGTGCATGGCTTCGATCAGGAGTTCGGCTACAACCCTGTGCGCCTGCGCCTGCTCGAGGATGCGACCGGCGTCGGCGACCATCTCGCGCTGCCCGATCAGCGCGTCTTCTCCAAGCTCTATCCCTCCTATCGCTCGACGCTCGCCGATCTCATCGGCCTGCGCTTCATCGCGACCGGCGTGCCGATCGAGCAGATCGACAAGAATTTGAAGCCCGGCGGTCTCGAATTCATCGCGCGCACCAAGGACGCTTACGTCTATGAGAATAAGCGCGCTCTGCCGCGCGTGCTGCTCGCGACCTGCGCCTCGCGCGTCGATTTCGCGCAGATGATCGAGGATGGCGTTTGGCCAGATCTCGACTATCGCGCCAGCGTGCTGTTGGAGGAGCCGCCCGTCTGCCGTCATTCGCGGCCGGAGGAGGGCGAGGCGAGCGGCGCGCGCATCCGCTCCTATGGCAATACGGAGGTGGTCATCGACGCCGACGTTCCGCGCGGCGGCGGCTATGTCGTGCTGAACGATATTTTCCATCCGTCCTGGACGGCGGAAATCGACGGCGAGCCGGCGGAGATTCTCCGCGCCAATGTGATGTTCCGCGCCGTCGCCGTGTCGCAGGGCAAGCATGAGGTGCGTTTCGTCTATCGGCCCTTCGACGAGCTGTGGCGGCGGCTGACGGGGCGGACGCAGTGATTTTATTCATTCATTTCACCGAGGCCATAGATGCGGAACAGGTTTCTTCTGCGTGCGTCCGCTCGTCTGCTCGCACCCTATAAAAGGCAGGCTCTCGCCGCGGCGCTTACGGGCGGCGCGTCGAGCCTCGCGACGGTCGGCGTTCTCGCCATGATCGAACGCGCCCTCGGCAATGGCCTCGCCGCCGCCGAGATCGCGATTTTCGCTGGGCTCTGCGCGGCGATTCTCGCAGGCGAAATCGTCGCGAACCGCGCGAACAGCGAGGTCGTCCAGGGCGCCGTCGCCGATCTTCGCAAGGAGCTGGTCGACAAGATTCTCTGCGCGCCGGTCGCGGCGCTCGAGCGCTTGCAGCGGCATCGCATCGTCACCGCGCTCAATCACGACGTCGACGAAATCTGCCAGTTCGTGCGCGGACTTCCCTTTCTATTCGTGTCCGTGCTCACCGCGCTCGGCTGCGCGGCCTATCTCGTCTTTTTGTCCTGGCGCCTCGCGCTGGTCGCCCTCGCCTTCGCCGGCCTGCCGATCTATCTCATGCGGCGCGCCCTTTCGAGCGGCTTCGAGATATTCGACGCGGAACGACGCGCGCGCGACGAGCTGCAGAAGGATTATGACGCGCTGATCGAGGGCGCGAAGGAGTTGCGCCTCAATCGCGTGCGGCGCGCTGTTTTCCGCAATGATCGGCTGTTTGCGCGGATCGAGCGCATACGCGATTTGACCACCCGCAATTTCGTGATCTTCTCCACTGTCGAGGCGATCGACACGACCTCCATCTTCATCGTCATCGGCGCGCTGACCGCGGCGCAATCGGCGCTGGGGGAAGCGCCCGCGACGACAGGGACGTTCATCGTCGCGCTCCTCTATTTGCGCGCGCCCGTCAATAACATGATCGCCTATGTCCCATTGTTCGGCCGTGCGGCGACGTCGTTTCGCCGCGTCGTCGATCTCTCCGAGAGCTTCACGACGGCGGAGCCGCGGCTCGTCGAAAGCGCAGCGCAGCCGCCTTCGCCGTTCTTCGGCTCGGTGGAATTGCGCGGCGTGACCTTTCAATATTCGCAGGAGGAGAATGTCGCCGGCTTCACGCTCGGCCCGGCGGATTTTCACATTCGCCCCGGCGAGATCGTGTTCATCGTCGGCGAGAATGGCGGCGGCAAGACCACGCTGCTCAAGCTCATTCTCGGCGTCTATCCGCCGACGAGCGGCGAAATTCTCGTTGACGGCCGGCCGGTCTCCGACGCCGAGCGCGACGATTATCGCCAGCTCTTCTCCGCCGTTTTCTTCGACTATTTCCTTTTCGACGATGTGAGCGTCTCGCAGGAGTCGGCCGCCGCGGCGCAGGATTATCTCGCGCTCATGGAGATTTCGGAAAAGACCGCGATCGAGAATGGCGTCTATACGACAACGGCGCTCTCCGCCGGCCAGCGCAAGCGTCTCGCGCTCGTGTCCGCCTTCGCCGAGGGGCGGCCGGTGATGGTCTTCGACGAATGGGCGGCGGAGCAGGACCCTGCGTTTCGTCGCGCTTTCTATCGCGAGATTCTTCCCGATCTGAAGCGGCGCGGCAAGACGCTCGTCGTCATCTCGCATGACGACCGCTATTTCGACGCCGCCGACCGCATCGTCACGATCAGCGGCGGAAAGATTTCCGCAGAAGCCTGACGCCGCTCACGAGTCCAGCCAGCCGGCGAGCTCTCGCCGCGCGATCGTCTCCAGCGCGCGCAATCCATCGTCGCTGTCGTTGAGGCAGTCGAGCCGCGCGAATTTTTCGCCGCCGGCTGTCAAATAAGAATGGCGTAGCTCGACGCCGATCTCCTCGAGCGTTTCCAGACAATCGGAGACGAAGCCTGGCGTCAGCACGGCGACGCGTTTCACGCCGCTCTGCGCCAGCTCTTGCAGCACATTGGCCGTATAGGGGCCGATCCATTGCGCGCGGCCGAAGCGCGATTGAAAGGCGAGACGCAAATGCTGCGTCGACATGCCGAGCGCGGCGCGCAGACGATCGTATGTCGTCTCGCAATGGCGGCGATAGGGATCGCCGCGATCGATCTGCGCTTGCGGCAGGCCGTGGAAAGAGGCGATCAGAACATCCGGCGTAAAATCGAGCGCAGCGAGCTGCGCGCGCGTCGAGGCGGCGAGCGCTTCTATATAGGCGGAATCGTCATAGAAGGGCGGGACGATGCGCAATGTCGGCTGCTCGCGCAGCAGCGCCAGCGCGCGGGCCGTTTCGTCGAAGACGGAGGCCGTCGTCGAGGCGGCATATTGCGGATAGAGCGGAAACAGCAAGATACGCTCGCAGCCCTCGGCGCGCAGCGCGTCGATCTTCTCGCCGATGGACGGCCCGGCGTAGCGCATGGCGAAATCGACGATGACATTCTGTTCCGTGAAGCGCGCGCCGAGCTTTTCCGCCTGCGCGCGGGTGATCGTCTTCAGCGGGCCTTCGTCGCGCTCCTCGTTCCAGACGGAGCGATAGGCGCGCGCGGAGCGGCGCGGCCGAAAGGTGAGCACGAAGCTCTCGAGAATGGGGCGCCACAGCAGCGGCGGCAGATCGACGACGCGGCGATCCGACAGAAACTCGCGCAAATAGCGCCGCACCGACCAATAATCGGCGCCCTGCGGCGTGCCGAGATTGACGAGCAGAAGCCCGATGCGAGACGCGCTCATGCGATGATCTTTTCCAATGCCGTCAGCTCCGCCGCCTCCATGGAGAAGCCATTCTCCTCGGCCGGAAAGCGCCCCTCGCGAACGTCCTGCGCGTAAGCGGCGATAGCCGCGCGCAGCGCCGCGCCCAGCTCCACATAGCGGCGATTATGCTTGAAGTCGCGCGTTCCCAGCGCCGCGAGATCATGCACGACCAGCACTTGCGCGTCGCAATCGGCGCCGGCGCCAATGCCGATCGTCGGCGCGCGCAGGCGCTCTGTGATCTTCGCCGCGAGCTCGCGCGGGATCAGCTCGAGAACGAGGAAATCGGCGCCCGCCGCATCCAGCGCCAGCGCGTCGGCGAGGAGCTTGGCCGCGGCTTCCGCCGTCTTGCCCTGGCGGCGCTTGCCCTCCTGATGCTGCGACTCGAGCCCGATGTGGCAGCAGACCTCATAGCCCTCGCGCTTCAGCGCGCGCACGATTTCCGGCCGTGCGCCTTCGAATTTCACGCAATCGGCGCCTGCCTGCGCGAGACGCGCGGCGCTGGCGAGCGCTTGCGCCTCGCTCTCATAAGTCGCGAAAGGAAGGTCGCCGATCAAATAGACGCCCGGCGCGCCGCGGCGCACGGCGGCGATGTGATGCGCCATATCGTCCAGCGTCACCTCGCGCTCGCTGGCGTAGCCCAGCACATTGGTGCCGACGCTGTCGCCGATCATGAGGATATCGACGCCCGCCTCCGCCTCGAGCCGCGCGGTCGGCGCGTCATAGGCGGTCAGCACGACGAATTTCTCGCCGCGCTTCTTCATCTCGACGAAACGGCCGGCCGCCATCTGCTCACCTTCCCTGATGCGCGTCAGGGCGCTGTATAGAGCAAAGGCGGCCGCGGAAAAAGCCGCTCAGCGCGCGCAGGCCTGCGGCGGCAGAGGCAGGCGTATGTCCTGCAGCTCGTGGGTGCATTTGTCGCAACCCGCGAGCAGCGCATAGGCGGCGACGAGACCCGCCAGAATGCAGAGCTTGCGCATGATCTTCTTCCTCGAGACTCCGCCGCCGTCGCCGCCACGATAGCGTCGCGCGGGTTAATAGCTCGAGAAGGGCGCCGCTGTCATTTCAGCACGACCACGCGGGTTCCGACCTTCACCCGATCATAGAGATCGGCGACGTCGTGATTGGTCATGCGGATGCAGCCGGAGGAGACCGCCTCGCCAATCGTGTCGCCCTCATTGGAGCCGTGGATGCGATATTCGCTGGAGCCGAGATAGAGCGCGCGCGCGCCGAGCGGATTGTCCTGGCCGCCCGCCATATAGCGGGGCAGATCCGGCCGGCGCTTCAGCATGGCGGCCGGCGGGCGCCAGTCGGGCCATTCCTTCTTGGCGGTGATCGTCTTCACGCCGGACCAGGTGAAGCCCTCGCGGCCGACGCCGACGCCATATTCGATCGCTCGCGTCGGGCCGAGCACATAATAGAGCCGCCGCTCCTTGGTGGAGACGACGATCGTGCCCTTCTTATATTGCGGATGGCTCCAGACGACCTCCTGGCTCGGGATCGACTGCAGGCGGAAGTTGTTGACGAAATCCGCGACCGGGCCGCGATCGAAAGGATTGGCCGCCTGCGCGCTCCCCGAAAGGACGAGGCCGAATGCGATAGCTCCCGCGCAGCGCGCCCAGGTCGAGATCATGCCCATTGCTCTCCGTTCCGTTTACGTCCGCGTCGTTTCTCGGGAGCAAATGCGGCCGAAATGGGATGGCGAGGCCGGCGGCGTATTTTCGGCGACGGATGCGATTTGGAAAATATTGCGGTCTATACGTCGTTTGCGCCGCTCGGCGCGCCGATGACCTCGACTCTCCCCCGAAACCCGAAAGGCTCCCTCATGCCGATCACTCTTCGCGCGCTGATCTTCGTCTCGGCGCTGTTCTTCGGCGCGGCCGCGCAGGCGGCGCCCGCCGCGCGAAATGCGCCGGTCGAAGTCTCTTCCGGCGTGAAATACGAGCTGGTGGCGCGCTGGGACGTCCATCGGCTGAATCAGATTTTGCAGACCGACACGCCGAAATTCGCGGGCGTCAAAGTGGACTACACGCCGGCGCGCAATGGCGTGAAGCTGTACAGAATCACCTATTCCTCCGTCATGCCGGAGAAGGGCAACGCCCCGACCGTCGCCTCCGGCCTGCTCGCCGTGCCGGACACGAAGGAGACCTCGTTTCCGATGGTCTCCTACCAGCATGGCACCGTCTACGGGCGCCACGAGGTTCCGTCCTTCGCCGAGGACTCTCCCGAGACGCAGCTGATGATCGCGCAATTCGCCGGGCAGGGCTACGCTGTGATCGGCGCCGATTATTTCGGCCTCGGCGTCTCGCAGGAGCCGGAGGGCTATATGGTCAAGGCCAGCCATCAGCAGGCCTGCTACGATCTGCTGGTCGCCAGTCATAGCGTGCTCGACCATTTGAAGCTGAAGAGCGACAAGCTCTTTCTCTCGGGCTGGTCGCAGGGCGGCTTCGTCACCATGGCCTTTTTGGAGAAGCTCGAGAGCGCGGGCGTCGCCGTGCGCGGCGCGGCCACCGCCAGCGCGCCGCTGGATCTCTTCGCCGCCATGGAGGGCTTTCTCGACTTTCCGCGGCCCAACGACGCCGTCTGGCTGAACAGCATCTTCATCCTCTCGGCCTTTTCCTATGAGAATTACTATGGCGTTCCGGGCCTCGCCCGCTCGCTCTTCGCCGAGGAGCATTACGACATCGCCAAAAAGGCCTATGACCGCGAGCCGATCGATCCCGCGGCCGTGCCGACCGATCTGCGCAAGCTCATCAAGCCGGATTATTTCGATCCGCATTATTTCGCCAATTCGGCCTTCGGCCGGCTGATCGCGGCGACGCAGGCCTATCGCTGGGTGATAAAATCGCCGGTTCGCAACTATTACGGGGAGGCGGACGAGGCGATCACGCAGGGCGTCGGCCGCATGGCGATGACCTATGCGCAGGCTTTCGGCTCCGGCAATAAGGTCGTCGAGGCCGTTTCCACCGGACCGACGACGCATCGCGGCACTTTCGTGACCGCGGTCCCGCAATGGAAGGCCTGGTTCGACGGCCGTTGAGCCAGTGCAATCGGGTGAACGAGAAGAGGAGCCGGGAAAGGCGTTTCCACCTCCCCCTCGAGGGGGGAGGTCGAGCGCCGAAGGCGATCGGGAGGGGGTGAACGCCCCGAGTCTTCGCCGCGAACCCCACCCCGGACCGCTTCGCGGTCCGACCCTCCCCCTAAAAGGGGAGGGTGAGCGCGCCCATTTGGGCGTTCGCCGTTGAGCGCGGCCCTTGCATCCTGCGCCCACGCCGCTATAAAGCGCGCTTCGCGACGCTTCCGGCCGGGGGCTGAACGGAAGGCCTTTGGCTCCGCCCGAGGCAGGGTTCGCCCGTCTTCCAGTGTCTCCGCCTTCGAACTTCCCGATCGAGCCTTTCCTTTGAAGGCTCGAAGGGCTCTGCGCCGAGAGCGGGCTCGCGACGATGAGGAAAGGCAAGAGAATGGCTCTCTACGAGCATATCTATCTTGCGCGCCAGGACGTTTCGCCCCAGCAGGTGGAAGCGCTGACGACGCAGTTCAAGGGCATCATCACGTCGCTCGGCGGCAAGGTGACCAAGACCGAATATTGGGGCGTGAAGTCCCTCGCGTATCGGATCAAGAAGAACCGCAAGGCGCATTTCACCCTTCTCAACATCGACGCCCCGCCGGCGGCTCTCGCCGAGGTCGAGCGTCAGCAGGGCCTGAGCGAGGACGTGCTGCGCTTCCTCACTCTGCGCGTCGACGCGCTGGAGGAGGGCCCCTCCGCACAGCTGCGCAAGCGTGACGACGACGACCGTGGCGACCGCCGCGGCCCCGGCGGCCCGCGCCCCGACCGTGGCGATAGAGGCGACCGTGGCGACCGTCGCCCGCGCCGTGACGAACCCCGCGCCGAAGGAGAGACTTTCTGATGAGCGCCGCAGCACGCCGCCCCTTCTTCCGCCGCCGCAAGTCCTGCCCCTTCTCCGGCGCCAACGCCCCGAAGATCGACTATAAGGACACGCGCCTGCTCTCGCGCTACATCTCCGAGCGCGGCAAGATCGTGCCCTCGCGCATCACGGCCGTCTCGGCCAAGAAGCAGCGCGAGCTGGCCCAGGCCATCAAGCGCGCCCGCTTCCTCGGCCTTCTGCCTTATGTGATCCGCTGAGCTTTCCTCTCGGATCGTGAAACGACCGACGGCCGCGTTCGACGCGGCCGTTTTTTTGTCCGTTTCGATCTTAGGCAATCATCCCGATGCGCTTTGGGCGAAATGCCCGAGCAAAAGCGGGTGTTTCGGGCGAGGAAGCGCTCTCGTTCAAAAGGAGTCCTCGATATGGAAGTTCTGCTCATCGGCGCCGCGGCCTGCATGACGGCCCTGATCTCCAGCGCTTGGCTGATGACCTTCGCGAGATGGTTTCCCCTCGGCGGCGTCGACAGGCTGGCGATCGACTATAAGACGCTGATCCGCGCCCATATCGATTATGCGATGATGGCGGGCTTCGGCGTCGCCTTCTATGGCTCCGGCGTCGAGCTTCCGGCCGCCGCTTGCTGGTGCGTGGCGATCGGCGGCTTCACCAATCCCACTGTCTTCGTCATCGCCGCTTTCGATCCGAATTTCTGGGAAAAGGCGATCTGGAAAATCTACACGGCCGCGACTTTCGTCGTGACGTCCGTCGGCTTTCTGTGGATCGCCTACGCCTTCGTCGCGCATGCGCTGAGACATTGGTCGTGATCTATCAGAATTGAAGAGAATTCGAGAAGAATTGAAGACAATTCTCGCTGCGTAATCGAAGTCTTAGAGACAAATCGAGCGCATCTCTGTCGATTTCTTCTTTACCTTCACGGCGCCTCGGGTCAATATCCCGCGCGGGAGACTGCGTCCGGCGAGACGAGAGCTCGACAATGCGCGCGGAGAAACCGCAGCGCGGCCGGAGGCGACCAGAGGAGGGAGAATGTCGGAGGCCGCGACGGCCGACGATTGGCGTCGACTCGCATTCGACGAGACGGTCGCGGGCCTCGTGCTCGTCGACCAGCGCGGCGTCATCATCGGCGCCAATCCCTGCGCGCGGCGCATGTTCGGCTATGGCTCAGAGGCGGAGGTCATCGGCCTGCCATTCGCCCGCCTTCTGCCGCAGGCGTCGCCATGGAGCGGCGGCTCCGGCCTCGGCCTGGAGGGCGTCCGCCGCGACGGCGCGCATTTTCCGGTCGATGCGCGCTTCTCCGCCATTGCGCGCGACGGCGAGTCGCTCATTCTGGCGACGATCGTCGATCTCTGCGAGACGAGCGCAGAGGGGGCCGCGCTCATCGCCCATGCGGAGGAGCTGGAGCGGCTCAATGAGCGCCTCGCGCGTTTCGCCTTCGTTGCCTCGCAGGATCTTCAGGAGCCGCTGCGCAAGATCGCCGATTTCGGCGATCTGATGGAGCAGGCGATCTCCCGCGGCGCGCATGAGGAGATCGTCCGCGCCAATAGCGTCATGCGCTTTTCCGCGCTGCGGGCGCGCGCGCTGGTGCAGGATCTTCTGTCCTTCTCGCGCATCGTGAACGACGAGCTGGAGCTCGCCGCGCTCGATCTGCGCGAGGCCATCGCGCTTTCGCTGGCCGCGGTGTCGTCGACGATCGCAGAGACCGGCGCGCGGGTGGAGATCGATCTGCCCGAGGTCTCCATCACAGCCGACGCCACGCAATTTCAGCGGCTGGTGCAGAATATTCTGGCCAACGCCATCAAATACAGAAAGCCCGGCCAGCCGGCGGCGATCGACATAAGGGGCTTTTGCGACGAGAGCTCGCTCTGCCTCGCCATCGCGGACGACGGCATCGGCTTCGAGGCGCAATATGCGCAGAAGATCTTCGAGCCGCTGAAGCAATTGCACAGCAAGGTCGATTATCCGGGCTCGGGCGTCGGCCTCGCCATTTGCAAGGCGATCGCCGATCGCCATGGCTGGCGCCTCAGCGTCGAGGCGGAGCCCGGCGTCGGCGCGACCTTCTTCATCGTGCTGCCGTTGCGCGAAGCGAGCGCGTAGCGGTTTCTCATACGGCTCCGGCCGATCGCCTCGGCCCGGCAAATACAATCCCCCTCGTCCTGAGGCGCTTTTTGCGGCACGCAAAAAGCCTCGAAGGACGATCCAGCGCGCGGCGGCTTCGACCCCTTCGAGACGCCCGCTTCGCGGGCTCCTCGGGGCGAGGGATGGATGTTTCATCCGAATGGATCGATCGGAAATCGCACGAGACGGACACGCAAAACCGTATCAGCCGTCGAGCCGCTTGCCGAGCCTGCCGGCGAGGTCCTGCACATATTGCCACGCCACGCGGCCGGAGCGCGCGCCGCGCGTGATGGACCATTCCAGCGCCTCGCGCTCGATCGTCTCCTGTGGCGCGTCGAGCCCGTGATGGCGGGCGTAGCCGAAAATCATGGCGAGATATTCGGCCTGGCTGCAATTGTGGAAGCCGAGCCAGAGGCCGAAGCGATCGGAGAGCGAGACCTTCTCCTCCACCGCCTCGCCGGGATTGATGGCGGAGGAGCGCTCATTCTCCATCATGTCGCGCGGCAGCAGATGGCGACGGTTGGAGGTGGCGTAGAAAAGCGCATTGCGCGGCCGCCCCTCGACGCCGCCCTCGAGCGCGGACTTCAACGATTTATAGCTCGTCTCCGCGGCGTCGAAGGAGAGATCGTCGCAAAAGAGCAGAAAGCCGAACGGCTTTTCACGCAGGGAGGAGAGCAGAATGGGCAGGCTCTCTATGTCCTCGCGATGAATCTCGATGAGCTTCAGCGGCCGCGCGCATTCCTTCTCGCGCGCGATCGTCGCATGCACGGCTTTGACGAGCGAGGATTTGCCCATGCCGCGCGCGCCCCATAGCAGCGCATTGTTGGCCGGCAGCCCGCGCGCGAAGCGGCGCGTGTTGTCGATGAGCTGATCGCGCTGCCGCTCGACGCCCTCGAGCAGCGAGAGATCGACGCGATTGATCTCCGCGACGGCGGAGAATTCTCCGCGCGCCCGCCAGACGAAGGCCTCGGCGCTGGAAAAATCCACCGCGCGCGGCGGCGGCGGGGCGAGCCGCTCCAGCGCGGCGGCGATGCGCTCGAGCAATGCGAGCTTGGCTTCTTCCGACATGAGGCTCCTCGGCCGCGCGGCAAACGGGGTCGGGCGCTTATAGCAGAATTGGCGCGTCGAAAGCGAAAACGCCCCGCGGCTGGCCGCGGGGCGTTTCGATTTCGTTTCGCCGTCGCCGCGGCGTTTTAAAGCGCGGAGACTTTCGGCTTGCCGGCGGCGGGCTTGCCCTCCGGCTTGGCGGGCGCCTTGGCGTTCTCCCAGCCGCCGGGCGGCGGCGGCACGTCATTGGCGGCGTTGTCCGGCTGCTTGGGACGGAAGCCGTCGACGAGCGCCTTTGCGGCCGCCATGTCCTTGGAGTCGAGACGGGCGCGGACCTCGTCGCGCTTCTTGCCGGCGTCCTCGTCGCCCTGCGCGGCGGCGGCCGAGAACCACAGATAGGACTGCGTCAGACTCTGCGGAACGCCGAGCCCGCGGGCGTAGAGAATGGCCAGATTGAACTGGCTGTCGCGCACGCCATATTCGGCCGCCTTGCGGAACCATAGCGCCGCCTGGTCGTAATCCGGCTTGCCGTCGCCGCCGCCGGCGTGCAGCACGGCGAGATTATGCATGGCGCGGGCGTTGCCGGCGTCGGCGGCGCGCTTGTACCAGGAGAGCGCCTTGGCGTAGTCGCGCTCGACGCCCATGCCCTTCTCATAGATGGAGCCGAGCCGATATTGCGCCGGGGCGAGACCCTTTTCGGCCGCCTTCTCGAACCATTGGAAGGCGATCTTGGGATCGCGCGGGGCGCCGCCGCGCCCTTCTGAATAACGCAGGCCGAGCTCATATTGCGCGCTGGCGTCGCCGGCGGCGGCGATCTCCTTGATGACGCCGAAGACATCCTGCCGCGGCGCGGCGGGCGCATTGGCGGATGGCGTTCCGATCGCGCCGACCGGCATGGGATCGACGATCTGGGCGCCGAAGCGTCCGGGCGCCGGAGCCTGCGGATTGGGAGCGAAGGAGCCGACGCCGGAGCCGCCGGGCGCGAGCGCCGGAAGGCCGATCGGCCTCGGCGCGGCGGCCGGCGCCTTGGGAGGCTCGGCTGCCGAAACAGTGGCGGGGGCGGGAGCGCTCGGCTCATGCGAGGCGGCGTCCTTGGGAGCCGCATCCTTGGCGGCGGCGTCCTTGGGCTCGCCGGCCGCATCCTTGTCGGCGGGCTCGACGGAGGCGGTCGCTTCGTTCGGCTCCGCCTGAATGGCGGAAGCCTGCGGAGCCGGATTGTCGAGCGTGACGCGCGCGATCTGATAGGCGCCGTAGAGCAGCACCAGCATGCCGGCGCCGAGCAGCAGCGGCCGGCGGCGGGATTGCAGCGCCGCGCCGACGCCGCCGCCCGCAGCGGCGGCGCGCTCGGGTTCCGGCTTCTGCTCGGCGACGATCTTCTTGGCCGCCTTGCCCTGCGCGGCCTTGCCCTGCGCCGCCGCCGCCTGGGCGTCGACCGCGGCCTGCTGGGCGGCGCGGCGCGCGGCCGCGATGAAATCCTGCTGCACAGAGCCGGAGCGATCGTCGTCGCGGGAGACCATCGGCTCGCGGCGCGGGCGGCGATCGCCCGGCTCCAGCAGAATGTCCTCCACATCGCCGACCGGCGCCGCGGATTTCACGCGCGCGGCGCGGCGCGGCTCGGCTCCGTCCTTGGCGCGCTGCGGCTCCGCGGCTGCGCCCGGCTTGGCCTTGCGCAGATCGGTCAGCTCGTCCTCGAACACGGAGAGCCGCTCGACGACGCGCTGCAGCGTCTCATGGACGGCGGCGAGCGTCTGATTGGTGCGATGGCCGGCCTCGTCCTGGAAATGACGCAGCTCCACCAGCTCCTTCTCCAGCGCGTCCTGCAGGCCGCCGTGAAGCGTCGCGTCGCGCAGCGCGTCCTGCGCCGCCTCGCGCGCGGCGATCTCGGCGACGCGCATGGTGGAGCTGCGCGTCTCCTCGACCTTGGTGGAGAGCGCGCCCAGCGCGCGCTCTATGGCGGCGAAGGAGTCGGCGTTCATGTCGGAGCGGTCGAGCCGTTCCGCGAGCCGGCCGATCTGCTGCTCGAGCGCGCCGAAGGTCGAGCGATCGGCCTCCGGGTCGAGCGCCGCGTCCATTTTCTGCGCCAGCTGCCCGACCAGCTCCGCCAATTGCACATTGGCGTCGTCGCCGCGCCGGCGCGCGGTCGAATCGATGCGCGCGGCCAGCTCGGCGTGGACATGGTCGATGCGCTCGGCCAGCTCGCGCAATTGCTCGGAGCCGGCGGATTTCTGCGCGCTGGCGGCGACGGGCTGCAGCCGCTGCTCCAGCTTCTCGATCTTGCGGCCGAGCTCGTCGAAGCCCGGATGAACGATGCGCGCCTCGCTCGCCGCGTCGATCTTCTTGGCGAGCGAGCTGAACAGCCGCTCGAACTGATTGGGATCGACGCCGGCGCCGTTGCCCTTGCGCTCGACCTCGGAGCGCAGCGCGTGCATCGCCGCGGCGATCTCGCGCAGCTGCTCGGAATCGGCGGATTTCTGCGTCGTCGCGGCGGGCTGTAGCCGCTGCTCGAGCTTCTCGATCTTGCGACCGAGCTCGCCCACCGGATTGGCGATCTTGGCTTCCGTCGCGGCGTCGATCTTCTCGGCCAGCGAGGCGAAGAGGCGTTCGAACTGGCGCGGATCGACGCTCGCGCCCGCGCGCTCCTTGCGATCGAGCTCGGCGCGCAACTCGTCCATGTTGCGGGCGATCTGGCGCAGCTGCTCGGCTTCGGCGGATTTTTGCGCAATGCCGGGCTGGAGCCGTTCCTCGAGCTTCTCGATCTTGCGGCCGAGCTCGCCCACCGGATCGACGATCTTGGATTGCGCGGCCGCGTCGATCTTCTTGGCGAAGGAGGCGAAGAGCTGCTCGACCTTGCTCGCGTCGACGCCCGAGCCGCTGCGCTCTATGCGCGCGGCGAGCGATTTGTGGACCTGGTCGATGCGCTCGTGAATCTCGTCGAAGCGCTTGGCTCCGCCGGATTTGGTCGAGACGGAATCGAGCTTGGCGGCGAATTCCTCCAGCCGGCGCTCGAAGGCGGCGAAGGAGCCGCCGATCTCGGTGGAGACGATGGAGCGAATGCCCTGCACGAGCTCGCTCACATCCTTGACCGTCGCGACATTGGCGCCGGCGGCGCTCAGCTCGTCGACCTGCGTGGTCAGCGCGGCGATGCCGGCCTCGAGCTTCTCGATCGGCAGAGGACGGCGCGAAACCGCCTTCAGCAGCTCGTGAATCTCGCGCGTCTCGCGCGTGATCGCGTCTATGGCGGCGCGATCGGCGCCGCCGGCGGCGTGATGCTCGGCGAGCTTGTCGTTCAGCGCGCGCACTTCCTCATAGAGGACGGCGACGATGCGGCTCGGATCGAGATCGCGCAATATGGACGCGAGATCGGCGGTGAGACGCTCGACGGGCGCCAGCACCATCTCCTCGACGCCATAGAGGCGCTGGGCCTCGACGCGCTCGGCCAGCTCGCGCAGCGCCGATTCGACGGCGGCGACGGAGGCGCGCGGCGCGAGATCGACGAGGGCGCGGGAGAGGCCTTCGAGATCGCAGCGCAAAAGGTCGATCTGGGCCAGGACGGCCGCCTGCTGCTCGCCCTGCACGCTCTGCTCGGCGCGCGTCGACATCAGCTGGCGCGATAGCGATTCGATCGATTCGGCGAGACCGTCGAAGATCGCCGGCCGCGCCTCGATGGCCGCTCTGGCGACGAAATCGCCGCCCGCCTGCTCCCCGAGCGCGCGCTGACGCTCGGTGATCTCGGCGACGGCCTCGGCCAGCGGACGCCGCGCGGCGGCGCGACGATCGCGCTCCTGCCGGCTGTCGCGCTCCTGCTTCTCGCGTTCTTGCTTCTCGCGTTCTTGCTTCTCGCGCTCTTTGCGCCGGCGCTCCTCGGCTTCCTCGTCCAGCCGCGTCGCTATGTCGGCGAGCCGCTGATCGAGCGCGCCGAGCGCATTCTCGAACTCATAGGCGCGATCGTCGTTGGAGAGGCTGTCGAGGCGCGCCTCGAGCCGGGCCAGCGCATTGCGGATCGGCCGCACGCCGCCGTCGTCCGGGCGGGTGGCGATGCGCTCCTCTATGCGGCCGAGCCGGTCCATCACCGCGCCGATATCGTCGCCGAGGCGGGCGCGGCTCGTGTGATTGCGGTCGATCAGCTTGGCGAGGCCGGAGAGGGCGTTGGCCGTCTTGCGCTCGCTATCGGCGGAGCGCCGCTCGAAAAGGGCGACGGCGTCGTCGACGATGGCCTTGGCGTCGACATCGCCGCGGCCGCGCGGCGCGAGCGAGCGGAAATCCTCTTCCGGCTCCTCGTCGCGCAGGTCGCGTCTCGGCGCGGCGTCGCGGCGCATGCGGCCGCGATCATTGCGTCCGTAGAGACGCGAGCGCAGCGCGCGTCGGCGCGCCGGAGCGTTCGGCTCCTCGTCGTCGACGGCGTAAGATCGCTCGTCGAAATTGGCTTTTTCTTGGATCACGTCATCGAGCCAAGCAGAAAGGCTCTTGCCCGAGCGACGTGCGGCGGCGCGCGCGACATCGCGGGTTTCGTGATCTATACCCTTGAAGCTCCAGGGAAATGCCTCTGTCATCGGATATCCGGCGGGCTCGACCCGTGTTGGCTGGGGGAAAACTGGACGAGCGACGACTCGAGAGGCGCGAATCGCGCCGGAACGCTGTGAGGGCGGGGGTACGCCGTCGCCGGGGACTTTCCTTCGAAGAAGGTAAATAAATGGTTAACGCTTGCGCGGAGCCGACCGCGTGGGTCCCCTATTGCGCGGGAAGGGCCGGCTCTCTACCTATTGCTGCGCAGGACGCACGCAACGAATCCCCGATTCGCACGCATTATGAACGACTTGTCTTTCCGCGTCCAAGCGCGTTCGGCGTCGCGTTTTCGTAACCGGGACAGGGGCATGATCGTCGACGAGCCGGCCGACCACCGGGAAAACGCCTATATCGAGATATCACTTAAAGGATCCGCGCAGGGAGGGCTCTCATGCCGATCTACAAGGCCCCGGTGGACGACACGCTCTTCCTCTTGAACGACGTCCTGCATTTCGAGCGTTACGGCGATCTGCCCGGCTTCGCCGACGCTGCGCCCGACGTTCTGGCGCAGATCATCGGCGAGGCGGGGAAGATCTGCGAGGAGCGGCTGCAGCCCTTGAACCGCAGCGGAGACGCCGAAGGCTGCCGGGTGAACGCGGCCGGCGATGTCGCGACTCCCGCGGGCTTCGAGGAGGCCTATCGCGAATTCGTCGCCGGCGGCTGGGTGGGGCTGGCGGTCCCGCCCGAATATGACGGGCAGGGCCTTCCTTATACGTTGGCCGTGGTGATGAATGAATTCGCCTCGGCGGCCAACATGTCCTTCGCAATGTATCCGGGCCTGACGCAAGGCGCGCTCGCCGCGCTGCTGCGCCATGGCAGCGAGGAGCAGAAGCGCCTGTTCGCGCCGCCCATGGCGGCGGGCCGCTGGACCGGCACGATGAATCTCACCGAGCCGCAATGCGGCACCGATCTCGGCCTGCTCACCACCAAGGCGAGCTTGCGCGAGGACGGCTCCTATTCCATCACCGGGCAGAAGATTTTCATCTCCGCGGGCGAGCATGATCTTTCCGAGAACATTATACATCTGGTGCTCGCGCGCATCGAAGGCGCGCCGGCGGGGGTGAAGGGCATCTCCCTCTTCATCGTGCCGAAATACGAGGTGAATCCCGATGGGACGCTCGGCGCGCGCAATGCGGTGCGCTGCGGCGCGCTCGAGCATAAGATGGGCATTCACGGCAACGCCACATGCGTGATGAATTATGACGGCGCCAGGGGCTTTCTGGTCGGCGAGCCCAATCGGGGCCTCAATGCGATGTTCGTGATGATGAACGAGGCGCGGCTCGGCGTCGCCGTGCAGGGACTCGCGCAATCGGAGGTCGCCTATCAGAATGCGGCCGCCTACGCCAAGGAGCGCCTGCAAGGCCGCGCGCTCACCGGCGCGAAGAACGCCGGCGGCGGCGCCGATCCCATCATCGTGCATCCCGACGTGCGTCGTGCGCTGATGGAGATGAAGGCCTTCAACGAGGCGGCGCGCGGCCTCGCTCTCGCCACCGCGCTGGACAGCGATATCGCGCATCGATCAGAGGACGCCAAGGCGCGTCAGGCGGCGGACGATCGTCTCGGCCTGCTGACGCCGGTGCTGAAGGGCGTGCTCACCGATCTCGGCTTCGAGAGCGCGGTGAAGGCGCAGCAGATATGGGGCGGGCACGGCTACATAGACGAGAATGGCGTCGAGCAATTCGTGCGCGACGCCCGCATCACCATGATCTATGAGGGCGCCAATGGCATTCAGGCGCTCGATCTCGTCGGCCGCAAATTGCCCAAGGACAATGGCCGCGCCGCAATGGCCTATTTCGCGGAGGTGAGCGACTTCATCGCCCATGAGAGCGCCGACGAGATGAAGCCCTTCGTGGGGCCGCTGAAGGCCGCGCTCGGCGATTTGCAAAAGGCCACGATCTGGCTGATGCAGAATGCGCTCGCCAAGCCCGACAATGGCGCCGGCGCATCTTATGATTACATGCATCTCTTCGGCCGCGTGGCGCTCGGCTACACATGGGCGCGCATCGCCCGCGCCGCGCTCGACAAGAAGAAGGAGAGCGCCGGCGACGGCGCCTGGCTCGACGCCAAGCTGACGACAGGCAGATTCTTCATGGAGAAGATGCTGCCCGAGACGAGCTTTCGTCTGGCGCGCATCACGGCGGGAGTCGATACGCTGATGAGCCTGCCGGCGGAGATGTTTTGACGAAGCGAATAGGGAGTAGCGAATAGCGAATAGAGAGGCGACTATTCGCTATTCGCTACTCCCTATTCGCTCTGAGAGGAGTTCCTCATGCCCGAAGCCTATATCTACGACGCCGTGCGCACGCCGCGCGGTCGCGGCAAGCCCGATGGCTCGCTGCATGAGGTGTCGAGCCTCGGCCTCGCCGTCACCGCTCTTTCGACGCTGAAGGAGAGGAACAATCTCGACGGCGCGCCGGTCGATGATGTGATCCTCGGCTGCGTCGATCCGGTCGGCGAGGCGGGCGGCGACATCGCCCGCGCCGCGGCGATCTCCGCCGGCTATGGCTATGATGTGCCCGGCGTGCAGATCAATCGCTTCTGCGCGTCCGGTCTCGACTCGGTGAATTTCGCGGCGGCGCAGATCATGTCCGGCCAGCACGAGCTGACCATCGGCGGCGGCGTCGAGAGCATGAGTCGCGTCGGCATCGGCGCCTCCGGCGGCGCTTGGCCGGTCGATCCGACCATCGCCATTCCCTCTTACTTCATGCCGCAGGGCGTCTCCGCCGATCTCATCGCGACGAAATACGGCTTCTCGCGCGACGATGTCGACGCCTATGCAGTGCAGTCGCAGCAGCGCGCCGCGCGCGCCTGGGAGGAGAAGCGCTTTTCGAAATCCATCGCGCCGGTGAAGGACGTCAACGGCCTCACTATTCTGGATCGCGACGAGCATATGCGCCCCGCGACCGATATGCAGTCGCTCGCCGCGCTGAAGCCGTCATTCGCTTTCTTCGCCGAGCAGGCGGGCTTCGACGCGGTCGCCATTCAGGCGCATCCCGATGTCGAGAAATTGACCCATGTGCATCACGCCGGCAATTCCTCCGGCATCGTCGACGGCGCCGCGGCGGTTCTGCTCGGCTCGCGCGAGGCGGGCGAGCGCCATGGGCTGAAGCCCCGCGCGCGCGTCCGCGCCTTCGCCAATATCGGCTCGGAGCCGGCGCTGATGCTGACCGGCCCGGTGGATGTGACGAAGAAGCTGCTCGCCAAGGCCGGCATGAGCCTTTCCGACATAGACCTCATAGAGGTGAACGAGGCTTTCGCCGCCGTGGTGCTGCGCTTCATGCAGGCTTTCGGCCTCGACGATTCCAAGGTGAATGTGAATGGCGGCGCCATCGCCCTCGGCCATCCGCTCGGCGCCACGGGCGCGATGCTGGTCGGCGTGGCGTTGGACGAATTGGAGCGCAGCGGCAAGTCCACGGCGCTGGTGACGCTCTGCATCGGCGCGGGAATGGGAACCGCGACGATCATCGAGCGCGTGTGAATTTCAAGCCTGCGGGAGCGACCCGATGAACCTCGTCAATTTCCGTTTCGAGACCGGCGCCGATGGCGTCGCTCTGCTCACTTGGGACAGCCCCGAACGCTCGATGAACGTCATCACATTCGAGGTGATGGACGAATTGGAAAAAGTCATCGGCGAGGTGGCGAGCAACGCCGAGATCAAGGGCTGCGTGATCGCATCGGGCAAGCCGGCCTTCTCCGGCGGCGCCGATCTCTCCATGCTGCAGAAGAGCGCGGTGGAATACGCCAAGGCCGTGCGCGAGCAGGGCGAGGAGGCTGCGATGAAGCAGTTCTTCGAAGGCGCGCGCAGATTGTCGCTGCTCTATCGCAAGCTCGAGACCAATGGCAAACCCTTCGCCATCGCCATTCACGGCGCGTGTCTCGGCGGCGCTTTCGAGCTCGCGCTCGCCTGCCATTATCGCGTGCTCTCCGACTCCGACAAAACCAAGGTCGGCCTGCCGGAAATCAAGGTCGGCCTCTTCCCCGGCGCCGGCGGCACGCAGCGTATCGCGCGGCTGATGCAGACGGGCGACGCGCTGCAATTGCTGTTCAAGGGCGAGCAATTGAAAGCGTCCAAGGCAAAGGCCGCCGGACTCGTTCACGAGCTCGCGCCGCAAGGCGAGATCGTCGAGCGGGCGCGCGCATGGATCGTCAATGGCGGCAAGGGCAAGGCGCCTTGGGACGTCGAAGGCTTCAAGCCGCCGTCCGGCCGCGTCTATTCGCCCGGCGGCATGATGGTGTGGCCGGCCGCCAACGCCATCTATCGCCGCGAGACCTTCGACAATTATCCGGCCGCCAAGGCGATATTGCACAGCGTCTTCGAGGGGCTGCAATTGCCTTTCGATCTCGGCTTGCGCGTCGAGGCGCGCTGGTTCGCGCATATTCTGCGCTCCAAGCAGGCCGCGGCAATGATCCGCTCGCTCTTCCTCTCCAAGAATGAGCTGGAGAAGGGCGCGCATCGGCCGAAGGAAATTCCGCCGGCGAAATTCGCCAAGATCGGCGTGCTCGGCGCCGGCTTCATGGGCGCGGGCGTCGCTTATGTCAGCGCGCTCGCCGGCATAGAAGTGGTGCTGATCGATCGCGATCAGGAGAGCGCCGACAAGGGCAAGGCGGTGATCGACAAGCTCATCTCCGGCCAGGTCTCACGCGGCCGCGCCACGGCGGCGGACAAGGAAGCGCTGCTTTCGCGCATCACCGCGACGCCGGATTATGAGAAGCTCGCCGGCGCCGATCTCGTCGTCGAGGCCGTGTTCGAGGAGCGCGGCGTGAAGGCGGAAGTGACGAAGAAAGCGCAAGCGGTGGTGGGGCCGGATGTGATCTTCGCCTCCAACACCTCCACTCTGCCCATCACCTCGCTGGCCGAGACGTCGCTCCGCCCCGAGAATTTCGTCGGCATTCATTTCTTCTCGCCGGTCGAGAAAATGCTGCTCGTCGAGGTGATCCGCGGCAAGAAGACCAATGACCGCGCCGTGGCGACGGCGCTCGACTTTGTGCGCGTGCTGAAGAAGACGCCGATCGTCGTCAATGATTCACGCGGCTTCTACGCCAATCGCTGCGTGCTGAATTTCGTGCGCGAAGGGCAGATCATGCTCACCGAAGGCGTGCCGCCGGCGATGATCGAGACCGCCGCGCGCATGGCCGGAATGCCGGTCGGCCCGCTCTCGCTCAATGACGAGATCGCGCTCGATCTCGCCTGGAAGATTCATCTCGCGACCAAGAAGGATCTCGGCGAGGCCGCCGTCGATCCGACGCAGGAGCGCGTGCTGCATTTCATGGTGGAGCAGGAAGGGCGCCTCGGCCGCAAGAACGGCAAGGGTTTCTATGATTATCCAGCGAGCGGCAAGAAAAGCCTGTGGCCGGGCCTCGCCGCGCTCGCCGACGAGAAGCTCGATCCCGACGCGATCGATGTGGAGGAGCTGAAGCAGCGCTTCCTCGTCGTGCAGGCGGTGGAAGCGGCGCGCGTTTTGTTCGAGGGCGTCGTCACCGATCCGCGCGAGGCGGATGTCGGCTCCATTCTCGGCTTCGGCTTCGCGCCTTTCACCGGCGGCACTTTGTCTTACATCGACGGCGTCGGAACGGCGGCCTTCGTCGCCATTTGCGACGCGCTCACGCAGAAATACGGCGAGCGCTTCGCCGCGCCCGCCGAGCTGCGCGACATGGCGAAAAAAGGCGAGAGCTTCTACGGCAAATATGGCGCGCAGGCGAAGGCGGCGTGATGCGATACAATCAGCTCGGCCGCACAGGCCTCTTCGTCTCGGAAATCTGCCTCGGCGCGATGACGTTCGGCGAGGCGGGCGGCGCGGGCATCTGGGGCGCGATCGCCGATGTCGATCAGCAGGCGGCGACGCGCATCGTCGAGCGCGCTTTTTCGGCCGGCGTCAATTTCATCGACACGGCCGACGTCTATTCCTTCGGCCGCTCGGAGAAGATGGTGGGGCAAGCGCTCGTCGATCTCGGCGTGAAGCGCAAGGACGTCGTCATCGCCACGAAATTCTATGGCGAGTCCGGCGCCGGCCCCAATGATCGCGGCGCCTCGCGCGGGCACATAATGGACAGCGTCGAGGCGAGCCTCGAGCGCTTGCAGACCGATCACATCGATCTCTATCAGATCCACGGCAATGACGCCGTGACGCCGATAGAGGAGACATTGCGCGCGCTGGACGATCTCGTCTCGCGCGGGCTGGTGCGCTACATCGGCCTTTCCAATTGGCAGGCTTGGCGCATCGCCAAGGCGCTCGGCGTCTCGGAGCGGTTGGGCTATGCGCGTTACGAGACGGTGCAGGCCTATTATTCCATCGCCGGCCGCGATCTCGAGCGCGAGATCGTCCCGCTTCTCACAGAGGAGAAGCTCGGCCTCATGGTGTGGTCGCCGCTCGCCGGCGGCCTGCTCTCGGGCAAATATGGACCGGGCGCGCCGGAGGGCGCCGAGGGACGCCGCGTCTCTTTCGACTTTCCCCCCGTCGACAAGGATCGCGCCTGGGCTTGCGTCGCGAAGATGCGCGAGATCGGCGCGAAGCATGGCGCGAGCGTCGCCGAAGTGGCGCTCGCCTATGTTCTCGCCAAGCCTTTCGTCACCACTGTCATCATCGGCGCGAGGCGCATCGATCAGCTCGAGCAAAACCTCGCCGCCGTGAAGCTGCAGCTCGATGCGCAGGATATGGAGCGGCTCGATGCGGGGAGCGCGCTGGCGAAGGAATATCCGGGCTGGATGCTCGAGCGTCAGGGCGCCTTTCGCCGTCCTGCGCCATTCGAGCCGAAATGAAGCGGTCATGACAGACGCGCCATCGCGCGCTAAGCTCGCGGCCATTCGCTGCAACCACGAGTCGTCATGCCAATCCTCGCGCTTCCCTTTCCGATGATCGATCCAGTTCTGGTCGAGCTCGGACCGCTGCCCATACGCTGGTATGCGCTCGCCTATATCGCCGGGCTCGCGCTCGGCTGGCTCTATGCGCGCCGCCTCGTCTCGCGCGAGCATTTATGGGGAAATGTCGTGCATCCGTCACGCGAGAGCCTCGACGATCTGCTCGTCTATGTCGCGCTCGGCGTCATCATCGGCGGGCGGCTCGGCCATGTGCTCTTCTATGAGCGCGCCTTCTATTTCGCGCATCCCGAAGAGATCGTGAAAACCTGGAAAGGCGGAATGGCGTTTCACGGCGGGCTGATCGGCGCGATCGTGGCCATGACGCTGTTCGCATGGCGCGAGAAGATTCTCGCGCTCACCGTCGCCGACATTTGCGCGACCGTCGCGCCGATCGGCATTTTCTTCGGCCGCCTCGCCAATTTCATCAAGCCGGAGATGTGGGGCCGCGAGAGCGACGTTCCTTGGGCCATGGTGTTTCCCGGCGCCGGCGATGCGCCGCGCCATCCGAGCCAGCTCTATGAGGCGGGGCTCGAGGGCGTCGCGCTCTATATTCTGCTCGCCATTGCGGCGCAGCGCGGCGCGCTGAAGCGGCCGGGCCTCGCCACCGGACTCTTCGGTCTGGGCTATGGCGCTGCGCGCATCGTCAGCGAATTCTTTCGCGAGCCCGATCCTCTGTCGGAGGCTTTGGACAATGGCCTCACAATGGGCATGGCGCTGTCCGCGCCGATGATGCTGATCGGCGCCGCGCTCATAATCTATGCGCTGCGCCCGCGGAGAGTCGCCGCATGAGCGCCTTGCGAGAAGAAATCCTCGAGCTCATCGCGCAGGAGGGGCCGATCACGCTCGAGCGCTACATGACGCTCGCGCTGTCGCATCCCACCAAGGGCTATTACACGACGCGCGATCCTTTCGGCGCCGGCGGCGATTTCATCACCGCGCCGGAGATCAGCCAAATGTTCGGCGAGCTCATCGGCCTGTTCGCGCAAGAGGCGTGGCGCGCCGCGCGCTCGCCTGCGCCGCTGCGGCTCGTCGAGCTCGGTCCGGGCCGCGGCACGCTGATGGCGGATGCGCTGCGCGTCGCGCGCATCGCGCCAGATTTTCTGTCCGCGCTGGACGTGCATCTCGTCGAGACGAGCCCTGTGCTCGAGGCGCGGCAGCGGCAGACGCTCGCCAATGCGCCGGCGCACGTCTCCTGGAGCGCCGATGTCGCGCGCATTCCCGATGGGCCGGCGATCATCATCGCCAATGAGTTTTTCGACGCGCTGCCGGTGCGCCATTTCGTGCAGACGGAGCGCGGCTGGAGCGAGCGGCTCGTCGGCATGGACGAGAATGACGCGCTCGCTTTCGGCGTCGGCGAAAGCGTCGAGGCCGATCTCACCGTCGCGGCGCCGGAAGGCTCGATCATAGAGATCGGCGCGATCGGCGCGCGCATCATGCGCGATATCGCCGCGCGTCTCGTCGCGCAGGGCGGGGCGCTGCTCGTTGTCGACTATGGCTATACGCAGACGGCGCTGGGCGAGACATTGCAGGCGGTGTCGCGCCACGCCTATGTCGATCCGCTGGAGGCGCCGGGCGAGGCCGATCTCACCACCCATGTCGATTTCGCTGCGTTGGCGCGCGCCGCGACGGCGGCCGGCGCGAAAGTGCAAGGGCCGGTGACGCAGAGCGCGTTTCTGCGCCAGCTCGGCGTCGTCGAGCGCGCCGAAGCTTTGAAGAAACGTGCGACCACAGAGCAGCGCGCCGAGATCGACATTGCGCTCGCGCGTCTCATCGGCGCCGGCGATCCCAAGCGCGACATGGGTGAATTGTTCAAGGTCATCGCCGTGACGCATCCCGATATGCCGCTTCTGCCAGGGTTTTTCCAATGACCGAGACAATGGAGGCGCTGGACGCGCTCGGCGCCGGCAATCTCGCTCTGCCGGGCGTTCGCCACGCTTTCTTCACGCGCGCCGGCGGCGTGTCGGAGGGTGTCTACGCTTCGCTCAATGGCGGCGTCGGCTCCAATGACGAGGCCGCGCGCGTCGCCGAGAATCGCGCGCGCATGGCGCGGCGCCTCGGCGCGAAGGCGCATCGTCTGCTCGTGCCCTATCAGATTCATTCGCGCGACGCGCTCTTTGTCGCCGAGCCTTGGGCCGAGACGGAGCGGCCGCGTTGCGACGGCCTCGTCACCAATGTCGAAGGGCTGGCGCTCGGCGTCACCGGCGCCGATTGCGGAATGCTGCTCTTCGCCGACGCAAGCGCGGGCGTCATCGGCGCCTGCCATGCGGGATGGAAGGGCGCGCTCACCGGCATGATCGAGGCGACGATCGCTCTGATGGAAACGCATGGCGCGCATCGCGCCGATATCCATGTCGCGCTCGGCCCGGCCATCGGCCGCGAGAGCTACGAGGTGGGCGCGGAATTCGTCGAGCGGTTCCTCGCCGAGGATGCGGGCTTTGCGCCTTTCTTCACGCCATCGACGCGCGATGGGCATTCCATGTTCGATCTGCCGTCTTTCATCACGCGGCGCGTCGAGGCGGCGAATGTCGCCTCTTTCGAGAATTTGCGCATCGACACTTATGCGGACGAGGCCCGCTGCTTCAGCTACCGTCGTAGCGTGCATCGCAAGGAGCCGGATTATGGGCGGCTGGTGTCGGCGATCGCGATCGGGTGAGGGGCGGTCATCGCTACGCGTATCAATCAGAAACAGGCTTTTTTCGTAAGGATTCGAGTTCCGCACGGCAGACTTTTTCCAATGGTTGGAGGTCGCTCTGCGCGAGCTTCCACAGGACTGCGGCGGCGACTGTCTCGTAGCTATGCCGCAGCACATTGCCGATGCCGGCCACCTTGCGCCAGGGAATTTCAGGGTGACGCGCCTTCAGCTCATCGTCGAGATGGCGGCTCGCTTCGGAAATGATCTCGACGCCACGCTCGACGAGCCATTGTCGTCGCCAATCAGCTTCGAAATCCTCGAGCGAGGCCTCGGCCATGCACTCGTGAATATGCTCTATCGCTTCGATGATGTCCTGCAGGCGCGGAACATTCGAAGAGATTGCCATCAGAACACACGCAATGCGGTCTTTTCGATCCGCTCCCGCAATGCTTTGTGCAAGCTGTCGCGCGTCATGATGTCGACCGGGCTCCCCAGAAGGTCGTAAGCATAATCCTTTAAGTCCATCAGCTCGAAAAGGCCGAGCTCGCCTTTTCGATAGTCGAAAAACAAATCGACATCCGATGTGGAGCCAGCTTCGTCGCGAGCGGTCGAGCCGAACAGATAGAGACTGAGCACGCCGAGCCGCCGCAACTCGGCTTCATGCGCTCTCAGTCGTTCTATGGCTTCGTCGCGTCTCATGGCTTTCTCTATCTGCTCACGCCCGCGCCTTCTCCATCATATCCACAAAGCGCGCGAAGAGATAATGGCTGTCCTGCGGGCCGGGGGAGGCTTCCGGGTGGTGCTGCACGGAGAAGGCCGGGCGATCGGCCAGCGCAATGCCGCAATTGGAGCCGTCGAACAGCGAGCGATGCGTCTCGGCGACATTGGCCGGCAGGCTGTCGCGATCCACGGCGAAGCCGTGATTCATCGAGACGATCTCCACCTTGCCTGTGGTGAAATCCTTCACCGGATGATTGGCGCCGTGATGGCCCTGCGGCATTTTCTGCGTCTTCGCGCCGACGGCGAGCGCCATCATCTGATGGCCGAGGCAAATGCCGAAGGTGGGAATTTTCGCCGCCAATAGCTCGCGAATGGTCGGCACGGCGTATTTGCCGGTCTCGGCCGGATCGCCCGGCCCATTGGAGAGAAACACGCCATTGGGCGAGAGCGCGAGAATATCCTTGGCGCTGGTCGTCGCCGGCACGACGATCACCTCGCAGCCGGCCTCCGCCAGCAGCCGCAGAATATTGCGCTTCACGCCATAATCCACGGCGACGACGCGGAGTTTCTTCCCGCCGCGCTTGCCATAGCCTGTGGCCTGCCGCCAGACGGTCTCGTCCCATTCATAGCGCGCGGGCGCGGTGACGGAGGGCACGAGATCCATGCCGTCTATGCCCGGCCAGGCGGCGGCCTCGGCGCGCAGCGCGGCGAGGTCGAACACGCCGTCCGGCGCGAAGGCGATGACGGCGTTCTGCATGCCCTTCTCGCGGATCAGCGCCGTCAGCGCGCGCGTGTCCAGGCCGCAAAGGCCGATGATCCCCCGCGCCGCCAGCCATTCGCCGAGCGGCCGCAGCGCGCGATAATTGGACGGATCGCTCGACGGCGCGGCGACGATCACGCCGCGCACGCCGGAGCTTCTGTCGAGATCGACGGTCTCGACATCCTCGTCATTGACGCCGACATTGCCGATATGCGGAAAGGTGAAGGTGACGATCTGCCCGGCGTAGGAAGGATCGGTGAGGATTTCCTGATAGCCGGTCATTGCGGTGTTGAAGCAGACCTCGCCGACGGCCGCGCCGACGGCGCCGAAGCCGAAGCCGAAAATCGCCTCGCCGCTGGCGAGAACCAGAACCCCCGTGTGGACCGGAACCGTCCAACCCGTCGCTTCGTCTTGATCCGGGCTCATCCGCGCTCTATGCCTCACCCTCATCCGCCGGCGCGCCGCCATCGGGCGCCCGCCATCCCTCGAAAAATCTAGATTGCCGCGATCCCTTCGGATCGCAAGCACGTCTAGAACATTTCACTGCGAAGTGGAAATACAATGCGCGAACGTTTCACGGCCGACCTCAAGGCGGCGATGAAGAGCGGCGAAAAGCAGAAGGTCGAGACGATCCGCATGATCACCGCGGGGCTCAAGGATCGCGACATTGAGGCGCGCGCCACGGGCAAGACGCCGGGCGACGACGATATTCTCGCTCTGCTGCAGAAAATGGTGAAGAGCCGCCAGGAATCGGTGGAAATCTACGAGAAGGGCGGCCGCCCCGAGCTCGCCGAGAAGGAGCGCGCCGAGATCGCCGTGATCACGGAATATCTGCCCCAGCAGCTCGGCGAGGCCGAGGTCGCCGAGGCGATAAAGGCCGCCATCGCCGAGACCGGCGCCGCCTCGATCAAGGATATGGGCAAGGTCGTCGCCGCGCTCAAGGCGAAATACACGGGCCGCATCGACTTCGGCAAGGCCAGCGCCGCGGTGAAGGCGGCGCTCGGGGGCTGAGGGCGATCGCGGCGCTCGGCGGCGTCGCGCGGGGCGTAACGCTTTCACAGCGCACCGATTTTCTTCTTCGTGAAGAGTCGGGGCGCTGTTCTGCGTGAAAAATGTCTTCCATTATATTCAAAAGCAGTATTTATTTCGTAATCGGCATACGGTGTTCTTTTTATCGTAATTCGTGAGCGGGCGACGCGTATGGACCGCAAGAATGCAGCAATCGAAGAAATAAGAATCCTTCAAGGAATTATCGCGAGGCATGAGAACCTCGCATTTCGTGTCAAAGGGTTTTTTGGAACCGTTGTCGCCGGTTCCGCCGCAGCGGTTTACTCTCGATTTATCACTGTCGATAGGGTCGAGTTCGTCGAACTCGCCATCATGGTCTACGCCGCCTTTTCGATTTGGCTGCTCTACCACCGGGCGGTGGTGGTGAAGGCCGGCAAGCGGGTGGAAGCCATAGAGGCGGGCTTGGCGGCGACCGCGCGTGGCGACCCGGAAGCGCATGACTGGCAGCTCTATAAGACGCTGGGCTCGATAGGTCCAAAAGACATCGGTCCCGCGCTCGATTTTCAGGCGGCGGTTCCACTTGTTGCTGGCTTGGTCATCCTCGTCGTGTTCGTGTTGGTCGCCCCGGTGAGACCGTCCTCGAGCAGCGCCGTTCCGATCGAAAGTCCGAGATGTCCCGCGGTCGAATGCGTGCAGCGGAAGGCGCCTTACTCAGGCGATCCTTACAATTTCGACGCATCCTTCGCATTGACGCTCGCGTCGATTTTGACGGGAAGCGTCCTCATCGGATTGCGCAGAGGCGTCGCTCCGACGACGGCTGGATTCGCGCTATTCGCGATGGCGGGTGGCATCCAGGCGGCGGTCGTGAAAAATCTGAAGGTCGATAGTTTTCTGAAGGCGAATTTTGAAAATCTCGTCAAAGCGCAATTCGAATTGCAGGTCCCTGTCGAGCCCAAGACGGGGGATCGCTTCGTCTCTACTCGGTTGGGCGCGATAACGAATTTCAAGAAAGGCCGCGCCTCCTTCGATCGCGAAGGGTTCGAGGACGATGCTTTGCGCGCGGCAGAGCGCGACCTCGAGAGCATTTGCGCGCGATGGAAAAGCGCCACGCCGCCGGATGGCGCGGGGGTCGTCTTGATCGTCGGGGCGACGGACCGTCTTCCTTTGTCAGGCGAGACGAAAGCGCGTTACGAGGCCAATGCCGGTCTCGCGCGGGCGCGCGTCGAGGCCGTGAGAGCGCGTCTCGACGAGGATTGTTGGAAAGCGGGCGCGAAGGCGCCCGATCGAGACAATATTATTGCGCTCGTCTCTGGCCCGCGTGTGACGCCGTCGTCCGCGGAGATTGCGCGAGCGACGCGGCCGCTCGGAGTTCCTTCCGACCGCCGCGTCGATATCTGGCTGATGACGAGCACGTCGGCCGCACGCGAGAAGGCGGACAATGGCGGAGGCTTCGATTTTTGATCGAGTCTACAACCCGCGCCTCACTCCGCCGGCTCGGCCACGCGAGTCTCATAGTTGAGCACGGGGGCGAGCCAGCGCTCGATCTCGGCGGCGGAGACGCCCTTGCGCGCGGCGTAATCCTCCACCTGATCGCGCTCCACTTTGGCGACGCCGAAATAATGCGCCTGCGGATGCGCGAAATAGAGGCCGCTGACCGATGAGGCCGGCGTCATCGCATAGCTCTCTGTCAGCGTGACGCCGGTGCGCTTCGTCGCCTCCAGCAGGCTGAAGAGTGTCGCCTTCTCCGTATGGTCGGGCTGCGCCGGATAGCCGGGCGCCGGGCGAATGCCGCGATAATCCTCGCCGATCAGCTGCTCCGGGGTCAGCGTTTCGTCCGCCGCATAGGCCCAGAACTCGCGGCGCACGCGCGCGTGCATGCGCTCGGCGAAGGCTTCGGCCAGACGATCGGCTAGCGCCTTCACCATGATCGCCCCGTAATCGTCATTGGCGCGGGCGAAGCGCTCGGAAATCTTCGCCTCTTGCGCGCCGGCGGTGACGACGAAGGCGCCGATATAATCCGCCTTGCCGGAGCCCTCCGGCGCGACGAAATCGGCGAGCGCGACATTGGGCTTGCCGTCGCGACGCGTGAGCTGCTGGCGCAGCGTATGCAGCGTCGCGAGCCGCTCGACGCGACCCTCGCCCGTATAGAGCGCAATGTCGTCGCCCACGGCGTTGGCGGGCCAGAAGCCGATGACGGCCTTGGGATTGAACCAGCGTTCTTCCACGATGCGCGTCAGCATCGCCTGCGCATCCTCGAGCAATTGCCGCGCCGCCGGCCCGCGCTCGGGATCGTCGAGCAGAGCGGGATAGCGGCCCTTGAACTCCCATGTCTGGAAGAAGGGCGTCCAATCGATATAGGGAACCAGCTCCGCGACATCATAGGAAGCGAAGACGCGCGCGCCGAGGAATGTCGGCTTGGGCGGCGCATAGGCGGCCCAATCGATCTTCAGCGCATTGGCGCGCGCGGCGGCGAGCGAGACGCGCTGCTTGTCGGCCTGCGCGCGCGCATGAGCCTCGGCGACCTTCTCATATTCCACGCGCGTCTTGGCGACATAGTCCGCGCGCGAAGCTTGCGACATCAGCGCCTGCGCGACGCCCACGGCGCGCGAGGCGTCGGTCACATAGACCGCCTGGCCCTTGGTGTAATTGGGGCTGATCTTCACCGCCGTATGCACGCGGCTCGTCGTGGCGCCGCCGATGAGCAGCGGCGCGTCGAATCCTTCGCGCTCCAGCTCGGAAGCGACGAAGCACATTTCGTCGAGCGAGGGCGTGATGAGGCCGGAGAGGCCGATGATGTCGACCTTTTCGGCCTTCGCCGTCTCGAGAATCTTGGCGGTCGGAACCATCACGCCGAGATCGATGATCTCGAAATTATTGCAGCCGAGCACGACGCCGACGATATTCTTGCCGATGTCGTGGACGTCGCCCTTGACGGTCGCGAGAAGAATCTTGCCGGCCGAGGAGCGGCTCTCCTTATTCGCCTCCATGTAAGGCAGGAGATGCGCGACGGCCTGCTTCATCACGCGCGCCGATTTCACCACTTGCGGCAGGAACATTTTGCCCTGGCCGAAGAGATCGCCGACGACATTCATGCCGGCCATCAGCGGACCTTCGATCACATCGAGCGGACGCGTGCTCGAGAGACGCGCCTCTTCCACATCCTGCTCGATATAATCGGCGACGCCATTGACCAGCGCATATTCCAAACGCTTCTCGACGCTCGCTTCGCGCCACGCCGCGTCCTTCTCCGCCGCCTTCGCGCCCGCGCCTTTGAAGCGCTCGGCCATCTCGACGAGGCGCTCTGTCGCATCGGGGCGGCGGTTCCGCACCACATCCTCGCAGGCCTCGCGCAGCTCTGGGTCGATCTTCTCATAGACGGCGAGCTGGCCGGCGTTGACGATGCCCATATCCATCCCCGCCGCAATGGCGTGATAGAGGAAGACGGAGTGCATCGCCTCGCGCACCGGCTCATTGCCGCGGAAGGAGAAGGAGAGGTTGGACACGCCGCCGGAGACATGCGCATGCGGCAGCGTCGTCTTGATCGCGCGCGCCGCGTCGATGAAATCGACGCCGTAATTGCTGTGCTCGTCTATGCCGGTCGCGACGGCGAAGATGTTGGGATCGAAGATGATGTCCTGCGGCGGAAAGCCCACTTCCTGCGTGAGAATCTTATAGGCGCGGCCGGAGATTTCCACCTTGCGAGCGAAAGTGTCGGCCTGTCCCGCCTCGTCGAAGGCCATGACGACGACGGCGGCGCCATAGCGCTTCACCTTGGTCGCCGCCTCGATGAATTTCTCCTCGCCTTCCTTCAGCGAGATCGAGTTGACGACGCCCTTGCCCTGCAGACATTGCAGGCCGGCCTCGATCACCTCGAATTTCGACGAATCCACCATCACCGGCACGCGGGCGATATCGGGCTCGGCGGCGAGCAGATTCAAGAATTCGACCATCGCCTTTTTCGAATCGAGCAGGCCTTCGTCCATATTGACGTCGATGACCTGCGCGCCATTGGCGACCTGATCGCGCGCCACATCCAGCGCCGCGGCGTAATCGCCGGCGGTAATGAGCTTGCGGAACTTCGCCGAGCCGGTGACATTGGTGCGCTCGCCGACATTGACGAAGGGAATGTCCTTGGTCAGCGTGAAAGGCTCGAGGCCTGCGAGGCGCAGCAGCGGCGCGATCGTCGGAACAGCGCGCGGCGCGACGCCCTTCACGGCGCCGGCGATGGCGGCGATATGCGGCGGCGTCGTGCCGCAGCAGCCGCCGACGACATTGACGAGGCCGGATTTGGCGAATTCGCCGACCAGCTCGGCCATATATTCCGGGCTCTCGTCATAGAGGCCGAATTCATTGGGCAGGCCGGCGTTGGGGAAGGCGCAGATGCGCGTGTCGGCGATGCGCGAAACCTCGGCGATGTGCTGGCGCATCTCGCGCGCGCCGAGCGCGCAATTGAAGCCGATGGAGAAGGGCTTTGCGTGCGCGATCGAGTTCCAGAAGGCGGCGGCCGTCTGGCCGGAGAGCGTGCGGCCGGAAAGATCGGTGATGGTGCCGGAGATCATCACCGGAAAGCGCGTGCCGACCTTCTCGAAAGCATCCTCCACCGCATAGATCGCCGCTTTGGCGTTCAGCGTGTCGAAGATCGTCTCGATCAGGAGAATATCGGCGCCGCCCTCCAGCAGGCCGAGCGCCTCCTCGAGATAGGCGGCGCGCAGATCGTCGAAAGTGACGGCGCGAAAGCCGGGATTGGAGACATCCGGCGAGATGGACGCTGTGCGATTGGTCGGCCCCATGGAGCCGGCGACGAAGCGCGGCACGCCGGTCTCGCGCGCCACCTCGTCGGCCGCCGCGCGGGCGAGGCGCGCGCCTTCGTAATTGAGCTCATAGACGATATGCTCGAGGCCGTAATCGGCCTGCGCGATAGAGGTGCAGGAGAAAGTATTGGTCTCGATAATGTCGGCGCCGGCCTCGAGATAGGCGCGATGAATCGCCTTGATCGCCGCCGGCTGCGTCAGCGTCAGCAGATCATTGTCGCCGCGCAAATCCTTCGCATGATCCTTGAAACGCTCGCCGCGGAAATCGTCCTCGGTGAATTTGTGGCGCTGGATCATCGTGCCCATGGCGCCGTCGAGCACGAGAATGCGCTCGCTCGCCGCCTTCTCCAGCGCCGCCTGAATCTTCGGTCCGTGGGTCTTGTCGAAACTCATGCTGCGGCTTTCTCGGTGACGGGGCGCACGCCCAGAAGATGACAGATCGCGAAGACGAGATCGGCGCGATTATTGGTGTAGAAGTGGAATTCTCTCACGCCGTTCTCGGCGAGGCCCAGCACCTGCTCGGCGGCGACCGCTGCGGCGATGAGCCGGCGCGTGACGGGATCATCGTCCAATCCCTCGAAGCGATGGGCGAGCCAATCGGGCACGCTCGCGCCCGCCTTGCGCGCGAAATTCGCCGTCTGCTTGAAGTTCTGCACCGGCATGATGCCGGGCACGATCGGGATCATGATTCCCCGCGCGCGCGCCTTGTCGAGAAAGCGCAAATAAATATCGTTCTCGAAGAAGAATTGCGTGATGGCGCGCGTCGCGCCGGCGTCGATCTTGGCCTCGAGCGCATCGAGATCGTCGTCGATCGTGCGGCTCTCGGGATGACCTTCGGGATAGGTGGAGACGGAAATTTCGAAATCGCCGATGGCGCGAATGCCGCGCACCAGCTCGGTGGAGCTGCGATAGCCTTGCGGATGCGGCTCGAAGCGCGTGCCGACGCCGGTCGGCGGATCGCCGCGTAGCGCGACGATATGGCGGACGCCGGCGTTCCAATAATCGCGCACGATCTCGTCGATCTCCGCGCGCGCTGCGGAGACGCAGGTCAGATGCGCGGCGGGCAGAATGTCGGTCTCGGCGGCGAGGCGCGCGACGATATTATGCGTGCGCTCGCGCGTGGAGCCGCCGGCGCCGTAAGTGACGGAGACGAATTTGGGCTTCAAAGGCGCGAGCCGCGCGATCGACTCCCACAGCTGCGCCTCCATCTCCGGCGTCTTCGGCGGGAAGAATTCGTAAGAAATATCGAAATGGCCCGGAGGCCACAGGCTGCGATTGTCGGACATCATGCGGTCTCGAAGCTGGCTTTGGGCAAAGGATCGGCGATGACGCGAGGATCGCGCGCCAGCCACAGGGATACGGTGAGCTTCGCGCCGTCGTCGGCGGAAGGCGCGAGATCGCGATGGCGCAGAATCTCCAGCCCGGCCTGCTCCAGCAGCGTCGTGACCTCCTGCTGCGAGAAGCCGAGGCGGCGATGCGCATGCTCGTCGCGCAAGGTCTCCTCGCGATGCGGCGCGAAATCGACGACCAGCAGACGGCCGCCGGGCGCGAGCGTGCGCGCCGCCTCGCGCAGCGCGCGGCCAGGATCGTCGAGATAATGTAGAACCTGATGCACGATGACGAGATCGCAGCTGTTTCGCTCGATCGGCAGCGCATACATGTCGCCCTGGCGCAGCTGCACATTGCGCGCGCCGGCTTTTTCCAGCCGTCCGCGCGCGACGCCGAGCATTGCGGAGGAGAGATCGACGCCAATGGCCTGCTCCGCCTGCGGCGCGAACAGTTCCAGCATGCGGCCGGCGCCGGCGCCGAGATCGAGCAGGCGGCGCAGCGGCGCCTCGCCCACCGCCTCGCGCATGGCGGCCTCCACCTGCGCCTCCGGCACATGCAGCGAGCGTATGGCGTCCCATTCGGGCGCATGCTCGGCGAAATAGCGGGCGGCGGCGTCGGCGCGGGCCTGCCGCACCTCGGCGAGACGAGCGCGGTCGCCGGCGACGCGCGGGTCCAGAGGATCGAGCCAGGAGACGACGCTGCGGGCGATCTCGCCGGGCGCGTCGGCGGAGGCGAGGCGGAAGAAGGCCCAGGCCCCTTCACGGCGGCGCTCCACCAGCCCGGCCTCGACCAGCAGCTTCAAATGGCGGGACACGCGCGGCTGCGACTGGCCGAGAATGGCCACGGCCTCGCTCACCGTCAGCTCGGTCTCGGCCAGCAGGCCGAGCAGGCGCAGACGCGTCTCCTCGCCCGCCGCATTGAGCGCGGCGAGCGCGGGTTCGAGAAGAAGAGGTCGCCTCACATCGGTCATTTGGCGTCGGCCACGGGCTTCGCTGATTAGATATAAAGATATCTATATGCGTCGTCTCGTGGGAAATCAAGACGCCGTCCGCCCCGTGCGGCCGAGCTGGAAAATGCGAGCCGCCAGACATAGATGAGACCGCGTTGGGGTGAGCATGTGGCGTCGGGTAGGACATACGTCTCGAAAATCGGCGCCGCTGCCGGACGCCGCTTATGTCGAGCTGGTCGACATGGTGGCGCGGCCGGTCATGCCGGTGGCCTTCATGGGCATAGCGCTCGCCTCTGTCGGCCTGCTGCTCGCAGCGCGCAAGCACGATTGGGCGTTGCTGGCGCTGACGCTCGCCGGCGTCGCTGTGGATATAGCGAGCGTTTTCCTGGTTCTCGCCTATCAGAGGCGCGCAGCGCAGGCGACGATTCTCGCCGATGAGGCGAGGGCGTGGGAGCGCCGCTACGCCATCGGCCTCTTCTCTTTCGCGGCTCTGCTCGGCGCGATCAATGCGCGCGCGCTCATGATGCCGCATCCCCCGGAATCGTCGCTGGTGCCGATGCTGACTTCGGGCCTCGCCTTCGTCTTCGCCGGCGGCGTCGTGTCCAATGTCGCCTTCCGTCCGCGTCTTTGCGCGGTCGGCCTCGCCTTGTCGGCGACGCCGACGGTCATCGGCCTCGTCGTTCGCGCGACGGAGGCGACCGACATCCACATTCTCTTGGGCTTCGTCCTGCAGGCGGTGCTTCTTTCCGCCTTTGCCGTCGTCGGTCTCTTTTGGGCGGCCGAGACGCATGCGGCGACGCGCCGGCAGATCATCTCCAAGCTCGATTTCGCGAAAATGGCGCGGCATGACGATCTGACCGGCCTCGCCAATCGCGTCGAGCTGCGCGAGCGTTTCGACGAGGCTTCGACGCGCCTCGGGCCGAATGAATATCTGGCGATTCATTGCCTGGACCTCGACCGTTTCAAGGCCGTCAACGACGCCTATGGCCATCTGACCGGCGATCTCCTGCTCTGCGCCGTCACTGCGCGCCTGCTGACCATGGTGCGGCGGGAGGATACGGCGGCGCGGCTCGGCGGCGACGAGTTCGTCATCGTCCAGATCGGCGTCCGCCACCCGGACGAGGCGCTGCTGCTGGCGCGCCGCATCGTCCGTGTCCTCGGCGCGCCCTATGAGATCGAGGGCCGCAGCATTCAGATCGGCGTGAGCATAGGCGTCGCTCTCGCGCCTCGCGACGGGCTGACGCTCGAGCAGCTCGTCACGCGCGCCGATGCGGCGCTCTATCGGATGAAGCGCGGCGGAAGGGGAGGGGTCGTCTTCGCCGAGGAGCCGCCGCCCTCGGCCGCCAATGATTCGTGAGCGCGGAAATGGGCGCCGAAAGCTGCGGCGCCCGCCGCCCCGGCGGGATGCGTCATGCGGCAATTTCCGGCAAAGAGCCGCGCTTTCCGGCGCGTGCGATTGACACGCCGCCGGCCGCATAAGCTAATCGCCCGTCGCCGCTTTCCCGGCGTCGCCCCGAGGAGGCGAAGCAGCTCCCGTGTCGATCAAGGTCGCGCTCCACCATCTCACCCATTACAAATATGACCGGCCGGTCGCCCTCGGGCCGCAGGTGATAAGGCTGCGGCCGGCGCCGCATTGCCGCACCCGCGTGCCGAGCTATTCGCTCAAGATCGCGCCCGCCAATCATTTCATCAACTGGCAGCAGGACCCGCACGGCAATTGGCTGGCGCGCCTCGTCTTTCCAGAGAAGGCGGAGGAATTCCGCGTCGAGGTCGATCTCCATGCCGAGATCGCCGTCTACAATCCCTTCGACTTCTTCGTCGAGCCCTATGCCGAGACCTTCCCCTTCGCCTATCCAGAGGAGCTGCGCGCCGAGCTCGCCTCCTGCCTCGAGGTGGAGCCGCTCGGGCCGCTGGCCAAGGCCTTTGTCGAGAGCGTGCGTCCGCGCGAAGACATCCGGCTGGTCCCTTTCCTCGTCGAGCTCAACGCCCGCCTGCAGCGCGATATTCGCTATGTCATCCGCATGGAGCCCGGCGTGCAGACGCCGGACGAGACGCTCGCGGCCGGCACGGGCTCCTGCCGGGATTCGGCATGGCTGCTCGTGCAGGTTCTGCGCAGCCTCGGCCTCGCGGCGCGTTTCGTCTCCGGCTATCTCATCCAGCTGAAGGCGGACGTCGATCCGATCGAGGGACCGACCGGAACCGATAAGGACTTCACCGATCTGCACGCTTGGGCCGAGCTCTATGTTCCCGGCGCCGGCTGGATCGGCATGGACGCCACCTCCGGCCTCTTCTGCGGCGAGGGGCATCTGCCCTTGTGCAGCGCGCCGCATTATCGCTCCGCCGCGCCGCTCTCCGGCGTCGTCGAGCCGGCCGAGGTCGATTTCGGCTTCGAGATGTGGGTGCAGCGCATTCGCGAGGCGCCGCGCATCACCGCGCCTTTCTCGGACGAATCCTGGAGCCGGCTGGACGCTCTCGGCGAGACGGTCGATGCGGATTTGCAGGCGCAGGACGTGCGCCTCACCATGGGCGGCGAGCCGACCTTCGTCTCCATCGACGATTTCCAGGCGCCGGAATGGACGACCGCCGCCGTCGGCCCCACCAAGCGCGCCCGCGCCGATGATCTCGTGCGGCGCCTGCAGGAGCGTTTCGCCCAAGGCGGCTTCCTGCATTACGGGCAGGGCAAATGGTATCCGGGCGAGAGTCTGCCGCGTTGGGCCTTCGCCATTTATTGGCGCAAGGACGGCAAGCCGGTGTGGCGCGATCCCGAGCTGGTGACGCGCATCGGCTCGACCAAAATCCCCACCGCCCAGCAGAGCGAGGCGTTCGTCACCGATCTCTCCGAGCGTCTGGGGCTGGGGCGGCGCTATGTGATCCCGGCCTATGAAGACCCGTCGCATTGGCTGCTGAAGGAAGGCTCTCTGCCCGTCAATGTCGATCCGCTCGATTCGAAGATCGACGACGCGGAGGAGCGCGTCCGCATGTTGCGGGCCTTCGAGCGCGGCCTCGCCAATCCGGTCGGCTATGTGCTGCCCGTGCAGCGCTGGAACGCCCGCGCCGAGCGGCGCTGGGTGTCGGAGCGCTGGCCCTTGCGGCGCGGCCGGCTGTTCCTCGCACCGGGCGATTCGCCGATCGGCCTGCGCCTGCCGATCAGCTCGCTGCCCTGGATTCCGCCGAGCGCCTATCCCTATAGCTGGCAGCAGGACCCGACCGAAAAGCGCGGCCCGCTGCCGGACCCCGCGCATCTGCTGCAAATCTACGAGAGCCGCGCGCTCGACGATCGTCAGGAGGTCAGCGAGCAGTTCCAGGTCGAAGGCGCAGTGCGCACGGCCCTCGCCATAGAGCCGCGCGACGGCGTGCTCTGTGTGTTCATGCCGCCGGTCTCGACGCTCGAGGATTATCTCGAGCTGCTGACCGCCGTGGAGGCGACCGCCAAGGAGATGGACCTCCCCGTCCATATCGAGGGCTATCCGCCGCCGGTCGATCCGCGCCTCGAGGTCATAAAGGTGACGCCCGATCCCGGCGTCATAGAGGTCAACATCCATCCCGGCGACACATGGCGCGACGCCGTGGCCACCACCACGGGCCTTTACGAGGACGCGCGGCAGGCGCGGCTCACTGCCGATAAATTCCTGATCGATGGCCGCCAGACCGGCTCGGGCGGCGGCAATCATGTCGTGCTCGGCGGCCGCACGCCTTTCGATTCGCCCTTCCTGCGCCGGCCGGACCTGCTCAAGAGCCTCGTGCTCTATTGGCAGCGCCATCCTTCGCTCTCCTATCTCTTCTCGGGCCTCTTCATCGGCCCCACGAGCCAGGCGCCGCGGCTCGACGAGGCGCGTCACGATTCGCTCTATGAGATGGAGATCGCGCTCGCCAATGTGCCGGAGGCGGGGACGACGAATTTCCCGCCCTGGGTCGTCGATCGCCTGTTCCGCAATCTGCTCGTCGACGTCACCGGCAACACGCATCGCGCGGAAATCTGCATCGACAAGCTCTTTTCGCCGGACAGTCCGACAGGGCGGCTCGGCCTCGTCGAGTTCCGCAGCTTCGAGATGCCGCCGGACGCGCGCATGAGCCTCGCCCAGCAATTGCTGCTGCGCGCGCTCGTCGCCTGGTTCTGGCGCGAGCCGCAGAGCGGCGGCCTCGTGCGCTGGGGAACGGCGCTGCACGACCGCTTCATGCTGCCGCATTTCATCTGGCGCGATTTCCTCGACGTTCTCGGCGATCTGCGAGGAGGGGGCTACGCATTCGAGCCGGAATGGTTCGAGGCGCAGAAGGAGTTCCGCTGCCCGCTCGCCGGCCGCGTCGAGCATGGCGGGGTGGAGCTGGAGATACGTCAGGCGCTGGAGCCCTGGCATGTGCTGGGCGAGGAAGGCGTCGCCGGCGGCACGGCGCGCTTCGTCGATTCCTCGGTGGAGCGCGTGGAGGTGAAAGCCAAGGGCTTCGTGCCCGGCCGCCATGTCATCGCCTGCAATGGCCGTCGCGTGCCGATGACCAGCGCCGGCGCCTCGGGGGAGGCGGTGGCGGGCGTGCGCTTCAAGGCGTGGCAGCCGGCCTCCGGCATGCATCCGACCATTCCCATCCACTCGCCGCTGACCTTCGACGTCATAGATAGCTGGAGCGAGCGCTCGCTCGGGGGCTGCGTCTATCACACGGCGCATCCGGGCGGTCGCAACTACGACACGTTTCCGGTAAACTCGCATGAGGCGGAGGCTCGCAGGCTGGCGCGGTTCCAGGATCACGGCCATACGCCCGGCCGGGTGAGGCCGCCGCGCGAGGAGCCGGCGGGAGAGTTCCCGCTGACTTTGGACCTGCGGAGGAGTTGTGCCGGCTGAGCGGACGATCGATGCGAGCACGGGAGAGGCGGCGCGCCGCGTCGCCGCCTGGATCGCCCGCTATGCGCCGCCGGAGGGCGTGCCGGACGAGCTGGTCGGCCCGGACGGACGCGTGCGCCCGCATTGGGCGAGCCTGCTCGACACGCTGGGCGGCCTCAGCCGCGAGGATATCGACGATCGTTTCGCCGCCGCCGGGCGGCGCATCCGCGACATGGGCGTCTCCTATCGTGTGCTCGGCGAGACCAAGGAGCGCACCTGGCCGCTGAGCCGGCTGCCGCTGCTGCTGCCGCAGGCCGAATGGCGGGAGATCGCCGCGGGCGTCGCCCAGCGCGCCGAGCTGCTCGACATGGTGCTGCGCGACGCCTATGGCGAGCAGCGCCTCGTCAAGGAGGGCGCGCTGCCGGCGGCGGTCATCGCCGGCTCGCCGGATTACATCCGCCCGATGAGCGGCGCGACGCCGCCCGGCGGACGCTGGCTGCGCTTCTACGCCGCCGAGATCGGCCGCGGCCCGGATGGGCGCTGGTGGGTGCTGGGCGATCGCGCCCAGGCGCCCTCGGGCGCCGGCTATTCGCTGGAGAATCGGCTGGTGATGGCGCGCACCTTTCCGCGCCTCTACCGCGACATGAAGGTCGAGCGGCTCGCGCCCTTCTTCCGCGATTTTCGCAGCGCGCTCGCCAAGGCCGCGCAGCAGAAGGACCCGCGCATCTGCCTGCTGACGCCCGGCCCGTTCAGCGAATCCTATTCCGAGCAGGTGAGCCTCGCGCGCTATCTCGGCTTTCTTCTGGTCGAGGGCGCCGATCTCGTCACCAGCGAGCGCAAGCTGCATGTGCGCACCATCGCCGGGCTGAAGCGCGTCGACGTCGTGTGGCGCCGCGTCGATGCCGATTGGTGCGATCCGCTGGAGCTGAACGCCGCCTCGCAGCTCGGCGTGCCGGGCCTGCTCGACACGATCCGCGAGGGCAATGTCACCATCGCCAACATGCCGGGCGCGGGCCTCATCGAATCGCGCGCTCTGCTCTCTTTCCTGCCGGCCATCGCCCGCCGGCTGCTCGGCGAGGATCTGCGCCTCGCCAATATCGCGACATGGTGGTGCGGCCAGGACGAGGCACGCGACGCCGTGCTGGCCTCGCTGGAGGACCGCGCCGTCGCGCCCGCCTTCGGCGAGCATCTCGCCGGCTTTCCCGGCCGCCGCGTGGCGCTGGGGGCCGAGTTCGACGCCGCCGAACGCGCGCGCCTCACCGAGGCGATGCGCGCCCGCGGCATGGATTATGTCGGCCAGGAGGTCGTGCAGCTCTCGACGACGCCGGTCTGGCAGGATGGCGCGCTGGTTCCGCGCCCCTTTGCGCTGCGCGTCTTCGCCGCCGCCACGGCGGATGGTTGGCGCGTGATGCCGGGCGGCTTCTGCCGCGTGTCGGATCGTCTCGACGTGCGCGCCATCTCCATGGGGGCGGGCGCGCAATCGGCCGACGTCTGGGTGCTGGGCGACCGGCCGACCGACAATTCCACCCTGCTGCCGATGAGCGACGATGTGGAGATCGTCCGCATGGTCGGCGATCTGCCGAGCCGCGCCGCCGACAATCTCTTCTGGATGGGCCGCTATTTCGAGCGCGCCGAGGCGACGCTGCGGCTGGTGCGCTCGCTGTGCAATCGCCTCACCGAGGCGGACGCCCCCAATTACAGCGGCCGCCAGCCGATCGAGCGGCTGGAGCGCGTGCTGCTCGCCTGGGGCGCCGCGCCGACGCGCGACCCGCGCCTCTCGGCGGCCGAGCTTGCTCTCGCCGCCGCCGGCGGAACCGAGACGGCCGGCTCCGCCCTCTCCATCGCCCGCGCCGCCGAGCACGCCGCCTCCATCGTGCGCGAGCGCCTGTCGCAGGACATTTGGCATCTCGTCCGCCTGCTGGAGGCGCGGCTCGACGATTTCTCGCAAGGCCCCGCCTCGGAGCCGGAAGTGCTCGAGGGCGTCGAGCAATCGCTGCACGTGCTGGCGGCGCTCTCCGGCCTCATCGACGAGAATTTCAACCGCGTCGCCGGCTGGTGCTTTCTCGATCTCGGCAAGCGCGTCGAGCGGGCGATCAACGCCTGCCGCTTCTCCCGCCAATTCGCCGACGAGGGCGCGACCATCGACAGTCTCGACACTCTGCTCGAGCTGATCGATTCGCAAATCACCTATCGCTCCCGCTATCTCGCCGGCGCCGCTCTCGCGCCCGTGCTCGATATGGCGGTGCTCGATCCTTATAATCCGCGCTCGGTCGGCTTTCAGGTGGCCAAGATCGAGGAGCATCTCTCCTCTCTGCCGACCCTGCGTCACGACGGCTTGCTGGAGGCGCCGCGCCGTCTCGCCGTGAAATTGCGCGCCGAGATCGAGGTGGCGAACGCCGCCGAGCTGGACGCCGCCAAAATCTTCGCCATAGAGCAGCGCTTGATGAGCCTTGCGGATGCGCTCGCCTCCCGCTACTTCCTGCAGGGCTCCAACGCGGCGCATTTCGAAGAGCCGATCCGGTTAGCGTGATCTACGACATCACCCATGTGACGACCTACAGCTACGAGGCGCCCGTCGCCGCGGCGCGCTGCGCTTTGCGCCTATTGCCGCGCGACGACGCCGGCCAGCGCGTCGTCTTCGGCCGCATCGACATCACGCCCAGCCCGCACGACTGGCGCGAGCGCGTCGATTTCTACGGCAATCGCGTCGCCGAGGCGCAGCTGGACGCCCCCCATGTGAAGCTCGGCATCGCAATGAGCGCGCGCGTGCGCGTCGAGCGCGCCGCCCCGCCCGAGGAGGCGTCGACGCCGCCGTGGGAGACCGTGCGCGCAGAGGCGCTGGAGACGCCCTCGCTCGGTCCCGACGCGCCGGCGCATTTCATCTTTCCGAGCCGGCTCGCGCCCCTCTACGCGCCCGCGACGGCCTATGCGCGCGAGAGCTTTCCGCCCGGCCGGCCGATGCTGGCCGGCGCGGTGGAGCTGATGCGGCGCATCCATCGCGATTTTCTCTACGATCCCAACGCCACCCATGTCGCAATGCCGCTGGCGCAGGCCTTCGACAAGCGCAGTGGCGTCTGCCAGGATTTCACCCACATCATGATCGCGGCGCTGCGCGGGCTGGGCCTGCCGGCGGCCTATGTCAGCGGCTATATCCGCACCATACCGGCGCCCGGCGCCGCCAAGCTCGAGGGCGCCGACGCCTCCCACGCCTGGATTTCCGTCTGGTGCGGGCGCGAGTTCGGCTGGCTCGGCGTCGATCCGACCAACGCCATTCTGGCTATGAACGACCATGTGGTGATCGCGCGAGGCCGCGATTACGCTGATGTCTCGCCGATCGACGGCGTGATTTTCGCCGCCGGCAAGCAGAAGCTCGACGTCAGCGTCAGCGTCAAGCCGATAGAAGAGGCCGCCTGAGCAGGCGGTCGATCTTCGTCAGCTCGCAATGATGCAGCAGCAGCACCTCATTGGAGGCGGCGAGCTGCACGGCGCTCGCCGTATAGCCCTTGGTGGCGACGACGATTCCGCGCTCGGCCTCCTCATGGGCGATGGCGGCGACGATCTCCTGCACGGCCCTGTTGCCGACCGGCTTCGAATATTTCTTGCACTGGACGACGATCCTGCGTCCGCGCTTCTCCGCGACGATATCGACGCCTTGATCGCCGCTCAGCCGCGTCACCCGCGCGCTCCAGCGCGCCTCGCGCAGCAGGGCGGCGCAGAAATGCTCGTAATCCTCCGGGCTCATCGCCTCGCTATATTGCGGAAAGGCGATCTCCTCATAAGCGAGCACGGCGAGATGCAGCACGCCGACAAAAGCGAGCGCCATCGCCGAGGCGCCGGCGACGTGCGGCCAGAGCCAGCCCGCGGCGGCGGCGCAGACGATGATGAAGGCGAGACAACGTCTCTTTCTGCTGCGCGTCATCGCTGTCGAGATCGCCTTTCGCCCGGCCGAAAAGGGCGGCGCCGCCATGCAAGGGGAGAAAGGTTAATTTGCCGCGAAGAGGGGGCTCTTGCGGTTCCGAGACGATCGGGTGAAGACGCCCTCATGCTGAGGAGCCCGCGAAGCGGGCGTCTCGAAGCACGCGGGCGGCCTCATTGCGTCGCCGACTGGAACCTCCCCCTCGCGCTTCGAGACGCGCCCTTCGGGCGCTCCTCAGCATGAGGGGGAGAGTCGCGCAGCGGTCTCGAAGCCCTGCGACCCTCTCGCTCTGGACATGGCGCGCCATCCGAACCAAAGTGAGCCGGCTCCTGCACCGCACAAAGCCTTGGACGCCGCCTTGCCTTCCGCGCATCCCTTCATCGTCGCCCGCGATCCGCTCGCCCCGCCGCCGGGGCTCGAGGGGGCCGTCGTCGCCATCGGCAATTTCGACGGCCTGCATCGCGGCCATCGCGGCGTCATCGCCCATGCGCAGGCTCTGGCGCAAAAGCTCGGCAAGCCTTGCGCGCTGCTCACTTTCGAGCCGCATCCGGCCGATTGCTTCGCCGGAAAATCGATCATATTCCGGCTCACCCCGCCCGACGCCAAGGCCGCGCTGCTCGCCCGTCTCGGCCTCGACGGCATGGTGATCCTCACCTTCGACAAGGACTTCGCTGCGCGTCCGCCGCGAGAGTTCACCGAGGAGATTCTCCACAAGAGGCTCGGCGTCTCGGCGGCGGTGGCGGGCTATGATTTCTGCTTCGGCGCCAAGCGCGCCGGCAATCCCGAATTTCTGCGCGCCGAAGGCGAGCGCCTCGGCTTCGCCGTGGAGATCGTGCCGCGAATCACGCAGGACGAGGCCGGCAGCCTCGAGGCCGTCTCCTCCACCGCGACGCGCGAGGCGCTCGCCGCCGGCGATGTCGCGCTGGCGACCAAGCTGCTCGGCCATCCCTATTTCGTCGAGGGCGTCGTCACCCGCGGCCGGCAGCTCGGCCGCACGCTCGGCTTTCCGACCGCCAATATTGCGCTCGACCCGTCCAGCAAGCTGCGCCACGGCATTTACGCGGTGACGCTGGAAGTGGACGGCGCGCTGCGCGAAGGCGTCGCCAATTTCGGCCGCCGGCCGACGGTGGAGGCGGAGGGCGCGCCGCTGCTCGAGGTCTTCGTCTTCGATTTCGACGGCGATCTCTATGGCAAGACGGTGGAGGTGGCCTTCATCGGCTTCATCCGCGGCGAGGCGAAATTCCCCTCGCTCGACGCGCTCACCGCGCAAATGCGCGAGGACGCGGCGACGGCGCGAGAGATTCTGGCCGCGAGAGGTTGAGCCACAACGCGGACGGAGAAGCGAGCCTGAAGGCTCGCGGTCCGATGCGCGTCCTGGACCGCGAGCCTTCAGGCTCGCATCGCATCGAGGCCGATCACCCGAGCAGAGCGGCGAGAATCGCTTCGAATTCCTCTTCGAGCGCGCCGGTCGCCGCCGGCTTGCCGGCGCGGGCGTACCAATAGCCGGCGTTGCCGAGGTCGTCTTCCGTGCGATGCAGAAAGGCGTGCACCCACATGGCGTCCGCCGCGCCGGAGCTGTCGACGCATTTATGCGCGCCGTCCCTATCGCCCTTGGCGTTCTTCCACAGCGCGAGCAGCGGCGGCGAGAGGGCGGGGGGCGTCTCTGCGGCGAGGGAGGCGTGGAATTGGGCGGGGGTCATGGGGCCGATGCAGGCTGGCGATGGCGCTCCTGCGAGAGAGCGGAAGGCGTCTTCGGAAAGGCGGCGAACGCCAAGACGCATGCGGCGACTCCGCAAACGGCGATAGCGGCGATCATCGGCAGAGCCGCGCCATTGGCTGTCGCGCCGACAATGAAGGAGGCGAATGTTCCGGCGCCGAATTGCAGCGCCCCCAGCAGCGCCGAGGCCGTGCCGGAGATCGCGCCATAGGATTCCAGCGCCATGACGCTGCAGACGGGCATGACGATAGCCCTGGCGGCGATGATGACGAAGAGCGAGGCGGCGAGCATGCCGAGACTCGCGCCGCCGGCCATATCGACCGCCGCCAGCGAGACGGCCGTCGCGGCATAGACCGCGACGGAAGCGCGCACGATCGTTTGCGGCCGAAAGCGGCCCATCAGGTGCGGCACGGTCTGAGCGGCCGCGATCAGGCCGATGGAGTTGACGGCGAAGACGGCGCTATAGGCGGCGGGCGTCAGTCCGTGCAGCGAAATGAAGACGAAGGAAGAGCCGGCGAGATAGGCGAAAAATCCGGCCTGCGCGAACGCCGCCACCGCCACATAAGGGAGAAAGCGGCGGCTGGCGAGAAGATGCGCGTAATTTCGCACGGCGTCGAGCGGGCGGCTGGCGGCGCGAAGCTCTTCCATGCGGGTCTCCGGCAAGGCGATCCACACGAGGACGAGACCGGCGACGCCGAACAGCGCGAGCGCGCCGAACAGAGCCTGCCATGGCGCGACGGCGATGATCGCCGAGCCCAACAGAGGCGCGAGTATCGGCGCGACGCCGAGGACGAGCATCATCATCGCGATGAGCTTGGCGGCCGTCTGCCCCGTGTACAGGTCGCGCACGATGGCGAGGCCCATCACCATGCCGGCCGAGCCGCCGAGCCCATGGATGAAGCGCCAAGCGGCGAGCTGCTCGGCCGTCCCGGCGGTGATGCTGCCGATGGAGCCGACGATGAACAGCAGGAGTCCGGCGTAAATGACCGGCTTGCGGCCGACGGAGTCGGAGATCGGGCCGTAGAAGAGCTGGCCGATCATGAGGCCGGCGAAGAAGGACATGAGGCTGAATTGCACCTGTCCTTCGCCGACATTCAGATTCGCCGCGATCTGCGGCATGGCCGGCAGATACATATCGATCGACAGTGGTCCCAGAGCGCCGAGGGCTCCGAGTATAGGCGCGATGCGCCTGGAAGACGTGTCTCGCATGAGTGGCGTTTCACCTGTTCGCCAGGCGCTCGTTAAGCGTTCGCGCCGAGCTCGAAGGCTCGAGGAGTGGATCGAGCCGAAGGTTGAAGATGACGGATCGTCCCTATTTAGATCGATCTAAGATATATCTTTATATCGGCGGTGGTCAAGCCTTTCATTCGAGCCCCCTACCACGGAGCCCCGAACGCCTGCTATCTCTCCGCCATGACCCTCATCTACAAGCTTCTCCCCGCTTCCCTCTGGCGTGAGGCCGAGGCGGCGGGCGTTTTCGCGGGCGCCGGGATCGATCTTGCCGACGGCTATATTCATTTCTCGACGCGCGCGCAGGTCGAGGAGACGGCCGCGCGTTATTTCAATGGCGTCGCCGATCTTCTGCTCGTCGCCGTGGAAGCCGAGCCTCTCGGCGATGCGCTGAAGTGGGAGCCCTCGCGCGGCGGCGATCTCTTCCCCCATCTCTACGGAACGCTGCCGGTCGCGCGCGTCGCGAAGGTCGCGGCTTTGCCGATGCGCGCGGATGGCGGCCATGATTTCGCGGGGCTCGTCGAATGATCGAGGTTTTTTTCGGCGATCTCGCCACCGCGCTGTTCCGCCGCCTGCCGCCGGAGACGGCGCATCAGGCGACGATCGCCGCTCTGCAGCTGATGCCGGCGCCGAAGCCGCCGCGCGACGATCCGCGCCTCGCGGTCAGCGCCTTCGGCCTCGATTTTCCCAATCCGATCGGCCTCGCCGCCGGCTTCGACAAAAACGCCGAGGTTCCCGACGCCATGCTGGCCATGGGCTTCGGCTTCGCCGAGGTCGGCACGCTGACGCCCAAGCCGCAGGCCGGCAACGCGCGTCCGCGCGTGTTTCGGCTGCCCGAGGATCGCGGCATCGTCAATCGCTATGGCTTCAACAATGTCGGCCATACGCTCGCCTATGAGCGGCTGCTCGTCCGGCGCTCGCGCGGCGGAATCGTCGGCGTCAACATCGGCGCCAATAAGGACGCCGCCGACCGCATCGCCGATTATGAGCGCGGCATTGCGGCCTTCTCCGAGCTGGCGAGCTATTTCACCGTCAATGTCTCCTCGCCCAACACGCCGGGCCTGCGTGACCTGCAGGAGAAGACCGCGCTCTCGGAGCTGTTGGCGCGCGTGCTCTCGGCGCGCGAGCGGGCCAGGCGGCGACGGCCCGTATTGTTGAAGATCGCGCCGGATCTCTCGCTCGAGCAGCTCGACGACGTGGTGAGCGTCGCGCGCTCCCGCGAGATCGACGGGATGATCGTCTCCAACACGACGTTGGCGCGGCCGGAGACTTTGGCTTCGCCTTTCGCGAAGGAGGCGGGCGGGCTCTCGGGCGCGCCGCTCTTCGATCTCTCGACGAAAATGCTCGCCGAGACGTTTCTGCGCGTCGAAGGGCAGTTTCCGCTCATCGGCGTCGGCGGCGTCGATTCGGCCGCTGCGGCGCTCGCCAAGATCGAGGCCGGGGCGAGCCTGGTGCAGCTCTATAGCGCGCTGGTCTATGAGGGGCCGGGGCTGGTGGGGCGCATCAAGAGCGGGATTTTGGAGACGCTGGAGCGCGAGGGCGTGACGCTGGCGGCGCTCGTCGGACGGCGGGCGCGCGCGAAATAATGGGAGCGCCCCCTCCCTCACCCTCCCCCGCTATTCGCGGGAGAGGGAAGGCGGCGGCGTTTCGCGTAATTTTGATAACGGGCGGAATCTGCTCCCTCTCCCGCGATAGCGGGGGAGGGTCGGGGAGGGGGCCTTCCCGCGCTGACGGAGGCGAAGCATGTCGGACGACGATCCCTTCGATCTACGCCGTTTCGTCGAGGCGCAGGCTCCCGTCATCGAGATGGCGATGGCGGAGCTCGCCGCCGGGCGCAAGCGAACGCATTGGATGTGGTTCGTCTTTCCGCAGCTCGAGGGGCTGGGCTCCAGCGCCATGGCGAAGCGCTATGCGATCAGCTCGGCGGCGGAGGCGCGCGCGTTTCTCGCACATGAGATTTTGGGGGAGAGGCTGCGCGCCTGCACGCGTCTCGTTCTCGCCGCGGAGCGTCCGCTCGCCGAGATTTTCGGCGCGCCTGACGATCTCAAATTCAAATCCTCTATGACGCTCTTCGCCGAAGGGGCGCCGCAGGAGACGCTGTTCGCCGAAGCGATCGCGCGCTGCTGCGGCGGCGCGCCGGATGCGGCGACACTGCGCCGCCTCGCTCAATAGGCGGCGCGGCCCGGGACTGGGCGCGGAGGAGCGCGCAGGGCGCCGTCCGCGCCGATCTCGATGATCGGGCAGGAATAAGGGTGCGAGGGCTCGAAGGCGGGCTCATCCTCGCCGGCGCGATGGACGGCGATGCAGGCGAGCAGCGCGCCGCTCGTCAGCAGGCCGGCCGCGTCGAGATCGGCCAGCGCCGCGCGCGGCGCGACGAGGCGCAGAGGGCCGAGCGCGTCGAGCGTCGCGAGGAAATCGGCGGCGTCGAAAGGCGCGAGGAAATGCAGCGCGGCGCCGGAGAGCAGCGCGGCGAGCGGCCCGGCGACGAGGCCGCCGATCGTGCCCGGCGAGACCAGCGACAGCAGCGGCGCCGAGCCATTGACATGCGCTTTGGCGATGAGGCCGAGGCCGCCGGAGACGAGCCCCGCCTGCTCGAGGAAATGCGGCGCGCCATATTGGTCCAGCGCGCCGATCAGCACTTTTTTGCCGGGCGCGGAGCGCGTCGAGGCGGAAGAGTCATTCTCGCTGCGCGAGCGCGGACCGAAATCGACGGCGCCGTCTATGGTTCCGTCGAGCGAGCCGATGAGCCTTATCGAAGGCGCTTGCGCGGCGACGCCGAAGACCAGCTCCTCGAGGCTCTCGCCGCCGATCGAGGCCGGCGCGATGAGCGCCGCGGCCGCGACGGCGCGCGCGCCGGCCGCCAGAGCGCCGACCGAGAGGCCGAGCGGCGCCGCCACCGGCTCGAGGCCGGCGGAGATGATTCCGATGAGCGCGATCAGCGTCGCGCTGCTCGGCGCGGCGAAGAGAATGATGCGCTCGCCGGGCAGAAAATCGAAGCTGCGCAGATCGGCGCGAAAGGCGGCGACGCGGCGGTCGAGCTCGGCGTGGTCGATCGCCGCGCCGGTCGAGGCGTCGGCGGCGGCGAGGCGCATGGGGCGCAGCCGCGCCGCGCCGGCGATCAGCGCGTCGAGGCCGAACATGGTCAGCGGATGCGCGCGCGAAAGCGCGCGGCCGGAGCTGTCGGCGAGCGTCACGGCTCCGTCCTCCACCACGTCTCGAGCGTGGCGCCAAACAAGGGAGAGTAGCGGGGCAATTTCGACGGCCTCGCGATTTTCGTCGAGTGAGCGATCCATTGCGTCGAGGAGTGATAGAGCGGCACGATGTAGAAACCGGAGAGAAGCGCGCGGTCGTAGGCGCGCACGGCGGCGATGAAATCCTCGCGCCCGCGCGCGGACAGCAGCGCTGCGATGAGCGCGTCTATCGCCGGAGAGGAGGCTCCCGCGAGATTATAGGAGCCTTCTTGCGCGGCGCTTGCGGAGCCCCAGCGCATCCGCTGCTCATTGCCGGGCGAGGCGGAGGCGGTCCAGGTGCCGAACATCACGTCGAATTCGAACTTCTGGCGGCGACGCTGATATTGCACCTCGTCGACGAGGCGCACGCTCGCGGCGACGCCGATGCGCTGCAGCGAGGAGGCGAAGAACAGCGCCAGACGCTCCTGATCGCGATTGGCGACCATGATCTCGAAGGAGAGTGGATCGCCATTCTTCACCAGCCGATTGTCGACGAGCTTGTAGCCGGCCTCGCCGAGCAGCTCCAGCGCGCGGCGGGCGGGCTCGCGGTCGCGGCCGCTGCCGTCATGCACGGGCGGGCGCCAGCGCCCTTCCAGAATGTCCTCGCGCACGGCGCCGGGGAAGGGGGCGAGCAGAGCGCGCTCCGCCTCGCTGGCCGGGCGGCCGGTGGAGGCGAGCTCCGATTCGTCGAAGAAGCTCTTGGTGCGCGTGTAGAGGCCGGAATAGAGATTGGCGTTGATCCATTCGAAATCGAACATCAGGCCCAGCGCCTCGCGCAGCCGCGCGTCCTGGAACATGGGCCGGCGCGTGTTGAAGACGAAGCCTTCCATGCCCTTGGGGCCGGGGCTCGGCAGAGTCTCCACGGCGACGCGCCCGTCGCGCACGGCGGGGAAATCATAGCCGCTGGCCCAGCGCGTCGTGTTGGACTCCTCGCGATAATCGACGACGCCGGCCTTGAAGGCCTCGAACAGCGAATTGGCGTCGCGGAAATAATTCACGTCGATCTGATCGAAATTGTAGAGCCCGCGCTGCATGGGCAGGTCCTTGCCCCAATAGGCGGGGTCGCGCTTCAGCACGAGCCGCGCGCCGGGCTCCACCTCCTCGACCACATAGGGGCCGGAGCCGATCGGCGGCTTCAGCGTGGCGTCGGTGAAATGCTCGATATCGGTGGCGTGCTTCGGCAGCACGGGCAGAAAGCCGAGGATCAGCGGCAGCTCGCGATCATTGGCGCCGGTGAGGTCGAAGCTGATCGTCTGCGCGTCCGGCGTCTCGACGCGCTTGACCAGCCCATAGGCGCTGCGCTGCTGCGGACGGCCCTTGGCCTTCAGCAGATCGAAGGAGAAGCGCACATCCGCCGAGGTGAGCGGCGCGCCATCGGAGAAGCGGGCGCGCGGATCGAGACGAAAGGTCACATGCTCGCGCGAATCATCGACCTCGATCGAGCGCGCCAGCACGCCATAGACGGTGAAGGGCTCGTCGAGCGAGCGCGCCATCAGCCGCTGAATGACATTGCCCTCGAGCCCTTGCGCGGTCGAGCCGGCTTTGAGGTTGAACGGATTGAGGCTGTCGAAGGCGCCCTGCAGGCCGATTCGCAGCCGTCCGCCCTGTTTCGCCTGCGGATCGGCATAGGGCAAATGGTCGAAATCGGCCGGGAGAGCCGGCTCGCCATGCATTGCGAGGCCGTGGCTCTCGGCGGCGAGGGCGCTCGCGCCTTGCGCCCCTGCGAAGAACAAGGGGAAAAGCGTGGCGAGAATTGCGGCGCGAATCGCTCGAATCGTCATGGGCAGACCATATTCCAGGGCGGGTGGACCGGGACAAGACGTCTTGGACGGACTCGGGGTATTCACATATGTTCTTGGAAATACGAGGGCTGCGCAGGCTTGGGCGTCTCGCCGCCCGGCGCGGGGCGGTCTCGCTCGAGGCTCGCGCAGGCCGCTGGAATTCGGCGCGTCGATTTTGTATGAGGCTAGCCGTCTACCTTTCGCCCCGTCCCAGGGCGAAGACCGAGGACGGGGAGGTAAGAGGCTCTTTCCTCGCGCGAATGACGCCCCGTGCGCCCACTCGATCGTGCACTACTCGAAAGGACGACTTATGCCAATTCAATTTCCGCGGATCGTCGCTGCGGTTCTGACGGGGGCTCTCCTCGTTTCGGCGGGCGTGGCGCAGGCTCAGCAGAAGCCGGCTCCCAGGCCTGCGGCGCCGGCTCCCGCCCCCGCCGCTCCGGCTCAGTCGGCCGCCCCCGCGGCGCAGCAGCAGGCTCCGCAAGGGCCGATCAAGGCCGATCTCGTCCCCGTGCAGCCCGAGTGGACCAAGGTCTGCGGCGCGGATCAGCAGACGAAGAAGGAAATCTGCTACACGACGCGCGATTTCGGCGCTCAGGCCGATCAGCCGTTGCTGGCGCTCGCCGTCTATGACCCCAAGGGCGAGGACACCAAGATCATCCGCCTGCTGCTGCCGCCGGGCCTGCTGCTGAAGCCGGGCTTCCGCTTCGCCGTCGGCGCCGGCGCGCTGGACGCCGGCGAGTTCGAGATCTGCTTCCCCAATGGCTGCTTCGCTCAGGCGAAGGTCAAGGCGGCGCTCATCGACCAGATGAAGAAGGCCGACAAGATGACCATTGTGGTCAAGAATCAGGTCAACAATGAAGTGACCTTCCTGCTGCCGCTGACGGGCTTCGGCAAGTCCTTCGACGGCCCGCCCGTCGACCCCAAGGTCCTCGAGGAGCAGCAGAAGAAGCTGCAGGACGAGCTGCAGAAGAAGGCCGACGAAGAGCGCAAGAAGCTCGAGAGCCAGCAGAAGCCGGCCGCGCCCGCCGGGAAGTGACATTCGCAGGCGCCGGCGTTTCGATCCTCCCGATGGGGGCGAGCGCCGGGCCTCGTCCCCTCGGCCGTCATTCGAGGAGCGCAGCGACGACACACAATCCAGGGGCCGCCCCGCGGCTCTGGATTGCTTCGCTTCGCTCGCAATGACGGAGTGGGTTCGCATTCGAGATGACGCCGTCACGCCCGGCGGGCCGTCGGCCCGACCGGGAATTCAGAGCATCGACGCTTCTAGAGCGTTTCCAGTCGAAGTGGACGCCGGTTCGGCGTTGGAAGCGCGTCAAAACAAAGTCTAGAGCCTTTTCCTGTTTCAATGGGACAGGAAAAGGCTCTAGCGGCCGTCTCAGTGCCGCTTGGCCGACTTCACGCGATAATAGCCGTCGGAGGCGCGCTCGAAGGTCTCCTCGACCTGCGGATGACGCACCGGATCGCCGGAATTGTCGGGCAGGAGATTCTGCTCCGAGACATAGGCGACATATTCCGTCTCGGAATTTTCGGCGAACAAATGGTAGAAGGGCTGGTCCTTGCGCGGCCGGACTTCCTCGGGAATGGACAGCCACCATTCTTCCGTATTGGCGAATTCGGGATCGACATCGTAGATCACGCCGCGAAACGGATAGCGACGGTGCTTGACGACCTGCCCGATCGTGAATTTGGCGCTACATTCTCTCGTCATATCGATCGACGCCATTGTTACGCTGCATACCGGAGGAAACGGTAGCGCAGCGCCGCCATTGGCGTCAACGCTGTAAAGCGCGGGCGGCGGACCACCCGCGCGCAGGGCTCAGAAGCCGTAGATCGCCGCATAATCGGGATCATTGGCGGCGACCTGACGGGCGAGATCGACGACGACCTTGCACTGCTTCCAGGTGGCGTCGTCCTGCATGCGGCCGTCGATCATCACCGCGCCGGTGCCGTCCGGCATCGCCTCCAGCACGCGGCGGGCGAAGGCCACTTCCGCCGGATCGGGCGAGAAGACGCGCTTGGCGATGGCGATCTGCGTCGGATGCAGCGACCAGGCGCCCGCGCAGCCGAGCAGGAAGGCGTTGCGGAACTGCGATTCGCAGGCCGGCGAATCGGAGAAATCGCCGAAGGGACCGTAAAACGCCTTGATTCCCGCCGAGGCGCAGGCGTCGACCATCTTGGCGATGGTGTAATGCCACAAATCCTGCTGATAGGAGGGGCGCAGGCCCTGGCCCGGATCGGCGTCCGCCAGCACGCGATAATCGGGATGGCCGCCGCCGACGCGCGTCGTCTTCATCGCCCGCGAGGCGGCGAGATCGGCCGGGCCGAGGCTGATGCCATGCATGCGCGGGCTCGCCGCGGCGATGGCGTCCACATTCTTCACGCCCTCGGCCGTCTCCAGAATGGCGTGAATGAGAATGGGCTTGGTAACGCCATTGCGGGCCTCGAGCTGCGCGAGCAGCTGGTCGAGATAATGAATGTCCCAGGGCCCCTCGACCTTGGGCAGCATCACCACGTCGAGCTTATTGCCGACCGCGGCGACGATCTCGATCAGATCGTCGAGAATCCAGGGCGAGTTCAGCGAATTGATGCGCGTCCACAGGCCGGTGGAGCCGAAATCCGTGGATTTGGCCATCTCGATGAAGCCCTTGCGCGCGGCTTCCTTGGCGTCCGCCGGAATGGCGTCCTCGAGATTGCCGAGCACCACATCCACCTGACGGACGAGCTCCGGCACCTTGGCGCGCAGCTTCTCCAAATGCGGCGGCACGAAATGGATCATCCGCTCGACCTTGACCGGAAGCTCGCGCAAGGGCGCCGGCGCGCCAATGGCGAGCGGGCGGTAGAATTGATTGGGGAGTTTCATCGTGCGGCTCTTTCTCGTAAGGGAGTGGCCGCAGCGATAGCCGGTCTTTTCCGCGGAGGGAATAGGGCGCGCCTGCGCTTCCGTCCTCTCTAAGGCGAGGCTTTCGCCTCGATTTTCGCGAACTGCTAATTTTCTTCTACATGACACAATCTGCGCTTGACGCGGCGGTAACGCGCCATTAGGTTCCGCCCACTTTCGACAGGCAGTAAGTTCACGTCGTCGCAAGCGCCGCGCTCGCGACCCTTCGAACTTATACGCTGTCGGCCTCACCTGAGACTGCCAAGCAGTTGGTAATCATGGGGCGCGCGAGCGTCCTCCAGGAAGGCACGACCCCGGAAACGGGGTCCTCTGCATGAGGAGCGCCTTGGGCCGGAGGGCCGAGGGCGCTCAGCTCGCTTGCGTTCTAGCGAACGTGGGCGGGGTATTCGATTATTCGCCAATTCGCCGGGCGCGCAAATCGTGCGTCTGATCTGGAGCGAAGGAACTGGAATGCCGACGATCAGCCAGTTGATCCGCAAGCCGCGGCAACCGAAGACCTACCGCGAGAAGTCCCGCCATCTCGGGGCCTGCCCCCAGAAGCGCGGCGTCTGCACGCGCGTCTATACGACGACGCCGAAGAAGCCGAACTCGGCTCTCCGCAAGGTCGCCAAGGTGCGCCTGACCAATGGCTTCGAGGTCATCGGCTACATTCCGGGCGAGGGTCATAACCTCCAGGAGCACTCGGTGGTCATGATCCGCGGCGGCCGCGTGAAGGATCTTCCCGGCGTGCGCTATCACATTCTGCGCGGCGTGCTCGACACGCAGGGCGTCAAGGACCGCAAGCAGCGCCGTTCGAAATACGGCGCGAAGCGTCCGAAGTAAGGAGCGAGACAGATGTCGCGTCGCCATCGCGCCGAGAAGCGGGAAATCATCGAGGACGCCAAGTTCGGCGATTCCGTCGTCACCAAGTTCATGAACTCGATCATGTACGACGGCAAGAAGTCGGTCGCCGAGGCGATCGTCTATGGAGCCTTCGACATCATCGAGGCCAAGGCCAAGAGCGATCCTCTGCAGGTGTTCAAGTCGGCGCTCGAGAATGTCGCGCCGGCGATCGAGGTTCGCTCGCGGCGCGTCGGCGGCGCCACCTATCAGGTGCCGGTCGAGGTCCGCAACGAGCGCCGTCAGGCGCTGGCGATCCGCTGGATCATCACGGCGGCGCGCGCCCGCAACGACAAGACGATGGTCGATCGTCTTTCGGCGGAGCTGCTCGACGCCTCCAACAACCGCGGCAATGCGGTGAAGAAGCGCGAGGACACGCACCGCATGGCGGAAGCGAACCGCGCCTTCTCGCACTATCGCTGGTAACCCTTTTCGTCGCCCTCTGATCGAGGACATCTCAAATGCCCCGTAGCCATCCCATCGAAGACTATCGCAACTTCGGCATCATGGCCCACATCGACGCGGGCAAGACGACGACGACCGAGCGTATTCTGTACTACTCCGGCAAGAGCCATAAGATCGGCGAGGTGCATGAAGGCGCCGCGACGATGGATTGGATGGAGCAGGAGCAGGAGCGCGGCATCACGATCACGTCCGCCGCGACGACGACCTTCTGGAACGGCAAGCGCCTGAACATCATCGACACGCCCGGCCACGTCGACTTCACCATCGAGGTGGAGCGTTCGCTGCGCGTGCTCGACGGCGCCGTCTGCGTTCTCGACGGCAATCAGGGCGTCGAGCCGCAGACGGAGACCGTGTGGCGTCAGGCCGACAAATATGCGGTTCCGCGCGTCGTCTTCGTCAATAAGATGGACAAGATCGGCGCCGATTTCTATCGCTGCGTCGACGATATCGTCACCAAGGTCGGCGGCAAGCCGGTCTGCCTGCAGCTGCCGATCGGCTCCGAGAATCTGTTCAAGGGCATTGTCGATCTCGTCCGCATGAAGGCGGTGGTCTGGGACGACGAGGGTCTCGGCGCGAAATATCACGACGAAGAGATTCCGGCTGACCTGCTGGAGAAGGCGAAAGAGTATCGCACCACGCTGATCGAAGCGGCGGTCGAGCTCGACGACGACGCCATGGCCGCCTATCTCGACGGCCAGGAGCCGAGCGAGGAGACGCTGAAGCGCCTCGTCCGCAAGGCCGTGCGTTATACTGCCTTCCATCCGGTGTTCTGCGGCTCGGCCTTCAAGAACAAGGGTGTGCAGCCGCTGCTCGACGCGGTCGTCGATTATCTGCCGTCGCCCGTCGATCGCGAGGCGATCAAGGGTGTGGACATGAACACCGGCGACGAGCTGGTGCGCAATCCGTCCGACAGCGAGCCTTTCTCCATGCTCGCCTTCAAGATCATGGACGATCCCTTCGTCGGCACCATCACCTTCTGCCGCGTCTATTCCGGCAAGATCGAATCGGGCACCACCGTGCTCAACTCGACCAAGGACAAGAAAGAGCGCGTCGGCCGCATGCTGCTGATGCACGCCAATAACCGCGAGGACATCAAGGAGGCCTATGCGGGCGACATCGTCGCTCTCGCCGGCCTCAAGGAGACACGCACCGGCGACACGCTCTGCGATACTCTGAAGCCCGCGATTCTGGAGCGCATGGAGTTCCCGGAGCCGGTCATCGAGATCGCCATCGAGCCGAAGTCCAAGGCCGATCAGGAGAAGCTCGGCATCGCGCTCCAGAAGCTCGCCGCCGAGGATCCGTCCTTCCGCGTCTCGACCGATCAGGAGAGCGGCCAGACCATTCTGAAGGGAATGGGCGAGCTGCATCTCGACATCAAGGTCGATATTCTGAAGCGCACCTATAAGGTCGATGCCAATATCGGCGCGCCGCAGGTCGCCTATCGCGAGCGCCTGACGAAGCGCGTCGAGATCGACTACACGCATAAGAAGCAGACCGGCGGCACCGGCCAGTTCGCCCGCGTCATCATTATTTTCGAGCCGAACGAGCCCGGCGCCGGCAATGTCTTCGAGTCGAAGATCGTCGGCGGCTCGGTGCCGAAGGAATATATCCCCGGCGTCGAGAAGGGCATCAACAGCGTGATGGGGTCCGGCATTCTCGCGGGCTTCCCTGTCGTCGATGTCAAGGCGACGCTGATCGACGGCGGCTTCCACGACGTCGACTCGTCGGTGCTCGCCTTCGAAATCGCTTCGCGCGCCGCGTTCCGCGACGCGCTGCAGAAGGGCGGCTCGGTGCTGCTCGAGCCGATCATGAAGGTCGAGGTGGTGACGCCCGAGGAATATACGGGCTCGGTCATCGGCGACATCAACTCGCGGCGCGGGCAGATCCAAGGTCAGGACATGCGCGGCAATGCGGTCGTCGTCGATGCGATGGTGCCGCTCGCCAACATGTTCGGCTATGTCAATCAGCTGCGTTCCTTCACCCAGGGACGCGCGAACTACACGATGCAATTCGACCACTACGACCAGGTCCCCGAGGCGGAATCGAAGAAGGTTCAGGCGAAATACGCCTGATCGTCTCGACGTCGCGGAATCAGTCTCTAAAGGAGTGTGGCCATGGCCAAGGAAAAATTCTCACGCACGAAGCCGCATTGCAACATCGGCACGATCGGTCACGTGGACCATGGCAAGACGTCGCTGACGGCGGCGATCACCAAGGTTCTGGCCGAGACGGGCGGCGCGACCTTCACGGCCTATGACCAGATCGACAAGGCCCCGGAAGAGCGCGCGCGCGGCATCACCATCTCGACGGCGCATGTCGAGTATGAGACCGCCAATCGTCACTACGCCCACGTCGACTGCCCCGGCCACGCCGATTATGTGAAGAACATGATCACCGGCGCCGCGCAGATGGACGGCGCCATCCTCGTCGTCTCCGCCGCCGATGGCCCGATGCCGCAGACCCGTGAGCACATCCTGCTCGCCCGTCAGGTCGGCGTGCCGGCGCTGGTCGTGTTCCTGAACAAGGTCGACATGGTCGACGATCCCGAGCTGCTCGAGCTCGTCGAGCTCGAGGTTCGCGAGCTTCTGTCGAAATACGAGTTCCCCGGCGACGATATTCCGATCACCAAGGGCTCGGCCCTGGCGGCGCTCGAGAATAAGACGCCCGAGATCGGTCATGACGCGATCCTGAAGCTGATGCAGACGGTCGACGAATATATCCCGCAGCCGGAGCGCCCGAAGGATCAGCCCTTCCTGATGCCGGTCGAGGACGTGTTCTCGATTTCCGGCCGCGGCACGGTGGTGACGGGCCGCGTGGAGCGCGGCATCGTCAAGGTCGGCGAGGAAGTCGAGATCGTCGGCATTCGCCCGACGGTGAAGACGACCGTGACCGGCGTGGAAATGTTCCGCAAGCTGCTCGATCAGGGCGAGGCGGGCGACAATATCGGCGCGTTGCTGCGCGGCACCAAGCGCGAGGACGTGGAGCGCGGCCAGGTTCTGTCGAAGCCGGGCTCTGTGAAGCCGCACACCAAGTTCAAGGCGGAAGCCTATATTCTGACGAAGGAAGAGGGCGGCCGTCATACGCCGTTCTTCACCAACTATCGTCCGCAGTTCTACTTCCGCACGACGGACGTGACCGGCATCGTGACGCTCCCCGAGGGCGTGGAGATGGTGATGCCGGGCGACAATGTGGCGATGGAGGTGAACCTCATCGTTCCGATCGCCATGGAGGAGAAGCTGCGCTTCGCCATCCGCGAAGGCGGCCGCACCGTCGGCGCCGGCGTCGTCGCTTCGATCATCGAATAAGGAATTTGGACCGCGGGGCGTCGCGCCTCGCATTCGTAGAAACGGCCTGCGAGCCTTCACGGCTCGCGGCCCAGAGCGCGCCGCGGCTCGCGGTCCAAGAGGAAGACGCTGATGAACGGACAGAATATCCGGATTCGCCTCAAGGCGTTCGATCACCGGATTCTCGATACGTCGACGAAAGAGATCGTCTCCACCGCCAAGCGCACGGGCGCTCAGGTGCGTGGTCCGATCCCGCTGCCGACCAAGATCGAGAAGTTCACGGTGAACCGCTCGCCGCACATCGACAAGAAATCGCGTGAGCAGTTCGAGATCAGGACTCACAAGCGCGTGCTCGATATCGTCGATCCGACCCCGCAAACGGTGGACGCGCTGATGAAGCTCGATCTCGCCGCCGGCGTCGACGTCGAAATCAAGCTCTAATAAAAATGAACCGGGCGCCTCTCGCGACGAGAGCGATGCGCCTTTCGAAGGAAGAGATCATGCGGTCTGGCGTCATCGCGCAAAAGGTCGGAATGACCCGCGTCTTCACCGAAGCGGGCGAGCATGTGCCGGTCACGGTGCTGAAGCTCGACGGCTGCCAAGTCGTCGCCCATCGGACCAAGGAGCAGAACGGCTATACCGCCGTGCAGCTCGGCATCGGCCACGCCAAGGTGAAGAACGTCTCCAAGGCGGAGCGCGGCCGTTTCGCCATCGCCAAGGTCGAGCCGAAGCTGAAGCTCGCCGAGTTTCGCGTCGAGGAGACGGAGCTGCTTCCCGTCGGCGCCGAGATCACGGCCGATCATTTCGTCGTCGGCCAGTTCGTCGACGTGACCGGCACGACGATCGGCAAGGGCTTCGCCGGCGCGATGAAGCGCTGGAACTTCGGCGGTCTGCGCGCTACTCACGGCGTGTCGATCTCGCATCGCTCGCATGGTTCGACCGGCGGCCGTCAGGACCCCGGCAAGACCTTCAAGAACAAGAAAATGGCCGGGCATATGGGCGTCGACCGCGTGACCACGCAGAATCTGCGTGTCGTGCAGACCGACGTCGAGCGCGGCCTGCTGCTGGTCGAGGGCTCCGTGCCCGGACATGCCGGCGGCTGGATTTTTGTGCGCGACGCGGTGAAGCGGGCGCTGCCGGCCGAGGCGCCGCAGCCCGGCAAATATCGTCTGGCGGAAGCTCCCGCCGCGCAAGAAGACAAGAAGGAGGACTGAGCCGTGGTGCAGATCAGCGTCACGTCGTACGACGGCCAGGATGCCGGCTCGATCGAGCTGGCGGATGAGATTTTCGGGCTCGAGCCGCGCCAGGATCTCATTTTCCGCATGATCCGCTGGCAGCTCGCCAAGCGGCGCGCCGGCACGCATGCGGTGAAGAACCGCGCCGACGTCGCCCGCACGGGCAAGAAGCTGCATAAGCAGAAGGGCACGGGCGGCGCTCGTCATGGATCGCGGCGCGCGCCGCAGTTCATCGGCGGCGGTCGCGCCTTCGGTCCGGTGGTGCGCAGCCATGAGCACGACCTTCCCAAGAAGGTGCGCGTTCTCGCTCTGAAGCACGCGCTCTCGGCCAAGGCCAAGGACGGCGCCATCATCGTCTGGGAGAGCGCCTCGCTCACCGAGCCGAAGACCAAGCTGCTCAAGGCCGGTTTCGACAAGACCGGGCTTTCCAGCGCGCTCATCATCGATGGCGCGGAGCCGCAGGCCAATTTCGCGCTGGCTGCGCGCAATCTGCCGCGGATCGACGTGCTGCCGGTCCAGGGCGTCAATGTCTATGACATTCTGCGCCGGGAGAAGCTGGTGCTGACCCGCGCGGCGATCGATGCGCTGGAGGCGCGCCTGAAATGAGCAAGGATGTGCGCCACTACGACGTGATCGTCTCCCCGGTCATCACCGAGAAGGCGACGATCGCTTCCGAGCAGAACAAAGTGGTCTTCAATGTCGCCAAGACCGCCACCAAGCCGCAGATCAAGGCGGCCGTGGAGGGGCTTTTCGATGTGAAGGTCGAGGCCGTCAACACGCTGCTGCGCAAGGGCAAGCTGCGCGCCTTCAAGGGCGTGCGCGGCCGCCAGTCGGATGTGAAGAAGGCGATCGTCACGCTGGCCGAAGGCCATAAGATCGACGTGACGACGGGACTCTAAAGGCAGGCTCGAGGACAAAACCATGGCGCTGAAGACATTCAAGCCGGTCACGCCGAGCCTTCGTCAGCTCGTCATCGTCGACCGCAGCGATCTCTACAAGGGCAAGCCCGTCAAGACCCTCACCGAGGGCAAGACGTCCAAGGGCGGCCGCAACAACAATGGTCGCGTGACCGTGCGCTTCCGCGGCGGCGGCCACAAGCAGGCCTATCGCCTCGTCGACTTCAAGCGCCGCAAGCTCGATGTCGTCGGCAAGGTGGAGCGGATCGAATATGATCCGAACCGCACCGCCTTCATCGCGCTCATCCGTTATGCGGATGACGAGCTGTCCTACATTCTCGCGCCGCAGCGTCTTTCGGTCGGCGACGAGGTGATCTCGGGCGCTCAGGTCGATGTGAAGCCCGGCAACGCCATGCCGATCGGCAATATTCCGGTCGGCACGATCGTCCACAATGTCGAGATCAAGATCGGCAAAGGCGGCGCGATCGCGCGCTCGGCGGGCAATTATGCGCAGATCGTCGGCCGCGATCAGGGCTATGTGATCATTCGCCTGAACTCGGGCGAGCAGCGCCTCGTGCACGGCCAATGCTTCGCGACCATCGGCGCGGTGTCGAACCCGGACCATATGAACATCTCGCTCGGCAAGGCGGGTCGTTCGCGCTGGCTCGGCCGTCGCCCGCATAACCGCGGCGTCACCATGAACCCGGTCGACCATCCGCACGGCGGCGGCGAAGGCCGCACCTCCGGCGGCCGTCACCCGGTCACGCCCTGGGGCAAGCCGACCAAGGGCAAAAAGACCCGCACGAACAAGAAGACCGAGAAATTCATCGTGTCCTCGCGGCACGCCAAGAAGAAGAAGGGCTGATCCATGGCTCGCTCTATCTGGAAAGGCCCGTTCGTCGACGGCTATCTGCTGAAAAAGGCGGAGACCGCCCGCGCCTCGGGACGTAGCGACATCATCAAGATTTGGAGCCGTCGCTCCACCATTCTGCCGCAGTTCGTGGGTCTCACCTTCGGCGTGCACAATGGCCACAAGCATGTGCCCGTGTCGGTCAGCGAAGACATGATCGGGCACAAGTTCGGCGAATTCTCTCCGACGCGGACCTTTCATGGTCATGCGGCGGACAAGAAGTCGAAGAGGGGCTGACGAACATGTCCAAGCCGAGCAATCCGCGCGCGCTGGCCGACAATGAGGCGAAAGCCGTCGCCAACACGCTGCGCGTCTCCCCGCAGAAGCTCAATCTTCTCGCTCAGCTCATCCGCGGCAAGAAGGTGGATCGCGCTCTCGCCGATCTCGAATTCTCGCGCAAGCGCATCGCTCACGAGGTCAAGAAGACCTTGGAGAGCGCCATCGCCAACGCCGAGAACAATCACGGTCTCGACGTGGACGATCTGATCGTCGCGCAGGCCTTTGTCGGCAAGTCGCTGGTGATGCGGCGCTTCGCGGCGCGCGCCCGTGGCCGCTCGAGCCGCATCGAGAAGCCCTTCGCGAATCTGACGATCATCGTCCGCGAAGTCGAAACGCCGGCGAAAGCCTAAAGGGAGCCAACGATGGGTCAGAAGGTCAATCCGATCGGGCTGCGCCTCGGCGTCAACCGCACCTGGGACTCGCGTTGGTTCGCGAGCAAGGGCGAATACGCCAAGCTCCTGCACGAAGATCTCGCCATTCGCGCTGCGGTGGCCAAGAATCTCAAGCAGGCTGCGGTGTCTCGCATCATCATCGAGCGTCCGCACAAGAAGTGCCGCGTGACGATTCATTCGGCGCGTCCGGGCGTCGTCATCGGCAAGAAGGGCGCCGATATCGACAAGATCCGCAAGCTGGTCGGCAAGCTGACCGGCAGCGAGGTCGTGATCAACATCGTCGAGGTGCGCAAGCCCGAGGTCGAGGCCGCTCTGGTCGCCGATTCGATCGCTCAGCAGCTCGAGCGCCGCGTCGCCTTCCGTCGCGCCATGAAGCGCGCCGTGCAGTCGGCGATCCGGCTCGGGGCGCAGGGCATCCGCATCAATTGCTCGGGCCGTCTCGGCGGCGCGGAGATCGCGCGTCTGGAATGGTATCGCGAGGGCCGCGTGCCGCTGCATACGCTGCGCGCCGACGTCGACTATGGCGTCGCCACCGCTCATACCGCTTATGGCGCTTGCGGCATCAAGGTCTGGATCTTCAAGGGCGAGATCCTCGAGCATGATCCGATGGCGCAGGACAAGCGTCTGGCCGAGCAGGCCGCCGGCGGCGGTGAGCGCGAACATCATGGCGAGCGTCGCCGTCGCGAGCCGCGCGAGCCGCGCGACGCGGCCTAATTTCGAGAGTTCGACATCATGTTGCAACCCAAACGCACCAGGTTCCGCAAGGCCTTCAAAGGCCGCATTCACGGAAACGCCAAGGGCGGCTTTTCGTTGAATTTCGGGCAGTTCGGCCTCAAGGCTCTCGAGCCGGAGCGCATCACCGCGCGCCAGATCGAGGCGGCTCGCCGCGCCATGACGCGCCATATGAAGCGCGCCGGACGCGTGTGGATCCGCATCTTCCCCGACGTGCCGGTTTCCAAAAAGCCGACCGAAGTGCGCATGGGTAAGGGCAAGGGCGCGCCGGAGCTCTGGGCCGTGCGCGTGGCGCCGGGCCGCATCATGTTCGAGGTCGACGGCGTGTCCGGCGAGCTCGCGCGTGAGGCTCTGACGCTCGCCGCCGCGAAGCTGCCGATCAAGACGCGCTTCATCGAACGCATCGCCGAGTGAGGATTGCGACCATGAGCACGAACAAGCAACGCGTCTCCGACCTCCGCGCCCTCTCCTTCGACCAGCTGGACGAGGAAGTGCTGAAGCTGAAGAAAGAGCAGTTCAATCTGCGCTTCCAGCGGGCGACCGGCCAGCTCGAGAACACGGCGCGCGTGCGCGTCGTTCGTCGCGACATCGCCCGCGCCAAATCCATCGCCGCGCAGAAGCGCGCTGAACAACAGAGTTGAGAGAGCGCCAATGCCGAAGCGAATTCTCCAGGGCGTCGTCGTCAGCGACAAGCAGAACAAGACAGTGGTGGTGAAGGTGGAGCGCCGCTTCACCCATCCGCTGTTCAAGAAGACCGTTCGTCGCACGAAAAATTATCATGCGCATGACGAAGCGCAGACCTTCAAGGTCGGCGACGAGGTCACGATCGAGGAGACGGCTCCGATCTCGCGGCTGAAGCGCTGGCGAGTGGTGGAAGCCGCCGACAAGGCCTGATGAGGCCTTCAAAAAGACGAGACGAGTGAGATGGTTTTCTCGGACGAAGTCGGGGGACCGAAACCAGACCGAGACGAAAGGCGGGATAAGCCATGATACAGATGCAGACAAATCTCGATGTCGCCGATAATTCTGGCGCCCGCCGCGTCATGTGCATCAAGGTGCTGGGCGGCTCCAAGCGCAAATACGCCGGCGTCGGCGACATTATCGTCGTCTCGATCAAAGAGGCGATTCCGCGCGGTCGCGTGAAGAAGGGCGACGTGCTCAAGGCGGTCGTGGTGCGCACGGCCAAGGACATCAAGCGCGCCGACGGCTCGGTGATCCGCTTCGATTCCAATGCGGCGGTTCTGATCAACAATCAGAAGGAGCCGATCGGCACGCGCATCTTCGGACCCGTGCCGCGCGAGCTGCGCGCCAAGAACCATATGAAGATCATTTCGCTCGCGCCGGAGGTGCTGTAATGGCCGCGAAAATCAAGAAAGGCGACAAGGTCGTCGTTCTCGCCGGTCGCGACAAGGGCCGCACGGGTCAGGTGATTCAGGTGCTGCCGACGGAAGGTCGCGCCGTGGTCGAGGGCGTCAATCTCGTCAAGCGCCACCAGCGCCAGACGCGCCAGCAGGAGGCGGGGATCGTCACCAAGGCGGCGGCGCTCGACCTGTCCAACATCGCGATCGCCGATCCCAAGGACGGCAAGCCGACGCGCGTCGGTTTCAAGACTCTCGATGACGGCCGCAAGGTCCGCATCGCCAAGCGTTCGGGAGAACAGATCGATGGCTGAGGAAAAGAAGCCGAAAGCCGCCAAGGCTCCGAAGGCGGAAGGCGAGGCCAAGAAGGCCGGCAAGGCGAAATCCGCGCCCGATTCTTCTTCGCATGATGATGGCGAGCGCCGTTCGGCCGGCCCGAAGTCGCTTCCCGAGGGTGCCTATGAGGTGCGGCTGAAGAAGCACTATGACGAAGTCGTTCGCGCCAAGCTCATGGAAGAGTTCGGCTATAAGAACGCTTTCGAGGTGCCGGCGATCGAGAAAATCGTGCTGAACATGGGCGTCGGCGAGGCGGTCAACGACAGCAAGAAGGTGACGGCCGCGGCCGGCGACCTCGCGCTGATCGCGGGCCAGAAGCCGGTGGTGACGCGCGCTCGCAAGGCGATCTCGACCTTCAAGGTGCGCGAGAACATGCCGATCGGCGCCAAGGTCACGCTGCGCAAGACGCGCATGTATGAGTTTCTGGACCGTCTGATCACGATCGCGCTGCCGCGCGTTCGCGATTTCCGCGGCCTCAATCCCAAGTCCTTCGACGGACGCGGCTCCTACGCCCTCGGCATCAAGGAGCATATCGTGTTTCCCGAGATCGACTATGACAAGGCCGAGTCGATCCTCGGCATGGACGTCATCGTCGTGACGACGGCGAAGACGGACGACGAGGCGCGCGCGCTCCTGCGCGCGTTCAATTTCCCGTTCCGGCAGTGAGACGGTAAGTCTCAAACGCGGAAACCGAAGGCATAGAAAATGGCCAAGAAGAGTTCGATCGAGAACAACAAGCGCAGGGCGAAGCTCGCCAAGGCCTATGCGGGCCGCCGCGAGCGGCTGAAGGCGAAGGCGAATGACGAGGCGCTGACCGCCGAGGAGCGGTTCGAGGCGCGTCTCAAGCTCGCCGAGCTGCCGCGCAATTCCGCGGCGATTCGCATTCGCAATCGCTGCGAGGTTTCGGGACGTCCGCGCGCTTTCTACCGCAAGCTGAAGCTGTCGCGCGTGGCGCTGCGTGAGCTCGGCTCGCGCGGCCTCATTCCCGGTCTCGTGAAGTCCAGCTGGTAAGGGAGAGAGCGAATGTCGATCAGCGATCCGTTGGGCGATCTGCTCACCCGTATCCGCAATGCGCAGATGCGCCGCAAGGACAAGGTCCAGACGCCGGGCTCCCGCCTGCGCGGCCATGTTCTCGACGTGCTGAAGGAAGAAGGCTACATCCGCGGCTACACGACCACGGATTTCGGCAATGGCCGCACCGAGTTCGAGATCGAGCTGAAATATTTCGACGGCGAGCCGGTCATCAAGACGATCGAGCGCGTTTCGCGTCCAGGCCGCCGGGTCTATGCGGGCGTCGACAAGACGCCGCGTGTGGCCAATGGCCTCGGCATCACCATCGTGTCGACGCCCAAGGGCGTCATGGCCGATCACAAGGCCCGCGAGAACAATGTCGGCGGCGAGGTGCTTGCCAAGGTCTTCTGACCGAAGCTCGCAGGAATTGGGATAGGACTTCAACCATGTCTCGTATCGGCAAGAAGCCCATCATCGTGCCGGCCGGCGTGACCGCGAAGGTCGACGGCCAGCTCGTTCAGGTGAAGGGCGCGAAGGGCGAGCTGCAGTTCCGGGTTCCCGACGATGTCGCGGTGACTCAGGACGGCAATTCGATCAAGGTCGACCCGCGTTCCAACAGCAAGCGCGCCCGCGCGCTGTGGGGCACGTCGCGCGCCCAGGTGAACAATCTCGTGGTCGGCGTCACCGCCGGCTTCGAGAAGAAGCTCGAGATCAACGGCGTCGGTTACCGCGCCGCGGTCGCCGGCAAGAATCTGCAGCTCGCGCTCGGCTATTCGCACGACGTGAACTATCCGATCCCGGCCGGCATAGCGATCGTGACGCCCAAGCCCACGGAGATCACCATCTCCGGCGTGGACAAGCGCCAGGTCGGTCAGGTCGCCGCCGAGATTCGCGCGTTGCGCGGCCCGGAGCCCTATAAGGGCAAGGGCGTGAAATACGCCGGCGAATTCATCTTCCGCAAGGAAGGCAAGAAGAAGTAAGGACGCGAGCCATGGCAAAGGACGTAAATGCAGCCGCCCGGCGCAAGGCCCGGGTCCGTCGGAGCATTCGCGCGCGCGCCTATGGCCGCCCGCGTCTGTCGGTGTTCCGCTCCTCGGAGCAGATCTATGCGCAGATCATCGACGACGAGAAGGGCGTGACCATCGTCTCCGCCTCGACGCTCGAAAAGGCCAATCGCGAGACGCTGAAGACGGGCGCCAACAAGGAAGCGGCGCATCTCGTCGGCAAGCAGATCGCCGAGCGCGCGGCGGCCAAGGGCATCACGGAAGTGGTGTTCGATCGCGGCGCCTATATCTATCACGGCCGCGTGCAGGCGCTGGCCGAGGGCGCTCGCGAGGGCGGCCTGCAGTTCTGACGCTCTTCTCCCATAAGTGGGAGAAGATGTCGCGCGACGGCGCGGCGAATTCGGGCCGGCGGAGCTTGGCGGGGCGATGGCCGAAAGGCCGTCGCCGACCTTGCGTCGCGAGGCCCCTCTCCTGTATGCGGGAGAGGAACGAACCCCAAGCGAGCGGCGCTATTGCCGCGTAAGTGACGGAAGAGAAAATGGCTCGTGAACCAGAAGGCGGCCGCGGCCGCGACCGGGATCGGGACGACCGCGACAATGAGTTCGTGGATCGCCTCGTCCACATCAATCGCGTCGCCAAAGTGGTGAAGGGCGGTCGGCGTTTCGGCTTCGCCGCGCTCGTCGTCGTCGGCGATCAGAAAGGCCGCGTGGGCTATGGCCACGGCAAGGCGCGCGAAGTGCCGGAGGCGATCCGCAAGGCGACGGAAGCCGCCAAGCGCGCGCTGATCCGCGTGCCGCTGCGCGAAGGCCGCACGCTGCATCACGACGTCAACGGCCGCCATGGCGCGGGCCGAGTCGTTCTGCGCGCCGCGCCTCCCGGGACCGGCATCATCGCCGGCGGCCCGATGCGCGCCGTGTTCGAGACGCTGGGCGTTCACGACGTCGTGGCCAAGAGCCAGGGCTCCTCGAACCCCTACAACATGATTCGCGCGACGTTCGACGCGCTCGAGCGCGAGGATTCGCCGCGTTCGGTCGCCGCTCGTCGTTCTCTCAAGGTCTCCGCGCTGCAGGCGCGCCGTCAGGGCGCCGAAGCCGAAGCCGTCGACGCTTGAGGGGAGGGCTTGCGATGAGCGATAAGAAAATCACCGTCGAGCAGACCGGCAGCGCCATTGGCCGTCCCGAGCGTCAGCACAGAACGCTGACCGGTCTCGGCCTCACGCGCATCGGCAAGCGTCGCACGCTCGAGGACACGCCCGCTGTGCGCGGGATGATCGCGAAAGTCGCGCATCTCGTCAAAATCGTCGACGAGAAGTGAGGGGCGGGACAATGGTGAAGCTCAACGATCTCTCCGACAATCCCGGCTCCAGCAAGAATCGCATGCGCGTCGGCCGCGGCATCGGCTCCGGCAAGGGCAAGACCGCAGGGCGCGGCGTCAAGGGTCAGAAGGCCCGCACCGGCGTCGCTGTGAAAGGCTTCGAGGGCGGCCAGATGCCGCTGCATCGTCGCCTTCCCAAGCGCGGCTTCTACAATCCTTTCTCGACCGACTATAATGAGGTCAATCTCGGCCGCATTCAGCAGGCGCTCGAGGCGGGCAAGCTCGACGTGGCCGCTCCCGTGACGATCGAGGCGCTGATCGCCGCCGGCGTGGTCTCCAAGCCGCGCGACGGCGTGAAGATCCTCGGCAATGGCAAGCTCGAGGCGAAGCTCGCCTTCGAGGTCGCCGCCGCGTCGAAATCGGCGGTCGCCGCGATCGAGGCCGCTGGCGGCACGATCAAGCTGCTGGTCGCGACGGAAGAGCCCGCTTCGGCCTGAAGCCTCCGCCCGGCCCGCGACGCGTAGGCTGGCGCAAGCTCGAGGCGGCGCACTTTCGCCGCCTCGAGGTTAATCGTATCGACCAAAAAACTGGCGATCCGCCCATCCGTCGTGATACGGAGTCGCCTGTGCGAGCCGGCGAGAAGAGGCTAGACTTTTTTTTCGCCGACATCGTGCGATAGACATGCGCCGGGTCTTGCCCCTCGAATGGGCAGGGCCGAAAACAGAGCGCGGCGTCGCGGCGAGCAGCGCTGCGTCGCTTCGACGCTCGTCTAAAAGAAACCGCGCGGCGCGCGACGAGGGAGCCTCGCCCATGGCATCGGCAGCCGAACAGCTTGCGGCCAACGTCAATTTTTCCGCTTTCGGCAAAGCGGATGAGCTCAAAAAACGCATCTGGTTCACGCTCGGGGCGCTGATCGTCTATCGTCTCGGCACTTATGTGCCGTTGCCGGGCATCGACCCGGAGGCCTTCGCGAAGAGCTTCTTCGGCCAGTCGAAGGGCGTGCTCGAGCTGTTCAACATGTTCGCCGGCGGCGCGGTGCAGCGCAGCGCGATCTTCGCGCTCAACATCATGCCCTATATTTCCGCCTCCATCATCATTCAGCTGCTGACGACGGTGATTCCCTCGCTCGAGCAGGTGAAGAAGGAGGGCGAGCAGGGCCGCAAGGTCCTCAATCAATACACGCGCTATCTCACGGTGATTCTCGCGACCTTCCAGGCCTATGGCATGGCGATCGGCCTCGAGGGGCAGCAGGGCGTCGTCACCGAGCCCGGCCTGTTCTTCCGCCTCACGACCGTCTGCACTCTGGTCGGCGGCACCATGTTCCTGATGTGGCTCGGCGAGCAGATCACCTCGCGCGGCATCGGCAATGGCTCGTCGCTCATCATTTTCGCGGGCATTGTCGCAGCCTTTCCGGCGGCCATTCTCAGCACGCTGGAGCTCGGCAAGCAGGGCGCGATCTCGACCGGCGTCATCCTCGGCGTGATGGCGATGTCCTTCTTCGTCATCGCCTTCATCGTGTATATGGAGCGCGCGCAGCGCCGATTGCTGATCACCTATCCCAAGCGGCAGCACGGCAATCGCGTCTATGAGGGGCAGACCTCCTTCCTGCCGCTGAAGCTCAACACCTCCGGCGTCATTCCGCCGATCTTCGCCTCCTCGCTGCTTCTGCTGCCGACGACGATCGCGAATTTCTCGCAGACGCAGGGCACGGACAATATTTTCGCGACCATCTCCGCCTATTTCGGGCACGGACGGCCGCTGTATATGTTGTCCTACGTCGGGCTGATCGTGTTCTTCGCCTTCTTCTACACGGCCATCGTCTTCAATCCGACGGAGACGGCCGACAATCTGAAGAAGCATGGCGGCTTCATCCCGGGCATTCGCCCGGGCGAGCGGACGGCGAAATACATCGACGATGTGCTGATGCGCATCACCGTTCTCGGCGCCGGCTATCTCGCGGTGATCTGCCTGCTGCCGGAAATGCTGATCTCCTACGCCAATCTGCCGTTCTATTTCGGCGGCACCTCGCTGCTCATCGTCGTGAGCGTGACGATGGACACGGTGGCGCAGGTTCACGGCCATCTCCAGGCTCATCAATATGAGGGCCTGATCCGCAAGACCAAACTGCGCGGGCGACGCAAATGAGGCTGGTTCTGCTCGGACCGCCGGGCGCGGGCAAGGGCACGCAATCGGCTCGGCTCGTGGCGAAATATGCGATCCCTCAGCTCTCGACCGGCGACATGCTGCGCGCCGCTGTCGAGGCGAGGACGCCGATCGGCCTCGAGGCGAAGGAAATCATGGATCGTGGCGCGCTGGTGCCCGACGCTGTCGTCGTCGGCATCATCGGCCAGCGGATCAAGGAGAAGGACGCCGCCAATGGCTTCATTCTCGATGGTTTCCCGCGCACGGTGGCGCAGGCCGAGGCGCTCGACCGGCTGCTCGACCGCGAGGGGCTGAAGCTCGATGCGGTCATTGAGCTCAGCGTCGACGAGAATGCGCTGCTCGCCCGCATGCAGAATCGGGTCGACGAGACCCGCGCCCGTGGCGGCGAGGTGCGCGCGGACGACAATCCTTCGGCCTTCAAGACCAGGCTCGACGCCTATCGCACGCAAACGGCGCCAGTGTCCGACTATTATTCCGGCAAGGGCGAGCTGAAGCAGGTCGACGGCATGGAGCCGGTCGACGTCGTGAGCGCGGCGATCGAGCAGGCGTTGAAGCGCTGATCGTTCCCAGCGCCTTCCGCCTCGCGGTCGAGCCGCTCAGCGGAAGGCGCGGAATTCCTCATTCGCAATCGAGCTGGCGTCCGCGCAAATGGCAGCGCAGGCGCGGTCGCGCCTCCGCGTCATAATCGGTGACGATCCATTCGCCGTCGCCGCGCTCGAATGTCGCGAAGCCGAAAGTGGCGGCGACGCCGCGGCCTAGCGCGACCGTCGCCTCGCCGATCGTCGCGCCGTCGAAATTCGCCGGTATGCGCGGGTCCATGGCGGTGCCGCCGACGCCGACGATGAATTGCGCCGGCCGATCCTCCCGAAAGCTCAGAGCCTCGAAGGCGTGGAGATGACCCGACAGGATCGCCTGCACGCTCGCCGGAATAGTGTCATGGGCGGCGGCGGCCAGCGTTTCATTGATGCCGATCGTCTCGCCGATCCGCGATCGAAACAACGAGAAAATCGGCTTGTGGAACGCATACCAGACCGGGCCGGGCGCATCCTTCGCGACAGCGAGCTGGCTGCGCAAGAAAGGCAGCAGCTCTGTGTCCACGGTGCGTTCTTCGGCTTCGGTCGTGTCGAGAACATAGAGGGTCGGATCGGCGATATCGACTCGATAGGCCTGCTCGCGCTCGACGCATTGCGGAGTCTCGCCCAATGGCGAGGGCGAGAGCGCGCGCGTCCAGCCCTGGCCGGCGCGCTTGCAGATCTCGTGATTGCCGCGCACGAGCGCCAAGGGGGCGGCGCGCAGCAGAGGGTCGCCGGGCGCGAAGAAATCCGCCTTCCACGCCTCCCAATTGTCGCCATGCGGCGAGCCGGCGCAGCCCGCCATGCCGGGAAGGCACGCCGTCTCGCGATAATGATAATCGCCGACATGGATCACAATGTCCGGCGCGAATTTCGCGGCGGTCTCGACGATTCGGCGAAAGGGCCAGGCCTCGCTGGAATTGCAATCCTGGACGAATATGCCTTTGAGGCGGCAGCCCGTATCGCCGAGGACGAGCGCCTTTTCGATTCGCGTCGGCGGCGGCCGCAGCGGCGCGCCCGCGACCGTGACGCTCTGCGTTCCTTTCGGAACCGCGACCGCGCAGACGGTGATCGGGAAATCGGCTCCCGGCCGCGCGCGCAGCGCCATGGCGACGGCGCGACCGTCGATCTCGGCCGCGGGGCAGGCGTCGCTCTGCGTTATGGCGCGCGCCTGCCAGCCGTCGGCGCTCGCCTGCAGCCATTGGTAGGCGTCCCCCGCCCTCGCGGGGGCGGTGAAGGACAGCGCTGCGAGCGCGAGCATGCCCACAGCGGCCGCGGGGAGACGCTCTGCTCTTTCATTCGGGTCGAAAGCGTGGGATTTATAGGGCGTTGCCTTGGTCGAGGTCATCTTTTCGCCGGTTTCCGAAAGTTGTCTCGGGCTCGGCCGCTTCGATATCGCGTCGTGAGACGAAATCGGCGCTGGCCGGGCGCCTCGCATGGGCTCACACGGGGGAAGGATACTCCATGAAGAAGATTTTCGTGACGGCGGCGGCGCTGGCCATTGCCGCGTCGCTCGCAGGCTGCAACACGCCCGGCGAGCGCGCGGCGGGCGGCGCCCTCATCGGCGGCGCGGGCGGAGCGGCCATCGGCGCCGCGGCTTCGGGCGGCCGCGCGGGCGGCACGCTCGCGGGCGCCGCGATTGGCGCCGCGACCGGCGCCGTTGTCGGCGCGGCGACCGCCCCGCCGCAGCAGTGCGCCCGCTGGGGCTGGGATTATTACGGCAATCGCGTCTGCGTCGCCTATTACAATTACTGAGATTGCGGGGGACGCGGAGCACAGAGCTTCGCGTCCGCTTTTATTTGAGCCGTCAATTGGCGCGGGCGAGACCCAGCGCGCTGCGCAGCTCCGCCCGTGCGGCGTCTATGTCCTTGCGATAGGCGGGATCGAGCTCCATGATCGCATGCACCGCATAGGCGACGAGACGCGCCGCAGCGACATCGCTCGGGAAATGCACGCCGCAGACGAGCCGATTATGGGCGTAGTCGTCGGCCCGCGCGAGAATTTCGTCGCGACGCTCGGGGACGATGTCGATCAGCGCCAAGCCCATGAGATATCCGACCGTCGTATGGCCGCTCGGATAGGAATCGTCCTTCGCCTTGGTCTTGCAGACGGGGTGCAATGTCTTGTCGACATTGTAAGGCCGGATGCGATGGAAGGCGTCCTTGGCGGCGCCGGTATTGGCGGATTCGTCGGCCTTCAGCCGGGCGCCGAGAGCCTCGACAGCCGGCAGATTCTCCTTGCTGAATTTCTCGCCGAAGACGGTGCGATAGAGGAAGATCGTCTGATTTTCATCGTCGGCCTTGGCGCGCGCGGCCTGCTCCGCGGTGCGCGCAGCCTCGATGCGATGCAGCTCGGCGAGCTCGGCGTCGCTCGTCGGGGAATGCGGAGCGGGCGGGGTCGCGAGAATCTCGAGCGGATGGCTCTGCTCTGGCGTCACAAAGCCCTCGCGCGCGGCTGCGGGCGCGCAGAGCAGAGCGAGAACCGAAAGGAACGCGGCGGTCTTCTTCATATGGGCTGATCCCGGCGGCCGTCATTTTCGATCGCGCGCAGTCCCCGGGCCGCCCGGCCGCGCGCTCGGCGTACGGCTTTCTACCCGATATTTCTTGTCCGTGCGATGACGGCTTCGATCCTCTCTGCGCTCTTGGCGATGCGCCGGCCCGGGCCGATCTCGCGCTTCGGCAGGGCGCCCGCGATTTTTTGGCGCCGGACGAAATGCGAGACGGGTCCATCACGAATGTCCCTCATGCGCCGCAGGAGTTCGGCGCGGTGGAGAACGCTTCATGAAATTGCTCAGATTCCTCCTACTTTCGCTGTTCTGCCTCGCCTTCGCGGGGCTCGCTCGCGCCGAGACGCCGCCGCGCTACAAGGCGGTCGCCTTCGACTATTTCGTGCTCTTCGACGCCAATTCGGTGATCCCGGCGGTCGAGGCGGCCTATCCGGGCAAGGGCGTGGAATTCACCAACCTCTGGCGCGCCAAGCAGTTCGAATATTGCTTTCTGCGCTCGATCACAGGCCGCCATGCGGATTTTTTCGAGGTGACGGGCGATGCGCTCGCCTATGCGGCGCAGGCAATGAAGCTAGATCTGCCCCCGGCGACACGCGAGCGCCTCATGAATGCCTATCTGACGCTCGCTCCCTGGCCGGACACGCTGGACGCTTTGCGCCGGCTGAAGGCCGCTGGCGTGCGCGTCATCACGATCGCGAATTTCAGCGGAAAAATGCTGTCGGCCAATGCGGAGCACGCCGGCCTCACAGGCTATTTCGACGAATTGCTGAGCACGGAGGTCAATGCGACCTACAAGCCCGATCCCAAGGCCTATGCGCTGGGGATGGAGCGGCTGCATCTCGCCAAGGAGGAGATTCTCTTCGCCGCTTTCGGCAGCTGGGACGCCTACGGAGCCAAGGCTTTCGGCTATCCGACCATTTGGGTCAACCGTTTCGGCCTGCCGGCGGAAAAGCTCGGCGTCACGCCGGATGTCGTCGCCCCGGATATGAAAGCGCTGCTGGAGCTGGTTCTCGGCCGCTCGTGAGCGTCAGGCGATCTTCGCATAGACGGCGTCTATGCGCGCGCCGCGATCCGCCCCTGCGACGACGGCCAGCGTCAATCCGCTGGCCTCGGCCGCGCCGCGCGCCAAAGCCTCGAGGCGGCGCGCCTCCGCCTCATCGGGCGCGAAGGCGAAGCCGGTCGGCCCCCAGGAGGTCTGGCCGAGACCCGTGGCGCCCGCCTGCGCCAAACGCGCGAGCAGAGCTTCGACCGCCGCGCTGGTAAAGCGCCGACCGCCCTGCGCTGGCGCAAAATAGTCCCCGACGATCGCCTGAATGGCGGTGATCGCGGCGCCAAACGCCGAAAAATCCGCCTCCGCCGCCGCCGGCAGAGCCTGCATCAGCACCAGCCGGCACAATCGTCCCGCGTCCTCCTCCGAGAATGGCGGCAGCTCGGCGAAGGCCTTGCGCTCCTCGGCGCCGTGCAGGCCGATCGAGGCCGGGTCCGAGACGAGCAGAATGCGCCAATCCTGCGGGAAGGCGAGACGAGAGACCACCGGCGGAGTCATCGTGTCGGCGCCGCGGCCGCCGTCCACCACCAGCCCCCCGCGCGTGAACAGCCCAGCGCCGAGGCCCGACCGCGCGCCGCGTTGCAGCAGAGCCGCATCCGCCTCCACATTCTGTGGCAGATCCTCTATGCGGCGCAGCGCGGCCGCTATGGCCAGCGCCAGCTGCGTGCCCGAGCCGAGGCCGGAATGGGGAGGGATCGCCTCGCCAATATCGAGCCGATAGCGCTTGCCGGGCGCGAGAGCGGCGGTCGCCTTCTCGAGCAGTGCGAGCGCCCGCTCCGCATCGGGGCCGGAAGCCTCCATATTTTCAGCAGGCTGCAGCGTCAGTCGCGTCGCCGGCGCGTCAATGGAGAGGCCGAGCCCGCCGAATTTGCGGCCGAGCGCGCCATTCATGTCCAGGAAGCCGAGATGCAGTCTCGCCGCGGCGACAACGCTCACGCTGATCGGCATGGAGCCTCATTTTCGGACTTTGCGCGGAATATCCGCTATATCTCGCCTCCCGGCGCGGTTTCACGCCGTCGTCGAGGGGGCTCGCGCGCATTCGACTAGGCCGAGTAAGGCGCCGCGCGTGCGAAGGCAAGAGCTCGTGCAGTGAAGGAGAGCTCGTCCGCGCGGACGAGAGAGAGTGAACGAGCGAGAGAGGGGGACGTCATGGCCGAGGAGCGCGCATATTCGCCAGAAGAGATAACCGCTCGCCTCGCCGCCGAGCTTCCGCATTGGCGGCTCGAGAACGGCTGGATTCGGCGTAAGTTCAAGACTCACGGCTGGAAGGGCACGCTGATGGTCGTCAACACGGTCGGCCATCTCGCCGAGGCCGCCTGGCACCATCCCGACATTGCGGCTTCCTACGCCTGGGTCGAGGTGAAGCTGATGACCCATACGGCCAAGGGCGTGACCGACAAGGATTTCGAGCTGGCGCGCAAGATCGAGGACGTCGTGTCCTGGCGTCCCGGCAAGGAGGGCGGCGCGCTCGAGGGAACGCCGGAGACGGATCAGCGCTTCGCCTATATCAAATACGACTGACAGGCTCATTCCCTGGAGACGAGAGTGACGACGACGATTGAATCGTCGCGCGAGCGATTCTTTTCGCTCGTCGCGACGCGGCCGGTCATCATGGGCATCGTCAATGTGACGCCCGATTCCTTTTCCGATGGCGGCCGCTTCTTCGCGCCCGAGGCCGCGCTGGCGCAGGCGCAAAAGCTCGCCGCCGACGGCGCGGACATTGTCGATATCGGCGCCGAATCGACCCGCCCCGGCCATACGCCGCTGACCGCCGAAGAGGAGTGGAGCCGTCTCGCGCCGCTGCTCGAGACGCTGGTCGCGCAATGCGGCGTTCCGGTCTCCATCGACACCTATAAGGCGCAGACGGCGCGCCGGGCGCTCGCCGCCGGCGTGACGATCATCAATGATATCTGGGGCTTGCAGCGCGACCCCGATATGGCTCCGGCGATCGCCGAGGCCGGCGCCGGCGTCGTCGTCATGCACAATCGCGCGGAGGTCGCGCCGGATATCGACATCGTCTCCGACATGCTGTCCTTTTTCGAGCGCTCGCTGGAGATCGCCGCCGCCGCCGGCGTGCCGGAATCGCGCGTGATTCTCGATCCGGGCGTCGGCTTCGGCAAGACACGCGAGCAGGATTTCGCGGCGCTGCGGGGCGTTCCGCAGCTCATGCGATTCGGGCTGCCCGTGCTCATCGGCGTGTCGCGAAAGCGCTTGTTCGGCGCTCTGCTCGGCGCCGAGGTGGATGCGCGCCTCATCGCCACAGTGGCGGCCAATCTGATCGCGGCGCTGGAGGGCGCGCGGATTTTCCGCGTCCATGACGCCGCCGAGCACAAAGCGGCCTTCGCCGTGCTCGACACTCTGACACAGGGAAAAGCACGCATATGACGACGGCTGAAACGCGGGTCGGCTTTGGATTCGGCAGCAATCTCGGGGACAAGCCCGCCAATATTCGCCGCGCGGTCGCTCTGCTGGAGGAACGCGGGATCGCGCGCCTCGACGCCGTGTCGCGCCTCTATCGGACGCCGCCCTGGGGTGATGTCGATCAGGGCGATTTCGCCAATGCTTGCGCGCTCGGCTGGACCCGTTTGTCGCCCTATGAGCTGCTCGCCGCGGTGAAGACGATAGAAGCCGATATGGGCCGCACGCCGACGCGTCGCTGGGGACCGCGGCTGATCGACGTCGACATCCTCTTTCTCGGCGATCACACAATGGACGATCCCGAGCTCACTTTGCCGCATAAGGAGCTGTTTTCGAGAGCTTTCGTGCTGAAGCCGCTGGCGGAGATCGGCCCCGATCTGACGCTCGACGGCGCCTCGGTCGCGCGGGCGGCCGCCGAAGCGGCTGCGGAGGGGATCGGAATTTGGGAGGAAAAGTCTACGGATGCCCGATGAGCCATGGCGCCACAGTTCTCTAGGGTAGTCATGTCATCCATCTGGGCAGGGCTCCGTCCGAGCCTGGAAAATCGATCATAATGCACTGATATAATTATATATAATGATTGATAGAACAAATCTATCAATGAGCTTACGGGTGGGTTGTGGGTCCGACAAGGCGAAGCTGCCCCTGCCCAAAAAAGTTTTCGATACCACTCAATAGATTGCTATATACCACCCTATTGGATATTGTCATTACGAGGCGGAACGGAAATGGTTGCGGCTCGCCGGACGAGGGCGTTTTGGATGTTTTGGCGCTGGGAGGCGCCGGGGGGCTGGGGCTTTCGTTTCGCGCGGCGGTTTCGAGAAAAATTCGTCTCCGAGCAAAGAAGAAGAACGCCGTCGGCGGGTCCTTTTGGAGGGGTCGTCAGGCGGTGAGAACGGGAGGTCGGGAGAGCGGCGCGCCGAGGGCGAGGCCGCGGCAACGACAATCAACCGTTGGAGACGAAGGCGCGTGCCGAGCAGGGAGGCGGGACGCGGCGAAATCGCTTCGAGAATCCCTGGGAGCACTTAGGAGGAATTGAGATGAGCGTAACGACAGAGACATCGGCCGGCGCAGCCGCCGGCTCAGATGCCATCGTGGACCTGAAGGGCATGTGGATCGGCGTTGCCGTCCTCAATGTTTTCTACCTCTTCATCCGCATCTATGAGCAGATCTTCGGCTGGCGCGCGGGCCTCGACTCGTTCGCTCCCGAGTTCCAGACCTATTGGCTGACGATGCTGTGGACGGAAATTCCGCTCGAGCTCGTGGCTGGTCTGGGCCTCGCCGGCTATCTGTGGAAGACCCGCGACCGCAATGTCGACGCGGTTTCTCCGCGTGAGGAGCTTCGCCGTCACGTCGTGCTGCTGCAGTGGCTGACGGTCTACTCGGTGGCCATCTACTGGGGCGCCAGCTTCTTCACGGAGCAGGACGGCACCTGGCATATGACCGTGATTCGCGACACGGACTTCACGCCGTCGCACATCATCGAGTTCTATCTCAGCTATCCGATCTACTCGATCTTCGGCGTCGGCTCGTTCTTCTACGCCAAGACCCGCATTCCGTTCTTCGCGCACGGCTATTCGCTGGCGTTCCTGATCGTGGCCATCGGCCCGTTCATGATCATCCCGAACGTCGGCCTGAACGAGTGGGGCCACACCTTCTGGTTCATGGAAGAGCTGTTCGTCGCTCCGCTGCATTGGGGCTTCGTGTTCTTCGGCTGGATGGCGCTGGGCGTGTTCGGCGTGGTCCTTCAGATCCTGGCCGGCGTGAAGCGCCTGCTGGGCAAGGACGGCGTTGCGGCGCTGATCGGCTGATCGCAGCCTGACACTCGGCCGCCCGCTCTGCGGACGGCCGCCTCCGGCGAATGAAATTTCCGAATGCTCTCGGAACGAAGGCTTCGTTCGGACGGCCGCGCAGCGGCGGTTCGGACGGGGTCTCGGGGAGCGGGGGAGAGGGCGGCCGCCGGGGACGCAAGCTTTAAGGACAATCCGGCGCGAGAGAGCCGGAGGCAGGTCTCGAGACGCCGGCGCGAAGACGCCGGGCGGACAGACACCAAGGAGAAGAGTGATGTCTACATCGAAGAGCGGGGGGGCTATCGGGCCTTTCCATTCTGTCGCGGAAGCGGCGGGATGCGTTAAGACCTCCGATTGGCTGATTCTGACGCTGCTGTTTCTGGCAGTGCTGGGCGGCTATCATATTCACTTCATGCTGACGGCCGGCGACTGGGACTTCTGGGTCGACTGGAAAGACCGTCGTATGTGGCCGACGGTCATCCCGATCCTGGGCGTGACCTTCGCGGCTGCGGCTCAGGCGTTCCTGTGGGAGAACTTCCGTCTCCCGTTCGGCGCGACCTTCGCGGTTCTGGGTCTGCTCATCGGCGAGTGGATCAACCGTTACGTGAACTTCTGGGGCTGGACCTATTTCCCGATCAGCCTGGTGTTCCCGTCCGCTCTGGTCGTTCCGGCTCTGTGGCTGGACATCATCCTGCTGCTGTCGGGCTCCTATGTGATCACGGCTGTGGTCGGCGCCCTGGGCTGGGGTCTGCTGTTCTACCCGAACAACTGGCCGGCGATCGCCGCCTTCCATCAGGCGACGGAGCAGCATGGTCAGCTGATGTCTCTGGCTGATCTGATCGGCCTCCACTTCGTCCGCACCTCGATGCCGGAATACATCCGCATGGTCGAGCGCGGCACGCTGCGCACCTTCGGTAAGGACGTCGTGCCGGTGGCCGCGTTCTTCTCGGGCTTCGTGTCGATGCTCGTGTACTTCCTGTGGTGGTTCGTCGGTAAGTGGTACTCCACCACGAAGGTGATCACCAAGATCTGATCTGCCGCAAGGCGACGGATCGCGATCCCTCACGCGAGGAGGGGCGGCTGCGAAGGGCTCCTTAGAAGAGAGCCCGGGAGAGCCGCTCCGGCAAGGACGACAGCGGACGATCGGCCCGACGGGCCGGTCCGCGAAGAGAAACTTGGGAGGTTGTTCCATGAAACTGTTGGAGAGAATGGCCGTGCTGGCGACGGGACGCGTCGCTCGGCTCTTCGGCCTGGGCATGGCGGCTGCGGTCGCTGCGACGATGGGCTCCGTCGCTCCGGCGTCGGCGCACGGCGAGAAGTCGCAGCAGGCGTTCCTGCGCATGCGCACGCTGAACTGGTATGACGTGAAGTGGTCGAAGACGTCTCTGAACGTCAACGAGTCGCTGGTGCTTTCGGGCAAGGTGCACGTGTTCTCGGCTTGGCCGCAGGCCGTGGCGAACCCGAAGTCGTCGTTCCTGAACGCCGGCGAGCCCGGCCCGGTTCTGGTTCGCACGGCTCAGTTCATCGGCGAGCAGTTCGCTCCGCGTTCGGTTTCGCTCGAGGTTGGCAAGGACTACGCCTTCTCGATCGAGCTGAAGGCGCGCCGCGCCGGCCGTTGGCACGTCCATGCGCAGATCAACGTCGAAGGCGGCGGCCCGATCATCGGACCCGGCCAGTGGATCGAGATCAAGGGCGACATGGCCGACTTCAAGGACCCGGTCACGCTGCTGGACGGCACGACCGTGGACCTCGAGACCTACGGCATCGACCGCATCTACGCCTGGCACTTCCCGTGGATGATCGCGGCTGCGGCCTGGATCCTCTACTGGTTCTTCAAGAAGGGCCTCATCGCTTCCTACCTGCGCGTCAGCGAAGGCAAGGAAGACGAGCAGATCGGTGACGACGACCGTCGCGTCGGCGCTATCGTTCTGGCGGTGACGATCCTCGCGACGATCATCGGCTACGCTGTCACCAACAGCACCTTCCCGCGCACGATCCCGCTTCAGGCCGGCTTGCAGAAGCCGCTGACGCCGATCACCGAGGAAGGCACTGTGGGCGTCGGCTCCAAGGTCGTCACGGCCGATCTCAAGGGCGGCGTCTACAAGGTGCCGGGCCGCGAGCTGACGGTTCAGGTGAAGATCACGAACAAGACGGACGAGCCGCTGAAGCTCGGCGAGTATACGGCGGCGGGTCTCCGCTTCCTGAACCCCGACGTGTTCACGACGAAGCCGGAGTTCCCCGACTATCTGCTGGCGGACCGTGGTCTGTCGACGGATCCGACGCCGATCGCGCCGGGTGAGACGAAGACGATCGAGATCAAGGTGCAGGACGCGCGTTGGGACATCGAGCGTCTCTCCGACCTCGCCTATGACACGGACAGCCAGATCGGCGGTCTGCTGTTCTTCTTCGGCCCGTCGGGCAAGCGCTACGCCACCGAAATCGGCGGCCCGGTCATTCCGAAGTTCGTCGCCGGCGACATGCCCTGATCGAACTCTCTGAAGGCTGAAAATACCGCCGGCCGGGCCTCGCGCCCGGCCGGCTTTCTTTTTGCGATCGGGACTTTTTTCTTCCTCTTACGCGGAGCCTTGCGGGGCGCGCGATGGCGGATTAAGTGCAGTCAGAAACTCTGCGCTCACCGGGGGAAAGCGCATGCCGCGTCGTCGTATCGCGCAAAGGCTCGTGGAAACGCTCTTGCCGGCCGTTCTGGTCGCGTCGGGCGTCGTTCATTCGGCGCTGGCGCGCGGCGATCTTCTTCCCGACAAGGACAGCTGCGTTCTGAAAATCGGCCCCGAGATCATCTATTTCGCGGGCTATCAGCCGGGCGCGGCGCAGCAGAAAAAATTCTGTGAGGACGCCCCGCAATCCGGCGAAACGATCTTCGTCTTCGACTATGCGGCTCCAGAACTGCGCGAGATGAAGGCCGGCTTTCGCATCTTGCTGCCGAGCGAGACCAGCGAGGACGAGCCCAGCTCGGAATCGGCGACCGTCGCCGCGCTGCCTCCGCAAATCTATCCCAAAGGGACATTTTCTTTCGCTCATGTCTTCGCCCAGCCGGGCGATTTCGTCGGCGTCGTCACCATCGACGGCGCGGCCGGCGAGCATTGGACCGCGCGCTTTCCCTTTTCCGTCGGCAAGCGGCGTTTCGAGATCAGCCCTTATTATCTGATCGGCGCCGCCGGCTTGCTCGCATTCGTCCTATTCGTCTCCAGCCGATCGAAGCCTGCAGGCGTCCGGCGCTGACCGAATAGCGCGGCGCGCTCATCTTCTGCTGAAAAAGTATGAATTCGGCGTTTTGCGCGCCGGAGACACGGTTTACAGCATGGTGAAAATATATTAGTCCATAAAATGACTGAATTTATAGACCATAAGAGGAGACCGGTATGAGGAGCGTTTCAATCTCGCGGCGCCGCTTCGGCGCGGTGGTCATGTTCGCCGCGAGCCTGTCGATTTTCGTCGACGCGACGGCGCAGGCGGCGACCTCGCTGCTCAATGTCTCCTATGATCCCACCCGCGAGCTTTATAAGGCGATCAATCCCGCCTTCGCCGCCGATTGGAAGGCGAAGACCGGCGAGACGATCGAGCTCCAGGCCTCTCATGCCGGTTCTGGCGCGCAGGCGCGCGCGGTGATCGACGGCCTCGCGGCCGATGTCGTGACCCTGGCGCTCGCCGCCGACATAGACGCGATTGTGAACAAGACCGGCAAGATCGCGCCCGATTGGCAGAAGAAGCTGCCGAACAACGCCTCGCCCTATACTTCGACGATCGTCTTCCTGGTCCGCAAGGGCAATCCGAAGAAGATCAAGAATTGGGACGATCTCGCCAAGCCCGGCGTCGCGGTCGTCACGCCCAATCCCAAGACCTCCGGCGGCGCGCGCTGGAACTATCTCGGCGCCTGGGGCTATGCGCTCAAGAAATTCGGCGGCGACGAGGCCAAGACCAAGGAATTCGTCAAGGCCATCTATAAGAACGCCCCGGTGCTCGACACCGGCGCGCGCGGCTCGACGATCACCTTCGCTCAGCGCGGTCTCGGCGACGTGCTGATCGCCTGGGAGAACGAGGCCTTCCTCGCCTTCGAGGAATTCGGCAAGGACAAGTTCGAGATCGTCGTTCCTTCGAGCTCGATTCTCGCCGAGCCGCCGGTCGCGGTCGTCGACGGCAATGTCGACGCCAAGGGGACGCGCAAGGCCGCCGAGGCCTATGTGAATTTCCTCTACACGCCGGCTGCGCAGGCGATCATCGCCAAGAATTACTATCGCCCCGCGCATCCCGAATTCGCGGCCAAGGAAGATCTGAAGCGGCTTCCCAAGCTCGAGCTCTTCACCGTCGATCAGGTCTTCGGCGGCTGGACCAATGCGCAGAAGACGCATTTCGCCGATGGCGGCGTCTTCGACGATATTCAGAAGCAGTAAGGCGCAAGGACCTCTCATGAGCGCCGCTGCGCCCGTCGCGAACAAGAAGGCTCGGAGCTTCACGGCTCCGAGCGTCATCCCCGGATTCCGGGTGACTTTCGGCTTCACCATCTTCTATCTGAGCCTCGTCGTCCTGTTTCCTCTTTCGCTGCTGATTTTCCGCGCCTCCTCGCTCGGTCTTTCCGGCCTCTATGGAATAGCGGTGGAGCCGCGCGTCGCCGCGGCGCTGCGCACCAGCTTTTTCATCTCCTTCGCCGCCGCCGCGATCGATGTCGTTTTCGGCCTCATCGCCGCCTGGGTGCTGACGCGCTATGAATTTCCGGGCCGGCGCTTTCTCGACGCCATCGTCGATCTGCCCTTCGCCCTTCCCACGGCGGTCGCCGGCATTGCGCTCGCCGCGCTCTATGCGCCCAATGGCTGGTTGGGCGAGCCGCTCGCCGATTACGACATAAAGATCGCCTTCACGCGCTGGGGCATTCTCGTCGCCCTGGTGTTCGTCGGCCTGCCTTTCGTCGTGCGCACTGTGCAGCCGCTGCTCGCCGAGATCGACTCGGAGCTCGAGGAGGCGTCGGCGACGCTCGGCGCGAGCCGCGCGCAGACGGTGTGGCGCGTGCTGCTGCCGCCGATCCTGCCCGCCTTGCTCACTGGTTTCGCTCTGGCTTTTGCGCGGAGCGTCGGCGAATATGGCTCGGTGATCTTCATCGCCGGCAATCTCGCCTATATTTCGGAAATCGCGCCCTTGCTGATCATCGTCAAGCTCGAGCAGTTCGACTATGCGGGCGCGACGGGCATTGCGACCATCATGCTCGCGATTTCGTTTTCCGTGCTGCTGGCGATCAATCTGATCCAGGCCTGGAGCCAAAAGAGGTTCGGGCATGTCTGAGGCGACCACATCCGCGGCGCTCGCGCCCGCCGTCGCGCTCGCGCCGCCACGCAGCGTGACGGAGGAGACGCCGCTCACGCGCTATGCGCTCATCGGCGTCGCCGTGGCCTTTCTCGGCCTCTTCCTTCTGCTGCCGCTCGCGGTCGTCTTTACCGAGGCGCTGGCCAAAGGCGCAGGGGCTTTCTTCGCGACTTTCGAGGAGCCGGACGCCCGCGCGGCGATCCGCCTCACGCTCATCGTCGCGGCGATCGTCGTGCCGCTCAACGCTTCATTCGGCGTCTGCGCGGCCTGGGCCATCGCCAAATTCTCCTTTCCCGGCAAGAGCGTGCTCATCACGCTCATCGATCTGCCCTTCTCCGTCTCGCCGGTGGTGTCGGGCCTCGTCTATGTGCTGGTCTTCGGCTCGCAGGGGCTGCTCGGCCCTACATTCTCGGCCTGGGGAATTCAGGTCGTCTTCGCCATTCCCGGCATTGTTCTCGCGACGATCTTCGTCACCTTTCCCTTCGTCGCGCGCGAGCTGATCCCGCTCATGCAGGAGCAGGGGACAGTGGAGGAGGAGGCGGCGCTGACGCTCGGGGCGAGCGGCTTTCGTACTTTTCTCACGGTGACATTGCCCAACATCAAATGGGGCCTGCTCTATGGCGTGCTCCTCGCAAACGCCCGCGCCATGGGCGAGTTCGGCGCGGTTTCGGTCGTCTCCGGCCATATTCGCGGCCTGACCAACACGATACCTCTCCAGGTGGAGATCCTCTACAATGAGTATAACATCGTCTCGGCGTTCGCCCTCGCCTCCCTCCTGGCTGGGCTGGCTCTCGTCACTCTTGGAATCAAGACGCTCCTCGAATGGCGCTACGCCGGCCAAATCGCCGGTCGCCGACGTCACTGAGGAGGCGCCGCGCCCACATGGCGTGGAGATCAGGATCGAGCGCGTCGAGAAGGATTTCGGCGACTATCCCGCTTTGCGCGACGTCAATCTGACGATCGCGCCCGGCGAGCTGGTCGCGCTGCTGGGGCCGTCGGGCTCCGGCAAGACAACGCTGCTGCGGGCCATCGCCGGCCTCTCCAATCCCGATCGCGGTCGCATTCTGTTCGATTCGGAGGACGCGACCACTCTGTCGGTGCAGGAGCGGCGCGTCGGCTTCGTGTTCCAGAATTACGCGCTGTTCAAGCATCTGACCGTCGCCGACAACATCGCCTATGGGCTGAAGGTTCGCCCGCGCCGCTCGCGCCCGTCTCGCGCCGAGATCGCCGCGCGTGCGGCCGAGCTGCTGGAATTCGTGCAGCTGGACGGTCTCGGCGGACGTTATCCGGCGCAGCTTTCCGGCGGCCAGCGCCAGCGCGTGGCGCTCGCGCGCGCGCTCGCCATCGAGCCGCGCGTGCTGCTGCTCGACGAGCCCTTCGGCGCCCTCGACGCGCGCGTGCGCAAGGATCTGCGCCGCTGGCTGCGCGACGTGCATCGCCAGACCGGCCTCACCACCGTCTTCGTGACGCATGACCAGGACGAGGCGATGGAGCTCGCCGATCGCGTGGTGGTGCTGGACAAGGGCCGCATCGAGCAGATCGGCACGCCCGACGAGCTCTATGACCGGCCGGCCTCGCCCTTCGTGCTCTCCTTCGTCGGCGAGGCGCTGGCGCTGCCGGTGCAGGTCGCCGACGGCAAGGTGATCTTCCAGGGCAAGGAGCTGCACGTCTCCTCGGAAAATCTGCGCAATGGACCGGCGCGCGTCTATTTCCGCCCCGCCGACATCGCCCTGCATGGCGGCCAGATCGGCGCGCTCGAGGGTCGGGTCGAGGCGGTGCGCCGCACGGCCGCGGGCTTGCGCGCCTCCATCTCCATCCCCGGCTATGATCAGACGGTCGAGGTCGACACGGATGATCGCGCCGGCGCGACGCTCGGCAGCAATGTGCCGCTGTCGCTGAACAATGTGCGGATCTTCTCGACGGCGGCCGAGGAGACCCTCGGCGACGGCGCGGGAATATAGGGCGAGAGCCCGTGCGAATCCTTCTCCCATGCGTGAGAAGGATTTTGGCGCATGGATTGCTTGTTATGCGTGTCTGATCTGGAAGGCGACACGCGCCCTCATGCCCAGGCGAAGGACCTTCGACCTGGGAGACGGCGATGCGAGCGCCGGGACGCAGCCGCGGCATGTGTGAATGGGGCGATTTCGCGGGCGATGCGAAAGCGCTCGACGATCTTCTCGAGGCGGGGAGGTCGGGCTCCTTGCCGCCCTTTCTGCTGCTCTCGCAGCCGGGCGTCGGCGCGACGGATCAAAGGCGCTGCTCGGAGCTGTGGACGCGTGATCGGCGCGCCGCCGCGGTCGCGGCGCGGCTCGCGCTCGATTTCCAGTTCCGCCCCGCCGATGGGCGGAAAATCCGGCTCGGCTATCTCTCCAATGATTTCCACGATCACGCGACCGCGCTGCTGCTGATCGAGACGCTGGAGGCGCATGATCGCGAGCGCTTTTGCGTCAACGCCTATTCCTATGGGGCCGACGACGGCAAGAGCATGCGCCGACGCCTCGTCGGCGCTTTCGACTCTTTCGTCGACATAGAGGCGCTCTCCGATGGCGACGCCGCCCGCGCGATCCATCGCGACGAGGTGGACATTCTCATCGATCTCAAAGGCTTCACCGCCAATGCGCGCAGCGGCATTCTGATGCTGCGGCCGGCGCCCGTGCAGGTGAATTATCTCGGCTATCCCGGCACGCTCGGCGAGGATATCTGCGACTACATCATCACCGATGATTATGTGACGCCCTTCGCATCCGCCGGCGATTATTCCGAATCCTTCGCCTATATGCCGAACAGCTATCAGCCGCATGGCCGCGCCGGACCGATCGGGACGATACCGACGCGCGAGGCCATGGGCCTGCCAGAGCAGGGCGTCGTCTTCTGCTGCTTCAATCAGGCCTATAAATTCACGCCGGAGATGTTCGACGTCTGGTGCCGGCTGCTGGACGCCGTGCCGGGCAGTGTCCTTTGGCTGCTCGGCGCGCCCATGGCGGAGGGCAATCTGCGCAATGAGGCGTGGCGGCGCGGCGTGAACGGCGGCCGGCTGATCTTCGCGCCGGATATGGCGCAGGGCGAGCATCTGGCGCGACTCCAGCTCGCCGATCTGGTGCTCGACACGGCGCCATACAATGCGCACACCACGGCGAGCGATGCGCTCTGGGCGGGCGTGCCGATCGTCACCTGCAGCGGCTCGACCTTTCCTTCGCGCGTCGCCGGCAGCCTGCTGCGCGCCGTCGGCTTGACGGAGCTGATCGCCGCCGATCTCGACGATTATTTCGATCTCGCCTATCGGCTGGCGGTCGATCCCGCCCATCTCGCGGAGCTGAAGGCGAAGCTCGCGCGCAATCGCGCCGACGCGGCGCTCTTCGACGTTCCCGCCTATACGCGCGATCTCGAAGGCCTTTATCGATCCATGTGGAATCGCCGCTCCGCCGGTCTGCCGCCGGCGGCGCTGATTCCGACGGCTTGACGCCTAGTTGGAGATGTTGCCCGGGCCTTCTGGCCGCGTGGGGTCGGCGCCGAGGCCTTGCCGCCCGATCGTGCCCGAGAAATTATATCTCTGGCGTTCGCGGTCTGGTCCCGAGCCGGTCTCGGCCTTCTTCGAGACGACCGGTTGCGGCGGCAAATCTTCTGAGCGTTTCGTTTGCGCCTGCGCCACCGAGCAGATGATCGCCATGGCCAGGACGAGGGTCGATTTCGACGTGAGCATCGCTGTCTCCTTCGGAGAGGCTGGAGACCGACCGGCGCTGTCTCGAAGGCGTTCCTTCGCGCCGGCGCGGCTGCAGCATAGCAATGCGATTTGTATCAGCGGCCACAGCGCAGATTGCGGCGGCTCGTGGCGCTCGGCGCCGAAAATGGACGCGCCTGTCGCAAATCTGCGACAGGCGCGCTGAAAAGCTCTCCACCCGAAAGCCGTTGCCTCCGCCCGCGAGCGGGCGAAGGACAGGGTTTCGTCACCGAACGAGAATATTCTTGAACTGCCAGGGGTCGCTCTCGTCGATATCCTCCGGGAAGAGACCCGGACGGCCGTCGAGCGGCGTCCAATCCGTGTAGACCCCTTCGACCGGGCCGAGATAGGGCGTCTGCACCTCGAGGCAGCGGCGGAAATCCACCTCGTCGGCCTCGACAATGCCGGCGGTAGGGTTTTCCAGCGCCCACACCATGCCGGCCAGCGCGGCCGAGCTGACCTGCAGGCCGGTGGCGTTCTGATAGGGCGCCAGCTCGCGCGTCTCCTCGATGGAGAGGCGGGAGCCGTACCAATAGGCGTTCTTGGCGTGGCCGTAGAGCAGCACGCCGAGCTCGTCTATGCCGTCGACGATCTCGTTCTCGTCGAGAATCTTCCAGCTCGCCTGCATCTTGCCGGCGCGGCCGAACATCTCATGCAGCGACAGAACGGCGTCGTCGGCCGGGTGATAGGCGTAATGGCAGGTCGGCCGATAGACCACCTTGCCGGAATCGTCGCGCACCGTGAGGAAATCGGCGATCGAGATCGACTCGTTATGGGTGACGAGGAAACCGAATTGCGGCCCCGGCGTCGGCGTCCAGCTGCGCACGCGCGTATTGGCGCCCGGCGATTTCAGATAGATCGCCGCGCCGCAGCCGGAGGAATGCGTCCCTGCGATATCCGGCAGCGATTTCTCATGCGTGCCCCAGCCCAGCTCGGCCGGCTGCTGACCCTCGGAGACGAAGCCTTCCACCGACCAGGTGTTGACGAAGACGTCGCGCGGCTTGGGGGTCGTGGCGCGCTGCGTGTCGCGCTCGGCGATATGAATGCCCTTGACGCCGAGCTTTTGCGCCAGCGCGCCCCAATCGGCGCGGCTCTTGGGCTCTTCGATCTTCAGGCCGGTGTCGGCGGCGATGTTCAGCAGCGCCTGCTTCACGAACCAGGACACCATGCCGGGATTGGCGCCGCAGCAGGAGACGGCGGTCGGCCCGCCTGGATTGCGGCGACGCTCCTCCAGCACGGTCTCGCGCAGCGCGTAATTGGTGCGCGATTCATTGCCGAGGGTGGTGTCGAAATAAAAGCCGGTCCAGGGCTCCACCACCGTGTCGACATAGAGGCAGCCCAGCTCGCGGGCGAGCTTCATAATGTCGAGCGAGGAGGTGTCGACCGACAGATTGACGACGAAGCCCTGTCCCTCGCCCTTGGTGAGCAGGGGGGTGAGCACTTCGCGGTAATTGTCCTTGGTCAGCGCGACCTTCTGGAACGCAATGCCGCGAATATCCAGCATCTCGCGATGCGTATCGACAGGATCGATGACGGTGAAACGGCTCTTGTCATAGTCGAAATGGCGTTCGATGAGCGGCAAGATGCCACGTCCGATGGAGCCGAAGCCGATCAGAACGATCGGGCCGGTAATCTTCGCATGGACGGGCCAGTCTGCCATTTCGCTCACCTCTTGGAGTTCGAGACTATTGTGCGGCGCGTTACAGCAAGAGCGGCCGACATAATCAAGGAAAAACGCGGGCGGGGCGTTTTCCTTTTGCCGCTTTGCGGCAAAGAGGGCGCAGGATCAATCGGGAGAAAAACCCATTCGCGTCAGCGCCGCGGCCAGCGCCGGCTCCGGGCGCGCCCCGCTGGTGAAGATCGCGCGGGGCGCGGGCGCCGTCGTTGCGCGGTCGGGGCCGAAGCGCTCCGCCAGCAGCCGATCGGCCTGGCGCGCTATGGCGGGGGCGGGGTCGATCCATTCGACCGGCCATGGCGCGAGGCGCCGGAAAAAATCCAGCAGCAGCGGATAATGCGTGCAGGCGAGCGCGACGACATCCGTCCGCGCGTCGTCGCGCGTGACGAAGCAGGGCGCGATCTCGCGGGCGATGGCCTCCTCGGAAACAGCGGCGCCGCGCATAAATTCCTCGGCGAGCGGGGCGAGGCGCGTCGAGCCGATCAGCGTCACTGCGCAATCTTCCGCGAAGCTGGCGATGAGAGCGCGGGTGTAGTCGCGCGCCACAGTGCCGGGCGTCGCCAGCACGGAGACGAGACGCGAGCGCGAACGCTCGGCGGCGGGCTTTATCGCCGGCACCGTGCCGACGAAGGGAAGCAGCGGCCAGCGCGCCCGCAAATGCGGCAGGGCGAGAGTGGAGGCGGTGTTGCAGGCGATGACGACGAGATCGGGGGCCAGCTCGGCGATCAGCCGTTCCATCACCTCCATGACGCGCGCCACCAGCGCCGTCTCGGAGAGCGGACCATAGGGGAAGCCGGCGTCATCCGCGCAATAGAGCAGCGCCGCATGGGGGCGCAGCTTCGCGACCTCGGTGAAGACGGTGAGGCCGCCGAGCCCGGAGTCGAAGACGAGGATTTTGGGGACGGGGGGCGTCATGAGGGGCGGTCGGCTCGCAGTGTCCTGACGTCCCCGAACCTGCCCCCTCTCCCGCAAAGCGGGGGAGGGATGGGGAGGGGGCCTCTCCCCGAATAGAAACCCGTTCCCCCGCGAAGATCAACCTCGCGTCAGAACGGCAGGTTGAACACGCGCGAGGGCTCCAGCGCGCCTTCCACCACCTCGCCGAAGGCGACGGGCACGCCGCCGCAGGCCGCATAGACGACGCCGCCCGCAGGCGCGTCGCGGCCGCGCAGGATCAGCGAGCCGCCGCGCCGCAGCCGCGCCGCGGCGTCGCGATCGACGACGACGCAGGGCAGCTCGGTGAGGCCCGCCTCGACCGAGAGAAGCGCATTGGCCGCCTCGCCGCCCTCGATCTCGTCCAGCGTGTAGCTGTCCTCCTCGAGGAAAGGGCCCACCCGCGTGCGGCGCAGCGCGGTCACATGGCCGAAGCAGCCGAGCAGCCGCCCGAGATCGCGCGCGATGGAGCGCACATAGGCGCCCTTGCCGCATTCCATGACGAGCTTGGTCTCCTCCTCCGTCGCATCGACGATGGAGAGGCGATGGATGGTGACGGGGCGCGGCTTCAGCTCCACCGTCTCGCCGTCGCGCGCGAGATCATAGGCGCGCTCGCCGGCGATCTTGATGGCGGAATATTGCGGCGGCACTTGCAAAATATCGCCGAGGAAACGCGGCAGCAGCGCCTCGATCTGCGTGATCGTCGGCCGCTCCTCGCTCTCGCGCACGGATTTGCCGTCGGCGTCGTCCGTGTCGGTCTCGACGCCCCAGCGCACGGTGAAGCTATAGGCCTTCTCGCCATCTTGCACGAAAGGCACGGTCTTGGTCGCCTCGCCGAAAGCGATCGGCAATATGCCGGAGGCGAGCGGGTCCAGCGTGCCGGCGTGGCCGGCCTTCTTGCCATTATAGATGCGCTTCAAGCGCGAGACGGCGTGCGTCGAGGTCATGCCGACGGGCTTGTCGAGCACTACCCAGCCGTCGACGACGGCGCGGGTCGATTTTCTTCCGGTCATTGCTGGGCGCCGTTCTCTTCGTCTGTGGGCTGCTCGAGATCGCGGCGCACGCGCTCGGAGTTCAGCAGCGCGTCGATGCGCGCGACATTGTCGAAACTATCGTCGATGCGGAAACGCACCTCCGGGGCGAATTTGAGATTGACGCTATGGGCGATCTCGCCGCGCAGATATTTTTTGTGGCGGTCGAAAGCGCGCAGCACCTCCGGCTCGTCCTTGCCGCCGAGCGGCATGACATAGACGGTGGCGAGCTTCAAATCCGGGCTCATCGTCACGCGCGAAACGGTGACGACATGCTGCTCGAGCACGGGATCTGCGATATCCCCGCGCGAAAGCATCGAAGCGATCTGATGGCGGACGAGCTCGGCGACGCGCAACATGCGCTGCGACGGCTCCGCCCCATGGGCGTGATGGGCTCTGGACATGGATATTCGCGCTGTTCGCGCGCTCCCAACGTTGCGCGGCCGTCACTCGCTTTGCAGTCGAGGACGGCGGCGCGCCGAAGGCTTGTTGAAAGTTCTCGGTGGAGATCAGCGAGACGCGATCACAGCGTCCGCTTGATCTCCTCGACGCGATAGCACTCGATGACGTCGCCGGCGCGCATGTCCTGATAGTTCTCGAAAGCCATGCCGCACTCCTGTCCGGCCTGCACTTCCTTGACCTCGTCCTTGAAGCGCTTGAGCGTCGACAGCTTGCCCTCGTGGACGACGACATTGTCGCGGATGAGACGCACATTGGCGCCGCGCTCCACCGAGCCGTCGGTCACGCGGCAACCCGCCACCTTGCCGACCTTGGAAATGTCGAACACCTCGAGAATCTGCGCATTGCCCAGCATGGTCTCGCGCAGAGTCGGCGCCAGAAGGCCGGACATCGCCGCCTTCACATCGTCCACGAGATTGTAGATGATGTTGTAGTAGCGGATTTCAATGCCGCCGCGCTCGGAGGCCTCGCGCGCTTCCTTATGGGCGCGCACGTTGAAGCCGATGACGACGGCGTTGGACGCTTCGGCGAGGGCGATGTCGGATTCGGAGATGCCGCCGACGCCCGCATGCACGACGCGCGCGCCGACCTCGTCCGTGCCGAGCTTGTCGAGCGCCGCGACGATCGCTTCCACGGAGCCCTGCACGTCGCCCTTGATGACGAGCGGGAACTCCTTGCGGCCGGCGGTCTTCAGCTGGCTCATCATATCGGTGAGCGAGGTGCGGGCGCCGCCGCCGCGCGCGGCCAGCTTGTCGCGACGCTGACGCTCGCGATATTCGGTGATCTCGCGCGCGCGGGCTTCCGTTTCGACGACGGCGACGCGGTCGCCGGCTTCCGGCGTGCCGGAGAAGCCGAGGATCTCGACCGGGAAGGACGGGCCGGCGGTCTGCACCACGACGCCCTTGTCGTCGAGCAGCGCGCGCACGCGGCCCCATTGCGAGCCGGCGACGATGATGTCGCCGACCTCGAGCGTGCCGCGCTGCACCAGCACGGTGGCGACCGGACCACGGCCCTTGTCGAGCCGCGCCTCGATCACCGTGCCCTCGGCGGAGCGCTCGGGATTGGCCTTGAGGTCGAGCACTTCCGACTGCAGCGTGATGGCGTCGAGCAGCTTGTCGAGATTGAGCTTCTCTTTGGCGGAGACCTCTACCTCGAGCGTGTCGCCGCCGAAGGTCTCCGTCTGCACCTCATGCTGCAGCAGCTCGGTGCGCACGCGCTCGGGCTTGGCGTCGGGCTTGTCGATCTTGTTGATCGCGACGATGATCGGAACCTCCGCCGCCTTGGCGTGGTGGATCGCCTCGATCGTCTGCGGCATCACGCCGTCATCCGCCGCCACCACCAGGATCACAATGTCCGTGACCTTGGCGCCGCGGGCGCGCATGGCGGTGAAGGCCGCGTGGCCGGGGGTGTCGATGAAGGTGATCGGCGCGCCATTGGGCGCCTTCACCTGATAGGCGCCGATATGCTGCGTGATGCCGCCCGCCTCGCCAGCCACGACATTGGCGTGGCGGATCGCGTCGAGCAGCGAGGTCTTGCCGTGGTCGACATGGCCCATGATGGTGACGACCGGCGGCCGCGACTCGAGCTCGCCCTCGGCGTCGGGCTCGTCGAACAGGCCCTCCTCGACATCGGACTCGGCGACGCGCTTGACCGCATGGCCGAGCTCCTCGGCGACGAGCTGCGCCGTATCGGCGTCGATGACGTCGGTGATCTTGTGCAGCGCGCCCTGCTTCATCAGCAGGCGAATCACGTCGACGCCGCGCTCCGACATGCGGTTGGCGAGCTCCTGAATGGTGATCGTCTCCGGGAGGATGACCTCGCGGGCGATCTTCTCCTTCTGCTCGGCCTGGCCGAAGGATTTGAGGCGCTGCGTGCGGCGGCGGAACGAGGCGACAGAGCGCGTGCGCTCTTCCTGCTCGGACGTCGCGGTGGAGACGGTGAGGCGGCCGCGGTCCTTCTGCGCGCCGCCGCGCGAGGGCGTCGGACGGGGCGGCGGCGGCGGCGCCTTGACGGCGATGACGCCGACGGGACGGCGGACGACGCGCTTCTCGGCGTCTTCCGTCGCGGTCGCGGCGGGGCGGGGCGCCTCTCCGCCGGCGGTCGGAGCCGGACGCGGCTGGGCTGGGCGTGCGGTGGCGGAGGTCGGAACATGCTCGGGAGCGCCGCCTCCGGCGAGGCGACGGCGCGCCTCTTCCTCGGAACGGCGCTTCGATTCGGCGTCGCGGGCGAGGCGCTCTTCTTCCTCGCGCTTGCGGGCTTCGGCGGCGGCGCGCTCCTCGCGCTCGCGCTCCTCGCGCTCGGCGCGGGCCTTGGCTTCCGCCACCGCGCGGCGACGGTCTTCCTCCTCGCGGGTGCGGGCGTCGACCAGGGCGCGCGCGCGGGCTTCGCGCTCATCGTCGGTCAGCGCGCGCAGCACCATGCCGGCGCCGCGCTTGGGCGCAGGCTGCGGGCGCGGGGTCTCGGCTCTCGGCGGCGGGGGCGGCGGCACGGCGGCGACAGGGGCGGTCGGCGGCGCAGGCGGCGGCGGGGCTGCGGGGGCCGCCGGCGCGGCGGGCGCCGCTGTCGCCGGCTTGGTCTCGACATGTCCGGGGGCGCGACGCTTCACCTTCTCGACCACGACCACCTTGGAGCGGCCGTGGGAGAAGCTCTGGCGCACCATTCCGCCATGCTCGGTCGGACGCTGCTTCAAATGCAACGTCTTCGACGGCGTGACGGTCAGCGTCTTGTCGCCGCTGTTCTCGGTCTCGGTCTCACTCATCCAGTTTCCGATCCTCGGGCTGCGCCTGTTCGGTTGCGTCTTTCAGCGGGCCGAGCTCGTCGGTCCGCTCGCTGTTCAGAGTCTGCGCGTCGCCGGAAGCGCTCTCGCCTCTATAGGCGGCGAGGCGGCGGCAGCGCGCCAAAAAGGCTTGCGTCGGTCCGCCCGGCGCGAGGGCTGCATGTATCACATTTGTGCGGCCCAAAGCCAAATCCAATTGAAGAGAATCGAACAGAGAGATCGTCTCTGTGACCCTCTCGCCGCATCCGCGCGCCGTGGCTGCGCGTCGCGCCGCCTGGGCGAGCTTGCGGCGGCCCTCCGCCGAGCCGTCGCGCGCCTCCAGCACAGCGGCGACCGCGCCTTTCTCCAGCGCCTCGCACACTTTGCCGAAGCCGGCGACCACCGCGCCCGCCTTATTGGCCATCGCCAGCGATTGCAGGCAATCGGCCTCCAGCAGCCGATCGACCTCCGCGGGGAGCGAGGGCGAGGCCGAGACCTCGGCCTTCAATTGGCGCGAGAAGGCGCGCTTCTTCAATGCTTCGGCCACGACATCGGCGCGCGCCGTCACCCAGGCGCCGCGGCCGGGCAGGCGCGACCTGATGTCCGGCGTGAGAACGCCGTCCGGCGCGCGCACGAAGCGGATCATCCCCTCCGGCGCATCGCGCCGGCGGGTGACGATGCAAGTCCGTTCGCTCGCCTCCGCCTCTCTCATTCGCTCGCCGTCCCGTTTCGTCACTGCGCCTCGGTCTGCTGCGCCTCTGCCGGCTCCGCGGCCTCGGCTTCCGCCTCGGGCTCCGGCGCCTCGATCCAGCCGGCGCGCACGCGGGCATCCATGATCAGCGCCTCCGCCTCCTCGCGAGAAATGTCGATCCCGTCGAGGAAGCCGGTCTGCTTGACCGTCTCGCCGTCCTTCTTCTCGGTCCAGCCGACGAGATCGTCGGGCACGCAGCCGGCGAGATCCTCGATCGACTTCACGTCATTCTCGCCGAGCTTGACCAGCATCGCCGTGGTGACGCCCTCGAGCTCCTTGAGCTCGTCGAGCACGCCGAGCTCGACGCGACGCGCCTCGTTTTCCGCCTCGACCCGCTCGAGATAATTGCGGGCGCGGTTTTGAATCTCGGCCGCCGTGTCCTCGTCGAAGCCTTCGATCGTCGCCAGCTCGCCGAGATCGACGAAGGCCAGCTCCTCGACCGATTGAAAACCTTCCGAAGCGAGCAGGCGGCCGACGACCTCATCGACGTCGATGGCGTTCATGAACACTTTGGTGCGCTCGACGAACTCGCGTTGGCGGCGCTCCGATTCCTCGGCCTCGGTCAGAATGTCGATGTCCCAGCCGGTGAGCTGCGAGGCGAGACGCACATTCTGGCCGCGGCGGCCGATGGCAAGCGACAGCTGATCGTCCGGCACCACCACCTCGATGCGCGCGGAGTCTTCGTCGAGAACGACCTTCACGACCTCGGCCGGCTGCAGCGCATTGACGATGAAGGTCGCCGCATCCGCCGACCAGGGAATGATGTCGATGCGCTCGCCCTGCAATTCGCCGACGACGGCCTGCACGCGCGAGCCGCGCATGCCGACGCAGGCGCCGACCGGATCGATGGAGGAATCGCGCGAGATGACGGCGATCTTGGCGCGCGAGCCCGGATCGCGCGCGACCGACTTCACCTCGATGACGCCGTCGTAGATCTCCGGCACTTCCTGGCGGAACAGCTTGGCCATGAATTGCGGATGCGTGCGCGACAGGAAAATCTGCGGACCGCGCTGCTCGCGGCGCACGTCATAGACATAGGCGCGCACGCGATCGCCGGGACGGAAGGTCTCGCGCGGGATCATCTCGTCGCGGCGGATGATCGCCTCGCCGCGGCCGAGATCGACGATCACATTGCCATATTCGACGCGCTTCACGACGCCGTTGACGATCTCGCCGATGCGGTCCTTGAACTCTTCATATTGGCGGTCGCGCTCGGCCTCGCGCACTTTCTGCACGATGATCTGCTTGGCCGATTGCGCGGCGATGCGGCCGAAATCGAAAGGCGGCAGCGTCTCGGAAATCCAATCGCCGACCTGCGCCGCCGGATTGCGCTTGCGCGCGTCCTCGATGGAAATCTGCGTCGCGTCATTGTCGATGAGATCGACGACCAGCAGCAGACGCGAGAAGCGCACCTCGCCGCTCTTCGGATTGATCTCGGCGCGGACCTCGGTCTCCTGCCCATAGCGCGAGCGCGCGGCCTTTTGCAGCGCGTCCTCCATGGAGGCGATGACGATCGAGCGGTCGATCGATTTCTCGCGCGCGACCGCATCGGCGATCTGCAGGATTTCCAACCTGTTGGCGCTGACGGCCATATCTTGCTCCCAAAAACGTCGACCCTACGCGTCGCCGCGACGGCCGGGTCCGCTGCCTTTTTTCTTGAATCCCGTCTGCACGCCGGCCGGAACCAGCGGCTTGGCCTTGTCGCCGCGCGCCATGGCGAAACGGCCCGGCCCACGGCGGGGCCGCGTCTCCTCCCGAGGCGCGGCCTCTCCCTCCTCGCTCGGGCTGTCGTCCTCGAGCTGCGCCTTGCCGGCGCGCAGCGCCTCGCGGATCAGCGCGTCGGTCAGCATCAGCTTGGCCTCGTCGAGATCGCGCAGCGGCATTCGCACAATCTTGTCCTCGTCCGGCGGGGCGTCATTGCGCTCCAGCGTCACCACGGCGTCGCGGCCATCGCCCTCGACGGAGACGATATTGCCCCGAAAGCGCTTGCGGCCAGAGGCGAGCGGCTGCGTCAGCTCGATCTTCGCCTCATGGCCGATCGCGCGATGAAAATCCGAGACTCGCACCAGCGGGCGATCTATGCCGGGGGAGGACAGCTCCAGCCGATAGGCGTCGGAAATCACATCCTCGACGTCCAGCTCCGGCGAGAGCGCTTGGCTCGCCGCCTCGCAATCGTCGATCGTCATGGTTCCGTCGGGCCGCTCGGCCATGATCTGCAGAACCATGCCGTTCTGCGAGAGAATGCGCGCGCGCACGAGACGAAAGCCGAGCTGCGCCAGCACGGGCTCGGCGATATGGGCGATGCGCGCCGCAACGCCCGTATCGCCGCAGAGGCGCGGCTCATCGAGCAGGGAGGGCGCCTCCACGGCGCCGGCGGCGGGCGTTTCTGCCAAGCGGCTCATCCTGTCTTGCGAGAATTTCCGGCCGGTGCAAACAAAAAAGAGCGGGTCCCGGCCGGGCCCCACTCTCAAGCAGCGATCATCCGAGAATGACCGTTATGAGATAGAACGGAACGGCTTATACACCCGGATCGCCCGCCCGCGCAAGAAAAATGCTCCGCGGCGGCGCCTCGGCCCTTCGGCGGGAGCGCCGCCGGGCGTCGCGCTCGAGAAATTGTTTCGAGACTATGCGAGAAGCGATAGGCTTTCTCGCCTTGGAACGAGACGAAATAATGCAAATCCCTTTTTTCCGCGCGCTCGAGGACTCGCAGCGCATTCTCATCGCCGGCTGCGGCGGCGGTTTCGACATCGTCAGCGGCCTGCCGCTCTATGTCTTTCTGAGCAATGCGGGCAAGAGCGTCTATCTCGCCAATCTGTCCTTCGCCCGCGTCGATCTCGCCTCCCGCAAGAAGATCGGTCCCGCAGGGCGGCTTGTCGATTCCGACAGCCGCATGCAGGGCTATTTTCCCGAGCGCCATCTCGTCGACTGGCTCGCGGTCCGTGGCTGCGACCCCAAGGTCTTCACCTTCGAGAAGACCGGCGTGCGACCGTTGCGGCAATCTTATGAGGCGCTGGTCACGCTATTGAAGGTCGATACGATCATTCTCGTCGACGGCGGGACCGACAGTCTGATGAAGGGCGACGAGGCCGCGCTCGGCACGATAGAGGAGGACGCTCTCTCGATCGCCGCCGTTCATCAGCTCGAGGGCGTGCGCAAATTTCTCGTCTGCCTCGGCTTCGGCGTCGATCACTATCACGGCGTCTGCCATCACTCTTTTCTGGAGAACACAGCCGAGCTGATCCGTTCCGGCGGATATCTCGGCTGCGTCTCCGTGTCGTCGGGAACGCCGGAAGGCGACGCGCTGCTCGACGCCGTCGATTTTCTCAACGAGCGCCAGCCCAATTCCAAGAGCATCGTGGCCAAGTCGATCGCCTCGGCGATCCGCGGCGGCTTCGGAAACCGGCACGACACCGAGCGCACCAGGGGAACGGAACTGTTCATAAATGCGCTGATGGCGCTCTATTGGTGCTATGATCTCGCCGCCGTCGCCCGCGGCATGGGCTTTTACGAGGCGATCGCCGGCAGCGAGAGATTTCACGAGATAGAGGATGCGATCCGCATTCATCACGCACACGCGGAAAAGCGAGACTGGAAGAGCTTGCCGCTGTGAGCAGGTTTCGGGAATGGCGCGGCGGTCGTCCATTCTTGACCGCGCCACGGCCTTTTGTTTCACTGCGACACGGCTCGATCGGAGCCCCCGTGTCCGCGGAAAGGGCTGCGCCCGCGCTCATCTCCGAAAGGCGCTTCGAAATTCGCCCTTTCCTGTCTGATCGGCGGACGCAGACTCGGAGGAGGGGGTTCCATGTCCAGCGAACCGCGGGCCGCGCGGGCGGCCGTCCGTTTTTCTTCGCCGTTCCGGCTCAATCTCGAACAGCAACGCAAACGCGCCAAAGAGCTGCTCGCAGAGCTGCGCGCCGGCGACCGGCGATCCCTCGAGCGATTGCGGCTCCGCCATCCCTCGGCTCCGTCGTCGCAGAATGTCCGGCTGAGCGACGCGCAGCTCGTCGTCGCCCGTGAGCTCGGTCTGCCGAGCTGGCCGAAGCTCAAGGCGCATGTAGAGGCGATGGACCGCAGCTGGCGCGACATATCGCGGGGCGATGCGGCGCCGGACCGCGACATGCCGACGCTGCATTTGCGCTGCGGCCGCGACATAAAGGCGAGCCTGCGCGACGCCGGCTTCATCGGCGATTTTCTCGAATATTCCGATCCGCTCTGTCAGGGGCCGGTGCTGGACCGGGCGGACTGGCTCGACGCGCGCGCCGCTTTTCTCGCGGAGAGCTACGGCGCCGGCGTGGGTCGGAGCAAAGCGCAAATCGCCGAAGAGCTCGCCGATGGGGAGGCGGGCTTGCAGTCAGCGGCGTCTCGCTATGAGCGCATCGTCCTCTGGCTCGAGCATGATCCCTATGACCAGCTCATTCTCGCGCGTTGTCTCGCGCAATTCGCCGAGACGCCTCCGCCGCGGCTCGAGCTGATCTCGTTGGAGCGCTATCCCGGCGCCATGCGTTTCATCGGGCTGGGGCAGCTGCCGCCCGAGGCTTTGCGCCTGCTCTGGGAGGAGCGTGCGCCGATCGCCGAGGCGGGTCTGCGCGCCGGCCATGACGCGTGGCGCATGCTGCGCGCGCCCGACCCGAGCCCGCTCGCGGGATTCGCGCGCGCGGCCGCGCCGGCTCTGCCGCAGCTCGCGCGCGCCATTCGGCGCTATTGCCAGGAATTTCCCTGGTCCGACGACGGCCTCGGTCTGACGCAACGTCTCATTCTCGAGCTTTTGGCGGAGCGTCCCCACAAGGTCGGCGAGGCCTTTTCGCGTTTGCTGATGGAGCGCGAGCCGCTTCCCTGGCTCACGGATCTGATGATTCATTCCATTGTGGACGACATGAAGCGCATCGTGGAGCCGATTTTCGTGGGCTCGTTCGAGAGCGAGGATCGCAGCTGGCCCCATGAGCGTCTCACGATCACGCCGCTCGGGCGCGCTGTTCTGGCGAGGGAAACGGATTGGATGTCGCTTCGTCCGCCGTCGCGCTGGCTCGGCGGCGTCTCGATCTCCGACGCGGCGCCGTGCTGGCGCTGGAACGAGGCCCATTCGGAGTTCGCGCTCCGCTGAGCGCTCACCCCAGCAGCGCGACCAGCGGGGCGATCAGCGGCGCGTCGGCGGGCGGCATTTGCGCCGCATCGAGCTCGCTCGGCCGCATCCAGGCGAGCGCCTGGCCCTCGCGGGCGTGCGGCTCGCCGCGCCAGCGCCGGCAGAGATAGAGCGGCATCAAGAGATGAAACGACTCGTAGGCGTGGCTGGCGAAGGTCAGCGGCGCGAGATCGTCCGTCGCCGCCTCTATGCCCAGCTCCTCGGCCAGCTCGCGCACGAGCGCCTGTTCCGGCCGCTCGCCGGGGTCGAGCTTGCCGCCGGGGAACTCCCACAGGCCGGCGAGCTGCTTGCCCTGCGGACGCTGGGCGATCAGCACGCGGCCTTGCGGATCGACGAGAGCCGCGGCGACGACGAGAAGCAGAGACAAGGGGTTCCCCTCAATTGCCGGAGAGCACGACCTCGATCGGATCGGTCTCCTTGCCGGTGACGACAATCTCGTCGTACATCGCGCCGCCCTCGCTGATCAAGCCGCCCTTGGGAAGCCAAGTGAGCTGCGTCGTCACGAAATAGCGGCCCGGCGCGACCTTGTCGAAAGTGAAGCGGCCGGTCGCGCCCGCCTTGGTCGTGCGCGTGTAGGCGGCGTATTCGGCCTCCTGCGTCGGCGTCGGCATGAGCAGGGCCGGGATGAATTTGCGCTTGCCGTAGAATTGCGCGATGCGCGCTTGCGCATAGGCGGTCGCCGGGATGAGCCGCACCACCTCGCCGGCGGCGTAGCGCACATTCGTCTTGCCCTGCTGGTCGCGCAGAAAGGCCTGGCCTTCGATCGTCGCCTTGCCCTCCTGCCTGATGAAGGCGGCCTGGGCGGGATCGAAGCGCATTTCTGGCGCGGCGCTGTTGCAGGCGGAGAGAGCGAGCGGCGCGAGGGCGACGCAGAGGGCGGCGGAACGCATGGGAATGGCCTCGTTGCGGCGAATGCGCGGCCAATGTCGCCGCTTCGTCCGGCCGAGGCAAGGCTCGAGCTGTTTTTAAGGCTTCTTCTCCGGCGGTGAGAGAAAGGCGGCGGCGCAGCTCATTTCCTTGCGCCAATCGACGACATTGCTGCGCTTGTCGTAGCAATCGCGCTTGGCGATCGCTTCCTCGCAATCGGCGCCGCCCATGAACTGATAGGTGACGCAGGCGCCGACGGCGGGCGGCGCCTTCGCGTCCTTCTCGGCCGCGGGCTTCTCGGCGGGCTTCTTCTTGCCGGCGGTCTTTTTCCCGGCCTTTTTCGCTTTGGCTTTCTTGGCGGGAACGTCCACGCTCTTCTCGACCACGACGCCGGAGGCGGCGGCGTAGTCGCGCGCCTCCTCATAGGCGCCGGCGCATCCGGCCAGAGACAATGACGCGCCGAAAGCGGCAATGACCAAAAGCGGGCGGCGCAGGGGCATGATCTTCGTCTCTTCGCCTTGCCGAATCGCCATGTAAGCTAAAAACCGAAACCAATTTCGTCATCGCGCAATGGCGCCTAGGGGCTGCTGCGTGCGCGCATGCGCGCGCAGCATCTCGAGCACGTCGCGCAGGCTGGCGACGACGGCGAGGCAGAGCGCGCGCTCCTCGGCGGAGGGCTGCAGAACGTCGGGCGCCATGATCGTCATCGCGCCGGAGGCGGCGGCCGAGCGCAGGCCGGTCGGCGAATCCTCGAGCGCGAGGCAGCGCCACGGCTCCTTGCCGAGCGCGCGCGCGGCGCGCAGATAGGATTCGGGATGCGGCTTGCCGCGCTGAACATCGTCGCGCGTCACCAGCGCAGAGAAGTGCGAGAGCAGCCCGCAGCGGCTCAGATGATGCTCCGCGGTCGGCCGCCGCGAGGAGGTTGCGATGGCGAGCGGAATATTCATCGCCGTGAGATAATCGACCAGCTCGCGCGCGCCCTCTTTCAGCGGCACGCCGGAACGCGAGGCGCGGGCGACATAGGCGCCGCAGGCTTCGATGCAGGCGTCGAGCGGAAAATCGGCGCCGAAGCGCTCGATCATCATCGTCTCGCAATCCTGCATCGGCTTGCCGATCATGCGATGGCAGAAAGCCTCGGTGATCTCATGGCCGACGGCGCGGCCGGCCGCGATCCAGGCGTCGACATAGAGCCGCTCCGTGTCGAGCAGCGTGCCGTCCATGTCGAAGAGAACCGCTTCTACAGCATGGGGGAAAACCATAGGTCCGCTTCCTCGCCGCCCGAGCCGAGGCGAGTAGAAGCCGATTCTCGAAACGCTGCGATGACGAACAGGTCACGAGCGCATGTCACGCGCGCTCTTTCTCCCGCAGGCGGGAGAAAGAGCGCGCAGGAAGGAAGGGGATCAGCTGCGATAATCGCCGTTGATGGCGACATATTCCTTCGTCAGATCGCAGGTCCACACGCGCGCGGCGCCGGAGCCGAGGCCGATGTCGACATGGATGGCGATCTCGTCGCGCTTCATGATCTGCGAGACTTCCGCCTCATCGTAATCGGGATCGCGCAGGCCCTTATGGGCGACGCGAATGTCGCCGAACCATATGGCCAGCTTGTCGCGGTCGGCGGCCTCGCCGGATTTGCCGACCGCCATTACCACGCGGCCCCAATTGGCGTCCTCGCCGGCCACGGCCGTCTTCACCAGCGGCGAATTGGCGATGGAGAGGGCGATGCGCTTCGCCGCCTTGGCGCTCTCGGCGCCCATCACCGTCACCTCGACGAATTTGCGCGCGCCTTCGCCGTCCTTCACCACCTGATGCGCGAGATCGAGCAGAACCTCGTTCAGCGCGCGGCGGAAATCCTCGAGGCGGCGATCGCTCGCCTTCTCGATATGCGGGGCGCCGCGCTCGGCCGCCGCGCCGGTGGCGAAGAGCAGCAGCGTGTCCGAGGTGGAGGTGTCGCTGTCCACGGTGATGGCGTTGAACGAGCTCTGCACCGATTTCGACAACAGGCTCTGCAGAACCTCGGCGTCGATCGGCGCGTCGGTGAAGACGAAGGAGAGCATGGTCGCCATGTCGGGCGCGATCATGCCCGCGCCCTTGGCGACGCCCGCCAGGCGCACCTCGACGTCGCCGAGCTTGGCCACGCGCGTCGAGAGCTTGGGATAGGTGTCGGTGGTCATGATCGCCGAGGCGGCCTCGCGCCAGGCGTCGCCGCGCGCCTCCGTGACGAGCTTGCCCAGCACAGGCTCGAATTTCGTCGCGTCGAGCGGCTCGCCGATGACGCCTGTGGAGGCGAGGAAGACCTGCTTCTCCGGCACGCGGGCGGCCGCGGCGACGAGCTTGGCGGAGAGCTTCGCCGCCTCCTTGCCGGCCTTGCCGGTAAAGGCGTTGGCGTTGCCAGAGTTGACGAGCAGCGCCCGCGCCTTGCCGCCCTCGAGCCGCGCCCGGCACCAATCGACCGGAGCCGAGGGGCATTTGGAGCGCGTGAACACGCCGGCGACCTGCGTGCCCTCGTCGAAGAGGGCGAGCATGGCGTCGGTGCGCCCGGCGTAGCGTATGCCCGCCTGCGCCACCGCGAAGCGGACGCCGGCGATCGGCGGAATGTCGGGATAGGTCTTGGGGGCGAGCGGCGAAATGGGGGCGGCCTTGGCCATGGCTCGGTATGGGTCCTGAAAGAAGTGGGAGCGAGGAGTTGGGGGCGGTGAGCGGGGCTCGGCGAGCGCAGGGCGCGGCGAGCCGCGCTTCCTGCTCCCTACGCCCCGCTCACTACCGCCTCATGACTATTTCTTCTTCTCGGCCGGCTTGGCCTCGGCGGGCTTGTCGCCCGGCTTGGCTTCGGCCGCCGGAGCCTCTGTGCGCTCGATCTTGGCGCCCTGGCGCAGCTCGACGATGAGGTCCGACTGGGCTTTTTGCGCCACATAGCGGGAGACCTGGTCGCGCACCTGGTCCAGCGGCGGGAAGACTTTCGGGCGCTTCTCGTCCAGCTTGATGATATGCCAGCCGAATTGCGTCTTCACCGGATCGGAGATCTGCCCCGGCTCCAGCTTGAAGGCCGCCTCGCCGAATTCCGGCACCATGCGATCCTTGGTGAACCAGCCGAGATCGCCGCCCTGGGCGCCCGTGTCCTTGGACAGCTCGGTCGCGACCTTGCCGAAATCCTCGCCGCCCTTCACGCGCTTTTGCGCCGCCTTGGCCTCGTCCTCGGTCGTCACCAGAATGTGATGCGCGTGGATCTCGGTCTCGGGCTTCTGATTCTTGGCGGCCTCGTCATAGGTCTTCTTGATGGCGGCCTCGGTGGCGGCGTCCTTGGAGACCTTGCCGAGCAGCGCCTCCATCAGCGCCTTGTCGCGCAAATAGGCGAGCTTCTTGGCGAAATCCGGCGTCTCGCCGAGCTTGTCGCGCTGCGCTTTCTGCACGACGAGCTGCTCGTCGATGAGGAAATCGAGAATATAATTCTCGCGCGCCTTGCCCTCCAGCTGCCGCGGCAGACCCGCGCCCAGATCGTCGAGCGCGATTTTCACGTCTTCGTCGGTGATGTCGACGCCATTGACCTTGGCGAGGACCTTGGCCTGCGCCGGGGCCGCGCCCATCGCCAGCAGAGCGAGGACGCCGATCGCGGCGAGGACGCCCCGGCTGCCGAGACGCGTGGTCTTGAGGTGAGGCATGATGGTCTCCAACAAAAGAGCGACAGGCGGGGAGGCCTGTCGCGAACAGCGTTCCACTAGAGCAAGACTCCGCAAAGGGGAACACGGAAATTTGGGCGCGGAGACGAGGATCGGCGTCGTCTCTATGGAATTGGTCAAGATTATATTGCAAGGGTCGAGGGTCGCGCAACGCCGCTCGCGCCGTAGCCGGGAGGTTCTTCCGGCTCCGCTCGGGAAATCTCCGCCTGCGCGCGAGCCGGGGGAAACATCATGACTCTCGTTCCGCCGCTCCACGGCGACGCCGCGTCGGCCGCCTTCGAGCAGCGCCTCTACGCCAAGGTCACGCGGCGCGCGCTGCCGCTGCTCTTTCTCTGCTACATCCTCGCTTATCTCGATCGCGTGAATGTCGGCTTCGCCAAGCTGCAGATGGTCGGCGATCTGAAGTTCAGCGAGAGCGTCTACGGGCTCGGCGCCGGCGTTTTCTTCATCGGCTATTTCCTGTTCGAGATTCCGAGCAATCTGATCCTCCATCGCGTCGGCGCGCGGCGCTGGATCGCGCGCATTCTCGTCACCTGGGGGCTGGCCTCGGCGGCGACAATGCTCGTCTCGACGCCGCTCATGTTCTACGTCATGCGCTTTCTGCTCGGCGTCGCCGAGGCCGGCTTCTTTCCCGGCGCCATCCTCTATCTCACCTATTGGTTTCCCGCCGCGCGCCGTGGCCGCATCACCGCGCTGCTGATGTTGGCGGTGCCGCTCGCCGGCGTCGTCGGCGGCCCGCTCTCGGGCTGGATATTGCAGAATCTCGACGGCGTTCACGGGCTTTCGGGGTGGCGCTGGATGTTCCTCATCGAAGGGCTGCCGTCCATTGTCGTCGGCGCGATCGTCTTTTTCGCGCTCGAGGACAATATCGAAAAAGCCGGCTGGCTGTCGGACCGCGAGAAGAGGCTGCTCGCCGATAATCTCGCCGCCGATCACGCCGCCCATGCGTCCCATTCCTTCCGCGATGCGATGCGCGACGCCAAAGTCTGGATTTTATGTCTCGTCTATTTCGGAATTGTGATGGGGCTCTATGGCGTCGGTTTCTGGCTGCCGACTCTGGTCCAGGCGACGGGCGTCAGCCGGCCGCTCGACATCGGCCTCTTGTCGGCCGCGCCCTACGCCGTCGCCAGCGTCGCCATGCTCTTGGGCGGAATCAGCGCCGACAAATATCGCGAGCGTCGCTGGCATCTCGCTCTGCCTTGCGCCTTGGGCGCCGTCGGCCTCGTCGCCAGCGGGCTCTTCGCCGCCGACACGGCGACGGCGCTGATCGCGCTCACTGTGGCGAGCGCCGGCACGATGACGGCTTTGCCCTTGTTCTGGAGCTGCCCCACCGCCTTTCTGCGCGGCGTCGCCGCGGCGGGCGGCATAGCGCTCATCAATTCGGTGGGAAATCTCGCCGGTTTCGCCAGCCCCTATATGGTCGGCTTCATCAAGGATCAGACGCAGCGCGCCGATTATGGGCTCTATGCGCTGGCGCTGTTCATGGCCATGAGCGCAATTCTCGTCGTCGTCGCGATTCCGTCACGGCTCGTCGATCGCTGATGGAATGCGTCCCCTCATCCTGAGGCGCTTTTTGCGGAAGGCAAAAGCCTCGAAGGATGCTCCAGAAAGCGGCGCGGTCGGACCCTTCGAGACGCCCGCTTCGCGGGCTCCTCAGGGCGAGGGCGCTGTTTTGCTTTCGGCGCCCAGAATGGACAGGAAAATCGCCCGCGTCGCGCGCTGCGTCTCCACGATCTGCGCCTCGAGATGGGAGATATCCACCGCTTCGCCGCCGCGCAGCAGCAGCTCGACGAGGCCGCGCGGGGCATGCGCCGGATCGAAATCATTGTCGATGGAGAGCCGCAGCAATTGCGTGAGGCTCTGATAGAGGCGCGCGGCTTCGATCAATGTCGCCGCTTCATTCGGGTCCAATAGGGAGAGATCGGAAAGACGCTCCAGCGCCGGCGATGTCATCGTCGAGAGGCACGTCGGATGCGCGTTCGCATGGCGAAGCTGCAAATATTGCGCGATGAACTCCACATCGATCAGCCCGCCCGGCGCCTGCTTCAAATCCCAAAGGCTTCTCGCGGGCTTGTCGCGCTCGAGACGGGCGCGCATGTCGAGGACGTCCTGGCGCAGCTTTTCGACGTCGCGCGGACGCGTCAGCGCGGCGCTGATCGTTTCTTCGACGATCGCCGCGAAATCGCTCGGCCCGGCGACGACGCGCGCGCGCGTCAGCGCCATATGCTCCCAGCTCCACGCCTCATGCGCGTGATAATCCTCGAAGGCCTTCAGGCTCACCGCCAGCGGCCCCTTGCTGCCGGACGGCCGCAGGCGAAAATCGACCTCATAGAGCAGGCCCTGCGCCATTGGCGCAGACAGCGCGGAAATGAGCCGCTGCGTCAGCCGCGCATAATAGGCGGGCGCGGCGAGCGGGCGCTCGCCATCAGATTCCGCGTGCGGATCGGCGTCATAGAGCAGCATGAGATCGAGATCGGAGGCGGCGGTCATCTCGCGTCCGCCGAGCTTGCCCAGCGCGACCACGCAAGCGCGGCCGCCTTCGATGCGTCCATGCGCGCGCGCGAGCTCCGCCTCGACGCGCGGCAGCAGAGCGGCGATGAGGCGTTCGGCGAGCCGCGCATAGGCGAGGCCGGCCTCCGCCACAGAGAGCGCGCCGGTCAGAACGCGCACGCCGATGAGAAACTTCTGCTCCTGTCCGAAGACGCGCGCGGCGTCGAGCGCCTCCTCATAGGAGCGCGTCTCGGCGAGGCTGCGCGCGAGCGCGGCGGCGAGCTCCGATTCATCGGGCAGATGCTCGAAAAAGGCGGGCTCCAGCACGGCGTCGAGCACGCGCGGGCGCCGCGAGATGGTGGCGGCGAGCTTGGGCGCGGCCCCGGTGATCGCCGTCAGCAGGGACAGCAGCGTCGGATTGGCGAGGAGCACGGAAAACAATTGCACGCCGGCCGGAAGCCCGGCGAGCAATTTGTCGAAAGCGAGAAAGGCCTGATCTGCGTTCTCTGTCGCGGCGAGCGCCTCCAGCAGCGCCGGCGTCAGCTCGGTCAGGCGCTCGCGCGCCTTGGTGGAGCGCGTCGCGGCGTAGCGGCCGAAATGCCAGCCGCGTATCGTCTCCGTCACTGTCTTGGGATGCGCGAAGCCGAGACGCGACAGCGTTTCGAGCGTGCCGGGATCGTCCTCGCCGCCGGTGAAGACGAGATTGCCGGTTTGCGAGGAAAGCTGCGGCGCGCTCTCGAAGAGATGTGAATAATGGCCCTGCACCGTCTCGAGATGCGCGACCAGCGCCTGCGTGAAATCCTCGAGCGTGGCGAAACCGGCCATGCGCGCGATGCGCAGCGCCTCCTTCTCGTCGCGCGGCAGAATATGAGTCTGCTTGTCGGCGACCATTTGAATGCGATGCTCGATATCGCGCAGAAAGACATAAGCCGCGCGCAGCTCGTCGCGCACGCGCGGCTCGATCCATCCATTGGCGAGGAGCGCGTCGAGCGTCTCCAATGTCGCGCGGCCGCGCAATGCGGGATTGCGTCCGCCGGTGATGAGCTGCTGCGTCTGCGCGAAAAACTCGATCTCGCGAATGCCGCCGCGGCCGAGCTTGAGATCATGCCCCATCGCGGCGATCTCGCCATGGCCTTTGAAAGCGTGAATCTGCCGCTTGATCGAATGCACGTCGGCGATGGCGGCGAAATCGAAATTCTTGCGCCACACGAATGGCGAAAGCTCTTTCAGAAATGCCTCGCCGGCCAGAATGTCGCCGGCTGCCGCGCGCGCCTTGATGAAGGCGGCGCGCTCCCAATTCTGGCCCATGCTCTCATAGTAAGAGAAGGCCGCCTCGAGCGGTATGGCGATGGGCGTCGCCCCGGGGTCGGGACGCAGGCGCAGATCGACGCGGAACACATAGCCGTCGGGCGTGATCTCCGAGAGAATGCGCACCACGCGCTTCGTCATTTTGACGAAGAGGTCGACATCCTCGCTCGGCTGCGCGACGCGCGCCCGGGCGCGGTCGAAGAGGACGATGATATCTATGTCGGAAGAGTAGTTGAGCTCATAGGCGCCTTCCTTGCCCATGGCGAGGAATATCCAGCCGCAGCCGCGTTCCGGCATGCGCTGGTCATAGAGCTCGAGCTTGCCGGCGGCCGAAGCCTCGCGCAGCGTGAAGGCGATCGCCGCAGAAAGCGCGGCGTCGGCGAGGCGCGTGAGCGCGTCGGTCGCCTGCATCGTGTCCCAGGCTTTGGAGAGATCGGCGAGCGCGACCAGCAGCGCGCCCTCCTGCTTGGCGCGGCGCAATGCGCGCATCAGCTCGGCTTCGTCCGCGACGCCTTTGGCGGCGTTGCGTGTGGCCTCGACGAGCCGCGCGAGGCCGAGGTCGGGGTCGTCCGTGAGCAGACGCGCGAGCCGAGCGGGATCACGGGCGGAGAGATCGGTGAGAAAAGGCGAGGAGCCGAGGACGCCTTCGAGCAGCGGCTGCGCGCCTGCTTGCGCCGCGAGGATGGCGGCGAGCGCGCCATCGACGTCACGCTCCAGCACGCGCGCCAACGCGGCCTCGGCTCGAGCGCGGTCGATCGGCTCGACGATGCGGAGGGCGCGGGAGAGTAGGGAGCGAGCGGAATTCGTCTGCGTCATTTTTTCGTCCGTCGCCAGCGCGCCCTTCCTTCTCCCGCCAAAGGGAGAAGCGGCTGTCTTGGTGTCAAGCGGTTTTTGATCGCCATGGCTGGCCGTCCCAGATGAGGGCGTCCAGGAAAATAGCTTTCGGGGAATGGGCTCGAGCGCTTCGATCAAAGAATAGGGCGCCGTATCAAAAAGATACAATTCCACAGGCGTCGCCATGTCGCCGCGATGTCGCCTCTGGCGTTCTCGCCCGCGCGGGATTACATTGCTTTCGCGGCGCTGCGGGGTGCGTGACGGACTTTAATTCCCCGGGGCCTTATCGATCTCTAAGGGAGCTGTCCCTGGCCTTGCCCGTGGGCTCGGTCACTACGGCGCCCACCTACGTTGTAGGTTCCCGGGATCGATGTCCCACGGCTCACGCGGCCCGCGCTTTCGACATTTCGGACGAAACAACGCCCCAATGACCGTCGACGCCAAGACCGAACTGCGCCGGCGGACGCTCTCCCGCCGCGATCTCGTCTCTCATGAGGAAGCCCACGCCGCCTCGCTCGCCGTCGCCGAGCGCGCGCTGACGCTGGTGCGCCGATTCGCGCACCGCGCCGAAGCGACCGGCGAGGTCGTCTCCGTCTATTGGCCGATCCGCAGCGAGCTGAACACGCGCCCGCTGCTGGAGACTTTGGCGGCGGCGAAGATCGCCACCGCTCTGCCGGTGATGACGGCGGTGAAGCGCCCGCTGATCTTTCGCGCCTTCACGCCCGGCGACGATCTGGTGAAAGGCCCCTTCGGCCTCTCCGAGCCGGCCGAGACACAGCCCGCCTTCGATCCCGACATCGTCTTCTCGCCGCTCGCCGCCTTCGACCGCAAGGGCTATCGGCTGGGCTATGGCGGCGGCATCTATGACGCGACGCTCGCGCAGCTGCGCGCCAGGAAGCGCATCGTCGCCGTCGGCGTCGCCTACGCCTGCCAGGAGACCGATTCCGTGCCCACCGAGCCGCACGATCAGAAGCTGGATTTTCTGCTGACGGAGCGGGAGCTGATCGCGTTTTCGTGAGGCGTCGACGCGTTCGGCCGAATCTCGATGCGAAGGAATCGCGCGCCGAGATTATGCGAATGACTTCACGCTCGTCACATTCCCCATTTCTTCACGAACCAGCTCTTCACCAGATGCGCCAGCACCGAATAGCAGATCAGGAATGAGAAAATCGCCGGCCAATAGAGCGGCGGCAATGGCGTGAAGCCGAAGACGCCGGCGATCGGCGAAAAAGGAAGCGCTGCGCCGATAAGGCAGATGACGAGCGTCGTCAGCAGCAGCGCATTGCTCGCGCGGCTCTCGATGAAGGGTATCCGCGCCGTGCGGATGATATGGATGATGAGCGTCTGCGTCAGCAGCGATTCGACGAACCATCCGCTCTGAAACAGCGCCGGATCGGCCAAGGCGCCGAAGCCGTAGATCATCAGCGCGAAGGTCGCATAATCGAAGATCGAGCTGATCGGCCCGATGAAGAGCACGAATTTTGCGATATTGTCTATGTCCCAGCGGCGCGGCCGCGCGAGATATTCCTCGTCCACATTGTCGGTCGGGATCGCCGTCTGCGAGAAATCATAGAGCAGATTATTGGTGACGACCTGGATCGGCGTCATCGGCAAAAAGGGCAGGAACACGCTCGCGCCGAGCACGCTGAACATATTGCCGAAATTGGAGCTCGCGCCCATCTTGATATATTTGGTGATGTTGGCGAAGACCTTGCGGCCCTCGATCACGCCGTCGCCGAGCACGGCGAGGCTCTTCTCGAGCAGGATGATATCGGCCGTCTCCTTGGCGACGTCGACGGCCGTGTCGACCGAAATTCCGACATCGGCCGCCTTCAGCGCCGGCCCGTCATTGATGCCGTCGCCGAGATAGCCGACCACATGGCCCTTGCGATGCAGCGCGTCGATGACGCGCGCCTTTTGCGGCGGCGACAGCTTGGCGAAAACGCTCGCCTCGGCCGCCAGCGTCGACAGCTCCTCGTCGCCCATCGACTCGATCTGCGACCCCAATGCGATGCGGCCGACCTCGAGCCCGACATCCTTGCAGATCTTGCGCGTCACAATGTCATTGTCGCCGGTCAATATCTTCACCGCGACGCCGGATTTCGCGAGCGCCGCTATGGCCGGCGCCGCGCTCTCCTTGGGCGGATCGAGAAAGGCGATATAGCCGAGCAGCGTCAGCTCGCTCTCATCGGCGATGGAAAAGCTCGCCTGCTCTTGCGGCAGCTGCTTATAGGCGACGGCGACGACGCGAAAGCCGTCTGCGTTCAGCTCTTCCATCTCGCGCCGCGCCGCCTCGAGATGCGAGGGATCGAGCGCGCCGCAATCGGCGGTCGTCTCATAGCGCGACGAGATGGCGAAGAGCTCCTCCACCGCGCCTTTGCAAATGAGAAGATGCGGGCCGTCGTCGCGGCGCACGACGACGGAGAGGCGGCGCCGCTCGAAATCGAAAGGGATCTCGTCGATCTTCTCGAATTGGTGATCGGGCCGCAGCTCCTGCGCCAATTCGTGATGCTCGAGCACGGCGCGATCGAGCAGATTTTTCAGCCCCGATTGAAAATGGCTGTTGAGGAAGGCGAATTCGAGAACGCGATCGGAATCCTCGCCGAATATGTCGAGATGGCGCTTCAATATGATGCGGTCCTGCGTCAGCGTGCCGGTCTTGTCGGTGCAGAGCACATCCATCGCGCCGAAATTCTGGATGGAGACGAGCCGCTTCACGATCACCTTCTTGCGCGCTATGGCGATCGCGCCCTTGGCGAGATTGACGGTGACGATCATCGGCAGCATTTCGGGCGCCAGCCCCACGGCGACGGAGACGGCGAAAAGCAAGGCCTGCAGCCAATCGCCTTTCGTCACGCCATTGATGAGGAAAACCGCCGGCGCCATCACCGCCATGAACAAGACCATCAGCAAAGTGAAGCGCGTCACGCCTTTGTCGAAGCTCGTCTCTACGCGCGCGCCGGCCATTTTGTCGGCCAGCGCGCCGAGGCAGGTGCGCCGCCCCGTCTCGACGACGATAGCCGTCGCATAGCCGCTGACCACATTGGCGCCCATCAGCGCGAGATTTTGCGCGGCGAAAGGATCGCTGGTCGGCGCGGCATGCGCGAATTTCTCCACCGGCATGGATTCGCCGGTCAGCGCCGATTGATTGACGAAGAGATCCTTGGCCTCCAGCAGGCGCAGATCGGCGGGGATCATGTCGCCGGCCGAGAGGCGCACGATATCGCCCGGCGCGAGCCGCTCGATCGGCTCCTCGACGAAATTATCCGCCGTATGCGCGCCCGGCCGGCGCACGGAGGCGTGCGTGCGCACCATCGCCTGCAGGCGCGCGGCGGCCTCATTGGAGCGGTGCTCCTGGAAGAAGGCGAGGCCGACGCTCAGCACGACCATAGCGGCGATGACGACCGAAGCGCGCAGATCGCCGAGCGCGTAAGAGGCGACGGCGAGGGCGAGCAGCAGCGCGTTGAGCGGATTTTTTGCGCGACCGGCGAGCTCGCGCAGCAGGCCGGGGCGCCGCTCATGGGCGATGCGGTTGAGTCCGACGCGCCGCAGCCGATGCGCCGCCTCGCGCGCGCCGAGCCCCGCGCGCGAGCTGTGCAGGGAGGCGAGAACCGTCTCGGCGTCGGCCCGCGCCGCGCGCAGCAGCGCATCGTCTAGCCGCTTCTCGTGCAGGAGGCGCGTCGCCGAAAATCGATGGTTCATCTCTTGCAAATTCCAGAGTCGGGCGGGGAGCGGAAGAAGCGAGGCTGTCTCATCGCGGGCCGGCGAAGGCTCGCGGCATTGCTTCGCTATCAAGCTCAGGTCACGCTTTTTTAACCATGACGAGGCTAGCAAATTCACAAGGCGCCGTCCTCACCTCGCGCGCGTCGCGCCCCAAGGCGCGCGACCTCCTGGATCGTTCCGATATGGGACAAGCGATGACCGAGGCCGCGGCGGCGGCGCAGCAGCCCCGCTGGACATTGAACTATCCGCGGCTGCTCGAGGCGCTGTTCTGGATCACCTCCTTTTCCGGCTCGGTGGTGTTCATCGAGCCCTCGCCCTATGACGGGCTCATTCTGCTGACGCTCATCGTCTGGGTGCTCGGCGGCGTTCGCATCCATCGCGCCGTTCTGCCGGGCGTCGCCCTGCTCATGCTGTGGACGCTCGGCGGCTACATCTCGCTCATTCCCTATTGGAACGAGCCCGATCCCGTCGACTTCATGACGCATACGCTGTTCATCTCGACGACCGGCGTCTTCTATATGCTGTTCTTCTCGGAGAACACGTCGCGGCGCTTCGATCTGTGCATGAGCGGCTATGCGGCGAGTTGCATGCTCGCGGCCCTCATCGCCGTCGGCTCCTGGGCCGGCCTTTTCGGCGATCCGACGACGATGACGCTCGACGGGCGCGCCATGGCGCCTTTCAAGGACCCCAATGTGCTCGGCTCCTATATGGTGCCGGGCGTGCTCTATTTCGTGCAGCGCCTGCTGCTCGGCCGCTGGGCCTATTGGCCGGTGACGCTCGCCGGCCTCGCGCTGTCGGGCGCGGCGCTGTTCACCTCCTTCTCGCGCGGCTCCTGGGGCGCGGCGGTGGTCTCCATCGCGCTGATGACCATCATGTCGGTGATGACCGCCGATTCGCGCAAGATGCGCCTGCGCATCGGCTTCATGGCGCTCGCCGTCGTCGGCGTCGTCGCCGTGGGCGTCGGCGCGGCGCTCACCGAGCCCTCGGTGCGCGAGTTCTTCTTCAAGCGCGCGTCCGCGACGCAGGATTACGACGAAGGCCCGACCGGCCGCTTCGGCAATCAGAAGCGCTCGCTGCCCATGCTGGTGGAACGGCCCAACGGCATGGGTCCGCTGCGCTTTCGCCTCACCTTCGGCCTCGAGCCGCACAACAGCTACATCAACGCCTTCGCCTCCAATGGCTGGCTCGGCGGCTTCGCCTTTCTCGGATTGGTGCTGACGACGACTTTCGTCGGCTTCCGCCTGTCGCTGAAGCGCTCGCCCTATCTGCGGCACGGGCAGCTCATCTGGTCGGCGATGTTCGTGTTCTTTCTGCAGGCGCTGCAGATCGACATCGACCATTGGCGCTATTTCTTCATCTATCTCGGCGCTGTCTGGGGCCTCGAGGTCGGCCGCGTGAAATGGGCCGAGCGCAACGCTGCTATGGCTCGAAGCGAAGCCCGCCCATGATGACATTGGCGGTGAAGTTGGAATTCGCCGTCGAGCTGACGAGGCGCTGCCAGAAATAGCTGCCTTTGATCGAGATGGAGCGGGTGAGCTTGTATTCGAGCTTCACGCCCGCCGTGCCGACCTGCTCGAACGTGTCCGCGCCCTGGTAGTTGTTGGTCTGGTAGCTGCCGGTGGCGGTGATGGTGAAATTGCGGAACATCGCATGAGTCACATCGAATGTGACATTGCGCGAGAGCACGCCGGCCGCGCCTTGCAGCGTCGTCTCGGAGAGCGTCGTTCCGGCGCGCAGCGTCACCGTGGTGAGCGGCGTCGCCGTGTAGATGATGGCGGCGTCGATGAGCGGCCCGCGCAGGCGCGGCAGGCGCGGATCGGCGTAATCGCGCTGCGCATAGCCGCCGGAGGCTTCGCCGGTGACGAGATCGGTGATCTTGAATGTCGTGCCGGCGCGGCCGGAGACGCCGGTGCTGTCGCGCGCATAGCCGTAAGGGTCGAGCCAGCTGTCGTGGACACGCTTGTCGAGCGTCGCCTCGAGATAGGGCTTCATCGATGGCGTGAGCTCATAGGAGATGCGCGGATTGATCCCCGGATCATTATAGCTCGTGCTCATCAGATTGAGCGTCGAGCCGTCGTTGTAATAGGCGTTCTGGAATATCCAGCGATCGAAGGTTCCGCGCATCGTCACATCGAGCCGGCCGAAGCTCTGCGTCACGCCGGCCGCCGTGCCCAGCGAGACGATGAGCGGCCGATTGACGACGGTGACATTGGGCAGGCTGGTGACGAGGCCGGGCGCGCCCGGGCGCTGCGAATCGAGCGTGAACTTACCCTCGAACTTCACCTTGGTGTCGCGGGCGACGTCCCAGCGATAGAAGACATCGCCGACGCCATCGGGGCGATCGGCGTTGTCGACGCTGAAATAATCCACATAGCCGAGCCGCAGATTCCCTTGAATCTCGTCGCGGCTCCATTCCGAGCGCAGCCGCAGGCCGGCGTCGATGCGGAAATATTTCGAGCCCTGGTAGCCGGAGGTCAGGCGATTCGGGTTGGTGTCATAGCCATAGGTCGGCTCGGCATAGGGGTAGAGCCGCAGCGAGCCGACGCCGAGCCCGAGCGGCGCATAGGGATTGGGGTCGACGATAGGCTTCGGCTTCGCCGGAATTTGTGCGGGAAGCGCGACATTGGGCGGCGGCGGCCGCTCGGCCGGCAAGTCCAGCGCGCCGCGAAAGCCGCGCATGCGCAGCCTGGCCTGGCGCTTGATCTTCTCCTTCGCCTGGATGGAGGTCTTATAGGCCTCGAGCGGCGGCAGCGGATGCGCGGGGGAGAGCGGCGGCGGCTTCAAAGGCGCCGGCGGCGGATTGGGCTTGGGCAGGCGCGCGCGCACGCGCGGCAATCCGTAATTGGGCGCGCCGGAGGGGAGTTCCGGGGCGGCGCGGCGCTCCTGCGTCATCGGCTGCAAGACCGAGGGCGGCGCGGCTTCCGGCCCCGGTATGGAGGGAACGGTCGGCAGATCGCGCAGCGGGGTGATGTCGAGCGAGGAGGGCGAGAGCGTCTGGCCCTCTGCCGGACGCAGAGGCGCCACCGCCCCCGGCGCAGCCAGCGACAGGGCGATCAGCGTCGTTGCCGCGGCGCGGCTCTGAAACTTGGCGGAAGCCACTCGTTCCCTCGCGCGGACGCCCGGTCGAAGCGGGCGCGATGGAAACGAGCGTTAAGGAGTTATGGTTAACGGAGGCTTACCAGCGAAGCTCGAGACCCTGGCCTCAGTCGCCCAGCGCGGCCATATAGAGCTCGAGAATCTCTTCCTCTTCCGCGCGCTTATGCTTGTCCTGGCGGCGCAGCGAGACGATCTTGCGCATGATCTTGGGGTCGAAGCCGGTGCTCTTGGCCTCGCCATAGACGTCCTTGATATCGTCGGCGATGGCGCGCTTCTCCTCCTCGAGCCGCTCTATGCGCTCGATGAAGGAGCGCAAATGCCCCCCATTCACCTCGCCGGTCGGATCGATCCCGGCGCTGGCCTCCATCTCTCGGGCGGCGACCCTGTTGCTGGCCATGATCTTCTCCTAAAGGCTCGGGGGAACTTCGGCGCTCTGGCGAAGCCGCGCGGCGTTCGGTTCCGAGCGTCCGCGTCTATCCAGGCGCCCATGTCCAGGACGAAGGCGAGGCATGCCAAGCCGCGGACGTCGCCGTCAAGCGCGCGCGCAAATAATCCCCGCTTTCCTCCCGTCCGAGCTTGACGCCCGCCCCCGCGCCCCCGACATCAAGCCCGCAAAACCCGAAAAAAGGGGAGAGGATCCGCAAATGTACGACGCCGGCGGCGACGGCCGCCTCTATCCGGTCTCGCCGGGCCTGCCGCCGCGGGAGGCGCTGGCCGGCGTGCGCACGCGCCGCATTCTCGCCCTCTGCCTCGATTTTTTCGCCGTGGCGCTGCTGTCGGCGGCGCTGTGGCTCGGATTGCTGGTGCTGAGCTTCGGCCTCTCGGCCTTTCTGCTGCCGCCGCTGTTTCCGCTGGTGGCCTTCTTCTACAACGGCCTCACCGTCTCCGGCTGGCGGCGGGCGACGCCGGGCATGCGCGCCATGGATCTCGAGGTGCGGCTCGCCAATGGCGCGCCGGCGCCCTTCCTCAACGCGGCCGTCCAGGGCGTGCTCTTTTATGTGAGCTGGCTGTTCCCGCCGCTGCTGCTCGTCACCTTCATCACATCGGACAAGCGTTGCCTGCACGACATTCTCGCCGACGTCATCGTTTTGCGCCGCGCCGATTGAGGAGCGAAGCGAAAAAATCTTGGCGCGCCGCGGGCGTCGATTCTAATATCCCGGTCTGTCCGCGCTGGAAGGCGTCGGAGCGTGCGGTATATCGATTTCGGCGACAGGACCAGACAGCGTGACGAGAGAGCCCCGCGACGCGCCGCAATTCTATCTCACCTCGCCGGCGCCGTGCCCCTATCTCCCGGGGCGCGACGAGCGCAAGGTGTTTACCCATTTGATCGGCCGGCGCGCGCCGGCGCTCAACGACACATTGACGCAATCGGGCTTCCGCCGCTCGCAGACCATCGCCTATCGGCCGGCCTGCGAGACCTGCCGGTCCTGCGTCTCGGTGCGCGTGAAGGTCGAAGAGTTCCAGCAATCCAAAGGCTTGCGCCGGGTGGCGCGGCGCAACGCCGATCTCTTCGCCGAGGCGCGCCGCCCCCATGCGGCGAGCGAGCAATATGCGCTCTTCCGCGCCTATGTGGGCGCGCGGCACAATGACGGCGGCATGGCCGATATGAGCATGGTCGACTATCAGATGATGGTCGAGGACAGCCATGTCGAGACGCGGCTGATCGAATATCGCATGCCCGCCGAGAATGGCGGTCCGGGCCGGCTGGTCGCCTGCTGCCTGACCGACTATCTCGCCGATGGCCTGTCGATGGTCTATTCCTTCTACGATCCGTCGATGGACGAGCGCTCGCTCGGCGCCTTCATGATTCTCGACCATGTGGAACGGGTTCGCCGCGCCGCGCTGCCGCATCTCTATCTCGGCTATTGGGTCGATGGCTCCCGCAAAATGGCCTATAAGGCCCGCTTCCTGCCGCAGGAGCGGCTGGGCATGGACGGCTGGAAGCGCGTCGGCTGATTCGTTTCCCGCCGCGTTCCTGAAGGCCAGATGAACGAAGCGGCCATGCGCCGTTCAGCTTCCTCCGATTAACCTTTGCTTCGTCATCGGGAATTGCCGGCCGGCGCTCGGCGCGGCCGAAGGAAGCGAAGGAGAGCGTCCATGGGCGCGAAAATCACGAAAATCGCCGCACTCGCGGTCGCCGGCGTCATCGCTGCGACGACCATCGGCGCCGCCACTCCGGCTCTCGCCGACGGCTGGGGCCATCACGGCGGCTGGGGCCACGGCGGCGGTTGGGGCCATGGCGGCGGTTGGGGCCATGGCGGCTGGGGCCGTCCGGGCTGGGGCTATGGCGGCTATGGCTGGCGCGGCGGCCATCGCGGCTATGGCTGGGGCGCTCCGGTCGCGGCCGGCGTGCTCGGCGCCCTGGCGGTCGGCGCGATCGCCGGCGCCGCCGCGCAGCCCCATTACGGCTACTACGGCTATGGCGGCTGCTATCCGGCCAATCAGCCCGTCCTCGACGATTGGGGCAATGTCGTCGCCTATCGCCGCGTGCAGGTCTGCAACTGATTCGAGCCTGAGATTTCTTTGAATTCGGCGCCCGGTCAGCCAGGGGCGCCGATGCCCGCCGCCGCCTCCCCGCCCCCTCTCGCGCGACGGCGAGTACAGGCCTCCCGGACTCCCCTCCGGGAGGCCTTTTTCGTCAGAGACGGCGCAGCGTCAGCGCCTTGCCTTCCTTGGCGTCGCGACGCCAGAGCCCGTCGGCCTCGAGGTCGAAATGCGCTTTATGGCCCTTGCGGGCGGTGAGCGCGAGGCGGCCGCGCTCCATCGACCAGCCCACCGGATCGAAGATGACGACGCCTTGGTCGCGGCAGGCCGGCGCCAGCTGGGCGCGGAAGCCGCCCGGCCCATGGGCGCGATCGTCGAGCGTGAGCATGCAGCCCGTGTCCTTGTCGCCGGCGCGAAGGATCGCATAGCGGCCGGCGACGCTGGGCGCGGCCGCTGTCGCGGGCGCGGCCTCTATGGCGGCGAACGTCAGGCCGACGAAGGCGAGAAGCTTCGCAGAACGATGAAAAAGCGACATGGAAGGCTCCAAGGAGCATTGAGAATCGAGGAAGAATATTGCCCTGCGCGGGCCTTTCGACAAAGCCTCGAGGCGAAAAAAACGCGCGCGACGCTGTCGGAACCCGCGCGCTTTTCTCAGAACTCTTCCCCGCATGCCGGTCGCGAGGCGGAGCGCGCCGAAGCGTCGGCGGTCGATCTGTCGAGGGTTTTCATGCGCGTTTCCAAAAGTTCTGCCGCTTCCGATATTTGCCGAAGGCGCGTTAACGAATTGCTCTATCTCGGCCATTGGCCGGCCGTCGCGGCGCGACAATTCGACCGCCGCGCCCCGCGACGCTCTTGCGCTTTTGCCACTCGCGCCCCAAAGGACTAATCTCGAGCAAAAGGCCGGGGTTCGCGGCCTTCCTCCACACTGGAGCCGGCAAGATGACCAGCGCCTCTCTCGCTCTCGCCGAACGTTCGGCGCCGCGTTACACGAGCTATCCCACCGCCCCGCATTTCTCTGCGGATATCGGGCCAGAGCAGGCCGCGCGCTGGCTGGCCGAGCTCCCGTCGCAGTCCAATCTGTCGCTCTATCTGCATGTTCCTTTCTGTCCGGCGATCTGCACCTATTGCGGCTGCCACACCAAGGCGCTGCGCCAGGACGCGCCGCTGACCTCCTATAAGGAGACTCTGCTGCGCGAGATCGAGCTGGTCGCGGCCTCGACGCCGGCGCGCCATGTGCGCTCGATCCATTGGGGCGGCGGCACGCCGAGCATGCTCGGCCCCTCGCGCTTTCGCGAGGTGGCGCATGTGCTCGGCGAGCAGTTCGACATCGCCCGCGACGTCGAGCATGCGATCGAGCTCGATCCGCGTCTCGTCGACGCCGCGCTCGCCGACGCGCTGGTCGCCTCCGGCGTCAATCGCGTGTCGCTCGGCGTGCAGGATTTCAACAGCCATGTGCAGAAGGCCGCCGGCCGCGAGCAGCCTTATGAGGTGGTGGAGCGCTGCGTCTCGCTGCTGCGCGCCGCCGGGCTCGAGGCGATCAACTTCGATCTGATGTACGGCCTGCCGGAGCAGAGCGTCGAGGATGTGATCCGCACAGCGAAGCTCGCCGTGGGACTGTCGCCGAGCCGCCTCGCAGTGTTCGGCTATGCGCATGTGCCGTGGTTCGCGGTCCATCAAAAGCTGATCGATCAGGCCGCGCTCGCCGGCGCCAATGAGCGCCTCGCGCAGGCGGAGGCGGTGCGCGCGACGCTGGAAGCCGCCGGCTTCGAGACCATCGGCCTCGATCATTTCGCGCGGCCGCAGGACACGATGGCGCAGGCCGCGCGCGAAGGCCGATTGCATCGCAATTTCCAAGGCTACACGACCGACGCGGCCGATGCGCTCATCGGACTCGGCGTCTCCTCCATCGGCCGGCTGCCGCAGGGCTATGTGGGCAATATCGGCGACACCGGCAATTGGCGCCGTTCCGTCGAGGCGGAGCGCCTGCCCATCTCGCGCGGTCTCGCCTTCACCGCGGAAGACATCGCCCGCGGCGCCGTGATCGAGCGGCTGATGTGTGATTTCTCAGTGGATTTCGGCGCGATCGCCGCGGCGCATGATTTTCGCGAGGACGCATTCGACGACGCCGTGCCACGCCTTGCGACGTTGCGCGACGAAGGCCTCGTCGCGCTCGACGGACGTCGTCTCACGATCGCGCCGCGCGGCCGTCCATTCGCGCGTCTCGCCGCAGCCGCCTTCGACGCCTATCTCGAAGCGAAGGCCGCTCGGCACTCTATCGCTGTGTAGGCGGCGCACCGATCGCCGAACGAAAAAAAACGGCTGCGAGCGATGCGCGCGACGCATCGACTCGTCGCCATCGCTTGTGATATTACCGATATGTTTCTTATCCCCGGCTCAATTTCGTTCGGCCCTGGGCCGGCATTGACAAAGCGACCGTAACCTCGAATTGTCTCAATATGAAATAAGTACTATCGCCTAGGCGATTCCCCCAGCTTTCTTTGCGTCACGTCACGAGACCGCGCGAGCGTCGTCGCGTCTATCATTCCGAGGAATCAGCATAATGCTCGCATCGCCGCTCGTTCTGGTCGGAGCCGACAAGGGCGGAGTCGGCAAGACGACGGTCACGCGGCTGCTGATCGATTTTCTGCAGATGGCGAACCGCGCGGTGCGAGTCTATGACACGCAGGCGCCGACCGGCGCGCTGAAGCGCTTCTATCCCGATATCGCGCAGATCATCGACATTCGCGACGTGCGCCATCAGGCGCGTCTCGTCGAGAGCCTCACCGAACACAACGCCGTCACCATCGTCGACATAAAGGCGGGACAGCTCACGCGCACGCTGCGCTTCATGGAGGATGTCGGCCTGCTCGACGCCTCCGCGCGCGGCGAGGCGCGCGTGATGGTGCTGCATCTCATCGGCGCTTCGGTCGCCTCGCTCTCCGAGATCGAGGAGGTCGAGCCCTTCAAGAGCAAATGCGAGTATCGCATCGTCAAGAACTTCATCAACGCCTCCAACTTTTTTCAAGAGAACGCCCACTTCTCCGAACGCTATCTCGGCGAGAGCGATGCGAGCCGCGAGATCGTCGTGCCGCGTCTCGATCCGCTCGCCTATGAGGCGGTGGAGCTTACCGGGCTGCCATTTTCCGCTTTCGTGTTCGACGAGCCTGCGCGCAACGCCGAAAATCGTCCGCGCTCCTTCGTGCTGCGCGGCTATGTGCGCACATGGCTCGAACGATCATGGACCAATTTCGAGGCCGCGGGGCTACGCAGCTATGTCGCTCCCGTTTCCGAGAAAATCTAATTCCAAGAAGCCGGTAAACGGCGCAACGCAAGGAGACCACCGTGATGAAAGACTTCCGACCTGAAGAAAAGAATGTCGTCTATATCGGAGAAGGTGTGACGCTGACCGGCTCCGTCAAGGCGCAGGACACGATCGTCGTCGACGGCGCCGTCGATGGCGAGATTTCATGCAGCCAGCTGATCGTCGGCCCGTCGGGCGTCGTCAATGGCGCGATCTCCGTTTCCGACGCGGACATTTATGGCCGCATCGGCACGGACATCACCATCAAGCAGCTGCTGATCGTGCGCTCCACCGGCCGCGTCGAAGGCAAGTGGATCTATGGCGAGATCGAGGTCGAGAAGGGCGGCGTGCTGTTCGGCACGGCGGAATCGACCGAAATCCGCTCCGAGCGCAAGCCCGTGAACGCCAAGGACGACAAGGCCTCCTTCAAGAGCTTCGAGAAGCCCGCGCTGGTCGCCTCCAATGACGCCGACGCCGACGCCGCGCCCGTCACCAGCATCTCGTCGCGCGCGCTGCGCGATCGCCGCAAGGCCTGACGTTCGGAGCCGCGAGGCTCGGGACAAAATGGCTCAGGGCAAAGCCGCGCGCAACAGCTTGCCGTTGCGATTGCGCGGCAGCGAATCGAGAAAAGCGATCTGTCGCGGCCGCTTATAGGCCGCGAGATGATCCGCGCAATGGGCGAGGATATCCTCCTCGCCCAGCGTCGCGCCATCGCGCAAGATCACATAGGCTTTGATGATCGTCTGATCGTCGCGGCCCGGACGCTCCGCGACAGCGGCGTCGGCGATGAGCGGATGCGCCAGCAGGCATTTCTCTACTTCCGCCGGCGAGACGCGATAGCCGAGCGCGTTCATCACCTCATCGGCGCGGCCGTGGTGCCACATATAGCCGTCGGCGTCGAACTCGACGAGATCGCCGGAGACGAACCAGTCGCCGCGAAAGGCTTCTCTCTCTTCATCCGGCCGATTCCAATAGCGCAGCATCAAGCCCGGCTCGTCGCGGCGCACGGCGAGCACGCCGGTCTCGCCGCGGCCGAGCGGCTCGGCGCCATCCTCGCGCGGCAGAGCGGCGACGAAGCGCCCCGGCTGCGGGCGGCCCGGCGAGCCCGGCCGCACCGGCACGCTCGGCGCGCTGGAAATGAAGGTCGAAATCTCGCTCATGCCGAAGGCCTCATAGAGCTCGGTCTTGGCGCGCGCGCGCCATTCCTCGAGCAGGCTCGGCGACAGAGCGGCGCCGGCGGTGAGTCCATGCCGCAGGCTCGAGAGATCATGCGTCTCCAGCGCTGCATATTTGAGAATCTGGCGATAGACGCCGGGCACAGCGGCGAAGATGGTCGCGCGATGGCGCGCGATGAGTCGCGGCCAGACTTGCGGATCGGGACGGCCGTTGTAGAGCACCGCCGCGGCGCCATTGGCGAGCGGATCGACCACGCCGACGCCGAGCGTATAAGTCCAGTTCATCGCGCCGGCGTGCAGCATCACATCGTCGGCTGTGAGCCCCTGCCAATGCGAATACATGGGCCGCCGCGCCCAGGCGGCGCGATGCGCATGCAGCACGCCCTTGGGCCGGCTCGTCGTGCCGGAGGTGTAGACGAGATAGGCGGGATCGTCGGCCGCGGTGTCGGCGTAATCGTCCAGCGGCGCGCCTTTCGTCAGCCGCGCGAGATCCTCGCCGCGCAAGACGAAGACGCCGGCGCGCGAATGCGCTTCGCCCTCGAAATCACGGCCGAGCACCAGCGCGGTCGCGCCGCAATCTTCCAGCAGGAAGGAGGCCTCCTCGAAAGTGAGCTGCGAGGAGGCGAGCAGCGCGACATAGCCGGCGGCGATGGCGGCGAAATAGGAGAGGACCGCGCCCGCCTCATTGCCCATGCGAATCATCACCCGCGCGCCGGGCGAAAGGCCGAGATCGCGAAAGCCGGCGGCGAGCGTGCGCACGTCGCGATCGAGCGCGCCATAGGTCCAGCTCGTCTCGCTCTCGTCGCCGACGATGACGATCGCCGTCTTGTCGGGATGAATGCGCGCGTGATCGGCGATGCAATAGCGGGCGAGATTGAAGCGGGCGGGAACGGGCTCGATCATGTGCTCACTAGACTCTCGAGAGCGCGCGCCCGTCAGTCGAACAGGCTCGACACGCTCTCCTCGCGCGCCGTGCGGGCGATGGCCTCGCCGATCAGCGGACCGATCGGGATGAAGCGGATGTTGCGCGCGCCCTGCACGGCGGGCGTCGCCGCGATCGTGTCGGTCAGCACCAGCTCTTTCAGCTTGGAGGCGGCGACGCGCTCGGCCGCCGCGCCGGAGAGCACGCCATGGGTGATATAGGCGGAGACCGAGGTCGCGCCCTGCGCCAGCAGCGCCTCGGCGGCGTTGCACAGAGTGCCGCCCGAATCGACGATATCGTCGACGAGAATGCAATTGCGGCCGGTGACGTCGCCGATGATGTTCATCACCTCCGATTCGCCGGCGCGCTCGCGGCGCTTGTCGACAATGGCCAGCGGCGCGTCGATGCGCTTGGCGAGAGCGCGGGCGCGCACCACGCCGCCCGTGTCCGGCGAGACGACCATGGCGTTGGGCACTTTGGCGTGCGATTTTATGTCCGCCACCATGACCGGCGCCGCGAAGAGATTGTCGGTCGGAATGTCGAAGAAGCCCTGAATCTGCCCGGCGTGGAGATCGACGGTCAGCACGCGGTCGGCGCCCGCGCGGGTGATGAGATTGGCGACGAGCTTGGCCGAGATCGGCGTGCGCGAGGTGCCTTTGCGGTCCTGCCGCGCATAGCCGAAATAGGGGATGACCGCAGTGATGCGGCGCGCCGACGCGCGGCGCAGCGCGTCGATCATGATGAGCAGCTCCATCAGATGATCGTTCGACGGCGCGGAGGTCGACTGGACGACGAAAGTGTCCTGTCCGCGCACATTCTCCTGAATCTCGACGAAGACCTCCATATCGGCGAAGCGCCGCACCTGCGCCCGGCACAAAGGCACGTTGACATAGGCTGCGATCGTCTCGGCGAGCGCGCGATTAGAGTTGCCTGCGAGAATTTTCATCGCCGCCATCGATACGCCTCGACCCTCACCAGTGACACGGCGGCCTCTTAGCAGCGATGCGGCCGTCGGACAATACGGCAGCAATATGACACTGCTCTCTCGTCACGCCTCGCCGCGGCGGCAGACGATCTTGAGATACTCCTGCCCCTCGCGTGGCGCGAGCGTCGTGCGGGCGATCGTCGCCTGTCCGAGGAAGCCGCATTGCGCCTGGCTCGCCGCCTTCGGCCCCAGCACGACGTCTATCGCCGTCTCCGGGCGGCAATCGCTCGGCGAGAGCTTCAGCGAGCAGACGAGGATCATCACCGAATAGAGCATAGGCTTTCTCCCGCGCTCGAGGTCAAATCTCCGAGCTCGCCGTCCCCGCTCTCGCGGGGGCCGGCCGCAACCTTTCCGATGATGAAGCTAGGGCATGTTCCATGCCACTGCGATGAGATAAAAGCGACGGAGCCGCCTTCTTTCCGCTCTGAGACAAAAACTTGCGACCCTGAGACAAAAATGTCACAACTGCAGTCCTCGGCCCAGCTCTCGACGCCCTTCGTCGCCCCCACGCGCGCACGCCTCGCCGGCAGGTTGACGACACTCGTCCCGCTCGCGGCGGCCCATGCCGACGATCTCTATGCGGCGACGCATGAGCAGCCCCGCGCCGAGGAGCGCGAGGCGCTGTGGCGCTATCTCTTCATCGGCCCTTTCCCCGACCGCGCCGCCTTCCGCGCCGCCGTCGAGAGAATGGAGGCCGCGACCGACGCCGTCTGGTTCGCCGCGCTCGACGGCGACGGCCGCGCTGTCGGCTTCCAATCCTATATGAACATCGAGCCGGCCAATCGAGCCGTCGAAGTGGGCGGCGTGCTCTATTCCCCGACTCTGCAGCGCAGCGCCGCGGCGACCGAGGCGCAATATTTATTCGCCGCCCACGCCTTCGAGACGCTCGGCTGCCGCCGCTATGTTTGGAAATGCGACAACGCCAATGAGAAATCCAAGGCGGCGGCGCTACGGCTCGGCTTCTCGCCGGAAGGGCTCTTCCGCCAGCATATGATCGTCAAGGGCCGCAATCGCGACACCGCCTGGTTTTCCATGCTGGACAGCGAATGGCCGGCGCGCCGAGCCGCCTTCGAGGCTTTTCTCGAACCCGGCAATTTCGACGCCTCGGGCCGCCAGAAAACGCCGCTTTCGGCCTTGAACGGGCAGGCCCGCGCGGCAGATAGGGACTGACGGCGGCGCGGCCGAGCCAGGCTCGGACGGATTGCCTCGCCGAACGGATGATGGTTTACAATGAATTGCGAGACGTTCGCGCGGATTTGAAGTTTCCGCCGGCGGTTCTCGCGCAACGCTCTTCGGACGGTCCAAAGACAATGACGACGGCCGGCGCCAGCCTACTCAACAGCCTCGATCTGCCCAAGCCGCCGGGCGAGACGCGCGTCGTCGTGGCCATGTCCGGCGGCGTCGACTCCAGCGTGGTCGCCGCTCTGCTGCGCGAGGAAGGCTATGACGTCGTGGGCGTCACGCTGCAGCTCTACGATCATGGCGAGGCCACGCATCGCAAGGGCGCCTGCTGCGCCGGCCAGGACATTCAAGACGCGCGCCAGGTGGCGGCGCGGCTCGGCATTCCGCATTACGTGCTCGACTATGAGAGCCGCTTCCGCGAGACCGTCATCGACAATTTCGCGCAGAGCTACGCCAGCGGCGAGACGCCGGTCCCCTGCGTCGCCTGCAATCAATTCGTGAAATTCGTCGATCTTTTCGAGACCGCCAAGGACCTTGGCGCCGACGCGCTCGCCACCGGCCATTACATCGCCTCGCGCGAGGACGGCTCCGGCGGCCGCGCGCTCTATCGCGCCTTCGACGCCGCGCGCGATCAGAGCTATTTTCTCTTCGCCACGACGCGCGCGCAGCTCGATATGCTGCGCTTTCCGCTCGGCGAGTACGCCAAATCCGAGGTGCGCGATCTGGCCCGGCGCTTCGGCCTCGACATCGCCGAGAAGCCGGACAGCCAGGACATTTGCTTCGTTCCGAGCGGCCATTACACCGATCTGGTCGAGCGCCTGTCGCCCGGCGCCGCTGTGCCCGGCGACATCGTCCATGTCGATGGGCGCGTGCTCGGCCGCCATGCCGGCGTCATCCATTACACCATCGGCCAGCGGCGCGGCCTCGGCCTCGGCGCCGCCGTCTCCGGCCGCGCGGCCGAGCCGCTCTTCGTGGTGCGGCTCGACGCCGCCAAGGCGCAGGTCGTCGTCGGCCCCCGCGAGGCGCTGGAGACGCGCCGAATCGCCCTGCGCGACGTGAATTGGATCGGCGCGGGCGATCTTTCGGCTCTGCCGGCCGAGGGCCTGCCGATCTCCGCGCGCGTGCGCTCCACCCGTCCGCCGACGCCGGCGCTGCTGCGGCCGCTGCCGGGCGGCGGAGCGGAGGTCGTTTTCGAGACCGGCGAGTTCGGCGTCTCGCCGGGCCAGGCTTGCGTCTTCTATGAGCGCGACGACACGCGCGGCCGCGTGCTCGGCGGCGGCTTCATCGCGCATGCCGAGGCGGAGCCCCCCGCGCCGGAGCCGGCGCTCGAGCTCGATCGGAGTGCGTGATGAGCGATGCGCGTGGCGTTTCCGGGTTCAGCTTTTTCGAGCGCGGCCTCGATCGCCAGGCGATAGAGGCCGCCTACGCCCGCTGGGCGCCCGTCTATGATCTCGTCTTCTCCCATATGCTCGGCCCGGGCCGGCGCGCCGTGGCGACCATCGCCTCGCGCGCCGATGGGCGCATATTGGACGTCGGGGTCGGCACTGGCCTCGAGCTGCCCATGTTCCGCGACAGAGCGCGGGTCGTCGGCGTCGATCTCTCCGAGCACATGCTGCAGCGCGCCTCCGCCCGCGTCGCTCGCGAGGGGCTGAAGAATGTCGCCGGCCTCGCCCGCATGGACGCGAGCCGCCTCGCCTTCTGCGACGCCAGCTTCGCCTGCGTGGTTGCGCCCTATCTGCTGACCGTGGTGCCGGACCCGGAGGAGACGCTGGACGAGCTCGCGCGGGTGGTGCGGCCGGGCGGCGAGATCGTGCTAGTCAATCATGTCAGCTCGCCGGATTGGCCGATGTCGGCGCTGGAGCAGCTCATCGGCGAGAGCTTTTCCGTGACGCTCGGATGGCGCCCGCAATTTCCCTGGTCGATCGTCGGCGATTGGATCGACTCGCGCACCGACATGCGCCTCACCGAGCGCCGCGTGCTGCCGCCCTTCGGCCTGTTCACGCTGACGCGCATCGAACGGCTCGCCCGCTGGGGCGAGCATTCCCGCCGGCCTTATGACGAGCATCGTCGGCCCGTCGAGCACGCTTGAGCGGTCACGCCAGCTCGAGGCGCAAGCGCCGGCCGACGACCTTCGCCTCACGCGCCAGAGTGTCGAGCGTGGCGCTGTCGTTCTTCGGATCGAGCAGCCGGTCGATCTGAGCGCGGCTCGTCTCCATCATCTCGGCCATCCGCATTTTGGCGATTCCTTATCTTCTTCATTTCGGCGGCGAACTGCGCGGCGATCACTTCCTCGATCGCCGCGGCCGAGACTTCCTCCTTCGCGCGCCAGACCGGCGGCTTCTCGACGCTGTGGCCGTCGAGACTATCGAGCGACGCTCTTCCTTCGTTCGCCGCCGCGAATCCGACTATAGTCGGATTCGCGGCGCTCAAGTTACAAGGCGGCCCGACGAAGCCGGGTCGGACGAGGGCGCGCTGCGAATGGCGGCGAAAATGACAAATGACTCGCATAGGGTCGTGAGCCCTCATCCACCCCCGCTTCGCGGGGCCACCTTCTCCCACGAGTGGGAGAAGGTGCGCGCGTTCTGCGAGAGTCCGGCTCGTCACATCGAGGGAAGCTCATGACATTCGGCGCGCAGAACGAGACGGTTCGCTTTCTCATGGCGCAGGGCGAGGATGCGCAGACCATCGTCACGCACATCTCGATCGTCGTGCTGACGAAAGAGCGCGTCTATAAGCTCAAGCGCGACGTCGTCTTTCCCTATCTCGATTTTCACACGCCGCAAATTCGCCTCGCAATGTGCGAGCGCGAATATGCGCTCAATCGCCGCACGGCGCCGCAGCTCTATCTCTCCGCGCGTCGCATCACCCGTGGCGACGACGGCGCTCTCTCATTCGACGGCGATGGCGCGCTCATCGACGCCGTGGTCGAGATGCGACGCTTCGAGGAAGACAATCTGCTCGATAATCTCGCGCTCGCCGGCCGTCTCTCTGCGCCGCTGATCGAGCGCCTCGCCGAGCGCATCGCGCAATTTCACGATGGCGCGGAAGTGATCGAAGGGCGCGGCGGCGCTTCGGCGATGGCCTCGCTGCTCGATCTCGGCGACGCGAGCTCGCTCGCCAAATCGTCGGTCGTCTCGGCGCAGGAGCGTCGCGCGCTGGCCGATGAGCTGCGCGCTGCGGCGCAGACGCATGGCGCGCTGCTCGATCGTCGGCGCGACGCCGGCAAGGTGCGGCGCTGCCATGGCGATCTCACGCTGCGCAATATCTGCCTCGTCGACGGCGAGCCGACGCCTTTCGATTGCATCGAATTTTCCGACGCGCTGGCGACGGTCGATGTGCTCTACGATCTCGCCTTTCTGCTGATGGATCTGCGCCGGCGCGGGCTGGATGCGCTCGCCGCTTTCGCGCTCAATCGCTATCTCGATCATCGCGACGAGGCGGAGGGGCTGCCGCTGCTGCCCTTCTTCATGGCGCTGCGCGCCGCGATCCGCGCCGATGTCGCCGCCGCGCGCGCGCTGGACGCCGACGCCGATCACGCCGCGCTGAATGCGGAGACGCGCGATTATTTCGATCTCGCGCGCGCGCTGCTGAGTCCCGCGACGCCGCGCGTCGTCGCGATCGGCGGGCTCAGCGGCTCCGGCAAGTCCAGCGTCGCGGCGGCTTTGGCGCCGCTCGTCGGCGCCGCGCCGGGCGCGCGAACGCTCAATAGCGATCGGCTGCGCAAGAAGCTGTTCGGCGTCGCGCCGACCGCGCCGCTGCCGCAGGAGGCCTATACGGCGGCGGTCTCCGCCGAGATCTATGAGGCGATGCAGAATGAGGCGTCGCGCGTCGCCTCTTTCGGCTGGTGCGTCATCGTCGACGCCGTTTATGCGCGCGAGAGCGAGCGTGACGCGCTGGAAGCGGCGGAGAAGCGTGCGGGCGTTGCTTTCGCGGGATTTTGGCTCGAAGCCGATGGGCCGCTTCGTGTCTCGCGCGTCGGCGCGCGCAAGGGCGATGTGTCGGACGCGACGCAGGAGATAGCGGCGCGGCAGCGCAATTACGATCTCGGCGAAATGCGATGGACGCGCATCGACGCTGTGCGCGAGGTGGGCGTCATCGCGCAGGAGATCGCCGCGCGACTGCCTCTCTTGCAGCCCTCTCCCGCTTTGCAGGAGAGGGAGTAGGCCTCACGGAATCAGCACCGCCGCGCCCTGCAGACGCCCGTCCCGCAAATCCGCGAGCGCTTCATTGGCTGCGGTGAGCGGATAGCGCACGACATGCGTGTCGATTCCAACCTGTGGCGCGAGCGCCAGAAATTCGCGTGCGTCCTCGCGCGTGAGATTGGCGACGGAGACGAGACGACGCTCCTCCCACAGCCGCGCATAGGGAAAAGCGGGAATGTCGCTCATGTGAATGCCGCCGCAGACGACGGTCCCACCCTTGCGCACTGCGGCGAGCGCGCGCGGAACCAGCGCGCCGACAGGCGCGAAGATGATGGCGGCGTCGAGCTTTTCCGGCGGCGCCTCGTCGGAGCCGCCGGCCCAGACGGCGCCGAGCGAGAGCGCGAATTCACGCGCCGCCACATCGCCGGGGCGCACGAAGGCGAAGATGCGCTGTCCTCGCGCGATCGCGACTTGCGCGATGATATGCGCCGCGGCGCCGAAGCCGTAAATGCCGATGTCGCGCGCCTCGCCCGCCATCTTCAGCGCGCGCCAGCCGATGAGGCCGGCGCAGAGCAGCGGCGCAAGAGCCGCGGCATCGCCATCGGACGGCAGAGGGAAGCAATAGGAGGCGTCGGCGACCGTATGCGTGGCGTAGCCGCCGTCGCGCGTATAGCCGGTGAAGAGCGGATCGTCGCAGAGATTTTCGCGGCCGCTAGAGCAATAGGGGCAGCAGCCGCAAGTGTGGCCGAGCCAGGGGACGCCGACGCGTTCTCCAACAGAAAAGCCCGTGACGCCCGCGCCGATCGCCGCCACGCGGCCGACGATCTCATGGCCGGGAACGATCGGCAGCCTCGGATGCTCGAGCTCGCCGTCGACGACATGGAGATCGGTGCGGCAGACGCCGCAGGCCTCGACAGCGAGCAGCAATTCGCCGGAGCCGGGGCGGGGCAGGGGGCGGCGCTCGACTGCGAGCGGCGTTCCCGGCCGCCGCAGGACCATGGCGGTCATGTCCGTCATGCGATCCTCTTAGAGAAGAACATGCGGCTGTGGCCGGGCGGAAAGTCGGCGATCTCGCCGAAGCGCGTGAAGCCGAAACGCTCATAGAGCGCCGCCGCGCGTGGATCGAAGCTGTCGATGTAGAGGCCGAGGCAGGCGCGCGCGCGGGCTTCGGACTCGGCGCGGCGCAGCAGAGCGGTCCCGAGCCCCATGCCGCGACTCTCCGGCGCGACCCATAAGTGCCTTATGTAGAGCCAACGCCAATGCGAGACGCCGTTGAGCCCGCCGATCAGCGCGCCTTTCTCGTCATGGGCGATGGTGGAGAAGGGCGCCTCGTCGCGCGGGCGGAAGCGCGCGGCGATCTCGCCGCCGAGCGCCGCCGCGACGGCCGGGCTCTCGCGGGCGAGATCGTGGAAGACGACGGCGAGCGTCTCCGCGGCGGGCATGGTTTCTGCCAGCGGTTTGTCGGCAGGCGGTTTCTCGGCAGGCAGTTTCTCGGGAGGAGCTTTTTCGATCATGGACCATCTCCCGCAAAGGCGCGCCGCGGCTTTATTCTGGGCGCTCGCCGTAATTCTCGCAATCGTCCCGGCGGCTCGGGGGCGGGAGGCGGCGCGCCGCCTCGTGGATTATCGGCCTGTCTTTCTCGAATGCCATGGGCCGGAGGGCGAGAAGCGTCTCGCCATTCGCCGCATGCGGCTCGATGGCGAGACGGTCGTGCTGACGGTCGATCCGGCGACGCTGGAGACGCGCCTCGAGACGGAGAGCGTCTGGCGCTGCCTCGAGACGACCGAGGCGGAGCAGAAGGACACGCGCTTTTTGCACGCCTTGCGGCCGCGGCCGGGCGACCCCGACGAGCCGCGCCTCGCCGCCGCCGGGCGAAGCCTGTCGATCAGCGCTGGCCTCGCTCATGGGGCGGGAGCGGGCTCCTTTCTGACCGGCGATCTCTGTCCGAGCCGCCGCCCGCTCGACCGCGAATTTCTGCGCCGATTGGCCGAGCGGACCCCCGGCGCGCCGGTCGCGTTGTCCGTGTCGGGGCTGTGGATCGAGCGCCATGGCGCGGATTTCGACTGGCTGATGGGCGAGGCGGCGAATGGGGCGCTGCGAATCGACTGGGTCGGCCATTCCTACAGCCACCCTTATGTTCCCCGCCTCGCCGATGCGCAGAATTATCTGCTGCGGCCGGGCGTCGATCTCGACTCCGAGATTTTCCGGGTGGAGCGGCTGCTGATCGAGCGCGGCGCGACGCCCTCGGTGTTTTTTCGCTTTCCCGGCCTCGTCGCCGATGCGGGGCTGATGGAGGAGCTGCGCCGCCGCCATCTCATCGCGCTCGGCGCGGACGCCTGGCTGGTGCTGTCGCCGCCGCCGCGGGACGGCTCCATCGTGCTGGTGCATCCCAATGGCAATGAGCCGGCGGGGCTGCGCTTGTTCTCGAGACTGCTGGATCAGGGCCGTTTGCCGCAGCCGTTCCGGCGGATAGAGGAGGCGCCGGAGTGAGCGCGTTTTGCAAAGCCTCTCGCGCTTTGTCATAATCATCGGCGAGGAGACATGCCATGCCCAGCAACCTTTCGCTCGAGCGGGACCTGGAGAGCGCTATCGATCTTCTGGTGTCGAGCGGCCGCTATCGTTCCAAGAGCGAGGTGATCCGCGAAGGCGTCCGGCTGCTTCAAGAGCGCGAAGACCGGATGGCGAAGCTGGACGCCGCGTTGCAGCGCGGCCTCGCCGACGTGCGAGCCGGTCGCACGCATTCCGCCGACGAGGTTTTCGCCGAGCTTCGCGCCCGCTATGGCGGCCGAGCGGCTCCTCGCCAGGAATGAAGCTCGTCTTCTCGGCCGAGGCCCGCGCCGATCTTCTCCACATCGGCGATTTTATCGCGCGCGATAACCCTACGCGTGCGTTTACCTTCGTCGAAGAGCTCGAAGCGCGCTGCCGCGCATTGCCGGCGACGCCTCTGGCCTATCCTCTTCTCCCCGGACGAGAAGCGAGCGGCATTCGCCGCTTGGTCCATGGCAATTATTTGATTTTCTACCAAGTCTTGGACGAGACGGTGTTCGTCCTGCATGTCCTCTGGGGCGCCAGGGACTATGAGTCGTTGCTGTTTCCGAAGCGCTGATCCCGCCCTCTCGGGTAAGCTTCCCCTTACATTGACAAGGGTTCGGCCGCCTCTTATCTCTCGCCCGTCGTCGCGCCGCAGCCGTGAGCGCGAGCGCGCGGCCGCGCCCGCCGACCTTTCGAAAAGAAATTGGCAAATCGAAAGGAACATGTGCGAAAAGGCGGCCTCCGCCGGCTCATCGCCGGAGGCTCATCTAGAAAGGTTTGCGCATGCTCGGCGCTCTCGCCAAGAAGATTTTCGGCTCGGCCAACGACCGCCGGCTCAAGACCTATCAGCCGAAGGTCAAGGCGATCAACGCTTTGGAGCCCGAGCTCGCGGCTTTGTCCGATGAGGCGCTGCGTGGGCGCACCGCCGAGTTCCGCGAAAAGCTCGCCAATGGCGCGCGACTCGACGATCTGCTGGTCCCGGCCTTCGCCACTGTCCGCGAGGCGGCCAAGCGCGTGCTCGGCCAGAGGCATTTCGACGTCCAGCTGATCGGCGGCATGGTCCTGCACGAGGGCGCCATCGCCGAGATGCGCACCGGCGAGGGCAAGACGCTGGTCGCGACGCTCGCCGTCTATCTCAACGCGCTGCCCGGCCGCGGCGTTCATGTCGTCACCGTCAACGACTATCTCGCCCGCCGCGACGCCGAATGGATGGGCCGGGTCTATCGCTTCCTCGGCCTCAGCGTCGGCGTCATCGTCCATGATATTTCCGACGAGGACCGCGCCGAAGCCTACGCCAGCGACATCACCTATGGCACCAACAACGAGTTCGGCTTCGATTATCTGCGCGACAATATGAAGTATGAGCTGGCGCAGATGGTGCAGCGCCCGCATGTCTACGCCATCGTCGACGAGGTGGATTCGATCCTCATCGACGAGGCGCGCACGCCGCTCATCATCTCCGGCCATTCGGACGACAAATCCGATCTCTACAACGCCATCGACAAGCTGATCCCCAAGCTCGACAAGGAAGATTACGAGCTCGACGAGAAGCAGCGCACCGTCAATCTGACGGAGGCCGGCAATGAGCATATGGAGGAGCTGCTGGCCGAGGCCGGCGTGCTCGCCGACGGCGCGCTCTACGAGGCGCAGAACGTCACGCTCGTTCACCACGTCAATCAGGGCTTGCGCGCGCACAAGCTGTTTCAGCGCGACAAGGATTACATCGTCCGCAAGGGCGAGGTCGTCATCATCGACGAGTTCACTGGCCGCATGATGCCGGGCCGGCGCTATTCGGAAGGGCTGCATCAGGCGCTCGAGGCCAAGGAGCGCCAGACCGTCCAGCCGGAGAACGTGACCCTCGCCTCCATCACCTTCCAGAATTATTTCCGCCTCTATGAGAAGCTCGCCGGCATGACCGGCACGGCCTCGACGGAGGCCGACGAGTTCGCCGAGATCTACAAGCTCGACGTGGTCGAGATTCCGACCAATCGCCCGGTGCAGCGCATCGACGAGGACGACGAGGTCTATCGCACCGGCCGCGAGAAGCTCGACGCCATCGCGAGCGAGATCGAGGCGGCGAACGCCAAGATGCAGCCGCTGCTCGTCGGCACGACGTCGATCGAGAAATCCGAGCAGCTCGCCGAATTCCTGCTCTCCAAGGGCTATAAGCAGATCGACTTCTCCGAGCCGGCGAAGGCGCTCGCCAAGCTCTATGAGGCGGCGCGCAGCGGCCAGCCGTCGCGGCAGTTCGCCGTGCTCAATGCGCGCTTCCACGAGCAGGAGGCCTATATCGTCGCCGAGGCCGGCGTGCCGGGCGCGATCACCATCGCCACCAATATGGCCGGCCGCGGCACCGACATTCAGCTCGGCGGCAATATAGAGATGCGCGTCTCGCAGGAATGCGCCGGGCTCGAGGGCGCCGCCCGCGAGGCGAAGGAGGCCGAGATTCGCGCCGAGATCGCCGATTTCAAGGAGAAGGCGCTCACCGCCGGCGGCCTCTACATCATCGGCACGGAGCGTCACGAGAGCCGCCGCATCGACAATCAGCTGCGCGGCCGCTCGGGCCGTCAGGGCGATCCCGGCCGCTCGAAATTCTTCCTGTCGCTGCAGGACGATCTCATGCGCATCTTCGGCTCCGAGCGCATGGAGTCGATGCTGGTGAAGCTCGGCCTGCAGGAGGGCGAGGCGATCGTCCATCCCTGGATCAACAAGGCGCTGGAGAAGGCGCAGCACAAGGTCGAGGCGCGCAACTTCGACATTCGCAAGAACATCCTCAAGTTCGACAATGTCATGAACGACCAGCGCAAGGTGATCTTCGAGCGCCGGCGCGAGATCATGGCGGAGGAGAGCGTCGAGGAGACGGTGAACGAGATGCGCGAGGACGTGGTCGTCGAGCTCGTCGCCAAGCATATTCCGCATGACGCCTACGCCGAGGCCTGGGACGTCGAAGGCCTCTCCGAGGCGGCGCGCGCGCAGCTCAATCTCGATCTGCCGATCGAGGATTGGGCGAAGGAAGAAGGCATCGCCGACGAGGAGATCAAGGAGCGCCTGCTCGCCGCGGCGAACCAGTCCTACGCCGAGCGCGTCGAGCGCAACACCGAGCAGCTCTCGCGCATGATCGAGAAGCAGGTGGTGCTGCAGGCGCTCGATCATCTGTGGCGCGACCATCTCGTCGTGCTCGACCATCTTCGTCAGGTGATCGGCTGGCGCGGCCTGGCGCAGCGCGATCCGCTCAACGAATACAAGTCCGAGGCGCTGGAGCTGTTCCGCAGCCTGATGACGCATTGGGACGAGACCGTCACCTCGCAGCTGATGCGCGTCGAGGTCTCCTTCGAGGCGCCGCCGGCTCCGGCCGAATTGCCGCCCATGGAATATGTGCATCCCGACCCCAACGCCGCGGGCGGCGGCGGAGACGCGCTCGCCGAGCTCAACGCCCGGCTCGCCGCCGCAGATTTTTCGTCGCAGGCGACGAGCGGCGGCGCGGCGGAGGCCGAGGCCGCGCGCGATCCCGCCAATCCCGCGACCTGGGGCAAGGTCGGCCGCAACGAGGCCTGCCCTTGCGGCTCGGGCAAGAAGTTCAAGCACTGCCACGGCGCATTGGTGTGAGAAACGCGACGGGCGTGGCGAGCGGCGTTTCTCACGCTCGCTCGTCGCCGCTCGTCACTCACGACTGACGACTCTCTCTCGGAGCATTCCTCGTGTCGAAGATCGATTTCTCCAAGGTCCTCATCGCGCAAGGCGGCGGACCGACCGCCGTCATCAATCAGTCTCTCGTCGGCGCCGTGCTCGAGTCGCGCAAGTTCCGCGTGGTGGATCGCATCTATGGCGCCTATCATGGCGTGCGCGGAATCGTGAATGAGGATTTCGTCGATCTGACGCAGGAGACGACGCATAATCTCGAGATGGTCGCCTGCACGCCCTCCTCGGCGCTGGGCTCGACGCGCGACAAGCCCGATCTCAAATATTGCCACGAGATATTCGAGGTGCTGCGCGCGCATGAGATCGGCTGCTTTTTCTATATCGGCGGAAACGACAGCTCCGACACGGTGCGCATCGTTTCCGAGGAGGCGATCAAGGCCGATTATCCGCTGCGCGTCGTCCATATTCCGAAGACGATCGACAATGATCTGATGATCAACGACCACACGCCCGGCTTTCCCTCCGCGGCGCGCTGGGTCGCGCAGGCCTTCGCCGGCGCCAATCTCGACAATTGGGCGCTGCCCGGCGTCTATATCGCCGTGGTCATGGGCCGCCATGCCGGCTTTCTCACAGCGGCTTCCGCGCTCGGCAAGAAATTCCCGGACGACGGACCGCATCTCATCTATGTGCCCGAGCGCGCCTTCGACACGGAGCGTTTTCTCGCCGACGTCAAAGCGACGATGGATAAATATGGGCGTTGCGTCGTCGCGGTATCCGAAGGAATCTCCGACGAGAACCATACGCCGATCGCGGTCAAGCTCGCCGAGCAGGTGGAGAAGGACGCGCATGGCAATGTGCATCTGGGCGGCGGCGCTCTCGCCGATATGCTGACCGAGCTCGTCAAGACGAAGCTCGGCTTGAAGCGCGTGCGCGCAGACACTTTCGGCTATGTGCAGCGCAGCTTCGTCGGCTGCGTCTCCGATGTCGATCAGCGCGAGGCGCGCGAGGTGGGCGAGAAGGCGGTGCAGTTCGCGCTATGGGGCGATCGCGACGGCTCCGTGACGATTCACCGCACGGGATTCTACTCTGTGGATTATCGGCTCACGCCGCTCGTGGAGGTCGCCGGCAAGACCAAGGTGATGCCGGCGGAGTTTCTGACAGCGGATGGCACGGATGTCACTGACGCCTTCCGGCTTTATCTGCGTCCTCTGCTCGGCTCGGGAATGCCGGATGCGTACAGGCTCCGCTTGAATCCTGTCGCCAAAAAACTGAGAACGTAACGTCTCGAGACCGTCGCACATTCGGCGACGCCCTGGGTCAAGAGCTTGATTTCCAGGGAATTTACTCTTTAGAAGGGGGAGGCGCCGAGAAAAGGCGCAGGCCCTCTTCCCAAGGCGCGATTCTTGCTTGATTTATATGCGGGCGTCGTGGTTGCATTGCGGGCCGGGACTTATAGACTGGCATCCGCGGTAGACGCCGGAGGCTGGGGGACGGGGGGAGAGCGGCGGGGCGAGCCTGCTTGCACCTTTTGTTAGGCCCTCGCTGATATCGAGTGAGGTTGGTTCGATTCGCCACAGCGGGCCGATCGGTCAGGAGACGAGACATGAGCAAGGTCGGCAGCAGCGATTCGAAGAACACGCTCTACTGCTCATTTTGTGGCAAGAGCCAGCATGAGGTGCGCAAGCTCATCGCGGGCCCGACGGTTTTCATCTGCGACGAATGCGTCGAGCTGTGCATGGACATCATCCGCGAGGAGAACAAGTCCATCGTCAAGCAGCGCGACGGCATTCCGACGCCGCGCGAGATCTGCAAGGTTCTCGACGATTATGTGATCGGTCAGGCGCAGGCCAAGCGCGTGCTGTCGGTCGCCGTGCATAATCACTACAAGCGACTCAATCACGCCGCCAAGCATGGCGACGTCGAGCTGGCGAAATCCAACATTTTGCTCATCGGCCCGACGGGCGTCGGCAAGACGATGCTGGCGCAGACGCTGGCGCGCATCCTCGATGTGCCTTTCACTATGGCCGACGCCACGACGCTCACCGAGGCGGGCTATGTCGGCGAGGATGTCGAGAACATCATCCTCAAGCTGCTGCAGGCCTCCGACTACAATGTCGAGCGCGCGCAGCGCGGCATCGTCTATGTCGACGAGATCGACAAGATCTCGCGCAAATCCGACAATCCGTCGATCACGCGCGATGTGTCGGGCGAGGGCGTGCAGCAGGCGCTGCTGAAGATCATGGAAGGCACCATCGCCTCCGTGCCGCCGCAGGGCGGGCGCAAGCATCCGCAGCAGGAGTTTCTGCAGGTCGACACGACCAACATTCTCTTCATCTGCGGCGGCGCCTTCGCCGGCCTCGAGAAGATCATCTCCTCGCGCGGCCGTGGCACCTCCATCGGCTTCGGCGCCAATGTCCAGGCGCCGGACGAGCGCCGCACCGGCGATATTTTCCGCCATGTGCAGCCGGAGGATCTGCTCAAGTTCGGCCTCATCCCGGAGTTCGTCGGCCGTCTGCCGGTGATCGCCACGCTCGAGGATCTCGACGAGGAGGCGCTGAAGCGCATCCTCACCGAGCCGAAGAATGCGCTGGTCAAGCAGTATCAGCGGCTGTTCGAGATGGAGAGCACCGAGCTCACCTTCCAGGACGAGGCGCTCTCTTCCGTCGCCCGCAAGGCGATCGAGCGCCACACCGGCGCGCGCGGCCTGCGCTCCATCATGGAGGGCATTCTGCTCGACACCATGTTCGAGCTGCCGGGCCTCGAGGGCGTGGAGCAGGTCGTCATCGGCCCCGAGGTCGTCGAGGGCAAGGCGCGTCCGCTCTACATTTACGCCGAGCGTAACGAAAAGAGCGGCGGCGCCAGCGCCTGACGCTTTTTTAGGCGCGGGAGCGCGACTTCTTTCGCAGCTCCCGCCCTTTCTGCCGCATGCGTCTGTTTTTCCAGTATCTTGAATCGTTCTGCCGCTAGGCCCATTTGTTGCGTAATCGCCTTCGACGCCGTTCGCGTGTGAGCGGGTCTCTCGAAAGGCGGATTTCCGCCGGATTGTCGGGCCTGGAACTTGCTAGCGTCCCTTTAACGTCAGAAGCGTCCCTTTGCGTCAGAGCGTCGCCTCGCCCCGCCTCCTCGGCGGGGAGCGAAACGGAACAGGAAAAAAGATATGACGAACGAAAAGCGCAATTCCATCGTTCCCGGCGCAATCGAGAGTTATCCGGTTCTGCCGCTGCGCGACATAGTGGTCTTTCCGCATATGATCGTTCCGCTCTTCGTCGCGCGCGACAAGTCGATCCGCGCGCTGGAAGAGGTGACGAAGTCCGAGCGGCTCATTCTGCTCGCGACGCAGAAGAATGCGGGCGACGACGATCCGGCTCCCGACGCGATCTACTCCATCGGCACGCTCGCCTCCGTGCTGCAGCTGCTGAAGCTGCCCGACGGCACCGTCAAAGTGCTGGTGGAAGGCGTCGGCCGCGCCAAGGTGCGCAATTACACGCGCGTCGATGAATATCACGAGGCCGACGCCGAGGCGCTCGGCGACGAGATCGATCAGCCCGTCGAGGTGGAGGCGCTCGGCCGCTCCGTCATCGCCGAGTTCGACTCTTATGTGAAGCTCAACAAGAAGGTCTCGCCGGAGATCGCCGCCGCCGTCACGCAGATCGACGATTTCTCCAAGCTCGCCGACACGGTCGCCTCGCATCTCTCGGTGAAGATCGCCGAGAAGCAGGATGTGCTGGAGACGATCGCCGTCGCCAAGCGCCTGGAGAAATGCCTCGCGCTGATGGAGAGCGAAATCTCCGTGCTGCAGGTGGAGAAGCGCATCCGCACGCGCGTCAAGCGCCAGATGGAGAAGACGCAGCGCGAGTATTATCTCAACGAGCAGATGAAGGCGATCCAGAAGGAGCTGGGCGACGAGGACGGCAAGGACGATCTCGCCGAGCTCGAGGAGCGCATCAAGAACACCAAGCTCTCCAAGGAGGCGCGCGACAAGGCCGTCGCCGAGTTCAAGAAGCTGCGTCAAATGTCGCCCATGTCCGCGGAAGCGACGGTGGTGCGCAATTATCTCGACTGGCTGCTGGCGTTGCCCTGGGGCAAGAAGTCCAAGATCAAGCGCGATCTCGAGGCTGCGCAGAGCGTGCTCGACGCCGATCATTTCGGCCTCGAGAAGGTCAAGGAGCGCATTCTCGAATATCTCGCCGTGCAGAGCCGCGCCAATAAGCTGACCGGCCCGATCCTGTGCCTCGTCGGCCCGCCCGGCGTCGGCAAGACCTCGCTCGGCAAGTCGATCGCCAAGGCCACGGGCCGCGAGTTCGTGCGCATGTCGCTCGGCGGCGTGCGCGACGAGGCGGAGATCCGCGGCCATCGCCGCACCTATATCGGCTCCATGCCCGGCAAGATCATCCAGTCGATGCGCAAGGCGAAGACGTCCAACCCGCTCTTCCTGCTCGACGAGATCGACAAGATGGGCATGGACTTCCGTGGCGATCCGTCGTCCGCTCTGCTCGAGGTGCTCGATCCCGAGCAGAACGCCACTTTCGCGGATCACTATCTCGAGGTCGATTACGACCTGTCCAATGTCATGTTCGTGACGACGTCGAACACGCTGAACATCCCTGCGCCTCTGATGGACCGCATGGAGCTCATCCGCATCGCCGGCTACACGGAGGACGAGAAGGCCGAGATCGCGCGCAAGCATCTCATTCCGAATGCGGTCAAGAAGCACGGGCTCGCCGCCGACGAATGGTCGATCGACGATGAAGCGCTGCTGACGCTGGTGCGCCGCTACACGCGGGAAGCCGGCGTGCGCAATCTCGAGCGTGAGATCTCCAATCTCGCCCGCAAGGCGGTGAAGGAAATTCTGCTCTCTAAGGAGAAGGGCAAGAAGGTCCATGTCACCAATGACAACATCACCGATTATCTCGGCGTGCATAAGTTCCGCTACGGCGAGGCGGAGCTCGAGGATCAGGTGGGCGTCGTCACCGGCCTCGCCGTCACCGGCGTCGGCGGCGAGCTGCTGACGATCGAAGGCGTGATGATGCCCGGCAAGGGCAAGATGACCGTGACCGGCAATCTGCAGGATGTGATGAAGGAGTCGATCTCCGCCGCCGCATCTTACGTGCGCTCCCGCGCCGTCGATTTCGGCATCGAGCCGCCCTTGTTCGACCGCCGCGACATCCATGTGCATGTGCCGGAAGGCGCGACGCCCAAGGATGGCCCCTCGGCCGGCACGGCGATGGCGACGACGATCGTGTCGATCCTCACCGGCATTCCGGTGCGCCGCGACATCGCCATGACCGGCGAGATCACGCTGCGCGGCCGCGTGCTGCCGATCGGCGGCCTGAAGGAGAAGCTGCTCGCGGCTCTGCGCGGCGGCCTCAAGAAGGTGCTGATCCCGGAAGAGAACGCCAAGGACCTCGCCGATATTCCCGACTCGGTGAAAAATGGCCTCGAGGTCGTGCCGGTCTCGCGAATGGACGAGGTGCTCGCTCATGCGCTCGTGCGTCAGCCGACGCCGATCGTCTGGGAGGAGCCTACGGCTCAGATCGCCAAGACGGTTGTCGAGGACGACGCGGCCGGCGTGCGCGCCCACTGAAGGCTCCGGCCCCTCCGCCTGCGGCTTCGCCGCGGGGGAGGGGCCGCCGTCCTCGGGCTCGGCGGCTCGAAGCCCGGCTCGCCGGGGATTTTCCCATCATCTCGCCCATAGGCGCCCGGAATTCCAGGGATTCCGGCGCTGCCTGTTGTTCTAACCCTTGCTTTTGCTGACATTCCGGCACATCACTCCTCTGTGCCGGGTCCGAACGATTCGACGCCGCTCGATTTTCGGCGCTCAGCCCGTGTCGACGACCGGCTCCCGGCGGAAGCAGAAGGGATGAGACCATGGTCAATAAATTGGAACTGGTCGAGCATGTCGCCGAGGCGACCGAAACCTCGAAGGCCGCCGCCGCCGCCGCCATCGACGCGGTGATCGACGGCATCACCTTGGCCCTCAAGAAGGGCGAAGAGGTGCGGCTCGTCGGTTTCGGCACCTTCTCGGTCAAGAAGCGCGCGGCCGGCAAGGGCCGTAATCCCGCGACCGGCGAAGAGATCAAGATCCCCGCTTCCACGAGCGCCCGCTTCAAGCCCGGCGCCACGCTCAAAGCGGAGCTCAACAAGACCAAGTGAGCCGAGCGAGGCTGGCCTGTCGCGCCGATCTCCCCTTTCGACCGATTTCCAGGCTCGCCGCCGGGGCGCGAACGTCGCCGGCGGCATTGTCGTTTCAAAACGCCTGCGCGACGCGTCTTGCGCGGAGGGGGCGCCCTCCCGTAAACAATGCGGCGTCGATCCCGGTCGGCGCGCGGGCGGTTAGCTCAGTCGGTAGAGCGTCTCGTTTACACCGAGAGGGTCGGCGGTTCGAGTCCGTCACCGCCCACCACGCCGCGCTCCGGGAGAGGCCCCGTCATTCGGCCGCGCCGGGGTGCGCGGGAGGGCGGGAGTTGGCCGCAAGGGATGAGAGACGCAGCGCCGAGAGCATGAGCCGAAATTTCGTCCTTCTCCTCGCCCTGGCCGCATTGCTCGCGGCGCCTCCGGCCCGCGCCGAGGAGATGTCGTTCCATCTCGCGACGACGGCGAGCGCCCGCTGCGCCGACCACTGCCCGCGCGTCATCGTGGCGGAGGGCGAGATCGTCGAGGACACGGCCGACGCCTTTGTCGGTTTTCTGCGCGAGCAGGGACACGAGACCGAGCTGCGCAGCATTGTGCTGCTCGACTCGCCCGGCGGGCGCGTGCTCGCCTCCATGCAGCTCGGCCAGGCGCTGCGCCGGCTGGGCATGGCGGTGATCGTCGCGCGCGTCGAGCCGACGAGCGGGGCGCTCGTTTCCGGCCGCTGCTATTCCGCCTGCGTCTATGCGCTGATGGGCGGCCGCAAGCGGGTGATCCCGCGCCAGAGCCGCGTCGGCGTCCATCGCATGTTCAATTATGTCGATGGCGTCGATCCGACCAGCGGGGAGGTGATGCGCGAGCGCCGCTACGACGACGGCGGCATGCGCCGCACGCTCACCCGCTACAGCGATTCCATGGGCGTTAGCCGCGATCTCATCGCGCTGGCGGAGCGCACCTCGCCGGATCGCGTCCATCTTCTTTCCGCCGCCGAGATCGCCCGCTGGCGGCTCGGCTCGCCAAAGCTGTAAAAGAGCCGTCGAGCGGGGAACTCCTCGGCGCATCCATTCAACCTGCAGGATCGGTCGTTCCATGAAACATATCATCGAAGGTCTCGAGCAGCGGCGCGCCTCGGCGCGTCTCGGCGGCGGCGTCAAGCGCATCGACGCGCAGCATGCGCGCGGCAAGCTCACGGCGCGCGAGCGTATCGAGCTGCTGCTCGATCACGGCTCCTTCGAGGAGTTCGACATGTTTGTCGAACATCGCTGCGCCGATTTCGGCATGGACAAGGGCGAGAAAATTTCCGGCGACGGCGTCGTCACCGGCTGGGGCACGGTCAATGGCCGCGCCGTCTTCGTCTTCGCCAAGGACTTCACCGTTTTCGGCGGCTCGCTCTCCGAGACTCATGCGCAGAAGATCACCAAGCTGCAGGATATGGCGCTGAAGAACAGGGCGCCGATCATCGGCCTGTTCGACGCCGGCGGCGCGCGCATTCAGGAGGGCGTCGCGGCGCTCGGCGGTTATGGCGAGGTGTTCCAGCGCAATGTGATGGCCTCGGGCGTCATCCCGCAGATTTCCGTCATCATGGGTCCTTGCGCCGGCGGCGACGTCTATTCGCCGGCCATGACCGACTTCATCTTCATGGTGCGCGACACGAGCTATATGTTCGTCACCGGCCCGGACGTCGTGAAGACCGTCACCAATGAGACGGTGACGGCCGAGGAGCTCGGCGGCGCCTCGGTGCACACCACCAAGAGCTCCATCGCCGACAAGGCCTTCGACAATGACGTCGAGGCGCTGCTGCAGATGCGCCGGCTCATCGATTTCCTGCCCTCCTCCAATAAGGAGGAGCCGCCGGAGTGGCCGAGCTTCGACGAGGCCGAGCGCCTGGACGCCTCGCTCGACACCCTGGTCCCCGACAATCCGAACAAGCCCTATGATATCAAGGAGCTGATCACGAAGATCGCCGATGAGGGCGATTTCTTCGAGATTCAGGAGACGCACGCTAAGAACATCGTCGTCGGCTTCGGCCGCATCGAGGGCCGCACGGTCGGCTTCGTCGCCAATCAGCCCATGGTGCTGGCCGGCGTGCTCGACATCGACGCCTCCAAAAAGGCGGCGCGATTCGTGCGCTTCTGCGACTGCTTCAATATTCCGATCGTCACCTTCGTCGACGTTCCGGGCTTCCTGCCGGGCACGGCGCAGGAATATGGCGGCCTCATCAAGCACGGCGCGAAGCTGCTCTTCGCCTATGCCGAGGCCACTGTGCCGAAAGTGACGCTCATCACGCGCAAGGCCTTCGGCGGCGCCTATGACGTCATGGCCTCCAAGCATTTGCGCGGCGACGTCAACTACGCCTGGCCCTCGGCGCAGATCGCCGTCATGGGCGCCAAGGGAGCCGTCGAGATCATCTTCCGCGCCGATATCGGCGACGCCGAGAAGATCGCCCAGCGCACCAAGGAATATGAGGACCGCTTCCTGTCGCCCTTCGTCGCCGCCGAGCGCGGCTATATCGACGAGGTCATCATGCCGAGCGCGACGCGCAAGCGCATCGCCCGCGCGCTCGCCCTGCTGCGCCACAAGGAATTGGAAAACCCCTGGAAGAAGCACGACAATATCCCGCTCTGACCTATCCCTTCAGGTAGGTGGGCGCGCCGGCTCCCAGGGTGGGTCGGCGCGCCTTTTCGCTCGAGCGGAGAACAGCCTGCCCCGAAGGCGGGCGCCCTCCGCACAAATTCATTCCAGCGGCAGGCTTTTTTGGGTGACAAAACGCCACGGCTGTCATAATGTCCCCTTCGCCGAGCTGGCTAAAAACATATGAACGCAGAATGCGTTCGACCAATCGCTGGCTGAGGTCCAAGTCGGGGAGGACGCCGGAACTCTGCACGTCTCGCGAGACGCTCCACACTATTCTCGCGGATGGCGCCAAACGACGAGTCCGGTCAAAGGACGGGTACCAAAGAGTGGGGAGAGGCAAGGGCCGTCCCCGCTCTTTGTGTATGTAGAGCTACGATAGAGCTTTTCACTCGATAGATAGCTCCAGCCTATGAAGCGGCTCCCCGCCGCGGCAGCTCCCCCAGAGCCCACTCGCAACTTTCGGAGAAACTCAAAAATGTCCATCAAGCGGATCGGCGCCGGCGCGCGCATGAGCAAGGCCGTCGTTCATGGCGGCGTGATCTATACGGCGGGCCAGGTGGCCGAGGCGGCAAAGGGCGGCGCGGTCGCCGATCAGACGCGCGAGATTCTCGGCCTCATCGACACGATTCTGCAGGAGGCCGGCAGCGAGAAGGCGAAGATTCTCTCGGCGACGATCTATCTCGCCGACATCGCCACTTTCGCCGAGATGAATTCGGTTTGGGACGTCTGGGTCGACAAGAGCAATCCGCCGGCCCGCGCCACTGTCGAGGCGAAGCTCGTGACGCCGGATTACAAGGTCGAGATCGCAATTATCGCGGCGCTGTGACGCCGGTCAGCGGATTGTCGGGATCATAGGCGTAGCGCAGGGTCTCGAAGCGCATGGAGCGGGCGTCCATCAGCAGCAGACGCCCGACCAGCCCCTCGCCGAAGCCGACGATCTCGCGGATCACTTCCAGCGCCATCATCGCGCCGACGATTCCGGTGAGCGCGCCGAGCACGCCGGCCTCCTCGCAGCTCGGCACGGAGCCCGCCGGCGGCGGCGCGGGGAAGAGGCAGCGCAAGGTCGGGTTGGGCCGGCCCGCAGCATCGTTCTCGAAGGGACGCAGCGTCGTCAGCGAGGCGTCGAAGCCGCCGACCGCCGCTGTGACCAGCGGCTTTTTTTCATAGAAGCAGGCGTCCGAGACGAGATAGCGCGTCGCAAAATTATCGGAGCCGTCGGCGATAATGTCGTAATCCGCGATCAGCGCTCGCGCATTCTGCTCGCCGAGGCGCAGCGCATGGGACTCGACATGCACATGCGGATTGAGCCGATGGATGGCGTCCTTGGCGCTGTCCACCTTCAGCCGCCCGACGGCGGTGGTGTGATGGATCACCTGCCGCTGCAGATTGGACAGCGAGACCTCGTCGTCATCGACAATGCCCAGCGCGCCGACGCCGCCCGCCGCGAGATATTGCAGCAAAGGCGCGCCGAGCCCGCCCGCGCCGACGATCAGCACGCGCGCTTTCTTCAGCCGCTGCTGGCCCGGCCCGCCGACCTCGCGCAGAACGATATGGCGAGCGTAGCGCTCGATTTCTTCGGCCGAGAGGCTCATGTCGTTTTTCCTGCGCCGAAGCTCACGCGGCGGCTGTGCTCATCCTGGTATTTAGCAGTTTCGCGCCGAGCGTGAAATCGGAGGAGAAGATGACGCGCCAGACGCGCGGCCGGTTGACGCGCGGTCATAGAGAAGCGATAGGCTTCGCCGCGAGTCCGGTCCGGCTCCGGGTTCGGAAGGGTGGCCGAGTGGTTTAAGGCAGCGGTCTTGAAAACCGCCGTGGGGGAAACTTCACCGTGGGTTCGAATCCCACCCCTTCCGCCAGTTCAACGGCTTACGTCGATTTTTGCGTCCGCATACCGCGCAATCGGCGTGAACGGAAGCGGTTCGCTTCGACACGAGAGTCGGCACAGTTTGTTCTTATGGTGTTCGATGCGTCCTGATCGACTTGTCGGCGTCAAAGAGTGCGCTTGGCCAGTGCTTTAAAGTGGCTATTAGATTAACGCCTCGCCCCTGAGAGGCGTGGGTGGTTTACGACGTGTCGGGAACGCGGCAATGAACTCCGCACTGCGGGATCCTTTAGCCTTGCACGGACCAGGCTGCGCCTCTAGCCTTCGACCGATTCGCGGTTGGGACTGAGGTACGAAAGTGGACGCTCACATGAATGGTGCGTGCGGCCCCGAGAAGTGGCAGCGGACAGGAGCTAGCTTCGAGGCCGTTGCATGACGCTGACTCTTCAAGTCCCCGGAGGCAAAAAGACCCTTCACGACGCGCTTGTCGCCGCTGCCACTGGAGCCACAGGCGGCTTCGCCGCGTTCGCGTTCGCAACCTCTACGGGTATCGATACAGCCCTCGCTGAGCCACCTGTTCGTAAGCTATTGAGTGCTGGAGAGTTTCAGTTGGTAATCGGGCTTGACGCTATCACCGACACGGCAGCGGTCGCCGCGCTCAAGGCCGCGAAGGTCGCGCTTCCGAATGCGTCTATTTCGCTTTTCTACAATCCGAAGGGTGGCGTTCTTTATCATCCCAAGACGATTTTCTTTAAAAGGCCAGCAGGTGGGCGGTGCCTCACGGGCTCGGGTAACCTTACCCTCGGCGGCCTTCGCAATAACTGGGAAGCGTTCTGGAAGGCGGACGTATCTGTCCATGACGCGGCCGCACTTGAGGCTCAGTGGGCCCAGTGGGTGGCCGACCACAAGGACAATCTCCTTCCGGCTGATGACCCGCGAGTCATTGCGCAGGCGGCGCTCAACGCAAAGACGAGGGCGAAGATTCAGAAGGCGGTGAAGGAGACTGATGCCGAGGCGCTTGCTGCGCTGGAGGAGGGAGCAGCCGAGGCCGCCTCGTTGAACCCGTTCTTGATCGCAGAGGTGCCGAAGAACCGGCCCGGCCAGGCTGATTTCGGGATCGACACTTACCAGGGCTTCTTTGGGGTCACGATCGGCAAGCCGCGGGAAGTCACCTTCTATCAGGTCATGCCGGACGGCTCGCTTGCGGCCCCGGAGCACCGGCATGCGGTGGCAGTGAAGAGCAGCAACTACCGCTTTGAGGTCGAGGCGCTGAGTGGGCTATCGCATCCAGCCAACGATCACTTCATCCTGGTGTTCGAGCGAATTGGAAAGTCCGAGTACAGGTACGTGCTTCTGAAGCCGGGCGAGGTAGGTCACGAGAGCGTACAGAAGTTCTTGAACGACAACTACTTCGTCTCCGGCAATTCGAAGCGCAGAGTTGTCGTGACGCAGAGCGACGTCCAAGCTGCCTGGGCTGACAACCCCCTTCTTCTCCACTAGCGGCAGAGCAGCAGTACCTCGGTTGTGCCTTTCGCAGCCTTGTTCAACGACGTCGTGTTGAGCTTCATATGCTCCAGGCTCGCCAGCTGTTCTATCCGGACATCGTTGAAATGCTGCCTCGCGAGGCTGATGACCGCCTCGAGGGCCATGACCCGCGGCCGAGCCTCCACGATTGGGTCGTATCCGGAGTACGAGAGGACGAGCGGCACCCGAAGTGCGGCTACGCCGGCGAAAAGCGCCGAGAATGCTGCCGGAGCCTCGGACTTAATGCAGAATGGCGATTGGTGTCGTCCCTCTCGGTAACCACCGCGACTCTGGACGTCGCCGTTGCCGAGGTTGCTCTTCGTAATGTTGGGATCGTCGCCAAGAGATAGGGTCTCGAGGCTGTGATAGAAGCGGCTGTAGTGATCGCGCGTATATGGCGGGTCCGCGTAGACTACCGACGGCTTGAGCGCTGGCCTAGCGAGCGCCTCTCGGAAGTCTGCTCGGACGGTAGCGTGGTCGCGCCTAGTGACCGCAAGCCCGCGGTACTGCCGCAGGTAGCCCAAGAAAACCGACCGAGCCGAGAGCCCGCGCTCCGCGATAATCTTCTTGACTACGTGGCGCTTCGGTATGCCGGACTTGTCTCTGGGCCGTATCGGTTGGGCGAACTGTTTGCCGATCGAGTTTACCAGGTGGCTCGCGGTGCTCAGAGTGGCAGCCAGCAGAACCGAGCTTTGGCTATCACGCGCGAGGTTAGCGATGGCGTCCAGCTCGGCAGCTTGCGCGTAGCTGAAGTATTGGCCGCCGAAGTGTCGAACGCACACGGTGTCGGCACCTGGTAGCCCAATTGCTTCGATCCTGGTCCTCGTCTCGCGCGCGGCGCCGACGAGTAGCGAACCCGCGGCCAGCTCATCGCCACTCAGGCTTGCAAGGTTGCCCAGTTCAAGGAGCTCACACAGTGGCTCGACGTTGCCGCGTAACGCGTCCAGGGCTGCCTCATTCTCCAGCTTGATAAGCGGATCGACTGCTCGGCGGAGTATCGTTCCGCGCCGATCGTGGTCCAGCGCGGTCTCGACCGACGCCATGGACCAGGTCGGGTCGCCATTCAGGACGGCTTCCGCGAGCACTCGTGCGTATTCCTGGATGTCCACCGCCATAACTCGACGGCGTTGCGATAGGTACCGGGACACGGTCGCCGATCCGGAGAAAAGGTCGCAAACCGGGCCGCCCGACGGGTCGACGCGGTCGACGGCTCGCTCTATGGCTGTCAGGACTCGTAGCTTGCTTCCGAGATAGTGGATCGGTCGGAAGACGTAGCTAGACGCCGCGTCGCCGAACCATTCAGCCTCCCCATTGCGCGCTTTTACCGCCCTGTTTTTCGGCAAGACTTTGCTACCCTTTTAGCCCTAGACTCGAATCAGTCGACGGCCTCCGCGACGACAAGACACCGTGAGGGCTATGAGAAGCAAGTTACGAACTTCTGCAGCACCAGGCGCGCTCCCGCGCATGATGGACGAGAGCAACGGCTTCACCCGCGAGGCAAAGCTGTGCATCGGAGAGGTCCAGACGGGCAATGCCATCGTCCACGGCGAAAACCTCGCGGTCCTCGACTCTCTTGGTGCCGCGATCAAGGGACGCGTGAAGTGCATTTACATAGACCCGCCGTACAACAATGCCGAGGTGTACCGGCACTACGATGACCGGCTCGGTCGGCGCGTCTGGCTGGACCGCATGATTCATCGCATGAAGATGCTGAGGGAGACTTTGACAGTTGACGGGTCCCTCTGGGTCTCGATCGACGACAGTGAGCTGCACAACCTCAGGCAGATCGGTGACGATGTGTTCGGGTCCGAGAACTTTATCTCTTCTGTGGTTTGGAACCACCGCAAGACCAGGGAGAACCGTAGGCCGTTCTCCACGAACCATGAGTACATCCTGTGCTTCGCGAGGAGTGCAGAGGCGTTCAAGCGTTCGAGGAATCTGCTGGCCGCGCCACCGGAAATCCTCGACCGTTACAAGAACCCCGACAACGACCCGAGGGGCGCGTGGCAGTCGGTGTCCGCCAATGTCCAGGACGGTCACGCCACGAAGTCGCAATTCTACACGCTGGTTGCGCCGAACGGACGACTGCATTGCCCGCCGAAGGGGCGCTGCTGGGTTTACAACAAGCCCAAGATGGAGGCCGAAATACGTGACGGCCGCGTCTACTTCGGCCGCGACGGGAATGCTGTGCCGCGCCTTAAGAAGTATTTGAGCGAGGCGAAGATCGGGGTCGCCCCTTCGACGCTGTGGATGGCCGATGAGGTCGGCACCACGGACTCCGCGAAGAAGCACCTGATGGCGCTTCTCACGAAGGAGGCAGTATTCGATACGCCGAAGCCGGAGGGGCTGGTGCAACGCATACTCCACATCGCTAGCAACCCGGGAGACCTTATCCTCGACGCCTATTTGGGCTCCGGGACCACGGCGTCGGTCGCCATGAAGATGGGGCGCAACTTTCTGGGCATCGAGCAGGGGCCTCATATTGCCACCCACTGCGTGAATAGACTTCGGGCCGTTCGCGACGGCGAGGCGGGCGGCATCAGCGCCCTGGTCGGGTGGAAGGGCGGTGGCAGCTGTGCCTTTTACTCCCATCGGTCGAAGCTCACGCGCGTCTGAGTTAGGGCTTCCTTGCCGACATCACCAAGTCACGCGGACACGGTGCTAGCGTTTTACCTGAGCGCCTACAGGCAAAGTGGTTATTGATTGGAATGGCGAGTACGGCGGGATAGGTCAAAAGCCGAAATTCGAACGGCGCCGGTGCCCTCCTAGCTAGACGGCTACCGCAGCAAGCCTCGCGCCCGCGAGCGTCGCTTGCTGCTGCGCGACGCGAGCTCCTCCTCCTTCGCCGCACCATCGCGTCATGACGGCGTCATTCGCTCGTCGCGACCTCGATACTCCCTCTTGTTAGCCATTCCGCCGGGAGCGCGAAGGCCGGCGCCGACGCGACCCTATCAGGGAGTGGAAGTATGCAAAAAATCCATTTTAGATTTGCGGCGGGTTCGTCTGTCCTATTCGGTCTCTTCTTTGCGGTCTCGCTCGGCGCGCAGGCCCACGCCGCACCTGTTTGTCGGCTCGGCGGCGGCGTCAAGCATGTGGTGCATCTCCAGTTCGACAACGTCCATCTGCGCCGCGACAATCCGAATGTTCCCTCGGACCTCGAGCAGATGCCCAATCTGTTGAACTTCCTGGCCAAGAACGGGGTCGTCAGCGGCAATCACTACACGGGCCTCATCTCACACACGGCCGTCGATCTCGTCACGGGCATGACCGGTCTCTATCCCGATCGCAACGGCCTTCCGGTCTCCAACAGCTATCGCGTCTTCGACGGAAGCGGCCATCCGACAGGATCGCATTCGAACTTCGTCTATTGGACTGCCAAGGACGCCACCGACGGCCTGCCGGTGCTGATCTCCGACAACGGCAAGACCGCGCCGGCGCCCTGGGTCGCTTTTACCCGCGCGGGATGCGACGTCGGCGCCTTTTCGGTTGCGGACATCGATTTCGAGACGCTGCCGGGCGATATCGCCACCGTTTTCGGAACTTCGTCGACACAATATTCGACCGTCGTCGCGCAGCTCGCCTCGTCCAATCCCAAGACGAAAGCGCTTCCGGCCGCCAATTGGCTCGGCGTCGCCGTGCATTGCGCGCAGGGCAGTTCGCGCTGCAGCGCCGGCGGCCCCGATGTGCTGTCGGACGAGCCGGGCGGCTATGCAGGCTTCAGCGCGCTCTATGGCGCGAGCAATGTGCAGCCGGTGATTTCGCCCTCGGGTCCGGTCAAGGACCTCGATGGAAATGTCATCGCAGATTCTCAAGGCAACCCGGGCTTTCCGGGCTTCAATCCGACTGTTTCGCAGACTCTCGGATTTGTCGCGACCCTGCTCGAGGCCGGCGTCCCAGTGGTCTACGGCTACATTGCGCCGACCCACGATCAGCGCGGTATCTCCTCCGACACTTCGACGCCGACATTCGGTCCAGGCGAGAAGGGCTATGTCGAGCAGAACAAGATCTATGACGACGCCTTCGGAAAATTCTTCGCGCGCTTGAAGGCCGACGGCATCGACGAGACCAACACAATTTTCCTCGTCACCGCGGATGAGAACGACCATTTCGTCGGCGGAACGCCGACGCCGTCGAATTGCGATGGCGTGACGACGCCCTGTGCTTACGTCTATCCGGGCACAAATAAGCGCAGCGTCGGCGAGCTGACGGTCAATTTCGACTCGACCATTCTGTCGGAGACGGGCGCCGCCCCCTCGGCCTTCCTCGTCCATTCCGATTCGGCGCCCGTCGTCTATCTGGATGGCAATCCGGCGCCGACCGATCCGCTGACGCGTGTCTTCGAGAAGCAGATCGCCGCGCTCACTTGGGCCAATCCGCTGCCGGGCAAGGAAAGCCAAGTCGACCGGCTCGAAGCCTATGTCGCCGATCGCGCAGAGATGAAGCTGCTGCATATGCTGACGGCGAGCGAGGCGCGTAATCCGACGCTGACCCTGTTCGGCGCCGAGGATTATTTCTTCCAGACGACGAGGGGCTCCCTGCCGCTCGCGCCGCTTGGTGACTGCGCGACCAAGCCGACAGACTGCGTGTTCCAGAACAGCGGCTTCGCCTGGAACCACGGCGATGTGCAGCAAGACATCGTGCGCACCTGGTTCGGCCTCGCCGGCCCTGGGCTGAAGAAGGGCGGCCGCAACGATGCGGTGTTCACCGACCATACCGACCTGCGCCCGACTCTGATGACGCTGGTCGGTCTCTCCGACGACTACGTGCATGACGGGCGCGTCATCGTCGAGGCGATCGAGCCGCATGCGCTGTCTCGTACGCTGCGAGGCGAGTCGGGCGAAGGCTATGCTCACCTAGCGCGGGTGTACAAGCAGCTCAACGCCCCTCTCGGCGCGCTCGGCAAAGCGTCGCTCGCCGTCGCGACGCGGGCGATCAACGGCGATGACGCGTCCTACGCCGCCTTTCTCTCGATCCTTCAGCGACTGACGGCGGATCGCGATGCTCTTGCGCTCGAAATCAAGACCGCGCTCGACGGCGCCGCATTCCAGGGCCGTCGGCTGCAGGACGAGCAGGCCGAACGTCTTGCAGGGCGCGCGTCTCGTCTGATCGAAGCCGTGCGCTCCTTGCGGCGGACGCACGAGGCTCGGTGAGCGATGGCGCCGAGACCGAAAAGCTCGTTCGAGGAGCCTACCGCAGCCTTGCGTTGATGAGACGCGCCAGCCTGGCGCCCGCGAGGGCGACCTGCTGCTCCGCGATCCGCTTGGCGTCGGCCTGATAGGCGTCGGTCAGGGCGAATGGCCCTGCACCGTCGCCGATTGGCCCGATATAGACCGCCTGCTCCGCCAACTGCTCGCTCTCTTTCACCCAGGTCGCCGGATCCTCGACCGCTGCTGCAGTAGCATCGGGCAAGGGCAGGGTGGCCGCGAGGGCCTCGGCATCCGACGGGCCGCCGCGATCGCCGAGCAGGCCATCCCAATAAGCATGCAGCTTCGCCCCGCATGTGAACGCGAGGCACACCGTCTCCTTATTGCCGCCCTGATCGCCCTTCGGCATGCCGCGCGAGAACCGCGATGTCGCGTGCAGCGGCTGGTGAACATCGCCGACCAGATGGAGCAGCCACGCGAGATCGTAGGACTTCACGTCGTCACTCGCCGAATTGGACGCGAGGGTCTGACGGAACGCCTCGATCTGCGTCAGCGCGTTCGGCGCCCGAGGCGATTCGCCAGGCGTGCCGTCGGACGAGAACGGCAGGTCGACATAGTGCCAGTAGTCGTGGACAAGGTGGTCGGAATAGCCGACGTTCGCCGTCGCGTCGGTGCCGTCCTGCGCGATCGAGCCCCGCTGGTAGTTGTTGCTCCGCTTGATGTCGTCGGCCCAGGTCGCGGCATGGACGAAGGCGGCGCGATCCTGTTCCGCCGCCGGCACGCCGCGCACCCAATTGTCGAAATTCGGATTGAGCCGCAGGAGTGCGGCAGCGCGCGCTCGCGCGGCGGGCGTCAGGCGATCATAGGCGACCGCTGCGACGGTCATATGGCCCATGTCCCACCAGGCGCGGGCAGTGGTCGTCGACAGAGCGAGGAGCGCGACGGCTGAGGCGGTGCGAAGCAATGTCTTCATCATGATCATTTCCTACTGAAACGTACGCTCCGTCACCGATGCCGGCATTCCGCGACAGGCGGATGACCGCTCAGCGTGCCGGCCGTTCGGAGCGCCTTGGGCTTCCTTCCGGCCGTCTCATAGCGTAAGAACAAAAAAAGAACAACGGAGATGCCGCATGGTCCGCCGGACTTCCCGATCTGACGCCTTCGTCGACAAGCCGCGCCTCCTCGAGGAGCTGCGAGCATGCCGCGAGGCGGTCATTCGGGAGCAGACCCGGATGCGGGTCGGCGGCCCGCTCTATTACGCGGGGGAGACTGTCATTGCGGCGATAGACGCCCTAGCGCTGATGCTCACCGGGCAGCACTTCTATTTTTCAACGCCCATTGCGCCGAGCCGTCAGCCGAAATCACCGGAGTCCTCGGACGGCTCGTGAGCGGCGCGGTGGCGATTGATTGAAAGAGAGATTCGAGCGCGAACATCCGGGAAGCCAGCGCGAGCCACTCGGGAAAATTAACCTAGACCGCCGCTGTAAGACATTCTCATAACACAAAAATCTCGACTCGACACATTTTTGCTGCAATCGTTAAGCCTCAGGCAAATGCCGTGGGGACTTCCCTGCGCGGCGCGCGGGTTGTGACATGGAACCGTTTACGTCCGACCAGAAATCCCTCCATCGTAAGGCGATGGAGGATCAGGATATTCTGAGCGGCCAGTTTTGGGGCGAGCTGCGCGTGTTCCTGGCCGTCGCGAAGGCGCGCTCGTTCAACCGCGCGGCCGAAATGCTCGGGATGAGCCACCCCACGGTCAGCCGGCAGGTCAAGCGATTGCAAGACCTCATGGGGTCGCAGTTGGTCGTGCCGACGAAGCACGGCTTGATTTTCACCGAAAAGGGGGAGTTGCTCGCCCAGTCGGTCTGCAAATTAGACCAGCAGCTCTTCGCGCTCAGCAGCGGCATCAAATCAAAAGCGGGGGAAATAGAAGGCGTCGTTCGCATCAGCATTACGGACGCTCTCAGCTCGATTTTTTTGGCGCCCAGCTTAGAGGCGTTCTCCCGAGAGCATCCTAAAATTCAGGTCCATCTGAAGACGCCGTTCAACATCACGGATCTGAAGGAAAATCAGACGGACATGATGGTCGGCTTCAAAAGCGTGGACACGGGGGATTTGGCGCTTCAGCCGCTCGGAAATTTGCACTTTATTCCGATCGCCGCAAAAACCTACATTCGAAATTTCGGATTGCCGACGCAAGAAAACATCTCAAGTCACCGGTTCATCCAATCGGATTTCTACTCGGCGAGAACTGGTCTCTGGGATAGCTGGCTCGACCTTTGCGAGCGCGGCACGATCGCACACTTCTGCGATCATCCGTTCGCCTACGGCATGCTGGTCAAATCAGGGATGGGGATAGGACTGCTTGCGAGCTATACGGTTCTCGAGCCGAGTTCCGTTCCATTGAACCTCGATGCTCGGATTTCGGTGCCGATGTATTTGATCGCCGTGCGTCAGCGACTCGATTCACGTCCCGTGCGTCTCGTTTTTGATTGGCTCTCATCTGTTCTTGGACCCACCAACCCATGGTTCGGGAAAAAGTTGGAGCTGAACGCGAGGCCATCGGCCTATGACCATGGTTTCCGATTGCTATTCAATATCGACGAATGACGTCAGTGCATTCCATTTTGGGAACGATCCAGTGCGCTAAATTCCAAAATCCGCTCGACTTTTTCCATCAGGTAAGTCCGTTCGAGCGCGTCCATCCCGCTGAGGCGGTCAGATACATGCCGCTGAATCGCCTCCCAATCCGGGCCGTAGAGAGCGACGGCCTCATTGCACAGGTCAGCGAGCAGCGTGCGCTCCTGGTCCGGCGTCGTCGGGTGTTTGTCGTCTGCCATTTTTCCCGCCTTGTTCGAACGTTTTTGAACAACCGATGAAAATAAGCACTGTTCCAGGACTTTTCGCATTCATCCACTATCGGCCATGAAGTTTAGCTCACACTTTCTGGGGCTTAGGACATGGCGGACACTGGCTCTTACAACCACATTCGGGTCGAAGTTATAACCGAGTATGAACAACTCCTCCACGCTTTTGCCGTTCGCAGCATTTGCTTCATGGAGGAGCACGGCGTTCCGGCGCGTCAGACGTTCGATGGCAACGATTATCAGGCGACGCATGTGATCGCCTACGCCAATGACGAACCGATCGGAACCGCGCGTCTGAGGTGGTTTCGGGACTTCGCAAAAATGGAGCGCACCTGCTTCCGAAAGGAGCATCGCGGTCCGCGAGTCCTGCAATATTGCTCTCGGTTCATATTCGATCATGTCGCGCAGAAGGGCTACGAGCGTCTGGTCACCCATGCGAAGCCGAAATACGCGCGAATGTGGCGCAGCGTTCTGGGCTTCGAGCCGGTCGCGGACAAGGAGCCCATGCGCTTCGAAGGGGAGGCCGAGCCCTATCTCGAGCTGGTGAAATATCTCGATCCGCACCCCCGGCCTGTCTCGGATCAAGCGAGCATCGCGGTTCTCTTCAGGGTCGAAGGAAGATGGGACACCCCTTCTCAATACGAGAGCCGGACTTGAACGAAAAACTACAAGAAGACAAGACGATGGATGATTTATACCGAGAATTTTTGCAGGAACTAACGACAATTCATGTCAAAATGATCGAGCGACTATTGAAGGAAGAGCCGGCGCCGATCCTGGCTACATTCTTCATGGACTTGGGCCTGACCTACATTCGTATTTCCGACAATTTGCGAAATTCTACGACTGAAGCAGACGAGCGTAACGCATAAAGCGTAACAGTTGAGTGGAGGCGACGAGAATGGTGCGGCATGCAAAGCCAGGTAAAAATGTGAATGACGACTCTGGGATAAAGCCGATATTGAGCATGCTAGATTACATAAAGCCCGAGGTCGAGAGGATAGACCAGGCAGCATCTTACTTTATCGAAGCTGCTAGATCGCTCCTGCGTGCTCGCGCCGACTTGACTTCGCAGTGCGTTCAATGCGGAGCGATCATCAAAAGTGACGATTCTCATGCGGGAAAGTAGACGCGCTACGCTCCAAACGATCAGCGGAGAGCATTGGAATTCTGCGAGGTCCGATTGAAACGCCACTTTCTGACGACATCAGGAATCTGAGTTTCAAAGCCCGGAAACCGTTGGATGAGGTCCCGTTCGATATGAATAAGCCCGCGGCGCGCGACAACAAACGAAATCCGATCTTGTCGTAGCAGTGTGAGGGTGAATGTCAGGGCGGTGATGAGCGCGTCCTCTGGGTCTAAGCTGTCTGTATGCATGACCTATGATACTATAGCGCGGCTCAGCGAGAATTCCTGATCGGCAGCAATCCACAGCGATCTTAAAAAAGCAAGCCGCCCCACCAGTTTCACTGTTGGGGCGGACAAGAAAGCTTACGTAGTTCAGGATGGGTCGGGCTTTCGCCAAGGGATCTTCATGATCGACAAGCCGAACTTTGTGCGCTCGATGAGCCAGCGGCAAAAATCGATACCAGTCAGCCCGAGAACAAAACCTGTAAGGCCCGGGACAGCGTCCGCGGGTACGAGGGCGGGATCGACGCCGACCTGCCGATAGAGCCAGGACACCCCAGCGCTCACGAGCGGCGAGAAGATCGGGGTGCCGACGAAGCTGAAAGCGCCGCCTGCGAGTCCCGCGACGAGGCGTAGGGGCCAAGGGCCATTGAGCAGCAGAGCGCTTACCCCGGCGCCGGCCATGGAGCCGACGAGCGGTGCGACGTGATAGGTGTCTGGCTCGGACATGTCGCCCTCACTTTCTCGCCATGCCGGCGAGCCCTGCGTCTCTGGCGTGCCGCCAGCGCACATTCGCAGCGTGGCGCTCGCCGCAGCTAGTCAGCGCGACGCGATCACGGCCCCACAGCCGCTCGACCTCGCCGGCGGCGAGCGCGCGTGGCGGCAGCGGCGAGGGTTTCTCGCACGGCTTATCGAGATCGCCGGGTGCCTCGGCGCGCGCCAGCTCGCGCACCGGCTCGGTCAGGCTGCTATCGGGCGAGTCTTTCGAGGCGCATGACGCTGTCGCGAGTAAGGCAAGGGCTACGATCGAGAGCGGCGGACGCATCGACGGCTTCCTTCAGTTGGATTTCGAGATCGAGATTTTTGCGGGCGAGGGCGTTCGATTCGGCGCGGCCTGCGGCGTCGGCCGCGCCGATCGCCGATTCGCGCCGCGCATGCTCGGCGTCGGCCGCGCGTTGGAGCTCGAGGCGCAGCGCTTCCGCGCGCGCCGAGTAGGCGGCGCGCTCATTATGGCCGATGACGAGCCAAGTGAGGCCGGCGGCGACGGCGGCCGCGCCGATCGGCGTGCGGACAGCGGCGAAGAGCGCGTCGAGCGCGCCCTTCACCAGCATGGGGAGGAGGGCGAAGATCGGCATGGCGCGCCCTCAGTTGATCGACTTGCGGCGAATGGCGAGCCAGCCGGCGTAGAGCAACGGGGCGCCTATGCCGACGGCGAGCCCGATCGCAACGGATGCTCCAACGACTTCCGCGGCCGTTTTGATGATCTCGAGCATGGCGCTCACCTCCCGATATTGAGGCCGAACGCCGCGTCGTCGACGCGCGCGGCTTTGACGAGCGACGCGCCGCGCCAGGCGCGCCAGACGAAATAGGCGGCGGCGGCGGAAAGGCCGACGACGGCGAGCAGCGGCCAATAATCGCGCAGCGCCTCTAGGGCGGAGACGCCGCTCTGCACGGCCGTCGCGGCCTCTTGCGCCTGGTCGGCGACATCCTTGATCTGCGACAGAGCGGCCGTGGCGCCGGCGACGGAGACCATTGCGCCGGCGACGCCTTGCTGCGCCTGATCGGCGCCCTTGATCGTGCGCGAGCCGGCCGCGCGAAGGTCGCGCACCGAAGCCGGGGGCTCCGCTGGCTCGACGCTATCCTGCGCCGCCGTGGCGCGCGACGTCTCACGCGTCAGAGCGCGCAGCGCGCGGCGCGCGGCGGCTTGGCGATCGACCAATCCATTTTTGCCGTTATTGATGCGCTTCGTTTGCACGACGACATCGCCGCTATCCGCTGCCGGCATGGCGCCGAGCAGCACAAAGAGAGCGCACGCGCATTCGAGCGCGTGATCTGGATGCATCAGCCAGGCACTCGCGACTTCGGGCGAGACGCCAAGCTTCTTTCCCAGCTCGACGGCATTGTCGTGGCCCGTCGACTGCAAGAGGCCCTTTCCACGGTTGAGCCATCCGTCATCCGTGCCGGCGCGATTGCCCATTCTGCCGCCATAGACCTTGTTCGCCAGCGCGCGCGGATTGTGCGCGAAGAGCGCCGCGCTTTCGACAGTCGGAAAGCGCTTCGACCAGACCTCATGTAGCCGCTCGGCCGAGTAATTCAGATTTTCCTCGAGCGTCGTGAAATTCGCGGTCTCGACGCAAATATGCGCGAGCAGTGCGGCCTGGCGCCGGATCGTCGTGAAGCCCCACGTCGGGAATTGATCGTCCGCATGATCCGCGATCATGCCGATGATTGCGGCGTCCGGCTTCTTCTTCGCGCGCGGGTCTGCGGTCGCGCGGATGACGGCGTTCCAATCGGTCATTATCCACCTCTGGGAAGAGCGCGCATGGGCGCGCGAAAGCGCCGCGAGAATCGCGGGCGCGATGCTGTAATGTCAGGAAAGCGCTGGTCTATACGCGGCTTAGCCGAGCTCGGAGGTCGCCGACGACTGTGAGATGATGGAGCTGCTACGCCGTCGCAGCGACAGCTGCCTTCGCGCGGCGTTGCCAACGCTGGGCGAGACGCCGTCCTTTGGCGATCATGGGCCGTTCGATGGCGTGATACGTGACGGCGGCGAGCGCCGCTGTCACCGCCAAGACTGCGCAGAACATCAGAACGAACGATAAATTATCGTCCATGAGTTTTACGCTGCAGGCGTCGCCGCGAAGCTTGCAGATCGCGTTATTCACTTTGATCGCTGCCTCGATAATGGCGAAGTGCCAGAGATACCCTCCGTAGGAGACCTTGCCGAGCCATGCCATGGGCCTGTTTGCTATTGCCTTCGCGGCGCCGCTGCCGAGCCCGACGACCAGAGCGCCGAAGGCCGCGGCGTAGATGAAGTGGCGCCCGAAGAAGTCTTCCGTCAGGGGCATGCCGAACACGCAACATGCGGAGCCGATCACGCAGGCGACGCCAGCCGCCCTTGGGGTGACGCATTCCTGCAATGCTCGATAGGCGGCGGCGCCGATCAAGAAAGCCGGCAGCTGGCTCGGGAATGCGAAGTAGGTGAAGGATTCCAACAGATAATCACCGCCTTCGGAGCCGACGTAGGCCCGAAACCAGAAGGCCACTCCAATGGCCGCTGCGAAGGCCAGGGCGGTCGAGGCGAGCGATTTCAGGCAAGGCGCGACGAACGGGAAAATGGCGTAGAAGGCCATCTCCGCCGCGATCGACCACCCGCCAGGCACCACGCTATTGACCGTTTGCGGGGCCGCGCCATGCACAAAGGCCACTGTCGACAGAACGTCGCCCCATGAAACGCCATCGGGCGCCCAATATCTCGGGCGCAGGCCGTAGATCCCGAGGTAGGCGACGATGGCGAGCCAAAACATTGGCGCAATTCGGAAAAGTCTCCGCACATAGAATGCGCGAACGCCATCGCGCCGGGCCTCCCATGACGCCATCATGGCGAATCCGCTGACAACGAAGAAGAGCTGGACCCCGTATCGTCCGCTGCTCGCGAGCGCTTGCAGTGGGCCGGTGAAGCCGATGACGGCCTGGCTCACATGGACCGCGATCACTCCCAAGAGGGCATAGCCGCGCAGTGCGTCGATATATTCCAGGCGCTCTGCCGCGCCGCTCGGCCCGCTCATGAACTTCCTTCGATGAAATGCGAAGTCGGGGCAAGCTATGCGATTTACAGGATGTGCCGCAAGCCGGCGCTGCCCGTTTAACCCGGCGCCACACGGTTGAGGTTGCCGTCGAGATGCCAAACCATGCCGAGCCCGAGTTCGAGGCCGGTGTAAGGTGCAGTCGGCGGAGTGAACGCTCCCGTATAGTGGTCGTCGAACCAGATGGCGACTTCGTCGATCGTGCCTGCGAAGACGTAATCGCCGGGCGTAGCGAGATCGATTGTGCCGATGCCGAAGCGCGCGTTTCCGGCGATGCCGCTGACTTCGTTCATGACCGTGCCGATAAGAGCGCCGTCCAAATAGAGGGACGTGAGGAAGCGCGTGACGACAAGAGCCACATGATGCGTGTTGCCATCGGTGACGACTGGATTAGTTCCACCCCCTGACGGTCCAGTGCCGTTGACGTAGACACTGCCGCCGCCGGAAGGCGCGACGTTGCCGACCAGTTTTCCGTCCGTGGCGACGCCGATCCACCCTTTGTTAGGTTGACCGCAGATCACTTGCACCGTGCTGGGCGTGGTGGATGTTTTGAAACGCGCCTCCAGCGTCCAGATGACGCCGGGTGTGATGCTATCGTCAGGGTCAGCCGAAAAGCCATAGCCCCCGGTGAGGCTTTGACCGAAAGAGGTGGGCGACGCCGCTGCATAGGTCGGGCTCGTCCCGGTGAGCGTGGGCAACTGGTAGACAATGCCGTGGAACGAGTCAGAGAAGCGCCGACCCAAAGTCACGCTGCCGGCCTGCGTCTGGTGAACCCCGTCGATGAGATCGAGATTCATCGGCTGACTGTAAAGCGCATTGCGCGCCTTGGCGTATTCGAGCTGAGCCTGCCTGATCTCGTCACGCTGGATGTTATAGCCCCACGACGAGCTGTTGATATTCGGGATCGCGCACAGCAACAGTTGAAACTGCGAGCCGCGCACGACATTGTGAGCCTGCAGATCGGCGATAACCAGGGCCAGATAGCCGGCGTAGGTGGCTCGGTCCATACCGTTGCCAGCGTCCGTGTGACCCTGAAACCAGATGAACGCCTCGAACCCTCCAACCGCATCCAGCACGGCGCGTAGCGAGGCGACGTTGTAAGCGTCGCCGCTCGGAACCCACGTCGATATCCACGATCCTCCGACTGCGTGTCCGACGAGCGCGCAGTTGACGCCGGAAGCCGCGACCTCGCGACGCAGGAACTCAGATGCGAACGTGCTGTCATAGTTTGTGGCGTCGGCAGGAAGCGCCCACGCCGGCGAAGACACTGTGCGGGACGAATCTTCGTAGGTCGCGTAAACTGAGGCATTCGGGCTGATGGAGACGCTGAGTGATGAATTGGTCGCAGTGTCGGTTATGCGCCCAAGCATGCGAACAGCCAGCGATTGTCCGGCGAGACCGATGACGCGGCCCATGCCGATTTTCGTCATCCCGAGTTGCCACGTCGTTCCATCCCCCGACAAGTCCAGATAGAACCAGCCAGTGCGAGCATCGACGCCCTGAATATTCAGCGTCTGCGCGCCGGCGACGCGCGTCAGCGCCGCGCGCCAGGGCGCTTGCAGGATCGTCGAGCCATCTGCCGCTGAACGGCACCGCGCCCAGATTTGGCCCGGCACCGAGACGCTGGCGGTGATAGCCACCTGCCCGAAGCCGAGGCCGCCACCGCCGCCGGAAGCCGTTTGGCGCTGATAGACGCGGTAATCGGCGGCGAGCTGATCCATCGCGAATGTCGCCGGACTAAGAAAGGCGAGGTCGACATTGGTCGCGATTCCGACATCGGCGCCGATGATCTCGGCCATTTTGCGAAACAGATATTTGTTCGGGTGCAGGCCGTCCATGAACCAGACGCCGCGGTTGTTCACCGTGTCGGTTGGCGACGTCCAATAGGGCTCGACGCTCATATCGGGCGACGTCGCGCGCATGAGGTCGACGCAATGGACCTCATAGCGGTCACAGCATTCGACAACGGCCCGTCGCTTGCGTTCCCAATTTTCCGCTTGCGAATAAGCATTCGCCGAATCGATGCGCTTTTGGGGGAGCGAGGTCGCGAAGACGAGAACGGGCTTCAGCAGGGGGGCGATCTTTGCGTCACGCTCCGCCTCCGTCTCCGAGCCGGTGAGATTGGCGCGAACGCGAATATTGTCGTAGCGAGCCTTGAACTTGCGGATGATGTGGCTGATCGCTTGGATGAGCGTCGAGCCCGCATAATCAGCGCTAATATCCGTCTCTGGGACGATTGACTCGCCGGCAATGGCGCCGAAAGTGCCGACCGTGCCGGCCGCGCCGGTGTCATTGCCACCGATCAGCACCACGACAACCCTGGCGCCATAATCCCAGATGCGTTGTAGCTGAGCGTTCGCGGCGAGCTGCGCCGTCGTATAGCCCGAGAAGCCACCAGCGTAGACGCTGACGCCCGTGAGATCGGCCATCGCATCGGCGTATCCCGTATAGTCTGCGGACGAAAGACTGTCGCCGTAGAGCAGGATTTTGTCGGTCGCTTGGAGCTGCAATTGCCGCGGCGCCTTGAATGGCGCGAGCGCGAATTTGGCATTGGCCGTGGCGTTGACCTCGCCCCAGACGCGGCCGACCGTTACGGGCAGGCGGGCGGTTTGCGTCGGCGTCGGATGAAAGGAGGCCGACGCGGTCGAAATGCGCACATATGCGGTATCAGCGGGCGCGACTGCGACGCCCTCGAACAAGTAGGCCAGCAGACTGCCGACGACGCCGCCCACGACGGAGGACAAGAACGTCCCCGTCTTGTCGAAGAAGCAGATGCTGCCGACGAGCGAATGGCCCCAGAGCTTATATGTGATGGCGTCTCCGGCCTCGACGGGCAGGAGGCTCGTGCACACCCAATTCGCGTCGGATGTGAAGACGCCCGTCGGGCCGAAGTATCCGACGTTGGTGGCGTAGTCCATCAGCTCGACGGCTTGGCCGCTATCGACGCGATCAGAGAGCGCTCTCAACGCCTCCCACGTCGCCGCCGACGTCGTGACCAGCTTGACGGTTTGCGCGAGCGTCGGTTGAAACGCGGTGGACGCCGTGGAAACGCGCAGATAGGCGGAACCGGCCGGCGCGCGAATGGCGCCGTCGACCACATCGGCAAGCGGCGCCACCGAGGAGCCGATCTTGGCGGAAATGAACTGCTTGTTTGCGTCGTAAAAGCACACGTTCCCCACGGCGGAGTTGCCGTAGAGCGTGAAGATGATTGTGTCGTCCGGCGCGACCGGCAGGAAGCCGCTATAGATCCAGTTGGTGTCCGAGCTTGCGAGGACGCCGGTCGCTCCAAGATAGCCGGAGCTCGTGGCGCGGCCGATCAGCTCGACCGCCTGACCGCGCGTAGCGAGATAGAGCGGCGCTCCGCTGATCGAGCCTCTGAACGATGAGGGAACGGCGCCGAGCGTGCCGTAACAGAACCGGACGAAAGCCGTGGAAGCCGGCGCTGTGAAGGAGCCGCTATAGATCGCCGAATTCGAGGCGCTCACATGCGTCTCGAGCGCCGTCGCCGACGCATTATAGAAAGTGACGGAGGAGACGCCCGTGTTGCCGAGGCCAGAGAAGACATAGACCTCTCCGGGCGCCGCTTGCAGCATCGGCGACGAGCGCCAATTCGCGTCGGTCGTAGAAAGGGTGCCCGTAGTGGTGACGTATTGAGTAAGCGTCGCCAGCGTGGAGATATCGGCGACGATCGTTTCGGCCTTGCCGAGCTGCGCGGCGATGCTCGGGTCGATTGTCGGGTCGCCTTTCCAGCCCCATCCGCCCAAGCCATCGGACCCAAATGAGCCATTCCGGTCAATCTGGCCGCCGATATCGGCGATCGGAGATTCATCTGCGCCGGGGCTCGAATAGCGGAAGGTCGCATAGTCGACCACAGTGACGGCAACGTTGCTCGCCGCGTATCCCGATCCTCGGAGGGCGCGCACGCTGACCTTATCGCCGGTCGTCAGGCTGTGCGGCGTCTCGGTCACAATCGTCGCGATGTTGGACGCGCGGCTGCGATAAGCGGTCTTGGCGACAATGTCGGAAACAACGTCGGCGCGAACGTTTGCGGGCGCCGTCGTCACTGCGAGCATGTCGCTCTTCAGCGCAAAGATGAGCGCAGCTCCGGTCAGGATTTTCCAGGCTGTTCCGTCATAGCCGTAGAGCTGCGCTTCATCGAGCACATAGGCCGAGAAAATCGCAGTAGGCGTCGTCAACGTCCATGCCGACCCGGACCACTCGGCAACCTTCCCCGCCTGTCCGCTCCAAGCGCCTGTGGCGCCGGCCGGCACAATCCATCTTTGACCCGCCGACGGACTGACGGGAGGCGTGGTGAGCGTGCGCGATTGCACGCCCGTCACCGGCGCTTGGTAGCGCGAAAGGATCTCTGATGCGATAGAAGAGCCGAGCGCACGAAGCTCTGGTTTCGCCGGACGATTGAGCGGCGAATCCGAGACACCGGGAGTCACACGATCGCGAAACGCCGACGCGAACAGCGCCGCCAGATCAGCCATTTCAGCCTCTGCTTTTTGGATTTCGTCAGGAGACGACGATTGTCGCCATATCCGAGAAGGGGCTGACCTCGCCGTAGGGCGACGTGAGCCATGCCTCGACTTGATAGGTCCCGAGCACGAGAGCGTCCGTCTCGCGCGCCCACCGGCCGAGGATCGTATCCGCGATCGACCACGCGCTTTCTGGTGTGGTCACGCGGCGATAGTGGAAATGCGGAATCAGGACGTCATTGCCGGGGTCGGCGATCGACATCTGGATGAACTTCTGGCCGGCCACTGTGACCACCGAAAGGGTCGGCGTCGCCGGCTTATCGATCGCTGGCCCGGCAGGCACGGGAACAGCAACGGTCGGATTGACGGGATCGTTCGGCGGCGTGACGTTATCGAATGCGTCATTCGCCAGCTTGATGACCTTGATCGTTACGCGATTGAGCTGCGGCGTCACCTCGATAGGGCCGTCGAGCCAAAACTTGCCGGAAAGGCCGATCTCTGGACAGTCGAAGCGCAAGACGCGCTTGCGCCTGGCGCGGAGCAGGGACCATCCGCCTATGATCGTGCGCCGCTCTTTGCAGTTCACGCGGCGCATCGAGCGATGTGCGAGCCGATAGCTCTGCGAGAAGCTCTGTATGGCCTCGTGCTGGAGCTGGGCGACCTGCTCTCCGATCGCGTCATAGGCGGCGTCGTCGATCACCGCCGGGCCGTCGTTGTTCTGAAAATTCATCCGCGGCTCGACATAAATGCCGACGAACTTCGACGAGGCGGAATAAGCGCCGCCGACCGGATCACGCGTGACGGCCGAGACGTCGCGAAGGGTGAACGTCACATCGGGCTCGAGATCGTCATAGATCCAGTAGGCCCATTTCCCGAACTCGGTTTGATAGAAGAATCCGTCGCATGAGATATCGATGCGATCCTCGACCGCGCGGCGCTCCTCCGCCGTGTTGAACTGCATATCGCAGCGCGCCCAAGGCTCATTATCGCCGTAGAAGTTCGGCGTCGGCTCATCGCAGCGATCAGCGGCGGCCGCGAAGCTGTCCCAATCGATTTCGTCTTCGGTGTTGCGAAACCCAGCCTCGTGGGTGCGGTGCCAAGCGCGGCAGATCGCCGGATTGCGGGAATATTTCCAGGTGGATTTATCCCCGAAGCTCTGCGTCGGGTCTCGCGGATCGTAAGCGAGCGCTGCGCGCCGAACGAAGCGCCACTTCGGAAAGCCCTCGGGATAGACCTTGAAGCGATCGATCGTCTGATATTTCGTCGCCACCATATAGGCCATGGAGAGGCCGCAGCATTTGTGGTCGGCTCCCCAGTTGATGACGGTGGAGGCGTAATCCGGGCGAACGCCGAGCGGATGATCACCGAAGAATTCCCGCAAGAGCGTCGAAGGCCGGCCGGCATCGGTCGCTTTGCGGAACTCGACAAACACGCTCGGGGCCGTTCCGATCGGCAATTGCTGAATTTGGCCTTGCCAATAGATATAAGAAAAGCGCTGCGTATATTTGATTCCGGAATGCGGCCACTGCACGCCATCGCCGAAATCGACGCTGCCGATCGAGGTCGTCGGCGCGCCATAGGCATAGGCTGCGGAGCCGCTCGAGAGCGGCAGCAGCTCGTTATCGCAATACCAAGCCTCAACTCCATCGATCGGCCCGCAGTCGATGACGGCGGCCATTCCGAGCCAGCTGTTTTCCAGTTCGTAAAAGCTAAAGTCGCCACCGTCCGAGACGAGACCGAAGCCATAGAAACGATTGGCCACCGGCGATGCGCGCGTCATCATCGTCTGCGACGGCGGCAATTGCGGCAGCTGCCCCTGCTGGCGATGGCGCGGCGCGAGCGCCAGGGCGGCTCCAGCGAGCGCGCCGGTGACGATGACCGTGGCGGCGATCGTCGAGAATGTGACCGCGCCGAAGGCGGTGGCCGCTGCGGCCGGCACAGCGACCTCGACGGCCGCCGCGATCAGCGGAACGAGCAGCTGCGGCATGTCAGCCGGTTCTCCACGCTGCGAGCACGACGGGATCGCAGACGATGAGCAGCCGGCCGAACGACGCGGCGACGCAGGCGTGACGCGCGCGCATGGCGAGGGCGGGGGCCGCCTCTTCCTGAGCAATCAAGACGACGTCTCCCTCGCGGGCGTCCCGCGGCGCGATTTCGCGCGCGCCGATCGCTTCGGCGGCTGCATGCACGCCGAGCAGCATCCCGCGCCGCCAGAGCGAGAGCTGTCGCCGTCGCGAGAAGGGCACAGCTACGCCTCGCGCGCGCAAACAATCAGCCACTGGCTCGCTGCATAGAGAGTCCGCACGCAGCGGGTAGGACTCGAAAAAGGCGAGCACGTCGCCGGCGGCGTCAGGAGAAGTCGAGCGGTCGCGAATATTGCACCAACCCCACGCGCTCGAGGCCGCGGTCACCCGCATGGCGCGCGCGCTGATCGATATCGGTGATAAGGCCATGCACGGGCCGCCAGCGCATTGAGCCCAGCGGTTGCATGGTGAGAGTTATCGTCGAGGTTCCATCGTCGTGATTGAGGGACGAGGTGAGCTTGTCCATCTCGCGCGTCGCCTCGAGGCTGACGGCCGCGAGCTTCCATTCCTCGCCGGCGACGCCCGTTCCGAAGGCGAGGATGAATATCTCGGCTTTGCGCCCTCTCACCTCGTCGTCCTGGCTTTCGGCGAGCGCGAAATAGCGAGCATCGAGCCCCGAGAGAACGATCGTCGTGGTCTCTTTCGGGCGCCCATAGCCGAATTCGAGATTGCTGATCGTCCCGACGCCATTCGCGCCGAGAAAGATTCGGTCTCCGACGTCGAGCGAATAGCGACCGGGCCAAACATGCATTGTCTGGCTCTTGAAATAGAAGGTGAAGCCGAGCGTCATATGCGGCGTTGCGTGCTTGTCGTGCATCGCGAGCCAGTCATCGAGATCCATCATCACCACGTATCCTCGATGAAATCGAGCGAGACCACGCCGTGAATTCCGAGATGCAGCGATCCGAGAGTCGTGCGCGCCTGTGTGATATCGACGCGCATGCGAATGACCGGGTCATAGAGCTCGACCTCGTCCCCGGCGACGAGCGCCTCGCGCAGCGGCGGCCAAACGGAAATCATCTTGTCGCCGCTGTCATCGATCTCCTCGAGGTCGAAAATGCCGTAGCCGCGCTCCCCGAGGCCGATGAATTGACCGGCCGAGAGCAGAGCGCCGTCGGGCGGCGTCATGCGAAAGCGTGTGGTCATTTGCTCGGCCGTAGCGGCGACGACGCCGGGCGCCGATACGCCAGCGAAGAGGGACGAATCCGAGAACGTCGTTCCGTCAGAAAACGGCGTCGGATCAGATGGTGAAAGCGGAGCCCGCCGCCAGTCCCACATGGGCATATAGAGCGCGCCGCTCGTCGCGATGATGCGCAACAGGATCGCGCGATATGCGAATATTTTCCAATCATGGATCTGGATATCGACGAGGCGCATCACCCATAGGCCGGCGTCGTTGCGCACGCGTAGCGGGGCGCCAATGGCGGGGCGGGGACCTTGAACGAAGGGCGCCTCGACCATCGGCTCGATCTCCACCGGCGCCAATTGTCGCGGCCACCGCGGTAGAGCTGGATCGACGAAGTTCATGCTCGGTTTTGCCGATCCTGGACGATGTCGAGAATGTTTCGACTATAGTTTTGCAGTGCACCGGAAACCTTGTGGTCGATGAGGATGCTGATTTCCCCGTCGGTCAGGCGCTTTGCGGAGACATCGGTATCCCGCCCGCGCATATTCGTGATCTTGATGGATGTGCCGCGATCGGACGCGTGGGCCGCTGCCGCCCCGCTGCTCGCCATATCGCTGGCCATCTCGATGCCGCGCTCGCCGGCAATCCCCCATTTTCCTTCAGGGATCATGCCGCCGTCGGCGAACATCCCCGCGAACTTGTGCATCGGTGTGATTCGCGCGGGGCCGGAAATGATCTCAGGCCCGCGCTCACCGACGATTCCCCACTTGCCGGAGGGAAGGCTTCCTCCTTCCGCGAACATGCCGCCGAATAGGCTGCCGATGCCGGAGAGGAGACCGCCACCGCTGCCGCCGGCGCCGCCGGAAAACAGTCCGCCGATCGAATTCATGAGCCCAGAGAGGAGATCGCCGATCTTCGAGAACAGCTGGTCGAACACGCTCGTCAGCTTCGAGAACAGGCCGCCGAGGCGCTCGCTGACGCCATCGAAGAGACCGCCACCCTGCGGGGTGCTGGCGTCTGCCGTCGCGCCATTCTCTGACGCCCCCGACTTCGAGAGGAGAGAGCCGACCCCACCACCGGCGGCGCCCGAGACCGTGACGCTGGCGGCGGTGACGTTCATTGCGCCGACCGATTGCACCGCGCCGCCAAGTCCGAGGATAGAGCCAACGGCGCCGACGACGCCATTCTGCGCCGGGGCCGTCGCGAGCGGCGCGCCCGTTTGCGCCGGCTGCGCCGCGCCATTTCCGCCGAGGCCGAAGAGCCCCGACAGCCCGTTGAACGCCTGCCCGAACAAGCCGCCGGGCGCGCCGTTTTTGCCGGCGAGCCCGAACGCCTGTCCGAACATCCCCTCGCCAGTGAGCAGCCCGCGTAGCGCCGAGCTTTCGAGGCTCTTCAGGAGGCTGGAGAGGGTGTCCTTGAGGTTTTTGCCCTGAACGACGACCTGATCGAGCGAGCTGGCGAGCATATCGCCGAACTCGCGCGCGACGGCGTTCACTTCCTGCTGTTTCTGCTTCAGCTCGTCGAGGCGGTCTTTGTAGCGCTGCGTCGCGCCGGCGGCGGCTTCGATCTGCGCGCGCTGTGCATCGGATAGCGTCAGGCCCTCGCGGTCGGCCGTTTCTTTCGCGCGCGCGAGCGCCACGGCCTGCGCGCGCTCGACATTGCCCTTGCCCCAATTCTCGACCTCGGCGCGCGCGAGCGCCTCGGATTGTCGGAGGCTGTCCAGATAGCGCTCGATGGCGCTTTGCCGCTCACTCGCCGCTGCGCCGCGGCTCCCGCCGCCGCCTTTCGCCTCTTCGTCGAGTGCAGACCGAAGCTCGCTCTCCTTGCCGACGTATTCGGCCGAGTTCGGCGAGACGCCTTGTGTCTCCAGTTCGAATTTCTGGCGGGCGAGCTGCTTTTTGCGTTCCGAACCCTGCGCCTCCTTCGCGATTTCTGCGTCGATGCGCGCGACCTGGACTTTCAGCCGCTCGTCGGCGAGCTTCGCCTCTTCGTCGCGCAGTCCCTGATTGATCTCGCGGATTTTGGCGGCGCCGGCCTCGGTCGAGGCGACATTCGCGCGCTCTAGGTCCGCACGCTGGGCTTCGAGGGCGGCGATCGTCTCGCGGTGGCGTGCGACCTCGTCCTTATCGGCGTCATGCGTCGTGTCGATGTTCTTCTTCGTGCGATCGTAGCTTGCGCCGCCTTCGATGGCCTCGTTGGCCTTCTGTGCGGCCATGCCGTAGGCCGCGGCGTTGGCGCGCGCCTTGACGAGCTGGTCATTGAGCTGCGCGACATCGGCCGTGCCTGTCACGAATTCCTTCGTTCCTTCTTCACCAGCCTGCTTCAGGCGGTTGAGGTTCGCGGTCGCATTGCCGAGGCGCGATTCCAGGTCTTTGACCTGCCCGGTCGCGTCCGCGAATTGCGCCGACGCCGCGCGAGCGGCTGTATGCAGGGGATAGAGCTTGTCGTTCGCGTTCTGCAGCGCGTTGGAGAGGGCTTCTCCACTCAATCCCTTCGCCATCTCGGCGCGGATGGAGCGAATAGCCGAGACGGCGCCGAGGAGCTTCTGCGCGGCAGAGCTGCCGGCGAGCGCCAGCTGTTGCAGCGCGCCTTCGAAATCGCCGCTGGCGCGCGCTGCGGCAAGCGCCTCATCGGCGAGCGCGCGCGTTGTGCCGCTCAGAGAATTGTGCGCGGCGTCGAGCAGGACCGCCTCTGACTTTTGCCGCACGAAATCATCTGTGACGAGCTGGAAATAGGTCGAGGCCTGCCGCTGCGCGTTGCCGCTGTCGAGCACGCCCTGCGCCGCCTGGCGCTGGGCTGCCGTAAGGCCGAGGTTTGTGGAGATGAGCGTTTGCAGTGACTGCTCGGGCTGCTTCAGCGCGCCGACGAGCCCCTGCACCATATCGACGCCCTCGGCGCCGAAGGCGTAGCGCTCGGAGCGCGCGAGATCGGCGAATCCGGCCGCTATGTCCGTCGTGACTGCGGGAAGCTTCGCGATCTCCCCGGCGAACTGGCGCGCCTCGTCGGCGGAGAGCGCGGCGCCCTTGCCGACCACATCCCAGGCGCTGGACATTCGCGTGAGCTGCTCGGCCAAATGCCCGACGGCCTCGGTGGCGCCGCCGAACGCATTGACCTGACCGCCGAGCGATAGATCGTCGGCGAGCTGCTGCGCGGCAATATGGACTTCGCGGGCGCGCAGCTCGAGCATCGCGAATGCCGCGGCGGCAGCACCTACGGCAGCCACCGCGATCGTCGGGAGCACGCCGATTGCCGCGGTGAGCCCCTGCAGCGGATTGATGACGCGATCGATCTCGTCGCCGGAAAATCCAGTGTTATTCCATGCGAAATCACGAACGCGGTCGAGCCCGGCGTTGAATTTCTCGACGCTGACACTGGCGCGCTGAAATCCGGCCGACGCGCCATCCGCGCCCGTCGCGATTTCCTTGAGCGGGTTCCCGCGTGCGACGCCGGCTATGTCCTTTTGGAGCTTCGCGACGGATTCGCTCGCGCGGGCGACGCGCTGGCCGGCCTGCTCGAACGCCGCCCCGGTTTGCTGCCCAGCGGCGGCGGCCTGCTTGCCAGCCTCGGCCGCGCCGGCGCCCATGCTGCGGAGCTGCGTCTGCGCCTCGGCGAAGCCGGCCTTGAGGCCGGACGTGTCCGCCTGGAAGCGATAGACGATCGCGCCGACTTCGGCTTCAGCCATTGCTCTTCAGCCTCCCCTGATCGTCGAGCTGCGCGAACAGCGAGGCGACCTCCGCGCGCGTCGGCGCGGTGACGCGCCCGGCTTTCCGAACGCCGCGGCTTTCGAGATAGCCGTCGCAGGCTGCGAAGAATTCCGGCAGCGTCATGCGCCAGAAGTCATCAGGGCGCATGCGCAGATGGCCAAGGCCAATGCTCATCCAGACGCGCCAGCGCTCTCGGCCCCCAAAGGGGGGGCGGCGCCTTCCTGCGCTTCGGGCGAGGCGGCTGCTTCGAGCCCCGACGCCCGGAAGAGCGACTGGATCAGGTCGAACACCTCATTCGGGCGGAGCGTTCGCAGCGCCGCCAAACGCGCAGGCGTCAACTCGAAGTCGTTGCCGTTGAGGATCGCCTCGAGAAATTTGAGAGCCGATCTCGCGCTCACGCCCCGGCCGGCGAAAACCGGCGCCTGCTCGAAGCTATCGACTTCGAACGCGTCCTCGATTTCGGCGAGCGCGCCGAGTCCGAGGCAGATATTGAGCGTCTCCTCGCCGAGCTGCAGAGAGACCGCGCCACGGACCTTGTTCGCCATGGGCCACCTATCACAGCGAGAGGGCAGGCAGCGCGATCGCCGCGAGCGTGAGGTTCGTGATGGTCCCGCTGTTGGCGATCGTCACCGTTCCCGTTGCATCGATATAGGCCTGCGGGATCGGGATCATCTTGTCGCCCGTCGTCGCCGGAATGGTGACCTGGATCGCCGGGATGGTGACCGGCCCGACGCCGGGAACCTTGAAGCTCGTCGGAGACACCGGCTGAATGGTGACGGTGGCTGTGGCGGCATTGGTGTTCTTGGCATGCAAGAATAGGCGTTCGTTCCCCGACGCGCCCGGGATGGTATCGGACGACGTCGCGGCCTGATAGCTCGGCGTCGTGCCGCCGGGGGAGATGTTTTGAATCGTGAGGGCGGACATATCAGCGCTCCTTTAGAAAGCTGCGGCCGGGATCAGGAATAGGTGAAGGTCGGCTGGCCGCTCGACATGAGTTTGACCGTGAAGTCGGTCGCATCGTCGTAGGGACCAGACGATTCGTAGCTGTCGACGAGGAATGTCGCGTCGATCTGAATGCCCGGCGAAGCGAGCCGCATTGTCTGAAGGGTCGAGGTTGCCGCGGCTTGAAACAGCAATTTGGCGGTCGCGTCCTGCTGATATCGCCCGGACGCATCGATCTCGAGCGATTGGACGCCCGCATTGCCAAGAAATTCTTGCCAGCGGCCCTGAGAGTCGGCGGTGGTCACGTCGACGTTGGTGTTGTTCACTTTGAAGCTGCGCGTCCTCAGTCCGGCGACGGGCACGTAGCTGCCGCCGGACAGGATCGAGAGCGCCCAGAGGCGGCCTGCCTGTGCTGTCATGTTCGGATGCTCCTGCGGGAAAATTGCCGCGCTTGACCCGGCCGGCGCGGGGTTCAGGTATGGTCGACGAGCGCGCGCACGGTCACCACGCCGTGAAGCGTCGCGCCGTCGGGATCGCGATAGGGGCCGATCTCATTCGTCACGCGGATCAGCGTGCATTTGAAAGGCGACGCGAGCGTCAGGCTCGCGGTGTGCAGTGTCTGCCGGCAGAGCGCCATAATGGCGCGCGCCGTTCCGGCTTCTGGCGTCTGTGAAGCGGGCTGGTGATAGATGTTCAGGTCGAGAACGACCTCCTGCCCATCTTCCGTCGCCGTCGACCAGTCATTGGAGCGATGCGCGATTTGGACGTAAGGCGTTGGGCAGCTCGACGGCGCCCAGGTCATAACCCTGTTGCCGACGAGCATGCCGGCGAGCGCGCTATTCGCGAGGAGGGCCGAGCGGACCGCCGCGATGAGCGAATTTCCCGCGTCGAGCGGCTGTGACGCTGCCATCGGCGTGAACTATGCGCCAATAGCCCGAGCGACGGAATCGCTCGAAAGTGAACTCGGAAGAGACCTGCCTCGTCTCGCCCCATGTGCCGACGACGACAGATTCGCGGGTCGCCTCGACGAGATAGCAGTCGAGGACTTCCACGCCGAATATCGGCTCGCGTTCATTTGAGGGCGGCCTTGACATAGGCGTCGATGACCTCTGGTCCCTGGCGCCGCGCCTTGTCGCCGGCCGGTCCGAGATAGGGGCGGGCGGCCATGTCGTAGGTGCCGAATTCGAGAGCCATGGCGTAGGGCGCATCCGCCTTGAGATCAACCGTATTCGCGTCTGTTGCTTCCGCCTTGATGCTGGCGGCGAGAAAGCCGAGATCATTCGCGGGCGCCTCTCCATCCGCCGAGGCTCGGTGCATCGTGTCGCCGCGCTTATAGAGCTTGCCGGTCTTTGGACCCTTGAGGATGCTGCGCTGCGCGTCGGCCTGCGCTTTGAGCGCGAGAGCCATGAGCCCGTCGCTCGTGCCCTTCTGAATGGCCGCCATGATGTCGTTTTCGACGCCTTTGGCGATATCGTCGAGAATGTCGACCTCGATCATGCGTTGATCTCCGCCAGATAGACCGTCAGGAACTGACGCTGCTCGGTTTCGTCCGTCACGCCCTGCACATCGAACCGTCGCCCACGCCACATGACGCGGCTGTTGGTCGCGATGTCGGTGCGATAGCGGATCGTCATCTCGTAACGGCGAATCGCATCGTCGCGGCCGGCGCGCTCCACCTGGGCGGCGCTCAGCGGCCGCATCCGCGCCCAGCAGGTCGCGACCTGTGTCCATGTCGTCGTGATGTCGCCGACGCCATCGACGGTTTGCGTCTGCGCGTGGATCGTGACGCGCTCGCGCATCGCGCCGACGTTCGACGCTTTCACTGTAGCCTCACCGCCCGATACGAGCCGAGGATCGCATCGATATGGGCCGGGAGCTTGCCGACCTTGCCTTCGGCAACGGGCTCACGGTTGTCGTACCAGTGCTTGACGAGCATCTTGATCGCCAGGAGCAAATCGTCCGGCACGCCGGAGTAGGGGGCTGCGTCGAACCCGGCCGTGAAGCTGATTTCGATCGCGCTCCTCGGCGCCATGACGATCACAGGCCAGATTTTCCCGAGCACGCGCACGATGCGCCCGCGCATGTCGGAGACCTCGGTGTAATAGATCGACGGATCGACCGTGACGAAGGACCCGTAGGCGTCGCGCAGCTTCATCTGCGTGACCGCCTGAAACGGCCGCTTCGGGATTTCGATGACGCCCGACGGCGAGACCATGGAGAGCGGAGCCTCGCGGACACCATCCCACCACGGGGACGATAGACCGCCGCCGCTCGTCGAATCCGGCCAGCGATCGAAGACGGAGACCCAGCTCTGCGTGAGAAGGGCGAGCCCGGTCTCCTTTTCGACGCGCCGGCGTGCGGCGGCGATCAGCGCCGTGATCAGGATATCGTCGTCGCCGAGGTCGACGCGGGCGTAGGCCTTCGCGTCGGCCAGCGTCACAGGCTCGCTCGCCGCATCGGTGACCAGGCGAAGGCGCGCCGTTTGCGAGATCATGATTGCGGCGCAGCGGGATTGGTGGCCGGCTCGGCGGCGACCGAAGCCGCTGGAGTGGCTGCCGGGATCTGCGTAGCACTTTCGAGCGCAGCCGTGGAGGCGTCCAGATATTCGGCCGTCTTTTCGAGCAAGGCGTCGTACTCGGCCTGCTTCTTGGCGAGATCGGCCGCCAGCTGCGCCTTATCCGCCGCGAGCGAAACGATACTCGTGGCCTGCGCAATCGCGCGCTGAAGGGCGTCGCTGTGGCGCTGCGCCGCGGCGTCGTATCGGTCCTGAGCTTGGGTCATGTGGCTCTCCATTACCTTCCGTTACCTTCCATTAGGCCTTAGGCGGCTTCGGTGCGGCGCCGCTTTGCGCGGCCTTGACTGCTTCTAGGGCGGCTTTCTCTGCCGCCTCCTGGAGGGCCTGCGCCGCCGCGGCGTCCTTGGCGCGGCGCTCGGCCTCTTCGAGTGCGCCTTCCTCGGCGGCGGCGTCGGTCTTGGCGTTGCCCGTCACCACTATGGCGGCGAGCGTCTGTTTGTGGGTCAGGTCGTCGGCGAGCGCGTCGGGGACGTTGTGCTTCACCTCGTCCTTGCGCCACATCTCTGTGTCGTAGCCATTGGGGCTGACGAGCTTGTCGATCAGCATTTTGATCGTCTTGGGCATGAGAGCCTCGAAGCTTGGAAAGCGAGGCGCGCCAGATGGCTGGCGCGCGATGATGCGGCGCGGTCAGATGACCGGCATGATGTTCGGGTAGCCAAGCACGCCCCAGAGCCCGACCAGCGTGCCCGTGCCGTGCGTGCCACCGAATGTGATCGTCGCCTCGAGGTAACGCTTGGAGCCGACGTAATCGACGCGGAAGGGGTCGGTGTCGGCCGCCGCCTTGGCGGCATTGATGAGGCGCACGAAGCCATTGGCGTCCGGCGCCTGCGCGAATGCCGTGCCGGCGAGATTCTCCGCGCCGAAAAGGACAGCGTTCGCGCCGACGACGTTGAACGTCGAATTGTCGTCGGATTCGCGGAGCTTCAGCGCCAGATAGTTGGTGCCGCTGAAGGTGATGCCGCCGGCGCCGACATGGAAGGCGAGCTGAATCGCCTCCCAAATGCGCGAGTTCGTATTGCCGCGATCGATGACGACGGCGCTTGCCGACGAGGTGAGCGTTGCCTCCGCGACCAAGCGCTTCGGCTTGATGATGGAGGAGAGGTTGCGCATCATGGCGATGAGCCTTTCGAAAGAGCGTTGAGGCCGCTGGCCGAAGCCGGCGGCGGTGCTGGCGATCAGGAAACGGCGAACTTCAGCAGCTTGCCGGCCTCGAAATTGTTGATGCCGCCGCCGACGCGCTTCGTCATGTAGAACATCACGAAGGGCTTGTTCGTGAAGGGGTCGCGCAGCGTGCGAATGCCGACACGATCGACGATTCGGTAGAACTGCTTGAAGTCCGCGAAGGCGACCGAATAGGAGGACGATGCGATGTCGGGCATGTCCTCGAACTCGACGAGCGGATAGCCGTAGAAGCTCGCGGGTTGTCCATTCTGAAGGCCCGGCACCCACAGATAATCAGCGTAGAGGGTCTTCAGCTTGCGCATCGCAGCGACGGACCGACGGTTCGCGGCGAAGCGGGCGTTCGGGCGATAGATGTATTTGAGCGCCGCCACGAGGTCCGCGAACACGTCGGCGCCTTGAACGATCGGCGGGCCGGCGGCGGGCGAGGTAAAGCCGCCCGAGGTGCCGGTCGCGACATAGCCGACATTGCCCCACGACCACGAGCCGTCAGCGACGATTGGATAGGCCAGGAAGCCGGTCGGCTTCTTGCTGCCGTCGCCCTTGATGAACGCCGCTCCCTCACCCTGCGCGAAAGCGAGAGAGGCCTCTGAGGCGATCCAATTCTCGGCGTCGATATAGGTGTCGTCGAGGAAGGACTGCGAAGCGCCCGGCATCGCGAACATTTCATGGACCGGGATTTCCGACTCGGCGAGCTGTGAATTCGCGGTTGCGGTGCGGGGATCGGTCTCGCCGCTCCAGCCGAACGTCGTGCCGCGCTTATTCACGGGGAAGCGCACGCGATCGGTGCTGATCTGCGTGACGTTCGCGACCGAGCGCACGGGCGAGACCAGGATCGCGATCTCCGTCATGGTCTGTTCGATCGTCGGTAGGACCGTGAAACCACCGTCAGAGTCCGAGCCAACGGAGAGCGCCTTGGCCTCATAAGCGGCCTTGTTCGCCTCCATCAGATCGCGCGGCTTGTCGTCGCTGCCGTAGCGGCCGCGCAGATAGTCGTCGAACTTCTTGGTGTAGGCTTCGAGCTCGGGCGGCGCCGGCTTCTTCGTGTCCCTTTGGCCCTCGAAGATTGCCTTGCGCTTGATGTCGAGCAGCTCGTCCGTGAGCTTCTTTTCGACCTTGTCGATCGCGTCATTGATGCGGTCGACATGCTCCTTGAGCACGACGTCGTCGATCTTCTTCTTGCGAATCTCCTCCAGCGATTCGTCGTTCTTCTGCCGAAACGCCGCCACCGTGCTCATCAGCTCGTCGGCGAGCCGCTTGAACTCGGGGTTGGTCGGCGCGTCTTCCTTGCGCTCCAGCGGGTTGTAGCCCCCGCGGAGTCGGAAATGCTCCGTCATGTCTTCGATCCTGTGAGATCAGCGGAAGGCGGATTGCAGCTTCCGCATGGCGTCGACCACATCGGTCGACAAGGCCGCCGCCTCCGCCTCACGCGGATCGATCGCGACATTCTCGCCTGCATCGCGCAGGCGCTCTCGGAAAAACGCGACAGCCTTCACGGCGTCGCCGCGCGAGAGGCCGGCGTCACGCAGGCCCCTTTCCCATTCGCGCGGGTTGAACTCTTTCACGGTCGTCACCGTCGCCTGATCGTTCATCGGGAAGGTGACCATCGAGATTTCGAAGAGGCCGACTTCCTTGAGCTGGCGCACGCCGCTCTGCGTGAAATCGGCCTCCATCGTCTTGTAGCCGATCGACATGGAGTCGATGACGCCAGCCTTCATGAGCGCATGGCACTCGGCGGCCTGCTTGATGGACGGGACGAGCAGTGCACCTTTGACGAAGAGGCCCTTGCTGTCCTCGACCGCGTCCGTCCAAACGCCGATCGGTTGCGTTCGGTCATGCTGCCAGAGCATTTTGATGCGCGCGGCCGGGCGTTCGAGCAGGCTCCTGGTGAACGCGCCCGGCATGACGCAATCATAGCCGCTGTCGACATTGCCGAAGGTCGAGGCATAGCCTTCGAAGGTGCCATCATCCTTCACAGCCTTGGCGTCGAACTCGATCGGCAGATGCTTGAGGCCGAGCGCGTGCTTACGTTCGATCATTTCGGAATCCTTGGAACCCAAAGCGCCACACAGCGGCAATTGATGATGTTCCCGGCGCTGCCACGCGGATCGCCGGGGAAGCGCAAGTGCTCTCCGCCGACGACGAAATCGGCGTCCTTGTCGACCGTTTGCCCATCCGCTTCGGCGTGCGCCGGCCTTGTGCGGGCGTCTTCGGTCGCGCCCCACTCCTTGTCGAGCGCGAGCCCTGTCGCCTGAGCTGCTGCCTCCGAGCCGACTTGCGTGGCGGTGTGTGTCTCCGTCCGCGCGATTCCGAGGGCGCGCTTCTGTCCGATCTTGCCGCCGGTCTCGTCGCGCATTCGGCGCGCCAGCACGCGTGGCGGCTCATTCGCTTCCTTCCCGCGCTTCAGCGAGCCGCGGATCAGGCGTTTCAGCGATTGCGAGACGCGCTGCACCATCTCGGCCGCGTGATGCGAGAGCCAGTCGACGACGGTGCGCTCGGCCACATCGAAGAGCGAGAGCAGCTTCAGTTCGAGCGCAGGCTTGCCGGTTGGCTCGAACAGCGCGCCGAGCGCCTTGCCTCCCGTCAGCTCCTCGAGGACGAGTTCCGCGCTCGCCATGGCCGAGACTTGCAGCCGCGCGCGAAGCGCTTTGGCGATGGCTGGTTCGAAGCCGGCCACAACCGCGACGGCGAGATGATCCTGTCCGGTCGCGACATGCGCCGCGGCGACACGTCCGGCGCGGGCGAAAATCTTGCGAAGGTCATGCGCAAGAGCGCGTTCATGAGACGCCGCCAAGCGGATATGGCGGGCAATGCGGCGCTCACGCCGCTGGTTCCTCTGTGCCATCGTCGTCGCCGGCGCCCTCGGTGTCGTCTTCTGGCGCGGCATCGCCCTGCGGCGTCTCGCCCGTCGCCTCGAGCGGGATCAGCGCGGAGGAGACGAGAATTTGGCCGCCAGGCGCCGAACTCGGCTTGTAATCTCCGTAGCCGAGCCGCTCGCGCTTCTCGTCGATCGTCAGAATCGTTGATTTTTCGATCCTGTCCCATTCGGCCGCGCGCTCTTCGGCGAACACCTCGAGGTCGTCGGTGTCGGGCTCGATGCGGATGTCGGTGCCGAACGCCGGGGCGATCCACCACGACATGGCCCGGCACCACTGCGAGAGCAGCGGCAGGATCGTCTCGCGATACCAAGCCTTGTTCGCCTCGGCGTAGTTGGCGAAGGTGTTGTCGCCCGGGATTCCGAGGATCAGCGGCGGCACGCCGAACGCCAGCGCGATCAGGCGCGCCGAGCTGTTCAGGCCCTCCGCAAAATTCATGTCTTTCGGGCTGAAGCCCATTTCCTTCCAATCGAGCCCGCCGTCGAGCAGGAGCGGCCTGCCGGCGTTCTTCGCGCCCGAGAACGATTCTTCGAGCTCGGCCTTCAGACGCTCCCACTGCTCGTCCGTGAGCTTGTCGCTGCCTTCCTTCGGATCATAGACGAGCGCGCCGGAGGGCTGCGCGCCGTTGCGTAGGAGCGCCACATTCCAGCGCAGAGCGCCAGTGTGCGCGTCGATCGAGAACGCCGCGGGGTCGATAGAGGGAAGCCCGCGCCAGTCGTCGGTCGGGTTGTAGTCGCGGACATGCAGGACCGGGACGTTTCCTTTCGAGAGGTCGACCTCGACCGTACGCTCCTTGTCGCCGACCTTGAATGTGTATGCGGCGGCGAATCCATCGGCGCCGGGCCTCACCGCGGTCTTGGCCGGTGACCAGCGATAGAGTTCCTTCGGCCGTTTGCCGAGATCGACGCGCTCGGCGAAAAACTCGCCGGCGAGCATGAGGTCGGAGAGCGTCGCCTGGACGAAGGCCGGGCCATCCTGCGCCGGATTGGGCCGGTTGAGCAGGGCGCGCAGCTCGGGGATTTCGACCTCTTTGTCGCCGCGCATGATCGCGAGCGGCACCGCCGCTGCGGCGCGCGTCGTCTTCCAGATGCAGGCGTTGACGACGGGATTTTGCTGATAGCCCTCCGTGGCGGACTTCTCGAACGATCGGCGCGGCCACTGCGGGAGATTCAGTACTCTTGCGGATATTATCGCGCCGACGGCGGAGGCTTTCGCCTCGTAGGGAGGCGCGGCGGCCGGCGCCGAATGCAGCGCCGGCTCGATTTTTTTCGCCGCCGGCGCGTCTGTCCGGCGGCGAGAGAACGGCCACATTCAGATCACGCAGCCGCGAGAGCGCTCTCGGTCCACCAGCTCTCGACCTGTCGACCATCGCCGGCCTTGTAGCGGACGAGATAGCTCGGATTCGAATAGTCGAATTCGGCGCGCCCGACGACCGTTCCGGTCTCGCCGGACTCGACCAGCTTCACGATCTGCTTCAGCTTGAACTTCAATTCCTGCGACATGCTTCGCTCTCCAATAATGCCGGTCACAGCCGGCGAATCCTCGGCTCCGACCGATGCCCGGTCATGAGATCGGTCAACGCCCACACGGCCGCGTCGAGACGGTCTGGGCTATAGCCAGCCTCGTCGGCGTCGAAGTCCGGCGTCATGGCGCACATCTGATCCTCGAGCTTTGAGAACGATCCGACGTGATGCACGCGGCCCTGCGCGTAGATCATCGAGATAGGCTCGGCGCGGACATATTTGCCGCGCGTCGCGTGCACGGCGCGGAATGGAATTGTCGGGTCGACCTGACGCACGATCTCCTCGACCATCTCGCCGCCTTGGTTGACCTCGGCAACGACGCAGTCGGCGTTGAACATCTGATAGGCCAGCACCGCGCGCCGAGCCCATTCCGCCGGCCGATCGCCGTGCGACGAATGGTCAGCCAGCACATAGCCATGCCCGTCGGCGCAGCGGCCTGCGACGACAATTCCGCATTCGTCCGCCTTCTCGCCTGATGTCGTCGGCGGATCGATCGCGACGACGACGCGCGCGAGGTCGGGATAGGAGCGGACTCGCGTGTCATCGATAACCTTCCGGCTCCACAGCGCGCCGGGGATATCCTCGAGCAGCTCGGCGTTCAGTTCCTGCCGACCGAGACGCGTTCCCTCGTAGCGGCTGATGATCTGCCGAAAGAACCCTTCCGCGAGATTGGCGCGGTTGTCGTAGGTCGAACCCCGCGTGACGACGGTCGCGGGGTTGGCGAGCAGGTCCTTCAGAACCTGGATCGGCTTCGGCGTCGTGGTTACGACGCATTGAGGGTTTTGTCCGAGGCGCAGGCCGAACTGCAGCATGTCCCAGGTGTCTTGCGCGTACTGCCAGGCGCACAGCTCGTCGGCCCAGCCGGCGCCGAATTGCGGGCCGCGCAGCGCCTCGGGGTCTTCGCCCGAATAGAGCGTCGCGATGGCGCCGTTCTTCCAGGTCAGGCGTCGTTTCGACGGCTCGTAGTGCGGCCTATCCCACGACGGCGAGCAGGCGAGAATTCCCGACTCGCCCTCGACCATGACGTCGCGCGCGTCGCCGGCGGTGGGCGCGACGAGCGCGAGTCGTCCGCATGTCTCCTTCTTTGCTCGGACCCACTCGGCGCCGGTCTTCGTCTTTCCGAAGCCGCGCCCGGCGAGCACCAGCCAATAGGACCAATCGCCAGGCGGAGCGAGCTGCTCGGGCCGCGCCCAGGCGCACCAATCGAAGAGGAGAGCCCGCGCCTCACTCGGGCTGAGGCTCGCCAGAACCTTCGCGCGCTGTACCGGCGGCAGCGAGACGAGCGAGGCGATCAGCGAGCTTGGATCGTGCGTCGTCGACTTCGATCGGGGCACCATTCTTCCCCGTGAACTCATGCACGTCGCATTCTTTCCAGCCCATGCGCGCCTTGGCCCAGAAGATGCCGGCGGAGACGACAGGCGTCTGCTCGGCGCGGATCAGCTTGCCGTTGGCGTCGTATTGCGCGGCCGCGCCGACGGCTTGGCGGAAGAGGGACTCGGCGACCTTCGCGTTTGCCCGCACCATGCCGGTGTCGAGCTCGACGCGGAAGTGCTTGTGCAGCGTCTTGAGGTCGATCGGCCGGCCTGTCCGCGGATTGAGGAGCAGCTTGCACATGTCCTCTTGCGGAATGCCGTAGGCGGCGAAGGCCTCGACCTGTCGGCGAGTCTCCTCATTGAACTCGAGCGGCCTGGGGCCAGTTTTCGCCATTCTGTCAGTCCCGCTCCGCGAAGCGTCCCGTGAATTCTTGCCAGCGCAAAATGACCGCGGCGCAATATTTCGGGTCGAGCTCCATTCCGAAGCAGCGCCGCCCGCTCATCTCCGCCGCAATGAATGTCGTGCCGCTCCCAGCGAAAGGCTCGTAGATCGCATCGCCCTGCCGGCTATTGTTCAGGATCGGCCGCTTCATCGCCTCGACCGGCTTCTGCGTGCCATGTGAGGTGGTGCTGTCCGGCGCGCCGACGCCTCCGAGGTGCCACAGGGTCGATTGATCCCGGCCGCCGCTCCACCGAGCTTTTGCGCCCCGTCGGACGGCGTACCAGCAGGGCTCATGCTGCCAGTGATAGTCGCCGCGGCTCAAAGCGAAATGCGGCTTCGCCCAGATGATCTGAGCCCGAAGTTCGAATGACGCAGCGAGCAGACTTTCCGCGACCGTGTGCGTGTGGACACCAGCGTGCCATACGTACGCGACATCGCCGGGGAAAAGCGCCCAGGCCTCTCGCCAGTCGACTCGATCGTCGTTGGACACCTTTCCGGTGCGCGTTGTTTTCGACTGTCCAGCGCGCACTCGCCAGCTTGGGTCGTAATCGACGCCATAGGGCGGGTCGGTCACCATCAGCGTTGGCCGCTCCTCGTCAAGGAGGCGCGCAACATCGGCAGCATCTGTTGAATCCCCGCACAAGAGCCGGTGCTCGCCAAGGCGCCAGACCTCGCCGCGAGATATCTCGCCGATCGCCACGGTAGATACTGCTCTCTTCCCGATGCCCTTCGGCGCTTTGCTGTCGCGCACAGGGCGCTCCAAAAACGTCATCTCGGGAAGATCGAATCCTGTCAGCGTCAGGTCGAAGCCGATCTCACCCAGGGAAGACAGCTCGAATTTCAGAGCGTCCGGGTTCCAGCGACTTTCCTCGCCCGTCCGGTTATCGGCGAGACGATAGGCGCGCGCCTGCTCGGGCGTCAGGTCCGCCGCGACATGGACCGGAACATGCGTGAGGCCCAGGCGCTTCGCCGCGAGCAGGCGAGCATGGCCGACGACGAGCACGCCCTCCTTGTCGACGACGAGCGGCTGGCGCCAGCCGTAGGTTTCGATCGACGCCGCAACTTTTTTGATCGCGGCCTCGGGGATGATGCGCGGATTGCCCTCATACGGACGCACGCGTTCGATCGGCCAAGCCTCGACGGCCAGGTCGGTAACGGAATTTTGCATGACGATGAGCCAAGTTTCCCCGCCGTCGCGCACGGTGGCGGGGTGACCGGATGTCCGGCCGGCTTTCGGTCATGCGAGGTTACGACTCGCGGCTTGGGGCGTTGGCGCGCCCCGGCTCCCGTCCCTTTTCAGGGCTGGAGAATTGGGATTTTCGGGGATTTGGGAGGCGGAAACGATAACGCCCGGCCACTGTTTCCAGCTCCGGGCGCAAAATTTGTCGCTAACAAGATCGCTCGTTTTAGCTCCCATGTCAAGAATGTGGGCGCGGTATCGACCGACTCTGGGTGGATTCAGTTAGAAGGAACACCCACTGAATAGGGGACCGTCGTCTTCAGTCTTTGACCACCGTTGTGAAACGACTTGTTCGCTATGTCACGCCCGCTACCTTCCGTGGAGGACGTGCCTCCCAATTTTGACGGAACGCTTTGCTGCGTTGCGTTGCTCGGGCTGACGGCTTCCGCAGGCGGGGGAGCGACCATCGCCTGTGCAAATGCATTAGAGCTGATACCCACGATCAAAACAGCGATTATAACGGCTCTCATTACGAGTCCTCCGCATGTTAGTGGTTCATTTGGCAACGCGCCGCCTTGATTGCAAGCTCTCCGCTACTTGCATTTTGCATCCTTGACCTCTTTATTGCATGCGTTGCCTTGCTTGGCGCCTAGCGAGATTGCAGCGTCAGGAGTGTTCAATGTTACGTAAAACATCATGCTATGCTCTAGACTTCCAGATATGTCGGGAATAAATGGGTTTATAACCGTCGCTGTTAATGTATATCTTGCATCAATTCCGGGCTTTGCGTCCAACGTAAAAGTATAATATATCTGTCCTATGGCTATGCTTTCGGGTGTCGGAAACATTGTATGTCTATTTTTGGTAAGATCGGCGGCTTTGTCTTGTAGCCAGTGAGCAAGCGTTCGTTCTCCGACGTATATTCGTTGAAATTGTGCGTATTGTGAGTAGCTTTTTGTGTGTTCTACAAGTTGTTGAATCTCATTTGCGGCGTCGAATAGCGTTTTAGAGTTTGAATATGCGAGTGATTTATAACAATAAAAATGTTCATCTGTAGTAGGGTGATAAAAATATGCTCCTGTATATGCTGATGCTGGAGGTATTTTGGGTGTTCCCGGTTTATAAAAGTTCTTTCCTGGGCCAAGATCGGCCACCTGTGCAATTGCCATTGGAGGTGCATACTCGAATGTTCTTGTATCAGAGTATGTTGGGCCGATGTGGAATGTCCGAGAAATATTTAGGTGAGGTCGTTTCCAGTCGTTTTGGATATTTATGCCTAAATTTGTGATATTCTTAACATCGAATCCTATTGCAGCGAATTGTTTGCTATCAATCTCAATGTACGGATAATCTCTCAGAATAGAGCTTGCGTGGTCTGCATCCGATTCGTTAATTGACGTTCCAGATTTTGTTAAAATGTCATGCCATATTTGGCTTCGTAGTCTGTTTTCAACAATAAATGTTGTTACTTCGCAGCGAAGTGATTTAACAACGGTAGGAAGGTCTGGGGAAAGCTCCGCAAATGTCGATGGGTCGTCGAGCGTAAATGGGTCTAAAGCGCATGCGCTCAACGAAATCGACATCAAAAGCGACACTGGCCACGCTTTATTCTTCATAACTATCTCCAAGACAAGCATTGAAATAGCAACGTGTCACATCGCTGTGCAAAACACGCAGGTGCGACATCTTACTACAATGCCACAGCTTTAGGTGTCGCAAAAAAGCCACAGACGTAAAAATTTCTCATGATGAGAGATGCGCGATCTCGTCATACCAGCTTCGCGAGCGTTGTAAGCGCACTCCTAAACTCATGTGCAATCGATGCTTTCCCTCTCGTTGCTCCCAATCTTTCAGCTGATGCGATTTGCGTGAATGTCTGCCCCTCCCCCAAAATCGCGCGCAGGATAAGCGTCGCTCTCCCCCCACACGCAGATCGTACCTTCATCTCAAAATCGACGGCCGCCACTGCTCGATCCATCGCTTTCGCGATCATCGCCTCATGGTCTCCCACGCCGCCGATCCGCTCAGTCGACGCACACCTGCCGCCAATCCGCGCGGCCTCAAGCACGCGCTCGAACAACCGTCCGGCGTCGTATTGTTCGCGGGTAATGCGCCCATAGGCGTATTCGCGCTCCAACGTGTCGCGCGCGACATTCACAGCAACGCGCTGGCGCCGCAGCTTCTCGGCACCGACGGGGTTCGGGTCGTCGACGGCAGCGACGACGATTTCGACTTTCCCTTTCATGCGCTTCGGCGCGCGCGGCAGCGCCGGCCCGGGATGCACAGCCTCCTCGACGTGATCGTATCGCCCGTAGTTCTTGCGCTGCGCCGCCATTATGCCGCCCTCCGAACCATCTCTGTCCATGCCGGGCTCGAGATCGAGACCGCAGATCGATCGCCACCACGCCGCCACACGACGACGTCACGTCGGAACTTCGGACCGGGCAGCGCACTGCCGCCGGGACCAGGGATAGCGCGCCGCATCTCGAGCCGGACGCGCTCGGCGGACCAGCGTCGAACCGGGAACTCCCTCTGCGGGGCGCTCATGCCGCATCCTCGATTTTCGTCAGCTCGATTCCTCGCTCCGCAGCGAATTTCCGAATGGTCCCGCTCTCATCGGGCGGCGGACCCCAGACGTTCCGCATCCACGAGACGGGGGCGCGGCGCCAGCGTTCGATCGCGGCGGCGAGATTCGCCTCTGGCATTTCGACGCCGCCGAAGCCGAGCGGGATCAGGCGCTCGACCGGTCCTGCTGGAAAAGCGCCGGAGCCGAGCGATTCCACGACGATCCGCGCCCAGATTTTCCAGGTCCGAATCGGTTTCTCGCGGGGTCTCCGGGCTTCGGAGGCGAGGCACAGCGAGACGCGCTCTTGCCCGAATTTCCGAACGATTTCGACCATCGGACCGATGACGAGGTCTTGCGGCTGCGCTACGCCGAGCGCAGCGCGACAGGCGTCCTCGACGCGATCGAGTTCGGCTCTTGCGGGCGCAGCGCCGGGGTCGGGCGGCCGTTCGGCTGCAGGACGATCCGATTCCGCGGGCGCGCGGGGGACAGGGCGCTGTGCTTGGAGATTATCTATTTCTCCCTGTCCCTTGTACTGTCCCTGTCCCTTGGAGCTTGTAACAACCGCTGTCACATCGTCCGCGTGGGTCTGTGACAGTCGCTCGCCGCGCGCTTTCCTCTCTGTTACAGAGTTTGTCACTGGCTCGCTCGGCGTCTGTGACGATTGCGCCGCGCGCGGTGTTTGTTCAGTTACATCGATCGTCACTGGCGAGGATGGCCTCTGCGACAATCTCGCGGCGCGCGCTGCTTCCGTTCTGTCACGTTGGCGCTTTTTCGCCTGCCACGACTCGACCGCCTTCTCTGCGACAACGGGATGGTAGAGCCGCCCATCGCTGCACTTGATCCATTTCCAGAGCGCGCCGTCGCGGTGCTTCTTCCATTCGCCGACCGCGCGCCCGAAGCCGGCGAGATTGGACAAGATCGCATCATCGTCCGGTAGGCTCCCCGCGGGCACCTGGTGCCAGGAGGCGCACCAGAGCAGTACTGCGCAGCGGAACTCTTCGGCTGTCGCTTTGGCCGAGATGTCGCTGTCGCGCAGGCGCACAACGTCGAGCGGCATGAAGGCGAAGTCGCGTAGATCGACGTCCGGCGGCACGAGAGGGGCAGGGGTGGTGGTCACCATTTCCGCTCTCCATTGTCGAGGAACGACCGCGCGACGTCGCAATAGAGATGGACTGTCGTCGTCGGCCCGAGCCGGTTTTTCATGAGGATCACCTCGAGGTCGTTCGCCCGGGCCGCCGCGCGCTCGCACGCCTCTGCGTCGCCGTTGAGCACCTTCGGATCGCGCTGGTCATAGTAGGAGGGGCGGTGCAGGCCGATCACGACGTCGGCGTCCTGTTCGATCGAACCCGAGTCGCGCAGGTCGAACAGCTGTGGCCGCTTGTCGTCGCGCTTCTGGTTCTCGCGGCTGAGCTGGGAGAGAAGCACGACGGCGACCTCTAGGCGTTTCGCCATCGCCTTCGCGCCCTTCGTCACTTCGCCGATCTCGTCGACCTTCCTGCCGCGATATCGATCGCCGAAGCCCATGATCTGCAGATAGTCGATGAACACGACGTCGAGCGTCTTGCCGGCGCGCTCGAGGCGCTGCTTCGTGCGTTTGGCGCGGGATTCGATCTGCTCGATCGTGAGGCCGGGCGTTGCGTCGATCGTTACCGCGAATTCGTTGAATCGCTCCTCAACCTTGCGCAGCCGGTTGACCGCTTGCTCGTCGAGCGCGCCGGCGAGAATGTCGCTGTAGGCGAGCGGCGCCACGCCTGCGGCCATCGCGTTGGCCGCCATGCGGGCAGCGAGCTCGCGGCGATCGATCTCGAGCGAATAGATGTCGACCCCGAATTGTGGACGATCGTCCCGCAACCGGGCCACGCGCCGCGCGCTGGCGACGAGGAAAATGGTCTTGCCTGCGCCTGGGTTGCCGGCGACGACATAGAGGCGACCCGCGCGATAGCCGCCGCCGATGACTCGGTCCAGGTCGACGAAGCCCGTCGAGGGGATGATCCGGGCGTTGCCGGCCGCGCGGTCTTCCGCCTCTCGAATGACGTCCGCGAGGCCCGCGCCGAGGGTTGTGCGTTCGGCTTCCGCGCCGATCTGCCCGGCATTGCGCAGGGTGATAATCTGCGCGTCCAGCTCGTCGAGCGTCGCCTGCAGGCGGCCGGTCCCGGAAAAGCGAGCAGAGTCGGAGGCTGCGCGGGCAAGCGCGATTAGCTCGCGCCGCGCCCAGGCGTCTACGATCAATTCGGCATAGCCGGGGGCGTCCGCGATCGTGGTCGCCTCTCGGGCGAGGGTCGCGAGATAGGCGCGCAGCGGCGGCGCGCCCTCGGGCAATTGCAGGTTGGCCAGCTGCGCCCCGACGGTGATGAGCGAGACCTTGCGTCCGGCGCCCGCCAGCTCGAGCATGCTCGAGTAGATTCGCGCGTGAAGCTCCTCGCCGAAGTGACGAGCTTCCAGGAAGCCGACATTGGCGAGCGCGTGCTCGTTGAGGAGCAGTGCGCCGAGGAGAGCTTGCTCGGCCTCGAGGCAGATCGGGAGGGCGGCGTCTAGGGCAGGCGCGTGGGCGTTCATAGGCCGCACCCCGCTTCACAGATATCGAGCATCCCTTGGCCGCGATCCTCCGCGCTCGAAAAGTCGATTTCGGCGAGGGGACGGCGCGACGCATGCACGAACTCTTGATGGCGCATTCCTGGAGCCTGGCGGCATAGCGCATCGATCTCGACTGCGGCCGCAAAGCTGGCCGGGTCGCGCTCCTTAAGGCGACGCCACTCGAAATCTGTCCGGTTCGGACAGAAGATGCATGCGCTCTTTTCGGGCACGGGATAGTCGTGGCGGCGCAGCCATGCCACGCAATCCTGGCGCGTCATGCGCTTTTCGAGCAGCGGATGACGATGAACAGCCCAGCGCGCGAACGCGGCTCCGGCACGAACCACTTCATCGAGAGAGATTCCGATCCACACCTCGACTGTGCCCTTTGGCATGATTTGGCGCGGAAGATACCCGGCGAGCCTCCGCTGCTCCTTCTCGATTGGCTCGATCTTGAATTCTCGCGTGCATTGCCGCCGACCCCGGCCCCCATTGCCCGTGAAAAACGGCGCGCTGGCGAATCGGCGGGAGCCGCCCGGGCCCTCGGTCGCCCGAAGGCGAATGTCGTCGCTGATTTTTCGGCCGGCGCTTACGCGATGGATTGGGAAGGGCAACACGTTCCCCGACGAGAGCCATGCGACCGTCTCAAGGGTCGGCGTTGACTCGTCGCCTGTATCAGCAAAGATCGCGCAGTCCGGCATAGGGCCGATTTCGCCCTGTGCGGCCATGAGGGCAAGCGTTGTCGATTGGATGCCGGCGCCGAGCGAGAGAACGCGCAACTTCGCGCCTTCGACTGGTCCCCACGACCAGCCGCCCCGTCGTGCGCGTGGCGTGGGCGATTGCTGCGAGGTGAGCGCAAAGAGGGCTGTTGTAGTCTCGGGGTTGCGGGCGTTCATGCCGCCTCCTCCGCACGCAGCGCGGCGAGCGCACGGCGGCCGATGAACTCGGAATAGGCGGGCGGCACCGCCTGCGCCATCTCCCAGACGGTCATCCAGTCGATGCCGATGGCCCGTTGCCAGTCCTCACGAGTGCCGCGATCGACGCCCTTGTTCCTGGTCTTATGGCTCGTGTGGCCCGTATGCCCGGCGATCGTGAAGGTTCCCGGCCGCGATTCCGGACCGAAGGGCGCGCCCGGCGGCGGCGCCAGAACGAAGAAATTCATCTCGAACGCGCGCTTGCGATATGTGCTCAACCCGAACATCTCGCCGGTCAGCACCAGATCGCGGCGCAGCGGCGCGAGGGGGACATTCTCGATGCAGAAAAGCCGGCCCGAAGCCTCGAGCATGTTCCGCGTCGGCCCGACCAGATCGGGATGCTCCTCGGCGCGCCCGCGGCTCAGCGTCGCGAGCGAGTAGCGTTGGCATGGCGGACTCGCCCAGATGAAATCGAAGCTCCGCAGATCGAATGGCGGCCGCAGCGCATCCGCCTGGACGAAGCGAAATGGGTAGCGCGGGCGGGGGACGATATCGACGCCGATCACGTCGAAGCCCGCGCGATACAGGCCCATTGCGGCGCCTCCGGCGCAACAGAAGAGATCGAGGGCGAGTGGCCTTGTCATGCCGAACGCACCCGCCGACCACGTGCCACCGCCGGCTTCCGCAGCCATTCGATTTGCGGCGCGCCGCGATATCCCTTCAGCCAGACGAAGACGCCAAAATCGACCTTTCCCCCCTCGACCCTCGTCCCGGAGGCGATGGCGCTCCCTGGCGGCATAGATGGACGAGGGCAGATCGGCATGAGCTTGTAGAGCGGGGACGTTTCGAGTCGCGCTGTACGGCGATCTCCGGCGATCCAGCGCAACGGCAGGATCAGCACGACCATCATCGTCGCCCGCGTCAGGGCCAACTCGAGGAATTCCTCGGCGCGGTCGTATGGCGGATTCGATGCGACGACCTGCGGCTCTCTCCAGCCTGGCGCCGTGCTCGGACACCAGTCGTCGCCGCTGGCAAACCAATCTGCCTGGACGAGCGAAGGGCGAAGGCACAGGACGCCGCGATCATTTCGCACTGTCTGGAAATTCACGGCCTCCTTGTCGTTCCAACGCGGCACGATGTCGGACCCCAGCGCATAGAGCCCTGCCGTTTGGGCTCCGCGCAGGAGTCGCCCCCACCCGCAAGACGGATCGAGCACGACAGTTCCGACCGGGAGGTCGAGCGCGCCAAACAGAGCATTTCCGATCCATTCCGGCTCTACGTAATGGTCGAATTTGTCACGCTCCCAGACGTGACTGTTGCGCGCGCGGGCGGGTGCTTTGGTCATGGCCGCGCTGCCTTCCGAGGCCCTTCGGCCTCTCGCAGTCGAGTCAGCGTGTCGAGAATGGCCTCCTGGACGACTAGCCGCTGGGCGCGGCGCTCAATCGCCTCGGGCGAGCGTTTGAAGTTCTTGCTCTGCGCGCGCTCGAGCCAGTCTTCACCGCCGATGATGATGAGCTGGATTTCCTCGATTTGCTGGATGAGGGTCGCGCTCATGCCGCCCTCGCGCGCGTCGCTTGGCGGGCGCCAGAATTGCGCGCATCATCGATCAGTGCCTTCAGGCCGCCGATTTGCTGCGTGCCGCAAGAGCAATTAGACATTGGCGGCTTCCCCGAAGAAAACGAGATCGCGCGGAGGCACGCGCGCGTAGGTCGCGGCCGCGTAGTCGAAGAGGGCGCAGGCATCCGCCCTGTTATCGTCGCAGCAATCGCGCGGGACGTAGCCGAGCGCCTTGGCCCGATTGAGCACGGCCGCCTTGGTCTCCTTGCGCTCGCCCATGTTCGCGCGCCCGAGAAAGTGCTTTCGGACAGTCGATGGATAGGGTGCCTCGATCCGCATTCCGCGCGCCATGCCCTCGGCGACGGCGACACCGAAGCACATGATCTGCAGGATGACTGCGTCGGCGGATTTCTGTGCGGCGGGATTGAGGAAGTGCTCGATCGCGAGCATATCGAAGCGCTCGAGCGTGAAGCGGTCGCGCAGAAATGCGCGCATGTTGAATGCGGCGATCTCGGGAGGCTCGCCGGGGCGCTTCAGGCGAACGCTACCGGATTGCGGGATCGCACCGGCGTCGCCGAAGGCGAATCCGCAAACCGTCGCGATGTCGAGCGCTGCGATCCGCACTTGAAAACCTCACTGATAGCGGTAGCTGCCGGGAATTTCCTCGGCGGCTGGCTCGGGAGCCGGCTCCGACTTCTGCCGTCGCCGAGAGGGCTTCGTGGCGGTCGAATCGTCGAACTCCGCGTCGGCGCCGTGGAGCGGCTTGATCCCTTCCATGATCGCTTTGCCGTTCGCTTCCAGCTGCGCGATCTCGGCGTCGCGCTCGTCCTGCTCGGCTTTGCGCGCAAGCTCCTCGATGTCGCCGACGTGCTGCTCGCCGAAGAGGCCGTTCTTTTCGAACTCTTCGTGATAGAGGATCAGGCTGCGCCAAAATTCACGCGCTTTGAGGTCGTCCTTTTCGAACATCCGCGCGAGGCCGCAATTGAATTTGAACGCCTTGGCGTGCAGATTGCCGTTCTCCACGGCTTTGGCGATGCGTTCGCCGATTTCACCGTTGATCGACGCCACCTTGGTTTTCGATTGGTTGAATGCCTTCGCGAGAGCGATCATCTGTTTCGTGTTCGCGACCTTTGTCGCCGCCTCTTCGGTCATTTTTTCAGCCCTTCGTTAGAGAAACGAGCTTCGCCCGCAACGTCATGAGCGCGCGCAACTCGCTGTCGACCTGCTTCAAAAGTTCGCGCGCTTCGTCCGGCGTGACCTTGCCGTCGCCCATCGCCACGAAGAGCTGCGTCGTGACGCGACCGTGTTCGTGGGCCTTGTCGGCGGCGATGCGCGAGAGGTCGCCGTCGTCGATCGTGATCGGCATGAAGGCGCCGCCAGCGAGAGCCGCCAGGTCTTCGGCCGCGGCGGTCGAGCCACAGAATTCGGTGAGCTTGCGCACGAAGTCGTAGGACATCTGGTCGGGGCAGGCCGGGTCGCACAGCTCGTAGACACGCGACACCGCGCGCTCGAGCAGGAAGGCCGCGCGCTTCACGCCGCCGGCTTCGTCGACCAGTCGCGTCACGATGTCCTTCGTCGTTCCGTAGTCGCGCTGCTTTGGCATGCCCCGTAATTCCCGCGCTGCATTCTGGGTTGCCCTCCGTCCGTGCGCGTGACCTGAATCGGACGGAACGCGGGCTTTACACGCTTGCGAAAGAGCCCCGGCGCCGGAGCGCCGGGGAAGTTTGGGAGGAAACGCCCAAGGAGGGCTGCCGCACTGAGCGCTGCGGCGCGCGCCATCCGGGAGCACCCGGAACTCATGTCCGCTCGATGAGCGGCTCGTATTCTGTCGCGGCGGCGTCGCGGATCGCCTCGCCGAGGAAGGAAAAGATTGCCGTGAGCATTTCAGGCTGCCTCTTGCTCGGCGCCGAACCGGCATTCGTGCTCGGCGCGCAAGGCTGTCTCGAGGTCTTCGCCAGTGAATGCGCGAACGGCCTCTTGTTCCGACCCTACGTCGAGCTTCATGCAGATGATGCCGATCGCGGCGAGCACATCGTTGATGGTGAGCCCCTCGGCGCTGGCGATATCGCCGTAGGTTGCGCCGCTGGCGCGCAGTTCGAGCACGCGGCGTTCGTTGGGCGCGAGAGGAATGACACGGATCATCGGAGTGCTCCCGCAATCAGTGATGCGAGGAAGGTGACGACTGCAGCGTCGAACGCGAGAACGATTGTGAGGACGAGAGAGTGACGCATCATGCCGCCTCGGTCGGTTGGGCGTGGCTCGTCGGCTCGATTGGATAAATGTCCGGTCGGATTTCGTGGCGCGGAATTCCCGTCAATCGCTCGATCTCAAGAACTCGCTCGACGGGGACGCGCTGCTTGCTGCGCCAGTCTGAAATTGCATTGCGGCTGATGCCGAGACGGCGGGCGAGCGCCGCGGCGCCGCCGTAGGCCTCGATGACGCGATCAACAATCTGCATGGGAAGTCTCCGTGGGAAGGAGTGTAACTTTATGCTTCCCTTTATGTCAATCAATTCTTCCGGCGAAATTTGCCCGGACACACTTCACAATGTGTCAATGGGAACCTTGGGCGCGCGCATACAATGGGCATTGGACCGAGCCGAGCGGAATCAATCCGATCTCGCTAAGGCGGTCGGCGTATCGCGAAATTCAGTGAGCCAGTGGGTCACCGGCAAAACCGAACCCTCCGCGGGCTCGCTGAAAAAAGCGGCGGTCTATTTGAAGGTCGACGTCCATTGGCTGGCGACAGGCGAAGGAGAGCCTCTTCGACAAGGGGCGCCGAAGGGCGAATCTTCAGTCGAGCGCGATTTGGGATTGCCGGACAGCGGAGAAGCGATTCTCGAGGTCGATGTACGTGCGGGCGCCGGCGGGGGCGGCGTGCCTGCCACGGTCTATTACGTCCATGACGGCAATGGGAATGCCTACGAGGCTGAAGGAATCCGGGACCAATGGATTATCCCAAATTCCGTCGTTCGGGAGATGCTGCATGCGGCTCCCAAGCATGTACGTGTCTTTGAGGTGATCGGCGACTCGATGGAGCCGCGGCTCTTGGAGGGAGACCGGGTTTTCGTCGATATTCGCTATCGTGTGCCGAGCCCGGAAGGCATTTTTGCTCTGTGGGATGGAATCGGTGTCGTCATCAAGCGTATTCAAATTGTTAGGGGAAGTGACCCTTTGAAAATTCGAGTCATATCGGCAAACGCGCAGTATGAGCCCTATGAGGCGACGCTCGACGAAGTGAACATCATCGGCCGGTATGTCGGCCGCTTCACGGTGTCATGATGCTCGACTGGCTCTTCAACCGAAAAGCCTATTTAGCGAGACGCGCAGAATATGAGGCGCTAGTCCAGCGCGACGCGGACGATCTCATTGCGCGGTTTGGTGGAGGACAGGCTTACGCAGAAACGCTTTGTCGTGCTCTCCGAGAGCAGGAGACAATCGACGGGAATCGACCCGAGGGACACTGGTATCGCGTCCGCGAGATCATCGCGGAACGCCTCGGAATTACAATCGGGCTTACCGGTCGGGATCGGGCTCAGCATTAACGCTTCACATACGCCCTGATTTCAGTTGACATAAAGGGAAGTATCAAATTACATTGGCTCATCAACCGAGGTGAGCCATGCGTGAGATCGAGTTTCCCTTCGAAGAGCTGCCGCTCGGCAGCGTCAAGACCGTCGACGGTCTCCTCTGCCAGTTCGAGGCCTGCGCCTGGGGGCGCGCCACCATTTCCTATGGCTCCGACGACTGGGCCGTCCTCCGCATCGAAATCGACGCCTCTGCGAAGGTCGACGGCCGCTGGGTCACGCGCTCGGCGATGCTCGATCGCCGCAATCCGCTTTGGCGACTGATCGCCGACGCGCTGCGCCAGCGTGAGAACGATCGAATTCACGAGCGTATCATCGACGATATGCGCGAGGCCGGTGTCGTGCCGTGGAACCCGGCGGTCGAGCACAGCACCCTCAATCACGCTCAGACGGGAGTCTCGCGATGACGGTCCCCGTCAAGACCTCGCCGGCTTTGCGCGCCTCCGACCGTGAGCTGTTTGAAAGCCTGATCCCGGGCTTCAGCGCCATGGTCGACGGCTTCGCGGGCAAGCTCGAAGAGGCCGCGAGCAATCTTCTTTCCGACGCGATCTCCTTCCGGCGCCAGGTCGCGGGGAGTCCTTACGAGCGCCTCGTGCTCGCCGGTCGGTTGCTCGACATGTGCGAGGCCGATGCGGTCGAATTGCTGAACCGGGAAGTCGATCCGCTGACGTTCGATGACGTGCTCGCGTCGATCGAGGGGCTCGCGGGGAAGGTGCGCTCGCTCAAGGAGCGGGCGGAGCTTCCGAAGGCGGCGGAGTGACGATGATGCCGACATGCGCCGATTGCAAGCACTGGGACAACAGCGAGACCGCGCGCGGAAATGATTTCGGCGCGACTGGACTGTGCCGGCGCACGGCGCCTTCCGTCGATTTCGGCACTCGCCTGGCGGCATGGCCGTTCTCCTTCACCGACGATTGCTGTGGCGAGCATTCGCCGATCGTGCGTTGGCCGTTCGATCTGACGCACGGGCGCGATGGATTCGACGATCTTCAATTTTGAGGACTGACGACAATGCAAGAGCCGAAATTCACAAAGGAGCCGCTCCACGTCGTCGACCAGGGCGAAGGGAAATTCCCGATCGTCTGCGGCGAAGGCGGAACAGACGCCTGGGTCGCAATCGTAAACAGCGGTCCAAGCGCGATGGCAAATGCGCAGCTCTTCGCGCGGGCGGCGGCCGTCTATGACGCGCTCGCGGATATGGTCGCTGCATTCAAGCCGTTCACGGCCAAGAGCATCGGCTTCCCTGGAAGCGAGGCGCGTCTCGGGCAGGACGCGCAGATTGCGGCCCACGGGAAAGCAATCGCTGCCCTCGCCGAAGCCCGAAGGGAGATGTGACGATGTCCGGCCTCTCCCAACCCCAACGCGCCGCTGTCGAAGCCGCTGAAGCGGAAATCGCGCGCATCATCACTGCGCTCTGCGCCGAGCACGATCTCCTCGTCGAGAGCGTCGAGGCGCGTGCGGATTCAATCGAAATCGTGGCGTTCAACGTGCGGGAGATCACAGAATGACGATCGCGACGTTCCAGCAAACCTCTCTCAGCGCCGCTGCGGCCGCTGTCGTCGATCGGCTCACATCGAATGGTGTCCAGCGTGTCCCGATCGAAAGCCGAGACCAATGGCTCGCGCTGCGCCAGCAGGATGTGACCGCGTCGGCGGCGGCGGGGCTCCTTGGCGTCAGCAAATACATGACGCCGCTGCGGCTCCACATGCTCAAGACGGGCGAGCTCCAGGAAGATGGCGCGGACGACAAGATAGGCGAGGACTCGATCGAGCTTTCGCCCCTTGGCCGTGGTCTCGCGCTCGAAGAGGTCGGCGCCGATCTATTGCGGCGGTTGAAGCCTGATTGGATCGTGAGAAGATGCAAGGAATATTATCGCGATCCTGCGCTGCGCATCGGCGCCACGCCCGATCTGCTCGTCAATGACCCGGCGCGCGGCTTCGGTCTTGTGCAACAAAAATCCGTCGCGGCGATGATCTTCGAGAAGGATTGGAAAGACGAGAACGGAGAGATCGCTCCGCCGCTCGAATATTTTGTGCAGACGATCGTCGAGGCGCATATGGCCGATGCGCAGTGGGCAGCGATTGGCGCGCTCGTCGTTTCCTATGGCGTAAAATTCCAGCTCGTTCCCGTGGACATTCACGCCGGGGTCTGGGCGCGGGTCAAGCGCGAGGTCGAGGCATTCTGGGAACGCATCGAACATGGCGAGCCGCCGCCGCCCGATTTCGGCAAGGACGGCGAACTGGTTGCGAACCTCTACGCCGATGACGACGGCTCGACCGTCGACCTGTCCAGCAACCCGCGCATCGCTGAGATTGTCACACAGCGCGAGGCGCTGAAGGAACGCGAGGCCGATGGCGGCGCTGCCGCCAAGGAGCGCAAGACGCTCGATGCGGAGATCATATTTGCGCTCGGAAATGCGACGCGCGGGCGGCTTGCGGATGGACGTCTGCTGGAAGCCAAGACTGTGCGGCGCGGGGCCTATGAGGTGGCGCCGAGTTCGTATCGTACAGTTCGCATCAAAAAGGCCTGACCATGGAAGCCGAAGTCCTTTCCCCGAGCGATTACGTCGTGATCCCGGCGGCCGGCGCTCTGGCGCTCACCGTGCCCGAGGGGCGCGCGCTCGCCTTTTTCACGACGCGGAACGCGGTTGACCCCGTGCTCGCGGCGATCCGAAAGGAAATCGACGCATTCGAGGGCAATGTGGAGACCGCCAAGGGACGCAAAGAGATCGCGTCCATGGCGCACAAAATTTCGCAGAGCAAAAGCTACCTCGAGAGCGTCGGGAAAGACCTCGCGGCGGCGCAGAAGGAGATTCCGAAAAAGATCGACGCCGCGCGGAAGACGATCCGCGACACGCTCGACGCTTGGCGGGACGAGGTGCGGGCGCCGCTGACGGAGTGGGAAGAGGCGGAGGAGCGGCGCGTCGGCCGGCACAAAGAGAAAATCCAATGGCTGACGGAAACGTGCATCGGCGTTCAGGCCGTTTCCGCAGCCGATGTCCTGCGCGCCTATTTGCGCGATGTGGACTCCCTCGAAATCGGTCCGGCCTGCGAAGAGTTCATTGCCGAATATGCGGCGGCAAAGGACGGCGCCCGCACGCGCCTGACGGTCGCCATCGCCGCCGCCGAAAAGCGCGAAGCCGAGCAAGCCGAGCTGGCGCGTCTGCGCGAGGAAGCAGTCGCGCGCGAGGCCCGCGAGCGCGACGAGCGCATCGCCCGCGAGGCGGCAGAGCGTGCCCGACAGGAAACCGAGCGCAAAGCCGCCGAGGAGATTGAGCGCTGGGAAGCGGCGGCCCGCGCCGAGAGGGAAGCTATCGAGGCCAAGGCCCGCGCCGAGCGCGACGAGGCGGAGCGCCGGGAGCGCGAGACCGCGCTCAGAGCCGAGGAGGAGCGCCTCGCCGCCGAGCGCCGCGAGCTGGAATTGCGCCGGCAGGCAGAGGAGGCCGAGCAGCGCGCGAGGGCCGCCGGCCTACTCGCCAAGCAAGAATTCGAAGAGAAGCGTGCTCGCGAAACCGCCGAGGCGGTGGCTCGCGAAGCCGACCGCGAGCATCGGGCGACGATCAACAACGCGGCGGCGAAGGCGTTCGTCGAGGCCGGCTTTTCCGAAGACGATGCGCGGGCCGCGGTGATCCTGATTGCGAGCCGGTCGATCCCGCATGTCACGATCAACTATTGAAGGGTGAAAGCATCATGAGCACGCAGGTCATACGCCGAGATCAGGTCGCGGATTTCAAGTCGCAGGTCATGAACCGCGAAAGCGAGTTCCGCATGGCGCTCCCGGCGCACATTCCGGTTGAGAGATTCATGCGAGTGATCAATACGGCGGTCACCGGAAACCCGGACTTGCTCGGCGCCGATCGCGTTTCGCTGTTCCAATCGGCAATGAAGGCGGCGCAGGACGGGCTTTTGCCGGACGGCCGTGACGGCGCGCTGGTGATCTTCAAGAACAAAGTCCAATGGATGCCGATGATCGGCGGCATTCTGAAGAAGGTCCGCAACAGTGGCGAGTTGCTATCGATCAGCGCCTATGTCGCCTACTCGAACGACGAGTTCGAATATTCGCTCGGCGATGAGGAAAAGATCACGCACAAGCCGGCGCTCGACGAGCGCGGTAGGCCAAGGCTCGTTTATGCCATCGCGAAGACAAAGGACGGCGGAATCTATCGCGAGGTGATGACCGTCGCCGAGGTCGAGAAGGTTCGTGCTGTTTCTCGCGCTGGGGCTTCTGGCCCCTGGAAGGACTGGTGGGACGAAATGGCCCGCAAGACCGTCCTACGCCGGCTTTCGAAGCGCCTCCCGATGTCGAGCGATCTCGACGACCTCGTGCGCCGGGACGACGAGCTTTACGAGTTCGATACGGCGAAGACGAATGTGAAGCCCGACGATGAGATGCCGCGCAGTCTATCCGCGCGCCTCGATGCGCTCGCCGGCCCAAGCGAGCCCGCCCATGACCAGGAGACCGGCGAAATCGTGCAAGACGAATCCGAGACCGGCGCCGGGGATGCCGCAGCCCCGTCGTCGCAGGCCGCGGGAACGGACGCTGGCGAACGGGACTCCGCCGCCGCCGCTCCTGCGGCCGACCAATCCGTCGACGAGCCGGACGATCGAACCGAAGACGAAAAGCTCCTCGACGCGGCGCGCGCGAAGTCGCTCGAAGGCCGCCGCGCATTTGATGCTTGGTTCAACCGCCTGCGCCCCGAGCAGATCGATGCGCTCAACCCGCATATGAAGGGGCTGATGGCGGCGGCGAAGCAGGCGGACGGGAGAGCGTGAGAAATGGCCAGGGATCTTGACAACGACCCGCGCGTCACCGCGGCCGAAGAGGCCATCCAGAAAATCCTGCTCGACCTCGAGGAGGAGGTCGGCGCCAGCGTCGATCTCGTTGACGTCGACACGCACAATTTTTGCCAGCTGCGCACGAGCATATTCTTGAACCCCGAGAGAAAGAGGGTTTGATGGCGCTCTCGATTCCTCCCCGTCATGTAACCGACCCAGGCGCTTTGACGCCGGCCGAGGCCGAATTCTTGCGCGCGCTACAGAGCGGAGCGCGCGGTCTCGGAGAGGCCGCGGAGAGCGTCGGCATCAGTCTGAGATCAGCGCAGCGGCGCTCGAGCGTGATCTGCCAAAAGCTGGGCGTTGCAACATGGCGGGAGGCGGTCGCCCTGTGGCGAGGGCAGGCCGCATGACGGCGGAATTCGCCGCCGGCTATCGCGCCGGGCTCCTTTTCGCGATCGATCAAGCGCTGCGGGTCGCCGACGGCGTCGAGGCGCGGGCGACGACGAAGCGCGCCGACGGGGCCGCCAGTGCGCTGCGGGTGCTGGCGGAGGAGTTGCTGCGGGAGATCGGCGGAGAGGCCGAGAGGTCGGCGCTAGACCACGGAAGGGCAATCGAATGACGGAGTTTTCATCGTCCGAGAAGCTCAAGGAAGTTGAGCGCGAACTCGCACAACGTCGCCGCGTCTACCCCCGTCTGATCGACGCGAACAAGATGTCACGCGCCACGGCCGATCGGCAGACGTTGATCCTCGAAGCGATCCGCGACGATTATCGGCGCAAGGCCGAGGAAGAAAGGTTGCCTCTGTGACGACAACTGCACTCACCCTCGTGGAGCACGCGGCGCCCAGCCGATTCCCGGCGCTGCTACAGCGTCCCGACGATCGCGGCGCCATCGCGCATCTGACGCTTTCCGTCACGGAAGAGACGCCGGAAGGCGGCGGCGGCGCGCGCTGGTCGCTCAAGGGCTCGCCAGTCGTCATCGTCATGGCCGAGAAGCTGTTCTCCGGAGCGCGTTGCTCGAAGGCCCGCGACGCTATCTCATGGCCAGCGGTTGCATCGATGTTCGAAGACCTGTTGATGTTGATGCATCGCTTCCCGGTCTCGATCGGTCGTACGGCCGCGGAGTTGTGGGCGGAGCAATATTCCGACCTCATGGCGTCCTATGAAGAGCGGCTCACGCTCGCGCCGATCGGCTCACCGAAAGGCGGCGGTCGATTCAAGGGCACGCTGCGTGACTTCCAGAAGGAAGGCCTCAGCTTCATGGTTGCGCATCGTAAGACGGTGCTCGGTGACGACATGGGATTAGGAAAAACGCCCCAGGCACTGGCGCTGCTCGATCGCCTCGACGATTGGCCGGCGGTGATCATCTGCCAATCGCATGTCATGAAGCATTGGGAGCGGAAGATCGAGGAATTCCTCGAGGCGCGTGACGCGACGCGGCCGCTCGCGGGGCCGGCTGGCGCGATCTCATGGCTTTCGCTGCGTGGGATCAAGGCCGAGCGTGACACGCCGAAGGCCGATCTCTACCTCGCCCATTATCTCATCATGGGCGCCTGGGAGAATTGGCTGCGCACACGTGGCGTCCGGACGATCATCTTCGACGAATGCCAGGAGCTACGTCACCCGGGGACGAGGAAGCACGAGTCCTGCCGAACGCTCGCTCGCAGCGCGAAAACAGCCGTTGGCCTGTCGGGCACGCCGATCTACAACAAAGGAATTGAGGTCTATAACGTCTGGAACACGATCAATCGCGGCTGCCTTGGGACGAAGGTCGATTTCCAGCGGACATGGTGTGTCGAGTCGGGCGACCCGAATTTGGTCGCACAGCCGGACGCGCTGGGGACCTATCTCCGCGACCGCGGGCTCTTACTGCGTCGGACGAAGGCCGAGGTGCTCGGCGAGTTGCCGGAGAAGCAGCGCGTCATCGAACCGATCGACGCGGACAATGCGAAGTTCGCTGAGCTGCTGAAGGAAGCGGTCAAGCTCGCCAAGGATGCGGCGCTCGTCCGTGATCCCTTCGATCGCGGCAAAATGGAAGCCGAGGCGCTCGCAAAGACGAGAATGGCGACTGGCGTCGCCAAAGCGCCCGGCGTCATTGCGTTCCTGCGCGCGCTCCTCGAAGCCGAACAGCCGACGCTCGTCTTCGCGCATCACCACTCCGTCCACGACCTGATCTCGGACGCGCTCGAGGACTTCGGCCCGGTCCGGATCACTGGGCAGGAGACCATGGGCCAGAAGGACACGGCGGTGAAGCGCTTCGCGGCCGGCGACACGAACCTATGCCAAATAGCGCTCCGTGCCGCGACCGGCATCGACGGCCTTCAGGCGCGCGCCCGCGTCGTCGTCTTCGCCGAATTCGACTGGTCTCCGGCGATCCATTGGCAGGCTGAGGACCGGGCGCATCGCATGGGGCAACGAGAGAGCGTGCTCGCCTATTACCTGACGACTGATCTCGGCACAGATCCTGGAATGCTCGAGGTGCTGGCGATCAAGGAGGCGCAGGCGCTCGGCGTCATGCACGACAAGATGGAGGGCGAGGCCGACCATGCTGTCGCCCAGGCGGCCGCCGAGCGGCACAAGGCCGATATTCTCGCGATGCTCAGGGGGCAGAAATGACACCCACAACCGTTTCTCTCGTCGAAGGCCTGCGGGAGGTGATCGCGAGTGGCCGCCTGACCGAGGCTATGATCCCGGACGATTTCCATTGGCTCGAGGCGGCGCTTGAAGAAGCCGAGCGCGACCTCGCCGAGCTCGAAGACAGGCGGCGGTCGACTTCATATTTTGGCGCCGAGACGGGCGAACTCCGGGAAGCTATCGCGACCATCATCCGTTCGAACTCGTCGCCGACCTATGAGCGCGGTGGATTCCACGCCCGCAACGGCGGTCAGGCCGGCTATATCGTCTATGAGCACGATGGGCTGCCGGGAGTGCTGAGCGGAATCCTCGACTTGTTCGGCCTCGTCGATCATCCGATCGCCACCATCCCGCTGAACGAGCCCGTGCTCGTGTTCGACGCGGGGACCGGTGACGTCGCCATTATTGAACTCCGTCGGCCCGGCGAATTTCATCCTTTTGGAAATCCCCGCAATCCGCGCCCGGCGACGCACTGGCGCCGGCTTCCGCCGAAGGGGAAGCGTCCATGAAAGCGGCACTCCCGCGCTGCGCTCGCTGTGGCGCGTTCCCCAATGCAATCGACCTCGGCGCCGGCAATTGCTTCGACAGGCCGAGGGCGGCGTCGTGCCTGTGGCGTCGAGCCCTGCTTAAGTGGCGGATGCCGCGCGCGCGGGAGGTGGTGGCGAGGATCGAGGCGTGGCGGAGGCAGAAAAAAAGAAAGCGACGCAATGGTTGACTGCGCTGGCCGGGGAAGTTGGGCAATCCGCTCCTTATTTCAACTGCGGCGACCAGTGCTGCGGCCACAACGATGAGGCGCGCTGGATCATCGTCGTTTGCCTCGCGCGGAAGTGGCGGGGATCACGGTTTCAATAGAGGAGAATGATCATGGGCTTGATATCTTGGTGGAAAAGTCGCCGCGAGCGGAAAAAGGCCACTGCGGAGCGAGGCCGCGTCGCTGGAGCCTCCGCCGATGTTGCGCGCGCTTCGCGGTCGACCGAGGCGGATGGCCTCGTCGATCATCCCATGTCGCCGCTCAATGTCCTCTCGCCGCTCAATCCGCTTTCGCCCTTGAGCCCCTTGCATTCGAGCAGCGATCCTGCGCCGGCGGTGACGCATGATGATTGCTCGGCGCACAGCCATTCAACTTCGCATGATCATTCCTCGTCGTGGTCGAGCGATTGCGGATCGTCCTCGGGAAGCTTCGACTCGGGCTCGTCGTCATTCGACGGAGGCGGCTCCTTCGGCGGCGGCGGCGATTTTTGATCTAGGAGGATTTCCCGCTATGAGGACGCCCGACGCGAAGCGCATCGCCGACAAATATATCGGTCGCACTGGCGGCGCGCCCGAGCCGGCGCCGCGGATCAAAAACCCCACCCGCATCGGCGGCGAGTTTCTTGGCTCTGACAAACTCCGCCACGTAGCGGTGCTGTTCGAATTCTCAGAAACGATCATCACCAAGGGCCATCGGGGCTTCCTCAGTCGAGGCGATATGGCTGCCGCCGCTTCGGATGCGCAAAAGGCCCTTGCTCAACTTCTCGGCGTCCCGGAGAGCGATCTTCGCAGCGCGGTCGCGCTCTATCTGAAGCAGAGCCGCCCATGACCGCCGGTCGCCTCCCGTGCTGCGTCCCGTTTTGCCGGAGGACGATCGGCGCCGACAAGGGCTATTCGGAATGGGTTTGCCCGAAGCATTGGCGGCTCGTCTCGCGGGAAACCCGCGCCGCCTATGCGCTCGCGCGGCGCCGGGCGCGGAGGATCATCGCGCGCAAGCCGATCTACCGCGAGTATTGGAGGCTGCCTGCCGGTTCGCCGGCGCGGCTTTCCGCGGTCGCGATGTGGCGGCGGGTCGACTCCGTTTGGGAGCGCTGCAAGCGTCAGGCGATCGAGCGGGCGCTCGGGGGAGGGGAGGAACCGTGAGTCGCCGCGACTCTCACTCGACGCCTGTGGAGTTGGAACGCGTCCGCGCGACTGCCGCGGCCGCCATTCTTGGGTTGACCGTGCGCGGCGTCCAAGCGCTCGCTGCGCGAGGGGAGTTGCCCGGGGCGGCAAAAATCGGCAGCCTATGGACCTTCGATCCAGAGAAGCTCCGCCGGCATGTCGCGGCGAAGGAGGCCGAATGCGCGAGCCGAATCTCTATACCCGAGGCGGAGTCTTCTGGCTGCGAGCCACCGTCCGGGGAGTCGAGCATAGAGAAAGCCTACGCACGCGCGATCTCGCGACTGCGCGGCGGCTCCGGGACAAGCGGATCGAAGAGATCGCGGCGGCGCGCTGGCGCGGCGAAAGGCGCCGGACGTGGCTCGAGGCCGTGACAGAATGGGCCGAGCACGAGTCTGGACAAATCGCCCCGTCGACGGCAAAGCGCTACGCCGTCTCGCTTTCGATGGTGAAGCCGCATCTCGCCGCCTACGCGATCGAGAAGGTGGACGGGCAGGCGATAGCGACGATGATTTCGGCGCGCCGGCGGGAAGGGGCGACCCCGGCGACCGTGCGGCGTGATCTGACGGCCGTGTCGCGGGTGCTGGACTTCGCCGAGGCGATGGGCTGGCGGGAAGGCAACCCGACGCTCTCCAAGCGACGACTTCTCAAAGAAAGGCGCGACCCGATCGTTCTACCGGTCGCGCGCGACATCGAGGTCATCATCGCCGCAGCTTCGACGCGCTTCGGCGCCCTCATCCGCGCCGCGCGCCTCACCGGCTGCCGGCAGGACGAACTCGTCCAGGCAACCTGGCGGGGCTTCAACGCGCGGGGCAAAACTCTCGAGGTGATCGGGAAGGGGAACAAGCGCCGGACGATTTCTCTGTCCGAAACGGCGGCGGCACATGTGTCGGCACAGCCCGTCACACTCGGTTGTGACCTGATTTTCTGCCGGGAGGGCGGCGAGGCCTTCTCGCAAGCGGCCTCGGATTTCACCCATGTGCGTCGGGCCGTCATTGCCAAGGCGAAGAAGGAAAAGCAGGAATTTCAACGATTTCGTTTCCACGACCTCCGCCATTTGTTCGCGGTCGAAGCGCTGCGCGGCGGCATGAGCGTCTATTCGCTTTCGAAGCACCTGGGCCATACGAGCGTCAAGACGACGGAGATCTATCTCGAATTCCTGACGCCGGAGGAGGCGGCCCGCGCCAAAGAGGGGTCGGCACAAATGTCGGCACAACCACGGCGGTCTGCCTGACGGTAAATTTGAAATTTCCAAGCAAATTCAATATCATCCTAAATATGCGCGGCAGATTGCTTGTCGGTCTTGAAAACCGCCGTGGGGGAAACTTCACCGTGGGTTCGAATCCCACCCCTTCCGCCAGTGCCGCCGGTTCGGCGGGCGTGTTGTCTCGTGCCTCGCCGATTGAAATTGCGGCGTAATCTTTAGTTCTTCACCCGGGCTTTTTTTCCTCCAGAAGAATTGTCTTTCGGCGCCGCCTCTGACGGATTGTGTGAGACGCCGCGAATACCGTCGGCGATAAATATCGAAGCGGCAGAGCCTTCGAGGAGCGCGAATACGACCCAAATAACGAGCATTACTTTTGGGAACGACAACGCTGCGATGTTACCTTTGTTGTGGTCGTGAGGGTCGCCGAAAGGACGTGGGTATCTCAATTTTAGCTCGAAAAAATTTCCCGGGCACTTAATATCAGATTCAAATGAATCATAATGCCGCCTCAAATACTCTAGCTGATTTTGGGCTGCTTGAACGCCTTCATTGGTTTTTGTACAAAAAAAGATAGCCAGGGCAGACAAAAGAAACATCACCATCAGAATTCCACCGGAGAAAAAGTAGTCGACGGCGTTCTTGTCGATTTCTCTGAGCGCTGTGAGCAACACTCCCTGTGTCGCAAGAATGCCACCGCTCAGCACGATGGACCATTGGTTTCGGTAATTGATGAGATTGTTTTCCCTTTCCATGTTGCGCCACATCGCTTCGTAGATCTTGTGGAGATCGGGTGACGGGCCAGTTGGTGAGGGCGAGGGTAAGGCCGCTAAATTTTCTGGCTGTGAGTTGTTTGTCATGAATTGAACTCGGGTCGGCAAAGGGTTTGTGGCAAGTCGAGCCACTTATATTTGACGAGTAATGAATTCGGGAGTCAAGGTCATGGGGGCTCCGGCTCCAGTGGAGCAGATTTTTAACTCTGTATCATTCAACTCGGCGCGGAGCGCCCACGCCGAAACGCCTGCGGCGGCTGCCCGTAAACGCGTAGAAACGCGCGTCGCATTCGTTCTGGGTCGCGAAAGCCGCTGTCGCGCGCGATTTGCTCGATCGTGTCGGCGCCGTCTTCCAGCGCGCTCTTCGCTCTGTCGAGGCGCAGGCGCTCGATCGCCTTGGCGGGCGTCGCGCCGGTCGCGCGGGAGAAGGCGCGCGCGAAATTGCGTGGGCTCATCGCGGCCTGCGCGGCCAGCTCCTCCACGGTGAGGCGTTGGCGTAGACGCTCGCTCGCCCAGCGCAGCAGCGTCGCGAATTTGTCTTGCCTGCTCTCCAATTCCAGCAGCGCGGAAAATTGCGATTGCCCGCCCGGGCGCCGATGATAGACGACGAGCTGCCGCGCGACGGCGCGCGCGACATCCTCGCCGAGATCGTCGCCGATCATCGCCAGCGCGAGATCTATGCCCGCGGTGATTCCGGCGGAGCTCCAGATCGGCCCGTCGCGCACGAAGATCAAATCCGGCTCCAGCCGAACCTTGGGAAAGCGTCGCTGAAAATCGCCGCTGCGGCTCCAATGCGTCGTCGCTCTGCGGCCGTCGAGCAGCCCGGCCGCCGCCAGCACATAGGCGCCCGAGCATACGCTCGCCACGCGTCGCGCGCGCGTCGCTGCGCGGGCGACGAAAGCCAGCGTGTTTCTGTCCGTGGCGGCGCCGCGCGTGCCGAGGCCGCCGGCGATCAGCAGCGTGTCGCAGCGTCGCGCCGCGGCGAAGCTCGCCGCCGCCATGGCGACGCCGGACGAGGAGCGCACGAGGCCGGAAGCGGCGGCGATCGTTCGTAGCGCATAGGCGCCGGGCGCGATGCGCGCGGCGATCTCGAAAGCGGCGATCGGTCCAGCCGCATCGAGAATCTGAAAGTCGTCGAAGATCAGCAGAGCGATGATCCGCGCGCGCATGGCTCTGTCCGAAAAAGTGGGAAAACCGTCATTTGAGACAGAACCTAGCGGCGCTACTCTGCCTTCGTCAACAAGGGGAGGCTCGCAATGTCCGACCAAAGCCTGCGCATCGTCTTCGCGATTTTTCCGCGGCTCACCCAGCTCGATTTCACCGGGCCTTTCGAGGTGCTGTCGCGACTGCCCGGCGCCGAGGTCGTCGTCGCCTCGCGCGAGGGCGGCGCCGTCGCGTCCGACACGGGTCTCGAATTCGGCTCGACGCGCGCGCTCGTCGGCGTGGAGCGCTGCGATCTCCTCTGCATTCCCGGCGGTCCCGGCGTCGAGGCGGCGTCGGTCGATCGCGAATATCTGGAGCAGATCGCGCGGCTCGCGGAAGGCGCGCGCTATGTGACCTCGGTTTGCAACGGCTCGCTGCTGCTCGGCGCCGCAGGTCTTTTGCGCGGCAAGCGCGCCGCCTGCCATTGGGCCTGGCGCGATCTTCTGCCCTTGTTCGGCGCCGTTCCAGACGCCGCGCGCGTCGTGCGTGACGGCCGCGTCGTCACCGGCGGCGGCGTGACGGCGGGCATTGATTTCGCCTTGACGCTCGCGGCCGATATCGCCGGCGAGCAATTCGCGCGCGCCATTCAATTGTCGATCGAATATGCGCCGGCGCCGCCCTTCGACAGCGGGCGCCCGGAGACGGCGGGCGAAGCGCTGGTCGAATGGGTGACGCCGCGTTTCGCCGAGCGAAAGGCGCGCTTCGCGGGTTTGCATGGCTGAGCGCGGCGCGGCTTCTCCATTGCGGCTTTCTGTGCTCTATCGAGCGCTTCTGTCGCCGCAATGGATGCGCCCATGACCGCCGCCGCCACGCCTGCGCATGTCGTCATAGACGGCTTTCTCGGCGCGGCGCGCGCAGGCGAGCTGATGCAATTCGCGCTGGCGCATGAGAGCGAATTTTCGCAATCGCGTTTCTACACGGCCGAGCGCGCGGCGCGCATCGATACATCGGTGCGCGATTCGTCGCGTCTTCTCGAGCTCGGCCCGCTGCGCGCGGCTTTCGCCGCATCTGTCGATCTGGTCCTCGCGCATCTGACGCGCGAGCTGAATGCTCGTCTGCCGTCCGAAACGAAAAAAGAGATCGAGATGGTGCGCTATGGCGACGGCGGCTTTTTCAAGCGCCACGCCGATGCGCCGCCGCGGCCGGACGGACACGACAGCGTGCGGGTTCTCACGCTCGTCTATTATTTTCACGCGCTGCCACAGCGTTTCGAGGGCGGCGCGCTGCGGCTCTTTTCGACGGATGGTTTTGCGGACATAGCGCCGGCCTATGATCGTCTCGTCGCTTTTCCCTCCGCCGCATCGCATGAGGTGCGGCCGACGCACTGTGCGACAGCGCACTTTTCCGAGGGCAGGTTTTCGATCAATTGCTGGCTGAGGCGAGCGCGCGAAATCGCCGACGATTGTAGCGATCACTTGGAGCCGTTTTTGCCGCTAGGTGATCATTTTAGCGACTGAGACGGTGGATTTACGCATAGCTGCTACCCTCGACCGCATCGGCAGAGAGACGCAGGGCCTCTTCGCGTTTTTGGAGGGTCTCACTTCTCGCGACCGGGTCTCTTGCAATCTCTGGATCGGTTAACTTTAACTCTAGTGTACGACAGACTACGTTCAAATCAAACCAATCCTTCCTTGGAACTCTGGATATGTAGTCCTCAGCGGATCGCCAGTCACGCTCAGCTAAAGCAGCCCTAGCAAGAAGCTGCCAAGCGTCCCATTCGCGTCCCATTGATCGCGCTAATGCACATGTTGAAGCTAGATTTTCTAAATTACCACTTTCTACCTCACATGCGCATTGCAAAAAGTTTAAGACGGCCTTATTTGCTTTTGGCGCTTTTTTTGCTTGCTCTACATATTTAAGGGCCTCCCGAAACTGCCCTTCTCGTAAAAATCTCGATGCTTTATATATTGCATAGTCTCCGTACTCATCGCTACGGTTCTTGAGGTGTGCGACGAGGTCTTCGGCGTCAGCATGATTTCTTGTGCCTCTGAGCGCTCTTACCTTCATCATCACGAGGCCGGTATCACGTAATAATCTGGTATGAGAAATTTTATTCAATGTATCTAAGGCAAGCTTAAATTTGCCATCTCTTAGATAAATCCTTGTAAGGAGCCTTATATTTCGAAGGCGGAATCCTGATGCTTCAAGGCTCCTAGACAGGCACCGCGCTGCACCTTCGAAGTCCCGCTTCTGGTGGTAAAGATAGCTTGCCTCGATGTAATCTGCCGTTAAAAATCCTTTCTTTTTCATCAGTTTAATCATATCATCAGGGTATTCACTTAGTCGAATGCTGCTGTCGGCACCGAAAAATAAAATATTTTCTAAGCTATCGTCGGTTGTTTTCATCTTCATTGCTAATGAGGCCAATGCGTTGCATCTTTTAAAATGAACGCGAGACTCCTCTCCAACTGATCCGATGGCCTCGTAATATTCTCTCTCTATTACAGGCTCGACGCGTGCCGGGGTCAACACGCTGACAAGACGATCAGACAATTCTTCTCCAGATGAAACGACAGCGACGAGCAGCGACTCGATAAGGCCGAAATCTAATGTGCCTTCGTCGAACGATGTTTTCAGCACTAAAGATATTCTACCAAATATCTCATTGTCACCATCAGTGCTTCTGCGCCGGTAGCTACTTGAAACGACGGCCGGAACTTTATAGCGACCCATGTCAGATTGGTCAACAAGCGAAAACTCAACGAGTTCCCAAAGCTCATTTGCCAAGTTTCCGGCTATTTCATCGTTAAAAACATCCTTTATTATTTGGAAGGAAAGCTTTGGAAACCAGCATAGTAGTTTCAGGATGTGACGTTGGAGTTTCGATAGAACACCGCTATCAAACAGCTCGGCTAGGATGCGATCCTGAAATGCGGTGACTGGCTCTGGAGACGCGACGAGTGACTCGATGCTACGTCCGCTATTCACCAGATATGCCACATGGTTCGCCGTGGCAGGATGACCATGAATGTTTTTGGCAAGCTCGGGGAGCCTTTGAGCGTCCAGGTAACGGGGAGAGATGCGTTCACTGAGGATATAGGCTATTGTTTCCTGGTCAAGTTCTTCAAGTCCAAACTGTCTGACATTTTGAAGCTGCGCCATCTCTTCGCGAGGTAGTTGTCTTTCTGAGATCAAAATCAAGCGAATATTAGGTTTAAACTTGAGCTTTTGGAAAAGCGCAGAAAGCCACGGGCGAAGCACGTTTCCTCTATCCCGCAGCCCCCATCGGTGTCGGACGATCACTACCTGATTAAGGGCGGACCAATGTTCCAGCGACGCGATCAGGGTGTCGGCTTGCGCGGAAGGAATGAGTTCATTAAATGCTTTAATTTGATTTGCTGTATCAGCCTCCGAGAGTTGTCCATTAAGATCTTCTAGAAAGCGCAAGTGCCAATCCACAGCGTCGCCAGCCGCAGGAATTTCGAAAATTGGCCCACCCGGTCGCATGCCACGATAAACTTCCGTAACCAACTCGCTGGCGAGCGTTCCTCGGCCCATCCCTTGGACTCCCGTTAGTACCAGCGCGCTCACAATATGACCGGTGGATGCTGAAGCTCGCATAACGGCGAGCGCAATTTCTCTTTTTAGAGCCTCTCGGCCAGGAAATGTCTTAATCTGGTCAGGAAATGCATCTTTGAGATATTTAGCATAAAGGAATTGGATTGACCTTACAGTGTCATTTGGCCGAAATTCACTAGTAGTTGTCATGTAGCGTGTCATCCATGGCGGCAATGTTTTATAGTCAGAGCCATTCAACGGACAAACAAGTATACGTGTTGTCGGATGAACTATAGCCTGAACTTCAGCCAAGGATTTCTCAAAATCAACCCATGCGCTTCTGCTATTAGTTGAATGGAACAAAACAAACAATCCAGCATTTGAAACGCCCGCCTTCATTGCGTCAAGTGTTGCATTCCCAGGAGAAATTGTCCTAATATCGTAGAAAGTTAGGGCGCTATCAAGCGCGGCTATTATTTGTTCGACATAAGCCTTATCGGCGCTCGCGTGTGACATGAAAATCGTCCCGCGAATTGGCTCACTCAGCATGGCAATCGTTCCAGAGATAGAAGAAGTGTATTTTAATATGTTAGCTCTCAAATTTGCTTTCTGCAACAAAAAGGAGCTTTACGAGCGCGCCGACTCGGTTTCGCTTGCGATGTCCCCCTCGCGTCCGCCCCCGCGAATCGCTAAAATCCCCTCCATGGCCAAATCCGACGATCTCTTCGGCGGCGCTCCGCGCAAGCCGGCCGCCGCTCCCGCCGCGAAAGCGCCCAAGGCGCCGGCGGAGTATGACGCCGATTCCATCGAGGTGCTCGAGGGCCTCGAGCCCGTCCGGCGACGGCCGGGCATGTATATCGGCGGCAAGGACGAAGCCGCCATGCATCACCTCTTCGCCGAGGTGCTGGACAACGCCATGGACGAGGCCGTCGCCGGCCACGCCAGCTTCATAGAAGTTACGCTCGAGTCCGGGGGCTGGCTGACGGTCGTCGACAATGGCCGCGGCATTCCCGTCGGCCCGCACCGGAAGTTTCCCAAGAAATCGGCGCTGGAAGTGGTCATGACCATGCTGCACGCCGGCGGCAAGTTCGACTCCGGCGCCTATCAGACCTCCGGCGGCCTGCATGGCGTCGGCGTGTCCGTGGTCAATGCGCTCTCCGAGCGGCTCGAGGTGGAGGTCGTCGCCAGTCAGCAGCTCTATCGCATGATCTTCTCGCGCGGCCTGCCGCAGGGAAAGCTCGAGCAATTGGGCCGCATCGCCAATCGCCGCGGCACCAAGGTGCGCTTCAAGCCGGATGCGGAAATCTTCGGCCCGGCGACGCATTGGCGCCCCGCGCGGCTGTTCCGCATGGCGCGCTCCAAGGCCTATCTCTTCGGCGGCGTCGAGATTCGCTGGCATTGCGCCAAAGAGCTGATCGAGCCGGGCTCGGATGTGCCGGCCGAGGCCGTGCTGCGCTTTCCCGGCGGCTTGCGCGATTATCTCGCGCGCGAGACCGAGGGCAAGGAGCTGGTCGCCGATCAGCCCTTCGTCGGCAAGGTGCAGCGCGAGGGCGGCCATGGCTCGCTCGAATGGGCCATCGCCTGGTTCGCCAATGAGGATGGCTTCTCGCACTCCTATTGCAACACGATTCCGACGCCGGACGGCGGCACGCATGAGGCGGGCTTTCGCCTCGCTCTGCTGCGCGGCTTGAAGGATCACGCCGAGCGCATCGGCCAGGCCAAGCGCGCCGCCAATGTGACGGCGGATGATCTCATGGGCCAGTCGGCGGCGATGATCTCCGTCTTCATTCGCGAGCCGGAATTTCAGGGCCAGAACAAGACGCGGCTGATGAATGTCGAGGCCTCGCGCCTCGTCGAAGGCGCGGTGCGCGACGCTTTCGACCATTGGCTCGCCGGCGCGCCGTCGCAAGCGACCAAGCTGCTCGATTTCGCGGTGGAGCGCTCCGAGGAGCGGCTTCGCCGCCGCGCCGAGAAGGAGCAGGCGAGGAAATCCCCGACGCGCAAATTGCGCCTGCCGGGCAAGCTCGCCGATTGCACCAACACGTCATCGCAAGGCTCGGAGATTTTCATCGTCGAGGGCGATTCCGCCGGCGGCTCCGCCAAGGCGGCGCGCGACCGCGCCAGTCAGGCCGTGCTGCCTCTGCGCGGCAAGATTCTCAATGTCGCATCTGCTGGCCGAGAGAAGCTCGCCGCCAATCAGCAGCTCGCCGATCTCGTGCAGGCGCTCGGCTGCGGAATCGGCTCGCATTATCGCGACGAGGATTTGCGCTACGACAAGATCATCGTGATGACCGACGCCGATGTCGACGGCGCGCATATCGCGTCGCTGCTCATCACTTTCTTCTTTCGGCAAATGCCCAAGCTCATCGACGGCGGCCATCTCTATCTCGCCGTGCCGCCGCTCTACAAGCTGACGCAAGGCGCCAAGACCGTCTATGCGCGCGACGACGCGCATCGCGACGAGCTGGTGAAGAAAGTGCTGACCGGCAAGGGCAAGATCGAGACGAGCCGCTTCAAAGGCCTCGGCGAGATGATGCCGGCGCAGCTCAAGGAAACGACGATGGACGCCAGGAAGCGCACGCTGCTCAAGGTGGTGATTGCCGGCGAGGAGCGCGAGGAGACGGCCGATTGCGTCGAGCGGCTGATGGGCGCCAAGCCCGAGGCGCGCTTCGCCTTCATTCAGGAGCGCGCCGCTTTCGCCACGGAATTGGATGTGTGACGCGGGAACCGCGGACCGGGCGGAGACGTTTACCGTTTCGTGCAATGGAGCATTGGCGACGCGTGATTTGGAAATGATTTTCTCGCCCGCTGGTGGCCATTGGGCTAAGGTCCGCGCCAGTCGAAGCGGGCGGCGGGCGTCGAGAGGTCGAGCTTGACGGACATCGACGGGAGAAGCGAGGCGTCGGCGCCGCAGCGGCGGGACGATCGCGACGAAGCTCTGGCGCTCGAGCGCATGCGAATGGCGCTCGACGCGAGCCTCACCGGAATTTGGGATTGGGACCTCGTCACCGGCGAGGTGCATCTCGACGCGCGCGTGCGCGCGCTGTGGGCGCTGCCGGACGATGCGCCGGGCAGCTTCGAGATTTTCCGCAATGCGATGCCGAAGGACGGCAAGCACAAGGACGGGAACGCGCCGACGAGCGAGGCCGTTCAGGCCGCGCTCGATCCCGGCGCGCTCGGCGATTACGAGGCGGAATATCGCGTCATCGGCCAGACCGACGGCGTCGAGCGCTGGATCGCGGTGCGCGGCCGCACTTTCTTCGAAGGCGGACGCGCCGCGCGCATCATCGGCACGGCGCGCGACATCACCGATCGCAAGCGGCGCGAGGAGCATGTCCATGTGCTGCTGCGCGAGCTGGTGCATCGCTCCAAAAATCTTCTCGCCGTGGTGCAGGCGATGGCGCGGCAGACGGCGGCGGGCGCGCCTTCGCTCGCCGATTTCCAGCGCAAGTTCGCCGCGCGCCTGCAGGCGCTCTCGATGGCGCATGATCTGCTCGTGTCGCAGGACTGGCGCGGCGCGTCCATGGTCGAGCTGGCGCGCGCGCAATTGTCCTATTGCCTCGACGTCGGCTGCGTCGAGGAGCAAACGCGCGCCGGCGGCCCCGATCTGATGCTGAAGCCGGAGGCCGCGCAGAACATCGGCCTCGCATTGCACGAGCTTTCGGTGAATGCGCTGACACATGGCTCGCTGGCGCAGCCGGACGGACGCATAGAGCTGCATTGGCGCCTCGAGGACGGGCGTTTTGTGGTGGAGTGGCGCGAGTTCGGCGGCCCGGTTGTTTCCGAGGCGCCGTCCGAAGGCTTCGGCCATAAGGTCATCAAGCGCCTCGTCGCGCAGGCGCTCGGCGGCGAGGCGAGAATCGGCTTTCCGCCCGACGGCTTCGAATGGACGCTCGCCGTGCCGGCCGCGCAAGCTCTGGCGGAGTGAAAGCGCGCTCCCCTTCTCCCACTTGTGGGAGAAGGTGGCCCTCGCGTCAGCGAGGGTCGGATGAGGGCGGCTGCGGGTTTGCTGCGCTCTGAGTCGTAAATAATGCTGTCGCGGCGCGAGCCCTCATCCGACCCGACTTCGTCGGGCCACCTTCTCCCCCTGCGCGGGAGAAGGGAGCGCGAGCCTATTTTGTTTCCGAGGGCCGAGAGGCCTCAGCGCGCGAAATACGTCTCGATGATGCGCTTGTAGATCGCCGTCAGCCCATCGACATCCGCAACGCAGGCGTGCTCGTCCACCGCATGGATCGACTCGTTGAGGAGGCCGAACTCCAGCACCGGACAATCGCGCGTGATGAAGCGCGCGTCCGAGGTTCCGCCGCTGGTCGAAAGGCCGGGGCGGCGGCCCGTCATCTCCTCGATCGCGCCGGCGACGAGCGCGCTGAAATCGCCCGGCGCGGTGAGGAAGGGCAGCGAATTGCAGGGCAGGAACTCCACCTCCACTTTCGCGCCCGACGCGGCGGTCTCGATCACGCGGCGGATTTCCGCCTGCAGCGTCTCCAGCGTCCACACATTGTTGAAGCGGATGTTGAAGCGCGCGCGCGCCTCGCCCGGAATGACATTGGCGGCCTGATTGCCGATGTCGATCGACGTCACCTCGAGATTGGAGCGGTCGAAATGCTCCGTCCCCTCGTCGAAGACGTGAGTCGACAGAGCGGTGACGATGCGCGCGACGGCGGGCGTCGGGTTTTCGGCGCGATGCGGATGGGCGGAATGGCCCTGCTTGCCGCGCACCACGAGACGCCCGTTGAGCGAGCCGCGCCGGCCGATCTTGATCGTGTCGCCGAGCTCTTTGACATTGGTCGGCTCGCCGACGATGCAATGGTCGAAGACCTCGCCATGGGCCTTCGCCCAATCGAGCATTTTCACCGTGCCATTGACGGCCGGTCCTTCCTCGTCGCCGGTGATGAGGAAGGAGATGGCGCCCTTGGGCGCGCCATGCTCCTTCACATAGTCGATGGCGGCGGCGGCGAAGGCGGCGATGCCGCCCTTCATATCGGAGGCGCCGCGGCCGAAAATCTTGCCGTCGGCGATCTCGCCGGAAAAGGGATCGAAGCGCCAGCGCTCGGGATTGCCGCTCGGCACCACATCCGTATGGCCGGCGAAGACGAGATGCGGCCGGCCCTCGCCGATCTTGGCGAAGAGATTGTCGATGTCCGGCGTGCCTTCCTCTTTGAAGACCAGCCGATGCGTGACGAAGCCCGCCTCCTTCAAGCGCTGCTCGAGCACGCCGAGCGCGCCGGCGTCGGCCGGGGTGACGGAGGGGCAGCGAAGGAGATCGCGGGTGATGGAAAGGGCGGGGGAGAGAGTCATGGACGGAAGTTAGGGAAAGCGGCGGACCTCCGCAATAGGCGCGGGGCGCTCTGTTTCATCCCGGCTTTCGGCCGGCGGCGCGCACGGCGATGAAGGACGGCTCCCTCAGGTTCCAAACGTCGACATTGGCGGGGAAGACCATGTCGCCCGGCGGCAGAATGGCGCAGCGGCCCTCGTAATCGCTGGCCTCGACGATCAGGCCGGCGTCCTCGAAAATGAGGCGCAAGGCGTCGCGGCTGAAACGGAAGAAATCATTGGGATGGGCGTGGATGGGGAAGCACTGATGCGTGCCGATCCAGAACAGGCCGCCCGGCGCCAGCACGCGGGCGATCTCCTTCGCCGCGATCCAGGGCCGCTCCAAATGCTCGAACACGGCGTTGGCGAGGAAGCAGTCGAAGGCGCCGGTCCATTGCGCGGGCAGCGCATGGAGATCGGCGACGACGTCCACATCCTGGCCCTCTCTTATATCCATCTTGAGATAGTCGGCGTCGCGCACCCAGGGAAAATTGGGGCGCGAATGCGTCGCGACGCCGAACGTCGATTGCCGCGTGCCGGCCTCCAGCACGCGCGCGGGCCGGCGCTCGCGCAGCAGATGATCGAAAACCGCCGCGACATCCGCTTCGGGCCGGTAGTCGAGCGGCGGCTTGATCTCCACCAAAAACTCGCGATCCGGCTCGCGCCCCTCGCGCGCGCCGATGCGGATGTAATGCAGCAGCGGATTCTCGCCGGAGGCGGCGACGTCGGGATAACGCGCGAGATAGCCGGTTGTCGAAAACGCCCAGCTCGGATCGCGCCCCTCCTGCGCGCCGAATTCGAGATAATGGCGCGCGGGATCGATGGCGGCGTCGCGGACGTCTGGATATCGGTAGCGATACCAGCCGGCGTTGAAGAAGCGGGACGTCTTGATCGACAACAGGTCGTAGGTGTGGCGAATGCGCCGAAAAAGCGTCTGCTTCATTTCCCAACGCGGATTTCCAACAGGAGCCGCGGACACTACAGGCGCGCGTCGGCGAATCAAGCCCGCTGTCGCCGATGCGGGCGCATTCGGGATGGCTGGCCCAAAAACTGCTTCCTCGCGGCGACGGAGACAAATGTCCGAAAGGGAACAGGAAATGTCCGAGGAGACCGGGGGCTATTTCATCGATTGGGATGGCAAGATGCGGCCCATCGGCCAGCCGGGCAAAGGGCTGCGCTGCGAGGTGGATTTGAAGGCCAAATATGTGATGGTCTTCAACAAATATGGCGGGCTCGATCACGAGTCGACCTGGTACGCCGATGAGGCGGCCGTCGCCAAGGCGGGCCTCAAGGTCGTCCACGCCGATCTCGATTCGCCGATCAAGATTTCCTCGATCGACTGATTTCGCGAGCTTTCCGCGGGGGCGGAGAGGGGGGACGGGGCGCCTGTGGCTGCGGGCGCCCCGATTTTTTTTATCCGATCCGGCGATCAGGCGCCCTGCGGATGCGCCAGCGGCGGATGCTCGACATGGCGGGCGTGCAGCCGGAACGCCAGGATCAGCTCCACAATGCCGAGCGCTATGGCGTAGATGCCGAGCCACCAGGTGAGCACCACCGCGCCGATGACCGGCGTCAGCAGCAGGAACAGGCCGAACACCACGGCCAGCAGGCCGCCCAGCGCCAGCCACCAGCGGCCGTGATCCTCCTTCAGATCGAGCGCCGAGCCGAAGGTCAGCGCGCCGCCGACGACCTCGCCCGCGCCGAACACGGCCACGAAGATGAGAGCGGTGATGCCCGGCCAGAAGGCCGCGAAGGCGCCGGCGGCGATCTTCACCAGACCAGCGAGGAAGAGAAACAGCCACGCTTCGCCCTGCCGCGCGGCGCGCACGGCGGCGACGATCGTCGCTATGCCGTCCACGGCGGCGAAAATCGCGAAGACCAGCACCAGCGACAATATCGTCACGCCGGGCTGGAACACGGCGATGAGGCCGAAGATGATCGCCGCGAGGCCGCGCAGGCCGATGGCCCACCAATTATGGGCGAGAATGGCGTTTTTCGCTTCGAGCTTGTTCAGATCGAACGGGCTGCCGCGAAACGGATCGCCGGATACGCTGCTCGTGCTCATGCTTGGCTCCTCGGAATTTCCATGCCGCGAGGCGACGGCTCGCCGACGGGGGAGCCGTCCCCCCGCATGACATTGGTCCGTTTCGCATTTCGTCCAGGCCTCCGCCGCGGACGGCGAGCCGCATCGTCACGGCGTAATTATTTTCTCGATTTTAACCAAATCGCCACCGCTTTTGCCTAAGCTTCCGATGCGGCCATTTTTTGAATTGCGGGTGACGAACGCCTGAAAGGTCGTTGATCTTGAAGAATAGTCTCATCAGAAAACTACATTCTTTGTTCAGCGTTCCGACCGACGACCTGGAGCTCGTCCGCGCGCAGTTTCGCGCCTTCGCACGGCAGATTCCGCTTCTCTATTTCATCCTGGCGACCAATGCGCTGGCGGTGATGTTCACCTTCGCGAAATTCGGCCATCCCTGGCTGTCCCTCTATGCGCCGAGCGCGCTCTGCGGCCTCTGCCTTCTGCGCGGCGTCGTCTGGTGGCGGATCGGCCGCTCGCGAGTGCCGGACGACATCGCCATCCGCCACATGCAGCGCACCAACAGGCTGGCCTTCTTCATCGCCGTGGCCTTCACCGCCTGGGGCCTGTCGCTCTACACCTTTGGCGACGGCGACGCCTATGCGAAGGCGCAGATCGTCTTCTTCCTCGCCTTGACGATGATCAGCTGCAACTTCTGCCTGATGCATCTGCGCTCGGCGGCGCTCAACGTGACCTTGGTCGGCGTCGCGCCTTTCAGCCTGTTCTTCTTCTTCGCGGACGATGGGCATTTTCGTGCGGCGTCGGTCAATCTGGCGCTCGCCGCCATCGGCATGATCGCGATATTGATGATCTATTACCGCGATTTCGCGCATCTGGTGGCCTCGCGCCGCTCGCTGGCGGAGAAGCAGGCGGAGACGCAGCGGCTCAGCGATGAGAATTCGCGGCTCGCCAATATGGACGCGCTGAGCGGCCTGCCCAATCGCCGCGCGCTGATGACGAGGCTCGACCAGTGCGGCCGTAGCGCTGGCGCGACGCCCACCGCCGTCGTCTATATCGATCTCGACGGCTTCAAGGACGTCAACGACACTTATGGACATTCGACCGGCGACCGGCTGATCGACATAGTCGCCAAGGAGCTCCTCCGCGTTCTGCCGGAGGGCGCGATGCTGGCGCGCGTCGGCGGCGACGAGTTCGCGGCGGTGATCTCGGCCGCCGAGGCCGAGCGCGCGGCGCGCGCCTTCGCCAGCAGCGCGCTCGCGGTTCTGGCGCGGCCCATCCGCATCGGCGATCGCGCGGTGCAGATCGGAGCGAGCGTCGGCGTCTGCTGCACGGAGGCGGACGGCTGCGACGCGCAGGAGCTGTTCCGCCGCGCCGATATCGCAATGTATCACGTCAAGGCCAATGGCAAATCGGGCGTGCGGATCTACACGCCCGATCTCGATCTCGAGCGCCAGCGCCAGCAGGACATAGAGGATCAGCTGCGCCGCGCCCTGCGCGCCGACGAGCTCGAGGTGGTCTATCAGCCCATCGTCGGCGCAACGGAAAATCGCGTCGTCGCCGTCGAGGCGCTGGTGCGCTGGCCGCGTCGGCCGGAGGGCGAGCTCACGCCCGATCAGTTCGTTCCGATCGCCGAGCGCAGCGGGCTCATCAATCAGCTCGGCCTGTTCGTGCTGCGCCGGGCCTGCGAGGATTTTCTCGATGTCGAGGCGATCAAGGTCGCCGTCAATGTCTCGCCCGCGCAGTTCCGCGATCCCGATTTCGAGCGCGCGGTGATGCGGACCTTGCTGGAGACCGGCTTTTCCACCGCGCGTCTCGAGCTCGAGGTGACGGAGGGCTATCTGATCGATCATCCGCAGCGGGCGGCGGCGGTGATCTCCTTCCTGAAGACGCTGGGCGTCGCCGTGGCGCTGGATGATTTCGGCGCCGGCTATACCAGCATCGCCTATCTGCAGAAATACGGCTTCGACCGCATCAAGCTGGACAAATCGCTCGTCGATCGGGTCACGATCGAGAAATCGACCGGCGTGCTCGTCGCCGGCGCCATTCACATGGCCAATGCGCTCGACATGGCGGTGACCGCCGAGGGCGTCGAGACGGAGGAGCAGGCCTATGTGCTGGGCCTCGCCGGCTGCCAGCGCCTGCAGGGCTTTCTGTTCGGCCGGCCGATGCCGCTCGGCGCTTTTCTGGCGATGGCCGCCGCCGCCGCGCCGGCGCCGACGGCGGTCTCGGCCGCTTGACGAAACGGAGGAGCCGCGCGCCTTCGATTTTTATCGGCCGCGCTGGTCCCAGGAGCCGCCCATCGTCTTCACGAGATGGATGTAGTCGAAAAGATCGCTGAGCATGAAATGGCGGTTCTCGATCGTCTTCATATGGGCGACCGTGTGAGCGTCGCCCGCGAGATAGCGGGAGGCCGTGGTTCGAAACTGCTCGGGCAGGCTGAGATTGAACGAAGAAGGCTGCGTGAGCATGCGGCAAATCTGGTCGAAGAGCAGCCGGAAGCGCTCGTCCTCCGGGTCCATGTAGACGTCCCCGAAATCCTCCTTGTAGCGGCCGAAAAGAGCGAGATAATCGTCGCTGTCGGGCTTTTGCTGCATCTTGCTCCTCCCTGCCGGCTCGAATCCCTTCGGCATGAAAGAACGGCGCCACATGCGGCGCCATTTGAGCCCGGCCCCGCAAATCCGCTATAGAGAAGCCGCCGCGCCGCAGCGGCCTTTCCCCCGAGGCGTTCCCGATCGTGACCTTTGGCGCTGCTCCCTCCCTCACTTCCGCTTTCACGCCCTTCGACGCCGGCGCGGAGGTCGTCGCCGCCGCCTTTCTCGGCGAGACGCCCGTGCTGGCGCTCGCCGACGGGCGGCTCGCCCTTCTCGAAGGCGATGCGCCTCGTCACGTCGTCGCCCATGCGGACGGCGCCATATTGGTCGCGGCGAGCGATGGGCGGCGGCTGATAACCGGCGGCGACGACGGCCTCGTCATCGCGTCCGACAGCGCCGGCGGGCTCGAGATCATCGCCGATGAGAAGGGCAAATGGATCGACGCCGTCGCCGCGCGCTTCGATGGGACGCTCGCCTGGTCCGCCGGCCGCGAACTGCGCGCGCGCACGCCAAAGGGCGAGGTCAAGTCGCTGCCGCTGCCGTCGAGCTCGCGCGGGATCGCCTTTTTTCCCAAGGGCTATCGGCTCGCCATCGCCCATTACAATGGCGTCTCGCTATGGTTCCCCAATGCGGGCGCGCCCGAGTTTCTGGAGTGGAAGGGCTCGCATCTCGACGCCGCCGTTTCGCCGGACGGCAAATTCGTGCTCACCTCCATGCAGGAGAACATGCTGCACGGCTGGCGCGTCTCTGACGGCAAGAATATGCGCATGGCCGGCTATCCGGCGAAGACCCGCTCGCTGTCTTGGTCGCATGACGGCAAATGGCTCGCCACCTCCGGCGCCGACGCCTGCGTCGTCTGGCCCTTCCAAGCCAAGGACGGGCCGATGGGCGAGGCGCCGCGCGAATGCGGCGTGCGGGCGGAGGTGAAGGTGACGCGCGTCGCCTTCCATCCGAGCGCGCTCGCCGTGGCGATCGGCTATGAGGATGGCATGGTGCTGCTCTGCCGCCTCACCGACGCCGCCGAGCTGCTGGTGCGCGCGCCGGAACCGGGAGCCCCCACGCGCATTTCGGCTCTGAGCTGGGACGCCAAGGGAACGCGGCTGCTCGTCGGCGCCGAGAATGGCGCGGCCGGCGTGCTGGCGCTGCCGAAGAAATAGGGCCAGAAGAAATAGGGCAAAGAGCGGGAGGCGAGATGGCCGCCCAAATTCCCAAGCTCCTGTCGATCGCCGGCTCCGACCCCAGCGGCGGCGCCGGCGTGCAGGGCGATCTCAAGACATTCTCGGCGCTGGGCTGCTATGGCATGGCGGCGATAACGGCGCTGACCGCGCAGAACACGCGCGGCGTCAGCCTGGTTCATCCGGTTCCCGCGCCGGTCGTCGCCGCGCAGATCGACGCCATTTTCGCCGATATAGAGGCGGATGCGGTCAAGATCGGCATGCTGGCCGAACCCGCCATCGCGCAGGCCGTGGCGGAATCGCTCGCCCGCGCCGGCGCGCGGCGCATAATCCTCGATCCCGTGCTGGTCGCGACGAGCGGCGATTCGCTCTCCTCCGCCGGGCTCATCGAAACGATGATCGCGCGGCTGTTTCCGCTCGCGGCTCTGGTCACGCCCAATCTGCCGGAGGCCGCCGCTCTGCTCGGCGCGAGTGAGGCCGCGACGCCGCAGGAGATGGCGGAGCAGGGAAGGGCGATCGTGGCGCGCGGCGCGCGCGCCGTGCTGATGAAGGGCGGGCATCTCTCGGGCGAGCCGCTCGACATTCTCGTCGCGGGCGAGGAGGTCCATGCGTTCCACGGCGCGCGCGTGGCGACGCGCAATCTTCACGGCACGGGCTGCGCGCTCTCCTCCGCCATAGCGGCGAATCTCGCGCATGGCGCCGAGCTGGTCCCGGCGATTCGCTCGGCCAAGGATTTTCTGACAGAGGCGCTCGGCGCGGCGGATGCGCTCGCGCTCGGCGGCGGGCGCGGGCCGCCGCACCTTCTCCAATCTCTCTGGAAAAGCTGAAATCAGCGCAGGATTTGCGCCGACCGCCGTCCCCTGCCGCGCAGCGAGGCGATGCTGGTGCGATCGAGGATCAGCGCCATGGCGTCGCGCACGTCCAGCATCAGATCGCGAATCGCGCAGGCATCCTCGTCCGGGCAGTCGTTGCAGCGCTGATAGGCGGTGCGGCTGGCGCAGGCGATGGGCGCGAGTGGGCCGTCGAGAATGCGGATGATCTGGCCGACGGTGATCTTGTCGGCCGGACGGGCGAGGTGATAGCCGCCGCCCTTGCCCTTCTTGCTGTTGAGAATGCCGGCGTTGCGCAATTCCAGTAGAATCGCGTCGAGGAACTTGCGCGGGATGTTGTTCTGCGTCGCCATGTCGCCGGCGAGGCACTGCCCTTCGGCGCCGGCGAGATGGATCAGCGCCTTGAGCCCGTATTTCGCTTTGTTGGACAGCATCGGTTCGCAATCTCTCCCGTCCGCGCGCCGCAGTGAGCGCGAGCCTCGCCTCCGGCAAGTCGGCAAACCCCATGGGCTCTCTCGCGATCTGCGCCTCGAGCGAGGCGTTTTCATGATGGCGAAACGCGAGGGGAGCGCGCCGAAACCCATGACGACGAAGCGGATAGAATAGATATATCGACTATCACGCAAGAAGGAAAACGCCAGCATCGAATCCGTCGCGGAGCAGAAAATTTCTGCCGCTGAAAGGGTTCCGCCGCCCCGCCCGCGCTTTTTGCGCCGCCAGCGGATCACTAATTCACTAGAATTCTAGAGTGACGCCGGCTGTCCAGACGAAGCTTTCGCGCCGGCGCGGACGCAGCCGCCCGCGCGCGGGGCGGCGGCCGGGGAAACCGTCGACGCCCATAGGATTTGTCGCTCGCCATTGTGCGTCGCACAGTCCCGCTGGACGGATCGGCGTTTCATCGTTAGGACGTGCGGCTATCCCGGAGAATGTCAATGGCGCGCACGCGCATCTGTCTCGCACGGCACGGCGAAACCAATTGGAATCTCGAGAGGCGCGTTCAGGGGCAGCTGAACATCCCCCTGAATGTGAGAGGGCTGGCGCAGGCCGAGGCGCTGGCGCGCGAGCTCGGCTCCACCCGTTTCGACCGCATCTACAGCAGCGATCTCAAGCGCGCCGTGCAGACCGTCACGCCGCTGGCGCGCCGGCTCGGCCTGCCCATAGAGACGAGCATCGCGCTGCGCGAGAAAGACGACGGCGAATGGCACGGCATGACCTTCGACGACGTCGACCGCGCCTTTCCGAGCGAGCACGCCAAGCATCGCCAGCGACAGGCGGATTTTCTCATTCCGGGCGGCGAGACGCTCGCCGCTTTCGCCGCGCGCGTCGGCGATGAGTTGACCGCCATAGCGGCGCGGCATCCGGGCGAGACGGTGCTCGTCATCGCCCATGCCGGCGTGCTGGACATTGGCTATCGCCTCGCCACTGGCCTCGGCCTCTCCGAGAAGCGCGATCCGCCGGTGCTGCACGCCGCCCCCAATTGGTTTCTCTATGAGGATGGTCGCTGGACGCTCGAGCGCTGGGCGGAGGAGGGCGCGCGCGAGCGCGTGGTCATGCCCTATGACGGGCGCAAGCTGGAGCGCCGTCCGGCGGCGCGGCTGCTGCCGCTGGACGAGCAGAATCGCGTTCTTCTGTTCCGCTATTCGACGCGCCTGTCGCCGGTGTTCGTCGAGCAGGGACATTCGCATTTCTGGGGCTCGATCGGCGGCGCCTTGGAGCCCGGCGAGACCTTCGACGCCGCCGCCCGCCGCGAGCTCGCCGAGGAGACCGGGCTCACCGGCGTCGAGATCGGCGACATCGTCTTCTCGCGCGCGTTTCCGATGCAGCTCGGCGAGGATTGGTTCCAGGCCGACGAGCGCTTCTACGCCATTCGCACGGGCGAGTTCACGCCCGACACCAGCGGCTTCACCGAGATAGAGCGCAGCGACGTGCTCGGCTGGAAATGGTGGAGCGCCGAGGAGATCGCCGCGACGCAGGAGCTGGTGTTCCCCGAGGCGCTGGATTGGCTGCTGGGGAAGATTGTGAGCTGATCTTTGCTTTGCCCTTGGACAAAAAAGCGAGCCTGAAGGCTCGCGGTCCAGGGCGCGCTGTTGGACCGCGCGAGCCTTCAGGCTCGCATAGCCACATCCTCCCTTCGATTTGCGTCAGTCGAAATCCGCCGCCGCGAACTCCGGCAGGCGCTCCGCCCGCGCCGAAAATTCCGCGAGCGCGGGAAAGTCGGCGGCCGCGAGCCGATCCGCCGCGACGCTGCGCGTGAAGCGCCAGGCGACGGCGGCGGTTATGTCCGCTTGCAGCGGGCGCGCGCCGAACAGAAATCCGTCCGCGGCCGCGGCGACTTCCGCCTCCAGCAACCGATAGGCGGCCAAAAGCTGGCCTTCGACGCGCTCGATCCAGGGCGCATGCCGCCGCTCGTCGGGACGCTTCGACTCATAGACGAGCTGCACGGTCTTCTCATTCGCCGCCAGCGCCAGTCCGATGATTCGTTGCGCGCGCAAGAAATGCTCCGGCCGTTCCGGCGTGAGCCTGCGCTCGGCGGGGACGAGACGCTCCAGATATTCGAGGATCAGAGTCGAATCGAGCAGCGTCACGCCTTCATTGGTGACCAGCGTCGGCGCCTTCACGATCGGATTGACTCCGGCGAAGGCGTCGAAATCGCGAAACACCGACAATGGCTCGTGCACGAAAGGCAGGCCGAATGCGTTCAGCGATATGGCGACGCGTCTGACATAGGGCGAATCCAGCATTCCGATGAGACGCATTTTTCAAAATCCTTCTCGCTCGCCCCGGCCCAAAGACGCCATCATTGCGATAAATGCGATAATTCGACGACCATTGCGATTTTCGCGCATAGGGCGAAAATGAGCAATCTCTGCAATGCGCCCGGCGCGGCGTCCCTTTATGCTCGAAATCCATGAAGCAGACGACACGCAATGATTATGCGCGGCGCATCGGGCGCGTCACCGAGGCGATTTTTCGCGATCCCGCGCGATCCCGCTCGCTGGAGGAGTGGGCGTCGCTCGCCAATTTCTCGCCGTTTCATTTTCATCGCATCTATCGCGCCATGCAGGGCGAAAGCGTCGCCGACACGATTCGCCGCGCCCGCCTCACCCTCGCCGCGCGGGCGCTGGCGACGAGCGCGCGCAGCGTCGCCGATATCGCATTGGAGGCGGGCTATGAGAATGCGCAGAGCTTCGCGCGCGCCTTTCGCGGCTTCGTCGCCGTGAGCCCTACGCAATTTCGCGCGACGCATCGCGCCGCCGCCGATTTCACTCTGCCTTGCCCCGTCGTCGTCACGAGAAAGGACGCAGCCATGAATGTCGAGATCGTCGAGCTGGCGCCGATCCGCGCGCATCTCCTCGAGCACAAGGGGCCGGTGGCGTCGATACCGGAGACATGGGCGGGCCTGTGGCGCTGGCATATGCAGGCGGGCCTCGCCGGACGGGCGCTCTATCCGATCGGCGTCTCCTATGGCGACCCGGAAGAAGATTGCGGCTTTCGCTATTGCGCCGGCCTGGTTTTTCCAGAGGGCGTCGCCGCTTCTGGCGAGGTGACGATCGTGGATATGGTCGGCGGGCGCTACGCCTCCTATCGGCATGTCGGCCCTTATAGCGGCATCGCCGCCGCCTTTCAGAAGCTCTATGGCGAATGGCTGCCGACGAGCGGTCATGAGCCGGATGATCGCCCCGCGCTCGAGATCTATCGCAACACGCCCTATGACGCGCCGCCGGAAGGGCTCGTCACCGATCTGCTCATTCCGGTGCGGTGACGACGGACGTCGCATTGAGCCATCGAGTGGCGAGAAGCCAGCAAATCGTGGCCGCCGCCAGCGAGGGGATCAGCAGCGTCAGGTCGAGGGCTATCAACACTCTGAACATGCGTGGCCCGGCTTCCATCATGACGCCGAAGACGATTGTGACGCAGACGTTCGCGACCAATGCGCTGAGCCAAGCGTGAAGGAAATGGCGCTTGCTGTGAGAAAGGGCCAGAAACGCAAAAAGCGCTCCGGTGAGGAACGCTATGGGGAAGCCGATCAAGAACGCCCACTTGATCCAGAATGTCGGGAATCCCACGAGTGACCTGGTCGTCGGGAATAAAGGCAGCAAACTCAGGGCGGTTCCGACGAGCGGACCGGCCAGCGCGAAGGTCGCGACTATCTTCGAGAAATTCTTCCAATACATTGCACAAATCGCTTGCTTCGCAGGTGGACGAGCGCTCGCCAGCCTCGCAATTCGTGATCGGGAAAGCTAGTGCGAAATGCGAAAACGTAGAATACGACTTTCCCCGACATCGAAAAACTGAATGCGCTTGCCGCCGGCGCGTTCGGCGATCGTCGGCCAGAAGGCGCGGGCGGCGGCGTTGTCGCGATGGAAGGACAGCTCCCACCAGCCGACGCGCGTGTGAAACGCCTGCATCGCCGCCTCGCCGCCGCAGCCGGCGCGGCGCAGATGCGGCAGCACGTAGAATTCCGCTATCGAGGCGTCGACCGGATAGCCGGAGATAGAGATGGCGTTGACGAGCGTGAAGCCGGCGGCGGCGCCGTCGGCCTCGATCACATAAGGAGAGCGGCTCGGCTCGCGCCAATAGGAATCGAGAAAGGGATAATTGTCCGGCTCGTCATAGCCCCAAGGGCCGAGCTCGACGAGATAGCGCCGCAAGAGAGCGGCGATCTCTCGCTTGTCCTCGAGCGGCGCCAGCCGCAGTCTCACATCCATGGCTCGCTTTCCTCTTGCGCCTCACGGCGCGGGATTGCTGTGCAGCTGATGAATCTCGTCGATGCGCGCTTCGATTTCCGGCGTGATCGTCACCTCGAGCGAATCCAAATCCTCCTGCAATTGCGCCATCGTCGTCGCGCCGATGATGTTGGAGGTCACGAAGGGACGCGAGGTGACGAAGGCGAGGGCGAGCTTCGCCGGCGAGACGCCGATCTCCTTCGCCAGCGCGAGATAGGCGTCGATCGCCTGCGTGACGCCGGGCTTCTCATAGCGCTGGCCGCGCTCGAACAAAGTGGTGCGCGCGCCGGCGGGACGTGCGCCATTTTGATATTTGCCGGTGAGATAGCCCTGCGCCAGCGGCGAATAAGCGAGCAGGCCGACATCTTCGCGCGTCGCGAATTCGGCGAGGCCGATCTCGAAAGTGCGATTGATGAGATTATAGGCGTTCTGGATCGAGACGACGCGCGGCCCATGGCCCTTCTCCGCCGCGCTCAGAAAGCGCGCGACGCCCCAGCTCGTCTCGTTGGAGAGCGCGACATGGCGAATCTTGCCGGCCTTCACCAGATCGGCGAGCGCCTCCAGCGTTTCCTCTATGGGGATTTCGTCGACCTTCGGCGGCGCGCGATAAATGGTTCCGCCGGCGCCGAACAGCGGCAGCGGGCGATCGGGCCAATGCAGCTGATAGAGATCGACATAATCCGTCTGCAGGCGCTTCAGCGATCCGTCGATCGCATATTCTATGTTCTTGCGATCGAGCCTGGTTCCCTCGGCGTCGGGACGCAGATAGGGGCTCTCGCTGCGGCCCGAGACTTTCGTCGCTAATATCACTCTGTCGCGGTTCTTTCGCGCCGCGAGCCAGGAGCCGATGATGCGCTCGGTCGAGCCCTGCGTCTCGGCGCGCGGCGGGATGGAATAGATTTCCGCCGTGTCGATGAAATTGACGCCGCGATCGAGCGCATGGTCGAGCTGCGCATGTCCCTCGGCCTCGGTGTTCTGCTGGCCCCATGTCATCGTGCCGAGCATGATCGCCGACACGCTGAGATCGGTGCGGCCCAATTTGCGATAATCCATTGCGTTGCGACCTTTCGTTTCAGGCGTTCTGCGTCGTCGCATCGCCGACGATGCGGCCGAGGCCGTTGGGTATGCGCGGGCTGGGCAGAACATAACGGTTGCGGTCGCGCACCATTGTGGCGACGCCCGCGAAATCGAGCTTGCCGGAACCGAGCAGCGGCAATTTGTCGACGATCATGAATTCGGCCGGGACCATCAGCTCCGACGCGCCTTTCGATTTGGCGAAGGCGAGGAATTCGGGACGCGTCGCATCCTTCTGCTGCGTCACCAGCACGATGCGCTCGCCCTTGCGCGGATCGAGCTCGCGCGCCGCCGCCGACAGCGCATTGGGCCACAGCTCCGCGGCGAGCGTCTCCACCGCGGCGAGCGAGATCATTTCGCCGCCGATCTTGGCGAAGCGCTTGGCGCGGCCCTGAATTTTTATATAGCCCTGCGCATCGACAGTGACGATGTCGCCCGTGTCGTGCCAGCCCTCCGCCGGCGGCTTCAGCACGCCGGGATCGTCGGCCAGAAGATAGCCGAGCATCACATTGGGGCCGCGCACGAAGAGACGGCCGCCCTCGGCGACGCCGGGAACAGTCTCGAGGCGCAGCTCCATGCCCGGCAGCAGCCGGCCGACGCTGCCGAAGCGGTTGAACATGGGCGTGTTGAGCGCCAGCGCCGGCGCCGTCTCGGTGACGCCATAGCCCTCGAGAATGCGAATGCCGAATTTCTCGAGATAGACCTCGCGCGTTCCCTGCTTCACCGGCTCGGCGCCGGCGATGACATAACGCAGCGAGCGGAAGTCATAAGAATGCGCGACGCGCGCATAGCCGTTGAGGAATGTGTCGGTGCCGAGCAGCACTGTGGCGTTGGCGTTGTAGACCAGCTCCGGCACGATCTTATAGTGCAGCGGCGAAGGGTAGAAATAGACCGGCACGCCGGAGACGATCGGCAGGATGAAGCCGACATTGAGGCCGAAGCAATGGAACACCGGCAGCACGCTGAACAATTTGTCGGTGCGGCCGAAGTCTATGCGCGCGGCGGCCTGGGCGGCGTTGGCGAGCAGGTTTTTGTGCGAGAGCACCACGCCCTTGGGCGCGCCTTCCGAGCCCGACGTGAAGAGAATGGCCGCCGCATCGTCGGGGCTGCGCTTCTCCAGCGGGCGCTTGTGGCGCAGCAAGGCGGAGAGCTTGTCGGCGCGCGTGATCTCGCCGCGCACATCCTCGAGATAGACGATGCGGAACTCCTTATCGAGCGCGGCGATCAGCGCGTCGAGCTTGCCCTTCTCCACAAAGGCGCGCGAGGTCAGCAGCGTCGTCGCCTGCGCGGATTTGAGGCCCGAGGCGATGTTCGCCGCGCCGGCGGTGAAATTCACCATGGCCGCGACGCGCCCGGCGCCGACGACGGCGAAGATGGTGACGCCGGCGGCGTTGGAATTGGGCAGCATGACGCCGAGCGCCTCGCCCGTCTGCGAGATGCGCTGCAGCTTGCGGCCCAGCGCATGGGCGCCGATCATGATGCGCTTATAGGTGAGCGCGCCGGCGATCGGGTCCTGGATCGCGACGCGGCCGGCGCCATGCTCGCGCGCGGCGTCGACGAGCGCCTGATGCAGCGTGCGGTCGATGGGGCTGGTGCGGAAGACGAGATCGGACATGATCTCATAGAGCGCCGCGCCGGAGGCGATGCGCCGCGCCTTGCCGCGCAATGCGGGATCGACCTCGAGCCGCGTCGGCTCCAGCACGGTCAGCGTGAATTTGGGGAAGAAGCGGCGGCGCGCCTGCTCGCGGGTCAAGCGCGAGAACATCGTCGCTTCCGGCCCCTCGATGCGCACGGGCACGACCCAGGCCCCGGATTTTTCCGCGATGAGTCCGGCGCCGTCATAGACCTTCATCAGGCTGCCGGTGACGGTGAGGCGTCCCTCCGGGAAGATGACCAGTGGATCGCCGTTGCGAACCGCATTGACCAGCGTGCGCGTGCCGAGCGGGCGCGTCGGATCGAGCGGAATGGCGCGCACATAGCGCAGGAAGGGTCGCACCCACCATTTCGTCGCGATCGTCGAGTCGATGGCGAAGACGGGATCGACCGGCAGCACGCAGAGGATCGCCGCGGCGTCGAGGAAGCTCACATGATTGAGCGCGATGATCGGATTCTTGCCCGCCCTGGCGAAATTGGCGAAGCCTTTCACCTCGAGCCGATAGAAGGCGCGGAAGATGATCGACAGGGCGTCACGAAAAGGGGAGACGACGACCGCTTTGTAGATCCATATGGCGGCGAGCGCCATGAGTCCGCCCATGCCGAGAAAGAGATCCGGCACGGAGACGCCCTTGCTCTGCAGCAGCGCGACGGCGAAGGCGCCGCCGGCCATGAAGGCGGCGTTGAGCACATTGACCGCGGCGATGATGCGCGAGCGCTCATGGGCCGGCGCATAGGCCTGCAGCGCGGCGAAGCTCGGCACGATCATCAGCCCGCCGGCGATGGCGAGAGAAGCGAGATCGATGGTCACGCGCCAGGCGCCGGAGAGCTCGAAGAATTCGGCGATCTCGAGCGGCGTCGTCGCCTCCTGCGGCGCGAGCGTCGCGAGAGTCCAGCCGAGATCGAGCGAGGCGCCGGCGATGATCGCCGCGCCGATCGCCGCCGGCAGCAGCACGATGCGTCCCGCCAGCAGGAAGGAGGCGAGGCCGGAGCCCACCGCAATGGCGATAGCGAAGACGGCGAGGAACAAAGTGACGACCAGTTCCGAGCCATGCATCACATGCGTCACCAGCGGCGCCAGCAGCGACATGGCGATGACGCCGACGAGCCAGAAAATTCCCGTCACCACGCCGACGCGCCACAGACGCTTGTCCCTCCACAGCTCACGCAGCAGCACGGCGGTGGAGCGCAGCACATTGGGATCGATGCGCAGATCGGGCGCGGCGCGCTCGGTGGGGGGAATGAGCCGCGCGGCGCCCCAGGCGGCCACGGCCGCGGCGGTGACGCCGATGGTGGTGATGATCGGCTCGCCGCCGCCATGCATGGCGAGGCCGCCGGCGATGGTGCCGGTGAGTATGGCGAGGAAGGTCGCGCCTTCCACCAGCGCATTGCCGGCCGGCAATTCCTCCTGGCGCAGATGATCGGGAAGAATGCCGTATTTCACCGGGCCGAACAGCGCGCCGAGCACGCCGAAGGAAAACAGCGCCGCGAAGAGCACGGGAACGGAAGAGAGCGCGAAGCCGGCGACGGCGATCAGCGCCGCGCCCATCTCGACGAATTTCAAGCGCCGCGCGACCAGCGCCTTGTCGTATTTGTCGGCGATCTGTCCGCCGAGCGCAGAGAGAACGAAATAGGGCGCGATGAAAATGGCGCCGGCCAGCGTGACGAGCGACTCGCCCTCATGCCCGCCGATCTTGAACAATATGAGCAGAACCAGCGCGTTCTTCAGGAAATTATCGTTGAAGGCGGCGAAGAACTGGCACCAGAACAAAGGCGCGAAACGTTTGGTGAGGAGCAGATTGTCGGACATGTGAGAAATTCCGTCGGCGCGCGGCGAGAACATGAAGGTTTCGCCGATTCTGTTTAAGGATGGGTTGGTCGGCGGGCGTTGCGCGCCCGCACATATTACGCCGCGAGAGAGGCTCGCGGCGATGAGATTTTAGGATCGGGCGGCCCCCTCCCTCACCCTCCCCCGCTCTGCGGGAGAGGGAAGGCGGCAAACGCTACGCGAAATCTCCATGAAACGCGCAATCCGCCCCCTCTCCCGCGGAGCGGGGGAGGGTCGGGGAGGGGGCGTCGCACTTTCATCGAAAAGGCGGCTTGAACATTCGCGGCCTCCTGCTATGAACATCGTTCAGGGGCGACCATAGCACGATCTGAACAGCGCTCAAGAGAAAAATGAACGACGTTCAAAAAACTGACTCCAGCGCCGCGGAGCGCTCCGCGTCCAAGACCTCCACGCGCCGCGCCGATCTGCGCGCGCGGCTGGTGGCGGCGGGCCGCGCCGCGATCGCCGAGGGCGGGCTGCAGAATTTGAGGGCGCGCGATCTCGCCGCCGCCGCGGGCTGCGCCGTGGGCGCCATCTACAATGTGTTCGACGATCTCGACGATCTGATCCTGCGCATCGGCGCGGATACGCTCGCGCATCTGGAGCAGGGCCTCGCCGCGCCGCCCGGCCCCGCGCCGGAGCCGGCGGAGGAGCTGCTGCGCCTGTCGCGCTTCTATCTCTCCTTCGCCCGCGCCAATAAGGCGCTGTGGCGGGCGCTGTTCGAGCACAGGCTCGCCGGCGGCCGTCCCGCGCCGGCCTGGTATCTCGAGGATCAGGGCCGGCTTTTCGCTCTGGTCGAGGCGCCCTTGGCGCGGCTGCTGCCGGACGAGCCGGCGGCCTCGCGCGCGCTGCTGGCGCGCACCTTGTTCTCCGCCGTGCATGGCGTCGTCTCGCTCGGCCTCGAGGAGAAGCTCGCGCCAATGTCGGAGGCGGCGCTGGAGGGCGAGCTCGAGCGGCTGGTGCGCGCCTTCGCGGGCGGATTGACCATTCGGCGGCCGGGCGAAGACCCCTGGAAAGATTGATTTCGAGCTATGGCTTGCCTTCCAGAGCCCGACCTGAAATATCGGGTTTGGGAAGTTTAGAGCGCTATCCGACCCAATTGGATCGGATAGCGCTCTAAACGTCTCTCACTGGGCGCGAATTCTGATCGATCGAACGATTCCGTTCGATCGGAAAGCGCGTTAAAAGGCGCCTCGACCCATGCTGCTGTTTCTGCTCTTTTTGGTCGCGATGTGGGCGGGCGCGCAAAATGCGCTGGCCGGCGGCGGCTCCTTTCTCACTCTGCCGACTCTCATGCTCACCGGCATGGACGCCCGCGCCGCCAATGTCACCTCCTGCGTCGCGCTGTTTCCCGCGCAGATCGCCACCGGCTGGGCGGGCCGCGATCTCTCGCGCGGGGCGGCGGGCCTCGGCCTGCGCACGCTGTTCATCATCAGCATCGTCGGCGGGGCGGTGGGCGCGGTCATCCTGCTGCTGACGCCGCCGGCCTTCTTCGCCAAGCTCGTTCCCTGGCTGGTGCTGTTCGCGACCGTGGTGTTCGCCTATGGCAGCTTTCTGCGCAAGCCGGGCGAGGCCGATGCGCAACTTTCGACGCGTGGCGCCGGCGTGGCGCAATTTCTCATCTCGGTCTATGGCGGCTATTTCGGCGGCGGCATCGGCTTTCTGATGGTCGCGGCGCTGACCATGGCGGGGCAGAATGTGCGCATCGCCGCCGCGACCAAAAACGTGCTCGCCGCGGTGATGAACGCCTCCGCCGTGGCGATCTTCCTGTTCTCGCCGGATCTGCACCTCGCGCAGGCGCTCGTCACCTCGCTCGGCGCCACCATAGGCGGGGTCGTGGGCGCGCGCATGCTGCATCACATACCGGATAATTGGCTGCGCATTATCGTGGTCATCATCGGCGCGCTCTTGACCTTCGGCTTGTTCCAGCGCGCGCCGTGAGGCGTTTCGTCGCCGCCGATGGCCGCGAGGCATGGCTGGTCGGCGGGCGTGGCCTTCTTATCTAACCGCATCGGCGAAGCGCCGGCGCATAGGCCGCGGCGCGAAAAGTCGATGGAGGCCGAACTGTCCGACAATCGCAATCGAAGCGCCGCTGTGGCGGCCGCGACCCCCGCCGCTGGCGAGGATTATGACAAGCTCGGGCGCGACGCGCTCGTCTCGCTTTTGCGCAGCGTCATCGAGCAGCGCGACGACGTGCTCTCCAAATATGAGGCGATGGCGGTGCAGGTGGACGAGTCGACCCGCGAGATCGACGACGCCCAGCTCGAGGCCAGGCGCAATGCGCAAAAGGCCGACGGCGACGCCCGCAAGGCGCAAGAGGCCGAAAAGCGCGCCGCCGATCTGCAGCGCCAGCTCGACGACGAGCGCCGCGCCAAGGCGACTCTCGCGGGAGATTTCGCGCGTTATCGCGACAAGGTGACGAGCACGCCGGTGGACGAGCCCTGGAGTCAGCTCTGGCGCGCGATCTCGCAGATCGTCGCGGACGCCGTCGCCTGGGCGCGCGCCAAGATTCCGGCGGACAGCCAATTCCTGCCCTGGTTCGACAAGGGCGTCGATTTCGCCAAGGCCACGGGCCGGCTGCTCGGCGAATGGAGCGTCGCGCTCTATGATTGGGCGCGTCCGCGGGCCATCGAGGGCTATGAATGGGCGAGGCCGCGCGCGATCGATCTGTGGAAAAGGGTGAAAACCGAGATCGAGCGGCGGACCGGCCCGGCAAAATCGTAAAAGGGCGCTGAAAAGCGCCTTTCGGCAAGCGTCGGCACGGCTGGTAAAGCGCGCGCCAATGCGTTAGATTCGCGACATGTACGCCCGTCGCGCCCTCGTCGCCGCCACCCTCTGCGCCACGCTCGGCCTCGCCTCCGCGGCGCAGGCGGCGGCCGCGCGCGGCGCCGTTCTCGCCTGCCGCGATCAAGCGGACATAAAACGCGCCTTCCGCCCGGCCTCGGACAAGGCCGCCAAGGACGACCCCGCCTATTTTCGCGGCAAGCTCCAGGCCGGCCAATGCGTGCAGCTCATGCGCGATCAGAAGGTTGACGTCGATCAGCGCGACGGCCCGCTGTGGTGCGTGCGCCCGTCCGGTGCGCTGGATTGCTTCTGGACGATCGATCGGGCGATCGAGCTCTACCCCGCGCCGCCCCTTCAGCCGGGCGAGCAGCCGTCCAAGAAAAAGGGCTGAATCGGCTTCCTGCGACGCGGCAACGCGCTTCCCTCGAGTTGGTCTGCGGCCTCTCGACTGGTAGAACTGTGCCGGTTACGTAATGATTCTCGCCCCAGGGAGCGACGGAAGCCATGATCCAGCCGACGAAATGGTGGATCGGCCTGCCCGTGCTGGCCGCCTTGTTCACGATCGTCGCGACGTCGGACGTCGAGAAGATCGAAAAAGATTTGGGCGACCGCGTGCGCGCGGCGCTCGACAAATCCCCCGGCGCTGTCGAAGGCGCGCGCGTCGATGTGGACGGGCGCGACATTCGCCTGTCCGGCGTCGCCCTCGCGCCCGCCGCCGTCGCCGAGGCCGTCCGCAGCGTCGAATTGCAAGAGGGCGTGCGCTCGGTCGCGGACGCCACGACGCCGCCGCCCTTCGCCCAGCCTTTCGCCTTTGCGCTCGAGCGCAAGGGCAAGACGCTCGCGCTCTCCGGCAATGCGCCCGTCCCCGGCGAGCGCGTCGCGATTCGCGACGCGGCCGCGGGCAGAGGCCTCGAGCTTGCCGACGCCTCCATCTCGGCGCTGGGCGCGCCCAAGAATTACGCCGCGCTCGCGGCCTATGGCGTCGCTCTGCTGGACGCCATAGGCGACGGCAGAGTGACGGTCAGCGACGCTTCGCTGTCCGTCACCGGCGCCGCCGCCAGCTTCGATGGCTATGATCGCGCCGAGGCGGCGCTGAAAGCCCCGCCCGAGGGCGTCGCGGTGAAGGCGGAGATCGCGCCGCCGCGCGTCTCGCCCTTCGTCTGGAGCGCCGCCAAGGCCGGCGAGCTCGTCTCGCTGTTCGGCTATGCGCCGAGCGAGACGACGCGCGAGGCGCTGTTCACCGAGGCGGCCAGCCTCGGCAAGGCCAGCGATCAGACGCGCGTCGCCGGCGGCGCGCCCGGCGATTTCGCCGCAGCGGCCGGCGCCGCTCTGCGCGAGCTCGCCAAGCTCTCCAGCGGCAAGGCCTCCATCGCCGATGGCGTCGTCTCCATCGAGGGCGCGGGCAAGACCAATGTCGGCGCCTCGGCCGTCGAGGCGAGCCTGCGCGCGGCGCTGCCGAAGAGCTTCGGCCTCGGCAAGGTGAGCGTGGCGGCGGGCGCGGTCTCGCCTTTCGTCTTCACCGCGCGCAAGCAGGAGAGCGGTCTGGCGCTCGCCGGCTTCGCGCCGGACGCGGCGACGCGCGCGCGCATCGCCGAGCAGGCGAAGCGTGATTTCGGCGATGCGGTGGAGGTCGATCTCGCCATAGCGGATGGCGCGCCCAAGGGATTCGCCGAGGCGGCGAGCGTGGCGTTGCGGGCGCTGGCGCGGCTCGACGCGGGCGTCGCGGCGCTGTCCGACCGCAAGCTGGCGCTGGAAGGCGCGGCCTATAACGCCAAGGCGCAATATGACATTCGCGCCCGGCTCTTCCGCGAGCTGCCGGAAGGCTATGAGAACGCCGCGCGGCTCGGCCTCGCGACCAAGGACGAAATTCCGCCGACGCGCCTCTACGCCGCTCTGTCGGAGACGGCGGCTCGAGGGCTCACTTTCGGCGCGGACAATTCGATCGCGGAAACATCCCTCCCGGTCGTCGACGCGCTCGCCTATGTGCTGCTGCGCAGCCCGGGCGCCGCCGTCGATATCGTCGGGCTGTTCGCCGGCGCGGGCTCGAATGCGGAGAATGAGGCCGTCGGCCTGCGTCGCGCCGAGGCCGTTCGCAATTATCTCATCGAGGCGGGGGTCGAAGCGGCGCGACTCTCCGCCTCGGGCGCTGCGGCGGTCGACGAGAGCGGCCGTCGCATCGAATTCTCGATCCGGTGATCCGGGGCTTTCGAGGGAGAACGCCCATGCTCTATCTGCTCGCCGCCTCCACGCAATGGCTCGCCGCCGCGCTCGCGCTGGGGCTCGTCATCGGCTTTTGGACGACGAAAAAAGAGGCCGGCGCGATATTCGCCGGCCATGGCGTCGTGGTGGCCTCGGCCTTCGCGCTCGCCGGCGGCTTTTTGCTCGCCAATCTGCAGACCATTCCCGGCCGCAACGGCCTCCTCTTCGAATTGGGGCTGCTGCTCGCCACGGCCTATCTGATCGGCCTGCCCTTCGGCGGCGGGGTCAGGCTGCTGTTCGGCGCCGCGGCTCCGGCCGCGCCGGCGAAGCGGAAGCCGCATGCGGATGTCTCCCATGTCGCGCTGCGCGGCGCCGCGGCGACGCTGGCGGAAAATGCGCCGGCTCCCGCTCCTGAGCCGATCGCCGCAGCCGAGCCGCCCGCGCCGGAAACCGCGCTCACCGAGGCGCCGGCTCCGGTCGCCGAGCCGCGCCGTCGCGCTGGAGCGCCGCGTCCCGCCGAGAGCGAGCGCAAGACGCCGGGCCAGCGGCCGGAGGGGCTGCCGGGACCGCGCGGCGGCCGCGCCGACGATCTCACCAAGATCAAAGGTCTCGGACCCAAGAGCGTCGAGAAGCTGCACGGGCTCGGCGTCTATCATTTCGATCAGATCGCCGCTTGGTCCTCCGAGAATGTCGCCTGGATCGGCGCGACGCTCGCGGTTCCCGGCCGTCCCGAGCGCGGCCGCTGGGTGGCGCAGGCCAAGGAGCTCGCCGCGGCGACGGAACGGGCGCAGGCCGAATGAGAATCGCGCATCTTCTCGGCGCCTCGCTGCTGCTCTGCCTCGCCTCTGTGGAAGCGCCGGCGCAGGACATGCTGCGCAATGTCGATCTCGCCCAGCCCGCCTATTCGCAGTCCGAGTTCACGCGCGCCGACATAGAAGCGCGCCTCGCGGCGACCAAGCCGGGCGAGACGCTCGATCTCTCCATGCGCAGCCTCAACGGGCTCGATCTTTCCGGCCTCGATCTCTCAGGCGTCAATCTGCGCGCCGCGCGGCTGGTGAAGGCGCGGCTCGCCGAGACCAAGCTCGACGGCGCCATTCTCGATCAGGCCTGGCTGCTGGAGGCCGATCTCTCCGGCGCCAGCCTGCGCGGCGCGCATGTCTTCGCGGCGCAGCTGCAGCGCGCTCGCGCCGAGGGCGCCGATTTCTCCAAGAGCCGGCTCGCCGCCGATCTCTCGGGCGCCGATCTGCGCGGCGCCTCCTTCCGCGGCGCGGATATGTCCGCCGATATGAAGAACCAGTCCATGGGGCTGATGCGCGCCGTGCTGCGTTCCGCCAAGCTCGACGGCGCGCATTTCGACGGCGCAGATCTCTCCCGCGCCGACATGCGTTATGCGCGGGCGCCCGGCGCGATCTTCGACAAGGCCTCGCTGAAGGATGTCGACGCCGCCGGCGCCGATCTCACCGGCGCGCGCTTCGAGGGAACCCGGGCCGAGGGCCTGTCGCTCGATTCCGTGCGCATCGACAGGGGCGCGGCCGCGACGCTGAAAGGCGCGGTCGATTTGGATCGCGCCTATCTGCAATAGCTTTGGCGACGCGCCGAGGCGAAAGACCATAGGGGCGGGGGCTGCCCGATCGCGCCGCCGCCATAGATGAACGAAGGGCGATGACCAGAGAACCCTTCCGCATCGGCGTCGATCTCGGCGGCACCAAGACAGAGGCGATCGCCATGGGTCCCATGGGCGAGACGCTGGCGCGCCGGCGCGCGCCGACGCCCGCGCATGATTACGCCGCCGTTCTGGCGACCATCGGCGGCCTCGTGCTCGATCTCGAGCGCGAGATCGGCGGGCGCGGCAGCGTCGGCGTCGGCACGCCGGGCGTCATCTCTCCGCGCACCGGCCTCGTGAAAAACTCCAACACGACGGGGCTCAACGGCAGACCGCTCGACAAGGATCTCGCGGCGCTGCTCGAGCGCCCGGTGCGGCTCGAGAATGACGCCAATTGCTTCGCCCTGTCGGAGGCCGTGGACGGCGCCGGGGCGGGGGCGCGCGTGGTCTTCGGCGTGATATTGGGAACGGGAGTCGGCGGCGGCGTCGTCGTCGATGGCGAGGTTCTGCAGGGCGTCAACAAGGTGGCGGGCGAATGGGGCCATACGCCGTTGCCCTGGATGACGCCGGACGAATTTCCCGGGCGGCTCTGCTATTGTGGCCATTATGGCTGCGTGGAGACTTTTCTCGCCGGCCCGGCGCTCGCCTATGATTATGGCCAGCGCAGCGGCACCGAGGCGAGCGGCGAGGAGATCGCCGCGCGCGCCGCGGCGGGCGAGGCGGCGGCGCGCCATGCGCTGGAAGTCTATCGAGACCGCCTGTCGCGCGCGCTGGCGGGCATCGTCAATCTGCTCGATCCAGATGTGATCGTGCTCGGCGGCGGCGTGTCCAATATCGATTTCATCTATGAGGGCCTGCGCGATCTGGTCGAGAAGCAGGCGTTCTCGGACGCCATCGACACGCGCATATTGCGCAATGTGCATGGCGACTCGGGCGGTGTGCGCGGCGCGGCCTGGCTGTGGGGCGGGCCGGACCGCGAGAGCTGACGCGCTTTTTCTGATAGGATGGGCGGCGTTCCGTTTCTCGGGAGCCGTTCATGTCGAATTTGCGATGCGTTGAATTAAAGGCCTTCGTGCCGGCGAAGGATTTCGAGCTCTCAAAGCGCTTCTATCAGGAATTGGGTTTCACGCTCGCCTCGGACGGCGATGGCGTCGCCTATTTCCATCACGAGACTGTGAGCTTCCTGCTGCAGAATTTCTACGTGAAGGAATTCGCCGAGAATCTGATGCTGCATCTGCTGGTCGAGGATGTCGACGCGTGGAAGGCGAAGGTCGATGAGAGCGGGATCGGCGCGCGCTATGGCGTCAAAATCTCGGATGTGCAGCGCCAGCCATGGCGGATGCGCGATTTCACATTGGTCGATCCGTCAGGCGTGTTGTGGCGGATCGGGCAGAATGTGGAGTGAGGGGGCTCGCCCTTCAGCGTGTGAATTTCATCGCGGCGAACAGGAAGCCGCCGAGGGCGAGTTGCGTCACGATCAGCCAGCGGAGAATATCGACCTTCAAATCGGCGGCGGTGGTCGCAATCTTGGCTTCGAGCTTCTGCTCCGAGGCCCGCAGCTCCATCTGAAGAGCCGCCAAATCGGCCTTGGTGGTGAACTCCTGGCTCGACGCCTCGGCGAAAGCCTCCGCCGCGGCTTTCGCTTGAGCGTGCGAAAAGCCGCCGGACTCGAGCTTCTCGACGAATTTCAGCGTATCGAATGTGATGGTGGCGCTCATGAGCCCAAGATAGATCGAAGCGCGTCGGAAGAAAAGGCGCCGATCAGCCGGCCGTAGAGCGCCCGCGGACGCGCTACCCCTCCATCGCCTCCAGCTCCGCGATCAGCCCCTCGATCATCTCGAGCCCTATGCCCCAAAAGGCGGGATCGCGCGCGTCGAGACCGAAGGGGGCGAGCAGCTCATTATAGGGCTTGGCGCCGCCGGCCTCGAGCAGGCCGAAATAGCGCTCGGCGAAGCCCGTCTCCGCCTTTTGATAGACGCCATAGAGCGAGTTCACGAGACAATCGCCGAAGGCGTAGGCGTAGACATAGAAGGGCGAATGCACGAAATGCGGAATATAGGCCCAGAAGGATTCGTATCCTTCGCCGAGCCGAATGGCCGGGCCGAGACTGTCGCTCTGCACGCTCATCCACAGCTCGCAGAGCTTGTCGGCGGTCAGCTCGCCCTTCTTGCGCTCGGTGTGCACCTTGCGCTCGAAGGAATAGAAAGCGATCTGCCGCACCACAGTGTTGAGCATGTCCTCCACTTTGGAGGCGAGCAGCGCGCGCTTCTTCTCGACGTCGGTCGTCTGCGCCAAGAGCGAGCGGAAGGTCAGCATCTCGCCGAAGACGGAGGCCGTCTCGGCGAGCGTCAGCGGCGTCGGCGCCATCAGCGCGCCTTGGCGCGAGGCCAGCACCTGATGCACGCCATGGCCGAGCTCATGGGCCAGCGTCATCACATCGCGCGTCTTGCCCTGGAAATTGACCAGAACATAAGGATGCGCCGACGGCACGGTCGGATGCGCGAAGGCGCCGGGCGCCTTGCCCGGCCGCACCGGCGCGTCGATCCAGCTCTTGTCGAAGAAGCGCGAGGCGATCTCCGCCATTTGCGGCGCGAAGCCGCTATAGGCCGTGAGAACGATGTCGCGCGCCTCGTCCCAGCTGTAATTATGCGAGGGGACGGAGGGGAGCGGCGCATTGCGGTCCCAATAGTCCAGCGCCTCCTTGCCGAACCATTTGGCCTTGAGCTTGTAATAGCGATGCGACAGCTTGGGATGCGCTTTCGTCACGCTTTCCACCAGCGCCGCGACGACTTCGGGCTCGACGCGGTTGGAGAGATGGCGCGAATCGGCGACATCCTCGAAGCCGCGCCAACGATCGCCGATCTCCTTGTCCTTGGCGAGCGTGTTGGTGACGAGCGCGAAGGTGCGCAGATTGGCTTTCAGCGTCGCGCCGACGGCGAGCGCGGCTTCGCGCCGCACCTCCTCGCGCGTATCCTGCATTAAATTGAGCGCAGGCTCGATCGTCAGCTCCTTGCCGCCGATCGAAAAGCGCAGCGAGGCGATGGTCTCGTCGAAAAGGCGGTTCCAGGCGGCGCGGCCGGTGACGGATTTCTCGTGGAAGAGACGCTCCAGCTCGTCGGAGAGCTCATAGGGCTTCTCCATGCGAATATCTTCGAGCCAGGGCTTCCAATGCGCGAGCGGCGCCTTCGCCGCCGCGGCGTCGAGAATTGCGTCGTCGATGCGGTTCAGCTCGAGCTGGAAGAACAGCAGCTGCGTGGAAATTTCGGTGATCTTGTCCTGAATGTCGCCATAGAATTTGGCGCGCGCGGGGTCGGTGGTGTCGCCGGCGTAGACCAGACCCGCATAGGACATGATTCGGCCCAACAGGTCCTGTAGCGCCTCATAGCGCCGCACGGCCTCGCCGAGCGTCTCGCTCGCCGTCGCGCCGCTCGCGATCTCGCTCAGGCGGCCGCGATAGGCGGCCGCGAAGGCCGAGGCCTCCTTCTCCGCCGCCGCAATGTCGGCGGCCAGCGCCGGCGAATCCGGCGCGGCGTAGAGATCGGCGAGATTCCATTCGGGGAGCGCGGGGCCGGGGCCGCCGGCCTCGGCCTCGGAGACGGCGTCGCGAAGAGGGGCTTGGACGCGGGCGTGAAGATGCGGCATGGTTCGAACCGGGAGTTGAGGATGAAGGGCGCTTCGCCGAATATCGGGCACGGGACGGAAAAAATGCAAGTCGCAGGCCGCCGAGCCGCTGGCCGCGCAGGAGCTTTTCTCGTCCCCGGCCTTCGGATTCGTCCCGACGGCGAGGCTCACGTTAACGACGCCTTTACCCTGATCTCCGAGCATGGCCGGAAGGTGGCGTCGTCCACATCCTCTATTGCACGCCGCGGATCGTCGCGATCCGCCCGAGCCCACGCCGCGCAGGCCTAAGAGATTTCAAGAGGATCAATGACTTCTACGATTCTGATCGCCGACGACGATCCGGTCCAGCGCCGCTTGCTCGAGGCTTCGGCGCGGCGCTTCGGCTATGAGGTGGAGACTGTCGAGGGCGGCGAGCAGGCGCTGGCGCGGCTGACGCAGAATGGCGCGACGCCGGTCGATCTGCTGATTCTCGATCTCGTCATGCCCGATCTCGACGGCATGGGCGTGCTGACGCGCCTGCGCGACCTCAAGATCGACGTGCCCGTCATCGTGCAGACGGCGAATGGCTCCATAGAGACGGTGATCTCGGCCATGCGCGCCGGCGCGCATGATTTCGTCGTGAAGCCGGTCGGCGCCGAGCGTCTGCAGGTCTCCATCAAGAATGCGTTGTCGGCCGACGCGCTGGCGGGCGAACTGCGCCGCGTCAATCGCCGCAGGGACGGCGCGCTGACCTTCCGCGATCTGGTCTCGCGCAGCGAGGAGATGGCGCGCGTCATTCGCCTCGGCGAGCGCGCCGCCCATTCCAATATTCCCGTGCTCATCGAGGGCGAGTCGGGCGTCGGCAAGGAGATCGTCGCGCGCGCCATTCAGGGCGGCTCGGATCGCCGCGGCAAGGCCTTCGTCACGGTCAATTGCGGGGCGCTGCCGGCCAATCTCGTCGAATCCATTCTCTTCGGCCATGAGAAGGGAGCCTTCACCGGCGCGACCGAGAAGCATGCGGGCAAATTCCTCGAGGCCAATGGCGGCACGCTCTTCCTCGACGAGATCGGCGAATTGCCGCTGGAGACGCAGGTGAAGCTGCTGCGCGCCCTGCAGGAGGGGGAGATCGATCCCGTCGGCGCCAAGCGTCCGGTGCGGGTCGACATTCGCCTCATCTCGGCGACGAATCAGAATCTGATCGAGCAGGTGAAGCGCGGCCAGTTCCGCGAGGATCTGTTCTACCGGCTCAACGTCTTCCCCATCACCATTCCGCCGCTGCGCGCGCGCCGCGACGATATCGGCGATCTGGCGCGCCGCTTCGCCATCCGCTTCGCGGCGGAGGAGAACAAGCGCCTGCGCGGCATATCGCATGAGGCGACGACGCTGCTGGCGAGCTACGACTGGCCGGGCAATGTCCGCCAGCTCGAGAACGCCGTCTTCCGCGCCGTGGTGCTGGCCGACGGCGACGAGCTGACGGTCAACGAGTTCCCGCAGATCGCCGCCCATGTGGAGGGCTTTTCCGCCCGCGTGCCGCCGGCGCCCGCGCCCGTCTCGGCCGGCCCCGCGCCGGAGCGGGAGATCGTGCGCGTCGAGATTCGCGATCCCAATGTGATGGCGCTTCTCGGCCCGCATGGCGACATGCGCCGTCTCGAGGAGCTGGAGGCCGAGGTCATCAAATTCGCCCTCGTCCATTATCGCGGGCAGATGTCGGAGATTGCGCGTCGTCTGGGCATAGGCCGCTCGACGCTCTACCGCAAAATGAAGGAGTACGGGCTCGGCGAGGAGATGGACGAGAATGTCGACGCCGCCTGAAGAGGCGAAGGCGCCGCGAATTTAGGCGTTTCCCGGCTTGCCCAAAAAAGCGCGCGCGGCCATTCTGCGGCCCAGAATGCACCGCGCGCTCTCGGGCGCCGGCGCGCAGAACGGAGACCTTCTCAGTCATGTCCGAGCTCTATGATATCGAAGCGCGCACGATCGACGGCGAAACCGTCAAGATCGGCGACTACGCCGGCAAGGTGATCCTGATCGTCAATGTGGCGAGCCGATGCGGCTTCACGCTGCAATACAATGGCCTCGAGGCGATCTGGAACGAGAACCGCGACAAGGGGTTCGTCATTCTCGGCTTCCCTTGCAACCAGTTCAGCAATCAGGAGCCGGGAACGGACGAGGAGATCAAGACCTTCTGCTCCACCCGCTTCATCGTGACCTTCCCGCTGTTCAGCAAGATCGAGGTGAATGGCGAAAATCAGCACCCGCTCTACAAGCTGCTGAAGGAGAAGGACCCGGGTCCGGCGGAAGACGTGAAGTGGAACTTCACCAAATTCCTCATCGACCGCAAGGGCAATGTGGTGAAGCGCTTCCAGGCCACCAACACGCCGCGCCAGATGGAGCCCGACATTCACGCCCTGCTCGCCGAGGCCTGAGAGGCGGAAAGCGCCCGCCATCGGCTCTAGATGCCGGCGGGCGCGGTGACGAAAGCGCGAGTCTGCGCCATATTGGCCGAGTGGCTCCGCCGATCCGCCGTTCAGCGGCGGTTTCGGGGAGCCCCTCGCGCGCCGCGATCGAGGCGAATATGTCGAGAGGTCGCCTCGGCCATGAGCCCTGTCCGCGAGAATCGCGTCCATGATTTCGAAGCGCGTCGCTTGAACGGCGAAAGCGTGAGCCTCGCCGATTGGGCCGGCCAGGCGCTGCTGATCGTCAATGTCGCGAGCAAATGCGGCTTCACCCCGCAATATCAGGGGCTCGAGGAGCTGTGGCGCGCCTATCGCGACCGTGGCTTCGCCGTGCTCGGCTTTCCCTGCAATCAGTTCGGCCATCAGGAGCCCGGCGACGAGGCCGCCATCGGCGCCTTCTGCTCGGCGAGCTATGACGTCACTTTTCCGCTCTTCGCCAAGATCGACGTGAATGGCGAAAATGCGCATCCGCTCTATCGTTTCTTGAAGGCGCAGGCGCCCGGAGTTTTCGGCACGCAGGCGATCAAATGGAATTTCACCAAATTTCTCGTCGATCGAAACGGCCGCGTCGTGAAGCGCTATGCGCCGACCGATCGGCCGCAGGTGATCGCGGCGGATATAGAGACGCTTCTGGCGGAGGCTGCATGACCATCGCGATCGATATTGCGCGCCGCGACAATGGCGCTCCCAATACCCTCACCTTCGATGTCGTGGTGCGTGACGCCGCGAGCAAGTCGCGCCATCGCGTGACCATGTCGCGCGTGCTCGCCGAGCGATTGGGCGGCGGCGTCTCCAGCGCCGAGCAATGTCTCGACGCGGCCTTTCGATTCCTGCTCGAGCGCGAGCCCAAGGAGCAGATTCTCGGGCAATTCGATGTGAGCGTGATCTCGCTGTATTTTCCCGAATTCGAGCGCGAGCTGCCCAAATATTTGGCGTGAGCGGTCAGCGCTCGTCGCGCGGCGCCCTTATCGTTTCGCCGGGCTTCAGCCGCCGCGGATCGAGCCCCGGATTGGCGGCGAGAATTTCCTTCCAGCGCGCGCCGTCGCCATAGAGCTTCACGGCGATGTCGTGCAGCGTGTCGCCCGCGGCGATGCGATAGAGGTCGTCATGCGCGATGGAGCGCGCGCTCGGCCTTTCGCCCGCCGGCGTTTGCGGCGGCGGCGTCGTCGTCGCGGCGACGGCCGGAGCGGGCGCGTCCCGCACGTCGAACTCGCCGCGCAGCATGCCCATCCAGCAGCTCCAATGAATGACGCCGGCCGCGCGCGGCGTGAACTCGATCGTCTGGACGCCGGGCTTCACGTCGAATTGGAGATCGAGGCTCGGAACGACGATGCGGCGATTGCAGCTGGTGATTTCTTTTCCGTCGATCACCCAATGCACGGGGACGCCCGCGATGAGCGAGAAGCGATTGGGCGAGAAGCCCGTGACCACGACATCCATCTCGATCGTCTGATAGGCGCCGCGCGGCTGCGGTTCCGAAGCCTGCGGCCCCACAGCGGGCGCGGCTGCCGGCGCAGGGGAGGGCGCAGGCGCGGGCGAGAGAATCGAGCGTTCGGCCGCGCCGCGCAATGTTCCGATCATGGATTGCAGATCATAGCCCCAGCCGGTGAGGATCATGCCGCGATTGATCATCACCGCGCCGAGCGCGACGACGATTGCGCCCGAGGCCATCAGCAGGCGATGCGTCAGCGAGGCGGAGACGAGAGTCGACAGCGCGCCGAAGCTCAGCATGACAGGCAGCGTGCCGAGCCCGAAGGCGAGCAGCATTTTCGCGCCCTCGAGCGCGCTGCCGGTTCCCGCCGCCATCACATACATCGCCTGCAGCGGCCCGCAGGCGATCATCAGCCCGTTGAAGAGGCCGATGACGAACGGCCGATGCGAGCCCGCCGCGCGCCGGTCGACAGAGCGCTGCAAGGGCGCGGGCAGAGCGAAGCGAAAGCGGCGCAGCGGCGCGAAAAGGCCGAGCATGTTGAGGCCGAAGACGATGAGAAAAGCGCCGGCCGCGACGCCGGCGACGCCGCGCAGCATGGGCGTGAAGGCGATGAAGGCGCCGACGAGGCCGAACAAGGCGCCGATCGCCGTGTAGGAGATCGTCTTGCCCGCGCCATAGAGCAGATGCGAGCGATAGGACGGGCGCCCCAGCCGCGCGTCATCGGCCGCATAGCTCAGCACCAAGCCGCCGCACATGCCGATGCAATGAAAGCCGGTGAGCAGGCCGAGCAGGAAAATCAGCTCGAGGCTCATATGGCGGCCGATGTCCGGCGCGCCGGCCTCGCCGATCCAATGCGTGTCGATGAAGATCAGCAGAGCGACGCCGGCGAGGCCGAGCAGCACGCCGAGAATCTTGCCGAGGCGGCCGCCGCCGGGCTCCTCCATGGGGACGGCGCGATAGCCCTGGCGCTCGACCGCCGCGCGGATCGCCTTCGGCGTGACGGCGGCGGGGTCATAGACCACGCTCACGCGCTCGGTCGGATAATCGGCCTTCGCGCTCGCGACGCCGGGAAGCTCGCCGACGGCGCGCTCGATGGCCCGCTCGCAGCCGTGGCAATGCATCCCGCGCGCGCGAAAGCCGAGTGTCGCAGAGCCGACGCTCGCCTCCTCCATCCGCCGCTCTCCTTTTCAAATCATATCTGTCCGAGCGCAGGCTCGGGAAAAGGCGCCTGCGACGGAGCGGCGCTGCGACTTTTTGTCTCGGGAGCGGGCGGAGCGGCCACGGCGAAGGCGAGGCCAGGCCATCGGGCCGCGCTCATGTTTTCTCGCCATGGCGCATGACTGCATTTAATTTGGCGACTTGGGAATGCTGTCGTAAGGTCATAAAAGCGACACGCGCCGTCGACGCGGGAAATGTGTCTCCCGCGGCCGGCTGACGGTCCGTCGGAGGTCGTCGATGAAAGTGAATTACAAGCCCTTCATGATATTCGCGATAGTCGCGCTGCTCGCCGTCGCTCTGGCCATGCTGTTCGATCAGCGCAACCAGCGCAGCGCCGGACGCGACATCAACTTCAGCGAATTGCTGGCGCAGATCGATCTCGGCCGCGTCCATGACGTGACCATCGCCGGCAATGAGATCAGCGGGCATTTCGCGGATAATCGCTCCTTCACCACTTACGCGCCCAATGATCCGTCGCTGGTGCAGCGGCTGACCGCGAAGAATGTCGCCATCAGCGCGCGTCCCGCGAGTGACGGCGGCGGCTGGTGGATGACCTTGTTCTTGAATGCGCTGCCGCTCATCGCCTTTCTCGGCGTGTGGATTTTCCTCGCCCGCCAGATGCAGGGCGGCGCCGGCGGCCGCGCGCTCGGCTTCGGCAAGTCCAAGGCCAAGCTGCTGACGGAAACGCAGGGCCGCGTCACTTTCGAGGATGTCGCCGGCGTCGACGAGGCCAAGGAAGATTTGCAGGAGATCGTCGAGTTCCTGCGTGATCCGCAGAAGTTCCAGCGCCTCGGCGGACGCATTCCGCGCGGCGTGCTGCTCGTCGGCCCGCCCGGCACGGGTAAGACTTTGCTCGCCCGCGCCATCGCCGGCGAAGCCAACGTCCCCTTCTTCACTATCTCCGGCTCGGACTTCGTCGAAATGTTCGTCGGCGTCGGCGCCTCCCGCGTGCGCGACATGTTCGAGCAGGCGAAGAAGAACGCGCCCTGCATCATCTTCGTCGATGAGATCGACGCGGTGGGTCGTCACCGCGGCGCTGGCCTCGGCGGCGGCAATGACGAGCGCGAGCAGACCTTGAACCAGCTGCTCGTCGAGATGGACGGTTTCGAGGCCAATGAGGGCATCATCCTCATCGCCGCGACCAACCGCCCCGACGTGCTCGATCCGGCGCTGATGCGTCCCGGCCGCTTCGATCGCCAGATCAATGTGCCGAACCCGGACTTCATCGGCCGCGAGAAGATCCTCAAGGTTCACGCCCGCAAGGTGCCGCTGGCGCCGGATGTGGATCTGAAGGTCGTCGCGCGCGGCACGCCGGGCTTCTCGGGCGCCGATCTGATGAACCTCGTCAATGAGGCCGCTCTGCTGGCGGCGCGTCGCAGCAAGCGCATCGTCACGCGGCAGGAGTTCGAGGATTCGCGCGACAAGATCATGATGGGCGCCGAGCGTCGCACTCTCGTGATGACGGAGGAGGAGAAGCGCCTCACCGCCTTCCACGAGGGCGGCCATGCGCTGGTGCAGCTCAACATGCCGGGCTCTATCCCGATCCACAAGGCGACGATCATCCCGCGCGGCCGCGCGCTGGGCATGGTGCAGGGCCTGCCGGAGCGCGATCAGATCTCGCAGAGCTATGAGCAGCTCAAAGCCATGCTCGCATTGGCGATGGGCGGGCGCGTGGCGGAGGAACTCGTCTTCGGCCACGACAAGGTGACGTCGGGCGCCGCGAGCGACATTCAGCAATGCACGCGCATCGCGCGGGCGATGGTGACGCAGCTCGGCTTCTCCGACAAGCTCGGCACAGTGGCTTACGCCGAGCCGCAGCAGGAGCAGTTCCTCGGCTATTCGATGGGCCGCACGCAGACGCTCTCCGAGGCGACGCAGCAGACGATCGACGCGGAAGTGCGCCGCCTGGTGCAGGAAGGCTATGACGACGCCAAGCGCATCCTCACCGAGAAGCGCGGCGATCTCGACGTGCTGGCCAATGGCCTGCTCGAATTCGAGACGCTGACCGGCGACGAGCTGATCGGCCTGCTGCAGGGCAAGACGCCCGTGCGCGAGGATGTGCCGCCGGCGTCGCCGCCCGCGCGTCCCTCGCCCGTGCCGACGGCCGGCGCGCGTCCCTCGCCAGAGCCGGACGCCGATGGGCTGGAGCCGCATCCGGTGTGATCGGATTTCCTCGAAAGCAAAAAAGCCCGGCGTGAGCCGGGCTTTCTTTTTTCGCGCCTCTCGATGGGGCTCTTGCCTCAGCGTCCCGCCGCGCGCAGCCCGGCGATGCAGCGCGCGAGATTGACGCGCGCGATCGCGTCCCATGCCGCGCACGTCTCCGCGCGGCGAAACACCGGCCTGTCGCCCTGCGCCAGCCCCTCCAGCATCTTCGCTTGATTGGCGGCGAATTCGGCTTCTTCGACGCCGATGGATTCCGAGCGAATCTTCTGCGTGTTGGCGGCGAAGATTTCCCAAGGCGCGGCGAGCGGGCTGAGATCGAGATCGACGAAGAGATCGAGATCGCCGGAGAAGCCCGCGTAATGCTCTGTCGTCGCGCGCGCGCCGGCGTGATCGGACGTCGCCATCACCAGATCTTCGACGGCCTGCGCCTCGCTTCCCGCGAGAATCGTGTGGCGGCGGAAGGCGGCGACGCTGTCGCGCACATTCTGCCGGTCGAGCCGCGTCTTGCCATCCGGGTCGCGCGCCTGATGCACGGCGTCGTGCCAGAAGATGGCGGCGGCGATGAGATCGGGCCGCGTGGCGAGCGAATCGAAACGCTCGAGCCCTGTGAGCAGCTCGTCGATATGCGCCCAGCTGTGATAGGCGCGATGCGGCTGGCGATAGGCTTGGTCGAGCGCCTCATAGGCGCCCGGCTCATGCGCTTCCGCGATTCGCCGCCAATAGCGCAGCCTGCGCGCTTCGTCTGCATTTTCCACTGTCGCGCCCGTCATTTGCTGTCCATCTTCCAAATGGGCGCGCCTCCCGTCCTCGCCGGCGGAGCCGCCTCGAAAGCCGCAAATCGCTGTTCCATGGCCATATAGCAACCACCCCAATGCGGCTCTGCCGACGCCCTCAAATCCGCCGCTACGACGCGGGCGCGGGCGAAGTCCCATTCGGCATGATAGCGCATCATCGTCATATGTTCGTCACGCCATGCGGCGAAAGCGGCGCTCGCCGCGAAGCTCTCGTCTCCGACGAGCGCATAGATGCGCGTCGGCGTCGAGCGTCCGACGACTTGCGCCGTGCCGAGATCGAGCCAGGCGAAGTCAGCGGCGGCGTCGCGCAAATCGCCGGAAGCGAGAATATCCACGCGGAACCATTTACACAGTCCTTCCAGCCGCGATGTGAGATTCACCACGTCCCCGAGAATCGAATAGTCGAAGCGGCGCGCCGAGCCCATGTTGCCGACGCTGCAAGGCCCCAGATTGAGGCCTATGCCCATCGCCGCCTTGCGATAGTCGCGCCGTTCGCGATCGGCCTCGGCGGCGCGCTCGCCGTTGAAGCGCGCGAGCGCGGCGCGCATGTCGAGCGCGGCGTGAACGGCCTTGCGCGGATGATCGGCGACATCGAGCGGCGCATTCCAGAACGCCATGACGGCGTCGCCGATATATTTGTCGACCGTGCCCTCGCGATCGAGAATGGCGTCGGTCATCGGCGTCAGATAGGCGTTCATGAAATGTGTGAGCTCTTGCGCGCTCAGCCCCTCCGAGATGGTCGAGAAATCGCGCAGATCGGAGAACAATACGGTGAGCTCGCGCGTCTCGCCGCCCAGCACCAGCCGCTCGGGGTGCTCGACGAGGCGCTCGACCACGGCGGGCGCGATGAATTTGCCGAAAGCCATATGCACATGGCGCCGCGCGGCTTGATCCTGGCGCCATAGCGCGACGGCGCCGACGCCATAGGCGAGCGCGGCCGAGAGGCTGGGGAAAGCGGCGTCGATCAGCAGGCCGGCGCGGTCGAAGGCGAAAAAGGACGCGGCGAAGAGCGCGCCGATCAAGCCGGTCGTGGCGAGCGCCGAGACCAATGGCGCGACCAGCGGCAGCAGCGCGGCGATGAGGAGGAAGGCGGCGCCGGCGACGACGAGCTCGAGGCCATTGGCCCAGTCGGGCCGCGACAGCAGCGCGCCCGAGAGCAGCGATTCGAGAATTTGCGCATGAATCTCGACGCCCGGAATGGTCGGCTGCAGCGGCGTCGCGCGAATATCGCCGAGCCCGACGGCGGTGGTGCCGATGAAGACGATGCGCCCGTCTATCTCCTCGCGCGGGACGCGATCCTCGAGGAGGGCCGCCGCCGAGACGAGACGTTGCGGCGCCGCGGCGCCATAGCGCGGGCGAATATCCGCTGCGGCGCCGGCGGCGATCTCGAAGGCGCCCACCTTGACCGCATTGACGCCGGTCTGGCGTCCGAAGGCGGTCTCGCCGCTGGCGTTGGAGGAGCGGATGATGATCGTCGAGGCGCCCTGGGCGACGCGCAGCGCCTCGAGGGCGAGGGAGGGCGTGACGCCGCCGGGGCCGAGCGCGAGCAGCGGAATGCGGCGCACCACGCCGTCGCGATCGGGCGCCCAATTGGTCGCGCCGAGGCCGCGCGCCGCCTCCGCCAGCTCCGCGATCGGCGCGATGGCGGCGGGGAAGGCGGCGAGAAAGGCGGAAGGATCGTCGCCGGCCATGGCGACGCCCGCCTTTTGCGGCGGCGCGCGCTTTTGCCCGGCGCCGGAGAGGGTGAGGCCGAGCGCCGTCGGCGCGGCGGCGATGGATTGCGCGAAGATTTGATCGTTGGGAATGGCGCCCGCGGCGATGGCGGCGATCTGCGTCTTGGCGGGCCCCTCCGGCAGGCGTCGCGCATAATGATCGAGGCTGGTCTGATCCGCCTCGGCGAATACGATATCGAAAGCGACGGCCGCCGCGCCCGCCTCGACGAGCTTGTCGAGCAGAGCGGCGAGGCGCGTGCGCGGCCAGGGCCATTGTCCGAAGACGGAGAGGCTGTCCTCGTCCACCGCGATCACGCGCACGGGAAGGCCCGGATCATAAGGGCGCGGGGCGAGGCGCTGATAGGAGTCGAAGACGAAATTGCGCAGATCGTCCAGCGCGGGCGGCTGCAGCCGGCCGAGGGCGACGACGCCGAGCGCCGCGGCGGCCGTCGCGAGAAAATAGGCGGGCCTGCGTCGCCGCGACCGCTTCAATCGCGCCTCCCTTGTGCGTCCGTCGCGGGCGCGAGATGTTCGCCGAAGGCGCGGGTCACGCTGACTCGAAACGCCTCGGGACGCAAGCCGAGCCGGCGCGCGCGGAGACACAGTTCGGCGGTCGCCGACGGTCCCCGAACCGCGAGAGGCGCGACGAGTCGGAGGCGGGACGCATCGTCGCCAGCCTGTCGATGACGCCGAGGGCGGCGTCGAGCGCCATCCCGTCCGGCGGCGCGGCCCGGAAGCGCGGCGCGCCGCGCGGAACCGAGAGGAAGCGGCGCAGCACCAGCAGCAATTCGGCGGCGAGGCGGGTCGCGCCTATGTCGAGCGCCCGGCGCAGGTCGGAGACAATGAGATCGCGCACGAAATCCGCGCCGCGATCGCAGAGCATCAGATAGCTCTCATAGAGGGATTGATGAAAGGGCGAGGGCGCGGCGCCGGCGATCATCTCATGGGGAGCGAGCCCGCAGAGCTCGGCGCAACGCGAAAGAGGGATGAGGGCGAAGGACATTGCGGGCTCGTCTGGCGGGTTGGGCGCTCCTGTCGAGCGCGTATCGCCATATTAGGCCGGCGCGCGGCCGCGTATATGTGCGAGAGCGCACAAAGACGCGCTCAGCCGGCCTGCTCGAGGCAGGCGGTCAGACGCTGCTCCAGCGTCGAGGGGCGCAGCAGCACCAGCCCGCCGCGGATCTTCTCGGCGAGGCCCTCGTGGATCATCGCCTGCACCTCGCGATTGACCTGCTCGCGCCGGCAGCCGATGCGCGCGGCGAGATCATGTTGCAGCGGCGGCGGCGAGATGATCGACTGGCCCTCATGGCCCTTGCGCGGCAGGGCCAGCCGCAGCAGCTCGGCATAGAGCCGGTGGCGCAGATCGAGCACGGAGCGCTCGAACAGCCGCGAGTTGAGATCGCGAATGCGCTTCGTCAGCAGGCGCAGCACTTTCTCGCAGACGGCCGGCTGGCTGAACAGCACGGTCTTGAACACGCTCGACGGCATGATGCACAGCTCGGATTTGGTCAGAGCCGAGACATTGGCGGAGCGCTCGGCCCCGTCGATGGCCGCCATCTCCCCGAAAATCTGGCCGGGATGGAGGTCGCAGAGAATGACCTCCTTGCCCGCCGGCGTGCGGATGAGCACGCGCAGATCGCCGGCGACGATGAAATAGACGTCGGTCGAGCGGTCGTCGTAATCGACGACCAGCTCGCGCTCGTCCACGCGCCGCCAAACGCATTTGCGGGCGATCCGCTCCGCCTCGGCGGGGTCGAGCCCCTCGAAATAAGCAATGCGCAACAAAGAATTCGACACGGTATCGCCCCGCCCAGAGCCACCATCGCAATTTGATGAGTATTTCGTCTCGCGTCGAGGGGCAAGCGCTCAATGTTCGTGGACATAGTTTCCGGGCGCGGCGCAGAGCGGCGGAAAGCCGCGCGTCGCGGCTCCCATTGGCGGCGGCGAAACGCGCTCCGCCGAGCCGCGGGCGGCGAGCCATTCCGCCCAGAGCGGCCACCAGGAGCCTTCCTCCCGCCGCGCCGCGGCCAGCCATTTGTCGGCCGAGACATAATGGTCCCCGGCCCGGCGCAGGCCGACATGAAAGGCGCGGCCGCGATGGCCGGGCTCCGAGACGACGCCGGCGTTATGGCCGCCGGAGGTGAGCGCGAAGGTCAGCTCATTGTCGGTGAAGAGATGGACTTTGTACACCGAGCGCCAGGGCGCGATATGGTCGGTCTCCGTGCCGATGACGAACATCGGCGCGGAAATATCCTTCAGCGCCACCACCTCGCCGTCCACGGCGTAGCGGCCGGCGGTGAGGCGGTTCTCCAGGAACAGCCCGCGCAAATATTGCGAATGCATTCGATAGGGCATGCGCGTCTGATCGGCGCTCCAGGCCATCAGATCATTGGGCTTCTGCCGCTCGCCGAGCAGATATTCGCGCACCGCCTTGGCCCAGACCAGCTCATTGGAGCGCAGCGCCGCGAAGGCGCCGGCCATTTGCCGCGTGTCGAGCACGCCCTGGTCCCACATCATGTCTTCGAGAAAAGCGACCTGGGCGGCGTCGACGAACAGCATCAGCTCGCCCGGCTCGCTGAAATCGGTCTGCGCGGCGAGCAGAGTGATGCTGGCGAGGCGCTCGTCGTGATCGCGCGCCATGGCCGCCGCCGTGATGGAGAGCAGCGTGCCGCCGAGGCAATAGCCGCAGCCATGGACCTTGCGGCCGGGCAGCACGGCGTCGATCGCGTTCAGCGCGGCGAGCACGCCGGAGACGCGGTAATCGTCGAAGGAGAGATCGCGATCTTCCGGCGTCGGATTGCGCCAGGAAATCATGAAGACGGTAAAGCCCTGCGCGACGAGATAGCGCGCCAGCGAATTCTGCGGCCGCAGATCGAGCACGTAATATTTCATGATCCAGGCCGGGACGATCAATATCGGCTCGGCGTGGACGGTCTCTGTCGTGGGGCCATATTGGATGAGCTCGATCAGCTCATTGCGGAAGATCACCTCGCCCGGCGTCGCCGCCACATCGATTCCGACGCGAAAGCCATTGCCGCCATTGGGCTTGTTCAGAAGCGCGCGCGTATAGTCCTCGATGAAGTTTTCCGCGCCGCGCAGGAGATTGGCGCCGCCCTCCTTCATCGTGCGGTCGATGACCGTGGGATTGAGCCAGAAGGCGTTGGAGGGCGAGAACAGCGCCAGCCATTGCTGCGCCATGAAGGCGACGCGGGCGGCGTCATTGGGCGTCATGCCGCGCGCCTCGCGCGTCGCCTGCCGCCACCAATGCTCGCTCGCGAGAAAGCCCTGCTTCCAAAAGGCGAAAGGCGGCGCGTCCCAGGCGGGATCATCGAAGCGCTTGTCGAAAGGCGCGGGCGCGAAGGGCCCCGAGACGGCCTCGCCGCGCGCCGCATGAGCGACGAATTGGGCGTATCGGGCGGCGTCCTGCATCGCGGCGAGCGAGAGCTCGATTTGCCGGCCGGGCGCGCGGGAGAGATGCGTCGCCCAATCGAGCCAGGCCGACATTTGCGCCAGCGGAGAGACGCCTTGCGTGAAGCGCGCCGCAAAGGCGCGGGCCGCGCGATCCAGCGTGTCGAAGGAGGGGATGTCGCCGCTATGGTCGATCTCCCGCGGCGTCGCATCTGCGAGCGGCGGCGTGACGACGGCGGGGGAGACGATGTTCATCGCGGTCGCTCCTGTGGCGGTGAGGGCTAATGTCGACGCGAAATTGATGAAATGATCGTGACGGCGCGCGCAGGGCAATGTAGGACGCCGCCTCTCTGCGTCGAAATCTAAGCCCTGAGCCGGAATTGCGCCATGCGCGATCTGCCGCGCCTGGAGAAAGGGCGCCGCCACCGCATTGCGTCATTGCTCGCTGGCAAATTTCATCTCTATGTCGCGATTCGCAGGACGAAGGCGTCGGCGATCCTTTCGCCTGCCCGATCAGAAATCCATGCGTGCAGACGATCGACGTCGCGCTCCGCCGCGGGCGTGAAGACGACTTTCGGCACGGCTTATCGCCCCGCTGCGCGCCGCGCCTTTAACCGTGCGAGCAATTCTTCGGCCGGAACGGCCTTCGAGGGATCGGCGAGATATTCCGCATGGCCGGGGACGACGACATCGCGCAGCCATGTCTCGAGCGAAGCGTCACGCTCCAGCAGAGCCTGCACGCCCTCGCTCATCAATTCGCTCGCCGAGTCGTATTCGCCGCGGCGCAGCTTCTCTTCCACGACCTCGGCCATGTCGGGCGGCAAGGTGACGCTGAATTGCTGCTTGGCGGCCATGGTGGATCTCCTGCTCGGAGCTTAGCAGAGCCGGGCGGCCGCGCCTATCTCTCCCTACGGCGCTCGCAGCTCGTGCACGCTGAACAGCGCCTCCGCATCTGTCCACACGCGGCCGGGCGCCCAGCCGGCGTCGCTCGCGGTGACGCGGAACTCGTCCACGCCATATTTGTAGCAGTCTTCCGTATGGATCGTCTCGCCGCGCGAGAAGGCGAAGTCGCGGCCGCCGATCTTCGCAGTCTGGCGGCGGCGGCTGACGAGGCGCATTTCTATGCGGCCGGCGCGCGCGTCATAGATCGCCTGATGGCAAAAGCCGGAGAGATCGAAGCCGCCGCCGAGCTCGCGATTTATGCGCGCGAGGAGATTGAGATTGAAGGCCGCCGTCACGCCATGCGCGTCATTATAGGCGGCGATGAGGCGCGACGGGTCTTTCTTCAAATCGACGCCGACGATGAGCCGTCCGCCCGGCCCGAGCAATACGCGCATGGCCAGCAGCAATGCGCGCGCTTCGTCCGGCGTGAAATTGCCGATCGTCGAGCCGGGAAAGAAGCCGATGCGGCGTCGATCGGCGAGCGCCGCGGGCAGTGGCGCCGGCCGCGAGAAATCGGCGACGATGGGGCAGACGCGCAAATGCGGAAAGCGCGCAGAAAGACGCGCGCGCGCTTTCTCCAGCGCGCTGGCGCAGACGTCGATCGGCGCATAGAGCGCGAGGCGCGGCGCGCGCTCGAGCAATAGTTCGGTCTTGCGGCTGGAGCCGGAGCCGAACTCGACCAGCGCCGAGTCCGCATCGGCGCCGCCGAGCATCTCCTCGCCATGCGCGGCGAGAATGTCCGTCTCCACGCGCGTCGGATAATAATCCGGCAGCCGCGTGATCTCGTCGAACAGCTCGCTGCCCGCCGCATCGTAGAAATAGAGACAGGAGAGGCGCTTCTCTGCGCGCGAGAGCCCGTCGAGCACATCCGCCGCGAAGCCGTGGCCCTTCGGCTCCGAAGGCGTCGCGCGATCGATATCATTGGTCATCGGCCCACATCCCTGGCGAGGCGCAGGCCGGCGAACAGCCAGCGCTGGCGCGCATGGAGGAAGTTGCGATAGCTGGCGCGAATATGGCTCTGCGGCGTCGCGCAGCCGCCGCCGCGCAGCACATGCTGGTCGCACATGAATTTGGCGTTGTATTCGCCTATGGCGCCGGCCGGCCGACGATAGCCGGGGTAGGGGAGATAGGCGCCGCCCGTCCATTCCCACACATCGCCGAACAGCTGGCGCGCATGGCCTTGAAAATTCTCCGACGGCGGCAGCGGGCGCAGCGCGTCGTTCTCGAGCAGATTGCCGGCGATCGGCTCCTGCTGCGCCACCGTCTCCCATTCGAATTCGCTGGGCAGGCGCGCGCCGGCCCAGCGGGCGAAGGCGTCGGCCTCGTAGAAGCTCACATGGACGACCGGAGCGGCGGGCTCCAGCGGCCGCAAGCCTTCGAGCGTCATGGCGAGCCAGAGGTCGCCGCGCCGCTCCCAATAGGCCGGCGCCTCCCAGCCTTCGCGCTGGATCGTCTCCCAGCCGTCGAAGAGCCAGAAGGCGGGATCGCCATAGCCGCCATCCTCGATGAACTCCAGCCATTCGGCGTTGGTCACGGGCCGATCGGCGATCTCGAAAGGATGGATCAGCGCATCATGGCGCGGCGTCTCATTGTCGAAGGCGAAACCTCGATCGAAGGCGAAATGCTCATCGTCCGCGTCGCTTCCGATGCGCACGATTCCGCCCGCGTAGCCGATCCAGCGCAGCGGCTCCGGCAGGCCGCAAAGGGCGCGCGGCGGCGCCGCGCGATAGGCCGGCCGCAGCGGATTGGCGGCGAAGAGCGCGAGAATGTCGCTGAGGATCAGCTCCTGATGCTGCTGCTCATGCTGCAGGCCGAGCTCCAGCAGCCGCGCCGCCTCGCTCTGCGGCGCGAGGCCGAGGTCGAAGAGCCGCTCCAGCGCCGCCTCGACATGGCGGCGATAGGCCATGACGCGCTCGAGCGTGGGCTGGCTCAGCAGGCCGCGCTGCGGCCGCGGCTGCCGGGAGCCGGCGCCCTCGTAATAGGAGTTGAAGCAATAGGCGAAGGCGGGATCGAAGAGACGATAGCCGGGCAGAAAGCGCGTCAGCACGAAGTTCTCGAAGAACCAGCTCGTATGGGCGAGATGCCATTTCGTGGGGCTCGCCTCCTCTATCGCCTGCGCCGCCATATCCTCGGGGCCGAGCGGCGCGGCGAGCGCCAGAGTGCGCGCGCGCGTCGCCGCGAGCCGGGCGCGAAATGTTTCGAGGGGAGGCTCGCCATGGGGCGGCGAAGCGAAATCCGTTCGCGCCATCGGCCGCGTCGCCATCGGCTCTCATCCTGGGCAAAGGTCGCGCCGCTGCGGCGCCTCGAGCAGCCGGCATATAGGCCGCGCCGCCGCCCCGGCAATCCGCGCCGCCGCGCCGGCGAGGCTCGTGCGAAGGCGCACAGCCGCGCCGGGTGGCGCCTCCTATGCTCCTCTCACGCTCGATGAGACGAGAGCGCGAAGCGAGGGGACGGGGCCATGAAGACCGAAATCATCAGCAGCGAAACGTCGATCGAGATCATCCGCCGCGCCATGGAGGCCAAGGGCGGTCTGCCGGTCGCCGCGGCGAGCCTTTCCGCCGAGGCCGATCTCTACGCCGCCGGGCTCTCGCCCTTCTGCGCCATTCAGGTGATGCTGTGGCTCGAGGCGAAGCTCGGCGTGGAGTTTCCGAAGTCCATGCTGCAGCGCCGCAGCATGGCGACCATGGCGACGATCGCCGCTCTCATCGGCGATCTGCTGCAGGCCGAGGCCCGCCCGCGGGCGGCGTGATCACCGCACTACGACGCGGGCGCCTTTGGCGACGCGCTTGTAGAGATCGATCACATCCGCATTGAGCATGCGGATGCAGCCGGAAGAGACCGCGCGTCCTATGCTCTCCGGCTCATTGGTTCCGTGAATGCGGAACAAAGTGTCCTTCTGCCCCTGGAACAGATACAGCGCCCGCGCGCCGAGCGGATTTCTCAAGCCCCCGTCCATATGCTCGGGCAGATCGGGGCGGCGCTCCAGCATTTCCGGCGGTGGCGTCCAGCCCGGCCAGAAGGCCTTGCGGCCGATCTTCGCTTCGCCCTTCCAGGCGAAGCCCGTGCGGCCGACGCCGATCGCATATTCCACCGCCTTGCCGTCCTCGAGCGAGAGATAGAGACGCCGCGCGCGCGTGTCGATCGTCAGCGTGCCGGGCTCCTCGGCGGTGGGGTCGCCGATGAAGCGCCGCCGCGTCTGCCGCATGTCGACATCGTCGTCATAGTCGATCGGCGTCGAATAATTCGGATCGGCGTCGGGCGGCAGGGCGGCGAGGCGCTCCCGATCGCGATCGTCACGCTCGCGATTTTCCCTGGCGCGCGCTCGCGGGGCGTCGCGGCGCTCCTCGTCGAACGGCCAATTGGCGCGCGCGCGCTGGCGGCGCGGCTGCGCCTCGTAGTCGGGATCGGCTGTCGCGCCATTTTGCGTCGACTCCGGCCAGAAATAATATTGCGCGGTCGCCGCGCTCGCATTGGCCAGCAGGGCGGCGACGCCGAGGACGAGACGTAGACGAAGCGACATGATGGTCTTTCCGATCGATTCCGACGCTCTTTGTCGAAGACGAAAAAGGCGAAAAGCGGAACGGCGCCGCGACGATGGCGCATCCCCGCCCATGAGCCATATGGAGCGCCGGCGCGGGCGTGACAGGGCCGGCCGACTCGTCGTCGATCATCGCAGAGCCGGGGGCCAAAAGCCACGCTCGTGCCGAAAATGAAAGGACGCGGAAACGAAAAAAGCCCGGCGGCTCGCCGGGCTCTCTCGTCTCGGGGAAAATTGAACGAGGCGCGCTACTTCGGCTGCGGCACGATGCGGAGATAGGGCTTGGGCGCCTTCCAGCCCTCGGGATAGATCGTCTTCGCCTCATCGTCGGAGACCGAGCCGGCGATGATGACGTCGTCGCCCTGCTTCCAATTCACCGGCGTCGCGACGCGATGCTTGGCGGTCAGCTGGATTGAATCCAGCACGCGGATCACCTCGTCGAAATTGCGGCCCGTCGTCATGGGATAGGCGATGACGAGCTTGATCTTCTTGTCCGGCCCGATGATGAACACATTGCGCACGGTCAGATTGTCGGCCGGCGTGCGCGTCGCGGAATCGCCGGAGGCGGCCGCCGGCAACATGCCATAGAGCTTGGAGACATTGAGATCGGCGTCGCCGATGACCGGATAATTCGGCGCCGCGCCTTGGGTTTCTTCTATGTCCTTGGCCCAGGCGGCGTGATTGTCGACCTTGTCGACGCTGAGCCCGATGACCTTGGTTCCGCGCTTGTCGAATTCGGCTTTCACCTTGGCGAGATAGCCGAGCTCTGTCGTGCAGACGGGGGTGAAGTCCTTGGGATGCGAGAACAGGACGACATAAGAATCGCCGATCCAATCATGGAACTTGATGCGTCCCTCGGTCGTGTCGGCTTCGAAATCCGGCGCTGCTTCGCCAATTTGGAGCGGCATATGCGGTACTCCTCGCTCGATGTTCGAACCCACTTCGAGTCGTCGCTGTCGAGATTTGCGGCGGCTGCGCGATCGTGTGCAGAAATCATACCGAAGGAGAAACGGCCTTCAATGCGAATTTTGTCGGCATTTGTACTATGCTGAAACCTTCTCTTTTTCATGACGGCTGCGACATGAGCTGCCGACATCGCGTCGAGACGGAGAATGGCTCCGTCTCATATCGATGAAGAGAAAGAATTTCTTTCTTTCTGCCTCGGATTTCGTCTTGTCGCATCTGCGACAGAGGGCGCGGCGATTGTCAGGGTTCCGCATCCGCCTGACGCGACGGCTCGGCCGCGGCGAAGGCGGGATGGGCGAGGCAATGCGCCTCCACGGCGAGAAGCTTCGGCAGCGTCTCGAGCGGCGTCGAGAAGCGCCGCGCCGCGAAGAGCTGCGGCACGAGGCAAACGTCGGCGAGCGTCGGCTGCGCGCCGAAGCAGAAGGGGCCGGGCTCGACGAGCCGCTCCACCGCCTCGAGCCCGCCCTGCAGAGCCCAATGATGGACCCAGGCGTCGACGCCGGAGTCGTCCTGCCCCAGCCGCTCGCGCAAATAGTCCAGCACACGGCGATTGTTCAGCGGATGAATGTCGCAGGCGATGGCCAGCGCGACTCCGCGGACCTTGGCCGCGAGCAGCGGATCTTTCGGCGTCAGCAGCGGCTGCGGCGCGAGCGCGTCGAGATAATCGATGATCGCCAATGATTGGGTGAGGATCGTCCCATCGTCCAGCTCGAGCGCCGGCGCGAGGCCTTGCGGATTCTTCGCGAGATAATCGGCGCGGCGCTGCTCGCCGCGCGCGAGATGCACGGGGATTCGCTCGAGATTCAAGCCCTTCAGCTCGATCGCGATGCGCACGCGATAGGCGGCCGAGGAGCGGAAATAATCATAGAGCTTCATCGCCGTCGTCTCCGCCGTCCGCTCTGGAATCGCAGGTCGCGCGCAATATGTTGAAGGAGTGCGCCATTCGCAAGGAGGCCGCAATGTCGCCTTCGCCGGAAAATCCGATGGGGACGGATGGTTTCGAATTCGTCGAGTTCGCCCATCCCGAGCCGGCGAAGCTCGCGGCTCTGCTCGAGCAGATGGGCTTCGTCGCCGTCGCGCGCCATCGCTCCAAAGATGTGACGCTCTATCGCCAGGGCGATGTGAATTATGTGCTCAACGCCGAGCCGGACAGCTTCGCCGCGGATTTCGCCCGCACGCATGGGCCTTGCGCCTGCGCCATGGGCTTTCGCGTGGCGGATGCGCGCCTCGCCTATGAGCGCGCGCTCGCCTTGGGCGCGAGCGCGGCGGAGACGAAGATCGGGCCGATGGAATTGAAGATTCCGGCGCTCGTCGGCGTCGGCGGCGCATTGATCTATCTCGTCGATCGCTATGGCGAGCGTGGCTCGATCTTCGACGTCGATTTTCGCTGGACCGGCGCGCGCGATCCGCATCCCGAAGGCGTTGGCCTCACCGTCATCGATCACCTCACCCATAATGTCTTTCGCGGCCATATGGACGAATGGGCCGGTTGGTACGAGCGCTTCTTCTCCTTTCGGCAGATTCGCTATTTCGACATAGAGGGCAAGCTCACCGGCCTGCATTCGCGCGCCATGACCAGCCCCTGCGGGAAGATACGAATTCCGATCAACGAGAGCGTCGACGACAAGAGTCAGATCGAGGAATATCTCGTCGCTTATCGGGGAGAAGGCATTCAGCATGTCGCCTGCGCCTGCGACGACATTTATCGCACGGTGACGGCGCTGCGGGCGCGCGGGCTGCAATTCATGCCGGCGCCGCCGGATTCTTATTACGCGCGTGTCGAGGAGCGGCTTCCCGGCCATGGCGAGCGGCTGGAGCGCTTGCGCGAGCTGGGCATTCTCATCGACGGCGAGGGACGCAAGCTGCTGTTGCAGATTTTCTCGAAGACGGTGATCGGGCCGATCTTCTTCGAGTTCATCGAGCGCAAGGGCGACGAGGGATTCGGCGAAGGTAATTTCCGCGCTCTGTTCCAGTCGATCGAGGACGATCAGGTGAAGCGCGGCGTGCTGCGCGCGGGAGGGTGAGGGGTTTCGACGCTGCGCGGAACCCACCTCCCCCTCAAGGGGGGAGGTCGACCGCCGAAGGCGGGCGGGAGGGGGTGACGCCCGCATCTCGGGAAGCGACCCCACCCCGGACCGCTTTGCGGTCCGACCTTCCTCCTGAAGGGGAGGGTGGAGCGCGCACCGCTATTCGGAGATTGAGCCATGACTCTCCGCTACATGTCCGGCTTCGGCAATGAGTTCGCCAGCGAGGCGCTGCCGGGCGCTCTGCCGATCGGGCAGAACTCGCCGCAGCATTGCCCCTATAAGCTCTATGCGGAGCAATTGTCGGGCTCGCCCTTCACCGCGCCGCGCGGAGCCAACACGCGCAGCTGGCTCTATCGCATTCGCCCGTCGGTGCGGCATTTCGGGCGTTTCGAGCGGCTCGAGCTTCCCTTTTGGACGAGCGCGCCTTCGCGCGAGGAGCATGATCTGCCGCTCGGCCGCTATCGTTGGGGGCCGCCGCCCATGCCCGATGGCGCGGTCACTTTTCTCGCCGGCGTGCGCATGATGACGACGGCCGGCGACGTCGATGCGCAGAGCGGCATGGCGGCGGGGCTCTATTTCGTCACGTGCTCGATGACCGATGATTATTTCTACGACGCCGACGGCGAATTGCTGCTGCTGCCGCAAGAGGGCGCGCTGCGCCTCGTCACCGAATTCGGCGCGATGGAGATCGCGCCCGGCAAGATCGGCGTCGTTCCGCGCGGCGTGAAATTCAAGGCGGAGCCGATCGCCGGGCCGGCGCGCGGGTATCTCTGCGAAAATTACGGCGCGCCTTTCACTCTGCCGAATCGCGGGCCGATCGGCGCCAATTGCCTCGCCAACGCCCGCGATTTCGAGACGCCCGTCGCGGCTTTCGAGGACGTCGAGCGGCCGTGCCGGCTCACGGTGAAATGGGGCGGCAAATTTTTCATCTGCGGGCTCGATCATTCGCCGCTCGACGTCGTCGCCTGGCATGGCGATTACGCGCCCTACAAATATGATCTTCGGCGCTTCGCGCCGGTCGGCGCTCTGCTCTTCGACCATCCCGATCCGTCGATCTTCTGCGTGCTGACGGCGCCCTCGGAGCGCGAAGGGACGGCCAATATCGATTTTCTGATCTTCCCCGAGCGCTGGCTCGTCGCCGAGCATACGTTTCGTCCGCCCTGGTTCCATATGAATGTGATGAGCGAATTCATGGGGCTGATCTATGGGCGCTACGACGCCAAGGCGGAGGGGTTCGCGCCCGGCGGCGTCTCGCTGCACAACAGCATGCTGCCGCATGGGCCGGATGCGCAGAGCTTCGCGCAGGCGAGCGCGGAGGCGCTGGCCCCGCAAAAGCTCGAGGGGACGCTCGCCTTCATGCTGGAGACGCGGCTGCCGCAGCATGTGACGCGCTACGCCGCGCGGCTCGAGACATATCAGAACGACTATGCCGATTGCTGGGCGGGGCTCGCGCGCCGCTTCGACGGGACGCCGTGAGGACAAGCGATGAAGCTCGCTTCTTTGAAAGCCGGACGCGACGGCAGGCTCGTCGTCGTCTCGCGGGATTTGACGCGCGCCACGCAGGCGGCGGCGGTCGCGCCCACTCTGCAGGCGGCGCTCGACGATTGGCCGCGCGCCGCGCCGCGGCTCGCCGAGATCGCCGAGCGGCTGGAGGCGGGGCTGCTCCCGTCCTTTCGCTTTCGCGAGCATGAGTGCGCGTCGCCGCTGCCGCGCGCCTATCAATGGGCCGACGGCTCGGCCTATGTGAATCACGTCGCTCTGGTGCGCAAGGCGCGCGGCGTGGAGATGCCGCCCTCCTTTTGGAGCGATCCGCTGATCTATCAGGGCGGCTCGGACGGGTTTCTCGGCCCGCGCGATCCCATCGCTTTTCTCGAGGAGAAATTCGGCCTCGATCTCGAGGCGGAGGTCGCCGTCGTCGCCGACGATGTTCCGCTCGGCGTGGACGCCCGGTCGGCGCGCGCCCATATCGCGCTCGTCATGCTGGCCAATGACGTGACCTTGCGCGGCCTCACCGCCGGCGAGCTGGCCAAGGGCTTCGGCTTTTTCCAATCCAAGCCCGCCTCGGCCTTTTCTCCTGTCGCCGTGACGCCGGACGAGCTCGGCGCGTCATGGGACGGCGGGCGGCTCTCCGCGCCGCTGCTGTCCTTCGTCAATGGCGCGCCGCTCGGCCGGCCCGACGCCGGCGTCGACATGACCTTCGATTTCGGCTGCCTCATCGCCCATGCGGCGCGCACGCGCGCGCTCGGCGCCGGCGCCATCATCGGCTCCGGCACTGTGTCGAATCGCGCCGCCGACGGCGGGCCGGGCCTGCCGATCGCCGATGGAGGGGTGGGCTATTCCTGCCTCGCCGAGCAGCGCGTCGTCGAGAGTCTCCTCGGCGGCGCGGCGCGCACGCGATTTCTGCTGCCGGGCGACCGCATCCGCATAGAGATGCGCGACGCCGCGGGTCACTCGATCTTCGGCGCGATCGAGCAGGAGGTGGTCGCGGCCAGCGAGATTTAGGGAGACGTTGGGGGATGGTTCGCCCAAGGGCGGCGCTCCCTCCGGGGGAGAAGGGAGCGCCGCGCAGTGGCGGCCGACAAGAGAAGCGAGGCGGCATGGACCGCGTTTGGTCCGCTCGGCGCTCGCTCGAAAGGCGCAGCTCGTCGGAGGGAGGTCCGATCTCCGCCTTTTTCGAGTCGGTCGACAGATTCCGCGAGCCTCGCCGGCCCTGAACCGCTTTTCCGTCGCATGTCCCGCCTCGCATCGGGGGGAGATTCCGCGCCTCGGGGAAAGGCGCGTCGAGGACGAGACATGGGCGACGCAATTGCGGGGTCCGCCATCTGAGACGGCGAGCGCTCGCGGAAGTCCGCTCGAATTGTCGCCGCTCCCGGGAGAAGAGCGCGACAATTCGTGTTTCTTGTTCCTGTGGCCTACGTGACGCCCGCGCTCAGACGCGAGAGAAACGAGGAACGAAGCTTAGGAGACAAGCCGGACGCAGAGCGTCCGGGAGGGCCGCATCGACATCAGACGAAGGCAGGCGGCGCTCGCGAGCGGAGATTGTCCGGGCTCTCATCGAGGTCCCGACCGAGGCGAGAGGCGAAATCGAAACGCGTGGAAATCTCGAAACGATAAACGATATGCGTGATGGTCGCCGGCAAGGTCGGCGCCGCGCTGGCGACGCAGGCGTCGCAGCAGACGACGAAGGGCGTCTTGGGCGCGCCATGGGACTTTTGGAAATCCTGGCAGAAAGCGGCGCGATCCTCGAAGACGCTGACGCCCGCTCCCCCATGGCCGCGATGCGACGCGAAGCCCAGCGCGCCGACGATGATCGTCAGCGTATAGAGCCCCAGCGCCAGTCGCCGGAAAAAGGTCGAGCGTAATCTATCGGCCATGGTGAATGAGAGTTGCACTCATCATTGTCAGAGTCAAGGAGAGCGCGAGCGGCGCTTCACCAAGAAAAGCCGCGCAGCTCGAAGGATCGGGCGATGGAGAGGCCGGCGGTGAATTGATTGCGGGAGCCGATCTCGTTCGGAATCGGGCTCGCGCCGACGCTGCCGGTCAGCCGCTGCAGGCCGCCGTAAATGGTGGCGTTGGTGTCCTTGGTGAAATCATAGCGGAAGGTGGCGAGCCCGCCCGCGGCGGTGAAGCCGCCATTGGCCTCATAGGGCTCGATGCGGCCATTGGCCAGAGATTCGAACGGCGTCACCGAGAAATAGGCGTTGGCGTATCGATTGTCGCCGAGGCTGAGGCGCGGTCCGAAGGAGAGCGTCGCGCGGCCGTCGCCGCCATAGACGTCGGCCCCCAGCGAGGCGACGAAGCCCTTGTGCCCGTCTATGCCCTGCCGCAGCTCGGCGCGCGTGCGGAAATGCTCGCCCTGATATTCGGCGAAGCCGCCGATCTCATGAGTGAGCTCGACAGTGTGCACGCCGGTGAGCCCGTCGCGCTGTCCGCGCTTGAACACGAAATTCGCCACAGGACCGGCGCGAAAGCCGTTGTAGTCGAGAATGGCGAAGCCGAATCCATCGTCGGGCGTCGAGAACAGCTCCGGCTCGCCGATGCGTCGGAAGCTGATCGAGGGAAACGGATAAGGACGCAGCGTGCCAGAGCCCGGAAAGCTCGGCGTCAGCGCGCCCATGACGCCCACCGTCACGATCCAACCTTGATCCGCCGCGGCGAATATGGGGGCGGGGGGCTCCTGCGCGCGCAGATCTCCAGTGCGCAAGTCCCCGGTGCGCAGGTCTTGCGCGCGGACGTCTTGCGTGCGGACGTCTTGCGCGCGCGGCTCGTCGGCATGCGCAAAAGGGGCTGCGCCGGCAAGGCCGACACAGGCGAGAAGGCCGATCATCGCGGCGCGGGCGCGAGGCATGGCGGAACCCTCCTTGCAGCGTAACCAATTCGTCATCATTATCAGCCGCCGGCCGAAGCTGCCAAGTCCGTGGAGACGCGGCCTCTTTTTCGCCGCTATGCATCCACCGGGCGCGATCGGAGCGGAGCGATGGAAAAGGACAGGCTGGCCGCTTTCAGCGACGGCGTCGTCGCGATCATCGTCACCATAATGGTCCTGGAGCTGAAGGCGCCGCATAGCGCGGATTGGTCGGCGCTCATTCCGCTGGCTCCGACTTTCGCCAGCTATGCGCTCAGCTTCGTCTATGTCGCCATCTATTGGAACAATCACCATCATCTGCTCTACGCCGTCTCGCGGGTGGATGGCCGCGTGCTGTGGGCCAACATGCATCTGCTGTTCTGGCTGTCGCTCATCCCCTTCGCCACCGCTTGGATGGCCGACAATGATTTCGCCCGCGCGCCCACCATTCTCTACGGGCTCACGCTGCTGCTGCCGGCGATCGCTTATTATCTGCTGACATTGGCGATATTGCGGGCGGACGGCCCGGCCTCGCCGCTCGCCGGCGCGCTCGGCCGCGAAGTGAAGGGCAGAGCGTCGATCGCGCTGTATTTTTGCGCCATCGCAGGGGGATATTTCGTCTCGCCGCTGCTGGCGCTCGCCATTTATGTGGGCGTGGCGATCATGTGGTTCGCGCCCGATCCGCGCATAGAGAGGACCGTCGCCGGCTCACGAGATCAGCGATAGATCCAGGCGTTGCGGGACAGCACGCCCTCGCCGCCCATCAGCCGCACGGCGGCGTCGCGCACCAGCGCCATCGGCCCGGAGAAATGGCAATTGGCGCCTTGCTCGCGTGAGGCGCGCTGAACGCGGGTCGCCCGCTCGATTCGCGCCGCTTGATAGGCCGCGAGCGCCGTCCCTGCTTCCGCGCGCGCATCGGTGAAGGCGTGGCCGAGCGCTGCGGCGTCCTCTATCGCCTGCGCCGCGCCCTGGGCGAGGAAGGGCACCATGGGATGCGCGGCGTCGCCGAGCAGCGCCACGCGGCCGCGGCCCCAGCGCGTGAGCTCCGGCCGGGCGTAGAGCGGCCAGCGTCGCCAAGCGTCGCCGGCCTCGAGCAGCGCGCGCAGATCGCGGCTCCAGCGCGAAAAGCCCATCGCCTGGACCAGTTCCTCGCCGGAGCGCGTCTCGGCGATGGGGCCGCGATCGGCGCGATCCTCGACAATGGCGACGGCGCTGACGATGCTCGCGTCACGCAGCGGATAATGGACGACATGTCCGCCCGGCCCGAGCCAAATGTGAGTCTCGCGCTCGCGCAGGGCGGCGGGCGCCGAATCGATCGGCATCAGCGTCCGCCAGGCGGTGAGCCGCGCCGAACGGGGCGCGTCGTCTGCGAGGAGGTCGAGCGCATCGCGAATCGTCGAGCGCAGCCCATCGGCGCCGATCAGCGCCGCCGCCTCCAGCGTCGCCTCGCCGATCGCCGGCCGCACGCAATCCGCATCCTGCGTGAAGCCCGCGCAGCGCGCGGCGATGCGCGTCTCGACGCCGAGGCGCTGCGCCTCGTCGAGCAGCGCCTTCTGCAGATCGGCGCGATGGAACACGCGAAAGGGCGCGCCCCAGCGGTCGCGCGCCTCGGCGAGCGGCAGGCGCGCCAGCACGGCGCCGTCGGCGGCGCGGCGAATATTGAGGGCGCGCGGCTCGAGGGCGACGGCGTCCAGCGCCGGCCGCATGCCGAAACCCTGCAGAATTCGCCCGGCGTTGGGCGAGATTTGCAGGCCGGCGCCCACTTCCTCTATGCGCTCGGCCTGCTCGAGGACGAGCGTCCTTTTGCCGGCGCGCGCCAGGGCGATCGCCGCGGCGAGCCCGCCTATGCCGGCGCCGACGACGATGAAGGGAGCGCCCATTCGCGCGGCGTCAGGCGGTCGGGTCGAGGACGGTCTCGGAATGATAGACGCATTCGGCCGGATCGGCCGCGCCATGGCCGAGGGCGGCGTCGAACACATAATGCGTCGAGCAATAGGGACAGACCGCCTCGTCCGCCGCGCCCATGTCGATGAAGACATGCGGATGGTCGAAGGGCGGCAGCGCGCCGATGCACATGAATTCCTTGGAGCCGACCGTGATCTTGGCGACGCCCGGCTGATTGTGGAAGTGCGGTGTGGAATCGTGCGACATGGCGGGGAATCCCTCGAGCGGTCGGTTGGCTGCGCGCAGCTATATTGGAGCCGCGCGGTTTTGGGTAGGGGGAGGAAGGTCGCGGGGGAGGGGAACGGGCGAACGAGCGGCCGAACAGAAAAGTAAGAAATGCCATAAGCTATTGAATATATAGGAAAAAATTAATTGGGAGTGAGCAAATGTCAGAGACGAGCGTCGACGACGATCGAGTGCGCCAGTTCATTGTTTGGGCCGAGCATCGCTCTTACGGCTGGGTCGACAAGAATCGAGCAGACCTGTTGGCGGGAGATCAAAATGGAGCTTTGATTCCAGAAGTAAAGCGCTATGCGATTTGGCAATTATTGATGGAGCAGCGTCGAAAGCCGCTGTATGATGGAGACTACGATCTCGCGGCGGCGGAATGGTACAGCTATATCAAATTTGTGACGGCGAGTTCTGGCGATAACGCAGCGCATGTCGCCGTCACCGCCTATTACTATCTCAAGCGCGCAGTTCCGAACATCGTCCGGCAAAAATTGCGAACCGACAAGAATCATCCCGTTCTGAACGCTAATAAAGGCGTTCGCCGCTGGGGCCACCAGGGGGTCGCGGATGGCGTCGAGATCTGGAAGCAAGATCACCCAGGGGAGCAATTGCGAACGGGAGCATCCGCGCGATCGACCGCGCCGTTCGTTCTCGAAAAGGCCGGATTGAGCGATGCGACCGCACAGAAAATAGGAAGAGGGATCGGCGATTATTTGCAGTCGCATCCTGCAGCGACCACGAGCGCGGGCGACTATGGACGGCGATAGACGGTGTCTATGCCGAACTTCGACCGAAAGGATTTGGCGGAAGCCTAAGTCGTGTATCTGAATTCGGGCAAGGGCGACCCCGCCCGGCCGCGGGGGGAAGAGTCGTCAAAGCCGGGCAGGTCGAAACCCGATGGGAGAGCAGGGCGACTCCCTCACCCCCGCACCCGCACATACTCCCCCGGCGCGTCGCAGAGCGGCTTCAGCTTCCCGTCGCCGGGGATGCGCGCCGGCACGCGCTGCGGCGCTTGCGCGGTGATCCAGGCCAGCCAGTCGCCCCACCAGGAGCCCTTGTTCTCATGGGCGGTCTTCGCCCAATCCTCATAGAGGCCCACGGGCGGGCCGCCGGTCCAATATTGATATTTGTTCTTGGCCGGCGGATTGACCACGCCCGCTATATGGCCGGCGCCGGCGAGCACATAGCGCACCTCGCCGCCGAAATATTTCGCGCCGGTGAAGACGGAGCGCGCCGGCGCGATGTGGTCTTCCTTGGCGGCGAGCTCATAGATCGGAATCTTCACCTTGCGCAGATTGAGCGTGACGCCGTCTATGACCATGCGGCCCTGCGACAGCGCATTCTCTATGTAGCAATAGCGCAGATAGAAGAGATGGTTCGCGCGCGGGATGCGCGTGCAATCGGAGTTCCAGGTGAGGAGATCGAAAGCCGCCGGCTCGACGCCCTTCATGTAATTGTTGACGAAATAGGTCCAGAACAATTCATTCGGACGCAGAAGATTGAAGGTCGTCGCCATTTTGACGCCTTCGAGATAGCCGGTGCGCGACATGGCCTCGTCGAGCGCGGCGAGGCGCGCCTCGTCGATGAAGACCTGCATGTCGCCGGCGTCGGTGAAATCCACCTGCGTCGCCAAAAAGGTCACGCTGTCGATGCGATCGTCGCCCTTTTCGGCCATATAGGCGAGCGTGGCGGCGAGCATTGTGCCGCCGACGCAATAGCCGGCCGCCGCCACATGTTTCGCGCCCGTCGCCTGCTGCACCGCGTCCAGCGCGGCGAGCACGCCTTCCTTCATATAGGCGTCGAAGCCCTTCTCCGCCTGGCTCTCGTCGGGATTGACCCAGGAGATGACGAAGACGGTGAGGCCCTGCGCCGTCGCCCAACGCACGAAGCTCTTCTCGCGATTGAGATCGAGCACATAGAATTTGTTGATCCAGGGCGGCACGATCAGCAGCGGGCGCTCATAGACTGTCTCTGTCGACGGCGCGTATTGGATGAGCTCCATCACCGGCGTGCGATAGACGACCTTGCCGGGTGTCGTCGCCATATCGACGCCGAGCTCGAACTTGCTCTCGTCGCTCTGACGCAGCTTCAGCATGCCGTGGCCGGCGGAGAGATCCTCGGTCAGCATCTTCATGCCGCGCACGAGATTCTCGCCGCGCGCGTCGAGAGTGGCGCGCAGTAGCTCGGGATTTGTCGCGACGAAATTGGAGGGCGACAGCGCGCTGGCGACGAGCCGCGTATAGAAGGCCGCCTTGGCCTTCACCTGCGGGTCGAGCCCTTCTGTGCGCTCCACTGCGTCGCCGGCCCAGCGCGTCGTCAGCGCATAGGATTGGCGCAGCCAGTCGAAGAAGGGATTGTCGTTCCACTCCGGCGCCGCGAAGCGCTTGTCATTGGGGTCCGGCGGCACGATCGGCGGCGTGTCCTCGCCGGAGAAGCGGCGCAGCGTCTGGCTCCAAATATCGGTGAGGCCGGCGACGAGCGTCGCCTGGGCGGCGTAGGCCTGATCCGGCTTGGCCATCCAGCGCTCGGCGACGACGCCCAGCGTCTTGACGGCGTCGGCGACATTGCTGGCCAGCTCGCTGCGCGTGTCGCCGGGCTCCATTCCGCCTATGGCGGCGGCGAGCGCCTTGCGGCCCTGATCGACGAGCCGCGCCAGATTCTCCGCGAAAATCTCGAAATCATGAGCGTTGGGCGCGGCCGTGGTCAGAGCCGGCGGCTTTTGCCGCGCGGCGGCCGGCGCGGGCTGGGGCTCCGGCTCCGGCGCCCGGCGCGCCAGCCGGTCGACGAGCAGGCGACGCTGCTCCTCGGACAATTCCTCCACCGCGCCGGCCAGCAGCGCGGCCGCGGCCTCGAGCGCGGCGTGACGATCGGCCTCTGCATCCTTTGCGACAGCGGGGCGGGGCGCCGGCGCGGCTACGGCCGGGGCGGGCTTCTTCGGTTTTGCTTTCGCCGCCGGTTTCGCCGGAGCCGCCGCCACCGGCTTTTTCACCGCGCCACCGCCTTTGGGCGCGCGGCCCTCCAGCGTGAGCGTCGACGTTCGCTCGCCTGCCGCGGCGCGCCCCTTCGGCGCCGCTGGCGCGGCTCGGGGCTCGACCCGGGGCTCGGCCTCGGGCTCGGCCGCGGCGTGAAGCGGCGGCCGCCGTTTGGCTCCGGCTGGCGAACGTCTTTGTGCGGTCATGGGCTGTCCTGTCCTCGGCGGCTTCGCGCCGCCGGCCTCGTCTCTTCCTTAGAGCATATCCCGCAAAGGTTCGGAAACCGTCTCTCGCGGAGAAAAGCGCTTCCTCCAATACTTAAGCGCGGCGATGCGTCGCGGAAGGGCGGGAGCCCCTAATTCGGCGCCCCCTTATCAAAGCCGCATTGTCGCACTATGACGGAGGCCAGCCTCTGGAGAAGCCGATGATTTGCCGCCTCGCGATCTGCCTCGCCCTGTTCGCCGTCGCCGCGGGCGGCGCGCGCGCGCAGGAAGCGGGGTCCGAGACCGCGGGCGAGTCGGTCGGCAAATTCTTCGAGGGAATGGAGATGCGGCGTCCGCCGCCGGCCCCGGCCGATTTCGTCGAGCGCTCGCGCAATGGGGCGACCGGCTACACGCCCTTCGCCGCGCCGACTCCGGCGGCCGACGTCAAGAAAGACGTCAAGAAGAGCGCCGCCCGCGCCGCCGAGCTCGAGAAAGAGCTCATCGCCGCCGCGGCCGCCAATCGCGCCCGCGGCGCCCGCGTCAAAATTCCCGACGCGCCGAAAGAGCGGCGCGCCGAGACGAAACAGCGCCAGAGTGCGCAATAGCGCGCTAGATTCTTTCGTCGGACGCGAATTCTGGTCGTTTCGAACATTCGTTCGAGCGGACAGCGCTCTAGCTCTTTCGAAAGGGTTTCGCGCCACACTCGTCCGCCGCGCCTCGAAATGGGGTCGGCGGAGCTTTCAACGGAAATAGGCGATGTCGGACTTCTATCGCATCAAGCGGCTTCCCCCTTATGTTTTCGAGCAGGTCAATCGGCTCAAGGCCAAGGCGCGCGCCGGCGGCGCCGATATCATCGATCTCGGCATGGGCAATCCCGATCTGCCCGCGCCGCGCCATGTGATCGAGAAGCTGGTCGAGACGGCCGGCCGTCCGCGCACTGATCGCTATTCGGCCTCCAAGGGCATCGCCGGTCTGCGCCGCGCCCAGGCCGGCTATTACGAGCGCCGCTTCGGCGTGAAGCTCGATCCCGAGACGCAGGTGGTGGCGACGCTCGGCTCCAAGGAAGGCTTCGCCAATATGGCGCAGGCGATCACCGCGCCCGGCGACGTGATCCTTGCGCCCAATCCGTCCTATCCCATTCACGCCTTCGGCTTTCTGATGGCCGGCGGCGTCATCCGCTCCGTGCCGGCCGATCCGACGCCGCAGCTCTTCCATGCGCTGGAAAAGGCGGTCGCCCATTCCATTCCCAAGCCCATCGCCATCGTCGTCTGCTATCCGGCCAATCCGACGGCCACGGTCGCCTCGCTGGATTTCTACAAGGATCTCGTCGCCTTCGCGAAGCGGCACGACATATTCGTGCTCTCCGACATCGCCTATGCGGAGGTCTATTTCGACGATAATCCGCCGCCGTCGATCCTGCAGGTCAATGGCGCGATCGACATAGCCGTCGAATTCTCGTCTCTGTCGAAGACCTTCTCCATGGCCGGCTGGCGCATCGGCTTCGCCGTCGGCAATGAGCGCCTCTGCGCCGCGCTGGCGCGGGTGAAGAGCTATCTCGACTATGGCGCCTTCACGCCGGTGCAGGTGGCGGCGACCGCGGCGCTCAACGGCCCGGACGATTGCATCAAGGAGATGCGCGCCATCTATAAGAAGCGCCGCGACGTGATGGTGGAGAGCTTCGCGCAGGCTGGCTGGCCGATCCCGGCGCCTTCCGCGTCGATGTTCGTCTGGGCGCCGATCCCGGAACGCTTTTCCGGCATGACCAGCCTCGAATTTTCCAAGCTCCTCATCGAGAAGGCGGATGTCGCCGTCGCGCCGGGCGTCGGCTTCGGCGAGCATGGCGAAGGCTATCTGCGTCTCGCTCTGGTCGAGAATGAGCAGCGCATTCGCCAGGCGGCGCGCAATCTGCGCCGCTTCTTCGAGGGCGCGGAGACGACGCTGCACAATGTCGTGCCGCTGCAGGCGCGCGGCTGACGCAGTGAAGGGGAGGGCGGCATGGTTCGCATTTTCGTGGCGATGGCCGCCATTCTCGCCGCCGGCGCGGCTCTCGCGCGGGACGAGCCGCAAGACAAGCAGCAAGACAAGCCGCAGCACACGCAGATCGAGCGCGGCCGCGCCATCGCCAAGGCCAATTGCAGCCGCTGTCATGCGACCGGGACGCGAGGCAAGAGCCCCAATCCGGCCTCACCGCCCTTCCGCACGCTGACCAAGAAATATCCGCTCGAAAATCTCGAGGAGGCGCTGGCCGAAGGCATCGTCGTCGGCCATGGCGGGCTGGACATGCCGCGCTTCGAATTCTCGCCGGCGCAAATCGAGGCGCTGCTCGACTATATTGCGTCGATCCAGCGCAAGTGACGCGCGTGGCGCGAGGCGCATGCGCGCCGGCGCATTGCATGATTTCTTAATGCCTGCTGCGTAATTTCGTCGCATGGAGGATCGAGCGCATGCGGCGGGCATGCGCCCGAAGGCATGACGCCGTTTCTTCATTCCGGCGCCGATCCGGCTGTGCTCGATCGCGGAAGATCTCCGCGAGCCGTCTCTCTCCCATCCGACATTCGCCGCCAGGACATTCATCGTCTCCGAGCGGCTCTTCTCCCGGAGGCACTTCATGCGCCTGTCGATTTCTCGCGCCGCGAGCCTGCTCGCCGCCGTCGCTTTTCTCGCTTTCCTCGCAACCGCCGGCGCCGGGCGCTATATTCTCGACGAGCTGCGCATCGGCGGACACGCCTATCAGACGATCGCCGCGGGCAAGGATCTCGTCGCGGACGCGCTGCCGCCTCCGTTCTCCCTTTTGGAAGCCTATCTCGATGTCGAGCTCGCCGCGACCTACAGGATCGACGCGCGCGAGGCGAAGGCGCGCCTCGCTTCCTTGCGCAAGCAATATGAGGAGCGCCGCGCCTTCTGGTCCAAGTCGAAGCTGCTGCCGGCCGAGCTGTTGACGCTCGCCAAAGGGCCGGCGACCGAGACGGCCGACGCCTTCTGGCGTGAGATCGACGCGTTTCTTCCGGCGCTCGAGCGCGGCGACGGCGCCGGCGTGGCCGCCTCGATGGATCGGCTCGACGCCGGCTTCAGCGCCTATCGCGCATTCGAGACGCGCCAAGTCGAAGCGGCGAACGCTTTCGCCGCTTCGACGGAGAAGGACGCCGCTCTGCTCGGCGATCGCTCCGACATTGCGAGCCTCGCTGCCACGATCGCTATTTTGTGCCTTCTCGCCGGCGCGGGCCTGATCGCCCATCGCCACGTCGTGAGGCCGATCGTCACGCTCGCCAATTACACGTCCAGGCTCGCGCGCGGCCAGACATTGGACAAGCCGCCCGTGATGAGCCGCAGCGACGAGATCGGCGAAATGCGGGATGCGATCGCCATATTCCGCGACAAGCTCGAGGAGGTGCGTCTCGCCGAGACGCGCGCCGCCGAGCAGAACGCCGCCGCCGCCGCCAAGCTGGAAGAAAAAGCCGCCGGCGCGAAATGGTATATCGAGAACCGCGACTTCTTCTTCGCCGAATACACCGCCGCCATGGAGCGCCTCGCCGAGGGCGATCTCGAGGTGCGGCTCGAGAAGGAGTTCATCAAGGATTACGAGAAGCTCCGCGCGCGCTTCAACGCCGCTGTGGAGCGCATGCAGCACACGCTGCGCGGCATTGTGACGACGAGCGGCGCGATCGGCTCCAGCACGCGCGAGATCGCCCGCGCGGCGGAAGATTTGTCGCAGCGCAACGAGCAGCAGGCGGCGACTCTGGCGCAGACGGCCGCGGCCGTCGGCCAGATCACCGACACGGTGCGCAAGGCGGCCGAGAGCGTCGTCCATGCGCGCGAGATCGTCGGCGACGCCAAATCGGACGCGATCAAGGGCGAGAAGATCGTCGGCGACGCCATAGAGGCGATGGGCGGCATAGAGAAATCATCCGAGCAGATCGGCCAGATCATCGGCGTCATCGACGAGATCGCCTTCCAGACCAATCTCCTCGCGCTCAACGCCGGCGTCGAGGCGGCGCGCGCGGGCGAGGCCGGCCGCGGCTTCGCCGTGGTGGCGACGGAAGTGCGCTCGCTCGCCCAGCGCTCGGCGGAGGCCGCCAAGGAGATCAAGGATCTCATCGCCGCCTCCAACACGCGCGTGCAGGATGGCGTCGCGCTGGTGGCCGAGACCGGCGCCTCGCTGCATCGCATCGTCGAGCAGGTCAATCGCATCGACGTCGTCGTCACCGGCATAGCGTCGAGCGCGGAGGCGCAATCGACCGGCCTGCGCGAGGTGAACACGGCGGTGCAGGAGATCGATCAGGTCACGCAGAAGAACGCCGCAATGTCCGAGGAGACCAATGCGGCGACGCGTTCGCTCGCCGAGGACAGCGCCGAGCTGGTGCAGCTCGTCGCGCGCTTCAAGATCGGCGAGGTCGAGACGCGCGCGCCCTCGCGGCCCATGCTGAAGCGCGTCGCGACCACGCGCTCCGGCTCCGCCGTGCGCAAGGAGGCGCCGCAGGAGGAGGAGTGGGCCGAGTTCTGAGGCCCGCTCCCGTCACGAAACCTTACGTCACACGCGGAACTACGCCCTCTCCCGCATAGCGGGGGAGGGTCCGGGAGGGGGCTTCGTCACCCCCGATTCAGCGCCCGAAGCCGCCGCCTCCGCCTCCGCTCCCGCCGCCGCCGAAGCCGCCCCCGCCATAGCCGCCGCCGAAACCGCCGCCGCTCCTGCCGGGGAAGCCGCCGCCCTCGTTCGGCGACGGCGATTGCGGCGCGGCGCTCGGCGTCTGCGCATGCGCCAGCTCCTCCTGGAAGACGCGGCAGCTCTTCTTGCGGTCATAGCGCGCGAAGAAAGGGCTCGGAAAGGCGAGGAATTCCGCGCGGGTGACGCGGCCTTTTCCGGCCATGTCGAAATAGTCGAAGGTCGCCGCGTGAAACACCGGGCTGAGGCGCGGAATGACCTCGAAATCCTGCGCGTCGATGAAGCCGCGCTTGCGCTTGTCGGCGAGGCGGAACATGCGCTCGAGATATTGCTTCCACTGCTCGCAAGTATAGACGCCTCCGGCGCCGCCCCATTCGCTCGACGTGGCGAGCACATCGTCCGGCCCGCCGCCTCCGCCCGCGCGTGGCGCGTCTGCTGGAACGCCGCGCGAGCGATGCTGCGCGAGCGCCGCGCTCGAAACCATGGCCAATAGTCCGACCGTCGCGAGCCGGATCGCCGCATGCCGCATGAGATGACCTCCAAGCCTGGCGCCGTCTCGCCCGCGGCGAGAGCTGGCGGTTCTGCAATAGCACGGCCTTTGTGCGGGCGGCGCGGTTTTCCGCGGCAGACGAAAGCGCCGCGCCGCGCTATAGACGCCTTCCCCGCAGGGACGGAGCCGCCGCGCCATGCCGAGAATCCTAAAGCTTTTTCTGCCGCTCATTCTCTTCTGCGACTTGCTCTTCTGCGCCTTGCCGGCGCGCGCGCAGGAGCGCGCCATGGAGCGCTCCATCGTTCCGCTGAATGTGGTCCATGGCGCCGATGACGGCGGCCGCGCCTATGTCACCATGCGCTTCGGCAATGTGATGGGGCCGATGCGGCTGGACACGGCCGCCTCCACCAGCCGCATCAGGCTCGCGCCCTGGAACGCCGGCTTTCCGGCGCTGGGCGCCAGCGTGTCCACCAGCGCCTCGGGCGTCGCTTCCCGCTGCGAGGATGTGGAGGCGGCTAATGTCGAGCTGAAGGCGGCGCAGGGCAATAATATCGGCCGGGCCAAATATCGCGTCACCCGCTGCGCGACCTCGGACGGCGACGATCTGCTCGGCCTCGATTTCTTCCAAGGCGCGCGCTTCTCGCTCGATCTTACGGGCGGCGAGATGGTCTTCTTTCCCGAGAGCGACGGCGCCGATTGGCGGCCCTTCCGCAGGCTGTGGCCGGATCAGAAGCTCGTCGGCCTCGAGGCGCGCCTCGGCAAGACGGAGGCGGTCGGGCTCTTCGACACGGGAGCCGAAATCTCCGCCGTCGATCGCCGCTTTCTGGAGCGGCACAAGGGGCTGTTCGTCCCGGTGAAGAAAAAGGCCAAGGTGAGCGAGGCCTCCGGCAAGAAGATCGACGCGAAGGTCTATAAGGTCAAGGAGATAGACATAGGCGCGGGACGCGTGCTGAAGGACGTCGTCTTCGTCTCCTATGATTTCGGCCCATTGCGCGAGGCGCTCGGCGGCGAGGCGGCGATCATCCTCGGCTTCGATGTGCTGAGCCGGTTTCGCTGGGAGCTGGATTTCGGGGCGGAGGGGCCGCGGTGGAGGGTTGTGGGGAGGTAGCTTCTTTCTTCGAGAGCGCTTTTCGTCGCTCGACTTTCCTATTTGGATGCTGCATCGGGATCGCAAAGCGTCGCGTCGGGCGGCGTAGATAGTTGCATTTTCACGAGAATTTTGCATTATTTCTGTAATGTGTCGCTCGTGAGAGCGTTTCTCGGCCGTGTCGTCGACGCATTTTTCAAATATTTCGACGGCGACTTCAAAAAGAGATAGTCGATGAGCGTTTCGAGTTCGGATCGAAAAACTGTGTTGATCATCGGCGCTTCCTCGGGCATCGGAAAATGCTGCGCGGAACGGCTGGCGGCTTCGGGCTGGCGCGTTTTCGGCGTATCGAGGTCTGCGCCGCCGGCGGAGGCTTATGAAACGCTGCGCATCGACATAGACGATGACGACTCCGTCCGCGACGGCGTGGCGCTCATTCTCGAGAAAAGCGGTCGCATCGACGCTGTCGTCAATAGCGGGGGCGTCAGCACGCGCGGATCGGTCGAGGATGTTCCTATGGCGGAAGCCCGGCAAATCATGGAGACGAACTTATTCGGCGTGCTGAGGGTGTGCCAGGCGACGCTGCCCGCCATTCGCGCCAGCAAGGGCGTCATCGTCAACATCAGCTCCTTCGGCGGATTGATCGGCACTCAGTTCGGAGGCCATTACGCCGCCTCCAAATTCGCTGTTCGCGGCTTGACGGAAAGCCTGCGTCGGGAACTGGCCCCCTCGGGCGTCCGGGTGGTCGATGTGTCGCCGGGCCTGTTCAAGACGCGGATGACGGAGAATGTCGTCATCTCGGAGGGGACGCTGCATGGCGCCTATGCCGGAGATTTCGCCAAGTTTCTGAAAGGCAAAGACAAGTTTATGAAGAACATGTCAACGCCGGAGCCCGTCGCCGTGCTGATCGAGGAGATTCTGTCCGGCGACCATCCGAAAGGCTATTATTTCGTGGGGCCGTTTTTCCAGCGCATCATGCTGGTTTTGAAGAAAATTCTGCCTCAGAGCGCGTTCGACGCGCTGATCGCCAGAGCGCTCGGGTGAGGGTTCGTCCCGCCGCGGTCCTCGCGCCCTGGCCGCCCTTTGCGCCGGCCGCGGCTTTTCGCTAATAGTCTGAAGGAGCCGTCAGAGGAAAGAAATGTCCCAAATTCCCGACTTCAGCAAAATCGCCTTCGCTCCCGTCGCCGCGACCCCGAAGGAGGCCGCCGAGCCGCGCCGCTGGCTGACGCCCGAGGGCATAGAAGTCAAGAATTCCTACGGGCCGCAGGACATAGACGGGCTCTCCTTCATCGACGGCTATCCCGGCGTCGCGCCTTACGTGCGCGGGCCTTATCCGACCATGTATGTCGCCCAGCCCTGGACCATCCGCCAATATGCGGGCTTCTCCACGGCGGAGGATTCCAACGCCTTCTATCGCCGCAATCTCGCGGCGGGGCAGAAGGGCCTCTCCATCGCCTTCGATCTCGCCACCCATCGCGGCTATGACAGCGATCATCCGCGCGTTTCCGGCGATGTCGGCATGGCGGGCGTCGCCATCGATTCCATCTATGACATGCGCACTTTGTTCGACGGCATTCCGCTCGAGCAGATGAGCGTGTCGATGACGATGAACGGCGCCGTTCTTCCGGTGCTCGCTCTGTTCATCGTGGCGGGCGAGGAGCAGGGCGTGCCGCCGGCGCAGCTCACCGGCACGATTCAGAACGACATCCTCAAAGAATTCATGGTGCGCAACACCTATATCTACCCGCCGTTTCCGTCGATGCGCATCGTCTCGGACATATTCGCCTACACCAGCAAGAATATGCCGAAGTTCAACTCCATCTCCATCTCCGGCTATCACATGCAGGAGGCGGGCGCCTCGGCCGATCTGGAATTGGGCTACACGCTCGCCGATGGCGTCGAATATGTGCGCGCCGGCGTCGCCGCGGGGCTCGATATCGACGCTTTCGCGCCGCGGCTCTCCTTCTTCTTCGCCATCGGCATGAATTTCTTCATGGAGGTGGCGAAGCTGCGCGCCGCGCGCCTGTTGTGGGCGCGGCTGATGAAGGATCTCGGCGCCAAAACCGAGAAGAGCATGACTCTGCGCACCCATTGCCAGACGTCCGGCTGGTCGCTCACCGCGCAGGATGTGTACGTCAACGCCATCCGCACCAGCGTCGAGGCGATGGCGGCGACGCAAGGCCATACGCAATCGTTGCACACAAATGCGCTGGACGAGGCGCTGGCGCTGCCGACCGACTTCTCCGCGCGCATCGCTCGCAACACGCAAATTGTTTTGCAGGAGGAGAGCGGCACCACGCGCATCATCGATCCTTGGGGCGGCTCCTTCTATGTCGAGAAGCTGACCGCCGAGCTGGCCGAGGCGGCGTGGAAGCATATAGAGGAGATCGAGAGCCTCGGCGGCATGGCCAAGGCGATCGCCGCCGGCCTGCCCAAGCAGCGCATCGAGGAAGTCGCCGCCAAGACGCAGGCGCGCATCGACACGGGACAGCAGGTCGTCGTCGGCGTGAATAAGTTCCGCCCCGACAATGACGTCGCCCCGGATGTGCTGAAGGTCGACAATTCCGCCGTGCGCGCCGCGCAGATCGCCAAGCTCCAGCGCCTGCGCGCCGAGCGTGACGAAGCCAAGACGCAAGCCGCGCTCGATGCGCTGACGGAAGGCGCCAAGGGCGACGGCAATCTGCTGGCGCTGGCGATCGAGGCCGCGCGCGCCAAGGCCAGCGTCGGCGAAATCTCTTATGCGCTCGAGAAAGTCTTCGACCGCCATAAGCCCAAGGCCAATGTGATCTCCGGCGTCTATGCGCGCGAGGCGGGCGCCGATTGCGACAAGGTCGCGCGCGTGCGCGGCATGACGGCGGCCTTCGCCGAGAATGAAAAGCGCAAGCCGAAGATACTCGTCGCCAAGCTCGGCCAGGACGGCCATGATCGCGGCCAGAAGGTCATCGCCTCCGCCTTCACGGATTTGGGCTTCGAGGTGGTGATCGGCGATCTCTTCGCGACGCCGGAGGAAGTAGCGAAGCGCGCCGCGGAAGAGAAGGTCCATATCGTCGGCGTGAACACGATGACCGCCGGCCATCTCGCTCTGACGCCGGAATTGCGCGACGCGCTGAAGGCGGCCGGACGCGAGGAGGTGATGATGGTCGTCGGCGGCGTCATTCCCGAGCAGGATTTCCAGGCGCTCTATGACGCCGGCGCCGCCGCGATCTTCCCGCCCGGCACCAATATTCCCGAAGCCGCCGAGAAAGTGCTGCAAGAGCTGAACGTCCGCCTCGGCTATGCGCAGCGGGAGACCGTTCGGCAGTAGGCTCATGAAGCGAGCCTGAAGGCTCGCGGTCCAGGGAGCGCTTTGGACCGCGAGCCTTCAGGCTCGCATCATTTTACACTCTGAATCTTGTCAGCCCGAGGCCGCCTCTGCGGCCGGATCGCCGGGCTCCGTCTCCCAAGCGACGCCGGGAATGGCGACGATGCGCCAGCCGCGCTGGTCCAGACGGCAGACGATCGCCTGCCGCTCCTCCATATAGGCGAGCAGCCGCCGCGCCCGTCCCGGCGAGCGCGTGCCATAGGCGCTGGCGACATCGGCGTCGGACGGGCAGGGGCGATGGTCGAAGGCCGCGCGCGCCAGCGAGAGAAAAACGCCCTGCATATCCTCCGGCAGCGCGCCGGCCATTGCGAGAACCTCGGCCCAGGGCGAATCCTCGGACTCGGCTTCCGCCAGCTCTATGCCGGCATGGGCCACGGCGAGGCGACGGCGGAAGGCGGGCAGGCTCAAGGGCTCGCCGCCGATGCGGCGAATGCGGCAGCGCACCAGAAAATCCTGATAGAGCACGGCGATGGTGCGGAAATTGGCGTCGCTGTCGCTCAAAATCTCGCGCAGCGCCGAATCGATCGCGGCCTGACGCTGTTCGGGCGAAATGCTCGGCGGCGGCTCGGCGGCGGGCGGCGCCGGCGGCGCGCTGCGGGCGAGCCGCGCCAGCACATCGGCGGTCGGCGCGGGCGGCGGCGGCCGGCGCGGCGCCTCGAAGCGCGCTTCATTGGCGCCGGGCGTGAAAATGAGATGCGCGTCATCGGCGCCGGCCTCCGGCAGCGGCAGCAGCCGGGGGCTGACATTGCGCGCCGAAGTTTCCACCGGGCCGATGCGAACGGGCAGCGGACGGCGCGCCATGGCCGGGCCGAGCGCGACGAAATTGCCGCTCTGCAGATCGCGGAACATTTCCGCCTGCCGCCGCTCCATGCCGAGCAGATCGGCGGCGCGCGCCATGTCAATGTCGAGGAAGGTGCGTCCCATGAGGAAATTGGACGCTTCCGCCGCGACATTCTTGGCGAGCTTGGCGAGCCGCTGCGTGGCGATGACGCCGGCGAGACCGCGCTTGCGGCCGCGGCACATCAGATTGGTCATGGCGCCGAGCGAGGCCTTGCGCGCCTCGTCCGACACTTCGCCCGCGACGGCGGGCGCGAAGAGCTGCGCCTCGTCGACCACGACGAGCAGCGGATACCATTGGTCGCGCTCGGCGTCGAAGAGCCCGCCGAGAAAAGCGGCGGCGGCGTGCATCTGCTGTTCGGCGTCCAGCCCCTCGAGATCGAGCACCACGGAGACGCGGTGCTGGCGGGCGCGCGCGGCGATGCGGGTGAGATCGGCGATGCCGCAGCGGGCGTCCACCACCACATGGCCATAACGCTCGGCCAGCGTGACGAAATCGCCTTCGGGATCGATGATTGCCTGCTGCACCCAGGGCGCGCTCTGCTCCAGCAGGCGGCGTAGCAGATGCGATTTGCCGGAGCCGGAATTGCCCTGCACCAGAAGGCGGGTCGCCAGCAGCTCCTCGAGATCGAGCGTCGCGACGCCGCCATCGGCGCGGGTCCCGAGATCGATGGAAACCTTGGCGGGCGCCGTCATCTCGGCGCCGCTCCGGCCGTGAAGGAGGGAAGGATCATGGCGCGGACTTAAACATCGATTCGCGCCGCGCGTTCAACCGCGCCGCTGCGCCTGTGGACAAGAGCGCGCCCGGCGCGGTTTCTCTCCGCCTCGCGCTTTGTGATCGGCCGCGTCGCCGCTTGACATGGCCCATAGTGTTCCGTATACGTTCTCTTGTTCGTCAAATGTTCCTTGCGTGCGTAAACAAGTCCCCTAGAGTTGTAAGTAGCTGCGTCGCATCGAGGCTCGCGGTCGCGAGGCGCCCCAGTGTCGCGCATGGGCGTCTCGCGCCGCGAGCCGAAGCGAGACCGGCGAGACGCCGGCTGCGGGGCCGGCAAGGAGATCATCGCCATGGCGAGCTCGGCGAAACGTCTGATCGAGAAATCGGAGAAGAGCGACTGGCGCCGGGCGGCGCAGCTGAGTCGCGAGGCGATCGGCGCGGTCGTGAATTTTTCCAGCGAGGAGCGTCCGATCGTCGATCCAGCGCGGCGGCGCGGACGCGGCGCGCTCTCCAATGAGAGCGGGCGTTTCGAGCGTGAGCGGCGCGTCGAGACCGACGACGGATGGAATGGGCTGGAGGAGCTCGGCGAGTTCCACACCAATGTCCATGCCGAGCGGGCGAAGACGATCATCACGCGCAACGACTCGCCGGATATTTCCTTCGACCGCTCCATCAATCCCTATCGCGGCTGCGAGCATGGCTGCGTCTATTGCTATGCGCGTCCCAGCCACGCCTATATGGGCCTTTCGCCGGGCCTCGATTTCGAGACGGAGATTTTCGTCAAGGAAGGCGCGGCGCAATTGCTCGAGCGCGAATTGTCGGCGCGCAATTATTCGCCCAAGACCATCGCCATCGGCGCCAACACCGATCCCTATCAGCCGCTCGAGAAGCGCTATCGCGTCACGCGCGGCCTGCTCGAGGTGGCGAGCCGCGCCGATCATCCGATCGGCATTGTGACGAAATCCTCTCTGGTCGTTCGCGACATCGACATTCTCGCGCCCATGGCGCGCAAGGGGCTGGTCAAGGTCGCGATCTCGATGACGACGCTCGATCCAGCCTTGGCGCGGGCGATGGAGCCGCGCGCCGCCTCGCCGGAGCGGCGGCTCGCCACGATCGAGCGGCTGGCCGAGGCGGGAATTCCGGTCGCGGTTCTGGTCGCGCCGATCATTCCGGCGATCAATGACGCCGAGATCGAGACCCTATTGACGCGCGCCCATGCCGCCGGCGCGCGCGAGGCCGGCTATGTGATGCTGCGGCTGCCGCTCGAGCTGCGCGAATTGTTCAGCGAATGGCTCGTCACCCATTTTCCGGCCAAGGCGCGGCATGTGCTTTCGCTGGTGCGCTCGGCGCGCGACGGCAAGCTCTACGACCCTTCCTTCGACAAGCGCATGAGCGGCGACGGCCCCTACGCCTGGATGATCGGCCGTCGTTTCGAGCTGGCGGCGCAGCGTCTCGGCTTCTCCCGCACGCGGCTGCGCGCCGATCTGTTCCGGCCGCCGCGCAGCGACGCCGAGCAGCTGAGCCTCTTTTAAAAAAAGCGCGCCGGGGCCGATTGCTCCGGCTCCGCCGCTGTGTTTGTTTCAGCCGCCCTTTTTCGACGAGCCGAGCGAGCATGCCTCCCCATTTTCTCACCGAGACGCGCGTCCTGCGCGGCGGCGCTCGACCCATCGCCGGCGTCGACGAGGTCGGGCGCGGGCCGCTCGCCGGCCCGGTCGCGGCCGCGGCCGTGATTCTCGATCCTGACCGGCTGCCGGACGGCGTCGACGATTCGAAGGCTCTGTCCGCCAAGGCGCGGGACGCCGCCTTCGAGCGAATCGCCTCCAGCGCGCTCGCCATCGGCGTCGCTTTCGCCAGCGTCGAGGAGATCGATCGGCTGAACATTCGCCGCGCCGCGCTGCTGGCCATGGCGCGCGCCGTCGCCGCGCTTCATATCGCGCCGGGCTTCGTGCTGGTCGACGGCCGCGACCTGCCCGAGCTCGCCTGTCCGGGCGAGGCGATCGTGAAAGGAGACGCGCTCTCTCTTTCTATCGCCGCCGCGTCGATTGTCGCCAAGGTCGCGCGCGACAGCCAGATGCGCCGGCTCGCCCGGCTCTATCCCCATTACGGATTCGAGACCAACGCCGGCTATGGCACGCGCGAGCATCTCGCCGCTCTCGAAACCCATGGGCCGACGCCCTTTCACCGCATGAGCTTCGCGCCGCTGCGGGAGCCGCGCGCGCCGCGCCGCGAGGTAGCCGCCCTCTGACCGCCTGTCATGAGCGTTCGTAAATATCTGGTGAAAATGGAATTTCTTAACGAAGGCGTGCGGAAAAGAGACAGCCGCGCACGGGCTTTCTAAACCCGGCTTTTACCGCGATCGGGCAATGTTCGCATCGTTGGTTGCGTAGCCGGTGATTGTTCATGAGTAGCGCGCGCGTCGGGGCGGCCCGCCCCAAGTCCCAGATAAAGGTCTCGCGTACTGGGACGTCGAATTACGGGTCGCCTCGCGCGATGTCGCGTAACGAGGTCGTCGTCGGCGACAGCGTCGAGGTCATGCTCGGCCTGCCGGAGGCGAGCGTCGATCTCGTTTTCGCCGACCCTCCCTACAATCTCCAGCTGGCCAATCGGCTCACCCGGCCGGACCAGAGCGTCGTCGACGCGGTCGACGATGATTGGGACAAATTCGCCGATTTCGCCGCTTATGACGCCTTCACCCGCGACTGGCTGGCGGCGGCGCGGCGGGCGATGAAGCCCAACGCCACTATTTTCGTCATCGGCTCCTATCACAATATATTCCGCGTCGGCGCGATCATGCAGGACCTCGGGTTCTGGATCCTGAACGACATCGTGTGGCGGAAGAACAATCCGATGCCGAATTTCCGCGGCCGTCGCTTCACCAATGCGCATGAGACGCTGATCTGGGCGGCGCGCGACGCTTCGGCGCGCAATTACACATTCCACTACGACGCCTTGAAGGCCGGCAATGAGGATTGCCAGATGCGCTCGGACTGGCTGCTGCCGATCTGCTCGGGCGGCGAGCGTCTCAAGGATTCGAGCGGCCGCAAGACGCATCCGACGCAAAAGCCCGAGGCTCTGCTCGCCCGCATCATGCTCGCCGCGACCAATCCCGGCGATCTCGTGCTCGATCCTTTCTTCGGATCCGGCACGACGGGCGCGGCGGCGCGTCTGCTCGGCCGCGACTATCTCGGCATAGAGCGCGAGCCGGTCTATGCCGCCGCGGCGCGTGCGCGCATAGCGGCGATCTCGCCGCTGCCGGCCGAGGCCGTGGCGCCGGCGCCCTCCAAGCGCAATGAGCCGCGGATCGCTTTCGCCAGCGTCGTCGAGGCCGGCCTCGTCGCCCCGGGCGCGACGCTCACCGACGCCAAAGGACGCCACAAGGCGGTGGTGCGGGCGGACGGCGCTTTGTCGATCGGCGCCATCGTCGGCTCCATTCACAAGACGGGCGCCTTGGTGCAGGGCCTTCCCGCCTGCAATGGCTGGACCTTCTGGCATTTCGAATCGGGCGAGGGCCTCGCGCCGATCGATGATTTGCGCGCGGTCGCCCGCGCGCGTCTGCGCGACGCCGCGGAATAGTCGCGAGAGCGACGACCCGCGGCGCGGCGCGAGCCGCGGGAAGACGCATGCGACTGCAAAATATTTTCGTCGATCTGCCGGAAAAAGCCGAGGAGGAGCAGTTTCTACCGCTGCTCGCCGCTCCGAACATGCGCGTCGAGCGCATCGTCTCCTTCGGCCAGGCGAGCCCGCCCGGATTTTGGCACGATCAGGACGAGGCGGAATGGGTGATCCTGCTCGCCGGCTCGGCGGGACTGCGCTTCGAGGGGCGTGACGAGGTGCTGACGCTCGCCCCCGGCGATTATCTCGAGATCGCCGCGCATCGCCGACACCGCGTCGAATGGACGGATGAGAGCTTGCCGACCGTCTGGCTCGCTGTCCATTTTCGCGCCGAGGGCGCCTGACGCTGCGACAAAAGGCTGAAAACCGTCACTGTTATATACGTGACAATATAGGTGCGCTTCCTGCCCGCCGTGTCGGAAAATTCGATAGAGCCCTGAAATCAAATCGGTAAATAAATGCCATAGCGCTGGCGCGCGGCTTGCTATCCCCTGGTGAGATCAGGAGTGAGCGATGCGCCCTCGACACGAATTCGAGACGCCGCGGCGGAAACGACCGCTGGCTGTCATATTGGGAACGAATGAGATCGCATCGGCGGTCGCCGTGCATATGAATCGGATCGGCTGGGCCTGCGTGCTGAGCCACGACGCCTTCCCGCCCGTCATCCGTCGTCAGATGGCCTTTCACGATTGCCTCTATGGCGAGCGCATCACGCTCGACGGGGTCGAGGCCGAGCGCGCCGATTCGACGATGGAGCTGGTGGAGATCCTCGACTACACGACCAAGGTCGCGGTGACGCCGCTGCAGTTTCACGATCTCGCGGCGGTTCGCACGGCCCATGCGCTGGTCGATGCGCGCATGCAGAAATATCGCGCGACGCCCGACCTGCGGCATCTCGCCAAAGTCGCGGTCGGCCTCGGGCCGAACTTCGCCGTCGGCCACAATTGCGACGTGGCGATCGAGACCAAGCCGTCGCAGGCCGGCCTCATCGTTCACGAGGGCGCGACCGAGCCGGCCGACCATGTGCCGAACCGCCTCGGCGATGTCGGCGAGGAGCGTTTCGTCTATTCGAGCAAGCCCGGCCTGTGGCATTCGGCGATCGATATCGGCGTCCGCGTGTTCAAGGATTTCGTCGTCGGCCATTTGGATGGCGAGCCGGTGACGGCGCCGCTGGATGGCGTGCTGCGCGGCGTCGTCCGCGACGGCCTCCAGATTCCGGCCGGGTGCAAGCTGCTGGAGATCGATCCGCGCGGCCGCTCCGCGAAATGGACGGGCATAGACGAGCGATCCGGTCTGGTCGCGAGCGCCGTGGGCCGCGCGATCCGCATCGAGCTCGCCAAGCGCGATGCGACGCCGGTCGAGGGGCCCTTCGTCGCCCACTGACAATCCTGTTGCCAATGTGACAGGATCGTCGTCTTTCAGCTATATTTTGTTCGATACAGATCGCGGCGTCGCAGGAGGCGCGGAACGATGCGAACAGAAGTGGATGCGCCGCAGGTCGGCGTTATTTTGAAGCTGCCCAATGGCGGAGTTCTCGCTCCGGCCGATCTCGAGCTGATCGACGCGCTGCGCAAGGAACGCTCGATCATCGGCGCGAGTCGGGCGCTCGGCCTATCCTATCGCAAGTGCTGGCTGTCGGTGGATGCGCTCAATCGGACCTTCGAAAGTCCGGTGGTGGCGACCTTTCCCGGCCGGCGCGAGGGCGGGGCGGAGATCACGCCTTTCGGCGAAAGGCTGGTGGGCGTCTACCGCTCGATCGAGCGTCACGCGGCCAATTCGGCCAAGCGAACGCTGGACGAGATCATCGGCGCGCTCGACTGGTCCTATCAGAAGTCGGCCACTGACGCGGAAGCGGAGCCTCGTCGGGATCGAGCGTCCGGCCGCTGACGGCGACCGTCTTGATCATCGCCCAGGCCGAGAGTCCCTCGACCAGAGCGAGCCGCTCGACCGATTCATGCGTGATCAGCGCGTCCACATGGGCTCCGCCGAGCGAAAGCCGCGCGCGGGTGAAGGGCGGCGGCAGAAAGTCCAGCTCGACGATGGCGCCGGGAAGGCGATTGAGTATGGAGACGTCCATCGGCCGCGAGAGGGCGATGGAGACGTCGCGCGCGTCGATCTCCACCTCTATCGCGGTTCCCACGACGGCGTCGACCAGAGGCACGCGCAATTCCCCGCCGGCGAAAAGCAGCGTGGAGAGGCCCAAATCCGGGTCGTGCCGCAGCACGCGCGCCGGGAAAATCGAGACGTAATGGTGGGTCTGCGCAAAGAGCGGCGATGTCTTGTCCAGCATGATCGCTGAACTAGCGAGAAATGCGCCAATCTCACATTTTAGTAAGAAAAGCGGCCGTTTTGGCGCTGGAAAGGCGTTTTTTCGCGCTTTTTCGCTCTAGGGGCGGACGCCGCTCGGCGGCGCCCGCTTCGAAGGATCAGTTCGGGTTGCGAGCGGCGATCGCCTCATATTCCGCGCGGGTCAGGCGGAAATAGCCGCGGCCGCCGGCGCGCGTCTCGAACTTGGAGCCAGCGCGCTTGCACAGCAGCGTGAACCAGGCCTGCTTGTCGAGATGAGCGGGAAGGCCGTTGATTTCCCAGACGGTCGTATCGGGGCGGAAGCGCACCATGATAATGACGGTGTCGCCGACCGCGGTCGCGACGCTGGCGTCCTTTTCCACCGGCTCGACAGCCGCGGGAATATTCGCGACAACATGGCCGGCTTCGGTCGTGGCGTCTGAAGAAACATTCGGTTGCACATCGTCCTCCATATTCGCCGGCTCGCGGCGTTCTCCGACTTGTCGGGCCATCGACGGGCCGGCCGAGCCGGCGTCTCCGCCCGAGACCTTTCTTCCTATGCGAGCCGTATACCAAACTATATTGCAAAAGTTCCAGACTGGCGGTCCGCCCCTGCGGCATTCGGGCGCAGCGCGCCCAGGCGGCGCGCGCCGGTCCGGCTGGCGCCGATTTCGCGACAAAGGCCAGATTCTTGCTAGGGTCCACAATCCCTCTTCACCTCAGCCGAAGTGAGCCCGTCATGTCAGAGAGACATTCCTGCGTTCTCGTTCTCGGCATCGGCGAAACCGCATCCGCCATAGCGCGCGAGCTGTTCCTCGCCGATCATATCGTCGCCGTCCACGAGGCCGCTCCGCCGCCCGATCTCCGCCGCAAGATGACGTTTTCGGACGCTTGGTTCGACGGCTCCTGCGTTCTGGAGGGCGTGGAGGCGCGCCGCGCCGATCTCGTCGCCGAATTCATGCTCGGCCTGCGCAGCCGCATGTTCGTGCCGGTGCTGACGCATCCGCTCAACGAAATTCTGGAGCGCTGGCCTTGGGAGGTCGTCGTCGATGCGGAGATGAATCCGCGCAAGGACCCGTTCTCCGTCAAAAATCTCGCCGGCCTCACCATTGGCGTCGCGCCTGGCTCGATCCCGGGCGAGAGCTGCGATCTCGCCATAGACGCCTATGGCAAGGATCCGGGCGCGATAAGGCGTCCTGGCGAAGGCCCCGGCCCGAGCTGCGAGGCGGATCCGCCGGAGGCGGAGCCCGTGCGCGCGCCCGTCGCTGGGCTCTTCAAGATGTACAAGGACATAGGCAATATCGTCGAGGCGGGAGAGGCGTTCGGCGAGATCGACGGCGCTCCCGTGCCGGCTCCCTATGGCGGCCGCATTCGCGGCATCATCAAGCAGGGCAGGGCGGTCGCCAAAGGCACGCCGCTCGCCGACATCGCCGCCTCGACCGGCGCTCAGGTGGCCGGCATGACCGCGCGCAACCGACTCATCGCGCGCGGCGTCTCCTTCGCGATCGAGATGCAGGCGGAAGGCTGGACGCCCTTTTCCTGGGACGCGTTTCTGGAGGGCGGCGGCGGCCTCTCGATCTGAGCGGCCGCCCTACCGCTTCAGTGCGGGGGCAGGCGCGAGGGCTTGCCATCCGCGCCAGTGAAGGGAAACAGCCCGCCTTGGAAGCATTGTGACATATGTGTCGCTTTGGCGATGGCCTCCTCGGCCTGAGCCGAGGGGAGATACTCGCGCGCCGATTGCGTGAACAGCTCCACCCAGCGGGCGAAATGCTCCGGCTCGACGGGCAGGTTGATGTGAACGGCGAAAGGATGGCCTTGGTAGCGATCGGTGCCGAGCAGCGACTTGGACCAGAAATTCGCGATGATATCGAGATGCTGGTCGAGCTCCGGGATCGCGCTGAAGATCGGCCCGAGCAGCGGATCGGCCAGGCCTTTGTCGTAGAAGGCGCGCACGCAGGTCGTGATCGCGGCCTCGAGCGTCGTCGGCTCGGCGGTCGCCTCGGTGGAAGCTGACATCGTCTCTCCTCCTATTCCTTTGGCGATACAGCAATGCGGGCGCCAGCGCGCGCTCCGCCAGAGTCTTTGTTTTTGACGCGTCTCCAGCCGAACCGGCGGCCGCTGCGGCAGGAGACGCGCTAATCCGCGTTGAAGCGCACGGCGCCCGATTGCGAGATGTCATAGCCGCCGAGCCGCGCGGCGCGTTCCTGAAACGCCTCGCTCGCGCAAAAACGCATGAGCGTCTGCCAGGGCGGATCGAAATAGGCTTTGCGCCAGACCACGAGATCGAAGCGCTCGACGATTTGCGGCGCGAAATCGAGGCCGAACTGGCGCGCGCAGGCCTCGAGGCCGAGGCCGACGTCGGCGCCGCCGGCGGCGATGGCCGAGGCGAGATCGGTCTCCGAGCGCTCCACGGCGGGAACAAGGCGCAAATGCGCGCGCTTCATCCCCGCCTGCGCGAGCAGCTGGGTGAGCACGAGCTCGCTGCCGGCCTCGGGCTGGCGGGATTGGAAGGCGAGGTCGCGCACATCGGCGAGCCCGTCGATGCGGCGGGGGAGGCCCTTGCGAAACATCAGCCCGCGGCGGCGCTTGGCCCATTCCATGACGACGATCGGCTCGCCCGCGAGCCGTCTCTGCACCGTTTCGACGTTCCAGCCGTCCTCCGGCTCTGGAATATGCAGCCCGGCGGCGATGCAGCCGCCCGTGGCCGCGCGCTCCAGCCCGTCCAGCGCGCCGTCGAGCAGCGCCGCGACGCCGCAGCGCGATTCGCGCAGCGCCCATTCGAGCAGCGGATCATGGCCGCCGGCGACGACGAGCGGGCGCGCAGCCGCGCCTTCGCCGCGCGGAGCCCGGCCGCTCGCGCCCGCGGCCAGCCACTCCTCGATCTCGAGGCGCGGAAACAGCAGCTTTCCAGTGACGCGGCGCACCGGCAGCGCGCCTTCCGCGGCGAGGTCATAGACCTTGCGCTCCTTGACGCGCAGCAGCGCGGCGAGCTCCCGCGTGGTGAGAAATTCAGACATTGTGCGTTTTTTCCGAGACGCGGAAAATTAACATAGTCGACCTTCGTCGACAATCGCCCGCTCATCCCTGTCATTGCCCAGGGGGCGCGCTCCGGCGCTGGGCGTCATCTGTTATTCTTATGTGAAATCATGTGAAAGACTCACAAATAGGCAAAATATATGCATAAGTAAGACAAGGCTCACCTGTCGGGGCCGATCATCGGAGCAGTTCTCATGGTCAAAATGGCAAGTCTGGCGTTCGTCGCCGCTTTTCTCTCGCTGAATTTCACGCCCGCCTTCGCAGAGGCTCCTGCGGCCGATAAGGCGACCGGCTCCAAGACCGTGACCGTGTTCGCCGCGGCGAGCCTGAAAAATGCGCTGGACGAGGCCGCCGCCGCCTTCAAGAAAAAGGCGGGCGTCGAGGTCACCATCAGCTATGCGGCCTCCCTGCCGCTCGCCAAGCAGATCGAATCGGGCGCGCCGGCGGATATTTTCATTTCGGCCGACACCGCCTCCGCCGATTATCTCTCCTCCCGTGGGCTGCTGAAGGAGGGCTCGCGCGTCGATCTGCTCGGCAACAGCCTCGTCGTCATCGCGCCCAAGGTCGCCAGCACGAAGAAGATCACGCTGGACAAGGCCTCGCTGCTCGGCGCGCTCGGCGACAGCGGCCGCATCGCCACCGGCGATCCGGCCTCCGTGCCTGTGGGCAAATACGCCAAGGCGGCGCTGCAGAAGCTCGGCCTGTGGGAAGATTTGGAATCGCGTTTCGCCTTCGCCGAGAATGTGCGCGCCGCGCTTCTCTTCGTCGCGCGCGACGAGGCGCCGCTCGGCATCGTCTATCTGACCGACGCCTATTCGGATCCCAAGGTCTCGGTCGTCGCGACCTTCCCGGCCTCCTCGCATCCGCCGATCGTCTATCCCATCGCGCTGACCGCCTCCTCGACCAGCGACTCGGCGGCGAAATTCTTCGCCTTTCTGAAGGGACTGGAGGCCGCCGGCTTCTACAAGAAGCAGGGCTTCGCCGTTCTGCGCTGAATCGGCTTTCCCTCGCCGCCGCTCCCAGTCTATCCTTCGGCGGCGAGGGAACCATGACCGTAGCGCATAATCCCAAAGAGCTTTCGCGGACGGCCGCGCCGTTTCGCCTCGATCGCAACCTTCTCGCCGAGCTGGCGGAGGCGGCGTTGGCCGCAGCGCGCCGCGCTGGCGCGAGCTACGCCGACATACGCCTCGGCGAGACGCGCCGCCAATTCATCCAGGCCAAGGAAGAACGGCTCGACGAATTTTTCGAGAGCGCCAGCCCCGGCTTCGGCCTGCGCGTGCTCGTCGACGGCTGCTGGGGCTTTTACGGCGCGCGCTCGCTGGAGCGAGGCGCCCTGGCCGCGGCGGTGGAGCGCGCGATTCACAACGCCCGCGCCGTCGCGCCGATCCGCGTCACGCCCGTGCGGCTCGAGGAGACCGAGCCGCATGTCGCCGAATGGATCATGCCGCTCGGCGTCGATCCTTTCGCGGTCGATGCGCCCGTCAAGGTCGAGCGCCTCGTGGCGGTCAACGCCGCGGCGCTGGCGGCGGGCGCGGATTATTGCGTCTCCTCCTTCGCCTTCGCCACGGAGGAGCGGCTCTTCGCCGATAGCCGTGGCAGCCGCATCTTTCAGTCGCGCACACGCACGCAGCCCTCTTTCGAGGTCACGCTGATCGACAAGGCCTCCGGCCGTTTCGCGACGCGCGAGAGCCTCGCGCCGGCGCGCGCCGCCGGCTGGGATTATGCGCTCTCCTGCGATCTTCTCGGCGAGGCGCGTCAGGCGGTCGAGGATGCGCGCCAAAAGCTCTACGCCAAGCCTGTCGAGGCGGGCGTGACGGATGTGGTCATCGATCCCACCAATCTCTGGCTCACCATTCACGAGACGGTCGGCCATTCGACAGAGCTCGATCGCGCGCTCGGCTGGGAAGCGAATTTCGCCGGCACCTCTTTCGTCAAGCCGCATATGTTGAACAATCTGCGCTTCGGCAGCGAGCTGATGACGATCAAGGCCGATCGCTCGCAGGAGGGCGGGCTCGCCAGCATCGCCTTCGACGACGATGGCGCGCCGCGCGCGCGCGCGGAATTCGAGATCGTCTCCAAAGGCGTGTTTCGCAATTATCAAATGGCGATGGGACAGGCGCATCTCATCGGCGCAGAGCGCTCCAATGGCTGCGCCTATGCGGATGATCCGACCGCTTTCCCCATTCAGCGCATGCCCAATATCTCGCTCGCGCCCAATCCTGAGGCCTGCGCGCTCGAGGAGCTGATCGGCGGCGTCGAGAAGGGACTCTATATCGTCGGTGCGGGAAGCTGGAGCATCGACCAGCAGCGCGACAATTTCCAATTCGGCGGGCAGATGTTCTACGAGATAAGGGACGGCAAGCTCGGCGAGCCGGTGCGCGACGCGGCATATCAAGGCCGCACGGTTTCGTTCTGGAATTCGCTCGACGGACTCGGCGACGCCTCCACCTATCGGCTCTGCGGCACATTCACTTGCGGCAAGGCGGAGCCGATGCAGCTCGCGCCGGTCTCGCATGGAGCGCCGGCGGCGCGCTTCCGCGGCGTGACGGTGCTGAACACGGCGCGCGACTGAAGGCCCCCTCCCTCGCCCTCCCCCGCTGCGCGGGAGAGGGAAGGCGGCGAGGTGACGCGAACCATCGATGAAGCGCGAAAGCTGCTCCCTCTCCCGCGAAGCGGGGGAGGGCTGGGGAGGGGGCGCGCGCATCTTCGCCTTCTTCGACGCGCGCGCGACAGTCAGAATTTGAGCTTCACCCCTCCGATGAATGCGCGCGGCGAGCCGGCGATGATCGATGCGCCGGTCGAATTGGCGAGCAATATCGCCGGCGTTTGCACGGCGGTTCCCGTCATCAGCGTGTTGGTCAGCACATTGGCGCCGGCGACATAGGTGCGGTCGAAGAGATTCTTCACATCGAAATAGACCTCTATGTTCTTCACATAGCTGTCCTCTATGGCGCGGCTGTAATGCACGTTGAGATTGACGAGCCCATAGCCCGGGACCGACGTCAGATTGGCGTTGTCGATCGTGTAGGAGCTCTTGAACACATATTCGACGAAAGCGCCGAGCCCTTTGAGATCGCCGTCTGGAATGTCATAGCCGGCGCGGCTCGTCAGAGTATGCGTCGGCACATTGGGGATGCGATTACCGGCGCGATTATAGGAGACGGTGGATGAGAGATTGTCCCAGAAATTGGTGAAATACTGGTCGTTATAAGCATAGGCCGCGATGAGGCGCCAACCGTCGAAGGGTCGCCAATCGACGCTCGCCTCGACGCCGCGATGAATCGAGGAGGGCGCATTGAGCTGATAGCTGACGAGTCCATTCGCCTGCGTGAGAATCTCGTTGCGGAACCATTCGTGATAGAGCGTGACGCTCGCCGTCAGATTTTTCGCCGGCGTCCAATCGACGCCGAGATCGACGCCCATATTGGTCTGCGCCTTCAGCGACGTATTATTGCCCGCGCCGGTCGGCGTATTGGTGAGATACATGAAGTTCGGCGTGCCATAGCCCGTCGCATAGCGCGCGCGGAACTGCCATTCCGGGCTGTAGCGATAGGTGAGCGAAGCCTCCGGCGCCGTGTTCCAATAGTCATTGTCGACGCCGATCTGCGTCGGCCGCGTCATGGTTCCATTATTGGCGTAATTATAGACGGTGTAGACGCCGGAGATTCTGTTCCAATTGGAGCTGAAGCCGATCGCCGCGGTTATCTGCGGCGTCAGCGCGATTTCTTCACGCGCGCGAAGGCCGATATTGGAGTGATTGGATTCGATATTGCCGACCGCGCCGCCGATCGCGCCGTAATTCCATACATTGGGAACCTGCGAATAGAGCGGATTGTCGCTCTTCAGAGCGTCATAGAAGAAGCCGAGATAATGCGTCGCCGGCAGGCCGAAGATCGCGCCATGATTGGTGATGTCGGTGGAGGCGCTGACGCCATAGGACGGACCGCGGATCGCCACCGGCCCGCCGAGACCGCCGAAAACGGCGGGGCCGACTTTCGGCGGCGGCCAGGTGCTGTTGATGTAATCGAGATAATCATAGGTGAATTGCGTGCGCCATGTCGTAGCGTTGTCGAAGTCGTGCTCATAGCGCAGGCCGACGATGTCGCGCATCACATGCCAATGCGTGCCGAGCTGCCAGACGCTCTGATTGACGAGCCCCGAGGCGCCGCTGGTGAAGGCGCCATTCGCCGGCACATAGAGATTGTTGCAGAAGGGAAGATTGGCGGGCGTCGCTATGCGGCAATCGACAGTCTTGCCATAGGGATTTTTGTAGAATTGCGTCAGCGAGCTGCGATTCATGAATTCCGCGAAGGAACTGCTGGCGAGAAATTTGAACGTCAGCCGATCGGTCGGAACTGGCGTCCATGTCGCCAGCACCTTGCCTTGATCGAACTCATGCGCGCCGCGGGCGAGATAGCCGTCGCCGCGCGTGTCGGAGCCGAAGATCGCAATGTCGAAATCGCCGAGATCGCGATCCGTGATCTTTTTTCCGGCGCGCAGATAATTGTTGAAATAGCCGAAGCTGCCGAATTCCGATCCGGTCTCGACGCCGTCGATCTCCTTGCCGGTCAGGCTGCGGAAATTGATCGCGCCGCCATAGGCGTAATTGCCGAACATAGCGGAGGAGGGACCGCGATAGACATCGACGCCGGAGAAGGAATGCGGGTCCAGCATGTCGGTGCGGCCATTGCCGTCCGCGGTGACGATGGGAAATCCATCCTCATAGAGCATGATATTGCGGACGGTGAAAGGATAGGTCATGCCGAGCCGATTGCCGGAGCCGCGGATCGACGGCATCAGCTCGCGCGGCATCGTGCCTTGCGAGATGGAGACGCCGGGACTGTATTGCAGCATGTCTTGCACTGTCTGCATCGGCGTCGTTTCGAGGAATTTGTGATCGACGGTCGTCACCGTCTGCCCGGGCGGATCGCGATAGATCGGCTGCTGCGCGCGCTCGGCGTCGAAGCCCGGCGCATTGGAGGCGCCGCTCGCGCGCTTCTGCTCCGCGCCGATGTCGATGGGCGGCAGCTCTTCGCCGCTGGCGTCGGTCATGGTTCCGCGCGCGGCCTGCGCGAGAATGATGGAGACGGAACGGCCATTCTCCGACAAGCGATAGGAGAGGCCGGTTCCAAAGAGCAGCCGGTCGAGCCCTTCGCGCACCGAATAGGCGCCGACGACGCCGCGCGTTCTCATCGCCTCGGTGAGGCCGACGTCGAAGACGATATGCAGGCCGCTGCGGTCCGCGAAAGCGTTGAGCGCCGTCTCCATGGCGCCGGCGGGAATGCGATAGTCGCGCAGCGCGCCGTCGCGCTCCTGCGGCGAGATGGAGGCCTGCGCGCTCGTCACCGGAGCCTCTGCGCCGAGCGTCATCGCGCTCAGCGCCAAGGCGATCGCCGTCGAACTCATATTCACGCCCTCGCCTGCCGACTTCTTCCTCGCCATGGCCATTTCGTCCCGCCGTCGCAACGCCCGCCATAGAGTTCGGGCTCTCGGGAACAGGACGCGGCAGGCGGAAAAAGCGGAACCTCCGTCGCGCGAAAAAATTCGCGGGCCGATGAAGCGTTCAAATTCAATACAGCAGGATCAGATAGCGGGTGACATGGATGGCGCGCAGGCCGAGCGAGGCCTCTATCTCCGCCAAGGATTGCAGCGCGTCCTCCTCTGCGCCGAAGACGCCGGAGATGCGCCGCGCGCAGATCGCGCGATCGACGCAATAGATATAGCCGCGATGATAGCGGCCGAGCGCGGCGAGCACATCGCCGAGCGGCTGCCGATTGACGATGAGCTTGCCGCGTCGCCAGGCGGTCGCCATGTCGATATCGACGCTCATCGGCGCATGCGCCGGCGCATCGCGTTCGAATGCGGTCTGCTGGCCTTCCTCGACGATGGTGGTCTTGCCGCCGCTGGCGACGCCGACGCGATGTTCCGTCACAGTGACGCGCGCGCCGCCTCTTTCCAGCGCGACGTCGAAAGCGGTGCCGAGCGCCGTCACGCGGCCCTCGCCGGCCTCGACGACAAAGGGGCGCGAAGCGTCGGGCGCGACGTCGAACCAGGCTTCGCCGGAAAGGAGCCGGAGCCGTCGCTCGCCCGCCGAATAGCGCAAGGCGATGGCGGAGCGCGAGTCGAGCAGGGCATGCGAGCCGTCGTCCAGCGTCACCAGGCGCTTCTCGCCGACGCCGGTGATGTGATCGGCCTCGAGCCGCAGGACGATCTCGTCATAAGAGGCGAAGACCGCGACCGCCGCCGCCGCGGCGAAGGCGAGGGCCGCGGCTCTCATCCCGCGCGCGGCGCGCGGCGTCGGCCGCATGCGGCGAGCCGGGCTCATGCCGGCGAGATGGCCGTACATATGCAGCACCTCGTCGAAGGCGGCGGCGTTGGCCGGCTCGGCGCGCCACGCCTCGAAGGCGGCCGTCTCCTCCGCCGAGAGCCGTCCCTCGCGCTGGCGCACGAACCATTCGATCGCGGCGTCCCCGGCTTCGTCCGGCGCGGGTTCTGTCGCCTTGTCTGCGGTCATCTCTCCATCCGTCCTCGCGGCGCCGCGCGGCCCGATGCTATAGATGACGCGGCGCCGGCGCGAGACGGAACCTCGAAGCGGGAAAAAATCACTCGGTCTCGCTCCGCAGCGCAGCGCGGCAGGCGCGCAGCGCGACGCTGACATGCTTGCGCGCCATGCGGTCGGATATGTCCATCCGCCGCGCCACCTCGGCGAGCGGAACGTCATGATAGATGTGCAGCTCGAAGGCCTCGCGGCAGCGCGGCGGCAATGTCGCCATGGCCGCTTTCAGCAGCGCCGAGCGCCGCTCATAGTCGAGCCGCTCCTCGATCGGCGTTTCCGGCGCCGGCGGGTCGATCACATAGTCGCCGAATTGGAGACGACCCTCCTCAGTCTTGCGGCGGCGGGCGAAATCGCGGGCCAGATTGACCGCGATCTGCTTGAGAAAGGCCGGCGGGTCCTCGATGGTCTCGGGCCGATCATGGCGGACCATGCGCAGGAACGTCTCCTGCAGCAGATCCGGCGCATCGACGGCGCCGACCTTGCGCACGAGAAAGCCGAAGAGATCGCGCTTATGGGCGAGAAACAGCTCGCGGAGCCGCCACGGTTTGGCGTCCGCAGGCCGATCGCCGCGCGACGAGATCGATCGAGACAAAGTGGAACGCCCTGGCTGGCGCGCGAGCGCGATTGATCCGAAAGGTCGAGGCCGGCCGCTCGCCCGAGGGGCGGCGGCATTCGATTTTCAGACCGATGGCGGCGCGCGCGAGGACCATGAGCTCGCCCAGCCGAGCGGCGGCGCGCGCGGCGACAGCCCCCGCGCGCCTATGCTGGCCACCCCGTTCGGCGGCGGCAGGAGAGGCGCGGCGATGGGCGCGATGGCGGGCGGTTCTGCGCCTCGATCCGAGCACAGGACGCAATGATGCTCGCCGGCGTGATGGGCGAGGGGCGCTCCGTCGCCGTCGCGGGCGGCTGCGCAGAGCGCGTCGGCCGAGAGAGTGGGGGAGAGGCCGATGGCCCCATGCGCCCGCGCTGTCGCGCCGAGCAGGGCGATGGCCTGCAATAGGGCGAGAATCACCGTTGCGCAGGCGAGGAGCCGGCGCGCCGGGCGGCGCATGGAGGAGATTGTCCTCATCGGCGGCAAAAATAGGTCCGCTGGAATTCCCGGGTCAATGATCGGGCGCCGGCGCGGCCGAATATCGGAGCCGCTGTTGCGCGGCGGCCACAGTCGCGGCCGCGCCGGACGCTTTCGAATGGAGGACAACCATCTTATCATGCGACCGCCGGCCGCCGCCGGACCCGTCGAATGAGAAAGGCCGGCCATGTTCCTGACGCGAGACGACGCCCTCGCCCTCGCCGATCGTCTGCGGTCCCTGTCCGCGGCGGACTCCTGCGTGATCCATATCGAGGGCGAGGAGGCGCAGAGCCTGCGCTTCGCCGGCGGCGGCGTCACCACCAATGTCGCGACGGCGCATGTGAAAACGCGCATCGAGTCGCATGTCGGCGGCCGCGTCGGCTCGGTCTCGGTCGGCGGGCTCGATCGGGAGGCGCTCGCCCGCGCCGTGGCGCGCTCGGAGGAGATCGCGCGCCTGTTGCCGGCGGACCCTGAATTTCTGTCGCCGCTCGGCGCGCAGGTCTATTCTGAGAGCGCCCGCTATGACGAGGCGACCGGAGCGCTCGATCTCGCCTTTCTCGCCGAGGCGAGCGCGCGCGTCGTCGCCGAGGGAACGGCGCGGGGCGTGAACATGTTCGGCTGCGCGGCGGGGGGGCGCCGCTTCTCGGCGCTGGCCTCGAGCGCCGGACTCTTCGCCTATGATCGCGAGAGCTTCGTCGATCTCTCGACCACCGCGCGCCACAAGAGCGACGGCTGGTCCGGCTGGGCAGGCGCGCGGCATTTTTCGGTCGCGCAGCTCGATCCCGCCGACATCGGCCGCCGCGCCGCGCTGAAAGCGGCGCGCGACGAGGAGCCGCTCGATCTCGAGCCCGGCCGCTATACGGTGATATTGGAGCCGACAGCGGTGGGCGAGCTGGCGCAATGGCTGATGTGGATGCTGCGCGCCCGCCCGGCCGACGAGGGCCGTAGCTTCTTCTCGCGCGCCGGCGGCGGAACCAAGCTCGGCGAGGCTCTGTTCAGCGCCGATTTCTCGCTGCGCTCCGATCCGCGCGACCCGATCGCGCCAGAGGCGCCCTTCGGCGAGGAGGGCCTCGCGCAAGAGGCGCGGCTGTGGGTGGACAAGGGCGTGCTGAAGACGCTCGCGCGTCCGCGCTATTGGGCGCAGAAATCCGGCGCCGAGGCCATTCCCGCGGCGCATAATTTCACCGTCGCCGGCGGCGCGACGAGCCTCGAGGAGATGATCCGCGGCGTGCGGCGCGGCATATTGGTGACGCGCTTCTGGTACACCAATATGGTCGAGCCGCGCAGCCTGCTGCTCACCGGGCTGACGCGCGACGGCAATTTCCTCATCGAGAATGGCGCGGTCGTCGCGCCCGTGCGCAACATGCGCTTCAACGAGAATCTCCACGGCGCCTTCTCGCGCATAGCGGCGATCGGCGCGAGCGAGCGCGTGAAGACCGAGATGGGCGGCGCCGCGATCTCGGCCCCGCCCATGCTGATCGAAGGTTTCGAGTTCTCGTCGAAGTCGAGCGGGATTTGACCAGTCGTCAGCGAAAGCTCACGAGGCGTGCGGCGCCTCGTCATAGGATTTCTCTTCCACGATCAGAGAGCCGCAGGCGAGGTTGATGCGCTTCTTCAGCGCCGCGCGATGGTCGTTGCGCTGATAGACGCTGCGCGCCAGCGCGACGAATTGCGGGCCGAAATCGCTGCGCTTCTCGCAATTGCGAATATCGTCCTCTATGTTCCACAGCGCGAGATTGGTCTCCTCCAGCTCGCGCGCCAGCGCATCCAGCGCGCCGCCGACGAAGCCGCGCTCGTCGCGCAGTCCTTGCAGCAGAGCCAGCTCGCGCGCCACATTGGCGCGCTTTTCGGCGTCGGCGATCTTGCGCGCCTTGATCTCCAGAATCGTGATGCGATCGATCAGCTCGCCGACCGAGCCGGGGATGAGAATGGCGTCCGCTTCGGCCGGCCGCGCCTGTGGCGCCGCGAGGGCTTCCAGCTCGCGCGCGATGCGCGCGAAGACATCGCTCCAATCGCCGCGCTGCGCCTGACGGAACAGCCGCGCGCTGTGATACCAGGGGCTGTCCTCGCGCTCCAATTGCCAGCGCCATTCCGGCGCATGCTTGATCGCGATCCACACCGGCTTGCCGAGCGCGCCGGCGAGATGGGCGATGGATGTGTCGATCGTCACGACGAGATCGAGATTGGCGATCACCGCCGCCGTATCGACGAAGGCGTCGGCGCCGGCGTCGAAATCCTCGCCGAAGGACATGACGCGCATGGGCGCGTCGCGCAATTGATCGGCGCCGAAATTCTTCTGCAGGCTGTAGAGCCGCACGCCGGGAATGGCGCCGAGCGGCGCGAAAGCCGAGAGCGGCGCGGCGCGCGCATGGTCGGAGCGCGAATGCGCGCTGCCTTGCCAGGCGATGCCGACCTTCAATCCTTCGCCCGAGAGACGCTCGCGCCACAGCGCCACGCGTTCCGGCTCCGCAGAAAGATAGGAGCCGCCCGGTATCGTCTCCGCGCGCGTGCCGAAGGCGTGCGGCAGGCTGCACAGAGTGACGCAATAATCATAGGCCGCATCCTGCGCCGGAGCGGCGATGATCTCGACGCTCTCGCCGAGGCCGCGCATCAAGCGCTGCAGCGCGGGGCGGCAATGATAGGCGACCTTCGCGCCCGCCCTCGCCAGCAAGGGCGCATAGCGGATGAATTGCAGCGCGTCGCCGAGGCCCGCCTCGTCGAGAATGAGGATGGATTTGCCGGCCAGCGGCTCGCCGCGCCATTCCGGCCAGCGATAGGCGATCTCGGTCTTGGGGCGGTCGTCGAGCACCCAGCGATGCTCGAAAAGATCGAGGCCCTGCTCGAACTCGCCGTGCAGCAGCAGCAGCGTGCCCTTATTGGCTTTCGTCTCCGCATGGCGCGGATCGATCTCGAGCGCGCGGTCGAATTCGACGCGCGCCTCCTCGAAGCGGCCGAGCTCCTTCAGCACGATGCCGCGGCCGCAATGCACGTCCGGCTCATTGTCGGCGAGGCGCAGCGCCGTGTCGAAAGAGGCGAGGGCGTTGTCGAGATCGGAGCGGCGCATCTCCACCATGCCGCGGCAGCGCCAGGCGAGCGCGAATGTCGGATCGGCGGCGATGGCGGCGAGCGCGCAAGCCTGCGCCTCCTCGAGCCGGCCGAGCTCGAACAGGCACATGCCGCGATTGGTGAGCAGCTTCGGGTCCTGCGGCGCGCGCGCGAGGGCTTCGTCGAATATTGCGAGCGCGGCGGCGTAGCGCTTGGTTTCGTGCAGCGCATTGGCCTTGGTCAGCAGCGCCGGAACATGGCCGGGCGCAAGGCTCAGCACAGTGTCGCAGAAGGAGACGGCCTCCTCGAAGAGGCGCAGAGCGACGAGCGCCGCGAGCGCGCCATCGGCGGCGTCGAGACAAGTGGGATCGAGCGCGAAGGCGCGCGCGAAGCAATCGAGCGCGTCCTCATGCCGCGCGAGCCGCGCGAGCGAAACGGCCTTGTTGCGCAGCGGCGCGGGATCGGCGGGCAGAAGCGCGATGGCGCGATCGTAATCTTCGATCGCGCGCGCATCCTCGCCGATCGCATGCAGCGACAGGCCGCGATTGGCGAAGCCCTGCGCATGGCCGGGCGCGCGCGCCAGCAATTGCCCATAGGCTTCGACAGCCTCGCCGCTGCGTCCCGTCATTTGCAGCGCGACGCCGTAATTCAGCCAGCCCTCGACATTGCCGGGATCGAGCTGCAGCGATCGCGCGTGATCGGCGATCGCGGCCTCCGGCCGTCCAGATTTTTGCAACGCCACCGCGCGACCGTAGAGCGCCTGCGCATGATCGGGCTCGATGGCGATCGCCTTGCCGAAATGATCGATCGCCGCTTCGTGCTGTCCGACCGAGACGCGGACGAGCCCGGCGAGATAGCTCGCGAAAGCATTTCGATCGACCAGCGCGCGGGATGCGTCGATTTTACGCAGCGCGGTCGTGAGGTCGTCCGCGCGCAGGCTCGCCATGAGATCGGCGAGCAATTCGCTCGCATCGGCGGGCCGCGGCGTCGCGGCCAGATGTCGTTTCTGCTGTTTCGATTTCAATGAGCTGGCCTCGACGCAGAGGGACGAAGCTTTCGACTAGCGAGGCGAGCTTGTCTCGGACTGACGTCCAATATTTTATAGACGTTATAATGTTGCGTGCGACAACACGGTGCGATGCAGCGATGAAATTGTGACGCGTTAGTAATGCCTAAACTTCCCGGATAGCTTAATCGTTACCGATCAGGATTCGCGAATCGATTCGCCTTTTCGGGGACGAGTCGTATTCGGCGTTTAACGAATTGCGGGAGCAAAAGATGGCCGAGCCTTCCAAGAGCAGCGCGTCTCTGAACGACAGTCTGGCGTTCATGGAGATGAACGAGGCGGCTCGCGGCGCCTTGCGCCAGGCCAAGCCAGTCATCGCGAAGGCTCTCGGCCCGGCTCTCGACGCATTTTACGACAAGGTTCGCGGCGACGCGAAATTACGCGGCTTCTTCTCCGACGAGCGCCATATGGCGGCGGCGAAAGCCGCGCAGATGCGTCATTGGTCGCAGATCACCGAGGCCGAGTTCGGCGTGGAATATGTGCGCATGGTGACGGCCGTCGGCCAGGCGCACGCCCGCATCGGCTTGGAGCCGAGCTTCTATATCTCCGCTTATGCGCTCATCACCGAGCGTCTGATTCAGGCCATTGTCGAGGATAATCTCTCGGGCTCCATGCTGGCCGGCAAGGCGCGCGTCGATCGCACCTCCCGCTGCGTCGCCGCGCTCGCCAAGGCCGTCTTCCTCGACATGAATCTCTCCGTGTCCGTCTATCTCGACGTGCTGCGCGAGGAGCGCCGCACCGCCGAGGCGCAGCGCGCCGACGCCGAGGCGCATCAGCGCCATGCGCTCGATGTGATGGCGAATGCGCTCGAGGAGCTCGCGCGCGGCGATCTGCAGCGGCGCGTCGTCGACAAGCTCGACGGCGGCTTCGACAAGATCAAGGAAGACTTCAACAACGCCGCCGCCAAGCTCGCCACCGCCTTCGCCGATGTGGGCGCCTCGGCGAGCGCGATCCGCTCTTCCAGCGTCGAGATCGCCAAGGCGTCCGACAATCTCGCGCGCCGCACCGAGGCGCAAGCCGCCAATCTCGAGGAGACGGCCGCCGCGCTCGAGGAGATCACTGCGACGGTGAACAAGACCGCCGACAGCACGCGCCATGCGAGCGAGGTCTTCGATGTGACGCGCTCCGACGCCGAGAAGGGCGGCGCCATTGTGCGCGACGCCGTGGAGGCGATGCGGCGCATCGAGAATTCGACGCGCGACATCGGCAAGATCATCGGCGTGATCGACGAGATCGCCTTTCAGACCAATCTTCTCGCGCTCAATGCCGGCGTCGAGGCGGCGCGCGCTGGCGAGGCGGGACGCGGCTTCGCCGTCGTCGCCTCGGAAGTGCGCGCGCTGGCGCAGCGCTCGGCGGAGGCGGCCAAGGAGATCAAGGCGCTGATCGCCGCCTCGACCTCGCAGGTCGAGAATGGCGTGGTGCTGGTGACGGAGACGGGCGCGGCGCTGGAGCGCATCGTCTCGCAGGTCGGCGAGGTGAGCCGCGTCGTGACCGACATCGCCGCCGGCTCGCGCGAGCAGGCGACGGGCCTCACCGAGGTCAATCGCGCTGTCGGCCAGCTCGACAGCATGACGCAGCAGAACGCCACAATGGTCGAGGAGACGACGGCGGCGAGCCACAGCCTCAGCCATGAGGCGGAAGAGCTCGCGAGCCTCATTTCCGTCTTCCGCATCGAGCGCGGCGAGGGCGCGCGTCCGGCGTCCGCTCCGCGCGCGAGCGAGCGGCGTGTCGAGGCTCCGGCTCCGGCGCGGCGGCGCGCCGCTTCCGCCGGCGGCCGCGGCGCCTCGGCTCCGGCCGCGGACGAGGGCTGGGAAGAGTTCTGATCGTTCGAATGCAGACAAAATATAGGCCGCTTCTTTCTCAATATGCGCCAGAGGATTGATCTGGCGCATATTTTTTTGCGCCGCTGGCATAGTAGAACAAAAGAGCGCGCTAAGTAGTTTCCACAGGAAGCCTGCCGGCCGCGCCTGTCTTACAAGCCACCGAATCCCTAAGCGAGGCGCGAGCTCTCGCCTCTTGAAGCGCGTCGTCGACGGCTCGAAGGCGACGTCCGCAAATCGCGCGGTCCGCAGCGGCGCCGTGGTGGGAAAGACCTTCCCGGCTCGGGCGCCTCATGACGCCCGCGTCTTGGAAGGGGAGAGGAAGTCGGTGGACGAGCAAGGCGACCAGCTTCAGGATATCGAGGATCTGCGTCGGCTTCTTCTCGAGGCCGGGCAGAGCCGCGAGCGTCTCGGAGCGCGAACGGCGCCGGCTGCGTCCTCCGCGCCCAGCGAGGGCGTCGAGCATTTCTGCCGTCGTCTGCTCGAGCAGATGCGCGAGGGCTCCATCGAGCTTTCGCCCGACGGCGTGATCCTGCATTGCAATCGCCAGTTTCGCGAGATGATCGGCCGCCCGGCGGCGCAGCTCATCGGCGACAGCATTCTCGATCATATCGCGCCCGATCAGGCCGAGCGTTTCGTCGCCTTTTTCGCGGCGCCGGAGGCGGCGAGCCGCGAGTTCGAGATTCGCCGCGCCGACGGCTCGCTGCTGTCGGCGAGCGTCGAGCTGGGCGCGCCGGCGGAGGATGCGCGGCCGCGCCTCGCCATCGTCACCGATCTCACCCAGATGAAATGGATGGAGCGCTCCTTCGCCGCCAATGAGGCGTTGCGCGAGCGCGAGAAATGGTCGCGGCTCGCCGTGGCCGCCGGCGGCGTCGGCATTTTCGACGTGGATCTTCTCACCGGGACGAGCCGCTTCTCCGTCACCATGCACGAGATTTTGGGATTGGCGCCGGATCAGACGCTCTGCTTCGCCGAGGCGGACGCCATGCTGGTCGAGGCGGACAAAGGCGATTTCGAGCGCAAGTTTCTCGAGGCCTGCGCGGGCGCCAAGAATGGCGAGTGGAGCCATGAGATGCGCATCAGGCGCATGGACGGCGCCTTGCGCTGGATCGCTCTCGCCGGACAATTCGAGTTCCGCCGCACTTCGCGCGGCGTCGTCGCGACGCGCGCGATCGGCGCGGCGATCGATGTGACCGACCGCCGCGAGATCGAGGATTCTCTGCGGCGCAGCAATGAGCGCCTGCGCCTCGCGCTCGCGGCCGGCGCGATCGGCAGCTGGGAATACGACGTCGCCGCCGACGTCACCGAGGCCGATCAGAAATATCGCGAGATCTATGGCTTTCCAGCAGATCAGCCGCTTTCGCCGGATGTGGTCTTCGCCATAGTGCATGAGGATGATGTCGCTTCGGTGCGCCAATCGGTGCGCTCGGCGATCGATCCGCATGGCGAGGGGCGCTATCAGGCGGAGTTTCGCATTCGCAGAAAGCGCGACGGCGCTCTGCGCTGGATCGCTTGTCGCGCGGAGGCCTTGGTCGAGAATGGCCGCACCGTGCGGCTCATTGGCGTCGTCAGCGACATCACCGAGAAAAAGGCGATCGAGGCCGAATTGCGCGAGAAGGCGCGGCTCGCCGATCAGCTCGCCGGCGTCGCCGCCTCCGTGCCCGGCCTCATCGCCTCTTATCGGCTCGGCCCGGACGGCAAGGCGTCGATGCCCTACGCCTCGCCCAATGTGGAAGACATTTACGGCATGGACGCCGAGACATTGCGGCAGGGCGTCGACGGCAAATTCGCGCGCGTTCATCCCGACGATCTTCCGCATGTTCTCGCCAGCATCGCCGAATCGGCGCGCTCGATGAGCGTATGGCGCGAGAGCTATCGCTATAATCATCCGCGCAAGGGCTGGATATGGGTGGATGCGCAGTCGAAGCCGACGCGCGAGCCCGATGGCGCGACTCTGTGGCACGGCTATCTGCAGGACGTCACCGAGCGCAAGCGCATAGAGCAGGCGCTGGTGGACAAGGAGGCGCGCCTCTACGCCACGGTGGAAGGCGCGCATGACGCCATTCTCACCGTCGATGAGAAAGGCGCGATCCAATCGCTCAACTCCGCCGCCGTGCGCATGTTCGGCTATGCGGAGGCGGAGGCGATCGGCGCGCATGTCGAGACCTTGGTGCCCGTGCGCCTCTTCGGCGGCCGCAAGGCCGGCGCCGGCGCCTGCTTCATGGACGGGCGGGAGTCGCTCGGCAATGTCGTGGAGACGCAGGGCCGTCGCAAGGACGGCGGCTTGTTTCCCGTCGATCTCGCGGTCAGCGAAGCCTCCTATCATGGATGCCGGCTCTATATCGCCTTCATCCGCGACCTCACCGAGCGGCGCAAGATCGAGGCGCGCATGCAGAAGCTGCACGCCGAGCGGCTGGATGCGGTGGGCGAGCTCGCGGCCGGCCTCGCGCATGAGCTCAATCAGCCGCTCTCGGCGACGGCCATCTATCTGAAGGCGGCGCGCCGCCTGCTGCAAATGCCGGTCGAGCAGCGCCCCGCCAATGTGGAGGACGCGCTCGACAACGCTGCGACGCAAATCGTGCGCGCCGGCCAGATCATCGCGCATCTGCGCGAGTTCATCTCGCGCGGCGAGCCGGACAAGACATTGCAGAATCTGCACGACATTCTCGATGAGGCGCATGAGCTCGTCATCGTCGAAGCCAAGCAGTCCAACATAAATGTCGTCTTGCGCCTCGACGCCGCCGATGATCGCATTCTCGCCGATCGTGTGCAGATCAAGCAGGTGCTGGTCAATCTCATGCGCAATGCGCGCGATGCGATGAGCGCCTCGCGCACGCGCAGGATGACGATCTCGACCGCGCTCTGCGGCCGCTCCATGGTGCGGCTCGACGTCGCCGACACGGGCGCCGGCCTCTCCGAGGAAGCGCGCGGGAGCCTCTTCGAGCCCTTTGCGACGACGAAGCCCAACGGCCTCGGCGTCGGCCTCACCATCGCGCGTTCGATCGTCGAGGCGCATTACGGAAAAATCTGGGCCGGTCCCAATAGCGACGGCGGCGCGACATTCAGCTTCACGCTGCCGCTGGCCGCGATGGAGGAGGAAGAGTGAGCGAGCCGACCGTGCATGTCATCGACGACGACGCCGCCGTGCGCGACGCGCTGCGCTTGCTGTTGCGAACCGAAGGCCATGAGGTGACGACGCATGGATCGGCGGTCGATTTTCTCGCCGGAGTCGATCGCGCCGCCACGGGCTGCATCGTCACCGACGTCCGCATGCCGGAGATGACCGGCATAGAGCTGCTGCTGAAGGTGAAGAACATGGGGCTGTCGCTGCCCGTGGTGGTGATCTCCGCCCATGCCGATGTGCCGCTCGCCGTGCAGGCGATGAAGGAGGGCGCGCTCGATCTTCTCGAGAAGCCCTTCACCGATGAATCGCTGCTCTCCGCCGTGCGTCAGGCGCTCGCTTATGACAGCGGCAAGCGCGCGCGCGATCTGCAGGCGCAGGAGATACAGCGCCGGCTCACCACGCTGACGAGCCGCGAGAACGAGGTGCTCGCCGCTCTGCTGCGCGGCCAGCCCAATAAGATCATCGCTCACGAGCTCGGCATCAGCGTGCGCACGGTGGAGGTGCATCGCGCCAATGTGATGGCCAAGATGCAGGCCGGCAGCCTGCCGGAGCTGGTGCGCATGTCGCTGGTGCAGGCGCCGCGGGCGGAGCGCGAGGCGGAGAGCCAGAGCGCGGAGACGGGCCAGCCCAATGGCGAGGCGACGAGCGAGAGATGACGCGGCGAGCGCCGGCTCTGCATTATCCATAAGTAGAAATTCACGAGATTTCACGCAGGCCTCGAAAGACCGGCGAGGCCGCATTTTGGAACGGACCCCACCGTGTTTCGATCGTCGATCCTCGACCCGCGACCAAGGGCCATATTGGTTTGCATCGCCGAGAGGCGCCATCCGCGCGAGCCGGACGCGCTCGAGACATCCGGCGCGCGGCTGCTGCGGCGATGGGAGGCCGCCGGCCTGCCGACAGTCTTCGTGGAGCGCGATCTCGCTCTGCAGCGGGCGGGCGCCGCCGTCGCGGGCGAGACTTCGCTGCGCGCCGAGGCGCCGTCGCTGCTGCGCGACGCCGGCTTTCTGCGGCTGTTCGAGGGCCTCGGCGGTCCGCTGCTGATTCTGCTCGGCGACGCGCTCGGCGATCTCGCTCTGGAGACCGCGATCGATGGATTTCTCGCCGGCCATCCGATCATAGTGGTGAAGGACGCCGCGCTCTTTCCGCAGGGCGCGGCGGAGGAGAGCGTCGCCGCGCGCGCCGCCGCTCTGCCGCTCCTCTCCTGCTTCGCGCGGCTGATGGGGGCGGAGGAGCTGGCGCGGGAGTGGACAGGCGACGACTGATCCCCTGCGATGGCGCAGCGCGCGCTTGTCTCGGCGCGCGCCTTGGGCCAGTCTCCCGCTGCGGCGCAATAGGGCGAGGCAGGGGAGTAGAGCATGGATATCAAGGAGCGGCTCCGGGACATTCTAGAGCGCGCCAAGCGCATCATATCGTCGCCCAAGACGGAGTGGGCGGCGATCGAGGCGGAGCAGACGACCGCGCTCGATCTCTATCGCAATTACATCCTCTATCTGGCGGCGGTGCCGGCCATCGCCAATTTCCTCGGCGGCTGGCTGTTCGGCTTCTCGCGCGGCTCCAATGTCGTGCATTACTCCTTTTTCACCGGCCTCATCCGCGCGGCGCTGCAATATGGGCTCGGCCTGCCGCTGCTCTATGGCGTGGCTCTGGTGATCTCGATGCTGGCGCCCAGCTTCGAGGGCAAGCGCGACGATCTGCGCGCGCTGAAGCTCATCGCCTATTCCTACACGCCCATCTGGCTCGCCGAAATATTCGGCCTCGTTCCGGGCCTGCGCTGGCTCGACGTGCTCGGCGTCTTCGCCGTTTACCTCTTCTATGTCGGTGTCTCGCGAATGATGCGCAGCAAGGAGGAATATTCGGACGTCTACACGGCGGCGGCCCTGGTGCTCGGCATTGCGACATCGTTTCTGCACGGGCTTATCGTCCATATGCTGGTCCCGACGCCGACCGTGTGAGGCGGGGGCGTTGCGCTCCCTCTAGAGTCATTCCGGTTCAGATCGAACCGGAATGACTCTCATCTCTTTGCTCGGTCGTGTTTTCTTCACGCGAACCGATGGTTCTGATGCGCGACGGCTTCCCAATAGGATTATCGTCCGGCCGCGCCGATGCGCCCGGCGTCTCGTGGCGGCGGGGGAGGAGGGCGGCTCGGGACGCTCCGACCCCTTTCGGCCGCAGCGTTCCACTATCTGAGGAACGCGCCCTTGCGTCAGCGGGAGCGAGGGAAGGGTAGGAATATGTTCAGGATGCGTCGAGGGCCGACATAGAAGCGATTTGGCTCTCGAGCCGAGGTGACGCCAGCGCATCGCCCGCTCGCGGGCGGTCGAATGCGCGATCCTCCTCGCCTCACGGCGTCCTCACGGAGCCAGGAACGAGGCGCCTTGTGTTGCGAGCCCCGTAAATTTGCGCCGGCCGCTCACGGCGCGTCGATCTCGCAAACGCGATCGGTTGTCGATCGGCCGCGGAACATGATGGCTTTACCGCCGGCGTCGACCATGTGGAAAAGGCCTTGATCTGTGAGGAAATACCAAGCGGTCGTCGGCGCGCCGGCGAATTCGCGCGTCGGATCGCCGGCTGTCACGCGGTCGAGCCGCTGGCCCGCCTTGGCGACCAGGGCGCGAATGAGCTTCATGTAGCGGGGCGCGGCGGCCTCGGCGGCGGCGACGCGCGCGGCGCGATCGGGAAGCTGCTCGCCGCGCCGCCGGACCTCCGCCGCTATGCGCTCCGCGCTCGCCGGCGCGAGGGCGGGATGCGCGCGGAGCCACGCGCGGTTGAGACCTCGCAAATCCTCTGTCTTGTCCAAACCGAAAAAGCGATCGTCTATCGCTTCGAGCACGGCGCGTTCGGCGCTCTTGCCGTAATCATGGATCGTCGTCGCGAGGAATTTCTTCAGCCGCGCCTCGCCCAGCGAATCGACGAGGCGGACCCCCTCCTCGAACAGCGAGAGATGCTTTTTCGCTCCGATCGCCGCCAGACCTTCGCGGATCAACCGCACCGAATCGACATGCCAGCGCGAATTGAGTACGAATTGCGGGAAGCCGCCATTCTCCATCTGCGCCAGATAATAATCGACCTCGTAGCTGCGCAGCGCCTCCTGCGACATTTCGTCGAAGCGAATATGTTGCGCCAACAAATCGTTGAGGAAATCGATATTGGCCTGGACGATGTCATAGTCTGGATCGGTGGAGTCGACCGCGCTCTCGTCGACGACGATTGCGTTTTTGTCGGTGATCGAAATCATTTTGCGCTCCGTCGCAACGATAGGGTGTGTCAAATTGGCGGCGCCGTTCTCAATGCGCGGATGCGCCTCGGCGCCAGCGCTCATTGATAAAAGGATGCCGGAATGAATCGCGAGATCACGAAGCCATCCTTGCATAAATGTGTCTCCAGCAGCCTATTCTAGCTCGAATTCGAGATCGTCGCACATCTTCGCCGCTGGATGCTTCAAGAAAATCGCAGAGTGAACGGGAATGTTCTCCGATCGGGCGACGGCCGCCGCCCGATCGGCTAGAATGCGTCATGACGATCAAAATCTACATCGACGGCGACGCATGCCCTGTGAAAGACGAGACCTATAAGGTCGCGTCTCGCTATGGGTTGCAGACTTTCGTCGTCTCCAACAGCTTCATGCAAATTCCGCGATCGCCGCTGATCTCGAGGATCATCGTCGAGGCGGGGGCCGACGCGGCGGATGATTGGATCGCCGAGCAGGTCGCCGCCGGAGATGTGGTCGTCACCGCCGATATTCCTTTGGCCGCGCGTGTATTGGCGAAGGACGCGCACGCCATCGCGCCCTATGGCCGCGCCTTCACCAAGGATTCGATCGGTCTGGCGCTCGCGCAGCGCTCGCTCATGGAGCATATACGCTCGACGGGCGAGGCCACCGGCGGGCCGCCGCCGTTTTCTTCGGCCGCCCGGTCGCAGTTCCTTCAGGCCCTGGACCAGGCCATCGCCAGAGAGCAGAGGCGGCGGCGATAGGCCGGCGCCCGCCCCATTTCACCGAATCGCTCCCCTCCTATAGATTGCCGCGCTCCATTCACCGCCGGCTCCCTTCATGCGCGTTCGCCGTCTCGATCCCATTCTCGTCGATCGCATCGCCGCCGGCGAGGTGATCGAGCGGCCGGCCTCCGCCGTCAAGGAGCTGGTCGAGAATGCGCTCGACGCCGGCGCCTCGCGCATCGACGTCGCCATAGAGGCGGGCGGGCGGCGGCTCATTCGCGTGATCGACGATGGCTGTGGGATGAGCGCCGAGGATTTGGCGCTCGCCGTCGAGCGTCACGCCACCTCGAAAATCCCCGATGGCGATCTGACCGCCATAGCGACGCTCGGCTTTCGCGGCGAGGCGCTGCCCTCCATCGCCGCCGTCGCCGATCTGACGATCGACGCGCGCGCCGCCGGCGCCGAGGTCGGCGCGCAGATCAGGGTGGAGGCGGGCGAGAAGCGCGGGCTCAAGCCCAGCAATTGGCCCAAGGGCGCGCGGGTGGAGGCGCGCGATCTCTTCGCGGCGACGCCGGCGCGGCTCAAATTTTTGAAAACTGAGCGGGCGGAGACGGCGGCGGTCGCCGATGTGGTCAAACGGCTGGCCATGGCCAATCCGGCCGTGCGCTTCTCCTTCGCGACGGATATGGGCGCTTCTTTCGATTATCCCGCCTGCGGTGACTCCGAGGAGGGGCGGGCGCGGCGCATCGCCCAGGCGCTGGGGACGGAATTCGCCGATAATGCGATCGCGCTGCATGCGGAGCGCGAGGCGTTTCGCCTCGAGGGGCTCGCCGGCCTGCCGACCTTTCATCGCGCCAATGCGCTGATGCAATATGTCTATGTGAACGGCCGCCCGGTGCGCGACAGACTGTTCTCCGGGGCGATACGCGCCGCTTATCTCGATTTTCTCTCGCATGACCGCCATCCGGCGCTGGCGCTGTTCTTGGAATGCGATCCGCGCGTCGTCGATGTGAATGTCCATCCGGCCAAGGCGGAGGTGCGCTTTTCCGATCCCGGCCGCGCGCGCGGCCTCGTGGTGGGCGCGCTGAAGGAGGCGCTGGCCTCGGCGCTCCATCGCAGCGCCGACACGCCGGCCCGCGCGGCGCTGGATGTGCTGGCCGAGCGGGCCAGAACGGCGCCCGGGCGGGATTGGTCGCCCACGTCCGGCGGCGGCTTCTCTTCCTTCGGCGGCCCGCCGCGCAGCCGACCGCTAGACTGGGATTTGCGCCGCTCGCCCAGCGCTCCGGCCGGCTTCGCGGAGCCGCCGCAAGCGGCTTTCGACGTCGGCCCGCCGGCGGCCGACTCGCGGCCCGCCGCCGCGCCGCCCGTGGCCGCCGCTGTGGAAAACCCGCTCGGCGCGGCGCGGGCGCAGCTGCACGAGACTTATATCGTCGCGCAGACCAAGGACGGGCTGGTCATCGTCGATCAGCACGCCGCGCATGAGCGGCTCGTCTATGAGAAATTGAAGGCGCAGCGGGAGGCGGAGGGCGTCGCCCGCCAACTGCTGCTGGTTCCGCGCGTCGTCGAGCTGGATGCGACGCGGCTCGACGCGCTGCTGTCGGCGCAGGAGGAGCTGTCCGCCCTCGGCCTGGCGCTGGAGCCCTTCGGCCCGGGCGCCGCGCTGGTGCGGGAGACGCCGGCGGCGCTCGGCGACATAGATGTCGGACGGCTCGTCGAGGATATCGCCGATCTCCTCGCCGAGGAGGGCGACGCGCGTGGGTTGACGCGGCGGCTCGATGCGCTTTTGTCGCGCGTCGCCTGTCATCATTCGGTGCGCGCCGGCCGCCGGCTGACGGCGGAGGAGATGAACGCCCTGCTGCGCGAGATGGAGAAAACGCCGGGCGCCGGCCAGTGCAATCACGGCCGGCCGACCTATGTGGAGCTGAAGCTCGCCGACATAGAGAAGCTGTTCGGGCGCGGCTGAGGGGCGGAAGACGCGGAAAAACCCTTAAGTCCGGGCGCGGCCGAGCGCTTTGATTTCAGGGCGGCGACGTGGCATTGTCGCGGCGCGACATTCGGCCCTCCCGAAGGGAAATGACAGCGCCCGAGCCAGAGCGAAGGAACGCCGCGCCTTGATCGAACAAGCGATGTTTTTCGCGCTCGGGTTCCTCGCGGCCGGGCTGTTCACGCTGATGTTCCTGCCCGCCTTCTGGCGGCGGGCCATGCGTCTGTCGTTGCGCCGGCTGAATATGCTGACGCCGCTCTCGATCGAGAAAATGGTGGCGGAGCGCGATCTGCTGCGCGGCGAGCTGGCCGTGCGCTATCGCCGGCTCGAGCAGCAGATGGCGGCGGTCCGCTCCACCAAGACGCAGGACATGGTCGAGATCGGCCGCAACGCCGCCCGCGTCGCGCAGCTCGACGGCGCGTTGACGCAGGCTCTCGCCCGCGGCGATGAATTCGAGCGCAAGTTCAATGAGACCAGCGGCTTCCTCGAGGAACGCACGGCGCTGCTGCAATCGACGGAAACCGCGCTGCACGACATGACCGATCGCGTCGAGACGCTGATCTATAATCTGCGCAATGTGGAGATGGACAAGGAGCAGCTCGCCCGCCTCAGCCAGGAGAGCCGCGCCGAGGTCGCGACCCATGAGTCGAGCATCGCCAGCCTGCATGTGCAGAACGCCGAGCTGCGCCAGCGGCTGGAGGCGCTGCAGACGGAATTCGCCGCCGCCTCCGCCGTGGCGGAGCGCCTCTCCGCCGTCGACGGCGTGCTGGCGCGCACGACGCGCGAGCTCGACGCCGCCGTGCTGGAGACCGCCGATCTGAAAAAGGATCTCGACGAGACCCGCGCGCGGCTGGCGGCGCTGGAGCACAGCTCCTCGGCCGAGATCGCGCATCTCGAGGCGGCTCTGCGCGTCGCCCGCGCCGAGGAGCGCGACCATGCCGACCGGCTGGAGGCCGCGCGTTCCGACAATGCGCTGCTGCAAGGGACGATGGACGCGCTGCGCAAGGAGCACGCGAGCCTGCGCGAGACGATCGCCGCGACGGCGCCGGCGGCGGCGCCCGCCGAGGCGGCGGCGACCGGCGACCGCGAGGTGCTGGTGCTGCGTCAGGCGATCGTCGATCTCGGCGTGCGAATGGCGGAGATCGCCGCGGCCACCGCCGCCGATGCGGGCGAGGCCGCCCAGTCGAAGCGGGCCTGAGCGGGGCTTTCGCGGCCCCGCTCGGCTTTTCCGAGCATTCAGTGCTGCGGCGGCAGCTTGCCTTCCGGCGTCGCCTTGTCGACGACCTTGGGCAAATATTCGGCCAGCGCCGCCGAGACCTTGTCCAGCGGAATGCCGAATTTATTGCCGAGCTCCTTCACGCGATCGGAGCCGAGCGTCTGCTGCACCTGCTCCGCGGAGATGGGCAGATTGGGGCCGGTGCCGACCCAGGACTTCACCTTCTCGCCATAGCCGCTCTTCTCGAAGTCCTTGATGACATTCTCCAATCCGCCGCGCTTTTCGATATAGCCGTTGATCAGAGAGGCGAGCTCGACGCCGATCGCGCCGCCGATGATTCCGTCCAGCAGACCCATTTTTCGTCCTCCTTGGCAAAAGCCGGAGCGCCGCGACCCCGAGGGGCCACGGCGACGCTGCTCACTTAGGGCGCGCCCCGGCCGCGTCGATACGGCGCGACGCCGCGAAGGGGCGGGACGATGGCCGCAGCCGACGAATTGACGCGGAGGCCTCGGCTCGGCTAGGGTTTTTGCCTATCTTCCGAGATTTGCATTTCAGGGAAGGGGCGCGGGTGGAAAGCAAGCCGAAAGTCTTGTTTCCGCTGGACCCCGAGGATTGGCACGGCCATGCGTCGGAAACGCTCTGGGCCGAGCCGGTCGAGGGAAGCGAGTGGACGCGGTTTCGGCTGCTGAATTCTCCCTATTTCGTGACCGGCGTGTCGTTCCGCGACATTGTGATCGCCGTCCCCAGGGCTGATGGCCGGCTTTTCGATTTCAAAGGCTTGGCGAGGAGCGGCGGCCATTCGACCTATATGCTGCTGATCGACGGCGAGGAGGTTCTGGCCGGCTCCGACTGGCGGCTGCTCAAGGCGATGGGCTGCTCCTACGAGAGCATGCATATGGACCTCAATGTCGGGCGCAAGCTGCTGCTGAGCGTCGATATTCCAGACAGTGTCGATATCGCCGCCGCGCATGCGATCATCGCGGCGGGCGAGTCCAAAGGCTTCTGGCTCTATCAGATCGGCTCCACCACTTTCGAGGACGAGACGCGGCTGCTCTCCTGAGCGGCGACGGTCGAGCGGCGAAAGCGCGAGGCCGCGTTTTCACGCTGCTTCGCCTTCCTTTATTTCCGCGCGGGGCCGGCGTATATGACGCGGCGAAGCCCCGCGGGGCAGGAAAGCGGAATTTCAAGGGCCGGGACGATGGCGGGACATAGTCAGTTCAAGAACATCATGCATAAGAAGGGCAAGCAGGACGCGATCCGCTCCAAGCTCTTCTCCAAGCTCGCCCGCGAAATCACCGTCGCCGCCAAAATGGGCCTGCCCGACCCCAATATGAACGCCCGCCTGCGCGCCGCCGTGCTCGCGGCCCGCGCCGAGAACATGCCCAAGGACAATATCGAGCGCGCCATCAAAAAGGCCTCGGGCGCCGACGCCGAGAATTACGACGAGGTGCGCTACGAGGGCTATGCGCCGGGCGGCGTCGCCGTCATCATCGAGGCGCTGACCGACAATCGCAATCGCACCGCTGGCGAGGTTCGCTCCTATTTCACCAAGGCGGGCGGCGCGCTGGCGGAGACGGGCGCCGTCTCCTTCATGTTCGATCGCGTCGGCCTCATCGAGTTTCCGCGCAAGGCGGCCTCCGAGGACGCGATCATGGAAGCGGCGATCGAGGCGGGAGCCGAAGACGTCTCCTCTGGCGAGGAGACGCATGAGATCATCACCTCGCTCGAGGGCCTGCGCGACGTCGCCAAGGCGCTGGAGGCCAAGTTCGGCGAGCCGAAAAAGGCCGCGCTGGTGTGGCGGCCGCAGAATTCCGTCGCCGTCGACGATGAGGCGGGCGAGAAAATCCTCAAGCTGATCGGCGCCCTCGAGGACAATGACGACGTGCAGAACGTCTACGCCAATTTCGAGGTGTCGGACGCTCTGGTCGCCAAGCTGTCGGGCTGACGGGCTCTCGGGCCGACGAGCTCTCGCGCCGAGAGACGAGAATGGATGCGAGCCTGAAGGCTCGCGGTCCATCGGCATTCTGGACCGCGAGCCTTCAGGCTCGCTTCGATGGTGGGGGAGGGGCGGTCAGTCCGCCTCTTCCAAATGCTCGATCGGCAACCCGTTCACCTGCGCGATGAGCACGGGCGAGGCCTTGAAGGTCAGCACCTTGCGCGAGCAGATCGGCGCCTCCACGCCGGTCTTGGGATTGCGGCCGATCCGTTCGCGCTTGGCGCGGACGTTGAAGCTGCCGAATGAGCGCAGCTTGACCGATTCCCCCCGCACCAGGGCTTCGCTGATCTCCTCGAATGTGGCGTCGAGGATTTGGCGGGCTTCGGCGCGCGACAGCGTTGGACAACAGCTGTACACGGCCTCGCGCAGGGACGCCCGCGTCAAAGTGCGCCCTGGCTCGATTTTCTTCGTCATGCTACGGATACGGGCGCAAGCCTGCCCGCTTCGCGGCTCGTGGTTCGCGAGGCCATTATTTTTGCTCCCCCCTTCTGCCGGCGCCTTTTGGCGGCGCTATCCTGTTTTCTGGATTGTCGGCAGTCTAAACAATAATGTAGCCACACTTTGCCGAATCGCGCAAGAGCGCCTGGGATTTCCCCTGAAGGCTCCGCTGGTTAGATCGTAAACGCAGCGCCGCCGCCCGCTCAGCCGGGCAGGCTGACCCTATGGCTCGCGACGGGAATCATGGCGCGGACCTTACGGATGCGATCGCGGTCGATTCGCGTCGAGACGAGGCCGACGCCCTCCGAAGCGCGGGCGACCACATGGCCCCACGGGTCGGCGATCAGCGAATTGCCATAGCTCGCGCGGGTCTCATGCCCCGCCTTATGCGCGCCGGTCTGATTCGGGGCGCAGAAGTAGGCCTGAATCTCGATCGCCCGGGCGCGGGCCAGCACCTCCCAATGATCCTTGCCGGTGACGAGGGTGAAGGCGGAGGGCAGGGCGACGATATCCGCGCCCTTGTCGGCCAGCGCCTGGAAAAGATAGGGAAAGCGCAGATCGTAGCAAATGGCGCAGCCTATGGTGAGGCCTTCGCAATCATAGGTGACGACCGCATCGCCGGGCTTGAAGGCGGCGCTCTCGCGATATTGCGCGCCGTCCGGGGCGGTGATGTCGAACATGTGAATCTTGCGGTAGCGCGCCACTTCCGCGCCGCTGCGGTCGAAGGCGACCGTGGTGTTGTGGAGGCGCTCCTCGCCGGGGATCTTCTCCAGAATGGAGCCGGCGTGGATGAAGACGCCATATTCGCGGGCGAGAGCGCTGCAGAGCGAATAGGCGGGGCCGCCGGGCAGCTCCTCGGCGGCGGCGGCCTTGTCGGCGCGATTGCCGCCGATGAAGTCGAAAACCTCCGGCAGACAGATCCAGTCCGGCCGCTCCTCGCGAACGGCTTGGTCGATGAGCGCCCGGGCGGTGGCGAGATTGGCGGGTTTGTCGCTGACCGAGTTCATCTGGACCAGGGTGACTTTCATCGCTTCACGTCTCGCGGGCTGGAAGGGGGCGGCGTCGCCGCCATGGGAGGCGGCATTCTAGACCGGCGCGGCGATCGCGAAACGCGGAAATTTTCGCGCCCCTTCCTGCATTTCAGCATTGCATTGGCGCGACGATGCTTCTAGTTTCCGCCCCGCCGACGTGCCGCCATAGCTCAGTTGGTTAGAGCACCAGATTGTGGATCTGGGGGTCCCCCGTTCAAGTCGGGGTGGCGGTACCATCAAATCAGTGATTTGCAGGGTTGAAGCGCCGGTCGCGCTCCCCGGAAGACGAATCGCCGAGCGAGATCCGCCTCTCCGAATCTATCCCCAGTCTGGTCCATCCCCGCGCAGGCGGGGCGCGAAGGCGCATGTGGCATTTGAGCAACAACCAAGGAATTTTATGGCTAAAATGTTGACATCGGATTCGCGCGGGCTTCCGATAACGTCATGGTGGCGCTTCCGCTGAGCATGAGGAGATGGGCGAGCCGATTTGCGGCGGCGGCGCTCGCGTGCCTTCTTCTGTCGGAGGCTCTGAGCTTCGTCATCACCGCGACGAGGCATGCCGCCGTCTCGAACGGCGACGTCGTCGCGGCGGCGGAACTTTGCGACGCCCGGCTCGACGCCAGCGGCAATCCTCCCGCGCATCCCGAGAGCGAGCACGGCTGCGCTCTCTGTATCGTCTGCGCCCGCGATCTGACCTTCGACGCCGTCGGGCTTCTGGCGAGCGTTGTCATCGTCCTGGCGCCTCGGCCGAACGATGCGCCGGCGCGGTTCGACAGCGCCGATCCGGCGCCGTCGCCTCCAGGCTGGACCAGCTCCTGGTCATCGCGGGCGCCTCCCCGTTTTTCCTGACCCATTTAACGCGGTCCCGCGACCGCATCTCCTCGTCCTGGCGTGCGCCGACCAGCCGCGCTCCGACGGTCTCGATGGCTTCGCTCGCCTTTCCGTTGGTCGATCCCGCTCTGTCGGGTGGACGGCGTGAAAGTCCGATCGATCGATCAAAAGCATTGCGAAGATGGCCGACAACGCCCCCCCGTCGCTCCGCGTGGCGCTCGCGCGCCATGGACAAAGCCTGTTGCGATTCTTGACGCGCCGCGTCGGATCGCAGGCCGCGCCCGATCTCGCGCAAGAGGCGCTTCTGCGCGTGCTGCGCCATGGCGAGCATGCGACCATTCTCGAGCCGGCGGCGCTGCTCCAGTCGACCGCCGCCAATCTCGCCAGGGATTTTGCGCGCCGTCGCCGGGCGGAAGAGAAATACCGCGACTATGACCAGACATTGGATGAGTTCGCCTCGTCCGCGCCTGCGCCGGATGCGCGCCTCGAGGCCGAGGAGCTGATGGACCGGCTTCAGGCCGCCGTCGAGAGCTTGCCGTCCCGGTGCCGGCAAGTCTTCATGATGCGCCGGTTCGAGAATCTGCATCAGGAAGAAATCGCGCGCCGGCTGGGCATTTCCCGCAACATGGTCGAAAAGCACATGCGTCTCGCCGTCCGGCGGCTTCAAGAAACCCTGGACTGACTTTTTTTCGCCGGACGCCTCCCGTTTTCGGCGCATCTCGCGTCATATGCTATCGGGGGAGGGGCTTGCTCCGATCGCCGCCCGCCGATGAGAGGCGATCGGCGGCGGAATCATGTGGAGTGGTGGAATTCCGACCATGCGCGATATCGCCCCCGATGCATCGAAGCGCGAGCGCCGCGACGCCGCCGGGGATTGGTGGGTGCGCCTCGACGCCGGCGCGCTGTCGCCGTCGGAATTGGCGGCGTTTCGCGCGTGGCTCACATCCGATCCGGCGAATGAAGCGGCCTTCGAGGAAGTCTGTGATCTTTGGGGCGCCTCCGAGCAGCTGCGTCGACGGCTGCTCCCGCCCATCGCCCATTCGAGCCCGCCCGGCCGCTATCACAAATGGACGCGCCCTGCCGCGGCCCTCGCGACGGCGCTGCTGGCGCTGAGCCTCGTCTTCGACAACCTCTCTCTGCTCTGGCGCGCCGACGTCCGCACCGGAAAAGGCGAGATCACGACCGTCACTCTGCCGGACGGCTCGCGCGCGCATTTGAATGCGGATTCGGCGCTTTCGCTGGATTATGCGGGCGGCCGCAGGCGCATCGCGCTGTTGGCGGGCGAAGCTTGGTTCGAAGTCGAGAAAGACCCGAGCCGCCCCTTCACGGTCGAGACGATCGGCGGAACCATCACCGCGCGCGGGACGGCCTTCGACGTCTCGACCAATAGGGCGCGGACGGAAGTCACCGTCACGGAGCACAGCGTCGAGGTCGAGAGCAAGGGGCGAGCGGTCATCGTCGAGGTTGGACAACAGACCGCCTTCGGCCCGGACCTTCCGGCGCTCGCGCCGTACAGCGCCGATCCCGACGGCGTGACCGCTTGGCGGCGCGGGAAGCTGATCGTCAAGGACCAGTCGCTCGGCGAGGTGATCGATGCGCTGGGGCGCTATCACCATGGCCTCGTCGTCATCGCCGGTCGAACGATCCGCGACCGGCGGGTGAGCGGCGTCTTTCAGGCCGATCACCCGCTCGACGCTCTGAAGACGATCGAGAAATCGCTCGGTCTGCGCGCTGTTCGCCTCACCGATTATCTGATCGTGCTGTATTCGTGACCTGAGAGACGCCGCCGAAAATTTCTCATCGCCACGACCTCCTGTTTTCGTCCCCCCATGCGTCGAATGCGATACGGGCCGAATGACGCCCGAAGCGATCGATAGCGGAGGGGGCCGAAATGTCTCGCAAGATGAGATGGTTGTTCGTAGGCGGGGCGCCGGCTTCGGCCATGACGGCGGTGGGCTTGATTCTCGCCGGCTCCACCTTTGCGCTCGACGCCTCGCCAGCCAGGGCTTACGCGACGCCGCAGACATATGACATTCCCGGCGGTCCCATGACGGACGCGCTGAACCGGCTCGCCGATATGAGCGGCGCGCAGCTCGCCTATGACGCCGCTCTCACCCGCTCCATCAAATCGCGCGGCGTGTCGGGAAAGCGCACGCTCCCCGAGGCTCTCGACGAGCTGCTGGCCGGAACCGGCCTCGGCTATAAATTCGATCCCACGGGCGAATATGTCGCGATCATGCTGGCGCAGGCGGACAATGGCGTGCGCAGCGACGCCGGCGCGGAGCCTCTGCCGCCGATCGACATCGGCGCGGAGCGGCCACGGGCGGACGGGCCCGGCAACGGCAAGCCGGTCCTCACGCCACAAAACAGCTACGTCGTGCGAAACGCCTCCACGGCGACCAAGACCGACACGCCGGTCATGAACACGCCGATCAATGTACAGACGATCACCGAGAAGGCGCTTCAAGATCAGCAGGCGATCACGCTCGGCGAGGCTTTGCGCAACGTCAGCGGCGTCACCGTGCCGGGCGGCGGCGCCGCGAGTTCGTCCGAGCGCGGCGGCTATATTTTCGTGCGCGGCTTCGCGACCACCGACATTTATCGCGATGGCTTTCGAGTCGCCCCCGGCGGCGCTCAGCTCTTCGACGCGGTCAGCTCGCGGCAGCTCGTCAATGTCCAGAGCGTCGAGGTTCTCAAAGGCCCGGCGGCCATCCTCTACGGACGCTCGGAGCCCGGCGGCATCATCAATCTCACCACCAAGGACCCAGAGGACACGCCGCATTATTCGATTGGTCAGCAAATCGGCTCGCTCGCGCTCTACCGGACCACGGCGAGCGCCACAGGCCCTTTGACGCAGGACAAATCGATCCTCTACCGGCTCGATGCGTCCTATGAGAACAATGGCGCGCCTTTCGGCTCATTCGTCGACGACACGCATTCGACGAATTTTTTTATCGCTCCGGTCGTCAAATGGAATTTGGACGAAGCGACTTCGCTGAAGGCCGAATTCGAATATGCCGATGACAAGTCGAGCTTCCACAGCTGGCTCACGCCGCGTTTCAATGGATCGTACATCACGATACCGCGCAATGTGAATTATGCGACGCCAGACTCGGAGCATATGCCCACTGTTCTCGGCTCTTTGACTCTCGCGCACAAATTCGATGAAGACTGGTCGATCAAGGAGCGTGTGGTCTACAATCATAGCTATACGAGCAATGGCGTCTCGGCCGCCCCCTTCACCGCGGTTCCCGGCACGAATGGCGCTCAATTGATCACGGCGAGCGTCGGAGGGGGCTCCGGCGAGATGTCGACGATCTCGACCAATCTCGATGTTGTCGGCCATTTCGATACACTCACAGTCCGACATACGCTGTTGCTCGGCGGCGATTATTATCGGACGAGCAGCACGGCCAATGGCTATTTCTTCCTCCCCGGCGGCTTCACGACGATCAATTCCGCCTTTCCGCTTTTTCCGGGCGTCCCGACGACGTCGATATTCGTGTCGAACCCGCTCCTGCCGTTTCCGATTCCCGTCTCTTTGAGCACGCTCTTTCCACCGACTTCGACAATCGGATTCAATCGGCAAGACACGGCCGGGCTCTACGTCCAAGACCAGTTGGAGCTGCCCTACGGCTTTCACATATTGGCCGGAGCGCGATATCAGAAAATCTATCAGACGAGCTCGTCGGCGGTCAGCACGGGGGTGCTCGCGTCCTATCCCTATCCGCTGCGGCAGAGCGGCTCGCCGCTCGAGGAGGCCAAGGTGACGCCGCGCTTCGGCCTGCTCTGGCGTCCGCAGCAATGGGTGAGCCTCTATGGCAATTACACGGAAGGCTTTGCGCCGAACACCGGGAATGTCTTCCCCGGAACGCTGGCGCCGCCATCGAGCGCCGTGAGCTGGGAGGCCGGCGCCAAATTCGAGTTCTTCGATGGAGCTCTGCGCGCCGCCGCCGATTATTACAGCCTGGTCAAGACGAATATTCCGGTAACCGATACGGATGTGACGCACCGCTGCAATGGCGCAAATTGCGTCCTTTTGAGCGGCGAGGCGCGCAGCCAGGGGCCGGAGCTCGATATACAGGGCACGCTGCTGCCCGGCTGGAACATCATCGTCAATTACACGAACCAAGATGTGCGCGTCACCAAGGGCGCGTCGCGCGGCAACGGCCAGAGCGGTCTGCAGCCCGGTCAACGCTTCCCCAATGTGCCGCGCAATCTCGCGAGCCTGTGGAGCACCTATGAATTTCAGGATGGCGTCCTGCAGGGCCTGAAGCTCGGCGCCGGCTACACCTATCACGGCTCGCAGCCGGTCTATGATCAGACCGGCGGCATTCCCGGCATTATTCCGCTCACCGCGTCCTGGGGAACGGTCGATCTGATGGCCGCCTATCGCTTCGTCGTCGATGGCGTGAAAACAACGGCGCAGATCAACGTCACCAATCTCTTCGACAGAACCTATTACACGGATGCGACCGCCGCCCCGGCGACGGCGGGAATATCGGTCGGCTCGTTCCGAGCTTATGGAGCGCCATTTGCCGTTTCCGGCCAGCTGCGCGTCGAATTCTAGCGCCGTCCGATCGAACGGATTCGTTCGATCGATCAGAATTCACTCTGATGGGAGGATCGCCTTGTTCATCGAAAGGATTTGACGGCCATGATCCGCAATATCTTCGTCGTCCTGCATCGTTGGATCGGCTTGGCGATGGCGGTCTTCCTCGTCATCGTCGGTCTCACCGGCAGCCTGCTCGCCTTTCATCAAGAGCTGGATCATGTCTTCGCCCGCCAATTTTACGTCACGCCGCGGCCCGGCGTTCCGCCGCTCGATCTCGCGACGCTGATGGAGCGCGCTCCGCTCATTTCCCATGCGCGGATCGTCGGCGCGCAATGGAACGGAGTCGATCAAGCCCAGATCAATTACCTGCCCGAGAAAGATCCGGCCACGGACAGGCCCTATGATCTGGGGTTCACCCAATTCTATGTCGACCCCTGGACCGGCGCTGAGCTCGGAAGGCGCACGATCGGCGATTATTCCAAAAGCAGCAATGTCATGCGCTTCATTTACAAGCTGCATGTCGCGCTGCTCGTTTCAGGTCCGGGCACTCTCATTCTCGGCATCGTCGCCGTGCTGTGGACGCTCGACTGCTTCAATGGATTTTATCTCACCCTTCCCGTCTCCCTTTCCGCTTTCTGGCGGAAATGGAAGACGGCGTGGGTCGTCAAGCGCGGCGCCGGCTTTTATCGGCTCAATCTCGATCTGCATCGGGCGAGTGGTCTGTGGCTCTGGCCCATGCTGCTCGTCTTCGCCTGGTCGAGCGTGATGTTCAATCTGCGGCCGGTCTATGATTGGACGATGTCGAAATTCATGGCGCATTCCTCGCTTCTCGAGGAGGCCATGAAGCTGAAGGATTTGCCCCAGCCGGCGGCAAAGCCTGTCCCCGTGATCGGAGCGCGCGCCGCCTTCGAGGCCGCCCGGCGCCTCGCCGCCGAGCAAGCGAGGGCAGGGGGCTTCGAGGCGCCGGAGCCCTCGATGTTCGCCTATATGGACAAGATGGGCGTCTATGTATACGGCGCGCGCGGCGCGGCTCCCCAGGAGGGCTTTCTGGAAGGGCGCCCGACTCTCGTCACGATCGACGGCGACACCGGAGCGCCGGCCGATGTTCCTTTTCTCCGTCTGACGGAGAAGCAGGACATCGTCGATCGCTGGCTCGTCGCGCTGCATGTGGCGAGCGTGTTCGGCCTGCCGTACAAGATCTTCGTCTGCGTTCTCGGCCTCGTCGTCGCCATGCTGTCGGCGACCGGCGTTTACATCTGGTGGAAGAAGAGACGGGCGCGCCGCTTCCACGAGAAGCAGCGAGCCCGCGGCGCCGCGCCGACGGAGCCGACCGCGGCCGAATGACGGCGAATGTCCCTTAAACCGACGATGCGAGATTTTCCCCCGGGCGCCTGTCGTTGAAAAGATCATGTCAGGTTCGATCGATATAAGTCGAACGCGAAGCGAATGTGTCCTCGCGAGACTTCTTTCGATGTCGAGCGAATAGCAGCGGGCGGTTGCGCGTCTCGTCTATGCGCGTCGGTCGATTGGCGGTGAAAGCGGGTCATGGCGGCGTTCTTTTCCTTGCGGGGCTTCGACAAAAAAAATCGATATGCGATTTTGGCCGCGTTCGGCCTCGCGGCCTATCTCGCTGCGCGATTCCTCTTCGCCCCCGCGTCGATCGGCTATGTCACTGAAAAAGCCGCCCGCGTCGATCTCGAGACGAGCGTGCTCGCGACGGGCGCCTTGCAGGCGACGCGTCAGGTCGATGTCGGCACGCGCGTCACCGGGCAGCTGAAGTCGCTGAGGGTCGCCCTGGGCGATCATGTCCACGCGGGCGATCTGCTCGCGATCATCGATCCGGTTCTGCCGGAGAATGATCTGCGTTCCCAGCAGGCCAATCTCGCGCGTCTCGAGGCCGACCGCCGGGCGGCGATCGCGCGCCAGAAAAAATCGAAGCTCGAATTCGATCGGCAGAAGGGCATGATCCGGGGCGACGCGACCTCGCGCCGCGATCTCGAGGCGGCCGAGCAGCAATTGATCGCCGATGAGGAATCGATCGCCTCGCTCGATGCGCAGATCGCGCAGGCCCGCGCGCAGATCGAGATCGCCGCGACCAATCTCGCCTACACGAAGATCACCGCGCCGATCGACGGCGACGTCGTCGCCATTCTGACCCGCGAAGGCCAGACCGTCGTCGCCTCCCAGACCGTGCCGGTCATATTGAAGCTCGCCGATCTCGACGCGATGACCGTCAAGACGCAAATCTCCGAAGGCGATGTGACGCGCGTGCGCGTCGGCCAATCCGTCTCCTTCTCGATCTTGAGCGAGCCGGACAGGAGCTTTTCCGGTGTACTGCGCGCGGTCGAGCCGGCGCCGCAGAGCTATTCTGAGCCGGCTGCGATGGCTTCCGCATCTTCCTCCTCGACCACCGGTCCGGCGAGCGCGGTGTTCTACAATGCGCTGTTCGACGTCGCGAATGTCGACCGTCTGCTGCGCATCGGCATGACGGCGCAAGTCTCGATCCGGCTCGGCGACGCGCGCAATGTTCTGGCCATTCCTGTCGGCGCCTTGCGGGAGAAGATCGCCGACGGCCGCTATCGCGTGCGCGTCATCGACCGCTCTGGCGTCGCGACGCGCAGCATTCGGACCGGGGTCAATAATCACATTCAAGTCGAGGTGATCGACGGTCTCGCCGAGGGCGAGGAGGTCGTCGTCGGCGAGCGTCTCGGCTCGTCGGCGCGCGGAGCAAAGGACGAGCCATGAGCGACGCACCTTTTCTGCGATTGCGCGCCGTCTCCCGCCGCTATCGCGTCGGCGGCCAGGATGTGAATGCGCTCCGCGCCATCGATCTCGACATCGCCTCGGGCGAGATGATCGCGCTCGTCGGCGCCTCCGGCTCCGGCAAATCGACCTTGATGAATATTCTCGGCTGCCTCGATCGACCCAATTCCGGCATCTACAGCGTCGCCGGACGCGACACGTCGAAGCTCGATCCTGATGAGACCGCCGCCTTGCGCTGCGCCTATTTCGGCTTCGTCTTCCAGCGCTATCATTTGCTGTCGCAGCTGACCGCCAGGGACAATGTGGAGATTCCGGCAGTCTACGCCGGCGCGGGCGCCGCCGAACGACATGCCCGCGCCACCGAGCTGCTGACCCGTCTCGGCCTCGGCGAAAGGCTCGATCATCTGCCCAACGAGCTGTCCGGCGGCCAGCAGCAGCGCGTCAGCATCGCGCGCGCGCTGATGAATGGCGGCGCCGTCATTCTCGCGGACGAGCCGACCGGCGCGCTCGACAGCGCGACCGGCGAGGAGATGATGAAAATCTTGCTCGCGCTCAACGCTCAGGGGCATACGCTGATCATCGCGACGCATGATCACCGGGTCGCCGCACATGCGAAGCGAATTATCGAAATGGCGGACGGCGTCATTGTCGGCGATCGCGCCATCGCACATGAGGCCGGGCCGGCGTCGCCGGAGCCCGCGATCTCGACGATCCGTCCCTCGCCATGGATCCGCTACCTCGACGCAGCGCGAATGGCTTTCTTGTCGTTGCGGGCGCATCGGCTGCGCACCGCCTTGACCGCGCTCGGCGTCATCATCGGCGTCTTCGCCGTCGTCATGACCGTCGCCCTCGGCGACAATGCGCAGCGTTTCCTGGAGAAATCCCTCGAAGCGGTGGGCGCGAAGCAATTCGAAATCGAGCCGGGACAGCAATATGGCGACCCCCGCGCCGAACGGCTGCAAACTCTGACCGTTCAGGACCTCGACGCGCTCCGCCGACAATATTACGTCCGCAGCGCCAGTCCGAGACAAACGACATCGTCCTTGTTGCGATATGGCTCGTCGAGCGGGCTCGCGACGATCTGGGGCGTCGGCGAGAGCTATTTCGACGTCAAATCTCTCGCGATCGTCGCAGGGGTGGCCTTCGATGCGGAAGACGTCGCCCGACAGGCGCAAGTCATCGTCATCGACGAGAATGTCCAGCGACAGTTTTTCGGCTCGGAGTCTCCGCTCGGCAAGACGGTCTATATCGGCAATCTGCCATGCATGATCATCGGCGTCGTCGGCCATGTCGAGGGACGGCTTCAGCAAAGCTCGGATAGCAAGCTCAATGTCTGGGTCCCGTTCACGGTCGTCTCGACCAGGCTGACCGGCCGCCAGCATCTCCAGAACATTTTCCTGCGATTGCGCGCCGATCAATCGACGGAGATCGCCGAGCGCAGAATGACCGACCTGCTCTCGGAGCGGCATCGGACAAAGGACTTTGTCGTGTGGAACCTCGACGAGGTGAGCAAGACGACCGAAAATCTCGTCCTGGTCATGTCGCTCGTATTCGCCACGATCGGAGCGATCTCGCTCGTCGTGGGCGGCGTCGGGGTGATGAACATCATGCTGGTGTCGGCGGCGGAACGCGCCAAGGAGATCGGCATACGCATCGCCGTCGGCGCGCGGCGAGCCGACATCCGCGATCAGTTTCTCACCGAAGCGATCGCCGCATGCCTGCTCGGCGCTGCGGGCGGCGTCGCGATCTCTGTGGCCATCGGATTCGTCCTCGCATGGTTGTCGCCGAAGGGATTTGAATTCGCCTTGTCCGGCCGTGCCGTCGCCATCGCCGTCGGTTGCGCGGCGCTGACCGGCGTCGTCGCCGGCTATGCGCCGGCGCGCAAGGCCGCGCGGCTCGATCCCGTGGAGGCGCTCGCCCGTGACTGACGCGAATCTCCTCATTCGCCGCGGCCGAGCAGGACGACGCGTCCTAGGAGTCGCGCTCGCGAGCATGACGCTCTCCGCCTGCGCGGTCGGCCCGGATTACACGCCCGTTCCCGCGCCGGACGCGACGCGATTCACGCGCGAGCCGACCGTCTCGCCCGGCAATGGACAGAGCTTCGCGCAAGGCGCGGAGGCGCCGCCGCAATGGTGGAAGGCTTATCGCTCCGAGGCGCTGGACGCGCTCGTCGAGGAGGCCCTCGCGAAAAGCCCGACGCTCGAGGCGGCGGAGGCGGCGATACGCGCGGCGGATGCGACGGTGAGCGCGCAGGAGGGGGCGTTTTTTCCGCAGGTTTCGGGAATGTCGAGTTCGACCCGGTCGAGAGCCGCCGGCGGCGCGCCGACCAATCTGTTCACCAAGCAATTGAACGCCTCCTTCACGTCGGATATTTGGGGCGCCAATGCGAGGGCCGTCGAATCGCTCGCGGCGCAAGCCGAGCGTGCGCGCCTGCAATTGGCGGCGGCCCGACTGACGCTCGCCCATGACGTCGTCGTCGCGGCGATCGAGGAGGCCTCGCTGCGCAGCCAGATCGCCACGACTCAGAAGCTGGTGGCGATCCAGCAGGAAAATCTCTCGCTGCTCACCTTGCAGCATTCTCTCGGCGCCGCCTCCGGGCTCGATCTCGCGTCTCAGGAGGCCGCGCTGGCGCAGACGCGCCAGTCGCTCCCCGGACTCGAGGGGCGGCTCGCCGCGCAGCGCAATCGCCTGACCGCGCTCGTCGGCCGCTATCCGTCACAGGAGATCGACGAGACCTTCGCGCTCTCCGAATTGGCGCTTCCCAAGGAGCTTCCGCTGCGTCTGCCGGCGCAGGTCGTCGAAAAACGGCCAGACATATTGCAGGCGGCGACGGATGTGCATGGAGCGAGCGCGGATGTCGGCGTGGCGCTCGCCGCCCGCCTCCCCAATGTGACGCTCACCGCCGACACAGGAGCCAGCGCGCTGAAGCTCGCGCAATTATTCGCGCCGGGAACGGGCTTCTATACGCTCGCGGGAACGGTCTCGCAGCCGATTTTTCAGGGAATGACGCTGCTGAACCGCCAGCGCGCCGCCGAGGCGCGGCTCGAGGAGGCGAAAGCGCGCTATCGCGAGACGATGATCGGCGCGTTCCAGAATGTCGCCGACAGCCTGCGGGCGCTTCAAGCCGACGCGCGCTCGGTGCGCGACGCGCGCCTCGCAGAAGCCGCCGCGCGGCGCTTCCTCGACCAGACGCGCGCGCAACGCAAATATGGCGGCGTCTCGCAGCTCGCCGTCTTGACCGCGCAACAGTCTTATCTCAACGCCTCTATGGCCCGCGTCCGCGCCGAGGCGAGCCGCCTCTCCGACGTCGCGGCGCTGTTCACGGCGACCGGCGGATAAGCGCCGCCGAAGCGGTCTCCATATTCGCGTCCGAAGGAGCCCCTTTCGAGCGCGGAGTCTCCACAGTTCCGCCTTCGCTCGTTGCGACGGAGCGAAATGCGTATGTCGACAGGACCATGTCAGCCTCGCGGCGCTAGCCTCCCTCGAGCGATTGCTTCATCTATTTCTCGGTGCGGCCATGATCCGAAACATCCTCGTCTTCCTCCACCGCTGGATCGGTCTGTCGATGGCGGGGTTCCTCGTCGTCGTCGGCCTCACCGGCAGCCTGCTCGCCTTCGACAAGGAGCTCGAGCGGGTTTTCGCGGCCAAGCTCTACGCCGCGCCGCGGCCGGGCGTTCCGCCGCTCGATCTCGCGACGCTGATGGAGCGCGCGCCGGCCATTCCCAATGCGCGCGTCGCCGGCGCGACATGGAATGGCGTCGATCAGGCGGGGATCAACTATCAGCCCGAGATCGATCCCGCGACCAAAAAGCCCTATGAGCTCGGCTTCAACCAATTCTTCGTCGATCCCTGGACGGGCGCCGAGCTCGGACGACGGACCCGAGGCGACATTTCCGAAGGCATGATCAATTTCATGCCATTCGTCCTGAAATTGCACGACGCCTTGCTCGTCCGCGGCGCGGGCACGCTGATCCTCGGCATAGTGGCCGTCTTTTGGACGCTCGACTGCTTCAACGGCTTCTATCTCACTCTGCCGGTCTCCCTCACGGGCTTCTGGCGGAAATGGAAGGCCGCCTGGCTCATCAAGCGCGGCGCCGGCGCCTATCGGCTCAATTTCGATCTGCACCGGGCGAGCGGCCTCTGGCTCTGGCCGATCTTGCTCGTCTTCGCCTGGTCGAGCGTGATGTTCAATCTGCGGCCCGTCTATGATTGGACGATGTCGAAGCTGATGGAGCATCACTCCATGCTCGACGATCTGCGCGCGATGATGGAGAAGCCGAGACGCGCGGCGAACGCCGCTCCCACGCTCGAACTGCGCGCCGGGCTCGAGACCGCGCAGCGTCTCGCGGAGGAGCAGGCCAGGAAAAATGGGCGACCCGCGCCGGACCAGCCGACGACCTTCGCCTATATCGACAAGATGGGCGTCTATTTCTACGTCGCGCGGAGCAGCGGCGACGCGCATGACGGCTTTCTCGAAGAAAATCCGACCCTCGTCATTCTCGACGGCGACACTGGCGCGCCGGTGGACCTGCCCTTGCTCGCCGCCGGGACGACGACGCGGGATCTGATCGACCGCTGGCTCGGCGCCTTGCACATGGCGCATGTGTTCGGTCTTCCCTACAAGATCTTCGTCTGCGCGCTCGGCCTCGTCATCGCCATGCTGTCCGCCACCGGCGTCTATATCTGGTGGAAGAAACGCAAGGCGCGGCGCTTCCGCAAGACGCAGGCGGTCTCCCTCGGAAAACCGCTAGAAGCGGCCGTCATCGACTGATGCGCGCGAGATCGCTCTTTCCTTCGGCGAGCCGAAATCTATAGCGGAGCCTGTGGTCGACAGGCGGCGGTCGGCGGCTCCAGTCTCGTCAGCCGCACTTCGAAGGTCGCGCCGCCTCCGAGCGTTTCCTTCATCGTGACGGAGCCGCCGTGAAGCTGCGCGAGCTCGCGGACGATCGCCAGCCCGAGCCCCGTTCCCGGCGTCGCTTCGCTCTTGCGCCAGAACGCTTCGAAGACGGCCTCGCGGTCGGCCTTTTCGACGCCTGCGCCATGATCGACGATCGAGATCGAGGCGTCTGCTCCGACGCTCACCAGCACCATTCCGCCGGCCGGCTCGGCGCGCAGCGCATTGTCGACGAGATTGGCGACGATCGTCTCGATGGCGCGCCGGCTGCCTCTCACCAGAACGCGCTCGCGCGGCGCTTCGAACTCGATTTGACGCCCTGCCTTGAGGGCGAGGAGCGTATGATCGGCGACCTGGGCCTGCGCCGCCTCCACGAGATCGACCTCCTGGTTCATCTCCTCGGGCCGTTCGCCGAGACGGCTCGCCACCAGAAGCTGCTCGACGATGTTGCGGATGCGTCGCACGTCTCGCTTGATCTCCACATCGAAGTCCGGCTTGCGCGGCGCGTCGATCCGCGCGTTCAAGACGGCGACCGGCGTGCGCAGCTCATGAGCGGCGTTGGCGATGAAGCGGCGCTGACGCGCGACGCCCGCGTCGACTCTCGCCAGGGCGGCGTTCACCGCGACGACGAGCGGCATGATCTCGACCGGCACAGCCGCCGTCTCCAATCGCTGGTCGAGCGAGTCGAGGTCGATTCGCTCGGCGGAGGCGACGGCGCGTCCGAGCGGCGCCACGCCGTGACGCACGACCAGCAGCGCCATCGCCACCGACCCGACGATCAGAGGCGAAAACAGCAAAAGCGTGGTGTGAGAGAGGAAGCCGTCCAGCGCATTTTTGATGTTGAAGATCAGGTCGCCGGGCCCGTAGACATAGCCATAGACGGCCAGCATGGCGTCGCCCGCCGGCGTCGCCTGCATCTTCATATAGCCTTGTCGATGATCGCCGCCGTCATCGGCGATATGGAATTTCGTCGAATCGATCTGAATACGGTCGACATGGCTCAGATATGCGACGAGCTTAGGATCGGACCCCGCGATCGGCCGGCGCGACGTCGGATCGAAGGCCGCAAATCGAAAGCTCGGCCTTTCGCGCGCGTAGTCGCGCAAGTCGGCGCTCGGCTCGATGCGGCGCTCGCCGTCTGCGGATCGAACGATCGATTGCGCGAGCAGGCTGCGCGCATGATATTCCGAATAGGCGTCGAGCTCCGAGGCCGCGCTGTGGGTCGATCCGAGCTGATTGTAGAACAGCGCTCCGAGAAATGTCGCGAGCAGCAACGCCAGCTCCACGACGATCAGCGAGGCGATCAGCCGACGCGTGATGGACGGATGGCCCTTCACGGCTGCGTCTCGGTGAGGATATATCCGATGCCGCGGGCCGGGTAGATGCTCGTTCCCGCCTTCGCGTCGCCGAGGCGCTTGCGCAAGCGCGACACCAGCACATCGAGCGAGTTCGGCAGCGTATCCTCGTCGAGGCCATAGACCTCGCCCATGAGCACGCTGCGCGAGACGACGCGGCCGACGCGGCGAATGAGCGCCTCGAGCAGAGCGAGCTCACGTCCATGCAGCACCAAGGCGCGGCCGCCGACGCTGGCGTTGCGGGTGGCGAGATCGAAGGACAGCGCGCCGACGGCGATGGGAGGAGAGATCTCGCAACCGGGACGCCTGAGGCTCGCGCGTATGCGCGCCAGCAGCTCCTCGGTGTCGAAGGGCTTGATCAGATAGTCATCGGCGCCGCTATCGAGCCCCTCGACCCTGTCGCTGGCCCCGTCGAGCGCAGTGACGACGAGAACGCGTATGCCCGGTCGCGTCCTTCTCAGCTGGGGCACGATCGACAAGCCGTCGCCGTCCGGCAGGCGCCGATCCAGCAAGACGAGATCGTAAGGAAATTGTCGCACGGATTCGACGGCGTCGTCGAGCGAGCCGACGCGATCGACGACCAATCCCGCGCCGCGCATCTGATCGACGAGCAATTGCGCGAGATCGGCCTCGTCCTCGACGAGCAAGATGGTCATGTCGCCAAACCCCGCTAGAGAGAATTCATGGCTCCGATCCTCCTCGCGGCGAGCTCAGGCGGCGAGGGCGTTGCAATTTCTAGAGTGTTTTCGAGCGAAGTGGGAATCTGTTCGCGGGCACAACACCACAGCCGGCCGCCGCCTCCGATTTTTGCGATTCGCCGCTCATCGCCCCGACCGGCCGAAGCCGGGGTTCGGCGCGCCGCCGCCGCTGCCGAAGCCGCCCGGCCCGGAAGGAAAGCCCGGACCGACGGGACCCGTCGGGATTGCAGGAGTCCCATAGCCGCGCGGCGCGGCCGAAGAGTCGAGGCCGGACGGAAATTCGACGCCGACGCCGGGGGATGTGTCGGCGGGCCGGCGCGTCGGGCTCGGCGGCTCCGGGATCTCGCGCTGCTCCTTGGCGGCGCCGCGCTTGCCGAGCGTCTCGCTCGTCGTCAGCGAGCGGATCGACCAGCCGCCCGCCGATGTCGCGTCTATGTCGACGACGGCGCGCGCCACGCCCTGGAAGGAAAGGTCATGGCCGCCGCCGAGCGACAGGCCGCTCGCGGTCTTCACTGTCGCGCCGCGCCGCTCGAGATAGGTCTCCACCAGAAAATTGCTCGGCCCGCGCGGGAGCCAGGCGTCGGCGGATGTCGAGATCACGTCCAGCGTTCCATCCGCAGCCGCGCCGCGCACCAATATGCGTTGGCCGAGCATGGCCTCCGCGACGCCGGACAGGGTTTGTGCGCCGATGGCGAGCCGTCGATCCGCCGCGCGCGTGACGACGCCGGCGAGCTGGGCGGCGCCGGGCTCCACGCGCTCCACGAGGCTCGCGACGATCGTCTGATCCGGCAGGCGAAGGCCGCTCACCGCCACATGCTGGCCGATGGCGAAGGCGCTCGGCTTCTCGATCCTGGCGCCGCGCCCGAATTCGATTCTTTGGCCGAGAACGCGCAAGCCATGGTCGAAGACTTGCTCCACCGGCCCGACGACCTCGCGCAAAATCTGAATTTTATTCGTCGTCGATCGTCCGCCGTCGTCGACGGCCACCAGCGAGACGACATGGCCGATGCGCAGATCGCCGACGCTCGCCGCGTGGCCGTCGATGCGCACGTCCGCGTCCGCGGGATAGGAGATGCGAAGCCCGTTGACGATGATGCTGCCGAAAGCGCGAATGGTTCCGACGACGCCGGTTCCGCCAATGCCATTGTCGCGGTCGGGAATGACGGAAATATAGCCGGTCCCGCCAATGCCATTGTCCTTGGGCTTGTCGCCCGCGGCCTGGACGCGCGTCACGGCGGAAGAGAGCAACGAGGCGAGCAGGCTCGCCAATTGCCGTCGAGTCGGATGGCGGAACGGGCTCACGCGCGCGCGCCCTTCTTTCCGCTCGCCGGCTCGCTCGACGGCCGCTCGTCCTCGCGATAGACATAGACGCCGAAGGTCCAGCGCCAGCGTCCTTCCTCGTCGCTGCGCTGGAGCGTCTGCGCCTCGCGATTGGCCGCGATCAGCCCTTCCATCGCCAGCTCGCGCGACAGCGCCTCGAGACGCCGCGCGCCATCTTCCGAGAGGCCTTCATAATGAACGGCGCGCTCCATGAAGGGCGCCGGCTCCTGAACGATATTGGCGGCCGCCGCCGCTATGTGATCGTGGAGATTGCGGCCGAAATAGTAGAGCTGACGTTCGTCGCCCTTGTCGGGCGCGATGGCCGCCTCGCCGAGCACGACGCGTCCATCCGCATCCAGCGAGACGATCTTGCGATCGAGCCATTCGTCGAGCACGGCGCGCGGCCGCACGTCGCGCGTCACTTCCTCGACCAGCGATTCGAAGGTCGGACCGCGGCCCGGCGATCCGGCGCGCCGCAGCGGCGCCGGGGCGCCTTTCCGATCGGCGAAGCGCCGGTCGCCGAGCCATAGAGCGACGATTTGCGAGGTGCGCGAGACGCTGGCGGGAACGGTCCGCACCGGCGCGCCGGCCTCTCGGAGGCGGCGGACCTCCTTGCGGTGAATGCCGGTGAGCAGGCTGATGCGGCTGTCGGTCTGCTCCTTGTCCGGCAGAGCGCAGTCGTGAACCGCGACATTCACATAGAGCTCGCGCAGCAGCTCGCAGAGCGCGGGAAATGTCACGCCATAGCGAATCAGCAGCCGCACGAGCGGACGCAGCAGCCGGGCGATCGGCTGTTGCAGGCGCGCGGCGTCGGTAAGCCCATTGTCCTCGCTATCGGCCATGATCGAATCTAACCCGCGACGCCGTGGGACACAATCCCACGCGCTCTTGACAGTCTGGATTTTTGTTCGCAGAGTGCGTGGGATATTTTCCCACGCCGCGCGAAGGGTCGGCGGATATGGGCGAATGTCACGCTCGAAACGCGCTTTCTCGACCAATTGCCGATGACGGCTGTGGTCGAAAGGCGCGAGGCGGCGGCGATCGTCGGAGCATTCGGGAAACTTCGAGCCATGAACATGCATGCAACGCCGGATTTTCTGAAAGACGCAGCCTCGGCCCGGCTCGCCGAAGACATGGCGCGACAGCAGGACATGGCGCGACAGCAGGACATGGCGCGACAGCAGGATGAGGCGACGCGGATCGCGCTCTATCTCGCTGCGCAGATTCAGAAAGAGCATTTCGAGCTGCATCGCCAGCGCGTCGCCGGCGCCATCGATCCCGTCACCGCGCATTGCTATCTGAAGATCAAGGAATTCGTCTGGACCATGACGCGTCTGCTCGGCCTCGCGCATCTGCACGACGGCACGCGCAAGCGCATTCCCGCGCCGCGGCATCCTCTGAATCCGCTCGGCGAGAACGACCCCACTCGCGCCATTCTCGACTCCGCCTCGCCGCGCCTCTTCATCGATGTGACGCCGACCTATCGGCATGGCGGCAATCAGGGAATTCAACGCGTCGTTCGTGAGATCGCCAAGCGTTCCATGCGCGGCGAGGGCGCGCTTCCCGTGGTGATCGCCAATGGTCGGCTCGCGCCTTTCTTCGAGCGCCGCGCGCCGCTGCCGACGATAGAATTTCGCAAGGGCGACAAATTCCTGATCTTGGATGCGAGCTGGCAGGCGACGGGCGAATATGTTCCGATCATCGAAAAGCTGACGGCCGCGGGCGGACAGCTCGTCACTCTGGTCTATGATCTCATCCCGCTGACGCAGCCGCTCAGCGTCGCCGCGCCGATGACGGATCAATTCAGGACATGGTTCGAATCCATCGTGCTGAAGAGCGATCGCATCCTCTGCATATCGCGCAGCGTGGCCGATGACGTCGTCGCCTATATCTCGCGCGAAGGCGCGCGGACGAAGCCGGATCTGCGCGTCGGCTGGTGGCGCCTCGGCGCGGATTTCGACGAGCAGGCCGAAAAATCCGTGTCCGCCGAGGCGCGGGCGATAGCGGCCGACGAGACGCCTTTCTTTTTGAGCGTCGGCACGCTCGAGCCCAGAAAAGCCTATCCGATCGCGCTCGAAGCCTTCGATCTTCTGTGGCGCTCCAATGTCCTCGACGCGCGCTATGTCATCATCGGCCGTCCCGGCTGGCAGAGCGAGGCGCTTCAGCGCGAGATCAGAGAACATCCAGAGTTCGGTCGCCGTCTCTTCTGGCTGAACGATGCGAGCGACGCCGATCTTCGCCATTGTTATGAGCGCGCGCGCGGCTTGATCTTTCCGTCCATGGTCGAAGGATTCGGCCTGCCGCTCGTCGAGGCCGGCCGGCGCGGAGTTCCCGTCATCGCCTCGGATATTCCGGTGTTTCGCGAAATCGCCGGCCCTGACGTCCGCTATTTCGATCTTCTCGATTCGGTCGATCTCGCGCGCGAGATTCTGCGTCTCGCGCGCGAGGCGCCGATGCGCGGCGAAGCCTCCTATCTCACATGGGACGACGCCGCGGATGCGCTGCTGAAGCTGGTGACGAATGACGCCTATCAGGCGCGAATCGCCGGCGCGGCCAGCGATTTTTGCAACATGCCGCAACAGGAGCCTTCATGAATCTATCGGTCATCATGATGATCCAGCCGCTGATCGAGAAAGCCGACGGCGTTCTCCGGCTCTTGGGCAATGGGCTCGTCGTCATCGACCTCGCCGGCTTTCTGCTTATCCTCGGAGCTCTCGTCTTCGAGCTATTTTGACGCCGCCGCCAGAGCGGCGCATGCGGTTGCGAGACAGAAAATGCGAAGCGCAATATTCATCGACGGCGCGAATCTTCATCTGACGGTCAGCTGTCTCGGCATAGAGCTCGATTACGCCCGGCTGCTACGGACGCTGCGCGGAAAGGCGTCCTCCGCTCAGGCCTTCTATTATGTGGCGTTGAGCGACACGCAAGCCAATGGCTCCATAAATCGGCTGACGGACTGGCTCGCCTATAATGGATATATCGTCGTCGCGAAGCCGATCGCCGAAACGATCGACGGCTTCGGCCGGCGACGGTTCAAAGGCAGCATAGACGTCGATCTCGCCGTCGCCGCCATGGCGATGGCCGAACGTGTCGATGCGATGACATTGGTGTCGGGCAATGGCGCTTATCGATCGCTGATCGGCGCCGTTCAGCGCAAGGGCGTGCGCGTCTCCGTCGCGTCCACGATCAAGACGCACCCGCCGATCATCGCCGAGGAGCTGCGGCGCCAGGCCGATGACTTCATCGATATCGGCGCCATAGCGGATAAGATTAGACGCGTCTCCATCGCGAATGTCGGTTTGATCGAAGCGGCCGAGGAGAGCGCTGGCGATCACGCGGACGCCTTTGCGTCTCCTGCGGGAAGGAAGATCGCGAGCAGCCCGATCAGCGGCAGGAAAGAGCAGATCTGATAGACGAATTCTATGCTCGTGCGATCCGCGAGCGCGCCCAGCGCCGCTGCGCCGAGTCCGCTCATGCCGAAGGCGAAGCCGAAGAAGAGGCCGGAGACTGCGCCGATGCGATTGGGCGTCAGCTCCTGCGCATAGACGAGAATCGCCGGAAAGGCCGAGGACAGCATGAAGCCGATCACCGCGCTGAGGCCGACCGTCGCCGGCAGGCCGACATAGGGCAGGGCGAGCGTGAAGGGCAGGACGCCGAGAATGGAGCCCCAGATCACGCGCTTGCGGCCGAGCCGATCGCCCACCGCGCCGCCGATGACCGTGCCTCCCGCCGATGTGGCGAGAAAGACGAACAGATAGATTTGCGAGTCCCGCGGCGACGTGTCGAAACGGCTCATCAGATAAAAGACATAATAATTGCTGAGCCCGGCGAGATAGACGAATTTCGAGAACATCAGCGCGATGAGCACAGCGAGCGTGCGGCGGCGTTGCGCGGGCGAGAGGCCGGCGCTCCCGCGCGTCGCCGCGCTGGACCGGGTCCGCGCATGGCCATTGCTGCGAATCCAATGTCCGAGCGGCGTCACCACGCAAATGCCGGCGAGCGCGACGAGCGCGAACCAGGCGAGGCTGCTCTGTCCGCGCGGCAGAATGAAGAATGCGGCGAGCAATGGTCCGAGCGAGGAGCCGAAATTTCCGCCCACCTGAAACAGCGATTGCGCGAGGCCATGCGCGCCGCCCGAGGCGATGCGGGCGATGCGCGAGGATTCGGGATGGAAGATGGAGGAGCCGACGCCGAGCAGCGCCGCCGCCGCGAGCAGCGCCGGATAGCTCGGCGCGAAGGCGAGGCCGAGCAGGCCGCACAGCGTCGATCCCATGCCGACGACCAGCGAGAAGGGTTGCGGGCGGCGATCGGTGTAGAGGCCGACCAGCGGCTGCAGCAGCGAGGCGGTGATCTGATAGGTGAGGCTGAGCAGGCCGATCTGCCCGAAATCGAGATCGAACCCGCCCTTCAGCAGCGGATAGATCGCCGGCAGCAGCGACTGCATCATATCGTTCAGAAAATGGGAGAAGCTGATCGCGCCCAGCACGGGAAATGCGGGCGCGCCGGCCTCCGGCCGATCGGCGACGGATCTGCTCAAGGGGACGCCTTTCTCCCTCGGCGCGCGAGACCGCGGCTGGAGAGGGAATTCCGACTCGGGGCTCACGCCGTCCGAGGCGGCGAGTCATAAAAGGCGAAGCCTTCGTCGTCCACCCGAAGAGGCGTCGCTGAGGGGAGGAAAATCGACGCGGCGCGCGCGTCGCCGCGCGATTTTTCTCTCTTTGCTCTCGCCGGAGAGAATAAGCGGCCCCGCCAAAAAATCGCTTGTCGGCGCGGGCCGCATATGTCTATTTCCTAGTATATTGGTCAGTTAATGGAGCCTCCCGACGATGCCTAAGATCGCCCGCGCCTCCCTCGTTCTCGTCGCGAGCGTTTTCGCTCTCGCGGCCGCGGCGCAGCAGCGCCCCGACTTCAGCAAGGTCGAAATCAAGACGACGCAGCTCGCGCCGAATTTCCATGTTCTGGAAGGGCAGGGCGGCGCGATCAGCGTGCTGAGCGGCCCCGAGGGCGTGCTGCTCGTCGACTCGCAATTCGCGCCGCTGACCGACAAGATCGTCGAGGCGATCAAGAAGATCTCCGACAAGCCGATCCGCTTCCTCGTCAATACGCATGTGCATGGCGACCATGTGGGCGGCAATGAGAATCTGGCCAAGTCCGGCGCGCTGATCTTCGCGCGCGATCAGCTGCGCGCCCGCCTTCAGAATCCCAATCCGGCTGCGGATGGAACGCCCGGCAAGCCCGCCGTGGCCGAGGCGCTGCCTGTCGTCACCTATGACAATCAGGTCACCATTCATATCGACGGCGAGCATGTGCGGCTCATTCCCATCCGCAACGCGCATACGGATGGCGACACGCTGGTCTTCTTCCCCGAGCACGACATTCTCGCGGTCGGCGATTATTTCCGCAGCACGGGCTATCCGGTCGTCGATCTCAACAATGGCGGCACGCTCGCCGGCATCATAGACGGGCTCGGCGCCACCATCGGCCGCGCCGGCCCCAACACCAAGGTCGTGCCCGGCCATGGCCCGATCGTCGGTCGCGATGCGCTCATCGCCCAGCGCGATCTCATCATCGCCGTGCGCGACAAGGTCGCCGCGCTCGTCGATCAGGGCAAGACGCTGGAGGAGACCATCGCCGCCAAGCCGACGGCCGAGTTCGACGCCAAGGTTCCGAATGCGGAGCAGAGCTCCGAGCGCTTCGTCAAATGGCTCTACGCCGAGGTCAAGGCGGCCAAGACCAAGACGGCGGCGCGCTGAACCGAGACGATTTCACCTCGACGCGAAGGCGGCCGGCGACGGCCGCCTTCGGCTTATTTGCGGCCCGCTCTCGACGCCGGCCCCGCCGCTGCGGGCGGCGGCCGCGCTCTGACGAGCGTTGACCCTCGGCGCCGTCGGGACGATAGTGCGGCAACGACTCCGCGCAAATGCGGCAAGCGCCTGTTTTCCCTATGAGAGGTTAGAAGATGTCCGCCTATGTGAAAATCGAGACTGTGTCTTTCGGCGAGGCGGAGCGACGCCTGGCGACGGCTTCGGAGGACGGCGGCAAACCTCTCGTCCTCGTTGCTCTCGCCGGCGCCAAGCTGCGCTTCGGCTCCGAGTCGGAGACCATTCTCAAAGAGGCGCTCCCGCAGCTGACCCGCGCCGCCGCCGCGGCGAAATTCACCGGCAAGCGCGGAACCTCGCTCGATCTCTATGCGCCGCAGGGGCTTCCCACCGTCGGCCGCCTGCTGGTCATCGGCGTCGGCGCCGCCGCGGAGGGCGATGCGGCCGATAAGGCCGAGATCTTCGACGATTTCCTCGGCCTCGGTGGCCAGCTGGCCGCCAAGCTCGGCCAGGGCCAGAATGCGCTCGTCGTCTTCGATCCGCCGGAGGCCCCGGCCGATCCCGCCGCTGCGGCCGGCCAATTCGCGCTCGGCGCGGAGCTGCGCGCCTATAAGTTCGATCTCTACCGCACCAAAAAGAAAAAGGACGATACGGAGCGCGACGGCGCGAGCGACATAGCGCTCGCCATCGCCGACCCGGACGCCGCGCGCGCCGCGGTCGGGCAATCGCTCGGTCTCGCCGAGGGCGTCGTCATCGCCCGCGATCTCGTCAATGAGCCGGCCAATGTCCTCTATCCAGAGGAATTCGCGCGCCGCGCCGCCAAGCTCGCCGCTCTCGGCGTCGAGGTGGAGATTCTCGATGTTCCGGCGCTGCAGGCGCTGGGCTTCCGCGCGCTGCTCGGCGTCGGCCAAGGCTCCGCGCATCCGAGCCGCGTGGTGGTGCTGCGCTGGAACGGCGGCGCCCCCGGCGCGCAGCCCATCGCCTTTGTCGGCAAGGGCGTCTGCTTCGACACGGGCGGCATCTCCATCAAGCCCGCCGCCAGCATGGAGGATATGAAGGGCGACATGGCCGGCGCCGCGGCCGTGACCGGCCTTCTCCACGCGCTCGCCACGCGCAAGGCCAAGGCCAATGTCATCGGCGTGCTCGGCCTCGTCGAGAACATGCCCTCGGGAGAGGCGCAGCGGCCGGGCGACATCGTCACCTCGCTCTCCGGCCAGACCATCGAGATCATCAACACCGATGCGGAAGGGCGCCTCGTGCTCGCCGACGCGCTCTGGCATGTGAAGGAGAAATACAAGCCAGCCTTCATCATCGATCTGGCGACGCTGACCGGCGCCATTCTGGTGGCGCTAGGCCAGGAGCACGCCGGCCTCTTCTCCAACAATGACGAGCTGGCGGGCCGCATTCTCGAGGCGGGCAAGGCGACCGGCGAGAAGCTGTGGCGGCTGCCGATGGGGCCGGCCTATGACAAGCTCGTCGATTCGAAATTCGCCGATATGAAGAACACGGGCGGCCGCCACGCCGGCTCGATCACGGCGGCGCAATTTCTGGAGCGATTCGTCGACAAGACGCCATGGGCGCATCTCGACATCGCCGGCACGGGCATGGGCTCCCCGGCCTCCGACATCAACCAGAGCTGGGCTTCCGGCTGGGGCGTGCGGCTGCTGGACCGTCTGGTGAAGGATTATTACGAGGCCTGACGAGAAGGCCGCCCCGCCGGGCTTCGGCGGGGCGGCGAAAGACGCGCGATTTGGTTCCGATAACCTCTTGCTCGACCGACCGGAGCAGTCTATAGACCCCCTCGTCCGCTCCCTTCGTCTAGTGGCCCAGGACGTCGCCCTCTCACGGCGAAAACACCGGTTCGAGTCCGGTAGGGAGCGCCAAGAAAATCAAGCAGTCATGGCTGGAAGTCGCGCCCAAGTGGGCTGCGCGCCCGATAAGCGTCGGCCAGCCCTGGCCGCATTCAGCCGTGGACTCTCGCGGCTCGAGCGAGATCATATTCGTAACGCGAATAGCCGACTTCCTCGCGCATCGTGGCGCGCAGTCCGGGCGCCGTGACGCGCCGGCCGAGCGGCGCGAATGACCGAGGCCTCGTATCGGGGACGGATTCGCCGCGGAGCAGGAAGCGAGCCCACGTGAAACGGCGCTCGCATCGGGCGGGGGAGGCCGATCGCCTCCCGGCGGAGCGATGGCGAGGAAGACTCCTCGAATTCCTGTGAAGGGAGCGTTGGCGGGCAGGCGCTTCGCCCAGGAAAAGCCTCGAGCCGGGGGCAGCTTGCACAGGCCGCCGATCGACCCTGGCGCCGGCCTCGGCTTGCGCCGCGGCGGCGGAGCGTCTAGCCAAGCGGCTCGGATCAGCCGCGCCCGGGCGGGGCGCATCGGGGGGAAGGGCGACGACGGGCGATGGCGATTGGTTCTGCGCGACATGTGCCGGCGTCGTCGCGCCGCGCGAGGGCGGCATGATCGGCGTCACCATCACGCGCTATCTCGCCGCGCGCTTCACCCGGACGATCATGGCGATCTTCGTCACCATGTTCTGTCTCATGTTCGTCGTCTATTTCGTGGAGCTGCTGCGCCGCGCCGGCGACGTGCCGCAGGCGGGCGCCGGCACGGTGGCGCTGATGACGCTGCTGCGCGTCCCCGCGACGGCGGAGATGATTCTCCCCTTCGCCGTGCTGTTCGGCTCCATGGCGACCTTCGTCGATCTCACCCGCAAGCTCGAGCTGGTGGTGGCCCGCGCCGCCGGCATGTCGGTCTGGCAGTTCCTGCTGCCGCCGGCCCTGGTGGCGGCGGCGATCGGGGTCGTCTCGGTCACGCTCTACAATCCTGTCTCCGCCATGATGAAGATGCGCTCCGACCAGATGGAGCTCGACCTTTTCGGCGTCGAGGGCAGCGTGCGCATCGATCACGGCAAATGGTTCCGCCTCAATGGCGTCGACGGCCAGGCGATCATGCATGCGGTCGATGTGCGGGCGGGTGGGCTCGCGCTCGACGGCGTCAGCGTCAATGTCTATCAGAAGGACGGAGTCTTTCTCGAGCGCGTCGAGGCGCAGCGGGCGCGGCTGCAAGCCGGCGTCTTCGTGCTCGAGGACGCCCGCGTCAGCGCGCCGGGCGAGGAATCGCGGGCCGTCGGCTCCTATCTGCTGGCCACCGATCTGACGCCCGAGCAGCTCGCCTCGGCCGCCACGCCGCCGCAGGGGGCGCCCTTCTGGGATCTGCCGCGGCTCGGCGACAGCAGCCGCGACGCCGGCCTCGACCCGACCGGCTATGCGCTGCAATTCCAGACGCTTCTGGCGCGTCCGCTGCTGCTCGTCGCCATGGTTCTCGTGGCCGCTTCCTTTTCATTAAGATTCTTTCGATTTGGCGGAATCGCGCGGACCATTTCGGGTGGCGTCGCGTCGGGCTTCGTGCTTTATATCGGCACGAAAATCTTTTCCGATCTGGGTGGCGCAGGCGTCATCAGCCCGCTCGTCGCTGCTTGGTCGCCTGCTCTCGTCGGAAGCATGTTGGGTGCGCTCGCTCTCTTGCATTCGGAGGACGGCTGATGGGCCTTCGCCGTCGTCGCCGCACTCGCGAACATAGGCCAAGCGTGGAGCGCCTCCGCTCCGCGCCGGCTGTGTCGCGTCGCGTCTCCTGGGTCCTGCCTGTCCTTTTTCCGGCCCTCGCGGCCTTTCTCGCCGCCGCGCCCATCACGGCGCGCGCGCAGCCTGTGGCCGCGCCGCCGGCGGAGAGCGCGCAGCGCATGGTGGTGGAGGCCAAGGAGCTCGCCTATGACGAGCGCCGCAATGTCGTCACCGCGCTCGGCTCCGTGCAGATCTATTACAAGGGCCGCGTGCTGGAGGCGGATCGCGTCGTCTATGACCGCAACACGCAGCGCGTCTTCGCCGAGGGCCACGCCAAGCTGACGGAGAAGGACGGAACGGTCGCCTATGCCGAGCGCTTCGACTTCACCGACGACTTCAAGAACGGCTTCATCGAAAGCCTGCAGGTCGAGAGCGCCGAAAGCACGCATTTCACCGCGCCTCACGCCGAGCGCACGGGCGAGGTCATGACCTTCGACCAGGGCGCCTATACCGCCTGCGACGCCTGCCAGGACGATCCGACCAAGCCGCGGCTGTGGACGGTGCACGCCAAGCGCATCATTCACGACAATGACGAGAAGGTGATCTATTACGAGGACGCCTCGCTCGAGCTGTTCGGGACGCCGATCGCCTATATCCCCTATTTCTGGTCGGCCGATCCCTCGGTCAAGCGCAAGTCCGGCTTCCTCAATCCGCAGCTGACCTATCGCCAGCAGCTCGGCTTCGGCGTCGGCGTGCCCTATTATTGGGCGATCGCGCCGGATTACGACCTCACCATCACGCCGACGGGCTTCACCCGGCAGGGGCCGTTCCTCTCGGCCGAGTTCCGTCAGCGGATGGAGAACGGCTCTTACATCATCCGCGCCGAGGGCACGCATGTCAGCGACCCCAGCGCCTTCACCATCGCGCCCTATGGCGCGCGCAACGAGCGTTGGCGCGGCTCGGTCTATTCGAATGGCGAATTCGCGCTCAACGACAATTGGCGCTTCGGCTGGGACGTCACCGCGCTCAGCGATCGCTATTTCCTGCAGGACTACAAGCAGTACAACAGCTTCCTGCAGAACTACTTCTTCCGCGAGGCGTCCTCCACCGTCTATCTGACGGGGCAGGGGCCGCGCAGCTATTTCGATCTGCGCGGCTATTACTTCCAGGGCCTGTCGGCGACCGACGTGCAGGCGCAGCAGCCGGTCGTGCATCCGCTGCTCGACTATAATCGCGCATTCGACGTCGATCCGGCCAAGACCTTCGGCATAGGCGGCCAGATCACGCTGGACGCCAATTTCACCAGCACCTCGGCCAGCATCGCCAATTACGAGTCGATTCAGCCGCGCACGCTCGATTCGGTCTACGGCCTCTACAATGTCTGCCAGCTCTACTCGCCCTCGGCGGACCCTTATAAGAGCGGCTGCCTGCTGCGCGGCGTCGGCGGCAATTACGAGCATGCGACGGCGATGGCCTCCTGGCAGCGCCGGATCATCGATCCGCTCGGCGGCGTCTGGGCGCCTTTCGCCTTCACCCGTGTGACGGGCTCTTATCTCAACTACGACACCAATAATTCCTACGCCGCCTACAACAGCTATTGGCAGCCGATTCCCAATTCGGCGCAATCGCTGTTCGTCAATGGCTCGGACAGCGTGTTTCGCGGTCAGGCGACGCCGGGCGGCGGCGTCGAATGGCGCTATCCCATTCTGGCGCGCAGCAGTCTCGGCGACCTCGTCGTCGAGCCGATCGCTCAGCTGGTGGCGCGGCCGAACCAGACGTCGATTCCCTCGCTCGTCAACATGGACGCGCAGAGCCTGGTCTTCGACGATTCCAACCTGTTCGAATGGAGCAAATATTCCGGCTACGACCGTTTCGAGACCGGCACGCGCGTCAATTACGGCGGCCAGGCGACCATGACCTTCGCCAATGGCGGCTTCATCAACGCGCTCGCCGGCCAGTCGCGGCAGCTCGCCGGCAAGAACGGCTATTCGACCGCGGATGCGGCCAATGTGGGCCTCTCCTCCGGCCTCGACACGCGCACCTCGGACTGGGTCGGCCGCCTCGCTATCGCGCCCTCCTCATTCTTCAGCATCGTCGGCAAGGGGCGTTTCGATCCAGACGGATTGCGCGGCCGGCGCATCGACGTCGTCGCCTCGTTCAAGCTCGATCCGCTCACCGTCAACCTGCAATACGCCAATTACGCCTCGCAGCCCGTCATCGGCTTCGACCAGCGCCGGCAAGGCTTGTCGGTGAACGGCCGCTACGACATCACCAAGAATTATTTTCTCACCGGCTCCGCCACTTTCGACATGAGCCGCTATCTCTACAATTCCTTGACCGTCTCGCCGGCGACGAATATCACGCTGACGGGCAGCACCATCACGGGATCGGCTCCGCTGTTCTCGGTCGCCGCGCTGGGCCTGGGGGGCGGCTACAAGGACGAGTGCACCACCTTCTCCATCAATTATTCGTCGGTCTTCCAAGGGAACACCTCCACCGGTCTCTCGCGGAACCAGACGATCATGGTGTCGTTGCAATTGCGCACGCTGGGCGACGCCAAGTTCAACTATGGGCTCGGCTCGCTCCAGCTCAACGACGGCGTGCGCACTCAGCCCTGACGAGCGAACGTCGTGACGACGTTGCCGAACCCTTCGAGGAGTTTCCCATGCCGATGCGGCTCGCCCAAATCTTCGACCAGAGCGCTCTGGCCCGCGCCGCGGCAGCCGCGGTCATCGGCCTCGTCGCCGTCGCCGCCCCGCTGCGCGCCGAGACGGCCGTTCCGCAAAAGGCCGAGATCGAGAAGATCGTCCACGATTATCTGATGGCCAATCCCGAGGTGATTCGCGACGCCATAGACGAGCTCGACCGCCGCCAGAAGGTCGCCGAAGCCGATTCGCGGCAAAAGGCCGTGACCCAGGGCGCGGACAAATTGTTCAACTCCGCCAGCCAGGCGGTGATCGGCAATCCGTCCGGCGACGTCACTCTGGTCGAGTTCTTCGATTACAATTGCGGCTACTGCAAGCGCGCGCTGGACGATGTCTCCAAGCTGATCGAGGGCGACCCCAAGCTGCGCGTCGTGCTGAAGGACTTCCCGGTTCTCGGCGCCGGCTCGGTCGAGGCGGCCGAGATCGCGACCGCCGCGCGGCTGCAGCTCAAGCCCGAGAAATTCTATGAATTCCACCGCAAGCTGCTGAACACGCGCGGCGCCGTCGGCAAGGCCCAGGCCATCGCCGTCGCCAAGGAGCTCGGCGTCGACACCGCCAAGCTCGAGAAAGATTCCAAGAGCCCCGAGGTCAAGGCCGCGATCAAGGAGGTCATGGAGCTGGCCGACAGCCTCAATCTGACCGGCACGCCCTCCTGGGTGCTGGGCAAGGAGGTGATCGTCGGCGCGGTCGGCTTCCAGCCGCTCAAAACCAAGATCGAGAATACCCGCAAATGTGGCAAGACCGTCTGCTGACGGAGGCGGGGCTTCCTTCGCGGCGGCAATGAGGCTAGAAGGGGCGCGCCGGCGCGGCGCGCGCCCTTCGTCAGGACCCTTTATGCCCGCCGTCCATGTTCTAAACGGTCCAAATCTCAATCTGCTGGGGACGCGCGAGCCCGACGTCTACGGCCGCGCGACGCTCGACGACATAAAAACGCGGCTGGCCGAGATTTGCGCCGCCCGCGGGATCGAGCTCTTGTTCCGGCAGTCCAATCACGAGGGCGACCTCGTGGATTGGATACAGGAGGCGGGCAAGGCCGGCGCGCCGGTCATTCTCAACGCCGGAGCCTTCACCCACACGTCGATCGCCCTCCATGACGCCATAAAGGGCTCGGGAGCGACGGTCGTCGAGGTGCATCTCTCCAATGTGCACGCACGGGAGAGCTTTCGACATCACTCCTTCATCGCGCCTGTGGCTCGCGGCGTCATCGCCGGTTTCGGAGCCGATTCCTATGTGCTGGCGCTGAACGCATTGTTCGATCGAGAAGAAAGAAAGACCTGAGCAATCATGGCGCGCAAAGTCCAGACTCGTCGCACCACTACCCCCGCCGCAAAACCGAAAGCCGCCGCCGCCGGAGCCGCCGGCGTCGACACCGAGCTGCTGCGTGAGATCGCGCGTCTGCTCGGCGAGAGCGATCTGACAGAGATCGAGGTCCAGAAGGGCGATCTGCGCATTCGCGCCGCGCGCACGCCGGCCGCGCCCGCCCATGCGACCATCGCTCTGCCGGCCGCCGCCTATGCGCCCGCGCCCGTCGCCGCGCCGGCGCCCGCCGCGCGTCCGGCCGCGGCCCCCGCCGCCGCGCCGGCCGAGCATGCCGATGCGCTGAAATCGCCCATGGTCGGCACCGCCTATCTGCGCCCGAGCCCGGACGCCAAGCCTTTCGTCGAGGTCGGCGCCCGCGTCACCGCCGGCGACAAGCTGCTGCTGATCGAGGCGATGAAGACCTTCAACGACATTGTCGCGCCCAAGGGCGGCGTGGTGACGGCCATTTTGGTCGAAGACGGACAGCCGGTCGAATATGGCGAACCGCTCCTCGTGATCGAGTAGGTCGCCCATGTTCGACAAAATCCTCATCGCCAATCGCGGCGAGATCGCGCTTCGCATTCTGCGCGCCGCCAAGGAGCTCGGCATCGCCACAGTGGCCGTGCATTCGACGGCCGACGCCGACGCCATGCATGTGAAGCTCGCGGACGAATCGGTCTGCATCGGCCCGCCGGCGGCGCGCGAATCCTATCTCAACATTCCGGCGCTGCTGTCCGCCTGCGAGATCACCGGCGCCGACGCCGTGCATCCGGGCTATGGCTTTCTCTCGGAGAACGCCCGTTTCGCCGAGATCGTCTCCGAGCACGGCCTCACTTTCATCGGCCCCAAGGCCGAGCATATTCGCCTGATGGGCGACAAGATCGAGGCCAAGGCGACGGCGAAGCGCCTCGGCATCCCCTGCGTGCCCGGCTCCGACGGCCCCATCGCCGACGGCAAGGAAGGCGCGAAAGTCGCCGCGAAGATCGGCTATCCGGTGCTGGTGAAAGCGGCCTCCGGCGGCGGCGGCCGCGGCATGAAGGTCGCCCGCAGCGAGGCGGAGCTGCATTCCGCCATCTCCACCGCGCGCGCGGAGGCCAAAGCCGCCTTCGGCGACGACACCGTTTATCTCGAGAAATATCTCGACAAGCCGCGCCATATCGAGATTCAGATTTTCGGCGACGGCAAGGGGCAGGCGATCCATCTCGGCGAGCGCGATTGCTCGCTGCAGCGCCGTCACCAAAAAGTGTGGGAGGAGAGCCCTTCGCCCGCGCTCAATGACGAGCAGCGCGCCGAGATCGGCGAGATTTGCGCCAAGGCGATGCGCGAGATGCATTACGCCGGGGCCGGGACGATCGAGTTCCTCTATGAGAACGGCTCCTTCTATTTCATCGAGATGAACACGCGCATCCAGGTCGAGCATCCGGTGACGGAGGCCGTGACCGGCGTCGATCTCGTCAGCGAGCAGATCAGAGTCGCCGCCGGCTCGCCTCTGTCGCTGCGGCAGGAGGACATCTGGTTCTGGGGCCATGCGATCGAATGCCGCGTGAACGCCGAGCATCCGTCGAGCTTTCGGCCTTCGCCCGGACGCATCGCCTATTATCATCCGCCGGGCGGCGTCGGCGTGCGCGTCGATTCCTCCGCCTATCAGGGCTACACGATCCCGCCCAATTACGATTCGCTGATCGGCAAGCTCATCGTCCACGGCCGCAACCGCACCGAGGCGCTGATGCGGCTTCGGCGCTCGCTGGACGAGTTCATCATCGACGGCGTGGACACGACGCTGCCGCTGTTCCGCACGCTGGTGCGCAACGCCGATGTGCAGAACGGCGTCTATGACATCCACTGGCTCGAGCACTTTCTGGCGACGGGCGGCATAGACCCGAGCTTCTGATCAGCGCGCCTTGCGGCGGCCGGGCAGGGCGCAAACGGCGGCGAGCGCGGTCTCCAGCTCCGCGCTGCCGGCGGCTTTCGCGGCCTCGCGCAGCAGCCGCCATTGGCCGGCGTCGGACCAGCGCAGAAACTGCCGATAGACCGAGCTCCAATTGCCATAGCGCGGCGGCAGCGCCCGCCAGGCCGCCCCCGTCCGCGCGATCCACAGCACGCCGTCCACGACGCGGCGGTGGTCGCGCGGCGGCCGCCCGCGCTTGGCTCCCGTCTCGATGACGAAGCCCGCGCAGAGCGCCCATTCGTCATCGTCCAGCCGTCCATCGATCACAAAGGTCTCCGCGCGCCGTCGCGGCGCGAAAGCGCGTCGCTGGCGCTTTCGGCGAGAGGGCTGCGTTCCCTCCTATAGCGGCTGCGCTCGCGGCGTATCCCCCGAATGGAGGAGATGCGATCAGGGCAGCGTCGCGCCCGACAGCAGGCGCACCAGCTCCACCTGACGCGACACGCCGGTCTTGGCGAATATGGCGCGCAGCTGCGAGCGAATCGTCTCGCCCGAGACGCCATGCTCGCGCGCGATGTCGGAGATGGCGCGGCCCGCGGCGATGGCGCGGGCGACGCGCGCCTCCGCGGGGGTGAGGTCGAACAGCCCTTGCAGCAGGCTGGCGCTGGGCGCGGCGCCGACGGCGAGCTCGGTGACGATCAGCAGCACATCACCGGCCGCGAATACATCCTGGGCGGCGCCGCGGATCGGCGCGAGATGCAGGACCAACGGCGCTCCGCCCTCGCGCGCGGGCACGGGCAGCGATTGCACGCCGGCCGGCGCGCCGACGATGCGCAGCCGGGCGAGCGCCTGCGCGAACAGCGCATCGGCGCGCGGATCGGCGATGACGGCGCGCTCGCGCCGATCCTGCACCAGCGACGGCACGAAGCGCGCGAAGAGATCATTGGCGAGCAGCAGCCGATGCGTGCGCGACAGCACGGCCGCCGGCAGCCCGAGCGCGCGCATCGTCTCCGCGGCGGCGCGCGCCCGCTCGAGGCCGAGCCGCGCCGCGATCAGCGCCGCGCGGGCGAGATGGCCGCCGATCGCATCCAGAGCGTCGAGCATTGCGCGATCGAAAGGGCCGTCGACGAAGCGCCTCTCCCAGCTGAAGATCAGCATGTCGCCCGAGGGCGGGACGGCGATGCGGCCGGCGCACCAGCCGAGCCCGACGCCGCGCAGATAGGCGTAGGTCGGATCGGCGTCCATTTCCTCGGGCGAGAACAGCTCATGGTCGCTGACGAAGCCTGCGGCGCCGAAGGCGAGCCCGCGCGCCGGCCGCGGATTGCGCGCCGCCCATCCCTGCGCGACGAAATCCGCGAACATGGGCGCGATGCGCGGCGATGCGGTCCAGCCGGAAAATTGCGAATTGGCCGCGAAGAGAATGCCGCCGAAAGAGCCGCTGCCCGTCGAGATGGCGTCCAGCACCTCCGGCCACAGCTCTGGAACGACCGCGGCCTCGTAGATGCGATCGGCCAGGCGTTCGAATTGCGGCGGCGCTGAGCTGTGCATGGTTGAAATCCGTGGCGGGAACAAGCGATGGATGCAATATATCCGCCACGCAGCTTCGAATATGAGACGGTCTGGCGCGCATTTTCATGCAGGCGGCGCGCGCGCCGAATAATCGTCGCTCCGCGACCGGCCACGCCGTCAGAATGCGGCTCAGGCCTCGCGCAGCAGCTCGTCGAAATAGGCGATGGTGCGCAGCAGCCCCTCGCGCAATTGAATGGTCGGTCCCCAGCCGAGCAGGCGCTCCGCCGCGGAAATATCCGGCCGGCGCTGCTTGGGATCGTCCGCCGGCAGCGGCTCGAAAACGAGCTTGGAGGAGGAGCCGGTGAGGTCGATCACCTGCTCGGCCAGCTGCCGAATGGTGAACTCGTTCGGATTGCCGATGTTGATGGGCCCGACGATGTCGTCGGGCGAATTCATGAGCGCGGTGAAGCCGCTGATGAGATCATCGACATAGCAGAAGGAGCGCGTCTGCTGGCCTTCGCCATAGATGGTGATCGGCTCGCCCTTGAGCGCCTGCACGATGAAATTGGAGACGACGCGCCCGTCGCGGGCGTGCATGCGCGGCCCGTAAGTATTGAAGATGCGCACGACTTTGATCTTCAGCCTGTGCTGCCGATGATAGTCGAAGAACAAGGTCTCGGCGCAGCGCTTTCCTTCGTCATAGCAGGCGCGCGGCCCCAGCGGATTGACGTTGCCCCAATAGGATTCCGGCTGCGGATGCACGGAAGGGTCGCCGTAGACCTCCGATGTGGAGGCCTGAAACACCTTGACCTTCAGCCGTTTGGCGAGGCCGAGCATGTTGATCGCGCCGATCACGCTGGTCTTGGTCGTCTGCACCGGATCGAACTGATAATGGATCGGCGACGCAGGGCAGGCGAGATTGTAGATCTCGTCGACCTCGACGAAGAGCGGAAAGGTGATGTCGTGGCGCAGCAGCTCGAAATTATTGTGATCGAGCAGATGATGGACGTTTCTGCGCTGGCCGGTAAAGAAATTGTCGACGCAGAGGACTTCGTGTCCCGCCGCCAGCAGCCGCTCGCAAAGATGAGAGCCGAGAAAGCCCGCGCCACCCGTAACGAGAATTCTGCGGCTTTCCATGCGAGCGCCCTGCACAGCCTCGAAAAGCAGCGTTCTCGAATGGCGATTCGTGGCGGCGCTGCAGTTTCAGATAGCACCTCGTTCTGGCCTGCGCAACGCCGCCGCTCGCGCCGCAAGAGCATGCGCCAACGCCGCTATTGCGGCCGGAAAACAGGCTTGCGATGCTGTTCCAGCCTTCGGGGAATGGGTAGAGCCGCGGGCGCGCCATCCCGCATTCGTAACGGCGAGAGGGTCCCGAGGAAGGAGCGCGGGAGATGATCACCGTCTTTGGCGAAGGGCGAGGGTTCCGGGTCGTCTGGCTGCTGGAGGAGATGGGGCTCCCCTATCGTCTGCGGCCGGTGGATTTGCTCGCCGGCGTCGATCGAGACGCGGAGTTTCTCGCCATCAATCCGGCCGGCTTCATCCCCGCGATCCAGGACGGCGACGCTGTCATGGTGGAATCGATCGCGATCATGGAATATCTGATTGCGCGCTATGGGCCGACGCCGCTCGCGCCGGGCTCGAGCGATCCCGCCTTCCCCGCCTATCAGCAGTTCCTTCACCTCGGCGAGGCCGGCCTCGCAATGCCGATGTATCTGGCCGTCGTGAGCCGCAATCTCGCGCCGGAGGCGGAACGGCGGAACTGGGGCGCCCGCAAGGCGCTGGAAATCTTCGAGAGCCGGCTGCAGCTGGTCAGGCGCCGCCTCGCGAGCGCATCCTATCTCGCCGGCGAGGGCTTCACTGCGGCGGATATTTCCGTGACCTACGCGCTGGAGTTCGCCGAGCGGACCGGGTGCTTCGTTCTCGGCGAGGTCGAGCGGGCCTATGTCGCCCGCATCACCCGGCGCGACGCCTATGCGCGGGCGATGGAGGCGTGTCCCGCCACCAAGGCGTGGGTGGAAGAGGTCGCCGCCGGGCGCTGACCGCGCATCGCCGCCGCCCGCCGCAGGCGCGCGCTCACGGCGCCTTCGCCAGCCGCCACAGCCACAGGCACAAGCCGAGCAGCACGATGAGCGCGATCGCGCTCGGCCACAGCGGCATGGCCGTTCCGCTGACCTGAATTTCCGGCTGGGTCGCCAGCCGCCCCGCCTGTCCGAGCGCCATCAGGCCGAAAATGACCGCCGCCACTTTCAATCCGGTGATCTGTGAGTGCATCGCTTCGTCCTCCAGAAATCCTCGGAGGGGTCATATAAAAGCGCGGGCGGCGGGGAAAAGGGCGCGCCGCATTGCGGCCCGGCCTCGCTCGGCCTATCTGCAGGTCACATGTAGCGGAGGCTTCGATGCGGCAGCCGGCGATTTTCATCTCTCACGGCGGCGGCCCTTGCTTTTGGGTGGACGGACCCATGGCCCGCGCCTTCGATGGGCTGAAGGCCTATCTCGGCGAATTGCTCGCCTCTCTGCCGGAGCGTCCGCGCGCGATTCTCATCGTCTCGGGGCATTGGGAGGAGAAGCGCATCACTCTCGGCGCGGCGAAAGCGCCGGGCATGATCTTCGATTATTACGGCTTCCCCGAGCACACCTATCGCCTGAGCTATCCTGCGCCCGGCGCGCCGGAGCTGGCCGAGCAGGCGCGGGGCCTCTTGGCGAGCCATGGCGTCGATGTCGCGCTCGATACGACGCGCGGCTTCGACCATGGCGTCTTCGTGCCCATGCTGATCGTCGATCCCGGCGCGACGATTCCGGTTCTCACCTTATCGCTCCGCGGCGATCTCGATCCCGCCTTTCACATCGGCGTCGGCGCGGCGCTCGCGCCTCTGCGCGATGAGGGCGTTCTCATCCTCGGCAGCGGCAACAGCTTCCACAATCTGCGCACCTTCTTCGATGGCGAAGCGAAGGCCGCAGCCGGCTTCGACGCCTGGCTGTCAGAGGCCGTGACGAAGCCGAGCGCAGAGGAGCGCAATGCGCTGCTCGCGCAGTGGAGCGCGGCGCCTTTCGCGCGCGCGTGCCACCCGCGCGAGGAGCATCTTCTGCCGCTGATGGTCGTCGCCGGCGCCGCAGGGGTGGACGCCGGACGCCGCGTCTTTCGCGATGCGATCATGGGCAAGGCGATTTCCGGCTTCGCCTTCGGCTGAGCGCGCGGCTCGGCCGCTCACGCGGCGTCGCGCGCTTCCGCCGGCCCGAAATGATCGAGATAGCGCGCGTCGATCTCGGCGACGCGCATGATGACGAACACATCCGTCGTGTTGAACTTGCGATCGACCACGGCGCCGTCGCCGAATTTGGCGCCGCAGCGCAGATAGCCTTTTATCAGCGGCGGCAGCGCGCTCATCGCCTTGCGCGGATCGACGGCCTCTTTCGCCAGCATCTCCATCGGCACATGCAATTCGCGCCGCGCGCTCACGCGCCAATCTTCGTCGGCGCGCGCATGATGCGCGAGAAAGCTCAGCGCCGCCGCATGGGCCAGCGGATTGGCGCCCTCGAGGCTCGCGCAGCCGATCATCGCATCGATGCGGTGATGCCGCACATAAGCGAGTATGCCGCGCCACAAGAGCTCGATCGTGCGCTTGCCGCGATATTGCTCGAGCACGCAGGAGCGGCCGAGCTCGAGAAAGCGCGCTCCGCCGTGACGGGCGAGCAGCGGCGCGACGTCATATTCGCCGGCCGAGTAGAATCCGCCCTTCTTCTCCGCGACATCGCCGCGCAGCAGGCGATAGGCGCCGACGACCTTGGGCTTGATCTTGCCGAAACGGTTGCGCGCCGCATGATCGATGACGATGAGATGATCGCAGAATTTGTCGAAGCGATCGGCGTCGCGCCGCGTGATCGCGGCCTTGGCGTCGGGAATTGCGCCGCCCTTGCGGAAGAAAACCTTGAAGCGCAGCCTTTGCGCCTTGCGGATTTCCTTCTTGCTGCAGGCGAGCCGCACCTCGAGCGAGCCGAGCAGCGCGAGCGGGCCTTCGAGCCCGCCATGCTTCTTCTTTTTCGGCTTCAGCAGATTTTGCGGCTTCAGCAGGGGAAAGGCGCCTGCGATGATCTTGCGGCCGGCGTCGGCGTGGATCGCCCACATGTCGCGTATCGTCTCCGCTCGTGTCGCGCTCGCGCTTTTCGAGCGCTTGCGATCGACGCCTTAGATCACGAGGGGGCGAAGCTTTTGTGACGACGCGCGGCGTTTGGACCGCGAGCCTTCAAGCGCGCATCGCGCGCAAACAGCTCTCGGGAGACGGCGCGCGACGATGCGCGCCGTCTCGTTCGTCTTTCCTCAGCGCCGATGCGTCTCGGCCTGCGGTCCGCCCAGCAGCGGCGTTATTCGACGCACGGTCACGCGGCGATTCTCGCGCGAGGGGCCTTGCGTCTGCACTTTGAGATATTGCTCGCCATAGCCTTGCGTCGTCAGATTTTCCGGCGGCACGCCGAAGTCGCGCGACAATATCGTCGCCACCGCCTGCGCGCGGCGATCGGAGAGCGACAGATTGTCGACGTCCGAGCCCACCGCATCCGTATGGCCTTCGATCAGAAAGACCTCGGCGGGATTGCGCTTGATCGCCTCGTTGAGCGCTTCCGCGACGGTTATGAGGCGCTGCGCCTGATCCGGCGTGATCGCCCAGGAGCCCGTGTCGAAATTGATCGTGTCGATATCGACGCTGCGCGTGTAGGCGCGCACGGACGGGCTGTAGCGAATCTCGTCGAGCGTGTAGCGGCGCGGCATGGGCGCGAGCGGCGGCGCCGTCAGCGTCTCATAGACGAGACGCTCGTCGGCGGCGCCGTAGTCGACGACATAAGCGTCCGGCGCGATCTCGACCGGCGGCGGCGGCAGCACGACCACCTCCTCCGCATAGCCGCGCGGCGGACCGCGGAAGCCATTGTCGATGAGGATGACCTCGCGGCCGTCGGGGAAGCGGCGCAAGCGGCGCAGCAGCACGCCATTGGCGTCCGTGTAGGTCAGCACCTCGCCGCCGTCGCGGCGGGCGTAGACGCTCACATATTCCTCGCCGTGACGCTCGCTGCGCAGATTGCCGCCGAGGTCGCGGAAACGCTCGTTCTCGTCGTGACGGATGAAGGCGCCGCCGCCCTCGCGCACGATGGTGCGGCCGGGCTCCTGCACGACCAGCACGCCGTCGCGCTCGAATTGCTGGCGACGCGCATGCACATCGTCGAGCCGATGCGCGCCGGGCTGGCTCAGCACGAAGCCGCCGACGAGGCCGGCCGCCGCGCCGATCGCGGCCGCTGCGGCCGGCGACACGCGTGGTCCGCCGCCGGCCGGCGGGGCGCCATAGGGCGGCGGAGCGCCGGGGGGCGAGGCGGCGGGCGGCGCGCCATAGGCGGCGCCAGACGGGGGAGGGCCGCCCGCCGGCGGAGCGCCATAGGCGGCTCCTCCAGCCTGCGGCGGAACATGCTGAGGGGCGCCGGCGCCGGGAGGCGCGCCGGGCGGGACCGCGCCTTGCTGTCCGGGCGGTGGCAGGAAGCGTCCGCCAGCGCCTGCGGGCGGCGCGCCGGCGTGGTCTCCGGCCGGGACGCCGCCGGGCGGCGGGCCATTGGGGCGCGGCGCGGCGCCGGGCTGGGCCGTGGACGGCAGGAAGCCTCCGCCCTGCGCCGGCGCTCCGGCCGGCGCCTGGCCATGCGGCGCCGGCGTCTCGGGCGCGCCGCCGGCGGCGGGAGCGGGATGCGGCCCACCGAGATGAGCCGGCGCGCCATTCGCGCCATTGGGCGGAAGGCCTTGGCCGCCTCCGACCGGTGGGGCGGCGGAATGCGCCGGCGGAGCCGGGACGGCGGGCGCAGGCTGCTGTCCGATGGCGGGCGTGACGATCGGAGCGGCCGGCGGGATACGCGCGGCTGGCGCCCCTGCGCCTGCGCCATGGTCGCCGCTCAGAGCGGGAGCAGGGGGGCGGCCGGCGGCGGGAGCGGGACTCTCGTGGGGGACGGCCGGCGAGGGGCTGTGGGCGGCGGCCGGATTGGCCGGCGCGATCGGATGGGGAGTGGGAATGGGCGCAGGCGCCGCCGTGGGATGCGGCGGCGGCGCTTGCCGAATCGGCGCGGCCTGCTGCGGCGGATGGATGATGGCCGGAGCCGGAGGGACGGGCGGCGCGGCGCGCAGCTGCGGGCGGGGCGTCGGCGGGGCGCCGGCTCCCGGATAGGGGGCGGGCGGCGGCGCGGAGGGCGCATGCTGAGCGGGAGCCGGATGGAAAGCGGGCGGGGCCCCCGGGGCGGGGCGGGGGGCGGGCGCCGGCTGGGCGGGCCGCTGCGCCGGCGGGCGCTTTTCATGATTGGGCTCGAAGCCCTGCGGCGCGGCCTGGGCCAGCAGCAGAGTCTCGGCGGCCGTCGCCGGCGCGAGTCCGGCTTGCGGGCCGAGCGCCAGCGACGGCGTCATCAGCCCCGCGAGCAGCAAATTTTTTCGTCTCGACATTGTGTTCTCCCGTCAAGGGCGTGAGCTATCGCAATCCCCGCGCTGCCGTTGTGGCCCGCGGGCGGGGCGAAATTTTTTCTTTTTTGTGGCTATGGCGGAGCGCGGTCAGATCGCCTCGCGGGCGCCGTCGGCGCGGCGGGAGGCGTCGATCGCCTCGAGGATGGTCCGCGACAGGGCGTCGAACTCGACCGGCTTGGTCAGCAGGAAATCGACGCCCGCCCCGCGCGCGGCGCGCTCGTCCTCCTCGAGCGCGCTGGCGGTGAGCGCGATGATCGGCAGGCGCGGCGCGCCCATGCGCGCCTCCTCCGCTCGAATGAGGCGCGTCGCCTCGAGGCCGTCGAGCTCGGGCATGAAAACGTCCATCAATATGGCGTCGAAGGGCCGCAGCCGTCCGCCGATGGAGGAGCGCGCCAGCTCGACGGCGCGCGCGCCATCCTCCGCGCGCGTGACCAGCGCGCCGAGCTTCTCGAGATGGCGGCAGACGATCAGCGCATTGACGTCGTTGTCCTCGGCGACGAGCATACGGCGGCCGGCGAGCGTGCGCTCGGGCGCGACGTAATCCGCGTCGTTGCGGGACGGCGGCGGGGCGGCGGACAGGCGCTCGACCAGCGAGGCGGCGCGCACCGGCTTCACCAGCCAGCCGTCGAAATGGCGCAGCGCCGCCTCGCCGAAGGCGCGCCGCTCCATGGGCGAGAACATCAGGAACACGCGGCCGGCGCCGGCGCGGCGCGCCTCGTCGGCGAGACGCTCGGTCGCCGCCTCACCGAAGGCGCAATCGACGATGACGGCGTCGAAACCTCCGTCGGGCTCGTCGCCGAGGCGGCGGGCGCCGCTCGTCTCCTCCCGCGCGATCTCGGTCTGCGCGCCGGCGGCGCGCAAAATCTCGGCCATGAACGGGCCTTCGAAGATCGTCGGCGAGACGATGAGGACGCGCGAGCCGGCGAGCGGCCGCTTGCGCTCGCGCGTGCGGTCGTCGAAGAGCGCATGCGGCCCGCGCGGCAGGGTGAAGGCGAAGACCGCGCCGGCGCCGGCCTGCTCCTCTATCTCCAGCCGGCCGCCCATCAGCGCGGCGAGATGGCGGGAGATGGCGAGGCCGAGGCCGGTGCCGCCATGGCGCCGCGTCGACGAGCCGTCGCCCTGCTCGAACTCCTCGAAAATGATCTCGCGCGCCGCCGGGGCCACGCCCGGCCCGGTGTCGGCGACGCGAAACGCCAGCGCGCCCTTGGCGTCGCGCTCGACGCGCAGGCCGACGCCGCCGCTCGCGGTGAAATTCACGGCGTTGCCGGCGAGATTGACCAGCACCTGGCGCACGCGCGCGGCGTCGCCGGCCACGATCTCCGGCGCGTCCGGCGCGATATAGCTCGCGATCTCGAGATGCTTGGCCTGGGCGCGCGGCGCCAGCAGCTCCACGACGCCCTCGACGAGCGGCGTCAGCGCGAAAGGCTCGACCGAAAGCTCGATCTTGCCGGCCTCGATCTTGGAGAAGTCCAGAATATCGTCGATGAGCTGGGCGAGCGAGCGGCCGGAGGCGGCGATCGCCTCGACATAGCTCGCCTGCTCGGCGTCGAGCCGCGTCGCCGCCAGCAATTGCGCGAGGCCGAGCACGCCATTGAGCGGCGTGCGGATCTCATGGCTCACCGTGGCGAGAAAACGCGATTTGGCCTGGCTCGCCGCCTCGGCGCGATCACGCGCGGCGGCGGCGGCGCGCAGCTCCCAGATTTCGTCGCGCAATCCTTCGAGCTCGGTCTCGACCGCCCGGCGCCGGCGCGCCCGCCGCGCGCGGGAGAGCCATAGCCAGACGGCGGGGGCCAGAACGGCGAAAAAGGCGAGAAGGCCGAAAACGCAAGGCGGAACAGCAGGCATGCGGGCGGTCCAAGGACATTCGACGAAGATGCAATTATTCCACGGCAATCGACAGAAAAGTGTGAACCGGGCTCAGGCGGCGACGCGGGCTCCGGCGCCGCCGCGATAGGCGAGCGCTTCGGCGAGATGGCGGCGCGCTATGGCGTCCGAGCCGTCGAGATCGGCGATGGTGCGGGCGAGCTTCAGCGCGCGATGAAATCCGCGCGCCGAGAGGCCGAGACGCTCGGCCGCCTCGCGAATCAGCGCCGTTCCAGAGGCATCGAGCGCGGCGGCCTTCTCGATCGCGCTGGCCGGCGCGCTGGCGTTTGTGGTGGAGCCGGGAAGGCCGAGCGCCGCATAGCGTCGGCCTTGCCGCTCGCGCGCCGCGGCGACGCGCGCAGCCACCTCGGCGGAGCCTTCGGCCGGCGGCGGCAGCACGAGATCGGCCGCCGAGACCGCCGGAACCTCGATCCTGAGGTCGAAACGGTCGATCAGCGGGCCGGAGAGCCGCGCCTGATATTGAGCGATACAGCGCTCGTTGGGCTGGCGGCGGCAGGCGAAGCCCGGCTCCAGCGCATGGCCGCAGCGGCAGGGGTTCATCGCCGCGACGAGCTGAAAGCGGGCCGGATAGACGGCGCGGTGATTGGCGCGGGAGACGGCGACCTCGCCCGTCTCCAGCGGCTGGCGCAGGCCGTCGAGCGCCTGCGCCAGAAACTCCGGCAGCTCGTCGAGGAACAGCACGCCATTATGGGCGAGCGAGATCTCGCCCGGGCGCGCATGGGAGCCGCCGCCGACCAGCGCCGGCATGGAGGCGGAATGATGCGGCGCGCGAAACGGGCGCCGATCGGTGAGCTCGCCGCCGGCGATCTCGCCCGCGACGGAATGGATCATCGAGACTTCCAGAAGCTCGCGCGGCGACAGCGGCGGCAGAATAGAGGGAAGCCGCGCCGCCAGCATGGATTTGCCGGCGCCGGGCGGGCCGTTCATCAGCAGATTATGGCCGCCGGCGGCCGCGATCTCCAGCGCCCGCTTGGCGCTCTCCTGGCCTTTTATGTCGGAGAGATCCGGCAGCGCCGTGGCCGCCGCGCGCACGGCCGGCTCCGGCCGCGAGAGCGCCTGCACGCCTTTGAGATGATTGACGAGCTGGATCAGCGAGCGCGGCGCGATCACCTCCATGTCGCTCGACGCCCAGGCCGCCTCCGGCCCGCATTGGCGCGGGCAGATGAGCCCATGGCCGCGCATGTTGGCGGCGACCGCGGCGGGCAGCACGCCGGCGACCGGCGCGATCGCCCCGTCGAGCCCCAATTCGCCGAGCACGGTGAAGCCGTCCAGCGCGTCCGAGGGAATGGCGCCGATCGCCGCCATCACGCCGAGCGCGATCGGCAGATCGTAATGGCTGCCCTCCTTGGGCATGTCGGCCGGCGCGAGATTGACGGTGATGCGCTTGGCCGGCAGGGCGAGGCCGGAGGCGACCAGCGCCGCCCGCACCCGCTCCCGCGATTCGGCGACCGCTTTGTCGGCGAGGCCGACCAGGGTGAAAACGACATTGCCGCTGGCGATCTGCACCTGGACGTCGACGGGCTTGGCCTCGATGCCCTCGAAGGCGACCGTCGCGACTCTGACCACCATGACGAAAGCTCCGAGACCCCGATATCGCTCTGACGCAACCGCCGCCATAGTAGACGCGCGATTTCGCCCTCGCAAGAACAATATGAGAACGAAAATTGGCCATGCTTCGGCAACCGGGTGCTAACCGGCGAGAGCTAGTCTGGGGCCGGTTTCAGCATCGGCAATTTCGGCTCTCGCGAAAGCGTCGCCATCGTGCGGCCGCGCTCTCGTGAGCTAAAGCGTTTTGCGATCGGCCGTTCGATCGATCGGAATTCGCGCCGGGGGATACGCCTCGAGAGCGCAAAAGGGCTTCGCCCGAGAGATGGGGTCGGCGATATGTCTCAGATGAATCGGATGACGACGGCGCTCGGCGCCGCGGCTTTGGCTCTGGCGATCGGCTTCGGCGCGCCAAAGGCGCTGGCGGCCGAATGCGGGCGCAATGGCGAGGGCTTCGAGGCCTGGCTCGCGGGCTTCGAGAAGGAGGCCGTTGCGGCGGGAATCTCCAAGGCGGCGATCGATTCGTCGCTGCGCGACGTCTATTACGACCGCTCGGTGATCTCGCATGATCGCGGGCAGAAAGTGTTCCGCCAGACCTTCGAGCAATTCTCCGCGCGCATGGCCAATTCCTTCCGCGTGAGCAAGGGGCGCGCGCTGCTGCAGAAGCATGCGGCGCTGTTCAAGCGCATCGAGCAGAAATATGGCGTGCCGGGGCCGGTCATCGTCGCCATTTGGGGGCTGGAGACGGATTTCGGCTCCTATCTCGGCGATTTCGCGACGATTCGCGCGCTGGCGACGCTCGCCTATGATTGCCGCCGCGCCGACAAGTTCCGCGCCGAGCTGCTGGACGCGCTGCGCATCGTGGAGCGCGGCGATCTCGATCCCGCGCAAATGCGCGGCGCCTGGGCCGGCGAGATCGGCCAGACGCAGTTCATGCCCTCGTCCTATCTGAAATTCGCGGTGGATTTCGACGGCGACGGCAAGCGCGATCTCGTTCACAATACGGCGGATGTGCTCGCCTCCACCGCCAATTTTCTGCATGGCTATGGGTGGAAGCCGGGCGCCGGCTGGGACGAGGGCGAGCCGAATTTTCCGGCGCTGCTCGAATGGAACAAGGCGAAGGTCTATTCCAAGACCATCGCCCTGCTCGCCGATAAGATCAAAGGCGACACGCGCGCATCGGGAATCGGCGATCCTGTCGAGACGGCGCGATGAGCGGCTGCCTCCCGCGGCCGGCGGAGGATCATTCCGCCGGCTCGGCCTCCGCCGTCTTCAGCGAATGGATCGGCCGGTGCCGTAGATAGATGAAGAACATGGCGATGACGCCGACGCCCATCAGCAGATAGAGCGGCAGCGTGCGCATGAAGCTCTTGCCCACGGAAAAGGGAAAGCGCGACACCCAGCGCTCGCCATGCTCGCCGGTCACGGTCACTATGCCGACGAAATAGCCCGCATCGGGGAAGTCGTGCTCGAAATTGATCGTGCCGGTCGGGTAGGTGCGCGGGCCGCGATAGGCGACGGTCGCAGCGTCCAGATCGGCGTTCTCCTTCTCCTCGCCGCCGATATCCTTGACGATTCTGATCTCCACCGCCATGTCGCGCAGCTCGTCCTGCTCGGCGTCGAGCGCGATGATCATATGGCCGGTCGCCGGAATGTCCTCGCAGAACTCGTTCTTGGAGGCGTCCGGCATATAGCCGGTGAAGTTCATTATGTCCGGGCCGACATAGAGCCGGCATCGCCCCTCGGCGGAGCCGAGCCGGCCATGGGCGGAGGCGGGCGTCCCCGCGCCGAGAAGCGTCATCAGCAGGACGAGAAGAACGGGCGGCGCGGAACGAGTCGCAGGACGCAGAAACCCATCGATCGACCGCCAGAACGGGGCAAGACCGCTGTCGGACATGATGATTCCCCCATGGAGCATGTGTTGCGGGCCTCGTTCCGTGGGCGCTTTCGCTCCGACGACGAAGCGAGAGCCGGTTCGGCCGACCCGGTCGCTCGCCGCCTGCGACAATGCGGCATGTTAGCGCATTCTTCGCGAGCGGCAAGAGCGTGCGCGGGCTCGGCTTTTGTCCGCCTCCCGGCATAGAATTGCGGCGCGGCTCCGCATCCTATACTGCGTCTTTTGCTTGTGTTTTGCTGGACATGGCGTGAACTTTGCGGCTCTGCGTCCGCGGACTCTTGTTTTTCCGCGGGCCTCACGCCATATTCGACGGCGAGGACCGCGCCGATTGGCCGGATGCACCGGGCCGCGCGGCCTTTTTCGAGAGGATGCTATGTCCAATTTCGACCGCAACACGAGCTTCGGCTACCGGGGCGGCGTCTCCAGAGCCGGCACGGCCGAGATCGACGAGGGCCTGCGCGCCTATATGCTCGGCGTCTATAATTACATGGTCCTGGGTCTCGGCGTGACCGGCGTCGTCGCGCTCGGCACGCATATGCTCGCCGTCGCCAAGGAAGGCGGCCGGCAGATCGCGCTCACGCCCTTCGGCCAGATGCTCTACACGAGCCCGCTGAAATGGGCGGTGATGCTGGCGCCGCTGGCCTTCGTCTTCTTTCTCGGCTATCGCGCCGACCGCATCTCCGCGGCGACGGCTCGCAACCTGTTCCTCGCCTTCTCGGCGGTGATGGGCCTGTCGATGTCGTCGATCATGATCGTCTTCACGGGCGCGTCGATCGCCAAGGTGTTCTTCATCACCGCGGCGGCCTTCGGCGGCCTTAGCCTCTATGGCTATACGACGAAGCGCGATCTCTCGGCCTTCGGCTCCTTCCTGGTGATGGGCCTTTGGGGCCTCGTGCTGGCGAGCCTCGTCAATCTGTTCTTCCAGAGCAGCGCGATGCAGTTCGCTCTGTCGATCCTGTCGGTGTTCATCTTCGCGGGCCTCACCGCCTGGGACACGCAGTCGATCAAGGACGGCTATTATCAGAACGCCGGCTATGGCCAGGAGATGGTGCAGAAGCAGAGCATCTTCGGCGCTCTGTCGCTCTATCTCGACTTCATCAACATGTTCCAGTCGCTGCTCTACCTCTTCGGCGAGCGCAACGACTGATCGGATCACAGATCCGATCCGGGATAAAGGAAGGCCCCGCTCCGGCGGGGCCTTTTCTTTTTGTCAGTCGCGCACCAATTCCAGCTTCTTTTGCAGCACGGCGACGACGCGCGCGAGATCATGTCCGCGGCGCATGACGAGGCCGCCGGCGGCGACGACGCAATAGGCGCCTTGACGGCGCGCCAGCTCGGGATTTTTCTCGATGCGATAGAGCGGCGCCTCGCTGGCGCGGCGAAAGATCGAGAACACCGCTTTGGCGGGCGAGAAATCGATGGCGTAATCGCGCCACTCGCCGGCGGCGACCTTGGCGCCATAGAGATCGAGCAGCAGTCGCAGCTCGTGTCGGTCGAAGGACACGAGCGGAGCGCTGCGCTCGGGCGCGCCTCTGGCGCGTTCGGTTTCATTGCTCGCGCGGCCTGCCACGACGGAGAGCAGGCCGCGCCGCCGGCTGGGATCGGTCGTCTCCGTCTCGCTCATGCCGTTTTCCCCGATTTTCTCGGGCATGATCGCGCGGCGAATGCGCGAGAGCAAGACAAAGATGACAATGAGACGACGACGTCCATGCGCGCGAAGCCGAGATTTCACATTTTCGCCAATATCGAGCCCCTTGTCCGCCAAAGGAGCTGACCAATATCTAGCCCATTGCCTCGACACGCTCGGGAAGCGGTTTTTCCGGATTTCGTCAGCCCCCCAGCCCCCCGGAAGGGCGCTTTTCGAGCACTGTGAGTTCGTGGCGATGGACGGGCCGGCCGGGCGACGCTCGGGCGGCCCGTCTTGTTTTCGGCTTCTCTCTCGTTTTCGACTTCTCTCTCCTGCTCTCGCAAGTCGCGCGGCCTTCGAGGCCCGATTGCGGCCGTCTGGATTTCAGCTGTCTTGCAACTTCGCGGACGATCCCCGATATCACAGGCGCGTTCCGCTCGAGGCGGCTCGGCGGACGCCATTGCCGATCAATGACGATCTCTATATCCCGGCCAGAGCCAGCGCGCCGTCGGCCACGCTTTCATTTGCGGAAAGCGGCGCGCGCGGCGGGAGCCGACAGAAAAGCGGAGACGACGCCCGTGAACGACCACGCCGAGACCCAGACGACCGAGCGCAGCGATTACGGCTTTCAGGCCGATGTCGCGCGGCTCCTGGAGCTCATGACGCATTCTGTCTATTCGGAGCGCGATATTTTCTTGCGCGAGCTCGTGTCCAATTCGGCGGACGCGATCGAGAAGCTGCGCTTCGAGACAGTGGCGAACGAAGGGCTGGCGGCGCAGGCCGGCGCGCCGCTCGTCACCATCGCGCTCGACAAGGAGGCGCGCACGCTCAGCGTCGCGGACAATGGCGTCGGCATGTCGCGCGAGGATCTCGTCGCCGCGCTCGGCACCATCGCCAGCTCCGGCACGCGCGCCTTTCTCGACGATCTCGAGGCCAAGGGCGGCGCCGACAAGGGCGGCTCGCTGATCGGGCGTTTCGGCATCGGCTTTTATTCCGCCTTCATGGTCGCCGACCGCATAGAGGTGGCGACGCGTCGCGCCGGCGCGTCCGAAGCCTTTCTGTGGACGTCGGAAGGCAAGGGCTCGTTCCAGATCGCGCCGCTCGCCGTGGAGGATGCGCCTACCGTCGGCACCAAGGTGACGCTGCATCTCAATGCGGAATCGGAGGAGTTTCTCGAGCCCTATCGCATCGAGCAGATTTTGCGCGAGCATTCCGGCGCCATAGCGATACCGATCGATCTCGTCGAGGAGAAGGGCAAGGAGCCGCGTCGCCTCACCGACGGCGTGGCGCTGTGGACGCGGCCGAAATCGGAAATCAGCGAGCAGGACTATAAGGATTTCTATCAGCAGATCTCCGGCCAGTTCGACGAGCCGGCGCTCACCATTCATTGGCGCGCGGAAGGGCGCACCGAATATACGGTGCTCGCTTTCGCGCCCGGCTCGCGGCCTTATGATCTCTTCGATCCGCAGCGCAAGAGCCGCTCCAAGCTCTATGTGCGCCGCGTGCTGATCTCGCGCGAGGCCGATCTTCTGCCGCCCTGGCTGCGCTTCATGCGCATCGTCGTCGACAGCGCCGATCTGCCGCTCAACGTCTCGCGCGAGATGGTGCAGAACAATCCGATTCTCGGCGCCATCCGCAAGGCGATCGGCACGCGCGTGCTGAAGGAGCTCGCCGATCTCGCCGCCAATGACGCGGAGAAATTCGCATCCGTGTGGAAGAATTTCGGCGCCGTCATCAAGGAGGGCCTGCATGAGGACCCGGCGCGCCGCGACGAGATTTTCGCCATTGCGCGCTTTGCGACGTCGCAGCATCAGGACGGCGGGCGCAGCCTGAAGGATTATGTGGAAAATCTGCGGCCCAATCAGACCGCGATCTATTACATCACGGGCGACGACAAGAAGCGTCTCGCCTCCAGCCCGCAGGTGGAAGGCTATCGCGCCAAGGGCATAGACGTTCTGCTGCTGGACGATCCGGTCGATTCCTTCTGGGTGACGAGCGCCGTCGGCTATGACGGCAAGCCGTTCAAATCGGTGACGCAGGGCGCCGCGGACATAGACGCCGTGCCGGCGCCGGAAGGCTCCGAGACGCCGCCCGCCGAGGCGAGCGCCGATGTCGCGCTGCTCACCGCCGTGCTGAAGGAGACGCTCGCCGAGCATATCGACGATGTGCGCGTCTCCACTCGGCTGCGCGAAAGTCCCGCCTGTCTCATCGCCGCCGATCACGGCTTCGATCTGCAGCTCGCGCGCATGCTGCAGGAGAGCGGCAATAAGGGCGTCTTCGGCAAGCCGGTGCTCGAGATCAATCCCAGCCATGAGGCGGTGCTGGCGCTCGCGCAAAAGGCCAAGGCCGATCGCGCCGGCGCGGAGGACGGCTTGTGGCTGCTGCTCGACACGGCGCGCATCGCCGATGGCGAGGCGCCGCTCGACGCCGCCGCCTTCGCCAAGCGCGTCGCCGCTCTGCTGGCCAAGAGCTGACGCGGCCGCATGATCGCTCCCGCGCTCGAGGATGCGCGCCGCGCCGCGGCGCTCGAGGAGGTCGCGGCCTTTCTCGAGCGCAACGGGATAGAGGATGCGCGCCGCGACGCGCGCGCGCTTCTATTCGCCGCCGGCGGCTTTGGCGCGGCGGAGCTGCTGCTCGAGCCGATGGCGCAGCTGAGCGAGGCGGGGCGCGCAGCCTTGCGCGATTCCGCACGGCGCCGCGCGGCGCGCGAGCCGGTGTCGCGCATTCTCGGCGCGCGCGGCTTTTGGACTCAGGATGTCGTCGTCGCGCCGGGCGTGCTCGATCCGCGCCCGGATACGGAAACGCTGATCGAGCTTTCGCTCGAGCTGATGCGCGAGCGGCGGCGCGACTCTCTGCTGATTCTCGAGCTCGGCGTCGGCTCGGGCGCCGTTCTCTGCGCCTTGCTCTCGGAATTTCCTGCAGCGCGGGCGATCGGCGTCGATCTTTCCGCGGAGGCTTGCGCCGCCGCCGCGCTCAATCTCTCGCGCTGCGGCTTTGCGAATCGCGCCTCATTGCTGCGCGGGCGTTGGGCCGATGCGCTCGCCGCGCGCTTCGATCTCATCGTCTCCAACCCGCCTTATATCGCCAGCGGCGAATTGGATGCGCTCGAGCCGGAGGTGCGTCTTTATGATCCGCGCCTCGCGCTCGACGGCGGCGTCGATGGCCTTTCCTGCTATCGCGAGATCATCGACGATCTGCCGCGCCTGCTGGCCGAGCGGGGCGCGGCCGTGCTCGAGGCGGGCGACGGCCAGGCGCGCAGCGTCGCCGCGCTGATGGCGGAGAAGGGCCTCGAGCCGGCCGGAATTCGCAAGGACGCCGGCGGGCGCGAGCGCGCCGTCGCGGCGCGTCGTCGCAGCTGACGCATCCGCTGGTCGTGACAAATTGGCTACACCTCCTATTTATGTGAGGGACGGAACATTCGCGCCCTTGGCGAGGCGGCTGCGGTGGACTATAGTCGCTCGCGAAAAGACGCTGAACGTCGTGAGCGACGCCGAGCGCGGATGAGGGGGAATACGGCCGGGTCCCCGAATTAGCCGATGGCGCGCATCCCGCGCCGCAGGGGCCGGAGTCCGGCGCAGCCGCTCGAACCAGACAAGACGATGCGAGAAGACTGCATGGTCGAATGTTCGGCGCGACACGGAATGTGATCGAGCAATCGAGCGTGAGCGACGGTTTCGTGATCGGGCTGTGACCGCGAAGACGGCGTGAGACACGCAGCTGCGCTCGCCGCGAGCCGAACCTTTCGCCGCCTCTCGAGGCTGCGCGGTGTGGGATTCGGCGCCGAGCGTGACGCTCGAGTGAATTCGCTCGGGTGAAAAATGAGAATTCGGCGCAGGCCGTTCCATCAGGACGCCGCGCCGGCCGCGCGATCCATGCCGGGATCGCGCAAGCGACAGAACGGATAGACGCGCCGCTCGAGGTCGAGCGGAGCCGCTCCGTTGGATCGGGCTCTTGCGGCAATGGCCGCGCCCGGCTTCCGCCTCTGACGCAGTTTCGAGCGTTCGTCCCTTTCGGCGCGTTCCGCCGAAGCACGACGCCGAGCCGGCAAAGCGTAAGGACCTTCTCGGGGATATTCGATGAGACCAGGACAGAATAAACGCATCCGCGGCCGTAATGGCGGCCGAAAAGGACCCAATCCCCTCACGCGTTCCTACGAGTCGAACGGTCCCGACGTCAAAATCCGCGGCACGGCGCAGCATGTCGCCGAGAAATATCTCCAGCTCGCCCGAGACGCGCAATCCTCCGGCGACACCATCATGGCCGAGAGCCTGCTCCAGCACGCCGAGCATTATTTCCGCCTGATCGCCGCGGCTCAGGCCGCGCAGCAGCAGGCGCAGGGCGGCTATGGCGGCCGGCCCTATGAGACATCGGACTCTGATGTCGATGACGATGACGATTTCAGCGGCATTTCGGATCGCTTCGCGCCGCTGTCCGAGCGTCTGCCGCAGACCGCCGGCTATCAGCCGCCGCCGCAGCAGCCCTATGCGTCCGCGCCTTATGCGCAGCCGGCGCCGCAGCCGCAATTCGCGCCGCAGCCGCAGCCGCAACCCTATGAGGAGCGCCCGATCGGCGATCGCGCCGGCGGCGAGCAGCCGCGCTACGAGCGCCAGCCGCGTCAGGATCGCGGCGGGCAAGACCGTGGTGGACAAGATCGCGGCGGCTTCCGCGATCGTCGCGACCGCAACAATGGCAATGGCGGCGAGGCGAACGCCGAGGGCGGCGGCGAGCGTCCGCATCGCCAGAATTTCGACCGCAATCGCGAGCGTCGCTTCCCGCCGCGCGTGCAGCCCGCCGCGCAGGAGGAGGCGCCCGCCGCCGCCCTGCCGTCCTTCATCACCGCCGCGCCGATTCGCGCCGCCGGGCCGGAGGAGGGCGAGGCTTTCGCGCGCTCCGAGCGCGCCGTCGTTCGCGAGCATGAGGAAGCCGCCGCCGGCTTTCATCTGAACCAGCGCCGCCGCCGCCGCACGCGCGCGCAGGGCGAGGAGGCGAATGGCAATGTCGCCGACGAGTCGCCGCGGACGGGCGAGCTGCCGCTCGCCGATTGACCTAACGAGAATTCCCTCGCGCTCCAGTCGTCGCACCCTCTTTTCGAGCGCGAGGGTCTTTCCCATATCGGCCGTGAAGGTCGCCGCAAGGGGCCGTTTTCACGCCATATAGGGACGAGGCGCGCCGCTTTGCGTGGCGTCTCGAGACCGGAGGGTTTCCATGAATTTCGACAAATACACGACGCGCGCGCAGGGCTTCGTGCAGGCCGCGCTGTCGCTCGCGACGCGTGAGGGCAATCCGCAGCTCACGCCCGAGCATGTGTTGAAAGTTCTGCTCGACGATGAGCAGGGTCTGTCCGCCGGCCTCATCGATCGCGCCGGCGGCCGCTCGCGCGAAGCGCTGACGAAAACCGAAGCCGCGCTCGCCAAGCTGCCGAAAGTTTCCGGCGGCGGCGCCGGACAGCCTTCGCTCAATCAGGCCACCGCGCGGCTCTTCGACAATGCCGAGAAGCTCGCGCAAAAGGCCAGCGATTCTTACGTCACCGTCGAGCGTCTGCTGCTCGCTCTCGCGCTCGAGAAGGGGACCGAGGCCGCACGCATTTTGAGCGAGGCGGGCGTGACGCCGCAGACGCTCAATTCCGCGATCGAAGATTTGCGCAAGGGCCGCACGGCGGATTCGTCTTCGGCCGAGAGCGCCTATGATTCGCTGAAGAAATATGCGCGCGATCTCACCGAGGCCGCGCGGGAGGGCAAGCTCGATCCGGTGATCGGCCGCGACGAGGAAATTCGCCGCACCATTCAGGTTCTGTCGCGCCGCACCAAGAACAATCCCGTGCTGATCGGCGAGCCCGGCGTCGGCAAGACTGCGATCATCGAGGGGCTGGCGCTGCGCATCGTCAATGGCGACGTGCCGGAATCGCTGCAGGACAAGAAGCTGCTCGCGCTCGACATGGGCGCGCTGATCGCCGGCGCGAAATATCGCGGCGAGTTCGAGGAGCGCTTGAAAGCCGTGCTCAATGAGATCACCGCCGCGCAGGGCGGGATCATTCTCTTCATCGACGAGATGCATACGCTGGTCGGCGCCGGCAAGGCGGATGGCGCGATGGACGCCTCCAATCTGCTGAAGCCCGCATTGGCGCGCGGCGAATTGCATTGCGTCGGCGCCACCACGCTCGACGAATATCGCAAGCATGTGGAGAAGGACGCGGCGCTGGCGCGGCGCTTCCAGCCGGTGTTCGTCGATGAGCCGACAGTGGAGGACACCATCTCCATTCTGCGCGGGCTGAAAGAGAAATACGAGATGCACCATGGCGTGCGCGTCACCGACGCCGCGATCGTGGCGGCCGCGACGCTCTCCAATCGCTACATCTCGGATCGGTTTTTGCCGGACAAGGCGATCGATCTCGTCGATGAGGCGGGCTCGCGGCTGCGCATGCAGATCGACTCCAAGCCCGAGGAATTAGACGAGCTCGACAGGCGCATCATTCAGCTGCGCATAGAGCAGGAGGCTCTGCGCAAGGAGACCGATCCGGCCTCGAAGGATCGGCTCGCCAAATTGGAGACCGAGCTCGCCGAGCTGACCGAGAAATCATCGGCGCTCACGCAGCGCTGGAAATCCGAGAAGGACAAGCTCGGCCATGCGCAAAAGCTGAAAGAGCAGCTGGAGAACGCGCGCAATGAGCTGGCGCAGGCGCAGCGCCGCGGCGAGTTTCAGCGCGCCGGCGAGCTGGCCTATGGTCTCATCCCCGATCTCGAGCGCAAGCTCGCCTCGAGCGAGAAAGAGGGCGCGCAGAAAATGCTCGAGGAGGAGGTCACTCCCGAGCATGTGGCGCAGGTCGTCTCGCGCTGGACCGGCATTCCGGTCGATAAAATGCTCGAGGGCGAGCGCGAGAAGCTTCTCCATATGGAGGACGAGCTGGCGCGTCGCGTCGTCGGGCAGAAGGAGGCGGTCGCCGCCGTCTCGACGGCGGTGCGCCGCGCGCGCGCCGGATTGCAGGATCCCAATCGCCCGATCGGCTCCTTCATCTTCCTGGGGCCGACAGGCGTGGGCAAGACGGAGCTGACCAAGGCGCTGGCGAATTTCCTCTTCGACGACGAGACCGCTTTGGTGCGGCTCGACATGTCGGAATATATGGAGAAGCATTCGGTCGCGCGTCTCATCGGCGCGCCTCCCGGCTATGTCGGCTATGAGGAGGGCGGCGCGCTCACCGAGGCCGTGCGGCGTCGGCCCTATCAGGTCGTGCTGTTCGACGAGATCGAGAAGGCGCATCCCGATGTGTTCAACGTGCTGCTGCAGGTGCTGGACGACGGCCGCCTGACCGACGGCCAGGGCCGCACGGTGGACTTCAAGAACACGCTCATCATCATGACGTCCAATCTCGGCGCCGAATTCCTGGTGATGCAGCAGGAGGGCGAGGATTCCTCCGCCGTGCATGACGAGGTGATGCAGGTGGTGCGGTCGCACTTCCGGCCGGAGTTCCTGAACCGCGTCGACGAGATCATTCTGTTCCATCGCCTGCGGCGCGAGGATATGGGCGCGATCGTCGATATTCAGATCAAGCGGCTGCAAAAGCTGCTGGACGATCGCAAGATCACGCTGAAGCTGGACGAGAAGGCGCGCGCGCTGCTCGCCGCCAAGGGCTACGACCCCGCCTATGGCGCGCGTCCGCTGAAGCGCGTGATCCAGAAGGAACTGCAGGACCCGCTCGCCGAGGCGCTGCTCGGCGGCGACATAGCGGATGGCTCGACCGTGTGGGTCTCGACCGACAGTCAAGGGCTGACGCTGGATGGGCGGCCGATCGGACGGCGGAGCTTCGGGGCCGAAAAGGCGGCGTGAGCAATGGGATGAGATGGGGGCGCGGAATGCGCCCTCATCCGACCCTCGCTGACGCGAGGGCCACTTTCTCCCGCTCGCGGGAGAAGGGCCGCGGCGTCTAAATTCCTGTCGTCTTTCAAGAAGAGGCGTTCTCCTTCTCCCACTCGTGGGAGAAGGTGGCCCTCGCGTCAGCGAGGGTCGGATGAGGGGCCGGCGCGCAACTTGCTTCCCGCGACAGCGGAGGCGCGCGATGAAATTCTATATGACGCCGGGGTCCTGCTCGACCGGAATTCACATTCTGCTCGAGGAGATCGGCCTCGTGTTCGAGGCCTATATCCTCAATCTGCCGCGGGGCGATCATTTGAAGCCCGAATATCTCGCCATCAACCCGCATGGCACGATTCCGACGCTGGTGCGCGACGATGGCACGGCGCTCTGCGATTTTGTCTCGATCGCGACATGGCTCGCCGAGACCTATCCGCGCCGCAAGCTGCTGCCCGAGGACCTCGCCGGCAAGGAGCGGGCGATGGAAGTGCTCAATTTCGCCACGCGCTACATTCATGGCGAGGGCTTCCGCCGTGTCTTCACGCCGGAGCGCTACGCCGTCGCCGGCGACATAGAGGCGGTGAAGGCGCAGGGGCGCGAGATCGTCGCCGAGGCGCTGCTGAAAGTGAGCGGCGAGCTCGACGGCAAGAATTATGCGGCGGGCGCCTTCTCCATCGCCGACGCCGGCCTGTTCTATGTGGAGTTCTGGGCCGACAAGATCGGCATGGAGCTGCCCGTCAATTGCCGCGCCCATTACGAGCTGATGAAGACGCGGCCGACTGTGCGGCAGGTGCTGGCCGAGGAAGGCTATCGCTGAGCCTTCGCCTTCGCGCGCGACAACTTGCCGCAGGAGAGAGTCCGAGGGCGCCTTGACCCTTCGCTGGCGCTCCCCTAGCGTGAAGGCTCGCAGCTCGGAGAAGGCGGCCCGTGCAAGTCGAGACCCACAAGATCTTCAGAATGGAGAGAGCCGTCGTCGGCATGCTGACGGCTGCTGTTCTTCTGCTGCAGATCGTGGCGGTCGGCTTCGCCACCGGGGCCATGGCGAAGCAGAGCGCTTTCGGCGTCGTCTGCGTCACCGCTCAATCGGCTTCTCCCTCCTCTGACACCACGCCTGTCGAGAAGCATGTCGGCCCTTGCTGCATGCTCCATTGCAGCGCGGCGGCCGAGGTCGAGGGCTCCGACGCCGTGGTCATCGTCCTCGCTTTCGACTTCCCGGCGGCGTCTCCGCCGGCGTTCGACGCTCGGACGGCCGAGGCCGCCGCCGCGCCGCCGGAACTGAGGCCCCTCTCGCCACGCGCGCCACCCGCCGTCTTCGCCTGATCCCATTTGACATCGGGGGCGCGTTTTGCCGTCCTCGAGCCGGGAGCAGGCCGCGTCCGACGATCGAAGCGCTCTCTCGCCGCCGATCGCGACGCCTGAAAGCGGGTTTTGAGAGCGATCGGCTCTTCCCCGTCCTTCCATCGACGAATTTCCGCCCGTGTCTCGCCGAGCGATCGCGCGTCTTTATCGCGTGAGCTCGCGGAGCCGAGGGCGATCCCATCGGCGCAGCGCCCATAAGACGGCGCGCGCCTCTCCTCTTCACTCGGAAGCTCTCCTCCGAGTGGGGCTCCCAACTTTCAACCCCGCCCGATGACGATGGTCTCGGGCGGGTCTTTTTTTTTAAGAGGGCGAAGTCAGGCCGCGGCGGCGGTGACGCGATTGCGGCCGCCGCTCTTCGACTCATAGAGCGCCTTGTCGGCGCGCCGCAGCAGCGCCTCGGCGTTGGCGTCCTTGCCGCGCTCGGCGATGCCGATCGAGGTGGTGACGGGAATGGTGCGGCCGCTGCGGTCGATGCAGAAGGGCTCGGACTGTATGGCGGCGCGCACGCGCTCGGCCACTTTGGCGGCGACGACCAGCGGCGTGTCCGGCATGACGATGACGAATTCCTCGCCGCCGAGGCGGCAGATGAGATCGGCGCTGCGCACCACGCGCTTCATGCGCTGCGCGAAATGCTTCAGCACCTCGTCGCCGGCGTCATGGCCATGCGTGTCGTTGACCGATTTGAAATGATCGATGTCGAGCATCATCAGCGTCAGTGCGCGGCCCTTATGAGCGGCCTGGTCGAGCAGAGCGGAGAGATGCGTCTCGAGATAGCGCCTGTTGTTGAGGCCGGTCAGCGAATCGACGGCGGCGAGCTCGATGGCGGCCTGAAGGTCGGAGCGCAGGCTGTCGGCGTAGCGCTTGCGGCGCAGCTGGCTGCGCACGCGGGCGACCAGCTCGTTGCGATCGACCGGCCGAACGATATAGTCGTTCACGCCGAGATCGAGCCCGCGCAATATGCGGCTGCGATCGTCCATATCGGCCATGACGAGAATGGGCAGCGCGCGCGTGCGCTCGAGCGAGCGAATCTGGCTGCAGAAGCGCAGCGCGTCGAAGCCATTGAGATCGAGGCTGACGGCGATGAGATCGAAATTCCCTTCCGCGGCGCGGAACAGCGCGTCCTGCGGATCGGAAACGATCGTCACCTCATGCTGATCGCGCAGCGCCATGGTGATTCGCTCGGCCGAGCCGCCGCGATCCTCGAGCACGAGAATGCGGCCGTTCTTGCCGGCGTCCGCCATTGCGCGCGCGCCCTTGTCGCCGAGGCCGAGGCTGGCGGACGTGTCCGCGCGGGCGCGCAATTCGTCGAGCATCACCTTGAGGCGGGCGAGCGAGCGAACGCGCGCGATGAGCGCGATCTCGTCGACGGGCTTGGTGAGGAAGTCGTCGGCGCCGGCCTCGAGGCCGCGCAGGCGATCGGCCGGCTGGTCGAGCGCCGTGACCATCACCACCGGAATATGCGCGGTGAGAGGATCGGCCTTCAGGCGCTTGCACACCTCGAAGCCGTCCATGCCCGGCATCATCACGTCCAGCAGCACGATGTCGCAACGTTCCTCGCGGCAGAGCGCGATCGCCTCCGGCCCATTGGTCGTCGAGAGGACGTCGAAATATTCGGCCGTCAGACGCGCCTCGAGCAATTTGATATTGGGCAGAAGATCATCGACGATCAGAATGCGTGCGGTCATGACGCTCGGCCTCTCACCTGTCCGCCAAAAATGCGTTCACTGTTTCCAGAAAGCGGGCCACGGAAATCGGCTTCGAGAGATAGGCCTCGCAGCCGCCCTGGCGAATTTTCTCCTCGTCCCCCTTCATCGCGAAGGCGGTGATCGCGATGATGGGAATGGACCGCAGCTGCTCGTCGTCCTTGATCCAGCGCGTGACCTCGAGACCCGAGATCTCCGGCAGCTGAATGTCCATCAATATGAGGTCCGGCGAGTGGCTGCGCGCCAGCGCGATCGCCTCGACGCCGCTCTTGGTCTGCAGCGTCGAATGCCCATTGGCCTCGAGGAGATCGTTGAAGAGCTTCATGTTGAGCTCGTTATCCTCTACGATGAGGACTGTTTTGGGCATTGGCTCCGCTCTCGCGATTCTGCTCTCGTTTCGGCGCGGCTCGCGCCCATTGGCGTCTCGTTCCCGGAGGCGGCGGCGGAAGGTTCCGTCTCGTCTCGAAATCGAAAGCCGGTGCGTTCGAAGACGATCTCGCCTTCGGGTTAGCAGATGAAGATTGATGAAATGAAAATCGAAAAGACTAGACACCGTCTCGGTGGCGAAAAGCGGGCGGCGGCGCCCTCGAAATCGGAAGCGCAGTCTATCGCTTTGCGATCATTGGTTTTTCTGGCTGCGGATGATGATCGCATGGGGCGTTTTCTGGCGCTCACCGGCGTCGATCCCGGCGATATTCGCGCGCTGATGGGCGAGGAAGGCTTTCAGATCGCTCTGCTCGCGCATATTTGCGGCGACGAGCCGCTGCTCATCGATTTCGCCAGCGGAGAAAATATTTCGCCCGAAAGCGTCGTCGCGGCGCTGATGGCGCTGTCCGGCCCCATAATGGATTGAGGCGCGAAAGCGGCGCAACGAGGTCGAGGCGCCGAATCGCCCCGTTTTTCGTCATGATTGCCCATCATCCAGGCTCTCCGCCCCCGCTTTGGCGACGATGCCGTCCTGGAAGGACTGCACGCCGGAGACGCCGATCGCGCCCACGATATCGCCGCGAAAGACGAGCGGCAGGCCGCCTTCCACCGCCGTGATCCCGGGCAGGCTGAGCATGGCGACGCGGCCGCCGGCGACGATATCCTCGAGCGCCTTGCTCGGACGCTTGAACAAAGCCGCGGTGCGCGCCTTTTGCGTCGCGATCTCGGCGGAGGCGGGCTGCGTTCCGTCGATGCGCTGCAAAAGCACGAGATGGCCGCCCTCGTCGACGATGGCGACGACGACGCTCCAGCCGTTCTTCACCGCTTCGGCCTCCGCCGCGGCGGCGACGCGTCTGGCGTCGGCGAGAGTGAGCGCAAATCTGGTCTTCATCTCTATAGGATCCCTTGCCTTCGCGGCCGCGGCGAGCGGCGGGCTTGCGCGCCGGCGCCTGCTCGAATAGGGAGGTAACGAGCACGAAACGGCCGGCGCGCGCAAGCCGGCCGCAGCGCCGAGCCACAGTTTCGGCATTTTCAGCGAGACCGCATGTCCCTTCTCATGCCGCTGCCCGAGCAGGCGATATTGGCGCGCCGCGAGGAGCTGCTGGCGCGCCTGCGCGCCATTCTGCCCGCCGCCAATGTCATCGCCGACGAGACCGCGCGCCGCGCCTATGAATGCGACGCGCTGGTCATGTATCGTGCGCTGCCGCTGGTCGTGGCGCTGCCGGAGACGGTGGCGCAGGTGAGCGCGATCATGGCGCTGGCGCAGGAGATGAATGTGAAAGTGGTGCCGCGCGGCGCCGGCACCTCGCTCTCCGGCGGCGCGCTGCCGCTCGAGGACGGCATTCTGCTCGGAATGTCCAAGTTCAACCGCATATTGGAGGTCGATTTCGAGAATCGCTGCGCACGCGTGCAGCCCGGCGTGCAAAATCTCGCCATTTCGAAAGCCGTCGAATATGCGGGCTTCTATTATGCGCCCGATCCCTCCTCGCAGATCGCCTGCACCATAGGCGGCAATGTCGGCGAGAACGCCGGCGGCGTGCATTGCCTGAAATATGGGCTGACCACCAATAATATTCTCGGCCTCGAGATGGTGATGATGGGCGGCGAGGTGCTGCGCCTCGGCGGCAAGCATCTGGACAGCGAGCTCTATGATCTCATGGGGCTGATGACGGGCTCGGAAGGGCTGCTCGGCGTGGTGACGGAAGTGACGGTGCGGCTGCTGCAAAAGCCGGTTTCCGCGCGCGGCCTGCTGCTCGCTTTTCCGACTGTGGAGGCCGGCGCGCGTTGCGTCGGCGCCATTATCGCGCGCGGCATTATTCCGGGCGGGCTCGAGATGATGGACGCCGCTACCATCGGCGCGGTCGAGAGCTTCCAGCCTTGCGGCTATCCGCTGGACGCCGGCGCCATCGTCATTGTGGAGCTGGACGGCACGCCGGCGGAGGTCGATCATCTCGTCGCCATCGTCGAGAGCATCGCCCGAGACGAAGGCGCGACGCAGACGCGAATCTCGCAGAACGAGGCGGAGCGGCTGCGCTTTTGGGCCGGGCGCAAAAACGCCTTCCCGGCGGTGAGCTGCATCGGCCCGGATTATCTTTGCATGGACGGCACGATCCCGCGCGGCCGTCTGCCGGAAGTGCTCACGCGCATGGATGGGCTGGCGAAGTTTCACGGGCTTCGCGTCGCCAATGTGTTCCATGCCGGCGACGGCAATCTGCATCCGCTCATTCTCTATGACGCGTCCAAGGAGGGCGATATCGAACGCGCCGAAAAGCTCGGCGCCGATATTCTCCGCCTTTGCGTCGAGGTCGGCGGCGTGCTGACCGGCGAGCATGGCGTCGGCGTCGAGAAGCGCGATCTGATGGGCGAAATGTTCGACGAGACCGATCTCGCGCAGCAGCAGCGCGTCAAATGCGCCTTCGATCCGCAGCACAGGCTCAATCCGGGAAAAGTGTTTCCGACTCTGCATCGCTGCGCCGAGCTCGGCATGATGCATGTGCAGAGCGGCAAGCTGCCATTCCCAGAGCTGCCGAGGTTTTGATGACGCCGGCCGCCTTCCAACAATCTTCGCGTGCGCCCCTTCTCCCACTCGTGGGAGAAGGGGGCCCGGCGCAGCCGGGTCGGATGAGGGTCCGCGCAAAATTCGCGCGCTCGAACGAGAAGACGATGTTTTTTCGCAAACGGTCGAGGACCCTCATCCGACCCCGCTTTGCGGGGCCACCTTCTCCCACGAGTGGGAGAAGGACTCGCGCGCCGCGACTCGGGAGCAGCGTCCTATGCCGCTGACTCCCAGAGACGAAGCAGACGTTGTCGAGGCCATCCGCGCCGCGCTCGCTCGAGATGCGCCTTTGTCGATCGAAGGCCATGGCTCCAAAGCCGGGCTCGGCCGCGCGACGCAGCGCGAGCGCGTGCTCTCGCTCGCCGCGCTCACCGGCGTCACGCTCTATGAGCCGCAGGAGCTGGTGCTCACCGCTCGCGCCGGCACGCCTTTGCGTGAGATCGTCGCTCTGCTCGACGCGCAAAATCAGCAATTGGCCTTCGAGCCGTTGGATCATGCGGCGCTGCTCGGCGGCGCGCGCGACGACGCCACCATAGGCGGCGTCATCGCGACCAACGCCTCCGGCCCGCGACGCATAAAGGCGGGCGCTGCGCGCGATCATCTGCTCGGCTTTCGCAGCGTCACCGGCCGCGGCGAGATCGTGAAATCCGGCGGCCGCGTGATGAAGAATGTCACCGGCTATGATCTCTCCAAGCTCGTCGCCAGCTCCTATGGCACGCTCGCCGCGCTCACCGAGCTGACGCTGAAGGTGCTGCCAAAGGCGGAGACGGAGGAGACCTTGCTGCTCTCCGGCCTCGGCGCCGAAAAGGGCCTCGCAGGGCTGCGCAAGGCGTCCGGCTCGCCTTATGAAGTGTCGAGCCTCGCCTATGATCCGCAGGCCGACGCCGCTGCGCTGCGGCTCGAAGGGCCTCGCATTTCGGTCACGACGCGCCGCGACGATCTCACGCGCTTTCTCGCCGATTTCGGCGGCGCGACGAGCGTTCTCGCAGCAGACGAAAGCCGCGCATTCTGGTCGCGCCTTCGCGACGCCGAGCCGATCGCGGGGGAGGGCGTCATATGGCGCGTCTCGCTCGCGCCGACGGACGGTTTTGCCTTCGTCGAGCGGCTGCGCGGCGCCGGCGCGCCGATCGTCGCGCATGTCTATGATTGGGCCGGCGGCCTCGTCTGGCTGCGCCTCGACACGGCGGCCGACGCCCATGCGACGGCCATTCGCGCCATCGTCGATGCGCTCGGCGGCCATGCGACGCTGATCCGCGCCGACGCCGATATTCGCGCGCGCGTCGATGTGTTTCATCCGCAGCCCGCCGCTCTCGCCGCGCTGACGCGGCGCGTGAAGGAGGCGTTCGATCCGCGCTTCATTCTGGAGCGCGGCCGCTTGCGCGCGGAGTTCTGAACGAGACGATGCTGACGCAATTCTCACCCGAGCTTCTGGCCGATTCTGACATGGCGCAGTCGGAGAAAATCCTGCGCGCCTGCGTGCATTGCGGCTTCTGCACGGCGACATGCCCGACCTATCTGCTCACTGGCGACGAGCTCGATTCTCCGCGCGGACGCATCTATCTCATGAAGGAGATGCTGGAGAACGGCCGCGCCGCAGACGAGCGCACCGTGCGCCATGTGGACCGCTGCCTCTCCTGCCTCTCCTGCATGACCACATGTCCGTCGAGCGTGCATTACATGCATCTCGTCGATCATGCCCGCGCGCATATTGAGAAGACCTATCGGCGTCCGCTGCTCGATCGCCTGCTGCGCGCGACGCTGGCCTTTGTGCTGACGCGGCCGGCGTTGTTTCGCCAGTCCATGCGCGCCGCGGCGTTGGCGCGTCCTTTCGCCGGCCTGCTGCCGCGGCGTCTGCGAGACATGATCGCAATGGCGCCGGCGCATTTACCTGCGCCTTCGCCGATCGATCGCCCGCAAATCATCGCCGCGCAGGGCGCGCGCAAAATGCGCGTCGCTCTGCTGAGCGGCTGCGCGCAGACCGTGCTCGATACGAAAATTCATGAAGCGACCGCGCGTCTGCTGACGCGGCTCGGCGCGGAAATCGTGGTGGCGGAGGGCGCCGGCTGTTGCGGCGCGCTGCCGCATCATCTCGGCAGGAGCGCGGACTCACATGCGCTCGCGCGCCGCAATATCGAGGCCTGGACGCGCGAGATCGAGCGCGACGGGCTCGATCATATCGTCATCGACACATCCGGTTGCGGGACCACAGTCAAAGATTATGGCCATATGTTCCGCGACGATCCCGCGCTCGCGGAAAAGGCCGCGCGCATCGCCGCAATGACGCGCGACGTGACAGAGGTGATCGCCGCGCTCGATTTCGCGCCAATGGTCGATGTCGGACGTCTGCGCGTCGCCTATCATTCCGCCTGCTCATTGCAGCATGGGCAGAAGATCGCCGATCTGCCGATGGAGCTGCTGCGCCGCGCCGGCTTCGACGTCGTTCCCGTTCCCGAGAGCCATATCTGCTGCGGCTCGGCGGGAACTTACAATCTGTTGCAGGGCGAGCTGGCGAGCGCGCTACGCGAGCGCAAGGTCGCCAATATCGAGTCGGTCGCGCCGCAGGCGATCGCTGCGGGCAATCTCGGCTGCATGATTCAGATCGGGCAGGGGACGGAAATCCCGATCACCCATACCGTGCAATTGCTCGATTGGGCGAGCGGCGGGCCGAAGCCATTTCCGTCATCGCGAGCGTAGCGAAGCGATCCAGGGGCCGCCGCGCGGCTCTGGATCGCTTCGTCGCTGCGCTCCTCGCGATGACAGCGCCTCAGCGCAAAAAGCCGACGATATCCTTCACCGCATCCATATTCGTGCGCGCCAGCTCGCGCGCCCGCGCGGAGCCGTCGCGCAGCACATCGTCGATATAGGCTGCGTCCGCTGTCAGTCTGCGCATTTCGGCGGTGATCGGCGAGAGCTTCGCCACGGCGAGGTCGACGAGAGCGACCTTGAAGGTCGAGAAATTGGAGCCGCCGAATTCGCCGAGCACATCGGCTTTCGTGCGCTGCGACAGCGCCGCGAAAATGCCGACGAGATTATCCGCCTCGGGGCGTCCCTCGAGGCCCTTTTCTTCGGAAGGAAGAGCATCGGGGTCGGTCTTGGCCTTGCGCACTTTTTGCGCGATCTGGTCGGCGTCGTCGGAGAGATTTATGCGCGAATAATCGGACGCGTCCGATTTCGACATTTTCTTCGTGCCGTCGCGCAGGCTCATCACCCGCGTCGCCGGGCCGGAGATCAGCGGCTCCGGCAGCGGAAAGAAAGCGTCGTTGAAGCCGTTGCGCGCGATCGATTCGGCGAAGTCATTGTTGAACTTCTGCGCAATGTCGCGGGCGAGCTCCAAATGCTGCTTCTGATCCTCGCCGACCGGCACATGGGTGGCGCGATAGAGCAGAATGTCGGCGGCCATCAGCACCGGATAGTCCAAGAGGCCCATGGAGGCGTTCTCGCGATCCTTGCCGGCCTTGTCCTTGAACTGCGTCATGCGATTGAGCCAGCCGATGCGGGCGACGCAATTCAAGACCCACGCCAGCTCGGCGTGCTCGGCCACCTGGCTCTGATTGAAGACGATGTTCTTCTTGGGGTCAATGCCGCAGGCGATGAAGGCCGCGGCGATCTCGCGCGTGTTGTTGCGCAGCGCGACCGGGTCCTGCGGCACGGTGATGGCGTGCAGGTCCACGACGCAATAGAGGCAGTCGAAGCTCTGCTGCAGCTCGACGAATTTGACGATCGCGCCGAGATAATTGCCGAGATGCAGATTGCCGGTGGACTGCACGCCGGAGAAGACGCGCTGCGGAAAGCTGGTCATGAGGAGCGCCGAGTGGTTGAGGCCGGCGGCCCTTATGACAATGCGGGCGCCCGAGCGCAAGAACCCGAGCGCAACTATCCCGCCTCAGCCCCGCTCGGCCGCCGCCCAGGCCTCATAGCCGCCGTCGAGGCTGTAGACCTCGGCAAAGCCCATATCGGCGAAGATGCGGGCGTAGGACTGGCTGGAATTGCCGTGATAGCAGCAGACGATGACCGGCCTGTCCTTCGGCGTCTCGAAGAGATAATAGGTCATATCGTCCTGGGAGGCGTTCTCCGCGCCCTCTATATGGCCGCGCGCGAAGGATTGCGGATCGCGCACGTCGAGGACGAGCGTCTCGCCGCGGCTCATCACGTCGCGCGCGGCGGCGACGTCGATCCTGCGAAAATCTTGCGCCATTGTTCGGTCTCGCGCTTCTATAGGCGCCCTCGGCGCCGCTCTGGCCGCGCCTTGCGAAGACGGTGCCAACCGGCCGAGCGAGAAGAGGCGTTTCCACCTCCCCCTCGAGGGTCCTGAAGGTTCCTTGGTTTGGCGGGGCGCTCGGGTGAAGGTTTCCTCTTCCTGAGGAGCCGCGAAGCGGCGTCTCGAAGGACGAGGAAACCTTCATGCGCGGCCATCTGGAGCTCCCCCTTCGTGCTTCGAGACGCGCCCTTCGGGCGCTCCTCAGCATGAGGGGGAGGATTGTGGGCCTTCACCCGATCCCTTTGCTTGGTTCGCCGCCCGCTCTCGACAATCGGCGCCGCCTCGTGTATTGCGGCGCGTCCAAATCAAAACAGCGTCCCGAAACGCTCGCCACGCCATCCGGCGCAAGGCGAAACGGCAGGAGTTTTTCATGCCCTCCATCATCGAGCAACTCGACGCCGAGCAATCGGCCCGCCTTCTCGAAGGCAAGTCGATCCCGGAATTCCGCCCCGGCGACACCGTCATCGTCAATGTGAAGGTGAAGGAAGGCGACCGCTCCCGCATCCAGGCCTATGAGGGCGTGGTGATCTCCCGTCAGGGCGGCGGCCTCAACGAGGCCTTCACCGTCCGCAAGATTTCCTATGGCGAGGGCGTGGAGCGCGTGTTCCCTCTCCATTCGCCGCTGGTCGACTCGATCAAGCTGGTCCGTCGCGGCAAGGTCCGCCGCGCCAAGCTCTATTATCTGCGCGACCGTCGCGGCAAGTCCGCCCGCATCGCCGAGCGCATCGACAATAAGGCCAAGGCCAAGGACAAGCCGGCCCCCGCGGCCGAGTAAGGCTCCCGGAGCCTTTCCCGACATTGCGAGTTTGGCGGAGCGATCCGGCGGCAGCCGCAGGATCGCTTTCGTCGTCTCTATGTGAGAGAATCGATGAGCAAAGTCCTGTTCTGGGATTTCGAGGGCGTCGTCGCGCGTCGCGCGCCGGATTGGCGGCTCGTGGAGGGCGCGGCGGAGACGCTGGAGGCGCTGGCCGCCAAGGGCTGGACCCATATCGCCTTCGCCGCGGGGATGCAGGACCTCGCCGCCGTGGCGGAAGGGCTGGGCCTCGCCGGCAAATTCGCCGGGCTCCATGACGCCGGCGAGGGCGCGGAGCCGTTGGCGCGGGCGATAGAGGCCGCGCGGCCTTTCGATCAGGCTTTCGTCATCGCCGCCAGCGTGGCCGGCGCCGTGCTGCCGGCGCGGGCGGCGGTGGTTCCGTCCATTCTGGTCGGCGACGCCTCGCCGCTCGCGCAATTCTGCTGCGAATCGCCGTCGGAGATCGAGCTGGCGCTCGAAACCTGGACGTCGATGCGGCGGTCTTTCTTCGTCGAGCCGTGACGCCAGCGCTTGCTGAAGCTCAGCCGCCCGAGGAATCGAGCGGCGCATTCAATATCCATCTGTGGCCGAAGGGATCGCGCAGCGCCGCGTAGCGCGTGCCCCAGAAGGTGTTGGTCGGCTGCGTCTCGACCTTGGCGCCGAGCTGGGTCGCGCGGGTGACGATCTCGTCCACCTCATGCGCCTTGTCATATTCCAGGCTCACCGAGGCGGTGACCTGCTCGCCCGGCAGCGGCATGCGGGCGTGGCCCAATTCTGGAAAGACGTCGGCCAGCATGACGGAGCCGCCATTGATGGCGAGCTCGCAATGGGCGATGCGCATTCCATCCACGGAAGGCATCAGCGCCCTTTGCTGCGCGCCGAAAGCGGCGGTGTAGAAAGCGATCGCGCCGGCGGCCGGCGAGACGGTGAGATAGGGCGCGACCCTCGGGCGCTGCATGTCATTCCCTCGCCGGTGTTTCCCCAGGGACGATCTCGTCGCCCCAATCTTTCTTTTTTATAGGCGCGTAAGCCGCTTTATCGCGCTTCGCCACCGTAACTTCTTCGATTCCCGCCACAGAGCAAAGCTTTATCCTTAATCCATGCTTTAGAACCTCCGGCCGCGCCAGCAGGCGAGCCGGGGCCGGCGCGATCGCCGCTTCCTCTCTCGTCGCCACGAGATAGGCGAATTTCTCGTCCTCGAAGGGCGCGTCGGCGCCTTTGAGCAGCTTATGGTCGCGCGAGCGGGCGAGCCGCACCGAGAAATGGCACCAGTCCGGCGGCTGCAGCGGGCAGGGGGCCGAATGCGGGCAGGGCAGCGAGACGCGCGCGCCCGCGGCGACGAGCCGCGCCCGCATGCGCATCAGCCGCGCATGATCGCGCGGCGTGCCGGGCTCGACGATGACCAGCGCGCCGGAGCAATTTGCCCAGGCGGCGTCCACGGCGCGGTCGAGGCTGCTTTCCGCGATCTCGGTCAGCGCATAGCTGGCGACGACGAGATCGAAAGGCGCGCCGAGCTCGGGCGGCGCGGAAAGATCGCCGGCGACGATTCGCGCCTTCTCCAACGCCGCGCCGGCGAGCCGGCTGGCGAGCGCGAGAAAGGGCTCGCTGCGGTCGAGCAGCGTATTCTCGTCGACTTGCGGCCAGAGCGCGCGGGCGGCGAGGCTCGCGGTCCCGAGGCCGGCGCCGAGGTCCAGCATGCGCCGCGGCGAAAAATCCGGCGCCTTTTCGGCCAGCCGGCCGAGAATATGGATGGTCGCGGCATAGGTCGCCGGAAGCCGGTAGAGGGCGTAGGCGAGAGCGTCGTCCTCGCAGAGGATCGCCTGCGCCGTCGTCCCGCCGGAGCGATAGAGCGCGGAAATGCGCGCCGCCCGCTCCGCCAGCGCTCGGCGCGAGCGCTCGTCCAATAGGCGTTCCAGCGCCGCCGTCAGCTCCTGTGGCGGCGCCGTCGATATTCGCGTCACGTCGAAGAGACCTCCCGCTGGGGCGTCGCCGAGATTACATGCTTCCAAGCCGCCCATGTTGCGAGTAGAACAGCCTACCCGGTTCGGTCGAGGCCGAATTACGGTTCTTTTTACGGCTCGGAGCAGGAACGAGACAAATGGCAGGACGCCCGCGCACGCTCTACGACAAGATCTGGGACGATCATGTGGTTCACGAGCAGGAGGACGGCGCGTCCCTCATCTACATCGATCGCCATCTGATCCATGAGGTGACGAGCCCGCAGGCCTTCGAGGGGCTGCGCACCTCTGGCCGCAAGGTCCGCGCGCCGGGCAAGACGTTGGCCGTCGTCGACCATAATGTGCCGACGACCGACCGCTCGCTGCCGATCACCGATCCCGAGAGCAAGGCGCAGGTCGAGCAGCTCGCCATCAACGCCGCGGAATTCGGCGTCGAGTATTACAATGAGCATGATTCGCGTCAGGGCGTCGTGCATATCGTCGGCCCGGAGCAGGGCTTCACCCTGCCCGGCACGACGATCGTCTGCGGCGACAGCCACACCTCCACCCATGGCGCCTTCGGCGCGCTCGCCCATGGCATCGGCACCTCCGAGGTGGAGCATGTTCTGGCGACGCAGACGCTGATCCAGAAAAAGGCCGCCAACATGCTGGTGCGCGTCGACGGCAAGCTGGCCGAGGGCGCGACCGCCAAGGACATAATTCTCGCCATCATTGGCGAGATCGGCACCGCCGGCGGCACCGGCCATGTGATCGAATATGCGGGCGAGGCGATCCGCGACCTCTCGATCGAGGGCCGCATGACCGTCTGCAACATGTCGATCGAAGGCGGCGCCCGAGCCGGCCTCGTCGCGCCGGACGAGAAGACCTATGAATATCTCCGCGGCCGGCCCAAGGCCCCGCAGGGCGAGGTCTTCGACGCCGCCGTCCGCTATTGGGAGACGCTGCGCTCCGACGAGGGCGCGCATTACGACCGCGTGATCGTGCTCGACGCCGCCGCCCTGCCGCCGACCCTCACCTGGGGCACCTCGCCCGAGGATGTGATGCCGATCACCGGCCTGGTGCCGACGCCGGACAGCGTCGACAATCCGGCCAAGCGTCAGGCCATCGCTCGCGCGCTCGACTATATGGGCCTCAAGGGCGGCGAGAAGGCCAGCGACATCGCCATCGATCGCGTCTTCATCGGCTCCTGCACCAACGGCCGCATCGAGGATTTGCGCGCCGCCGCGGCGGTCATCGCCGGCAAGCAGATCAACGCCAAGGTCAACGCCATCGTCGTGCCGGGCTCCGGCCTCGTGAAGGCGCAGGCGGAGGCGGAGGGGCTGGACAAGGTGTTCACCGCCGCCGGCTTCGAATGGCGCGAGCCGGGCTGCTCCATGTGCCTCGCCATGAACCCGGACCGCCTCGCGCCCGGCGAGCGCTGCGCCTCGACCTCGAACCGCAATTTCGAGGGCCGTCAGGGCTTCAAGGGCCGCACCCATCTCGTGTCGCCGGCCATGGCGGCGGCGGCGGCCATCGCCGGCCATTTCGTGGATGTCCGCAGCTGGAGGTAAGTCTCGATGGCCGCGCCTCTCGACGACAGCGTTCTCGCGGGGCTGCGCGCCCCTTCGCTCGAGGATCTCGAGGTTCTGGCCGATGCGGCCTTCGCATCGCTGCCGTCGCGTTTCACGCGGCTCTGCGAAGGGCTCGTGATCCATGTCGAGGATTTCCCGGACGAGGAAATCCTCGAGGAGATGGAATGCGAGACGGAGTTCGATCTGCTGGGGCTGTTCCGCGGCCAGGGCCTCGCCCAGCGCGAGGCCGCGGCGCAGACGGGCGAGCCGCCCAATATGATCTGGCTCTATCGCCGTCCGATCATCGACTTTTGGGCGGATGGCGAGGACACTCTGCAAGAGATCATCACCCATGTCCTCGTGCATGAGATCGGCCATCACTTCGGCCTCTCCGACGAGGATATGGAGGAGATCGAGCAGAAGGCGGGGTGAGCCTCACTCCGGCGGCGCAGGGAAGCGCAGCTCGCAGCGCAGGCCCTTCGCGCCGGGCTCTATGATGGCGGCGCCGCCGAGCTGCTGACCGAGCGAGCGCACCAGCTTATGCCCATAGCCGAGGTCCATCGCTTCCGTGGAGGCCGGGCCGACGCCATCATCCTCCACTGTCAGGACGAGATTTTCGCCGTCGCGCGTCAGCCGCACCTTCACCGTCCCGGCGCGCTCGTCGGGAAACGCATGTTTCAGCGCATTGACGACGAGCTCGTTGACGATCAGCGCGACCGAGCGCGCATCATCCATCTCCAGCGCGCAATCCGCCACCTCGGTCCGCAGCGCGATCGGCCGCACGCCGATCATCGCGAGCCGAAGATTGGCGCAGAGGTCGTCGATGAGCGGCCTCATCCACACGGCGCGCGCCCCGTCGTGCTGGAGCAGCGCATAGACGCGGCTCACCACGGCGACCCGGCTCGCCGCCGCCAGCAATGGGGCGCGCGCATCGTCGCCCTCGAGCGCGCGCGCCTCCATCTGCAGCATGGAGCAGACGAATTGCAGGTCGTTCTTCGTGCGATGCGCCATTTCCTGGAGATAGAGCTTCCTCAATCGCTCGGTCTTGGTCGCCAGCGCGTGAGCGACGGCGGTCTCGCCGCCGCGTCGGTCGATCGCGCCGGCGAGCTCCTGCATCACGAAGACGATGGCGAGAGCGACGCCGATGAACAGAACCAGAGCCAAGGCCTCGGCCGGGTCCGAGACGGCGAAGCCTTCGCCAGGAAACAGAAAATAGGCGGCGAGCGCCGCGCCGAAGGCCGCCGACCAGCCGCCCGCCTCGCCGCCGAAGAGCAGAGCCGAGAACATGACGGCGGGGACGAAGAGGAGCAGCTGTCCCGGCGGCAATTTCTCGCGCAGCGATAGGTGCAGCGCGAGCGCGCCCAAAGAGAGGCACGTCGCTCCGAGAAAGCGCGCCCAGATGGGCAGCGCCCGCGAGCGCGCGGCCAGCGCGAGAAGCTCATGCATGGTGAGGTCTCATTCGTGAGCGCGGCTGTCAGCTCGGCAGCCGCATCGTCACCTCGAATGTAGCGCCCTGCAGCGGCTGCGACCGCGCGATCAGCGTCCAGCCATGGCGATCGGCGATGGTTTTGCAGATCGCGAGCCCGATTCCCGTACCCGGATATTCGGCCTTGCTGTGCAGACGCTTGAACGGCTCGAAAATGGCGCTCGCATATTTCGCCTCGAAGCCGACGCCGTCGTCGGAGACGGAGAGGCGCAGCGCAGAGTCCTCGACATGGCCGTGGATGGCGATGCGGGGCGTCTCGCCCTGGCGGCGGAATTTTATCGCATTGCTGACGAGATTATGCATGAGCCGCGCGAATTGCGGCGGGTCCGCCTCGAATTCCACGCAGGGCGCGTCGAGGCTGACATCAGCGCCCGATTCCTCGATCAGCTCGGAGAGATCGGCCAGAGCGGATTGAATCTCGACGCGCAGATTGCGCCGCTGCAGCTTGAGCGGCGCCTCGACGATGCGCGAATAGACCAGCAGATCCTCGACCAGCTCGCGCGCGCGCAGCGCCGAGCCGCGCATCACCTCGCTCGCATAGGAAATGTCCTTCTGATCGGAGGAGGCGACGGCGGCGTCGAGCATTTGCGAGAAGGCGACGATCTTGCGCAGCGGCTCCTGCAGATCATGCGAGGCGACATAGGCGAAGCGGGCGAGCCGCTCATTGACGCGCTCGAGCTCGACGATGCGCTGCTCCAGCGCCCGCTCGGCCGCGAGCCGGGCGGCCTCCTCGCGGCGACGCTCGGTCACGTCCTGCGCATAGCCGTGCCAGACGGTGGAGCCGTCGGCCTGGCGCACCGGCTGCGCCTGCGTCTCCAGCCAGATCGTCCCCTTGGAGGGATGGTCGTAGCGGAACTCCTCGCGCAGCAGCGTCATCTGCGCCGCAGAGCGGGCGAAGCTGGCGCGCATGCGCTCGGCGTCGTCCCCGTGGATGCGGCGGAGCATGGGCGCGGCGTTGTCGCAAATCTCCTCCGGCGCGACGCCGAAGACATTGCGCACATTCTCCGCGAGATAGGGGCAGGAGCTGAAGCCGCCGGTGTCGAGCCGGAAGGAGAAGACGACGCCGGGCGCCGCCAGCGCGACATTGCCGAACTGCTCGACGAGGCGCGCATTCTGCGCCGCGAGCCGCTCCATGGCGCGGAGCGTCTCCAGATTGTCGACATGGGTCAGCGTGCGCTGAAAGGCTTCGCCGACGATGATGATGAACGCATCCGTCGTCAGAAAGGCGGCGAAGGCCAGCGCATCCTCGAGCCCGTCCACCGGCGCGAGCCAGAATTGAATGACGGCGACAATGACGAGCAGGGCCGTCACGCCGGACGCCGCGCCGCCGACGAAGGAGGCGACGAGCAGGGGAAGATGGAAGGTGAGATAGAGATGGCCGCCGCTCTCGCCGGTGATGACCATGCGCCAGCCGACGGCCGCCGCCGCCGCGAGCAGCCCGATGGCGATGCGCCAGGAGAGCGGCGAGCGATACCAGCGCGCGACCCGCGGCGCGAGCGCGACGATGAGCGCCCGCAAGCGGCCGCGCTCGGCGTGGGGGAGATCGGAGCTCGCCGCGGTCGGCGGCATTTTGAGGCTCGGCATGCTTCGGCTCGCTCGCATCCGCGGACATCGAAGCGGCGCGCTTCGCTTGGCGCGGATGCGTCCTCGAGGGTCCTGCCGGGAATTATTCTTCCCGACGGAAAGGGCGCGGCGGGCGCCGGGCCTGCGCGCCCTATGCGCGCGCTCTCGGGCTCATTTATGACCGAAAGCGGCGCATGGAAGCGCCTGCGACGATAAGCCCATCACGACGATGAGCGCATCACAAGGCGCGGCTGCCGGGCGTCTGGTCCTTCGCATAATTGGTGCCGAAGACATAATCCCACCAGATCGCATGGACGCCGAAGCCGCGTTCTGGATCGCGGAAATGATGCAGCATGTGCAGGCGGCGCACCAGATGGCCGAGCTTGGACTTGGGCTGGCCGTGATGCGTCCAATAATGCACGCAGTCATAGAGCACATAGCCGGCGATGAAGCCCGCGAGCATGGGCCACGCGAAATCGCCGCCGAAGACGAGGCGGATGAGCGAGAGCGCGATCAGCATGATCGGCGTCGACAGCAGCGGCGGCATGACGAGCCGCAGCGGATCGCTCGGATAGATGTGATGCACGCCATGGATGAGGAATTGGAAGCGCGGCCCGAGCCCGAAGGGCAGCGGAAACACCGTATGGAACAGGAAGCGATGGCCGAAATATTCGGTCAGCGTCCAGGCGATGTAGCCGGCGACGAAGGCGAGGAGAATATAGCCCGCGCTCGCATAATTGCTCGCATAGGCGAGGAGCCAGAGGATGATCGGCCCATAGACGAGCGGCGGGGTCAGATGGTGGACGCGCGAATATTTGTCGAGAAGGTCGCTCTCGAAGAGGCGCGGCGAGGCGTCGAGCGCCTCGTTTTCAATGGCAGTCATGGGAAACTCTACTCCGCCGGGACGGGAACGAGCTGCGCGGCGCTGGCGACCTCCACATTGGCGGAGCGCGTCTGCAGCGAATAGCGCGGGTCGAAGACGAAAGTGACGAGCAGGGCGAACCACGAATAATGGGCGCCGAGCGGCTTGTAGAACTCCGGCGCCATTTCGGTGAGCTCCGGCAGGCGGCGCCAGGGTATCTCGTGAAAGTCGTGATGCTCGTTGTGATAGCCGATGTTGAGCGCGACCTTGTTGAGCGGGCCGTAATAGTCGAACGTGCCCTGATTGGGGCCGAAGGCGAAATGCTCCTGCACCCAGCGCGCGCTCAGAGGATGCAGCCCGCCGACCGAGAACCAGAAGGACAGGATCAGATAGAGCAGCGCATTGGCGCCGAAGGCCCAGAGCACGAAGATGTCGAAGATCAGGATGACGGCCGTGTTGATATAGGTCCAAAAGCCCATGAAAGGCACAGTGCCCTTGAGCCGCGACAGGCGCGCCAGCTGGATCGCCGGGAAGAAGAACAGCCACAGCGCCTTGCGCCATGTGCTATTGCCCACCCACTCCACCTCCCAATGGCTCGGAATGTCGGCGTCGTAATCATAGGCCGACAGATGCGAGTGATGCTTGATGTGATAGCAGCGAAAGCCCATCGCCGTCGGAAAGGCGTTGGGGAGATCGGCGAGCAAAGCGGTGAGCTTGTTGTAGAGCGTGTTCTCGAACACGCAATTATGGATCGCGTCGTGAATGGCGACGAAAGCCGCGTGATTGGCGAAGGCGCCGACGCAAATCGCCAGCAGCAATGTCAGCGGCCAATAGGAGAGGCCGAGCCAGCCGAGAACGGCGGCGATCGTCAGCTGGCCGGCGAATATCCCAGCGGTGATCTTGAAAGTGAGATCGTCCTTGCCGAACAGCGTCCTCACCTCGGGATGCGCCTCGAGAATGAGGCGGCGACGCTCCACATGCGAGCGGTCGGCGGAGGACGTCGAAGAAATCGAGATGACATTCATGGCGTCGCCTCTTCTCTCACAGCCTCGGTTGCAGCGGGCGGAGCGCCCGCCACGCGCTTCTCATAAATGCGATGAATCTTGTCGATCTTGCCGCCGAACATTTCGATCGGCTTGCGCATGCCCATATTGTCCTCGAGCACCCAGCCGGCCTCGAGGGCGACGATGCTGGCGTCGACGCAGCTGCGCCGGCGCATATCCTCGATCAGCGACAGCAGGATCGCGCCGCCCGTCGCGCTGTTCTGCAGCGTCTTGCGCGTGCCGAGCAGCAGCAGGCGCGCGGTCGAGAATTTGTGCTTGCGGATGCGCGAGATCAGCTTGAGCCAATTGAAGGGCAGCAGCTTGCCGTCGAAATCGGCGGTGATCTCGTGCAGATTGGGCAGCGCCACCGCGAAGGAGACCGGCGCGCCGTCGAATTCGAGCACAATGCCGAATTCCGGCGGCATCACATATTTCATGAGGTCCGCGAAGCCGTCGAGCTCGTCCTTGCCGAGCGGCACGAAGCCCCAATTGTCGCGCCAGCCGTCATTGAACAGATCGGACATCAGAGCGGTTTCGCCCTGCTTCAGATGATCGCGATCGAGCTGACGAATCTTCAGCCGGTCGCGCCATTCGGGGCGGGCGGCGATGCGGCGCTCCTTGCTGAGATCCTGCTCGGCGGAGAGATGCCGATAGGAGACCAGATCCTTCGCCTTGTCATAGCCGAGCGCCTCGATCAGCCGCGACAGATAGGGAGGATGCCAAGGCGTCAGATACATGGGCGTCGCTTCGAAGCCCTCGATCAGCACGCCGCTCTCGCCATTGATATCCGGCGAGAAGGGGCCGACGATGGTCTCGGCCCCGCGCGCGCGCAGCCATTCCTCCGCCGCCTGCGTCAGCGCGCGCACGACCTCTATGTCGTCGATGGCGTCGAGCGAGCCGAATTGCCAGCGCGAGGTGGAGACGGGCTGAATCGTCTTATAGACCTGCGCGCCGATGCGGCCGACCCATTTGCCGTCCTTGCGCGCCAGAAACTCCTGCGCCTCGACATGCTGGAAATGCGGATTGAGCTTGTGGCTGTAGAGATTCCAGCGCTCGGCGTCGAGCGACGGCGCGAAGCCCTCGTGGCCCTTATAGATGAGACGCGGAAGCTTGCAGAAGGTCAGGAATCGCGAAAGATTATCGACGGGAATAATCTCGATGCCGGCCATAGCGAACACCTATCGAGCTAGAGGAGCGAGCGAAAGCGGGCATATCGACGCGGGAAAGGGAAAGCGCGGGGAGCGGCCGCAGCCGCGCCCTCACAGGCTCGCGCCCGCCATCGCCTTTTTCACCAATTCATGCGCCTCCGCGGCCACCGGCGGCAGATCGCGCAGCGCGTCGAGCACAGCGCGAATCTCATCCTCGGAATGATTGGCGGAGAGGAAGAAACGCAGACGCGGCTGGTCCTTGGGCACGCCGATCTGCACGATCGGCGGCACATAGAAGCCGAGGCCGAGCAGATGCTGCGAGGCCCACATGGTCTCGACGCTGTCCTGGAACAGAATCGGCACCACGCCGCGGCCGATCGCCGGCCCGGTGCTCAGCCCATTGGCGTGGGCGTAATCGCGGAAGAATTCGGCGTTGCGCGCCAGCTTGCCGACGCGCCAGCTCTCCTCCTGCATCAGCTGCAGGGCGGTGCGCGCCGAAGCGAGAATCACCGGCGAGAGGCCGACGCTGTAGACGAAGCCCGGCAGAGTGTAGCGGAACCAGTCGATGACCGGCTTTTTCGCGCAGACGAAGCCGCCGCAGGAGGCGAGAGTCTTCGACATGGTGCCGACGACGAGATCGAGCCGGCCGGGATCGACGCCCTGCAGCTCGGCGAGGCCGCGGCCCGTCTCGCCCAGCACGCCGAGCGAATGCGCTTCATCGACCATCAGCCAGGCGTCGTGGCGATCTTTCAGCTCCACGAGGCGCGGCAGATCGGCGGTGTCGCCGTCCATGCTGTAGATGCCCTCGACGACGATGAGCACATGGCGGAAGTCCTGGCGCTTCTTGGCGAGGAGATGATCCAGATGCTCGAAGTCGTTGTGGCGGAACTTGATGACCTCGGCCGGCGAGGCCTCGCAGCCGGCGACGATGCTGTTGTGGGCGAGTTCGTCGATGAACAGAGCGTCGCGCTTGCCGAGCAGCCAGGAGATGGTCGTCACATTGGCGAGATAGCCGGAGACCAGCGTCAGCGCCGCCTCCATGCCGAGAAATTCGGCGATCTCCGCCTCGAAGGGCTTGTGAGTCGAGCGCTCGCCGCCGACGAGGCGCGAGGCCAGCGCGCCGACGCCGAGCCGATGCAGCTCGCGATCGGCCTCCTCCAGAATCTTGGGGTGATTGGCGAGGCCGAGATAGTCGTAATTGGCGAAGCTGACGAAATGCGTCCCTTTCGCCTCGAAATCGGCGCGAAGCCGATCGATCTGCGCGAAGAAGGGATCGTGATATTGGAGGAGCGCATTGCCGGCGAAACGAAATCGTCTCGATGCGTAGTCCGAAAGGCTGTTATGCTTCGCCACTTAGTGCGTCATCCCTCGAGTCTGCGGCCGCGCGCGCGTCTCGCGGCGCCGCATTGGAAGAGGACGCCCGATTCCTCGGAACGTCCGCGGTCGGCCCGCAGGCTTAGCACCCTTCGGCGCCAGAGCGCCAGCGAAAGCATCGTGGCGCGGGGGAAGTCCTCCTCCGCCGGCGCGCGGGAGGCGGGGATTTCCCCTGCGGCGGAGTTGCTCTATTGGCTCTGGCGATGACAGACATTCCGCATCCGCCCTCCCGTCCCCATGCCGAGCGCGCCTCCGCCCTGCGCCTTCGGGTGGAGGATCTCGCCGTCGCCCGCGGCGGGCGGCGCGTGCTCGCGGGCCTCGGCTTCTCCCTTTCGAGCGGCGAGGCGCTGATCGTCACTGGTCGCAATGGGGCCGGCAAATCGACGCTTTTGCGTGCGCTCGCCGGGCTTTTGCCGCGCCTTTCCGGCAGCGTCGCGATCGAGGGCGCCGCGGAGGCGGAGGAGCCGGCGACGCTGCTCCATTATCTCGCCCATGCCGATGGGCTGAAGGCGCCGCTCACCGCCCGCGAGAATCTGGAGTTCTGGGCGCAATTTCTGGGCGAGGAGCCGGATCGCCGCAGCCTCCCGCCGGCCGAGGCGCTGGAGCGCGTCGGGCTCGCGCATCTCTCCGAGACGCCGGTCGCCATGCTCTCCGCCGGGCAGAAGCGCCGCATCGCGCTGGCTCGCCTGCTGGTGGTCTTCCGGCCGCTCTGGCTGCTGGACGAGCCGACCAGCGCGCTCGACGCCGCCTCGCGGACGCGGCTCGCGCGGCTGATGACGGAGCATCGCGCGCTCGGCGGAATGATCATCGCCGCCACGCATGAGCCGCTCGGCCTCGAGGACGCGCGCGAGCTGGCGCTGGGAGCGAATTCGTGAATTCTCCGCTTGTCGCATTGTTCTTGCGCGATTTGCGCGTCGCCCGCCGCATCGGCGGCTCGGCGACCATGGGCGTCGTGTTTTTTCTGGTGATGGTGTCGATCGCGCCTTTCGCCATCGGACCGGACCCCAATCTTCTCGCCCGCATCGGCCCGGCGATCTTGTGGATCGCGGCGCTGCTGGCCAGCCTTCTCTGCCTCGATCGGCTGTTTCAAGCCGATCTCGAGGATGGCTCGCTCGATCTCTTTCACCTCGGCCGCGCGCCGCTCGAGCTGGCGGTTCTGGTGAAATGCGCCGCTCATTGGGTGACGACCGGCCTGCCGCTGACGCTGGCGGCCCCCTTTCTCGGCCTGATGCTGCAGCAGGAGGAGACGGCGCTCGTCGCCGTCACGATCACGCTTCTGGCCGGCACGCCGGCGCTGACGCTGATCGGCGCCATAGGCGCGGCGGCGACGGTGACATTGCGCCGCGGCGGCCTGCTGATGGCGCTGCTGGTGCTGCCGTTGACGATTCCTGTGCTGATTTTCGGAGTGTCGGCGGCGGAGGCGGCGACGGGCGGCACAGTGTCCTTCTTCGCGCCCTTCGCGATTCTATGCGCGATCAGCCTGGCGTCGCTGGCGCTCTGCCCTTTCGCCGCGGCGGCGGCGCTGCGGAGCGTGGGGGAGTAGAGGCGTCACTCTCTGGCCAGCAAAGCCGTTATGCTATCGATGAAGCGTGTCGCCGCAATGATCGCCTCTTCGGCGTCAGCGGGCGTGACATCGGCGCCGGGACCAGCGCCATAGTCGCTGATTTCCTTGTAAATATAGGCTTTGGCGAGGAATTTCGGCAGCGACTTGTCGATCGCTCCGCTGTCTTTCGCCAGCCGCGCGAACTCGGCTCTCGCGCCGGAATGGGTCTTCACGCTCTTGCCGGTCGCTTCCATGATGTAGGCTTCGGCGGCATGGAAGGCGGCGTAATAGGCGCAGCGAGCGGCGACCTTGACGAGCCCGATGGCGGCGATCTTGCGGGCGTCGCTCAGATCTTCGCGCGCCTTTTCGAGAAGGTGGGCGGCTTCCGCCTTCACAGATCGACGCCTTCGCGTCGGAGTTCTCCCATCAGCGCGGTCGGCTCGCGATAGGCCGCGGCGATGAAGGGCAGGGCGTTGATGACAGCGCCCGTGTCGTAGAGAATATCTGTCTCGATCTCGGCGATCCGATCCGCTTCTCGCCCGACGCTCTCCATATCCGTCAGAAAGATCGCGACGTCGTAATCGGAATCCGGTCGTGCGTCGCCGCGGGCGCGCGATCCGAACAGCACGACTCTTTGCAGCCGTGCGCCGTAAGCCTCGTCGAGCGCGGCGCGGAAGCGGCTCATGATCGGATCGAATGTCGTCGTCATCCTCCGAACGTCGCTCCCGCCCCGCGTCAGTACAACCCGCCCGTCCCGCTGCCCACCTGCTTGTCCACATCCTGCGCGGCGCCGGACTGCAATCCGCCGTCGCTGCCGGCCGGGGAATAGGAGTCCGGCGGCGCGGTGCCGGGCTTGAAGGCCTCGAGGATGGAGCCGGCGCCCTTGGAGCGCAGGCCCGAATGCGGATCGACCGAGATCAGCTTTATGCCCGGCGGCACGCGGAAGGGCACGTCGGGCTTGTCTTTCAGCGCCACCATCATGAAATCGCGGAAGATCGGCGCGGCGTAGGTCGCCGCCTGCGCGCTCTTGCCCTCGCCGACGGGGCGGGGGCGGTCGTAGCCGATATAGACGCCGACGGCGAGATCGGGCGAGAAGCCGACGAACCAGAGATCCTTGGCCTCGTTGGTGGTGCCGGTCTTGCCGGCGAGATGCTTGCCCACCGCCTTGATCGACTGGCCGGTGCCGCGTTCGATGACGCCTTCCATGATGGAAGTGATCTGATAGGCGGTCAGCGGATCGAGCACCTGCTCGCGCTTGTCGATGAGCTTGGGCTCGTTCTGGCTCTCCCATTTGGGGGCGTCGCAGCCCAGGCATTGGCGCTCGTCATGGCGATAGATCGTCTTGCCCCAGCGGTCCTGAATGCGGTCGATCAGCGTCGCCTTCACCCGCTTGCCGCCATTGCACAGCATGGAATAGGCGGTGACCATGCGCATCACCGTCGTCTCGCCGGCGCCGAGCGACATGGGCAGATAGAGCGGCATGTCGTCGTAAATGCCGAAGCGCTTGGCGTATTCGGCGATCAGCGGCATGCCGACGTCCTTGGCGAGGCGCACCGTCATCATATTCTTGGAGTGCTCGACGCCATAGCGCAGCGGATGCGCGCCAGTGCCGTGCGCGCCCTCGAAATTCTCCGGCGTCCAGCTCTCGCCATTGGCCTGCACGATGGTGATCGGCTCGTCGAGAATGGAGGAGGAGGGCGTGTAGCCATTGTCCAGCGCCGTGGCGTAGACGAAGGGCTTGAAGGAGGAGCCCGGCTGGCGCAGCGCCTGCGTCGCGCGGTTGAACTCCGACTGATCGTAGGAGAAGCCGCCGACCATGGCGAAGACGCGGCCCGTATACGGGTCCATCGCCACCATGGCGCCGGAGATTTCCGGGATTTGGCGCAGCCGATACTGCCCCGGCCGGCCCGCGAGCGGCTCGACATAAATGACGTCGCCCGGCGTCACCGCGGCGCGAATGCTGCGGCCGGCCCAGCGCATGCCTTCTTGCGAGAGCTGGCCGGTCTCGCGCTCGCGCGCCACCTCGCCGGATTTCTCGCGCCCGGGCTGCAGGCCGATGCGGGCGAAGCTGTCGTTCGTCTCCAGCACCACGGCGAGGCGCCAGGGCTTCACATCGCCGAGCGCGGGAATATCGGCGAGCGGCAGGCCCCAATCATAGGAGATGTCGATATGGCGCATCGGGCCGCGGAAGCCATGCGCCTCGTCGAAGCGCACCAGGCCGTCGGCCAGCGCCTTGCGCGTGATGGCCTGCATCTTGGGGTCGAGCGTCGAGCGCACCGAGAGGCCGCCCTCATAGAGCTTCTTGTCCCCGTATTTGTCGAGCAGCTCGCGGCGCACCTCCTCGGCGAAATAGCCGGCGACATAGGTGTTGGGCGAGGTGACGCGCGGATTGACGCCGAGCGGCTCGGTCTTGGCCTTGTCGCCGTCCTTCTGCGAGACGAAGCCGTCGGCGACCATGCGGTCGATGACGTAATTGCGGCGCTCAAGCGCGCGGTCGCGATGCTGGAAGGGATGGTAGTTGTTGGGCGCCTTGGGCAGAGCGGCGAGATAGGCCGCCTCCGGTATCGTCAGCTCATAGACCGATTTGTTGAAATAGTTCAGCGCCGCGGCGGCGACGCCGTAATTGCCGAGACCGAGATAGATCTCGTTGAGATAGAGCTCGAGGATGCGGTCCTTGGGATAGGCCGCCTCTATGCGGAAGGAGATCAGCGCCTCTCTGATCTTGCGCTCGAAGCTGCGCTCATTGCCGACGAGGAAGTTCTTGGCCACCTGCTGGGTGATGGTGGAGGCGCCCTGCATGTGCCGGCCGCCCTGGGCGAGGATCGAGGCCGCGCGGGCGATGCCTTCGAAATCGACGCCATTATGCGTGTAGAAATTCTTGTCCTCGGCCGAGATGAAGGCCTGCTTGACGAGCGGCGGAATCGCCGCGCTCGGCAGGAACAGCCGGCGCTCGCGCGAATATTCGGCGAGGATGGAGCCGTCGTTGGCGTGGATGCGCGTCGTGACGGGCGGCTCGTAATTGCGCAATTGCGCCGTGTCCGGCAGATCCTTCGAGAATATGTAGACGACGCCGGCCGCCGCCGTCACGGCGATCAGGAAGACGATGGCGCCGGTCGCGAAGAGGAAGCCGAAGAACCGGACGAGCAGACGCATGAAGGATGATCCTCGAGGGAGACGCGTTGCTGTGAAATCTGGCGCGCTGCGCGCCGATGGCGTCCCGTTTAGAGCATATTTTGTCGTGACGGAAACCGAATCGGCCTCCCGCCATCCCCATCCTTAGCCCAATTTTTATGTTTTATTGTGGGCGTTGCGTCGTGGCCACGGCCTGAGACGGCGCGCTGGCCTGAAGCTGCGCCGGCTCCCGGCGCTCGTCGAAATAGCGCTCGATCGCCTGCGCGGTGGCCTCTGCGGCGCGCTCGCGCCATTCCGGCGACAGCATGCGCGAGAGGTCGCGCGCGCTGGACAAATAGCCGAGCTCCAGCAGGACGGACGGAATATCGAAGGCTTTCAGCACGACGAAGCCGGCGGAGCGGCTCGGATTCTTGTTGAGATGGCCGACCGTCTGCCAATAGGCGATCAGCGTGCGGGCGAAGACATGGCTATAGGCGCGCGTCTCGCGGCGGGTGAGATCGTAGAGAATGTCGCCGACTTCGCCCGCGTCCTCGGATTTGCGCTCGAGCCCGGCGGCGCGATCGGCGAAATTCTCCTTCTCGGCGATCTTGGCGGCCTCCGAGTCGGAGGCGCGGGCGGAGACGGTGTAGACCGTCGCTCCCTCGACGCTGGTCTCGCCCAGCGTATCGGCGTGGATCGAAAGGAACAGCTCCGCTCCGGCCTGACGCGCGACGCGCACGCGCTCGTCGAGCGCCATGAAGGCGTCCTCATTGCGGGTGAGGAGCACGCGCAGCTTGCCGTCCGCCTCGAGCTTGCCCTTCAGCGCGCGGGCGAATTCGAGGACGATGGTCTTCTCCTGCTCGCCATGCGGGCCGGCGGCGCCGACATCGACGCCGCCATGGCCGGGGTCGATGACCAGCAGAGGCTTGGCGTCGGCCGTGGGCGCCGGCGGCTCGGCCGCGGGGGCGGTGGCGGCGGAAACGGTAGGGGCGAGCCGGGCCGCCTCTGCGGCGAAGCTCGCGGCGTCGGTCGGCTCGAGCTCGACGACGAGGCGCGGGGAGCCGAGCTTCGAATCGCTCTCGGCGCGAAGGATTTTGGCCGGCCGCGCGAGATCGACGACGATTCGCGAGCGTCCTGGCGCGAAATGGCCGAATCGGAAGGAGGTCACGAGATCGTCGCCGCCGCGCTTGTCCTTGGCCGGGCGGCCGACCTCCGGGTCGAGACGGAAGGCCATTTCGGGGAGATCGACGACGATTCGATAAGGGTCGGCGACGGGAAAGACGCTCGGCTTCACCTCCGCCGTCGTCTCGAAGACAAGACGGGCGCGGTCCTTCTGCTGCTCCAAGCGGACGGCGATGGCAGAGACAGGCTCGGGCGCGACGGGTCCGGCTGCTGCGGGCGCGCCGGAGAGGGCGAGGGCGAGGGCCGCCGCGGCAAAGCGCAGCGCAGGCGCACGTCGCCCGCCTCTCCGCGAAGGCCCGGCCCCCGTCGGTCGCATCTCGTCCATGTTCTGAATCGCCCCGCTCACGCGTTCGCCCGATAATAATATGGCGTGGCTCGCGCATGCGCGCGAGCCCGGAATCTTTCTGAGGATATCTGGTTAACGCGACGTTAGCGCCCGTCCCGATCGCCGTTGCATGAGGCGATCGATCGGAAATCATTCGGAAAATGGCGGCCCGCGCATTTTTGTGCGGAGGGGATCGCCAGCCTGTGGGCGGAGCCGCCGGCCAACTTGCGGTGTCGCCTTCGAGACATTATGTATGGAACCGTTCCGTGGAAGGGTTCGAAATGCGCCTCGCGCAATTTCGGCGTCTCACGGCGCCGGGAATCGTCTCGGGACGGACGGCGCGTTTTTCCACGGAGCGAATTACGTTCGAATGCACGCCTCGCGCGCGGGTTCCGAACGGGCGGGCGCCGCCGTAAGGCGCTGTGACATAAGGTTTTTGTGACGAGCTCATGGCGAAGTCCATGACATGCCGCCAATCGAGGCCCCGCTCCGCGCGAGAGTATCGCGCGCCGGCGGACGAATCGATTCGCGCTGTCGCGCCGAGCCGTCGTCACTTCGGCTCCTGGTCGGTCCCGCTTCGGCGGCCGGTCGGGCCTCTCGCCCAGTTCGCCGGCGGTCGCGCCGGTTCGCGTATCCGATGTTTCGCGATCGACACCAACTCCCAGAAGACACGCGTCGACGCTCCGACGCTTCGCCGGACCGCGGTCGCATCGTCCCTCACCGGACGTTCGCTCGAGACCGCCGGCGTCGCCTCGCGTCGCGCCGCAAAGAGTTTCTCATGGCCAACAAAATGCTCATCGACGCCTCCCACCCGGAGGAAACCCGCGTAGTCGTGCTACGTGGCAATCGCGTTCAGGAATTCGACTTCGAAGCCGCCGACAAAAGGCCTTTGCGCGGCAATATTTATCTCGCCAAGGTCACGCGTGTGGAGCCGTCGCTCCAGGCCGCCTTCGTGGATTACGGCGGCAATCGTCACGGCTTTCTGGCCTTCGCCGAAATTCATCCCGATTATTATCAGATTCCCGTCGCCGATCGGATCGCTCTGCTCGAGGAGGAGAGCCGCGTCCATCAGCAGGAAGACGAGGAGCCGCGTTCCCATGGCGGTGGTGGCGGCGGAGGCCGTCGCCGCTCGCGCCGTCGCCATTCCGACGGCGCCGAGAAGCGCGCCAATTCCGATGAGGTGATCTCCGAAAGCGCTCCCGAGAACGAGCAGACCGACGCCGCCGAGCAGTCGGCGCCGGCCGCGGAGGAGAGCCGCGCCGAGAACGCGGAATCCGAATCCGCCGCAGCCGAGAGCTTCTCGGCCGAGTCGCGCCCGCTGGAGGCCGTCGAGGCCGAGCCGATCTCCATCGATCCGCAGGGCTTCGGCGTCGTCGAGGCCGGCCATGCCGAGGAAGCGCCGGCCGAGCCGGCCGAGGCCGATCACGAGGTCAAGGCCCGCCGCCAGGACGAGCGCGATGAAGAGCATGAGGCCGAGCGCGAGGAGGCCGAGGCCCGCCGCCGCGACGACGACCATGACGACGAGGAAGAGCACGAGGACGAGGAAGAGCACGTCGAGCATATCGGCGGCGACGCGATGGAAGAGGTGCCGCACCGGCCCTCGCGCTCACGCCGTCAGTATAAGATCCAGGAGGTCATCAAGCGCCGCCAGGTTCTGCTCGTACAGGTCGTCAAGGAGGAGCGCGGCAACAAGGGCGCGGCGCTGACCACCTATCTCTCGCTCGCCGGCCGTTATTCCGTGCTGATGCCCAACACCGCGCGCGGCGGCGGCATCTCCCGCAAGATCACCGACGGCGCCGATCGCAAGCGCCTGAAGGAGATCGTGCAGGAGCTCGAGGTGCCGGAAGGCATGGGCGTCATTCTGCGCACCGCCGGCGCGACGCGCACCAAGGCCGAGGTCAAGCGCGACTTCGAATATCTGCTGCGCATGTGGGAGAGCGTGCGCGAATTGACGCTGCGCTCCAGCGCGCCGACCCTCGTCTATGAGGAAGGCTCGCTCATCAAGCGCGCCATTCGCGATCTCTACGGCCGCGACGTCGAGGAGGTCATCGTCTCCGGCGAGGAGTCCTATCGCGAGGCGAAGGACTTCATGCGCATGCTCATTCCGAGCCACGCCAAGAACGTCCGCCTCTATCGCGATCCCAATCCGATCTTCGCCTCCGCCGGCGCCGAGGCGCAGCTCGACGCGCTGTTCTCCAATCAGGTGACGCTGAAGTCGGGCGGCTATCTCGTCATCAATCAGACCGAGGCGCTGGTCGCCATAGACGTGAACTCGGGACGCTCCACCCGCGAGCACAATATCGAGGACACGGCGCTGCGCACCAATCTGGAGGCGGCCGATGAGGTCGCCCGCCAGCTGCGCCTGCGCGATCTCGCCGGCCTCATCGTCGTCGATTTCATCGACATGGAAGAGAGCCGCAACAATCGCGCCGTCGAGCGCCGCCTGAAGGACGCGCTGAAGAACGACCGCGCCCGCATTCAGGTGGGCCGCATCTCGCATTTCGGCCTGCTCGAAATGTCGCGCCAGCGCATTCGCGCCGGCGTGCTCGAGGGCTCGACTGTGCCTTGCCCGCATTGCGCCGGCGCCGGCACGGTGCGCTCCACCGCCTCCATCGCGCTGCATGTGCTGCGCGTGCTCGAGGATGCGCTCATCAAGAGCGCGGCGCATGACATCATCCTGCGCACGCGCACTGTGGTCGCGCTCTATATTCTCAATCAGAAGCGCAGCCATCTGCAGGCTTTGGAGCGCCGTTTCGGCGTCGCCATCACCGTCTCCGCCGACGACAGCCTGACCGGCACCTCCTATCATGCGCTGGAGCGCGGCGAGCCGGCCACCGGCGTGCGCGAGCTTCCGGCTCAGACCGCGCTGCGCGTCGATTCGCTCGCCGATCTCGAGGATGAGATCGAGGTCGAGGCCGAGGCGTCCGCCGAGGAAGACGAGATCGTCGAGCGCCGGCCCGAGGTCGCGCGCCGCGAGGAGAGAACCGCGCGTCCGCCCTTCGTCGAGGAAGAGGGCGAGGGCGAGGACCAGCCGCGGGCGCGCCGTCGGCGTCGTCGGCGCGGACGCGGCGGCGGACTCTCCGGCGGAGAAGCGCCGGCGCCGGGCGCCGAGCAGCCGTCCGACGAAGGCCTCGCCATTGTCGCGGAGATCGACGGCGTTCCCACCGCGCCGGCCAATGAGGTTCCGCGTCCCGCCGAACGCGGCAGCCGCGGCGGACGCGGTCGCCGCGCCGGCCGTTGGACGCGCTCCTCGCCGCTGCCGCCCGAATTTCGCGAGCAGGGCGCTTTCCCGCTCGACGAGGGCGTCGCCGAAACTGCCGTTTCCGCGGCCGAGGCGCATATTCCGTCCTATGAGACGAGCGAGGCGGCTCCGGCTCCTGTCGTGACGGAGGCGGCTCCCGTCGCCCCGATCGCCGAGGCTCCGGCGCCGGCCGAATCGGCTCCGCCGGCGGAGGCCGTCGCTCCGAGCGCGCCGGCTCCCGAGGCTCTTTCGGCGGCTCCGGCTCCCGCTCCTGCGGCACCTGCGCCGGAGCCTGTGGCTCCGCCCGCTCCCATCGTGCATGAGGCCGCGGCTCCGCCGGCGCCGCCGCGCGAGCCGACCGAGACGATCATCACCGAGGCCGACCCCAATCGCCCGAAGAAGGGCGGCTGGTGGCAGCGCGCCAAGGCCTCGCTCGGCGGCGAGTGACGAAAAGCGCATGACAAAAAAGCGCGGCGGGCCGCTGGCCCGCCGCGCTTTTCTTTTGCGCGCGTGTTTTGATTTCGAGCCGGCGATCGCTGTCAGATGGTCGGTCTCGGCGCGCCGAGCCAGGCTGCGAGACGATCGAGGCCGAGCCGCACCTCGCTCTCCGCTCCGGCGTAGGAGAAACGCAGCGTTCGCTTGCCGCGCGCGCGATCGAAATCGATTCCGGGCGTGACGGCGACGCCGGCCTCCTCCAGCATTCTTTTGCAGAAGGCGGCCGAATCCGCGGAAAAGCGCGAGATGTCGGCGTAGATGTAGAAGGCGCCGTCCGGCGGCGCGAAATCGCTGAAGCCCAAGCGCGGCAGACGCTCCAGCAAGAGCGCGCGGCTGCGCGCATAGCCGGCCTTCACCGCCTCGAGCTCCGCTTTCGCCTCGAAGGCCTCGAGCGCGGCGATCTGCGCCAGCGTCGGCGCCGAAATGGCGAGCGATTGCTGCAGCCGCTCCATCGGTCGCACCAGGGATTCGGGCGCCGCCAGCCAGCCGAGCCGCCAGCCGGTCATCGCATAATATTTCGAGAAGCTGTTCACGACGACGGCGTTGCGCGAATGCGCCAGCGCGGTCTCGCAAGCGCGCTCGTAGGAGAGGCCGTGATAAATCTCGTCGGAGACGAAGAGAATTCCGGCGTCCTCGCAGAAGGCGCAGATTTTTTCGAATTCGTCGCTCGGAATCATCGCGCCGGTGGGATTGGCCGGGCTCGCCAGCAGAGCGCCATCGAGGCGCTTTGCGCGATGCGCCGCCTCCAGCAGAGCGGCGGTCGGCGAATAGAGCGTCTCTGCGCCGACATCGATCAGCACGGGCTCGAGGCCGAGCGAGGCGAGAATATTCGCGTAGGCCGGATAGCCGGGCACCGTCATGGCGATGCGCGCGCCCGGATCGAAACCGGCGAGAAAGGCCAAGAGAAATGCGCCCGACGATCCCGTCGTGACGATGACGCGCTCCGGCGAGACGTCGACGCCATAGGCCTCGCCATAATGGCGCGCGATGCGCTGGCGCAGCGCTGGGCGGCCGAGCGCCTCTGCATAGCCGATGGCGCCTTGGGCGAGCGCGCGCGCCGCGGCCTCGCGCACGGCGAGCGGCGCCGGCGCGCCGGGCTCGCCCAGCTCCATATGGACGATGCGGCGGCCCTGCCGCTCGAGCTCACGCGTTTCGCTCAGCACATCCATCGCGATGAAGGGCGCGATGGCGCTGCGCTTGGAAGGGGAGGGGGGCGTCGTCATGCGATCAGCATAGCAGCGACGAATATGACATTCGTGGGGCGCGCCGCTGCGCTCTCGTTCGGCTAACGCGCGAAGCCGCGCTGACGCAGCAGCGCATCGACATTCGGCATGCGGCCGCGAAAGGCGACATAGGCGTCCGCCGGGTCCTGCGTTCCGCCGGCGGCATAGATGTGACGGCGCAAGCGCTCCGCAATGTCGGGCGCGAAAGGATCGCCGGCCTCGAGGAACGCCTCATAGGCGTCGGCGTCCAGCGTCTCCGCCCAGAGATAGGAGTAATAGCCGGCCGAATAGCCGTCGCCGGCGAAGACATGAGTGAAATGCGGCGTCCTGTGCCGCATGATGATCTCTTCCGGCATCGATATGCGCGCGAGGCTCTCGCGCTCGAAGGCAAGCGCGTCAAAGCTCTCGTCGATCGCGCTTTCGTGCAGATCGAGATCGACATAGGCGGAGGCGCAGAATTCGACGCTGGCGAAGCCCTGATTGAAGTGCCGCGACTTTTGGATGCGCTCGAGCAATTCCTCCGGCATTGGCGCGCCTGTCTCGGCGTGGCGCGCGAAGCCGCGGAGAATTTCCGGCTCCAGCAGCCAATGCTCATAGAGCTGCGAGGGCAGCTCGACGAAATCGCGCGCGACATTGGTGCCGGCGACGAGCGGATAGGTGACGTCCGACAACATGCCGTGCAGCGCATGGCCGAACTCGTGAAACAGCGTGCGCGCGTCGTCGAGGCTGAGCAGAGTCGGCGCGCCATCGGGCGCGCGCGAGAAGTTCAGCACATTGACGATGATGGGACGAATGCGTTCGTCGAGATTCTCCTGGCCGCGAAACTCGGACATCCAGGCGCCGCCGCGCTTGGAGGGCCGCGCGAAATAATCGCCGAGGAAGAGCGCGACATGCTCGCCCTTCGCATCGCGAACGTCGAAGGCGCGCACGCTCGGGTGATAGAGATCGAGTCCTTCCACCTCGACGAAGGAGAGGCCGAACAGTCGTTTCGCGACATGGAAGGCGGCGGCGATCATCTGATCCAGCTGGAAATAGGGACGCAGCTCCGCCTGGTCGAGATCATAGCGCTCCTTGCGCACGCGCTCGGCGTAATGGCGCCAGTCGGCGGCGCCGATCGCGACATTGGCGCCGTCGCGTTCGGCGAGCGCTTGCAGATCGTCGCGCTCCGCCTTCGCCGCCGCGAGCGCCGGCGCCCAGACACGATCCAAGAGCTCGCGCACCGCTGTCGGCGTCTTCGCCATCGTGTCGTCGAGCTTATAGGCGGCGAAATTGGCGAAGCCATTGAGCCGCGCGCGCTCCTCGCGCAGGCGCAAAATCTCGGCGATCAGCGCGCGATTGTCGGTCGCGCCGCCCGTCTCGCCGCGGCTGGCCCAGGCGCGAAAAGCGGTCTCGCGCAGATCGCGGCGCGTCGAGCTCTGCAGAAAAATCTCGACGCTCGAGCGCGCGAGGGTGACGCCATATTTGCCCGGCGCGCCGCGCTCTTGCGCGACTTGCGCGGCCGAGGCGCGGAAGTCTTCCGACAGCCCGTCGAGATCGCTCTCGTCGAGCAGCAGCAGATAATCGGCCTCGTCGGCGAGCACATTCTGCGCGAAGGATGTGGTGAGATTGGCGAGGCGCTCGGATATTTCCGCCATGCGGCGCTTCGCCGTCTCGTCGAGCTTGGCGCCCGCGCGCAGGAAGCGCTTATGCGTCAGCTCCAGCACGCGCGCCTGCTCCTCGGTCAGCGCCAGCGCGTCGCGGCGCGCATGGAGCGCATCGACGCGCGAGAACAGCGCGGCGTTCAGCAATATCTCATTCTCGTGCCGCGCCAGCGCGCCGGATATGTCGCGCTCGATCTCCTGCAGCTCGGGCGTGGTGTCGGTCGCGGCGAGATTCCAGAAGACGCCGCCGACGCGCGCCAGAAGGCGGCCGGAGCGCTCGAGAGCTGCGATCGTGTTCTCGAAATCGGGCGGCGCGGGATCGTCGGCGATGCGCGCGATCTCCGCCAGATTTTCCGCCATGGCGGCCGCGAAGGCGGGGCGATAGTGCTCGGCCTTCAGCGCGCCGAAGGCCGGCAGGCCGAAAGCTTCGGTCGAGGCAAAGAGCAGCGGATTTTCGGTCGTCATCGGATCCCTCGGTCTTTGCGGGGAGATTTAAGGGCTCGGACGCCGCCGCGCCAGCCGACTCGGCGGTTGTCGTCGATCCTTTAGTAGTGTAGTAGATTTATAGACTGAATATAATGAGGGCGACGGTTTCCGCCGCCTGTCGAAGGAGCGGCGCGGTGACGCAAGCAAAGCAGGGGCCGCATGCAGGAAACGGGTCCGAGCCGAGCGGATTTCCGCAGCTCGGCCGCATCGTCGCGGAGCTCGGCGAATTGCGTCGCGCCTCGCAGAAGCGCCGCTATCGCGATGGGCGCCTGCCCGAGCTGCCCTCGCGCGAGGCGACGATCGAGATCATCGAGGGGCTCGCGGCGAGCCTCTATCCGCGCCATTTCGGTCCGCCGGAGCTGACCACCGACAGCGCCGACGGCTTCGTGCTCTACACGCTGGACAAGAGCCTGCGCGCCCTGCGCGAGCAGGTGCGGCGCGAGCTGCAATTGCTGGCCAATGGCTCGGATGACGGAACCATCGACCATCGCCCGCGCGCGCATGAGATCGTCGACGCTTTCGCGCAGGCGCTGCCGCTGATACGGGCGCTGCTCGACACCGATATTCGCGCCGCCTATGAGGGCGATCCCGCGGCCAAGAGCCTCGACGAGGTGGTGTTCTCCTATCCCGGCCTTTCGGCGATCATTCGCCACAGGCTCGCGCATCGTCTCTATCTGCTCGGCGCGCCCATGCTCGCGCGGCTCGTGTCGGAGATCGCGCATTCGGCGACGGGAATCGACATTCATCCGGGCGCGGAGATCGGCGAAGGCTTCTTCATCGATCACGGCACCGGCGTCGTCATCGGCGAGACCGCGGTCATCGGCAGGAATGTGCGGCTCTATCAGGCGGTGACGCTGGGCGCCAAACGATTCGAGGTCGATGAGACCGGCGCGCTGGTGAAGGGCGGCGCGCGTCATCCGATCATCGAGGACGATGTGGTGATCTACGCCGGCGCCACAGTGCTCGGCCGCATCACCATCGGTCGCGGCTCCGTCATCGGCGGCAATGTCTGGCTGACGCATGGCGTGCCGGCGGGCAGCAATGTCACGCAGGCGAAGCCGCTGAGCGAATCCTTCACCTTCGGCGCCGGCATCTGAGCGTCACGGCGTCAGCGCGGCGGCGGTCGGCGCAGGCTCGTCCTTCGCTTCTATGTCGCCTGCGGCGTCATGCGCGGAGAGCGCCGAGCACAGCGCCGCGGCATTGTCCCATGTGCATGTGGTCGCGCCGATTCCGCGCGTGCATGTGCATCGGTAGAGCACGCCCGCGACGCATCGCGTGGCGCCTGAGTCGCTCGTCGATCGACAATCCTGGGCGGCGGCGGCGCTCGCGGCGATCACAATGGCGGCCGTGAGGCTCCTCATCGGATAAATCATGACGGATGCTCCGAAGATGTCGGCGGATCGACATCGGGCTATCTATCGCGTCGCCGAAGGGGTTCAATACGCGTCGACTCGTCGCGCCCGCGACCCGCGCGAATCGCGTTCCCCGACCATGCGAGAGGAGACGTCATGATTCGTGATTACGTCAGCCACGCCGCCAATGAGCGCACGTTTCTCGCATGGGTGCGGACCGGCGTCGCGATCATGGCGCTCGGCTTCGTGATCGAGAAATTCGATCTTTTCGTGCATACGATCAGCGCCACGCTACCGGAGGTAGAGCGCGGCCCGATCTTGCGGCGTTTCGAAAAATTGTCGGGACCATTGACGAGTTGGGGAGGCGGCGGCCTGCTGGTGCTCGGAGGAGTCGCGCTGATCGTCGTCGCAACCGTGCGTTTCATTCACACGCGGCGTCTCATCGCCGATGAGGCGCAGCATGGCTTCGACGCGGGGACGGCGGAGCTCGTCGTGCTCGCCGCGCTGCTGCTGCTCGGCGCGGGCTTCGTCGTCTATCTCGCGATCGGCTGACGCGGCGCGACGATCGCGCGCGCCTCACCGCCCATGCGTGCCGGTCGCGCGATGGTCTTCCTCGAACGACTCGATGGGCGCCTGCTCCACCGGCGTCTCCTGCCGCTGCGGCGCGCGCGCCGGCCGGCCTTCCTGCTCGGCGCGGCGGAACTCCTCATATCCCTCATAGATCGGCGCGAGCAGGCCGTTGCATTCCGAACGGTGCAATTTCGTCTTGTGCATGAGACTCTCGACGATGCGCTCCTGCTCCTTTTGCAAATGGCGCAGCCGCATCGCCGTCACCGATTGCAGCTCCTCGAAGATGGAGAAGCTCAGCCGCTGCTTCTCCTCCTCGGAGAGCGAGGCCGTGTAGTGCGTCTTGTGCATGAAAGACTGCGCCAGACGAAACGCCGTGTTCATGTTGCGGTCGTCGATCCCGTCCTGCGGCGGCGCGCCGAGGAAGATGTGCTCGGCGATTCGCGGCGCCAGCGCGCGCATCGCATGCAGCGCGTCCTTGTCGGCCGGAGTGGCGAGGTCATTGATGAAATGGGCGACGCCCTTCTCCTGCTCGAATTGCACGTCGGCGAGCCAGAGATCGGAGCCCGTGCGTCCAGAGCCGCGAAACAGCGACACGCTCTGCGTGCGCAAGCCGCCGGTCGCCGAGATCAGCATGATGCCGGCGGCGCGCGTCGCCGTGCGGCGGCGTCCCGACGTGTCGGGATCGGCAGGAGTCATGCGCTTGCTAACGGCGCGGCGCAGCGCGCGCGCGGCCTTCTCGGCGCGCAGGCGCTCGGCCTCTATGCGCTGCTGCTCGCGCAGCTCGGCGAGCGCCTGCTCGCGCGCCGCCATCGCCGCCGCGTCTATCGTCGACGTCTCCGCCTTGCTCGGCTTCGCCTTGCGTCGCGTATGCGCGATATAGGTGCCCACGCCGCTCCTCCGCAGAGCGCTCGGCTCATCGATCGCGATCCGCTGAAATGTCGCGAGCGTCCGAGGCGCAGGAGAAACGCTAGCGCCGAAGACGACGGCTTCGCGATTGTGGAGAGTCCCCTTGTGGCGACCACGCAATCCGGCGCGGGGAGGGGCGCCGCGGGCCTGGCGGCGGCTGCGTCCATCGCTTTGCGACGGCCGGGAAAACCCGATATATTCCTATTTACCTAGTCATATTCATCAATTAAATTTCGCGGCGTCTTTTTCCTGCCGTCGGCGGAACCGCCGCCGCGGCCATTCAGCGCGATGCGGAGCGTCCCGAATGTCGAAATTGCTCTTTCTTCACAGATGGGTGGGCGTCGTATTGGCGCTGTTCATGCTCGTCTGGTTCTCCACCGGATTATCCATCGCCTTCATCGGCTCGCCGACGATCGACCGTGCGCAGAGGCTGGCGCATGCGCCGGCGCTTCTGCCGCAGGACGGGTGGCTCTCGCTGGGCGAGGCGCTGAGCGCCAGCGCCGCAGCGCGCGCGCAGGCCGTCAAGGACGGCGGCGAGGCTGTCGGCGGCGGCATGGGACATGGCGGGGGCATGGGAGGCGGCGGCCATCATGCGCATGGCGGCGCCAAGGCGGAGCCCGGCCTCTCCGATGCACGGCTGCAGCGCGTGGGCGATGAGCCGATCTGGCTGGTCGAGGACGACGCCGGCCGGCGTTTCGCCCTTTCTGCGACCAATGGCGCGCTCGTCGATTTCGATCCGCAGGCGGCGGAGCGCATCGCGCGCGACTGGCTCGGCGCGCCCTCGCTGCTCTATCTCGACACGGTGGAAGCGGCCGTCGGCCTGCGCAACGCCGAGACGCTGAAGCCGTTTCATCGATTCGCGACGGGAGATGGCGCGGGCACGCAGATCATCGTCTCGGCGCGCACGGGCGAGGTCGCGCAAGTCTCGACGCGGGTCGAGCGCGCTTTCATCTACGCCGGCAATTGGCTGCATCTCTTCCGCTGGCTGGATGTGCTCGGCGCCGGCGAATATCGGCGCGACGCGCTCACCTATGTCGGATTTTTCGCCGCCATCGGCGCCTTCAGCGGCGTCGTCATCGGCTGGATCAAATGGAAGCCGGGATTTTTCGGCCGTCCGACCTATGCGCGCGGGCGCACGCAGCCCTATCGCGAGCCCTGGCTGAAATATCATTTTTGGGCCGGGCTCATCGGCGGGACTTTCGCTTTCTTCTGGGCGGCGAGCGGCTTTCTCTCCACCAATCCGGGGCAGATTTTCTCGCAGGCCACAGCGAGCCGGGAGGAGCTGGCGCGCTATCGCGGCGCCGCGCTTCCGCAGGCCGTCGTCGATTGGCGGCCCACCGCCGCGCTCGGCCTCTCCGCCGATGTCGTCGAGCTCGCCTGGAGCCGTCTCGGCGAGGAGGCGCTGCTGCTCGCGCAATCGCGTGACGGCGCGCGCCGCGCCGTCGCCGTTCCGGGCGCCGTCGCCGGCCTCGGCGAGACGTCGATTCTCGCCGCCGCGACTCGGCTGAAGGAGGGCGGCGCCATCGCCGGCGCCGAGACGCTCGCCGACTATGATTCCTATTATTTCGCCAATCATCGGCAGACGGCGCTCGACAAGCCCTTGCCCGTGCTGCGCGTCGATTTCGCCGACCCCGAGCATACGTCGCTCTATGTCGATCCGGCGGATGGCCGCCTGCTCGCGAAATTCGACACGAGCCGGCGCGTCTATCGCTGGGTCTATTCGGCCGTCCATCATTGGGACTTCGGCTGGTTCCGCAATCATTGGCTGTGGTGGGGCTGGATGGGCGTCTGGGTCTCCTTCGGCGTCGTGCTCAGCGCCAGCGCCGTGGTGCTGGCGTGGCGGCGCCTGCGACGCTCCCTTCCTGTTCCCGAGCCGGCGAGCGGGGAACGGCGCGCCAGACGCGCCGCCCAAACCGCCTAACGCGCGTCCGCTCTATCCCGAACTCTTTATTTTCATCATAGGGTTGAGAGAAAAATGCCCCGTCTCCGAAAGGAGGCGGGGCATTTTTTTTCGCGCAGGGAGCCGCCTGTTGCGGCGGCGCCACAGGCCTTGCGCGAAAGGCCGCCGCTCGCCGGCGAGGGTGAGCGAAGCTGTTGACGTCCCCTACGAAATCTACGTAGTCTATAGATATTATACGTAAGCGCGCCATGGGGGAGCGCTGCGTAAACCGTCGCCGTGGCTCCGCGAGGGGCCGCGTGCGACGGGACATGGGGAAACTGTGGTGATGTCGAGAGCGAGTGGAGAGAAGAGAGAGTCGCGTGCGAGCTTGTTGCGCAGCGTCGGCTTCGCCTCATTGGCGGCGGCGGGCGTTCTGGTCTTTGGAGCCGGCCCGGCGGCCACGCAATCGGCGCCCGCGCCGGCCGCTGACGCCAATAATGCGGCCGCCGCGGCAGCCGCCAATGCGCAGGTCGACGATGTGACCGTGACCGCGCGACTGCGTGAGGAGAAAGCCCAGGACGTGCCGCTGCCGGTCAGCGTCGTCGGCAGAAAGACCGCCGAGCGCGAGCATATCGAGCGTCTGGGCGATTTCGCGCAGAAAGTGCCGAACTTCGTTCCCTATGTCACCAATCCGCGCACATCCGCCATGTCGATCCGCGGCATTTCCGGCATTTCCGGCGGCGCGGACGGCTCGGAATCGGCGGTCGGACTCATCGTAGACAATGTGTTCTACACGCATGTCGGCTTCCAATGGGCGGATTTCGTCGATCTGCAGAGCCTCGAAGTGGCGCGCGGCCCGCAGGGCACGCTGCTCGGCAAGAACACCACGGTCGGCGCCGTCGTCATCCATACGCAGCTGCCGTCCTTCACGCCGGAGGCCAGTTTCGAGACCTCCTTCGCCAATCGCAGCCGCATCATAGAGAAGGCGAATATCAGCGGCCCGATCATCGACGACAAGCTCGCCTATCGCGTCACCTTCTTTCTCGACAAGAGCGACGGCGCGATCAATGACGCGCTCACCGGCGCTGATCTGCTCAACAATAATCGCTGGGGCGTGCGCGGCCAGCTCTATTATGTCGGCGACAATTTCACCGATCGCCTGATCTTCGATCGCCTGCGCTCCGACGAGTACAATAATTACAGCGGCGTCATCGGCAATACCTTCCCGGTCTGGGCCAATGGCGCGATCAACACGACCTATGCGCAAAATCTCGCGTCGCGCCTGCACATTCCCTTTCTCGTCAACAGCCCCTATGCGCCGGTGCTGTCGCGCCTCGGCAATCTCGATCAGCGCACGACGGGCGTGTCGAACGAGATCAATGTGCAGATCGGCGACAACACGCTCACGGCGATCTCCGCCTGGCGCGAGTTCATCCTGCATCCGCGCAACTCGCTCGGCAATAATTACACGCAGATCAGCGGCAACGCCTTCGATGTGAAGGTGGATCAATATTCGCAGGAGGTTCGCCTCGCCTCGCCCAAGGATCAGACCATCGAATGGCAGGTCGGCGTCTATGCGTTGCACGAGGCCGTCTCGTCCTATCAGCACACGGACTATGGCTATCAGGCGTCGCAATGGCTGCTCAATAATTTCAACGCCGATCCGGCGCTGCTCAACGGAACCTCCGAGCATACGGACGGCAAGGCGCGCACCTTCAGCCTCGCGGAATTCGGCCAGGCGACTTGGCATATCGACGAGCAATGGGCGCTGACCGCGGGTCTGCGCGACACATTCGAGATCAGAGAGGGTTCGGATTTCGGCTGGGCGAGCGGCGTCTACACGAGCGCGCAGGCGGCGGCGATGCAGACCGCGGCCGGCACCACCTTCTTCGACACGGGTGGACGCAAGGCCACGCGCAACTCGCTCTCGGGCCTCGTCAATCCGTCCTATAAATACAGCGACAACATTCTGTTCTACGGCTCGGCGGCGCGCGGCGAGAAGTCTGGCGCCATCAACACGGCCGCTCTGCCCGTGTTCGACAGCAAGCAGAATTTCAAGGAGTGGCAGCCGGTCGTCACCAAGCCGGAGGTGTCGTGGGACTATGAGCTCGGCGTCAAGACCAATTGGCTCGACAATAAGCTCATCCTCAACGGCAATCTCTATTGGAACGACATCTACGACTTCCAGTCGATATTGGTGAACACCGCCATCGTCGATGTGACGGGCGTGCCGTTGCGCAAGACCTATCTCGGCAATATCGGCCATGTGCGTCTGCGCGGCTTCGAGTTCGACGGCCGTTGGAATCCGGTCGAGCGCTTGTGGATCACCTTCTCGGGCGCTCTCACCGATGCGCGCTACGTCAATTACAAGAACGCCGCGCCGCCGCCGGATTGGACTTGGCCGGCCTCGCTCAATGTGAATGGCGTCGCCGCGCCGCTCTCGGTCGATCTTTCCGGCCAGCGCATCACCGGCGGCGTCGCCGGCAATAGCCCGGTCGCGCCTTACTCCTTCAATATCGGCGTCAATTACGAGCTTCCGCTCGGCCGCATATTCGAAGGGATCGGCGGCTTCGCCGACGTGCCGGTCACAGCCTTCACCTACGGCAATCTCGCCTGGAAATACAAGACGCAGCTATCACAGCCGGGCTCCATCTATTCGGTGTTCCAGCCCTCCTATTCGATCGTGAATTTCGGCATCGGCCTAAGGACCGACGACGAGCGCTACAGCCTGCATTTTTGGGCGAAGAATCTCTTCGACCAGCGTTACGTGACCGCGCAGACCATCGGCACGGCGACGACCACGGGCTCGGCTCCTCAGACGGTGACTTTCGGCGATAACGCCTTCCGCGCTTACGGGGCGACTTTGAAAGTAAAGCTCTACTGACGAGCTGAAAGCATGAGGAGTTGGATAATGTCGAATTGGACGAGAAGCTTCCGCACGATCGCCGCCCTCGCGGCGGCGCTCGCGGCGGGCGGGGCGGCGGCGGCGGATCTGCCGTCGACCAAATCCGCGCCTGTCCCGCCGCCGGCGCCGGTCTTCAGCTGGCAGGGCGCCTATATCGGCGCCTATGCCGGCGCGCTGCTGGGCGAGGGGACCTTCACCTATTTCCGCGAGTCGCCGCTGCGCGGCTCGGGCTTCGTCGGCGGCGGCACGCTCGGCTATAATTGGCAATGGTCGCCGACCATCGTCCTCGGCCTCGAGGCCGATTTCGGCTATCGCGGCGCGATCAACGCCGAGACGGGCGGCTTCAACACGCCGAGCCCGACCGATACGGGCGTGTTCGGCACATTCCGTGGCCGCGCGGGCTACGCCTTCACGCCGAAATGGATCCTCTACGGGACCGCAGGCTTCGCCTATGGGACGGATTTTGCGCCGGGCGGCTTCACCTCGAATCTACCCGTGACGATCGGTCAGCTCTCCACGGGCACGACCGTTCGCGCCGGCTGGACCGCGGGCGCCGGCTTCGAATACGCCTGGTCGGACAAGATCTCGGTGAAGGGCGAATATCTCTACACGCAGCTCGCCGACTCGGGCGTCAGCTATTCCACCAATTTCGGCGCCGTGCCGCTCACCGTGAAGAGCGCCGGCCATATCGTGCGCGGCGGCCTCAATTATCACTTCACGACGCCCGCCGCTCCTACGGTCGCGCCGATCGTGACCAAATAAGGCGTCGGTCCTCGCCGAGCCCGCGGCCTCTCCCGGCCGCGGGCGCGTCAATGAAGGGCCGCGCCGCTCCATTCGGCGCCGAGCATGGCCAGAACGGAGACGAGCAGCAAAACGCCGGCGAGACGCGAGAGATTGCGGCTGGCCGTCGGCTCCGGCGTCCAGCGCCGGGCGCCATAGCTCGCCGCATGGGCGAGCGCGGAATAGAGCGTCAGGCACAGGAAGCTCGTGGTCCAGCCATAGACGAGCGCATGCCGCCAGAACGGTCCGTCCGCGGCGTCGAAAAACTGCGGCAGTATCGCGAAATAGAACAAGAGCCCCTTTGGATTGAGCAGGCTGGTGCCGACGCCGGCCGAAAAGGCCGCCCAATCCGTGCGCTCCCGGCCGCGGCTCGGCGCCCCGAAGCCGCCGTCAGAGCGGATGAGCCGAAAGGCCAGCCAGGAGAGATAGGCGACGCCGATATATTTGAGGGCGAGGAACAGCGCCGGAAAAGCCGCGAAAACGAGCTGAAAGCCGGCCGCCACCAAAAGAGTGAGCAGCGCATAGCCGAAGGCTATGCCGGCGGCGGAGAAGCGGCCCGCCCGCGCGCCGGAAGCCAGCGCCCGGCCGAGCACATAGAGCATGTCCGGCCCCGGAACCGCGATGAGGCTGACCACCGTCGCCACGAAAACCAGATAACGGCCGCTCATGTCCTCACGCGCCTCCTTAAAGCGACCCGCATGAGCCTCGCCGCGGGCGCTCGCGTCAAGGGACGCCGCCGCCGCGACGCTTCCGGCGGTTGACAAAATTTCCCAAGGGCCGTTTGTGGACAAGAGCGGCGTGCTGCGTCAGTGATCTCGAGGCGCCGGCAAGCGCGCTATTTGTCGCAGCGACGCGAAGGCCGCTTGCGGTCTCACGCCAAACTGCTCAAAACAGGCGCGCCCATCGCGGATGGATTTGTTTCCATTCGCGTTACGAGCCGAGAGGCAGGGGCCAGGGTCGAACTCGCGAGAGAGGTTCCAGAAAGTGAGCAATGCGACAAAGGCGGAGCCGAACCGCCGGGATATTTTGTTCCTCGCCACGGGCGCGGCGGCGACGGTCGCAGCGGGCGCCGCCGTATGGCCGTTGATCGCGCAGATGAATCCAGACGCTTCGACATTGGCGCTGGCCTCGACGGAGCTCGACATCTCGGCAATTCCCGAGGGGCAGATCGTCACCGTCAAATGGCGCGGCAAGCCGGTCTTCGTGCGGCATCGCACTCGCCAAGAGATCGAGGCCGCGCAGAATGTCCCGCTCGCCGAGCTGCCCGATCCGCAAGCCGATTCGGCGCGCGTGAAGAAGGCCGAATGGCTCGTCGTCGTCGGCGTCTGCACCCATTTGGGCTGCATCCCCACCGGCCATGAGGGCGAGTTCCACGGCTGGTTCTGCCCGTGCCACGGCTCCACCTACGACACCTCCGGCCGCATTCGCAGCGGTCCGGCTCCGACCAATCTCGAAGTGCCCGACTACGCCTTCCTGAGCGACACCAAGATCAAGATCGGCTGATCGCGGCCTCGCCGTCCCAACTTCCGAGACCACCATCCATGACCGGACATTCGACCTACACGCCGAAGAGCGGCTTTGCGCGCTGGCTCGAGCGGCGCCTGCCGATCCTCGGCTTCATCCACGAATCCTTCGTCGCCTATCCCGTTCCGAAGAACCTCAACTATCTTTGGACATTCGGCGCGATCCTCTCCTTCATGCTGGTCGCGCAGATTGTGACCGGCATCGTTCTGGCGATGCACTACACGCCGGAGACGACGCTCGCCTTCGATTCGATCGAGCACATCATGCGCGATGTGAATTGGGGCTGGGCGCTGCGCTATGCGCACGCCAACGGCGCCTCCATGTTCTTCCTCGCCGTCTATATCCACATCTTCCGCGGCATGTATTACGGCTCCTACAAGGAGCCGCGCGAGGTGCTGTGGATCCTCGGCGTCGTGATCTTCATGCTGATGATGGCGACGGGCTTCCTCGGCTATGTGCTGCCTTGGGGCCAGATGTCCTTCTGGGCGGCGACGGTGATCACGAATCTCTTCACCGCCATTCCCTATGTGGGCAATTCCATCACCACCTGGCTGCTCGGCGGCTATTCGGTCGACAACGCCACGCTCAACCGCTTCTTCGCGCTGCATTACCTCCTGCCCTTCGTCATCGTGGCCATCGTGGGCCTGCATGTCTGGGCGCTGCATGTGACGGGGCAGAACAATCCGACGGGCGTCGAGGTGAAGGACATAAAGAAGGAGACCGTGCCTTTCACGCCCTATGCGACGCTGAAGGATTCTGTCGGCCTCGTCATCTTCATCGTGCTCTACGCCTGGCTCACCTTCTTCGCGCCCAACTACACCGGCCATCCCGATAATTACATCGAGGCCAATCCGCTGGTGACGCCGCCGCATATCGTGCCGGAATGGTATTTCCTGCCCTTCTATGCGATATTGCGCGCCATCCCCAACAAGCTCGTCGGCGTCATCGCGCTGTTTTCCTCCATTCTCATCGTGGCGGCGCTGCCCTGGCTCGACACGTCGAAGGTGCGTTCGGGCGTCTATCGTCCGACCTTCAAGAAGTTCTACTGGGTCTTCGTCTTCGTGTCGGTCGGCCTCGGCTATCTCGGCGCGCAGCCGGCGGAGGGCGTCTATCTCATCGCCGCCCGCATATTGATGGCCTATTACTTCCTGCACTTCCTCGTCGTGCTGCCGCTTCTCGGCAAATATGAGCAGACCCTGCCGGAGCCGCGGTCGATCGCCGCCTCGCTCGGCGAGGCCGCCACCGAGGAGGAGAAGCCCCATGCGTGACGGTCAGCGAGCATCGATCATGAAATCGGTCAAATCCCTCGTGATGGCGGCGGCCTTGGTCGGCGCCGCGGGCGCCGCTGTGGCGGAGGAGGGCGGCGCGCATTCGCAGCCCAAGCCGCCGCGCCAGCAATGGAGCTTCGCCGGCGCCTTCGGCAGCTTCGATCAGGCGCAGCTGAAGCGCGGCTTCAAGGTCTATAAGGAAGTCTGCGCGAGCTGCCATTCGCTCTCGCGCGTCGCCTTCCGCAATCTCGCCGAGAAGGGCGGGCCGGAGCTCTCCGAGGCGCAGGCCAAGGAGATCGCCGAAAGCTATAAGATCAAGGACGGGCCGAATGACGCGGGCGATTATTTCGAGCGTCCCGGCCGGCTGAGCGACCATTTCCCGCCGCCCTTCCCCAATGAGCAGGCGGCGCGCGCGGCGATGAACGGCGCCTATCCGCCGGACATGTCCGTGCTCGCCAAGGCGCGCGGCTATTCGCGCGGCTTCCCGCTGTTCCTCGCCGACGCGCTGCCGGGCTTCTCCTATCAGGAGCACGGCGTCGATTACATCGTCGCTCTGCTCGGGGGCTACACGGATGCGCCGCATGGCGTGGAGCTGCCGCCCGGCCAATATTACAACGTCTATATGACCGGCCATCGCATCGGCATGCCGCCGCCGCTCTCCGACGGCGTCGTGACCTATGACGACGGAGCGCCGCAGACGGTGGATCAATATGCGAAGGACATCGCCGCTTTCCTGATGTGGACCGCCGAGCCGCATCTCGAGGAGCGCAAGTCGATCGGGCTGAAGATCGTCGGCTTTCTGATCGTGCTGTCCTTCCTGGTCTATTTCACCAAGCGCAAGATCTGGGCGAACGTCCACCATTGACGCGACGCAGCGACGCGATCCCGCGAGATCGCGTCGCCGCTCACCCCTGCAAAAACGCCCGCACGCCATCGGCGACGAATTGCACGGCGAGGGCGGCGAGCAGCACGCCCAGCAATCGCGTCAGCACGACATTGGCCGCCGTGCCGAAGAATTGCGCCACCTCTCCCGCGATCAGGCAAAAGACCAGGCAAATCGCCATTATGCCGGCGATCACCGCGATCAGGCTCGCGAGGAGCGTCACATCGCCATGCGCGTCGCCGGCGAGCAGCACGGTCGCGGTGATGGCGCCGGGGCCGGCCATCAGCGGAATGGCCAGCGGATAGGCGGCAAGATGGTGCACATGCTCGGCCAGCGCTTTTTCCGCCGCCTTGGAGTCGCGCTGAATGCGCACGCCGAACACCATTTCAGAGGCGATCGAAAATAAGAGAAATCCGCCCGCGATGCGGAAGGCGGGAATGGAAATGCCCATCGCGCCGAGCAGACGCTGACCGATCAGCGCCGAGCCCGCGAGAATGGCCAGCGCATAGACGGCGGCGCGAAAGGCGATGGCGCGCTTCATCGGCGCCTCGAGCCCCGATGTCGCGGCGACGAAGACCGGCGCGAGGCCGAGCGGCTCCACGACGACGAGCAGCGTCACAAAGGCCGAGACGAGATAGTCGAGATCCATCCCGGCCTCCGGTGGGCGAGCGTCGCGGAGGCAGATAGCGCCCCGCGGGCGAAGCGCCAGCCGCGCGTCGCAGCTCGCGCCGCCTGCGCGCCGCTCAGTTGATGCTCACCGCCATCTCCGCCGGCGGATCGAGAATGCTGCAGAGCTGGAGCAGCTGCTCTCGCGTCCAAGTCGTTTCGCCTTCGGTGCATCGGTAGAACTGATTGATATGAGTCCCGTTGTAACCGAAGCAATAGCGCTCGTGATTGTAGTCTACATAGCGTCGTCCGCCGGGCTGACTGCCGACATCGACATTTCCGATGACGTTCTGCAACAGCAGGCCGACGCTTTGTAGCGTGGCTCCCTCGTCGAAGAACCCAGTGCGGTCGGCCAGCGGCGCCTCCTTGTATTTTTTCGGGTCGAAATAAGCGTAGGTGTGGCGTGTCATAAAATGGTGGAGGGCGTAGGTCCTGAATCTCGGATGAAAGCCATTGGGAAACTGCTTGCCGTCATTGGTGGTCGATAGGGTCTCGAATTTGAACTTCTTCAGAAACGCCCACGGCCAGCTCGTCTGATATTTGACGGCCCAAACGGCGAACTCGCTATTGCGGGCGATGAATTTCGGAAGCTCGCTCTCGTTCCAATGATCCGCCATGAACTGAAAGACCTGCAGCGGCGCAACGCCGACGCCGTTCGCTTGGCACCTCGCGACGATGCCGAAGACTTTCTCGACCTTGAGCCGGTGCAGATTTTCCCAGAACGGCTCGCAGGCCGTCAAAATCGTGGAAGCCGGAATAGTCGTCTGCTTGAACAGCACGTCCAAATGGGCGGAAGGAATCTTGACGAGCTTCGCCGCTGTGTCGGATTGGCAGCACCAGAGCTTCGCATAGGCTTTTCGTTTGGACGTGTCTTCCAGCATCTTCCATTTCGGCAGCATGGAGAGCCAATAGTCCGCATAGGCCGTGCAGGCGAGCGCGTCGACGCTGGTCGTTCGATAGGAGAAGAAGCTCTCCACCGCGAGGAGGAAGCTCGATGCGTTGAACGGCTCCGCATGCGCGGCGTTGAAAAGAGCGATCTGATGGGTTTTCGTCTGCGGCAGCGCCGTCGGAAACACGGCGACGGCGTTTTTCTCGAGGATGCGGCGCTCGACGCGCTGCTCGAGCGTTTTGAAATAGGTTTCGACGTCCTTTTCCGCTCTCACCGCAGCCTTCGTGGCGCGGCTTTTGGCGCCGATTTTCTTGTCGGCCGCATTTGTCGCGGCCTCATTCGCCTCCTGATGCAGCTGCTGCAGGATTCCCACGAGCTGCTTCTCGACGGCGGTCAGCTCGGCGATCGGAATCTGCCGCGCCGTGCAAGCCTTGACCCCGCTGACGCCGAGGCTCTGCTGGCGCTGCGCGACCTGGTGACTGCGGAAGGCGCGCTGTATCGTCACCGCCGCCTGTTCTCGCTTCGTCTTTTCCTGCTGCAAATCATTCAGCAGAGCGCTGTAGATCGTGCCGGAGGAATGTTTGGCGAACAGGGCGACCAGCCCTTCCGCGCCGTCCAATAGCTCGATCGCCGCATTCAGCTCCACGAGGCCGCCGGAAATGGCGCGCCGCAGGCGGCCCTGCATCTCGCGGTCCTGCCTGTCGAGCAGCGTCTTATAATCTTCGGGCTCGTAGCCGGACTGCCACATTGCGAAGACGATGTGCATCATCGTCGCCAGGCCCTTGTTGGTGAGCGAATGTTCTGAAACGACGTCGGCAATCCCCCGTGGCATGGTCCTCTCCTTCGAAATCCTCGGCCGATCTCGCCGAACGGTTTCGATCCTAGGAGGAGGGGGCGCGACGCCGATGTGGCTTAAGTCACGAAGCGAGCGCGAGCTCGGCATTGGCGCGATGGATTGTTCGCGCCCCGCCACTCTGCTAAGACGCAGTCGTCATCGAGGGAAAGGACCGCGGACGAGAGGATGCTCTTTTACGAACCGCTGTTCCTGTTTCTCTTCGCGCCCGCGGTCTATGGCCTCTATCTGCTCGTCGGCGGCAATCGCGGCGCGCGTCTCGCCATTCTGCTCGCGGCGAGCCTTTTCTTCTACGCCTGGAGCGAGCCGCTCTTCGTCTTCGTCGTGCTCGGCTCGGCCTTCGCCGATGTCTTCATCGCGCGCCGCATAGCCGCGCTTCCGCCGGACGATAAATCGCGCAAGCTCTGGCTCGCGCTCGGCGTCTCCGCCAATCTCGGCCTGCTCGTCTATTTCAAATATGCGGGCTTTCTCGTCGCCAATCTCGACGTGATCTTGCGCGCGCTCACAATGCCGGGGCTCGCCTTCGCCTCGGTCGCGCTGCCGATCGGCGTCTCCTTCATCGTCTTCGAGAAGATCACCTTTCTCGTCGATGTGCATCGCGGCGTGACCAAACCGGCGCAGAGCCTCTCGCTCTACGCTTTCTATGTGTTCTTCTTCCCCAAGCTGCTCGCCGGGCCGATCGTGAAATATCACGATATCGCCGAGCAATTGGCGCGGTTCCGCCATGCGACCAGCGAGGATTTCACGGAAGGCTTCGCGCGCTTCATGCTCGGCGTCGGCAAGAAGCTGCTCATCGCCGACACGCTCGCCGGCGGCGCTGATCTCGTCTTCTCGCAAGACGCGTCGCGCATCGGCTTTCTCGACGCATGGGCGGGCGTGCTGTTCTTCACCTTCCAGATCTATTTCGATTTCTCCGGCTATTCCGACATGGCGATCGGCCTCGCGCGCATGTTCGGCTTTCGTCTGCAGGAGAATTTCGACATGCCCTATGTGGCGGCGAGCGTCACCGAATTCTGGCGCCGTTGGCACATGTCGCTCACCTCCTGGATTCGCGACTATCTCTACATTCCGCTCGGCGGCAATCGGCGCGGAGAGCTGCGCACGCATGTCAATCTCTGGCTCTGCTTCTTCGCCTCGGGCCTGTGGCACGGTGCGGCTTGGACCTATGTCGCCTGGGGCGCGTATAATGGCCTCTTCCTGGTGCTCGATCGGCTCTTCCTCCTCGATTGGCTGAAGCGCCGCCCAGTCTTCCTCGTCAATCTTCTGACCTTCCTTGTCGTGACGATCGGTTGGACCGTGTTTCGCGCTTCGTCGCTCGAGCAGGCGGGCGCCTTCTATCTCGCAATGGCGCGGCCTTTCGCGGGCGGCGGCGAGCCGGTCGCTATTCCCGCCTATCACTTCGTCGTGCTCTCTATAGCGGCGGCGATCTGCCTTTCGCAGCGGCTCTATCTCTCCTTCGGCGACAGGCTCTCCTCGAGCCTGCTGGCGCAGCGTCACGCTTTCGCGCTCAACGCTGTTCTGGCGCTGCTCTTCGTCTGCGCCGTCGGCAAGGGCCTCGCCGATCCGTTCAAGCCCTTCATCTATTTCCGGTTCTGAACGATGCGCCGCACGCTTCTGCATCGTCTGCCAATCTACGCCGCCGCCGGCGCCGTCCTGTTCTTCTTTCTCGCGAGCCTTTGGAATTACGCGGTCGAGCGCGACTATCCGAAATTGCGGCTGCGCAGCGCAAATCCGCTCGCCGGCGTCGCCAAGCCGTCGCCGACGCAGGTTTCGCTCGAGAAAATCCTCTCCGGCGAGACGCAGAAGAGCTTCTCCGACAATCTCGCGCAATCGCTGCCGGTGTTTCCCTTCGCGGTGCGCGCGCGCAATCAGCTGCTTTATTCGCTGTTCGGGGCCTCGGGAGCGAGCGGCCTCGTCATCGGGCGCGACGCGCAATTGTTCGAGCGTTTCTATATCGATGAATTCTGCCGCCGCGATGCGCCGCCGAGCGCGGCGACGCTGGCGCGCTGGGCGCAGCGCGTCGCCGAGAACGAGGCCGCCGCCCATGCGCGCGGAAAAGGCTTCGCCTATGTGATCTCGCCGTCCAAGGCCTCGCAATATCCGCAATATTTTCCCGCCGGGATGAAATGCCCGGCGCAGGCGCGCGGAACCATCGACAAGCTCGCGCCCTATCGTGCGGCGCTAGAGGCGCGCGGGCTGCGCTTCGTCGATTCGCCGGCGCTGCTCGAGGCGCGCAAAAAGGATTTCGACATCGACTTCTTTCCGCGCGGCGGCACGCATTGGAATCTGCTCGGCGCCGCGCTGGCGACGCGCGAAGCGACGCGCCTCATCGGAGAAGAGGCGGGCCTCGGCCTCTTCGATTTCGATTGGCGCCGCGACAATGTCGCTTTGGGAACGGATCGCGATCTGCTCGATCTGCTCAATCTTCTCTGGCCCGATCCGCACTATCCCGTCGCGACCATTTTGCGCGCGCCCGACGCCAAGGCCCAATGCGCGCGTGGGCCCAAGCTGCTCGCGCTCGGCGGCAGCTTCGTGCGCGAGATCATCGTGTCTCTCGCGCAGGCGCCGTGTCCGCCGCAGATCGATTATTGGTTCTCCATGCGGCTCGCCAATGACGACTTCGATCTCGTCCGCTATCACACCGCGCCGGGCGAGACCGGCAATGGCGAGCGGCGTACGGCCGATCTCGCCGAGCTGCGCGCCAGCGCGGAAGAGGCCGACGCCATTCTGCTCGAGGAGAACGAGGCCAATATCGGCACGCTGAGCCAGGTGGAAAATCTCTGGCGCGCGCTGCATCCGGCGGAAGTGGCGAAGTAGCGAATAGCGAATAGCGAATAGTAAGAAGCTCTACTCGCTATTCGCTATCAGCTCCTCACGCGCGTCCCGCCAAGCGCGCATATTCGCCAAAGACGATCTCGCGGCCATAGGCGCGCTCCAATCGACGCACGGTAAAGTGTCCGCGCGCCAGCGATTGGAAATGCCGTGTGAAGGCGATATTGACCGCCGCGCCGCCCAGAGCGCCGAGCACGGGCGCCGCCTGCGCCGCGGCCTTTTGCGAGACGACGACGCCGAAGCGCGTCGAAATTTGCGCGATGAGCCGCGCCAGCACCGGCGCCGTCTCGTCGGCGACGGCGGTCGCGGCGACATAATGCGCGGCGTCGCTCACCGTTTTGGCGAGCAGGCCGCGAATGGCGAGATAGCCGCCCTCGAGGAGATTGCCTTCCTCCGCATGGCCGCCGAGCGCGAAGACTTGCAGACAGGCGATCGTCGCCTCTGGATCGGCGAGGTCCTCGCCCTCGCTGCGGGCGATGTCGGCGATCGAACGCAGCATGATGACGGTGGAGACCGGCAGCTCGATCGGCAGGCTGACGAGGCCGATGGCGCCGCCGATCGCGCCGCTCGCCGCGGCGAGGCGTAGATGCAGCCGCGAGGCGTCGCGCGCCGGGGCGGCGGGATCGAGGCTCGAGATGGCGACGCGCAGGGCCGATTTGATGCCGCGGCGGGTCGCGCTCGCGGCCACTTCCTGCAGCGCTGTCGGAATGATGCGGCCGGCGAAGCCGATCTGTCGTCCGGCGAGCGTGGTGAGCCGCTGGGCGAAGCTCTCGCGCTCCAGAATTTCGACGGCCGCTTGCAGGGCGGCGCGGTCGGCCTCCGTCATCGGCCGCTCGATCACGACGGGAAGTCCCTGCGACACGCTTGCTTTTCCTCTCCGATCGCTCCCGCCCCGGCCGCTAAGATCGGATGAAAAAGCCTGCGCCGCAAGGGCGAGCGCGGCCTTGTGCGGGCGCGCACTTTCAGAGCGCCTTCGCTGTCCTTATGTGACGGCGAAGCACAAGACGGGCTTTCGAAGCGCCGCGTATATCGTCCCGCTGAGGGCGGGGGGCGCGGCGAAAATTGGGAGGTGGCTATGACGAATTATCTGAAGACTCTCTTTCGCGTGGCGGCGGCGCCGGTCGGCGTTGCGGCTCTGTTGGCGACGCTCGCGCCGGTCTCCGCCTCGGCGCATGGCCGCGCCGGCGTGCTGGAATGCAAGCTCTCCGGCGACAAGGTCGCCATCATCGTCGAGGAGCGGACGGTCGATTGCCTCTTCGAGGATGAGAGCGGCGCGCCGCCGGTCCATTATATCGGCAGCGTCACAAATGTCGGCGCGGTGATCGGAGTCGGCGGTCCGGGCGAGCTCGCCTGGGGCGTTGTTGCGGCCAGCGGCGCGACGGGCCCGGGCGCTCTCGCCGGCGATTATGTCGGCGCGCATGGCTCTTTCGCGCTCGGCGTCGGCGGCGGCGGCTCGGTTCTCGTCGGCGGCTCCAATGACACTGTGACGCTGCAGCCGATTTCGGTCGAGGCGAATACCGGCCTCATTCTCTCGGCCGGCGTCGGCCATCTCAGCCTGCGCTACGCGCCGGAGCCGGTCGGTCGCCACGGCCGCCATCACGGCCGTTTCTGCCACCGACATCACCATCACCATCATCATCATCATCATCACCACCATCACCACCATCACCACTGAAGGTGAGGCGGAGCGGCGTGGGCGCCTTTCGGGCGCTCACGCGAAATCGATGACGCTGTCGGTCGGAAAATCGTAGAGCTTGCCGGTCTCGGTCCAATCCGGGCGGCACAGAGCGACGAGCTTGGGCGCCAGATCTTCCGGCGTGCGCAGCGTCATCGGATCTTCGCCCGGCATTGCGGCGGCGCGCATCTGCGTGCGCAGCGGGCCGGGGTTGGCGAGCATCACCTTCACTTGTGAGGTGTTCTGCGTCTCGGCGGCGTAAGTGCGGCCGAGCGCGTTCAGCGCCGCCTTGGTGACGGCGTAAGGCCCCCAATAGGGCTTGATGCGATGCGCCGCGCCGGAGGTGACGAACACCGCGCGTCCGGCGTCCGACGAGCGCAAGAGAACGTCCATTGCGCGAATGAGCCGCCAATTGGCGGTGACATTCACGTCGAAGAGTCGGCTCCATTGCGGCGGATCGACATGGGCGAGCGGCGACACCGGGCCGAGCAGGCCGGCGTTGCCGACCAGAATGTCGAGCTTCTTCCAGCGCTCGTGAATGCAGGCGCCGAGCCGGTCGAGATTGTCGAACTCGGTGACGTCGAGCGGGACGATGGTCGCCTGGCCGCCGAAGCCGGTGATCTCGTCATAGAGGAATTCGAGCGCGCCTTGCCCGCGCGCCAGCGCGACGACATGCGCGCCCTCGCGCGCGAGAGCGACGGCGAGCGCGCGGCCTATGCCGCGCGAAGCGCCGGTGACGAGGGCGACGCGGCCTTCCAGTGTCATGCGAAAATATCCTTCAGCGCGAGGTCGAGGCCCGGCGGATCGAGCCTTATCGACCCTTCGGTCACGGTCTCTTCCCGCATTGCCGCCGCGCCGTCACGGCGGCAATGCGTCACGGCGCGGCGGGCGAGGTCGACGATGAGATAATGGGCGAGGCTCGCCGCACGGAAATAGCCCTTCCGCTTCACGCTCTCGGCACCTGCGTCGGAGGAGGGGCCGAGAACCGTGACCACGACGATGGGGGCGGGGGCCAGCGCGTCTTCCGTCGCGATGGGAGCGCCGCAATTCACCAGAATGTCGGGCTCATAGACATTTTGCGCGTCCACGGCGACGCCCAGGCCGCCGACATAGGCTTCGCAAGGCGCGCCGGCGCGGACCAGAGCCTCGGCGATCGCGCGCCAGATCTTGCCCTTGGCCGCCACATGCTCGGACGGCTCGCGCGGCAGAGGAATGATCTCGCCATCGATGAGCTCGTAGCGGCCTTCCTCATGCCGCTCCGTCCAGGCGAGGAAGTCCGCTATCGTCATCGGCTCGCGGGCGGGCGCTGTCATGAGCGCCTATCTAGCACGGAGCAGGCGAAACACGAGGGTCAGATTATTGGCCGGCATTTCCACGATGCGCGGCTCGGAAAACCCGTTTTTCTGCGCGCAGGCGATCACTGTCTCTATGTCGCGCACGCCCCAGGCGGGATTGCTGGCGCGCAGGCTGGCGTCGAACTCCTCATTGCTCGGCGCGGTATGGGCGCCGCCGCGCTTATAGGGGCCGTAGAGGCAGACCGGCGCGCCCTCTGGCAGCATCGCCGCCGCCGTGGCGAAGAGGCTCTCCGTCGACTCCCAAGGCGAGATATGGATCATGTTGATGCAGACGATCGCATCCGCCTTCGTGACCGGCCAGGGCAGCTGCGTCGCATCCAGCGCGAGCGGCGCGCGCAGATTGGGTAGCGCCATCGCCGAGACCCAGGCGGCGACGCTCTCCCGCGCTCTCTCGTCGCGGTCGGTCGGCTGAAACACGAGGCCCGGCAGATGGGTCGCGAAATGCGCGGAATGCTCGCCCGTGCCGCTGGCGATCTCCAGCACGAGCCCTTCCGCTGGCAGCTCCGCGCGCAGCACGTCGAGGATCGGTCCGCGATTGCGCGCGGCGGCGGGGGCGTAGAGGCGCTTGTCGTCTGCTTCCGGCGTCATGAGAGCCCTTTCGAGCGCGTGCAAAGCAAGAGCGGGGCCGCGCCGTCTCGGCCGCGATGTCATCAGGCATACACGAAGGAGCAATAGGGGCAACCGAGCGGCAAAGCTTCAGGCGCTCACCAGAGGAAGCCCCTAAAATGAAAAGACGTCTCTTGGCCTCGGCGGCTTTCGCCGGCGCCTTCGGCATTGCGCCGTCCGTCGCCATGGCGCAATCGGCGACGAATATCGCCAACGCCAATCTGCTCTCCGGCTTCAGCCTCTTGGACAACACGCCGGCAGGCGTCGCCGTGCTCAATCAAAATCTCGCCACCGCGATCGGCATCAACAATAATTCCTCCGCCGCTGTGCGGGCGCAGGCGATTTCCGACAATACGATCGCCTCGCTCGTCGGCTCCATGCAGAACGGCATGTCGGTGGCGGACGGCCTCGGCTCCAATCTTTTCGCCGTCTTCGCGACGAAGAATTCCGTCGCCGCCAATTTCACCGCGACGAGCCTCTCGACGAATTTCTCGAGCCTCTTCACCCAGATCAACACGCTCATCACGGCGGGCGACTCGGCCTTCACCAAGAATTATTTCGCCAATGGCAGCACGGACGGAAATCCGGCGCATCAGGCGGTCGGCGTCTCGCTGCCGGCGGGCGGCCAGTTCAATGTCTATGACAAGGCCTATAATCCGCTGCCCGCCAACGCCAACACGGTCGGCGACAGCCGCCCCGCGCAGGTCGCGCCCACGCAGATTCAGACCTTCGTCGCCAATGACTATTTCGGCGTCTCGACCAATTCCGCCACGGCGATCATTCCGACGCTGAAGAGCAACGCCTCCTTCCCGAGCGGCCATTCCACCTATGGCTTCACCTCGAGCCTGCTGCTCGCGATCATGGTTCCCGAGCGCTATCAGCAGCTCATCACGCGCGGCGCCGAATTCGGCAACAGCCGCATCGTGCTCGGCGCGCATTATCCGCTCGACGTCATCGGCGCGCGCATCCAGACCTATTATGATCTGGTGCAGATATTGAACGGCAACCCCGCCTACGCCAATCAGACCGTGCCCGGCCTGCTCGGCGGAACCATCACCACCACCAGCGATTTCCCGGCGCTCTTTTCCGCTGCGCAGAGCGATCTTCGCACGCTGCTGAGCACATGCACCGGCGGGATCGCCGCTTGCGCGACGACATCGGCGACCGACCGCTTCAGCAGCATCTCGACCGACAAGGCCAATTACACCTATTGGCTGACCTATGGCCTCTCGCCCGTCGGCCCGACCAATCTGGCGCCGGTCGTTCCCGTCGGCGCGGAAGTGCTGATCGCCAGCCGCTTTCCCTATCTCACCACGGCGCAGCTGCGCGACGTGCTGGCGACGACGGAGCTCGCCTCCGGCCAGCCGCTCGACGACGGCTCGGGCTATGCGCGGCTCAATCTCTTCGCCGCGGCGGATGGCTATGGCTCCTTCGGCTCGCAAGTCTCCGTGACGATGAATGCGGCGCTCGGCGGCTTCAACGCGAAGGATTCGTGGAACAACGACATTTCCGGCGCGGGCGGCCTCACGCTGAACGGAACCGGCCGTCTGACGCTCACTGGAGCGGACACTTACACGGGCCCGACCATCGTCAATGGCGGCACGCTGGAGATTGCGGGCTCCATCGTCTCGGCGAGCACGGTCAATGCGGGCGGAACGCTGGCCGGTGCCGGAACAGTCGGCAATGTGACGGTGAATTCGGGCGGAACGCTCGCGCCGGGCGCCGTCGACTCCATCGGAACGCTGACAGTGAAGGGCGCGCTCGCCTTCCAGCCGGGCTCGATCTATTCGGTGCGCGCGACGCCGCTGCTCGCGGATCGCGCCAATGTCACCGGGGCGGCCTCGCTCAACGGCTCGGTGAATGTGCTCGCCGGCTCAGGCCTCTATCTGCCGAGCACGTCCTACACCATCCTCAGCGCACAGGGCGGCGTTTCGGGGAGCTTCTCCAGCGTCGGAACCAATCTCGCCTTTCTGACGCCGCGGCTCGGCTATGACGCGAATAATGTCTATCTGAGCTTGAACCGCAATGATCTCGCCTTCGGCGCGGTGGCGGCCACCGCCAATCAGCGCGCCGTGGCCAATGCGCTGACGGCGGCGAGCGTCGGCCCCTATGGCGCAACGGGCGCGAGCCTGTTCAACACGCTCTATCTGCAGACGGCGCAGGGCGCGCAAGCGAGCTTCGATGCGTTGAGCGGCGCCGGCCTCGCGGGCGCGCAATCGACGGCGATCCATGTCGGCGCTCTGGCGAGCTCTGCGATCGCCGATCAGGCCGCCTTCTGGCGCTCCGGCGAGATGAGCGACGTCACCGGAATCACCTCGCGCGAGAGCGTTTCCGGCGCGCTCAATTATGCGAAGCTCGAATCGCGCAAAGGCCCCATCGTCGTGAAGAGCCCGCCGGTCTTCACCCGCACTTGGCGCGCCTGGGGCTCCTTCTTCGGCGGCGCCGTGGACACCTCGGCGGACGCTGGCCTCGGAGCGCCTTCCGCCAAGGCCAATTACTACGGCGGAATCATCGGCCTCGATTATCAGATCGATCCGAACTGGCTGCTCGGCGTCGCCGCCGGCGGCAGCGCGTCCAGCTTCAGCGTCGGATCGCAGCAGACGAGCGGCGACGTCACCGCCTTCCACGGCGGCGTCTACACGAGCTATCTCTTCGGCCGCTCCTATGTCGAATTGAGCGAGACGTTCAGCGTCTTCCAGAATTCGACGACGCGCACGGCCGGCGGCTTCGGCTTCCTGCCCTATGACAAGCTCACGGCGGATTTCTCCTCGCGCGAATATCGCACGCGCGGCGAGATCGGCCATGGCTATGACATCGGCCGCGTGAAGCTGACGCCCTTCGCCGCGGCGGAGGTCGCCTTCTACGAATCCGACGCCTTCACCGAGAAGGGCCTCAATCCGGCGAGCCCGCTTACGCTGACGAACAGAGGCCAGTCGACGACCTCGCTGCCGACCTTCCTCGGCCTGCGCTTCTCCGACAGCTTCCGCCTCGACAATGGTTGGCGCGTCACGCCGACGGGCAGCGTCGCCTGGGTGCATGAGTTCTTCCCGCAGCGACGCCTCGCCAATACGCTGGTCGCGCTGCCGGGGGCGAGCTTCTCCGTCTTCGGTCCGCGGGAGGCCTATAATCTCGCGCAGATCAAGGCCGGCGCGCAGCTCTATCTCGAGGATCGCCTGGCGCTCTTCGTGGATTTTCAGGGCGAGTTTTCGGATTTGACGCGCAGCTATGGCGGCAAGGGCGGGCTGAAATACAGCTGGTGAATGATCGGCTACGCCTCCCCCGAATTTCGGGGGAGGCGGTTTGCGCGCCGCAGGCGCTCATTCGCTCCGCGGATTCGTTATCTCTAAATCGAGATCAGCGAAAGACGAGCCGCATCTCGTCGCCAGCGCAATTCCGGCGATCTATGCGCTCAGCTCGCCTCCGCCAGCAGCGACAGCTGCGTGCGCACGCGCTCCTCGGTCACGTCGGTGAGCGTCGTCGGATAGTCGCCCGTGAAGCAATGGTCGGTGAATTGTGGCCGCACGGGATCGCGCTTGTCCTCGCCCATGGCGCGGTAGATGCCGTCGATCGAGAGAAAGGCGAGGCTGTCCGAGCCGATATATTGCCGCATCTCCTCGAGCGTATGCGTCGCGGCGAGCAGCTTCTCCTTCTGCGGCGTGTCGATGCCGTAATAATCGGGATTGGTGATCGGCGGCGAGGAGATGAGGAAATGCACCTCGCGCGCGCCGGCGTCGCGCATCATCTGCACGATCTTGACCGAAGTGGTGCCGCGCACGATCGAATCGTCGATCAGTATCACCCGCTTGCCGGCGACGACGGAGCGATTGGCGCTGTGCTTCAGGCGCACGCCGATCTCGCGCACGGTCTGCGTCGGCTGAATGAAGGTGCGGCCGACGTAGTGATTGCGGATGATGCCGAGCTCGAAGGGAATGCCCGACTCGCGCGCATAGCCGAGCGCCGCCGGCACGCCGGAATCGGGCACGGGCACGACGACGTCGGCCTCGATCCTCCGCTCACGGGCGAGCTCCGCGCCCATGGCCTTGCGCACCTCATAGACGGGGCGGCCGTGGACGATGGAATCGGGACGCGCGAAATAGATATATTCGAAGATGCAGGGACGCATCGGCTGCGACGGGAAGGGCTTGACGCTCTCCAGCCCTTCCTCCGAGATGATGACGACCTCGCCATTCTCGACGTCGCGGACGAAGCGCGCGCCGATGATGTCCAGCGCGCAGGTCTCCGAGGCGAGAATATATTTGCCGTCCAGCTCGCCGATGACGAGCGGGCGAATGCCCAGCGGATCGCGCGCGCCGATCAGCTTCTTGTTGGAGAGCACGACGAGCGCATAGGCCCCCTCTATGGAGCGCAGCGCCTCGATGAAGCGCTCGACCAGCCGCGTCTTGCGGCTGCGCGCCACGAGATGGAGAATCACCTCCGTGTCGGAGGTCGATTGGAAGATCGCGCCTTCCTCGATCAGATCGCGCCGCAGCGTATGGGCGTTGGTGAGATTGCCATTGTGGCCGATGGCGAAGCCGCCCGTGTTGAGCTCGGCGAACAGAGGCTGCACATTGCGCAGGATCGTCTCGCCGGTGGTGGCGTAGCGGACATGGCCGATCGCCGAATTGCCGGGCAGGCGCTTGATCGTGGCTTCATGCGAGAAATGATCGCCGACGAGGCCGAGGCGGCGCTCCGAGTTGAAGCGCTTGCCGTCGAAGGCGACGATGCCCGCCGCCTCCTGTCCGCGATGCTGCAGGGCGTGCAGCCCGAGCGCGGTCAGAACCGTCGCCTCTGGATGATCGAATATGCCGAAGACGCCGCAATATTCGCGGAGCCGATCGCCGTCGAGATCATCGTCGGACATGGTCGACATGGAAGGACGTTCGCCGCCGCCGCCCAGGTCAGAACCGTTCATTCGTCGCTTCTCCTCAGGCGTCGTCACGTCGACGCTTTACGCTCACCGCGCTTTTCGCCCCGAGACCAGGGCGTCGAGCTTTTGCTGGTCGTTCGAGCCATATGTGGCGACGGACGGCCGATTTGTAAGATCGCCGCGCTTTTCGGGCGCGGTCTCGGCGTCGCTCTTGCCGGCGTCGCCGTCGGACTCGGCCGGCGGCTCTTCCGCGCCGACGCCCTTCTTCGTCTTGATCTTGGCGACCAGCCCCTCGATGTCGTCGGGCAGATATTCCCGCAGCTTGTCGCCGGAGGCCTGCAGCACCGGCTTGGTGCGGGCGTTCTTGATCCACTCCGGCTGGCTCGCGTCCGGCACCAGCCAAGCATAGAACAAAAAGGCCACCACGGCGAGCAGCAAGCCGCGCGCCGCGCCGAATAGGAAGCCCAGCGTGCGGTCCAGCGCGCCGATCTTGGAGTCGAGAATGACGTCCGAGAGCTTTACGGTGAACAAGGACACGACCACCAGCGTTGCGAAGAACACGACCGCCGCCGCCGCGAGGTTTCGTATGTTTTCCTTCGGCAGATAGGTCGCCAGATATGGCGAGACGAAGTGATACAAATAATATGCCGCGGCTGCGGCCGCCACCCAGGACAAAATGGCCAGAACCTCGCGCGTGAAGCCGCGCAGCAGCGCGAGCAGGCCCGAGACCAGCACCACTATGGTGACGGCGAGATCGAGATAGGACGGCATGTGCAAGGCCTCTCGTGTTTCGTCTTCTCTAGAGCGCGGTCGCGCGCCCTAACGTGAATCCCTTGGGTCGCGCCCGGCGCTCGGGCGGCGCTGCGAAGGCGCCGCCGAAGCTCGAGGCCGGCGCGTTCGTCGTCGCCGTCGGAATCTCGGCGCAGAGTATAAGGGAGTGGCCCAAATTCGTCACGTCCCGGCGCGGGCGGCGCCGTTTGTCCACAAGCGCGCGCGATGCGCGCTACAAACCCCGCGATTGCGGCATTTGCGAGAAGGGTGGCGCGGGAGGCGTGCGGAGGAAGCGGGGCGGCCGCCGCATGGGCTCAGGCGGCGCGGCGAATCTCCCCCAGGGTGGAGGCGGCGATCATCAGCGCCATGCCGTGCAGACGCGCCTCGTCGCGGCCTTGCCAGCGGCGCAGGATCACGCGGAAGAGCTCGTCCATCACGGTCTCGTCTATGGCCTCGAGCGAGCGCTCTTCTATATTGGCGCGGCGGGCGAGCAGAACGAGATCGTTGCGGGCGTCGCGCGCCAATAGCGGCTCGCCCTCGAGCAGGCTGCGCCACATGCGGCAATGCTGCCGTCCCAGAGCGTCCCACATTTGTCGACGTCCTCGAAACCAGGCCTCATAGACACTGAATATTCGATCCGCGACTAATGGCTCACTCCAGCGGGCGATTTCTCTGCTCGTCTCCGCAAATTCCCGAGATTGCATTGGTCGGCCTCGTGGAAACTTGAAAAACGTGTGATTCGCTGAATGAAATCATTATTGCGCGTGGTTAATTTTCTGCAACCATCCCCGGCGGGCGCTGCACCGATTATTCTGCGTCTACGTCGTCATTCCTGTGATGTTTGTTGAGGGAGACAAGTAAAAACACCTATTCGTCAGGGCTGTGGCTACGTATTCTGAGTGGAGGGCAAAGAGGCGCGCGGGGCCGAGCCGGTCGTTCGGCGCGTGCGAAAAGCCTTTTTACGGCTTCAGCTCTGCCGCTGTGGGCGTCCGCGCTCGCGCGCGCCGACCGAATCTTTCGCAATGTCGGCGACCAGCGCGGCGACATGGCCGCAATGCGACAAAGCGACTCCCGACGCTTTGTCGTCTTCGCTCGTCTGCTGGGCTTGCGGCAGCACGGCGCGGCGAAAGCCGAGCTTGCCCGCCTCTTTGAGACGCGCGCCGGCGTGAATGACCGGCCGCACCGCGCCCGAGAGCGCGATCTCGCCGAAAAACAGCAGCTCGGCGGGCAGAGTGGCGCCGGTCAACGAGGAGACGAGCGCCGCCGCCGCGGCGAGATCGGCGGCAGGCTCATCGGCGCGCAGCCCGCCGGCGACATTGAGATAGACGTCGTGCATGCCGAGCTTCAGTCCGGCATGGGCCTCCAGCACAGCGAGAATCATCGACAGCCGATTCGAATCGAAGCCGACGACGGCGCGGCGCGGCGTGCCGAGCGAGGTGGGCGCGACCAGCGCCTGAATCTCCACCAGCATGGGGCGCTGGCCTTCCATGCCGGCCAGCACGGCGGCGCCCGGAGCGGCGGCGTCGCGGCCGGCGAGAAACAGGGCGGAGGGGTTGGCGACCTCGGCGAGGCCGGCGCCGGTCATCTCGAAGACGCCGATCTCTCCGGTCGCGCCGAATCGGTTCTTGGAGGCGCGCAGCATGCGGAAGTGATGCGCGCTGTCGCCCTCGAAGGAGAGCACGGCGTCGACCATATGCTCGACGACGCGCGGGCCGGCGACCTGGCCGTCCTTGGTGACATGGCCGACGAGAATGACGGTGGAGCCGCTGAGCTTGGCGTGGCGCAGCAGCGCCTGGGCGCTGGCGCGCACCTGCGTCACCGTGCCGGGCGCCGAATCGGCCGCCTCCGTATGCATGGTCTGGATCGAATCGATGACGATCAGCGCCGCGCGCTTGCCGGTGGAGCAGGTGGCGAGAATATCCTCGACCTGCGTGGCGCCGGCGAGCTCGACCGGCGCGTCGGAAAGGCCGAGCCGCTCGGCGCGCAGCCGCACCTGCGCCGCGGCCTCCTCGCCCGAAATATAGATGACGCGCTCGCCCCGTCGCGCGAGGGCCGCGCAGGCCTGGATCAGCAGCGTCGATTTGCCGATGCCCGGCTCGCCGCCGAGCAGCGCCACCGAGCCGGGCACGAAGCCGCCGCCGGTCACGCGGTCGAATTCTTCTATGCCGGTGGCGATGCGCGGGGCGGGGCTTGCGTCGCCGGCCAGCGCCTCCAGCGCGAAAGGCCGGCCGCGCCCGACTCGCGCCGTCGGACCGAAGCCGCCGCCGGCGCCGCCATTCTCCTCGACGATCGTGTTCCACTCGTTGCAGGATTCGCAGCGGCCCTGCCAGCGGTTCGTCACAGCTCCGCAGCTCTGGCAGACGAAGCTCTGGCGGGCTTTAGCCATTGCGCGCTTCGCCCTCTCCCGACATGGCCGGCAGAAGCGCCAGCGGCGCCAGAGCGGCGGCGGCGGCGCAGCCATAGGCGAAGCCTTGGCCGCTCGCCTCGGCCAGCGCGCCGAAGGCCACATTGCCAGCGATCACCGCCACGGCGTTGGCGAGGCCGAAGACGCCGAAGCCGGTGGCGCGCAAATGCGCCGGCGCGGCGCGGGCAATCAGCGCCGAAAAGGCCACTTGCGCCAGCGCAATATGCAGGCCCCAGAGCGCGATCCCGACGAAGACGAAGGAAAGGTCCTGCGAGGCGGCGAGCGCGGCCTCCGAGATCGCCAGAGTCACGCTCGCGGCGACGAGCAGGCGGCGCTCGCTCCAGCGATCGACGAGCTTGCCGGCCGGATAGGCGGCGATCATGGCGACGAAGGACATGGCCACCAGCGTCAGCGGCGCGAAGGCGATGCGCAAGCCCGCGCCTGTCGCCCGCAGCACGAGAAAGGCTTCGCCCACGCGCGCGGCGGCGAGCAGGGCGCCGAATGTGAGCAGCAGCCAGAAGGCGCGCGGCAGATCGGAAAAGCCCGCGAGCAGCGCCTTGCGCCCCGTGGCGGGCGGGCGCGTCTCCTCCGGCTCGTGAACGAAGACGGCGAGAACCAGCACGCAGATCAGCGCCGGCAGGCAGGCGATCCAAAAGACGAAGCGCGTGTCGTCATGCGTCGCCAGCATCAATGCGATCGCCGCCAGCGGGCCGATGACCGCGCCGACCGTGTCGAGCGTCTGGCGCAGGCCATAGGCGGCGCCGCGCTGCTCCGGCGTGGTGACGTCGGCGATCAGCGCATCGCGCGGCGCGCCGCGCAATCCTTTGCCGACGCGGTCGAGCACGCGCGCCGCGATCACCTCCGCCGCGCCGCTGGCGAGCGGAAAGATCGGCTTAGTCGCCGCGGCGAGGCCGTAACCGAAGAGCGCCAGCCCTTTGCGGCGGCCGATCATGTCCGAGACGCGGCCGGAGACGACCTTGACGGCGAGCGCCGTCGCTTCCGCCGCGCCTTCGATCCAGCCGATCTCGGCGATGGCGACGCCGAGCGTTCCGGCGAGATAGACCGGCAGCAGCGCATGGATCATCTCGGACGAGAAATCCATGAACAGCGAGGTAACGCCCAGCGCCCAGACAGCGGTGGGCATGGACGCTCGCTCGACCGTCTGCGCAGAGTCTCTGGCTCGCTCGCTCATGGCGCGCTTCTACGTCGCCGATCGCGGCCTCGGCAAGCGAAACGATCCGGCGTCGCTCGACGAGAAGCGCTAATCCTCTGCGTCGTGACGCCCGTTGATGCGTCCACGCAGCACATTGGATGCTTTGAACATCACGACGCGGCGCGCGGTGATCGGCGCCGAGGCGCCCGTCTTCGGATTGCGTCCGACGCGCTCGCCCTTGGAGCGAATATGAAAGGAGCCGAAGGAGGAGAGCTTCACATCCTCGCCGGAGACGATGGCGTTGAAAATCTCCGACAGCACGGCTTCGACGAACTCGCCGGACTCGGCGCGCGAGAGGCCGATGCGGCGATGTACGGCGTCCGCGAGATCGGCGCGCGTCACCGTGTGATGTCCCTGTGAGGTTGGAATCTCGGAAATGACGTTTTCGTCCCGGGAAAGGTCTTCGACTGCCGGCGGGGCTTTTTCTGAAACATTTTGCGACATGATCGGCCTTATCGATTCAAAACGAAACTAACATCGTCGAGCTCGACTTCTTTTTCTGGTTTGTGACAACTCTCGCGCGAGGCGGGTTCGTCGCGGATGATCGCAACAGGGCGCCGCAGGCCCCGTTCGCGAGGAGCGAAAAACTCAATTTGATTATTTTTCAGAAACTACGACGAAAATCAAGCGCAGGTTGCAGTTTCACGACCGGGATTTCGTGGCGCCTCACCAGCGGATGAGCGCCGAACCCCATGTGAATCCGCCGCCGACCGCTTCGAGCATCACGAGATCGTCACGCTTGATGCGTCCGTCGTCGCGCGCGACCGACAGTGCGAGGGGGATGGAGGCGGCCGATGTGTTGCCGTGCAAATGCACTGTGGCGACGACCTTTTCCGGCGCGATTCCGAGCTTCGTCGCCGACATGTCGATGATGCGGCGATTGGCCTGATGCGGCACGAACCAGGAGAGATCCGTCGCGGTGAAACCCGTCGCCGCAAAGGCGTCCGTAACGACATCCGTTACCATGCCGACGGCGAAGCGGAAGACTTCTTTGCCTTCCATGCGCAAATGCCCGACCGTTCCCGTCGAGGAGGGGCCGCCGTCGACATGCAGTTTCGCGCGATGGCGTCCGTCCGAGCGCAAATGCGTCGTCAATATGCCGCGCTCTGCGAGCGAGCCTTCGCTCTCGCGCGCCTCGAGCACAATGGCGCCGGCGCCGTCGCCGAACAGCACGCAGGTCGTGCGATCGGTCCAGTCGAGAATGCGCGAGAATGTCTCTGCGCCGATCACCAGCGCGCGCTTATGCGAGCCGGAGCGAAGAAACTTCTCCGCCGTCGTCAGCGCATAGACGAAACCCGAGCATACCGCCTGAAGATCGAAGGCGGCGCCGTGCGTCATGCCGAGCGCGGCCTGAATCTGCGTCGCCGTCGAAGGGAAAGTATAGTCGGGCGTCGATGTGCCGACGATGACGAGATCGATATCCTCCGGGCCGAGGCCGGCGTCGGCCAGCGCGGCGCGCGCCGCTTTCTCGCCGAGCATGGAGGTCGTCTCGCCGGGCGCGGCGATGTGACGCTCCTTTATGCCGGTGCGCTGCGTGATCCATTCGTCGCTGGTGTCGACCTTGGCGGCGAGCTCCTCATTGGTGAGGATGCGGCTCGGCAAATAGCTGCCGAGGCCGACGACGACAGAGCGCAGAGGGCGCTGGATAAGAGTCACTGAGCGGCTTCCTGGTCGTCGCGGCGGCTCGAGGCCAGCATGTCGCGGATCTTGGAGAGCAGGCCTTGATGCGCCATCTCATAGCCGATCTCGACCGCGCGGGCGAAGGCGAGCGCATCGGCGCCGCCATGGCTCTTGATGACGATCCCCTCGAGGCCGAGAAACACGCCGCCATTGATGTTGCGAACGTCTGCTTTGGCGCGCAGCTCGCGAAAAGCGCTACGAGCGAGCAGATAACCGAGCATGGCGAGCCAGGACTTGCCGATCGCCTCCTTGAGATACTGCATGACCTGCGTCGCAGTGCCTTCAGCGGTCTTGAGCGCAATATTGCCCGAGTAGCCCTCCGTGACCACGACGTCGACGACGCCTTGGCCGATCTCGTCGCCCTCGACGAAGCCCCGATAGTCCAGATTGGGAAGGTCCGCCTCCTTCAGAAGGCTCGAGGCGGCTTTGACCTCCTCATTGCCCTTGATGTCCTCTTTGCCGACGTTGAGCAGGCCCACGCTCGGCCGATCGAGCTCGAAAAGGGCGCGCGACATCGCCGAGCCCATAACGGCGAGATTGACGAGATGGCGCGCGTCCGCGCCGATGGAGGCGCCGACGTCGAGCACGATGGAATAGCCGCGCGCCGTCGGCGCCGGCCACAAGCTGGCCAGCGCCGGACGCTCGATCTTGGCCATTGTGTGCAGGCAGACCTTGGCCATGGCCATCAGCGCGCCCGTGTTGCCGGCGGAGATGGCGACATCGGCCTCGCCCTTCTTCACCGCCTCGATCGCCTGCCACATGGAGGAGACGCGACGGCCGGAGCGCAGCGCCTGGCTCGGCTTGTCGTCCATGCGGACGGCGACGTCGCAGTGACGGACGGTCACGACATGGGCGAGGCGCGGATGCGCGGCCAGCTCGGCGCGAATCTGCCCTTCGTCGCCGAACAGCAGAAAGCTGCTGTCGGGATGACGATCGTGAGCGATGGCGGCGCCGGCGATGGTGACTTTCGGACCATGATCGCCGCCCATGGCGTCCAACGCTATGCGAATGGGCTGCGCCATTCTGCCTCGTCTCCCGAACTGAATACGAATTGCGAATGTCCGCGCGGCCCGCAACGCTCCGCCCCACGGGTCCGCCGAACGCGCGAAAGATGCGGCGAAGCGGAGCCGCTATGGTCCGCTTCTGCCCTCGGTTCCGAGCGATTTCTCGTCGGGGACCGGGCTCGCCGCCGGCCCAAGGCGCCAGCGGCTGACGAATTGCCATTTGCGCGGCGCCAGCGCAAGAGCAATTCCTGCCGTCGCTCCAGCTTCCCACGAGCGAGCCGGTCTCGACGCATCGTCGCATGCCGCCGAATCTACAGGCTCTCCATCACGCTTTTGCAAAGCCGGGCTCAGCTTCGGCGACCCTTGCCGAGCGCGTCGCGCAGGCCGGCGAAGGGCGAGACTTTCGCCGGCGGCTTTTCTTCCTCTTCACTCTCTTCCAGCGGAGCGAAGCGCGCGCCGGGCTTGCGCGGATAGGGATCGAGCGCCAGCGCGAGAAATTCCGCGACGATGGCGCCGAGATCGATTCGCCCGTCGATGAGCGGATCGGGCGCGTCCTCGTCGAGATCGGCGATGTGCCGGCTTCCTCTCGGCTCCTTTTGCTCCTCCGGCTCGGCCTCGCGCCGGCGACGCGACATGCGCTCCGTCGGGGGCGGGGCGGCGGGGGCGGCCTCCGGCGCGAAGGATACGTCTATGGGCTCCACGACGCGGGCGTCGAATTCCTCGAGCGTCACCACGCAGGTCTGGCGAACGTCGGCGGTGAGCTCGCCGGCGACGCGCAGGCCGCCGCGGCCCGCGCGCGTCACTTTCAGCTTCGCCTCGAGACGGCTCAGCGCGACGAGATCGTCTGTTTCGGCGAGGGCCGTGCGCTCGGCGGCGTCGGCGGAGATGGTCAGCTCCAGCCCGTCCTCGGGAACGTCCGTGGCGGCGAGCGGGCGCGAGAACGGGGTTTCGGGCAATTGCAGATCGTCGCTCATTCGCCGCTCCTTCTCCTCGGACGTCGCCGCTTCGGCCGACAATATGAAATATAGATGGGCGCCGCGCCCATTGGTCGAAGCTTCGCCATTTTCCGGCCATTGATACGGTCGAAGAGGCCCCGACGCCAGCCCGAGCGTTGCGCCGGAGGCGTCGCTGCTTGCTTTCGCGAAGAGCGAGAGTTAGGCAAGCTCGAACATTGTCGCGACAAAGGTCGGCCTCGGGAGAGGCGCAGCGCGGAGAGAAAAATGCGGTCTCGGGTTTCGCTCGTCGTCGTCTCGCGGCAGGCCCGCCGCCTCGCCGCCCTCGCTCTGCTGGCGGCGCCGCTCGCCGGGTGCCTCGGCTATGACGGCGTCATCAATCGCGGCGCCGTCATCGACGAGCGCAAGGCCGCGCAGGTGAAGATCGGCTTGCCGGCCCCGCAAGTGCTGGCTCTGCTCGGCACGCCGTCGACGACATCGACGATCGGCGGCGACGCCTGGTACTATTTCAGCCAGCGCATAGAGCGCGAGCTGGCCTTCCTGCCGCCCGAGGTCGCCGATCAGCACATTCTCGCCGTCTATTTCGACAAGTCGAAAAAGGTCCAGCGCATCGCCGATTATGGGCTGAAGGACGGCAAGGTCGTCGATTTCATCAGCCGCACGACGCCCACGGCCGGGGCCGAGTTCAATTTCGTGCGCAATATGCTGGCGAAGCTGACCAGCTTCTGACGATTTGGAAAAAATCTTAGCTTTTTCAATCGTAAGCGTGGCTGTGTCGATTCGGCGCAAATGTGGCGGGCGAATCGGCCCGCCGGCTCCGTACGTAGCCGATCGCTTCATTTTTAAGGGCTTGTGGGAAATGCGGAGCCCCGCCGGATTGTGACGCGCGCGTGACGCGCGCAGTCGATTTTTCGCCCCTCGCGGTTGCTAGCCTCTGTCTCGTCCAAACAACAGCGAGGAATGAAACAGAGTGTCTTTCGAAGCGATAGCTCCTGCCGTTCGCGGCGAAGCGTCGGCGCCGAAATGGTCGCGCTTTCTGCCCGTGCTCAACCGCGCAGACGCGGACCGCCCCCTCACGGGGGCCGACGGATCCGTTCACATGCTCCTTCGCGCTTTCGCCATAGCGACGGCTCTCGCCTTCGCCCTGGTGGCCGCGTTGCTCTCTATGCCAGATGGCTGGGGCCGGTTCAGACTGTCCGAGGCGTCGCGAGCCGGGGCGCAGAGCCGCCGGGCGCCGCCGCCCTTGTTCTTTCTGACCAATCGCGGCCTCACCGATCAGCCTCTCGACGCCGACGCCGCCGAGGCCATGGGCGAGGCGGTGAAAGCGTGGTCCGGCGCCGCCGACGTCGCCAATGAGGCGCAGGCGAGCCTCTCCGGCGCTCCGGCTGTGCTGCAATTCGGCCCCGTGCGCGTCGCCCGCGCCATTGTCGAGCATGTGGTGCAGGCGGCCAAAACCACCGGCTCCGATCCGGCCATGCTGATGGCGATCGCCGACAAGGAGTCGAGCTTCGCGCCCAAGGCCAAGGCCAGCACCTCCTCGGCGAGCGGGCTTTTCCAGTTCATCGATTCGACCTGGCTGAAGGCCGTGCGCATGTTCGGCCGCAGCTATGGCCAGGAGGCGGCGGCGCAGGCGATCGACGGCGACTATCGCGTCGCGCCGCAGAAGCGCTCCGAGATTCTGGCCATGCGCAATGATCCGTATCTTTCCGCGGTCTTCGCCGCCGAGATGCTGAAGCATGACGGCGAGCGCATCGCCGAGCGCCTCGGCCGTCCGCTGACCGTGGGCGAGACCTATCTCATCCACTTCCTGGGGCCGGACGACGCCGCCCGCTTCATGGCGAAGGTGGAGGAGGCGCCCAACACGCCGGCCGCCAAGCTGCTGCCGCGGCCCGCTCGCGCCAATAAGCCGATCTTCTTCGCCCGCGAGGGCAAGAAGATGAAGCCGAAATCGGTGAGCGAGGTTCACGAGGCCTTCGAGACGATGATGGGCCAGCGCTCCAATCGCTACAAGGGCGTGGAGCAGCACCTGCCGGGTGGGGCGCTCGCCTATACGGAGTGAGCCTCCATCAGGAGAAGACTCGAGAAAGGCGGCCGCGAGGGCCGCCTTTTTTGTCGCTACTTGCGCCAGCGCTCCGCCGCCGCATCGTCCTTGGCCTTGGCCTCGACCCAGTCGCCGACGCCGCCGTCGGCGCGATGCTCCTTCTTCCAGAAGGGCGCTCTGGTCTTCAGATAGTCCATCAGAAACTCCGCCGCGGCGAAGGCCTCGCCGCGATGGCGCGCGGCCGTGATGACGAGCACGATTCGCTCGCCCGGCAGAATGCGCCCATGGCGATGGATGATCGTGAGCGCCGAGAGCGGCCAGCGGGCGAGCGCCTCCTCGGCGACGCGGGCGATCTCCTCCTCGGCCATGCCGGGATAATGCTCGAGCTCCAGCGCCGCGAGCGTTCCGTCCTCGTCGCGGCAGAGGCCGGTGAAGGAGACGATCGCGCCAATGTCGCGGCGGCCGTCCTCGATCAGCGCGGCTTCATGCGCCGGATCGAAGGGGGCGGATTGGATGCGGATTGTGAGCATAGCGAGCAGCCGCCGAGGATCAGGGAAGGCCGAGGACAAATTCGACCGATCGCTTCATGCAGAGCGCGGCCGCAGCGGCGTCATAGTCTGGAAGATCGCGGTCCAAGAAGTAATGTCCGGCATTGTCGTATCGATGCAATTGCAGAGCCGCGTTTTCCGCCGCCGCGGCCCATTGCGTAAAGAAGCTCTCGTCGTCGAAAGGGTCCGGCCGAGCGATATGGGCCGAGACCGGAAGACCGCATCTCGGCGGCTTCATCCATGGCGCCACCCCCGAAATGAGAAGCGCTCCGGGCATATGGGGACGATTTTTCCAGACGCGGCCGACCAGAAACGCTCCGAAAGATATTCCGGCCAGAACGGCGTCCGCCGGGGCGTCCTCGAGCGCTCGCTCGGCTCTTTCGAGGATGAGCGCGTCGCCGATTTCGTCCTTCGCCCGAAATCCGTCCTCATAGGTTTTCGCCACGCGTCCGGCGAAGAGATCGGGAAGAAATACGGACGCGCCCTCGCGCTCGAAGGCGTCGGCGATCTCGCGCTCTGCTCGTCGAAGGCCGAGAATGGAATGAAAGAGAACGACGCTCCTTTTGACAGGCATCCTAATTCTCCACGCGCCGTCACATGAGAAATTGCCATTTGCCCATGACCGGCGGCGAGCCGGCGCGTCGAGCGGCGCTCTCTCACCCTCCGGTCATCGGCGGAAAAAAAGCGATCTCGCGCGCTCCGGCGATGGGCGTCTCATGGCGCACATGGGCCTTGTCGATCGCCGTGCGAATGACGGCGGCGTTCTCGAACGCCAGAGCATAGGCCTCGTCGCGCGACTTCAGCCAGCCGATGAGCTCGCCGACGGTCTCGACCTCTGGGGGAGGGGAGAGCTCCTCCTCGGCGCGGCCGATTCGCTCGCGCACCCAGGCGAAATAGAGAGCCTTCATCGCGCCTCGTCCGTTCCGAAATGCGCCCAGCCGGCTCTCATATAGTCATAGCCGGTGTAGAGCGTCAGCAGCGCGGCGATCCACAGCAGCACGCTGCCGATATTGACGGTGCCGGGCAGCACCAGCTCGCCGGCGCGGCCGGCGATGAAGAAGCCGAGCGCGAAGAGCTGCAGCGTCGTCTTCCATTTGGCGATGGCGCTGACCGGCAGCGGCACTTTCAGCTCTGCGAGATATTCGCGCAGGCCGGAGACCAGAATCTCGCGGCACAGGATGATGAGCGCCGCCCAGATCGTCGGCCCGGAAATGGTCTGGTCGGCGACCACCATCAGCAGCGTGGCGGCGACGAGAAGCTTGTCGGCTATGGGATCGAGCATGGCGCCGAGCGACGACTGCTGCGCCCAGGCGCGGGCGAGATAGCCGTCGAAGAAATCGGTGATGCCGGCGGCGGTGAAGACGCCGAGCGCCGTCCAGCGCATCCAATGCTCGTCGGGCCATTGCAAGAGTCCCGCGACCACGGGCACGGCGACGAGCCGGCCATAGGTCAGAATATTGGGCAGGGAGAGCGCGCGCCCGCGGCGCGGCGGAATGGCCGTCGATGTCATGCCGCGAAGGAACATGGCGAGCGCCTCCCTTGTCAATAGAAGAGACGGGCTCCTCGCCGCCGCCGCGCGCTTCCGCCGCCGGTCCGATCTCCTGCGCAGCGGCGGGAAGCTTCGGCAAAACCGGCATTTTGCCGCTCGGTCAGCGCCGACGAGACCGTCGCCGAGCCGCGCACAAATTTTAGACGCTCGTCGTCTCAGCCGCCGCGCTGGAAATGATCGAAGACGAGCCGCGCCGTCGCCTTGTTCACGCCCGGCACATTCTCGAGGTCGCAGAGCGCGGCTCCGGCCACCGCCTTGGCGGTGCCGAAGGCGAGCAGCAGCGCCCTTTTGCGCGCGGGCCCCACGCCCGCGATCTCGTCGAGCGGGTTCTTGGCGAATTCCTTCTTGCGCCGCGCACGATGCGTGCCGATGGCGAAGCGATGCGCCTCGTCGCGCAGGCGCTGCACGAAATAGAGCGCCGGATCATGCGGCGGCAGGCGGAAGGGCTCGCGTCCCTCGACGAAAAACATCTCGCGGCCGGCGTTGCGGTCGGCGCCCTTGGCGATGGAGGCGATGGTCACGCCCTCGAGGCCGATCTCCGCCGCGACGGCGCGCGCCGCGTCGAATTGTCCGCGGCCGCCGTCGATAATCACGAGATCGGGCTTCGACGGAAAAGCGTCCGGCGCCTCTTCCTCCGGCTTTTCTGCGTCCTTCGCGATTCGGGCGAAGCGGCGCGCCAGCACCTCCCGCATCATGCCGTAATCGTCGCCGGGCGTGATCTCGGCGCTCTTTATGTTGAAGGTGCGGTAATGCGTCTTCATGAAGCCGGTCGGCCCGGCGACGATCATCGCGCCTATGGCCTGCTGGCCGCCCGTATGGGAATTGTCATAGACCTCGACGCGGCGCGGCGGCTTCTCCATGCCGAACATTTCTCCGAGCGCGACGAGCAGCTTCTCCTGGCTGGCGTCCTCGGTGAGCTTGCGCGTCAGCGTCTGCTTGGCGTTGGTTTGCGCATGCTCGACCAGCTCGCGCTTCTCGCCGCGCTGGGGCGTCGCGATCTCCACCTTGCGGCCGAGCTTGTCCGACAGCGCTTCCGTCAACAGCTCACGATCCTCGATCGCATGGGAGAGCAGCACCAGAGGCGCCGGCGGATGCTCGCCATAAAATTGCGCGAGGAAGGAGCCGAGCACTTCTTCTTCCGACAGACTCTGATCGGCGCGCGGGAAATAGGCGCGATCGCCCCAATTCTGAAACGCGCGGAAGAAAAACGCCTCGATGCAGAAGCGGCCCGCCTCCTTGGCGATGGCGAAGACGTCGGCCTCCTCGACGCTGCGCGGATTGACCCCTTGCGTGCCTTGAATGAGCGACAGCGCGGAGATGCGGTCGCGCAGCCGCGCGGCGCGCTCGAACTCGAGCTTCTCGGCCGCTGCGGTCATTTCGGTCGCGAGCTGCTCGCGCACGGAGCGGCTCTTGCCGGTGAGGAAGTCGTGCGCCTCCTGCACCAGCACGGAATAATCCGCGATCGAGATCTCGCCCGTGCAAGGGCCGGCGCAGCGCTTGATCTGATAGAGCAGGCAGGGCCGCGTGCGATTCTCGTAGAACGAATCGGTGCAGGAGCGCAGCAGAAACGCCCGCTGCAGCGCATTGAGCGCGCGCCCCACCGCGCCGGCGTTGGCGAAGGGGCCGAAATAATCGCCCTTGCGCGAGCGCGCGCCGCGATGCTTGGCGATCTGTGGCGCGTCATGATCGCGCGCGATGAGAATATAGGGAAAGCTCTTGTCGTCGCGCATCAGCACGTTGAAGCGCGGCTTCATCTGCTTGATGAGATTGGTCTCGAGCAGCAGAGCTTCGGTCTCGGTCTCGACCGAGATGAACATCATCGAGGCGGTGGCCGAGATCATGCGCGCGATGCGGTTCACATGGCCGGCGAGGCGCGTGTAGCTCGCTATGCGCTTGCGGACATTCTTGGCCTTGCCGACATAGAGCACCTCGCCATTCTCGGCGATCATGCGATAGACGCCCGGCCCGTTGGGCGCGTTCTTCCAATAGGATTTGATGACCGAGACGCCGCGCTTGACGCTCTCCGGCGTGTCGGCGGCGAGCTCGGGCGGAGCGGCGCCTTCGGCCTCCTCCGCGAGGTCCTCTTCCTCATCGAGGGTTTCGGGAAGGTCGGGCGTATCGCTCATGCGGCGAGATTTATGCCCGGCGCGCGCGATTGGGAAGAGCGAGTGAAGGGTATCGATGGAGCGAGAAGAGGCTCCCGGAGAGGCGTTTCTACCTCCCCCTCGAGGGGGGAGGTCGAGCGCCGAAGGCGATCGGGAGGGGGTGTTTCCGCCGAGTCTTCTTCGTGGAACCCCACCCCGTCCGGCTTCGCCAGCCGACCCTCCCCCTAAAGGGGAGGGTGAGGCGCCCAATTCGGCGTTCACCCGATCGCCCCGGAGGCCGTGGGCTGTGGCGCGCGCCGGCCTATTTCTCCTCGCGTAGGGAGGAGGCCCCATGCCCAAAGGCCATGCGCCGCGCCTGATCTTCTGGGTCGCGATTCTGCTGTTCGCTCTCGCGGCGGCGCTGTCGCTCTTTTATTACCTGTCGCCGCGGGCGACCTTGCGCATCACCACCGGCCCGGCGACGTCGCCGGCCCAGCGCGCCATCTCCACCTTCATTCATGTCGTCTCGGGGACGCATCCTTTCCTCCGCGTGGAGGAGGTCCCGGTCGCCGATCTTACGGCCAGCTCCAAGGCGCTCGAGGAGCGCAAGGTCAATCTCGCCATTGTGCGCACCGATGTCGCGGCGCCCTCCAATGGCCAGACCATCGCCATTCTGCGCCGCGACGTGGTGGCGATCGTGCTGCCGCACGGCTCGCCGATCAAGGACGCCGCCGGCCTCGCCCGCAAGACCATCGCCGTGCCGGAGGGCGCGCTGCAGACGGAAAATCAGCATGCGCTCGATGAAATCCTCGCCTATTTCGACGTTCCGGCGGCGAGCGTGAAGCGCCTCGTCCTGCCGCTCGGCGAGATCGGCCCGGCCTTGCGCGCGGGCCGCGCGGCGGCGGCGCTGGCGGTCGGGCCGATCGGGCCGGGGCAGGCGGTGGATGTCGTCGCCTCCATCGCCAAGGCGATGAAGAGCCCGCCCCAGCTCCTGCCGATGGATCAGGCGGACGCGCTGGTGAAGCGCTTTCCGGGCTTCGAATCTGTGGATATCCCCGAAGGCGCCTTCAAGGCGCATCCGCCCGTGCCCGACGATACGGTGAAGGGCCTCGCCGTCACCTATCGGCTGGTCGCGCCTTTCTCTATGCTGAATGTCGTCGCCGGGGCGATCGGCCGCTCCATTTTCAAGACCAAGGCCAAGCTCGCCGCCCTGTCGCCGGGCGGCGCGCAGATCGAGGCGCCCGATCTCGATTCGCAGAATCCGCTGCTGCCGGTCCATCCCGGCGTCGCCGCCTACCTCGCGAGCGGCGATCAGAGCTTTTTCGATTCGCTCCAGCAATATTTCTACATCATCGGCATTCCGCTGAGCCTTTTGGGCTCGCTCGTCGCCGTGCTGCTCGGCCTATGGAACAATCGGCGGCTCGTGCAGGACCAAAATCGCGTTTTCCGCCTGCTGACCCTCGCCGACGAGGCGCTGACCGCCGACAGCGCCGGCCTCGAGCGGATCGAGACGGAATTTCGCGGGCTCGTCGCCGATTGCGTCAACAAGCTCGCGGATGGCGAGACGGCGGCGGATCAATATCCTGTTTCGTCGCTCGCCATAGACCATGCGCGGCGCTCGATCGAACGTAGGAAGGACGGGCTGCGGGCGGCATGACCCGCGCGCCGGGCTCGCTATAATGTCGTCCGTTTCGAGCAGAGGATTTCCGACATGGCTTCGCTCATCCGAGATTTCACCTGCGCCTGCGGGCGCGTGCGCTGCGAGGCGGTCGGCGAGCCGATCGTCAGCGCCGTCTGCTATTGCTCCGATTGCCAGGAGGGCGGCCGCAGGATCGAATCTCTGCCCCATGCCCATCTCCTGCGCGATCCAGACGGCGGCACGCCTTACCTCACCTATCGCGACGACCGTTTTCGCTGCGTCGCGGGCGCGGATCTGCTCGAGGATCACCGGCTGAAGCCCGATTCGCCGACCCGAAGAGTGGTCGCCTCCTGCTGCAGCACGGGCATGTTCCTGAAATTCGATCCGGGCTTCTGGGTTTCCACCTATCGGCTGCGCTATGTCGGCGATCTGCCGCCCATAGAAATGCGAACCAAGGTCGCGCGCCGGCGCTCCGCGCTGCCGCTGCCGCAGGACGCGCCGAGCTATCGCGGCTTCCCGCTGCGGCTCTTCGGGCGGCTGATCGCGGCGCGGCTCGCCATGGCATTGGGCCGATAGGGCGGCGGAAACGCGGCTGCGGGAGTGAAACCTTTTGCGATCCGCGCTATGTTGTCGCGGGGGAGGCGCGTCGGCAGCCGAGGCGCGACAAAAATTTCGGGGATAGCTCGGTGATCGAGGACCAGCGCGAAGCGTCCGGCCGGCGGCGGCTCAACGCGACACTCATCGACCTGATCATCCGGCTCGGCGCGCTCGGCGCGCTCGCCTATTGGTCCTTCCTGCTGGTGCGGCCCTTCGTCACCATCGTGACCTGGAGCGCCATTCTCGCCGTGGCGCTCTATCCCATCTTCGAATGGATGAGCGTCCGGCTCGGCGGCCGCCGGCGGCTGGCGGCGACGATCATCACTTTTCTCGGCCTGCTCTTCGTCATCGGGCCGGCGACCTGGCTCGGCCTCGGCGTCGTCGACGGCCTGCGCGCGCTCGCCGATCGAATCGACGCCGGCGGCGTCTGGGTGCCGCCGCCGCCCGAGACCTTGCGCACTTGGCCCTTCGTCGGCGAATCGGCGTACGAATTCTGGGAACTCGCCTCCACCAATCTGCGCAGCGCGCTCGCGCAGGCGCTGCCGCAGCTCAAGCCCTATGGCGAGATCGCGTTGGACGCGACCAAGAACGCCGGCGCCGGCGTGTTCAAATTCCTGATCTCGGTCATTATCGCCGGCTTTCTGTTCGCGCCCGGGCCGGCGCTGGTGCGCGCCATCAAGACCGCGGTGACGCGCATCGATTCGAAACGCGCCGAGCATTTCGTCGAGCTCGCCGGCTCGACGATCCGCACCGTCTCGCGGGGCGTCATCGGCGTGTCGCTGCTGCAGGCGGCGATCGGCGGCCTCGGCCTGCAGCTCGCCGGCGCGCCGGGCGCGAGCCTGCTGACCCTGTGCATATTGGTGCTCGCCATCGTCCAGATCGGGCCGCTGATGGTGGTGGTTCCCTCCATCATCTGGGCCTGGACGGAGATGCAGACGCTGCCGGCGCTGCTCTTCACCTGCTGCATGTTGACGGTGACGCTGGTCGACAATGTGCTGAAGCCCATCGTCATCGCGCGCGGGCTCACGACGCCGCTGCTGGTCATTATCGTCGGCGTCATCGGCGGCGTGCTGGTGCATGGAATCATTGGCCTTTTCGTCGGCCCAGTGGTGCTCGCCGTCGCCTGGGAGCTGCTCAGCGCCTGGGCAGGGGACAGCAAGGGCGGCGCCCTCGTCCCATCGGCGGGCGAGGCCGCTCCCGAGCCCCGCGTGATCGAGCCGCCCGCCGCCGGCTCGATCGTCCACGCCCCGGAGCGCTGAAGCGCGCGACGGAGCAAAAGGCGAGGTTCACAAATCGGCCGTACTCGATTAGGGTCCGGCGCGGATTTGCGCGTCCCGGCTTCGATCCCATATTGATGAGCGCCCGCTTCGCAAGCGGGCCTTTCGCTATCCGAGGTCCGCTAACGGCCTCTGAAGAAGGAACCACATGGCCAAGGAAGAACTGTTGGAGTTTCCCGGAGTCGTCACCGAGCTGCTGCCCAGCGCGATGTTTCGGGTCAAGCTCGAGAACGAGCACGAGATCATCGCCCATACGGCCGGCAAGATGCGCAAGAACCGCATCCGTGTGCTCACCGGGGACAAGGTTCTCGTGGAGATGACGCCCTATGACCTCACCAAAGGGCGGATTACCTATCGTTTCAAATAATTTCGATTTATGGCGGAGCCGATCGTCTTGACGTCCCACCCGACCGACACGCGGCCCAAGCTGGTGCTGGCCTCTGCCTCGCCCCGCAGGCTCGAGCTGCTGCAGCAGATCGGCCTCGACGCCGACGCTCTGCTGCCGACCGACATAGACGAGACTCCGCAGCGCAACGAGCTGCCGCGCAGCCTCGCCCAGCGTCTCGCCGGCGAGAAGGCCGCCGCGGCCATAAAGATAAGGGCCTATCAGCCCCATCTCGAGGGCAGCTATGTGCTCGCGGCCGACACTGTGGTGGCCGTGGGGCGGCGAATCCTGCCCAAATGCGAGGACATAGAGCAGGCCGAGGATTGCCTGCGCCTGCTCTCCGGCCGCCAGCATAGGGTTTTTACGGGCGTCACGCTGATCACCCCGCGCGGGGCCGAGCGCCGTCGCCTGGTCGAATCGCGCCTGCGCTTCAAGCGCCTATCCTCGACCGAGATCGACGCCTATCTCGCGTCCGGCGAATGGCGCGGCAAGGCGGGCGGCTATGCGATTCAAGGGCTCGCGGGCGCTTTCGCGGTGCGGCTCATCGGCTCCTATTCGGCCGTCGTCGGCCTGCCGCTCTATGAGACCGCCGCGCTGCTGGCCGGCGAGGGCTATCCGGTGCTGACGCCCTGGTTCGAGCGGGCGTGAGCCCTTACCCGCCGATATAGACCCGCTCATAGCGCCGGCCGAGCCGCGTCAAAATCTCATAGCCGATGGTGCCGCAGCGCAGCGCCAGCTCGTCGACGCCGATCGTCTCGCCCAAAAGCTCGGCGCTCTGGCCGCGATAGACCGAGCCTTCGGGGACGTCGGTCACGTCCAGCATGACGAAATCCATCGACACGCGGCCGACGATCGGGCAGCGCCGTCCGGCGACGATCGCCTCCGGGGCGGGCCGGCCCGGGCCGGCGACGGCGGCCGGAAAGCCGTCGCCATAGCCGAGGCCGAGCGTCGCCAGCCGCGTCGGCCGCGTCGCGGTCCACACGCCGTCATAGCCGACGCTCTCGCCGGCCTCGATCAGGCGCGTCGCCAGAATCGGGGCCTCGAGCCGGGCGACGGTTCGCATCGGATTGGGCGCCGCCGGCGTCGGATTGCCGCCGTAGAGGGCGTAGCCGGGGCGCAGAAGATCGTAATGCGGCTTCTGCTCCAGAAAGATTCCCGAGGAATTGCTGAGCGAGGCCGGCACGCCGGGGAAAGCGCGCCGCGCCGTCTCGAAAGCGGCGATCTGCGCCGCATTGCGCGGGTCCTCGGCCCATTGCGCGCAGACGAAATGGCTCATCGTCAGCGTGAGGTCTATGTCCTGCGCCGCCGTGGCCGCGGCCTCGGCGTCGTGCAGCGAGAGTCCCAGCCGATTCATGCCGGTGTCGAATTGCAGCGCGGCCGGCAGGCGGCGGCCGATGGAGCGGCCGAATGCCGCCCATTCGCGGATTTCCTCGAGCGAGGCCAGAACCGGGCGCAGCCGCCCCGCGGCGAGCGCGCGGGCGCCGCCGGGCGGCAGGCCCTCGAGCACATAGACGATGGCGCGCGGCGCGACGGCGCGGATGCGCTCGCCTTCCCCGGCGGTGGCGACGAAAAAGCTGCGGCAGCCGGCGGCGGCCAGCGCGCGCACGGTCGGCTCGGCGCCCAATCCATAAGCGTCGGCTTTGACCACGGCCGCGCATTCGCTCGCGCTGGCGCGCGCGGCGAGCCGTCGCCAATTGGCGACGAGGGCGGCAAGATCGATGGTGAGCGTCGCCCCCGCGCGCGCCTCGGCGGGGGCGGTCTCATTCAGGGGCGCTCGGGCCGAACGGTCGAATCTCATGAGACAATATTCTAGCGCCGGAGCATGGCGTTCGCATGGCCAATTGCATGCGCCATGCCCCGGCGTCGTTAATTTTGGCGATTTGCCGCGTCGATCGCGTCAGCGGCGGGGCAGATTCACGCCCGAATCGACCATCTGCCGCGGGGCGGGAGTCCCGAGGCGGGCGGTCGGATCGGCCGGGGGCCGCGGCGCGCCGAGGCGTACGGCCGGATCGGGCCGGGGCGCGCCCAGCGAGATGCGGACGAGATCGGCGACGCTCTTGACGCGCATCTTGGTCATGATGTGCGAGCGATGCGTCTCCACCGTGCGGGCGCTGATGCCGAGCTCATGGGCGATGACCTTGTTGAGCTTGCCCTCGACGAGGCCGGCGAGCACGTCGTTCTCACGATTGGTGAGCGTGGCGAGACGGCCGGGCGTGGTCCGCGCGCGGCCGCGATAGGCGCGGTGGTCGATGCGGCGGGTCAGCGCCTGCTGCACCGAAGCGAGCAGCTTCGCCTCATTGATAGGCAGCTCGAGCAGATCGAACGCGCCTTCCTTCATCACTTGGATCGCGCCACGCACATTGGCCTGCGCGGTGACGACGATGATCGGCAATTCGACCCGCCGCGCCTTGGCGTCTCTCAACAGCTCGATCCCGATCATATCGGGCATGTCCACATAGATGATGACGCAGCCGCGGCTGTCGGTCTCGACGGCTTCGAAGAAGCGTCCCGCGTCCTCATGGAGGCGGAGGTGAAAATCCGCCTTGTCCAGGGCGCTCGTCAGAGACGAGCGGATGATCGGATCGACGTTCAAGATATGGATGGTTTCACTGTAATTCATAGATCGCTCGCGAGATGAGTTGACGAAAAAGTCATTCGACGAGACCAGCGAACTCAAGCCGCCGACAAAATAGTCGGCAGTCCGACGTCACGGCAACACGACGCTTACTCGGGGCGCCGACGCAACATTACGAACTCTCGAGCCACGCAGACCAACCTCGACGCTCAACGCTACTCGACACGTCCGCAGCCGGTGAGAAAAAGCCGGCTCCGAACGACGATGCGCCGGCTGGTCCCGGGCAACGTCGGCGGGCGCATGTTAACAGATCGTAACGCACGCGCCACGTTTTTCGACTCGAATCCTACGCATCGGCGCATCGATTGCGTCGAGCGTCGCGACGCGTTACGTAAGTCATGCGTCCTTTCGCCGCGATGCACGAGTCACGAAATGCTTGGCGCTTCCGTTCGGATACGTGTGTTGCAGCGGCGACGCGATTGAATTATCAGTCCAGCCGAGCCTCGAGCGGAGAGAAACTGAAAATGGCCGACGCCGATCCTGTGAGCGAGAGCCTCGCCGCCGCGCGGCCGCTCTCTCCCCATCTGACGATCTACAAGCCCATCCTCACAATGGCGATGTCGATCGCGCATCGCATCACCGGCGCTGCGCTCTATGTCGGCGCGCTTCTGCTCGCGCTCTATTTCCTCGGATTGGCGCTCGGTCCTTCGGCCTTCGAGGCAGTGTCCTGGATCGCCAATTCTCTCGTCGGGCGGATCTTCGTTCTGCTGTTCAGCTGGGCGCTGTTTCATCATCTGCTCGGCGGCGTGCGTCACGCGATATGGGATCGCGGCCTCTATCTCGATCGCGATGGCCGCGAGCTGCTGGCCAAGGCGACCTTGGGCGGCGGCGTGGCGCTGACGGCGCTCTTGTGGATCGCATCCTCGCTCTTCGGCTGAGACTGCGGCGGCGCTCGTCGCGCTATAATCGAACTAGATCGATGGAGAAACCGATATGTCGAGATTCCAGAGCGGCCGCAGCGGCAAGGGAGACGCCTTCGTCTCGGATCGCTCCGGCTCGCTGCATGCGCTCGCCATGCGGCACAGCGCGCGCGCGCTGGCGCCGCTCGCTCTGCTCTCGATTTGGCAAATCGTCGGTCTCGTCGGCAAGCCCTATGAGGCCGCGCGCGCAGAGATCGGAAGGCCGCTGCCGGCCATAGCGCTCATCGCCTTCATCGTCGTCGTCGCCTATCACGCGCGGCTCGGCGTGGAGAACATCATCGAGGATTATGTTCACGACGAAGCGCTGAAGGCGAAGGCGCTCATCGTCAACAAATGGCTGGTGATCGCGATCGCGGCGATCTGGACGCTCGCCATAATGATCATCGCCGCGCCGCGCTGACGCGCGTTCGCGCTCGGGCGCTCTTTCGACGAGGATTGGGAATGGCTGCGAACGGCAAGACGACGGTGAACATCGGGGGCAGGGCCTATCCGATCGTCGATCATACATTCGACGTCGTCGTCGTCGGCGCGGGCGGCGCGGGACTGCGCGCCGTCGTCGGCTGCGCCAAGGCGGGGCTGAAGGCCGCCTGCATCACAAAAGTGTTTCCCACACGTTCGCATACGGTGGCGGCGCAGGGCGGCGTCGCCGCGGCGCTGGCCAATATGGGGCCGGACGATTGGAAATGGCACATGTACGACACCGTCAAGGGCTCCGACTGGCTCGGAGACCAAGACGCGATCGAATATCTCTGCCGCAACGCGCCGCAAGCCGTCTATGAGCTCGAGCATTGGGGCGTGCCCTTCTCGCGCACCGAGGACGGACGCATCTATCAGCGGCCCTTCGGCGGCATGACGACGGATTACGGCAGAGGCCCGCCCGCGCAGCGCACTTGCGCCGCCGCCGACCGCACCGGCCATGCGATGCTGCATACGCTCTACGGGCAGGCGCTGCGTCACGACACGGAATTCTTCGTCGAATATTTCGCCATCGATCTCATCGTCGATGCGGAGGGCGCTGTGCGCGGCGTCGTCTGCTTGAAGCTCGACGACGGCACGATCCATCGTTTCCGCGCCGCGCTCACCGTGCTGGCGACGGGCGGCTATGGCCGCACCTATCTCTCCGCGACCTCGGCGCACACATGCACGGGCGACGGCGGCGGCATGGCGCTGCGCGCCGGCCTGCCCTTGCAGGATATGGAATTCGTGCAATTCCATCCGACCGGCATTTATGGCGCGGGCTGCTTGATTACCGAGGGCGCGCGCGGCGAGGGCGGCTATCTGACGAATAGCGAGGGCGAGCGCTTCATGGAGCGCTATGCGCCGTCGGTGAAAGATCTCGCGCCGCGCGACATGGTCTCACGCGCGATGACGGTGGAGATTCGCGAGGGCCGCGGCGTCGGCAAATTGAAGGATCACATCCATCTGCATCTCGAGCATTTGGACCCTGCGATCCTGCATGAGCGCCTGCCGGGCATTTCCGAGAGCGCGAAGATTTTCGCCGGCGTCGATGTGACGCGCGAGCCCATTCCGGTGCTGCCGACCGTGCATTACAACATGGGCGGCATACCGACGAATTTTCACGGCGAGGCGCTGCGCCGCGTCGGCGACAATCCAGATGTCGTCGTGCCGGGCCTGATGGCGATCGGCGAGGCGGCTTGCGTCTCCGTGCATGGCGCCAATCGTCTCGGCTCCAATTCGCTGGTCGATCTCGTGGTCTTCGGCCGCGCCGCCGGCCAGCGCGCCGCCGAGCTGGTGAAGCCCGGCCAGACGCAGCCGGAGCTGCCCGCCGATTCCGCCGAGCTCGCGCTATCGCGTCTCGACGCGCGGCGCTTCGCCTCCGGCTCGATCGCGACCGCCGATCTGCGGCTCGAGATGCAGCGCGTGATGCAATCGCATTGCGCCGTCTATCGCGCCGGCGAGGTGCTGGAGGAGGGATCGCAGGCGATCCATGCGGTGTGGAAGAAGAGCGACGACGTCAAGGTTTCGGATCGCTCGCTGATCTGGAACTCCGATCTCGTCGAGACGCTGGAATATGACAATCTCATCGTCCAGGCCGTGGTGACGATGGATTCGGCGAAGAACCGCACCGAATCCCGCGGCGCCCACGCCCGCGAGGATTTCCCCAACCGCGACGACGCCGATTGGATGAAGCACACGCTCTCGACGATCGACGAGGCGGGCAAGAGCGTCGCGATCGACTACCGCCCGGTGCACAGCTACACGCTGTCCAATGAGGTGGCTTACATCGAGCCGAAGGCGCGAGTGTATTGAGCGCGTGATCGTCGGCTTCGAAGCCGCATAGAATGCGAGTGGACAAATCATGGTCGAATTCGTCCTTCCCAAATCCTCCCGCCCCGTCGAGGGCAAGGTCTGGCCGCGGCCCGAGGGCGCGAGCCGGGTGAGGGAGTTCCGCATCTATCGCTTCGACCCCGATGAGGCGTCGAACCCGCGCATAGACACTTATTACGTCGATCTCGACGATTGCGGGCCGATGGTTCTCGACGCGATCATCTGGATCAAGAACAAGATCGATCCGACGCTCACCTTCCGCCGCTCCTGCCGCGAGGGCATTTGCGGCTCCTGCGCGATGAATATCGACGGGCTCAACACGCTCGCCTGCACCAAGGGCATGGATGAGATCGAGGGGGCGATAAAGCTCTATCCGCTGCCGCATATGCCGGTGGTGAAGGATCTCGTGCCCGATCTCGCCGATTTCTACGCCCAGCACGCCGCCATCGAGCCCTGGCTGCAGACGGTGACGCCGGAGCCGGAGAAGGAATGGCTGCAGGCGCCGGACGACCGCCGCAAGCTCGACGGGCTCTATGAGTGCATTCTCTGCGCCTGCTGCTCCACCTCCTGCCCCAGCTATTGGTGGAACCGGGACCGATTCCTGGGCCCGGCGGCGCTGCTGCAAGCCTATCGCTGGGTGGTGGACAGCCGCGACGAATCGACGGCCGAGCGCGTCGCCTATGTCGACGACGCCTTCCGCCTCTATCGCTGCCACACGATTCTGAACTGCTCCAACGCCTGTCCGAAGAGCCTGTTGCCGGGGACCGCCATCGCCGAGCTCAAAAATCTGGCCATCGCGCAGACGACCGGCGAGTGAGGAAAACGGAGCCGGCGCCGTAATGGCGCCTGTTTTTGTGCGCAATCTTCGCCTCGGGATCGCCGGAACTTGTCTTTTTTCCGGCCTGGGAGCATTTTGGAGCTGATGCTCGAGGAGTAGCCGCCATGCGATCGCGCCTTCTTCTGGCCGCCGCTATTTTCGCCTTTTCGTCCGCGCTGCCGCTCTCCGCGGGGGCGGAGGATGCGCTCGACCCCAGCCGGCTGGACACGTCCGCCGCCGGAGCTGCCAAGGCGAAGCCGAAGAAAAACAAACAGCAGCAACAGGCTACGGCTGGTCAGCCGGCCGCGCCCGGCAAGCCGCCGGCCAAGGCCGAGAACCGCCAATTCGGCGAGCTCGAGGGCTGGTCGCCGGGCAAATCCCCGCCCAAGAAGAAAGACAAAGAGGACGAAGGCTCGCGTTTCGGCAAGGCGCCGGTGAGCATGGGCAATAACGGCAATATGTCTGTCGGCATGCCCTTCTGATTCCGTCTGCCGCGGCGCCCGCCGCCGTGGCCGAGCTGCGAGATTCGATGCGAAGCCGCTCCGTGGCCGAATGGCCAGCGGGGCCGCTTCGCTATTCTCGTCCATTCCCTCGACAAATGGCGCGCCCGCCGTCATAAGCGGGCAAAAGGAGTTCCATCCCATGGGTTACAAGGTCGCCGTCGCGGGCGCCACGGGCAATGTGGGCCGCGAGATGCTCGACATTCTGGCGGAGCGCCGCTTTCCGGTCTCGGAAGTGGTCGCGCTGGCTTCGTCCCGCTCCATCGGGACGGAAGTGTCGTTCGGCGACAAGATTCTCAAATGCCGTCATCTCGACACTTATGATTTCTCGGACACGGACATTTGTCTGATGTCGGCGGGCGGCGACGTCGCGCGCGAATGGGCGCCGCGCATCGGCGCGAAGGGCTGCGTCGTCATCGACAACAGCTCCGCCTGGCGCATGGACCCGGATGTTCCGCTGGTGGTGCCGGAGGTCAACGCCGACGCCGCGGCAGGCTTCACGAAGAAGCACATCATCGCCAATCCCAATTGCTCCACCGCGCAGCTGGTCGTGGCGCTGAAGCCGCTGCACGACGCCGCCAAGATCAAGCGCGTCGTGGTCTCGACCTATCAATCCGTCTCGGGCGCGGGCAAGGAGGGCATGGACGAGCTGTTCTCGCAGACGCGCTCCGTCTTCGTTTCCGATCCTCTGGAATCGAAGAAATTCCCCAAGCGCATCGCCTTCAACCTCATTCCGCAGATCGACGTCTTCATGGAGGACGGCTTCACCAAGGAAGAGTGGAAGATGGTGGTGGAGACGAAGAAGATTTTGGACCCCAAGATCAAGCTCGTCGCCACTTGCGTGCGCGTGCCGGTGTTCATCGGCCATAGCGAGGCGATCAATATCGAGTTCGAGAATCCGCTGTCGCCGGAGGATGCGCGCAATATTCTGCGCGAGGCGCCCGGCGTGCTCGTCATCGATAAGCACGAGCCCGGCGGCTACATCACGCCGCATGAGGCCGCCGGCGAGGACGCGACCTATATCTCGCGCATTCGCGACGATCCGACCGTGGAGAATGGCCTCGTTTTGTGGTGCGTCTCCGACAATCTGCGCAAGGGCGCGGCGCTGAATGCGGTGCAGATCGCCGAAGTGCTGGCGAACCGCAAGCTCATCACGCCGAAGCAGAAGGCGGCCTGAAGGCGCGGCTCCTGCGCGCGACGAGCGCGGGAGCCTCGATCTTCGAGGCGAGGGCGTCGGGCGCGAGCGCTTTCGTCGCTTCGTCGACGCTGCGAAACAAGCGGCCTTCGCCGAGAGTCTCCATCACGCCGAAGCGCGTCAGCGCCTCATGCGCGCGCACGGATTCCAACCGCGCTATGGCGAAATCCGCGCCCGCAGCGCGGCAATCCTCGATCGCCTGCCGCAATATGCGCGCCGCCGTATAGTCGATCTCGACGATATTGCTCGCCTCCAGCACGACGAGCTTCGGCTTCTCCTCGATCGCCTCGCGCAAATCGCTCTGGAAGCCATAGGCGTTGAGAAAAGACAGCGGCGCTTGAAAGGCAGTCACCAGCACGCCCTCGAGGCGCTCTCCTCGAGATTCGTTGGAGCTGGATGCGCAAGGCCACCACACCGAGCTTCCCGGCAGGCGCGCGAAAGTGATGAGCCGCGAGCGCGTCGTCGTCCACACGCCATGCAGCAGCGACGCGAGAATTGAGAGCGACACGCCCGTCTGCACCGGCAGCGCGACGACGGCCGCCATGGTCAGCGCGACGAGCGCGAACTCGCCATGTGTCTTGGAATAAATGTCGCGCATCACATGCAGGCGGAAAATGCGCGCGGCGATGAACATCAGCACGCCGGCGAGCGCGGCGTTGGGCACATGCTCGAGCAAGGAGGCGCCGAACAGCATCAGCGCCGCTATGACCAGCGCCGCGACGATCGACGCGAGCTGCGAGCGCCCGCCTGTCGCCGTAACAATCGCCGTGCGCGGCGGCGAGGCGTCGACGGCGAAGGCGCCGACCAGCCCCGCCAGCAGACAGCCTGCGCCGACGCCGAGATAATCGCGATCGACATCCGGCGCGCGGCCCTCCTCATTGGGAAAGGAGCGTGAGGTCGCCGCCGTCTGCACCATGATGACGACCGAGATGATGATGGCGAGGCCGACGATATGGGGAAGATCGGCGGGCGCGATCTCGGGAAAGCGCGGGTGCGGAAATTCCGCCGAGACCTTGCCGAGCACGGCGACGCCGCTTTCCTCGAGATGGAAATAGCGCACCGCGAAAGCGGCGCCGGCGAGCGCGATGAGCGCGGCCGGCAGCTTGGGGCTGATCTTCTCGCCGATGACAATGGTCGTGAGCGCGCCGAGGCCGATGGCGATGGCCGCGGGATTGGCCTCGCGCCAATGCTTCGCCATTTCGGCGACGCGATAGAATTCACTGCCTTCGACGCTCGGCAGGCCGATGAGCGCGGGCAGCTGCGAGATGAAGATGTGAATGGAGATGCCGGCGAGAAAGCCTGTCGTCACCGGAACGGAGAGAAGATCTGCGACCCAGCCGGCGCGCAGCAGAAAGCCGAGCGCGAGTATGCCGCCGACCAGCAGAGCGAGAAAGGAGGCGAGCGCCATGAATTGCGGCGAGCCGCGCGTCGCCAGCAGCGCGAGAGCGCCGGCGAAGATCGGCGCGATCGTCGAATCCGCGCCGGAGGAGAGGAAGCGGCTGGAGCCGAACGCCGCGAAGGCGAGCGAGCCGGCGAGAAAGGCGAAGAAGCCGATCTGCGGCGGAAAGCCGGCGAGCCGCGCCGTCGCCATCTGCTCCGGTATGGCGATGGCCGCCAGCGTCAGCCCGGCCGCTATGTCGTAGCGCAGCACGGCCTGCGGCAGGGAGGGGAAGAACGGCCAAGCGCGTTTCGGCCGAGACGGGTTTTGCTGAGACATTGATGAAATCCGGGGCGAGCCTGCCCCGAATCTAGGGCGTGACGCTCGAACCGTGAGGCTGGACGAGGCGCGATTGTCGCGCTCATCGATCTCCGGCGCAATTTTTTAAAAAAAACGCCGAGGGCGCGCAAAAAAATGCCTCACCTCGCGAGAAGCTCGAAGCGGCCGTCCGAGCCGGCCCGACGAAAGGTCGTTTTCGGTCGCCCCTCCGTATCGATCGACTCGGCCGACGAGAATGGCGCAGCCGACCGAAATGGACGGTTCGGGTAGGTCTCAGCATCGCCTGAAGGAGTAGGGATCAGGTAGGCAACTGAGCCACGCCCGGAAACTGCGCAGCGATCCCGCTCGCCATCAGAGCGCGCATTTGGAACAGCGCGTGCGAGACGGTCGGAGCGGAGGCCGCGGCCTCTCGCCGCCCATGCGCAGGGGGCGGCCGGCCGCGCCATCGGCTATTTCGGGCGAGAGGCTCATGCGCGGCTCTGTCGGACGGCTGCGCGGCTTTCGTCCCGCCTGCGCCGCGCGCGCCGGCCTCGCGACGCTGCGCTTCCTTCAATTCGGCCTCGGTCGCCCGAAGAATTGACGCGCCGCGTCAACGATGCGCGCGTCCGGCGCTTGACGAGCCGCGACTCAAAATGCTCAACGTGCGCGAGCGGCGTCCGCCGGCGCCAGCCCGACCAATCAGGAGAACGATATGACGACGGAGATCGTGATCGTTTCCGCGGCGCGCACAGCTGTGGGATCGTTCAACGGAGCTTTCGGTTCAACGCCCGCCCATGAATTGGGCGCGGTCGCTGTCAAGGCCGCTATCGAGCGCGCCAAATTGGAGGCCGCCGACGTCGACGAGGTCATCCTGGGCCAGGTGCTGGGCGCCGCGCAGGGACAGAACCCGGCGCGTCAGGCCGCCATCAAGGCGGGCGTGCCGCAGGACAAGACCGCTTTCGGCATCAATCAAGTGTGCGGCTCGGGCCTGCGCGCCGTGGCGCTCGCCGCGCAGCAGATTCAGTCGGGCGACGCGAGCATCATCGTCGCCGGCGGCCAGGAGTCCATGTCGCTGTCGCAGCACTCGGCTCACATGCGCGCCGGCACCAAGATGGGCGATGTGAAGTTCGTCGACACGATGATCGTCGACGGCCTCACCGACGCCTTCAATAATTACCACATGGGCATCACGGCCGAGAACGTCGCTGCCAAGTGGCAGATCAGCCGCGCCGAGCAGGACGCTTTCGCCGTCGCCTCGCAGAACAAGGCCGAGGCGGCGCAGAAGGCCGGCAAGTTCAAGGACGAGATCGTCCCCTTCACCGTCTCGACCCGCAAGGGCGACGTGATCGTCGATCAGGACGAATACATCAAGCATGGCGTGACGCTCGAGGGCGTCGCCAAGCTGAAACCGGCCTTCACGAAGGACGGCACGGTGACGGCGGCCAACGCCTCCGGCCTCAATGACGGCGCGGCGGCGCTCGTCATCATGACGGCGGCGGAAGCGGCCAAGCGCGGCCTCACGCCGCTCGCCCGCATCGCCTCCTGGGCGACCGCCGGCGTCGATCCGTCGATCATGGGCTCCGGCCCGATCCCGGCCTCGCGCAAGGCGCTGGAGAAGGCCGGCTGGAAGATCTCCGACCTCGATCTCGTCGAGGCCAATGAGGCTTTCGCCGCGCAGGCTCTCGCCGTGAACAAGGACCTCGGCTGGGATCCGTCGATCGTCAACGTCAATGGCGGCGCCATCGCCATCGGCCATCCGATCGGCGCCTCGGGCGCGCGCATTCTGACGACGCTGCTCTATGAGCTCGGACGCCGCGGCGGCAAGCGTGGCCTCGCCACGCTCTGCATCGGCGGCGGCATGGGCGTCGCCCTGACGATCGAGCGCTAAATATAAAAAAAGACCGCGAGCCTTCGGGCTCGCATCATGGGCCGCGAGCCTGAAGGCTCGCGGTCCGGTTTTCCAAAAATTCGATGAAGGAGGACGAGGTGGGCAGAACAGCGGTTGTGACGGGCGGCACGCGCGGCATCGGCGAGGCGATTTCCAAGGCTTTGAAGGCGGCCGGCTATAATGTCGCCGCGACTTACGCCGGCAATGACGAGGCGGCGAACAAGTTCAAGGCGGACACCGGCATTCCGGTCTATAAGTTCGACGTGTCGGACTATGAAGCCAGCGCCGCCGCCATCGCGCAGATCGAGAAGGATCTGGGCGCGGTCGATGTGCTCGTGAACAACGCCGGCATCACCAAGGACCGTCTGTTCCACAAGATGGAGCTGGCGCAGTGGCAGGCGGTGATCAACACCAACCTCAACTCGCTGTTCAACGTCACCCGCCCCGTCATCAACGGCATGCGTGACCGCGGTTTTGGCCGCATCATCGTCATCTCGTCGATCAACGGCCAGAAGGGCCAGGCCGGCCAGACGAACTATTCCGCCTCCAAGGCCGGCGACATCGGCTTCGTCAAGGCGCTGGCGCAGGAGAGCGCTTCCAAGGGCATCACCGTCAACGCCATCGCGCCCGGCTATATCGCCACGGAGATGGTGAAGGCCGTGCCGCAGGACGTGCTCGACAAGCACATCATTCCTTACATCGCCGTCGGCCGCCTCGGCGAGCCGGAGGAGATCGCCCGCGCCGTGGTGTTCCTCGCCTCGGACGACGCCGGCTTCATCACCGGCTCGACGCTGACCATCAATGGCGGCCAGTATCTGACCTGACCGGAGCGTTCCAGCTCGTCTTGCGAATCGCCTCGCGCCGTTTTCGTCTTCTTCCTTCTCCCCGCAGGCGGGGAGAAGGCGAGGATGGGAGGCTCGGGGCGTTTTCCGTCTGTGGCCCGATCACTCTTCGTCCGGCTCCTCCAGCCGATCGTCGGCCAGCGGCAGGGTGAAGCTCAGACGCGCGCCGCCGCCGGGGTTCTGCTCCGCCCACAGCTTCCCGTAATGCGCCTCCACGATCGCGCGTGAGACCGCGAGGCCGACGCCGAGACCATGCTTCTTTGTCGAGGTGAAGGGCTCGAACAGCTCATTCGCCATTTCCTCGGCGAGGCCCGCGCCCGTGTCGACGATATCGGTGCGGATCATGCCGCTCTCGTCGAGCCGGGTGGAGATGACGAGCTCGCGCTTCTCGGCGCCCTGCATCGCCTCCAGCGCATTGCGCTTCAGATTGACCAGCACCTGACGAATCTGCACGCGATCGACGATCACCGCGTCATCCTCCGCCGCGAGATCGAGCGTGGTGACGACCTTGACATGATTGCGCGCCATGTCGGTGAAGGCGCAGGCGTCGCGGATGATGTCGTGCAGCCGCTGCTGAGTCTTGTCCGGCTCGGCGCGCGTCACGAAGCCGCGCAAATGGCTGATGATCTGCGCCGCGCGCGTCACTTGCGCGACGGCGCTGTCGAGGATCGGCTCGAGATCGGCGCTCGCGGACTCGGCGCGTCTCAGCACGCGGCGCGCGGCGCTGAGATAGGTGGAGATCGCCGAGAGCGGCTGATTGATCTCATGCGCGACATTCGCCGCCATTTGCGCCATCAGATCGAGCCTGTCGGAGCGGAGCTTGCGCATCTGCGCCTCGGCCCGCCGGCGTTCGGTGAGATCGCGCAGGAACAGCACGAGCAGCCGCTCGCCGTCATGCCCCGCCTCGCTGACGGAGAGCTCCAGCGGAAATAGCGAGCCATCCTTGTGGCGGCCGATCCGCTCTGGCTCCGCCGCCGTGGGCGCCGCCCCGTCTGCGCCCAGCGTCGCGAAGCGAGGGTCGTGGAAGGGCTCCGGGAACAGAATATCGACCGGACGCCCGATCGCTTCCGCCGCCTCATGGCCGAAGAGCCGCGTCGCCGCGGAATTGATAGCGTGAATGAGGCCTTCGCCGTCGATGATGACGATCGCGTCGACCGCGCCTTCGACGATCGCGCGAAGGCGCGCCTCGCTCGCGCGGCGCTCCTGCTCGGCGCGCGAGCGCTCGCTGAGATCGCTGAGCATTACCGCATAGCCGTAGAGATTGTCGGAATCGTCGCGCAGCGGCGCGATCAGCTCCTCGGCGGGAAAGACCGAGCCGTCCCGGCGCCGGCGCGGCTCATGGCGCTTGACGACGCCCTGCGCCACGAGAGCGCCGAGCTCCTCTTGCGTGTCGGAGGATTGAAGGATCGACAGGCGGCGCCCCAAAATCTCGTCGCGGCTCCAGCCGGTGATGCGTTCGGCCGCCTCGCTCCAGGCGACGATGCGCTCCTGCCGGTCCAGCGAGAAGATCGCCGAGGCCGGCGCGCCTTCGGCCAGCAGGCGAAAATGCTCCTCGCTCTGCCGCAGCGCCTTGCGCGCGCGCTCATAGTCGAGGCTCTTGATCGTCTCCCACCGGCCGCCGCGGCGGATCAGCGCGAATTCATGCCGGGCGATCACCTCGACGATCTCCGGCGCGCCGATCAGATTCAGAGAATAGGAGCAGAGCGTCAGCATGCGCACCGAGCCGTGCATGGCGGCGAGCCCGGTCTCATAGGTCATGAAGATCGACCAGTCCGAGGCGTCGATGTCGAAGACATTGCCGCTGGCGCGCAATCCGTCGAAGCCGGCCCGCAGCGCCGCGTCATGGGCCGAGCGCCAATCGTCCAGCAGGCGGCCGCCGTCCAGCCGGTCATTGCGCAGATACCATTCCTCGGGCGGCAGAATGTCGATTCTGCCCGCCGCGAGATCGGCCTCGAGATCGGGAACCAGAGTCGCGAGGCGCGCCTTGGCGGCCGCAACGGTCAGCGGCGGCGAGGCGATCCATATGCAGCGCTCATTGGCGGCGAGGCCCGCCGCGAAATAGGGGGCGACGATGTCGAGCAGATCGTCGACATCATCGAAGAATTGGCAGAAATGCGTGCCCCAAGGCATTTCTCCGGCGCCCTCTATGCCAGAGGGGCGCGACAGCCGCTCGCTCCGCGACCGTAGAGTCACGAATTCCGTCGCGGTCTCAGCCTGCATCTATTCATTCCAGTATGTGCCGCCGCCATCTCCGGTCTGCGGGACGCGCCCGCGCGCCTTCGATCCGCCAATCGGATGGGACCAAATGCGAACATTGCCAAAATGGGACAATGTTTCGTCGTCACCTGTGCCGATCAAGAACTGCGCCACAGGCGACCGTCCCGAAACGAGCCGAAGCTTCGCCATTCACGATGGCTGCGCTCAGTGGCTGGCGGCGCTGCGCGCGGCGACGACCTCATGCGCCTGACGTCCGACCACCTCGGTCAGATGATCGAACGTCGCCTCGAAGAATCCGGCGCCCGATGTGGCCGAGCGCAGCTCGACGATGAGATCGCCGATCTCCGCCTCCGGGATGAGCGCGTCGAGCTCGTCCCAGCCTTCCCATCCCGGGCGCGGCCCAAATCCCAATATCTGTCCGCGCCGCGCCGAGACAATGCCCGTCGCGCGAGAGACGGCCTCGCTCGGCGCGAATATCGCCACGGAGAGCATGGGCTCGAGCAGAACCGGCTCCGCTCGGCCCAGCGCCTCGATCATGCCGATGCGCGCCGCCGTGCGGAAGGCCATGTCGGAGGAATCGACGCTATGATAGGAGCCGTCGACCAGCACAGCCTCCACATCGACGACGGGAAAACCGAGCGGTCCGCGCGCCAAAGCGTCCCGGCAGCCGGACTCGACCGAAGAGAAGTATTGTTTTGGCACAGTGCCGCCATGGACGCGCTCGGCGAAAGCGAAGCCTTCGCCGCGTCCGCGCGGCGCCACTTCCAGCACCACATCGCCGAATTGCCCATGGCCGCCGGACTGTTTCTTGTGGCGGCCGCGCACGCTCACCGGATGGCGGATCGTCTCCTTATAGCCGATGGCGGGAGCGTGAGTGGAGACGGTCACGCCAAAGCGCGTGGCGAGGCGTTCCAAAGCGACACGAATATGCATCTCGCCCTGGCCGAGCAGCTTCATCTCGCCGAGCGCTTGGTCATGCAGGAAGACGAGCGAAGGGTCCTCGTCGATGAGCTTGGCGAGCGCGGCGGCGAGGCGCATCTCGTCCTTGCGATCGCCGACCGACAGCGCCAGCGCATAGACAGGGCGCGGCGCGGCCAGCGGCGCCGGGGCGGGCGGCGCGCCGGCGCGGGCGTCCTGCAGCGCCTCGCCGGCGGCGATCCCGTCGAGCCGGCCGAAAGCCACGGTCTCGCCCGCCTCGGCCGTGGCCTGGCGCGTCGCCGTGGCGCCGAGCAGGGAGGAGACGCCGTTGATCTTCTCCTCCGCGCCGGACGAGCCGATCACCGTCTGACCGTCCGAGAAGGAGCCGCGCAGCACGCGCGCTAGCGACAGCTTGCCGCCATGCGGCGTATGGATGGAGCGGAACACATGGGCGAGGGCGGGGCCGGAATCGGCGACGCCGAGCCGCGCTCTGGTCGCGGCGACGCTCGGCGCCTCGTGGCGCAAGGCTTTCAGCAGCCGCGTCACGCCAGCGCCGCGCTCCGCCGAGCCGATGAACACGGGCGCGACATGGCCGAAGCGCAGCTCCTTGGCGAGATCGTCGAAAATCTGGTCGCGCGGCGGCTCAATGTCGCTGAGCAATTCCTCCATCAGCGTGTCGTCGTAATCGGCGAGCCGCTCCAGCATGGAATAGCGCGCTTCCTTCTCCAGTACGGCGTCGCCATCTTGCATTGCGACGACCTCGGAGGGGGCGTGCTCGCGATAGACATAGGCGCGCTCCAGCGCGAGATCGATGAAGCCGACGGCGATGCCATTGTTCCAGAGCGGGATTTGCCGCAGCAGCAGCGGCGTGCGCGAGGCCGATTGCAGCAGGGCGAGCGAGTCGCGCAGATTGCCGGTGGCGGAGTCGATCTTGTTGAGGAACAGAAAATGCGGTACGCGTGCCTCTTCCACCGCGCGCAGCGCGAGCTGCAAGGCGGGCAGCTTGCGCGGATCGGATTCGGCGACGACGATGGCGGCGTCGGCGACGGCGAGGACGCGGCGTTGCTCATGCGCGAATTCGACCGAGCCGGGACAATCGACGAAAGTGTAGCGATCGCCGAGATAATCGGCGCGGCCGATGTTGCATTCGACGCTCATCGCATGGGCGCGCGCTTCCGGCGAGGCGTCGCCGATGGTGGAGCCGTCGCGCACCAGCCCTTGCCGCTGCACGGCGCCGCAGCGCGCGAGCAGGCATTCGAAGAGGCTGGTCTTGCCGCTCTGAAAAGGGCCGACAAGCGCGATCAGTCGCGCGCCTTCGGCTCGCGCCGCGCCGGACGTTCTCGTTTCACTCATGTCCCGCTCCCGTTCCCGGCGCCGGCGAGTGGAAACCTTGTCGGCTCCGTCGAGGTTGATGCTCCCACCACATGGGTCGCCGCGCAAGCGCTGAAAAGCGCTGCAGCGCCGCATAGATGCGCGGGAGCCGCGAGCTAAGCGAGGCGAGGCGAGCCGGCGCCGCTCCACTCGATCCAGCGACCGTGGAAATCGGCGCGGCCGAGCGCAAGGCTCTCGCCGCCCGGCCAGAGCGTCAGCGTGAGAGCTGCGGAGCGCGTATCTCCGTCGGCTTCCATTTGCAGCCGCGCCAGCGGCGCCTCATGGCTCGCTGCGGCGCCCGCCGCCTCGAGAGCGGCCGTGGCGCGGCGCTTGGTCTCGAGCGGCAAATATTGCCAGACGACGGTGTGATAGACGAAGCGCGCGACCTTGGGGAGAGGCGGAGCGACGAGCCGCGCCGTGAGCCAATCGCCGGCGTCGGCGCGCGCGACGCGCTCGCGATGCAGAGCGGCGAGGGCGAGCGCTGTCTCCATGCGCGCGAGACGTGCGTCCTGATCCGGCCAGACATAGGCGAGCAGCCGCGCGCGATGCTCGGCGTCGCCGGGATCGAGCGGATCGACGTCGCAGCCGGCGCGCGAAACGATATTCAGAGGCGCGTCGAGCGACGGCGCCGCGCCGCGCCAATCACAGGCGAGGCGAAGAGACGCGGCGGGATCGCCGAAAGCGCCGACGCGCAGATCATATCCATAGCGATCGAAATGCAGATTGAGGCCGGCGCTGGCGCCGATCTCGAACGTCTCCAGCGGCAGGCCCGTCGCCGCGGCGACGATCAGCGCGCCGCCGAGAATGACGCTGGAGCGCCCTGTTTCATTGGTCTGCGGCGGGCGATCGAGAAAGCCCGCCAAAAAATCATCATGGGCCTCTATCGCGTGGGCGATCTCGCGCGCGAGCCGCGCTTCGTCGAGCGCATGGGGCGGATAGGCGGCGGCGAGCTCCGGCGCTTTTCCCGATCGCGCCAGAAAATGCAGCGCGCCGCAAGCGCGCAGCGCTAGCGCATCGGCCTTGGCGCGCGGACCCCAAGAGGAGATTCTGCGGCCGAAGGCGCTGCGCTCGTCGAGCCCGGCGGCGAGCGTCTCGCAGAGCGCGGCGGTGAAGGGCGAGGCGAGATGGCGGCACGCCTTCGCTTGGAAATCAAAGGCGTCGGCGATCTCGTCGGGCGGGCGTTTCGTCATTTCTCCGAGGCCTCCATAGGCGATTTTCGTAATCCGACGCGGCGGCGAGAAATCGGTCGTTCCTGCGCTCAATTATGCGATAATTCACTTTGGCGCGATCTCAACCTCCGTTCGCGAAGCGGCCGAAAGTCATTCGGAGCAAATTCGCTCTGGCGCGCGGAGAATGAAAGATCGTCGGTTCGAGGAGGCTGAGCGTGACGCAAAATTTTCATCGCAGACAGTTTCTGGGCGCGGCGGCGACGACCAGCGTCGCATTGGCCGCCGGCGCGGCGCGCGCCGAGGAGCAAGCCGCCGCGGCGAAGCGCGCCGCCGTCGTCCATCAGCCGAAGCCGATGGCCTTCGATCCTCAGCGCGTCGAAGGAATGTCGGAGAAGATTCTCGTCTCGCATTACGAAAATAATTACATCGGCGCGGTGAAGCGGTTGAACGCGATCCTCGATCAGCTCTCTGGCCTCGATTTCGACAAAGCCCCTGGATTTCAGATCAACGGGCTGAAGCGCGAAGAGCTGATCGCCGCCAACTCGATGATCCTGCACGAAGTCTATTTCGCCGGGCTCGGCGCTTCGGGCAAGCCGGGGGCGGCGCTCGCCGCGGCGCTCGATCGTGATTTCGGCTCCTTCGATCGCTGGCGCGCCGAATTCGTCGCCATGGGAAAGGCGCTCGGCGGCGGCTCCGGCTGGGTGGTTCTGTCCTATGACAAGCATGGCGGGCGGCTGGTCAACAGCTGGGCGAACGATCATACGCAATGTCTGGCGGGCGGCGATCCGATCTTCGTGCTCGACATGTTCGAGCATGCCTATCAGATGGATCTCGGCGCGAAAGCGGCCGATTACGTCAAGATCGTCATGGCGGCGGCCGGCTGGTCCAACGCCGATCGTCTCTTCGAGAAATACAGCAGAACCTGACCGCCTGCCGCCGTGGGCGGGCGGCCCGCCCGGCTTCCACTCGCGGCCGAACCGCGTTAGTAAGGCCGCTTCTCTAGCAAGGAGCCTTCATGCGGCCGAGCAAACGCGCGCCAGACGAAATGCGTCCCGTCAGTTTCGAACGGGGCGTCGCCCGCTACGCCGAGGGCTCGTGCCTCGTCAAATTCGGCAACACGCATGTCCTATGCGCCGCGACGCTCGAGGACAAGCCGCCGCCGTGGCTGCGCGGGCAGGGGCGGGGCTGGGTGACGGCGGAATACGCCATGCTGCCGCGCGCCACCCATACGCGCACGCGCCGCGAGTCGACATCCGGCAAGCCCTCCGGCCGCACGCAGGAGATTCAGCGCCTCATCGGCCGCTCGCTGCGCGCCGTCACCAATTTGCCGGCGCTCGGCGAGCGTCAGATCGTCGTCGATTGCGACGTCATCCAGGCGGACGGCGGCACGCGCACGGCCTCCATCACCGGCGCCTGGCTGGCGCTGCATGATTGCTTCCAATGGATGCGCTCGCGCTCCATCATCAAGGACAATCCGTTGCGCGATCATGTCGCCGCCGTCTCCTGCGGCGTCTGCAACGGCGCTCCGGTGATCGATCTCGATTACACGGAGGACTCGACCGCCGAGACCGACGCCAATTTCGTCATCACCGGCTCGGGCGGGCTCGTCGAGGTGCAGGCGACGGCGGAAGTCGCCGTCTTCTCCGAGGACAATCTCGGCTCCATGCTGACGCTGGCGCGTGGCGGCATTGAGAAGCTCGTGCAATTGCAGAAGGCGGCGCTGGCGTGACGCGCAGAATCGAAGGTCGTCTCGTCATCGCGACGCATAATCCCGGCAAGCTCTGGGAGCTGCGCCAGCTGCTCGATCCGCATGGCGTCGACGCCGTCTCCGCCGGCGAGCTCGGCGTTGCCGAGCCGGAGGAGACGGAGACGACCTTCGCCGGCAATGCGCTTTTGAAAGCGCGCGCCTCCTGCGCGGCGACCGGCCTGCCGGCCTTCGCCGACGACTCCGGTCTCTGCGTCGATGCGCTGGATGGCGCGCCGGGCGTCTATTCGGCGCGCTGGGGCGGCGATAATCGCGATTTCGCCGCCGCCATCCGCCGCGTCGAGCGCGAGCTGAATGAGCGCGGCGCGACGGCGCCTTTCGCCGCGCATTTCATCTGCGCGCTCGCCATCGTCTGGCCGGACGGCCATACGGAAGAGTTCGAGGGTCGCGTCGATGGCGTGCTGGTGTTTCCGCCGCGCGGCGAGAAGGGCTTCGGCTATGATCCGATCTTTCTGCCGGACGGATTGGATCGCACCTTCGGCGAGATGATGTCGGCCGAAAAGCACGCGCTGCCGGGCGACGGCTCGCGCGCGCTGTCGCATCGCGCTCGCGCCTTTCAGGCGCTGGCGCGCGCCTGCCTCGCCTGACATGGAAAAGCCCCTGCGCGCTGCGGCGGGCGGGGGCTTCGTGAAGGACGCGCGCTTCAGCGCAATAAAATCTCCACCCGCCGATTCTCCGCCCGGCTCGCCGGATCGTCGCCCGCAATGATGGGCTGCTCGTCGCCGACGCCGGCGCTGGTCAGCCGCTCGCGGGAGACGCCGATGCGGCGCAGATAGTCGAAGACCGCGCGAGCGCGGCGCTGCGACAAATCGCGCTTGTCCTCGGGCGAGCCGACAGAGTCCGAATGGCCGCGCAGCTCGAGCGCCGCATCCGGGCATTGCTTCAGCGCGCCGGCGAGACGCGCGAGGAATTTCTCCGCTCCGGCGCCGAGCGCGACGCTCTTGGCCGAGAAGCGGATTTTCTCCGAGGCTGCGAGCGCCGCCAGCGCCGTGCGACAGGGCGAGCTTTCCTCGGCGGTCGCGGGCGCCGGCAGGCTCGGCCCTTCCGGCGCCGGCAGCGTCGGGTCATTGGGGCTGTTCCAAACCAGCGCGGCGGGCGGCGGAGACGGCTCGGCGGGGGGCGCGGAGCGCTCGGCCGTACGGCCTTCGGCAAGTTTCTCCTTGCGGCCTTTCTTGGGGAGAGGCGGCGCCGCGACCGTCGGGGGCCGCGCGGCCGCGGCGGCGGCGACGCGCTCCTGCTCGCGCTCGGCCCAGGCGGCCGCGGCGGCGCGATGAGCGTCCTGCTCGGCGGCGACGGCGGCGAGCGCCTCCTCGCGCTGGGCGGCGGCCTCCGGCGAGAGGGAGTCGACGCGCCAGACCGTTCGCACGCCGGCGGCGCTCGCCAGCCGCTCGGCCAGAGCCCTGTGGCCGGAAGCGTCGGCGGGCAAGAAGACGTCGCGGCCGCTGACCTCGAAATTCAGAGGATCGCCGCCCTCCCGCTGCACCAGCGAGCCGAGACGATGCCCGAGCGCATCCTCGAGGCTCACGGCCGCCTCGCTATTGGCGAGAATGGCGATGACGGCGACCACGCCGGCGCCGACGCGCCAGCCGATATGATCGCGCGCGATCGGCCCCGACCACAGCGCCACAGCGCCGATCCCGGCCAGAAAGGCGATGTAGAGCGCGAATGCGCCCTCGAGATAGAGCGCGACGCGGCCGAGCGCGGCCTTCGCGAGAATGGCGCCGAGGCATAGCGTCAACGCGAGCAGAAAGTCTCCCTCGCGCAGCAGAGAGGGGTCGTCGTCCGCGCGGCGCAGGCTGGCGAGGCCGGAGAGGGCGCCGACGAGAAAGGCGCTGACGAGCCAAATTCCGTAAAAGCTGAGGAAATAGGTCATGTGGGGCGCGGCATCTCGAGCGGGACGTCCCGCGAAGCGGCAATTAACGCCGCTTTCGCGCCTTTCAATGCGGCAATGCGAAACCATTCGTTCCGGCAAAGCCTCCGGCCGCGTTTCAGCAGCGTGACCTTCTCGGCCTGGCGTGGCATAAAGCCCCCATGGCTGCGACGATTCGAAACGCGTTCGACCCGGGCTTCGGCGTCTATGTGCACTGGCCGTTCTGCCTGTCGAAGTGCCCCTATTGCGACTTCAACAGCCACGTCCGCAAGGGCGAGGTGGATGAAGATCGCTTTGTGGACGCTTTCCGCACGGAGATCGCCCATCGCGCCGCTCTGGCGCCGGGACGCGAGGTGCGCTCGGTGTTCTTCGGCGGCGGCACGCCCTCGCTGATGCTCCCATCCACGCTGGAGGCGATCCTCCGGGCGATCGCCGATCATTGGCCCATGGCCGCCGATTGCGAGGTCACGCTCGAGGCCAACCCCACCAGCGTCGAGGCCTCGCGCTTCCGCAGCTTCAAGGCGGCCGGCGTCAATCGCGCCTCGCTCGGCGTGCAGGCGCTCAACGACATAGAATTGCGGGCGCTCGGCCGCCAGCATTCGGTGGCGGAGGCGCTCGCAGCGCTCGATGTCGCCAATAAGATTTTCGAGCGCACCTCCTTCGATCTCATCTACGCCCGTCCGCAGCAGACGCCGGCGGCCTGGCGCAAGGAGCTGGAGCTCGCTCTGGGGCGCGTGACGGAGCATGTCTCGCTCTATCAGCTGACCATAGAGCCGGAGACGATGTTCGAGCGCATGGCGGACGCCGGCAAGCTCGATCTGCCGGACGTCGACACGCAGCGCGCGCTATGGGACGTCACGCAGGAAGTGACCGCCCGCGCCGGCCTGCCGGCGTACGAGGTCTCCAACCACGCGCGGCCCGGCTCGGAATGCCGGCACAATCTCGTCTATTGGCGCTATGGCGAATATGCCGGCGTCGGCCCCGGCGCGCATGGGCGGCTCATCACGCCGCGCGGCCGCCGCGCCCAGGCGACCGAGAAGCACCCGGAAATGTGGCTCACCTGCGTCGAGACGGAGGGCCATGGCCTCGTCGAGGACGATCTGCTCTCCGCGGAGCAGGAGGGCGACGAGTTTCTGCTGATGGGCCTGCGCCTGCGCGAGGGCATAGATCCGGCCCGCTTCTTCGCCCTCACCGGCAAGAAGCTGTCGCAGTCGCGCGTCGCCGAGCTGATCGGCGACGGGCTCGTGGAGCTGACCCGCGACGATCGCATCCGAGTGAGCTCGGAGGGTTTCCCCGTGCTCGACGCAGTGGTGGCCGATCTCGCGGCGTGACGCCGCGCCGGCTCAATAGAGCTTCACCAGCAGGCTGCCGCCGAAGCTGCGCGGCTGATTGGTGAAGGCCATCGTCGCCGGCGTTGTCGAGGAGCCGGGCGACCAGCCGTTATTATTATTGGCGGCGCTGGTGTTGGTGGAGGTCGTCGTATTGGTCACCTCGCGGCGATCCAGCAGATTCTTCACCCAGAATGAAATGCTCCAGTGCTCGTCATCGCTGCGCAATCCGAAGCCGGCGTTGAGAATGGTGAAGGGCGCCTGCCAATACGTATTGGTCGCGACCGGGCTGGTAAAGAGAATCTTGTCCGTCCAGCTCGCATTGACATAGCCGAACAGAGTGACCGGCTGCTTGGCCCATTCGCCCCATTCGGCAAAGGCGGCGCCGAGCGGATGCTCGTAATTCGCGCCGATGTTGAAGGCCCATATCGGCAGATTCTCCCAACGTGTGTTCGAGCGCGAGATGGTGAGCGGCGGCTTCACCCCGTTGATATTGGTCGTCCAAATCCAGTCCGCCGGCGGCGCGGCGTCGGGATAGCTCACATAGCGCGCCTCGGTGAAGGCGCCGGAGGCGTTGATCCACAAGCGCTCGATCGGATTCCAGCGCCCGGTGAATTCGACGCCCTTCAGCCGCACATGAGGCACGGAGCCGAGATAGGTCGAGCGGATGGGCGAGCCGGTCGAGTCGACATAGTTCGTGTCCGTCTGATTGGCCTGGAAATTATAGAGATCGTTCCAGTAGAAGTTCACATTGGCGATCAGCTTGCCGTCGAGCCAATTGGTCTTGGCGCCGAGCTCATAGTCCCAGGAGACCTCGCGCTTGGTGAGGATCGGCTGAAATCCCTTGAAGGCGTTGGTCGAGTCGTAGATCGGAACCGCGAAATTGACGGCCGCCGCCTTCTCGCCGCGTCCGACGAGGCCGTAGACCAATATATTATCGTTGTAGCGATAGGACGGATTGAAGATTCCGGTCAGCAGATTGGCGCCCTTCGACGTTCCGCCGGTGTCGAAGAATTGCTGTGTCGAGCTCGCCCCGCGCACGGCGTTGGCCAATTGCTGCAAGGTGAAATTGCCGCTGAGATAGCCGGGCTGTATCCAGCCGAAATCCGAACCTTCCTTCACCTCATAGCCGTTGCGCAGACCGAAGGTGAGCGCGAGCTGCTCATCGACGTGATAGGTGGCCTGTCCATAGGCGGCGCCGTTGATCGTCAGCGCCTTGCCGTCCGTGTGGTAATCGACGCCCCAGAGCAGGCCCTTGCTCGTCGTCGGCGACCCGAACCATTGCGCGGCGTCCGAGCCATATTCCGTCTCGCTGTAATTGAAGACCTTCTCATAGAGGCCGAAGAGGCCGACCGTCCATTCGAGCGGCTGATCCTTGGGTGAGGAGAGGCGAAACTCCTGCAAATATTGATCGGTCCATTGATTGGTGTGGCTGTCGCTGATGTCGATCAGCTGATTGCCGGTGTTGTTGTAGGGCAGCAGGCGGAACTCGCCCCAGGCGGAGATCGAGGTGAATGTGTTCTCGCCGAGCTGCCAGTTCAATTCGTTCGAGACGGTGATCGTGCGCGAGTCCAGCGTGCCGAGATGCGTGTAATAGGGCTTATAGGGGTCGAAGGTCAGAATCTGCTTGCCGAGCCGCCGGAACACGGTGGTCGCATAATCGGTCGCGATCGTGCCATTGGCGAAAATCTGCAGCGAGTTGGAGAAGGGGCCGTTGTTGTTGTTGTTGTATTCCGCCGAGCGCGCATAGCTGAAGATGAGCCGGTCCGTCACCTCGTCGCCGACGTAATATAATTGCCCGCGCGCGCCCCACCGATTGGAATCGGAAATGCCGGCGCCCGTCACCTGGTCTTTCAGGAAGCCCCGATCCTTGTCGTAGAAGAAGGTGACGCGATAGGCGAGCTTGTCGTCGATGATCGGCCCGGTCACATTCAGCTTCTCGATGAGATGCGTGTGATTGCCGAAGGAGGTCTCGAATGTCGCCTTGCGCTCGAAAGAGGGCAGCTGCGTGCGCACGATGATGTTGCCGACCGTGGTGTTCTTGCCGCCCGCGGTTCCCTGGGGTCCGAGGCCGAGCTCGAAATTCTCGATCTCGACGAAATCGGCCCATTGGAAGCCGACCGCCTTCCAGAACACATTGTCGATGATGAAGCCGGTGTCGTTCTCCGAGCCATTGCCCGTGCCCGCGCCCTGGCCGACGCCGCGAATGGCGGGGCGGGAGGTCTGCGGATTGGAGATGTTCGGACGGTAATTGGGAACGAGCTGGGAAAAGTCCGAGAGCCGCTCCAAATGCTCGGTCTGCGCCTTCTGTCCGCCGACGAAATCGCCCGAGCGCGGCGTCTTGACGAGGACCTTCTCCTCCTGGCGCGTCAGCCCCGCGTCATTGACCGCGGCGCCGACCCGCACGTCCTCGATTTGCGCATTTTCGGGCGCCGCTTGGGCGAGTGCGGCGTCGCGCGAGGCGGAAGCCGCGAGAAGGAGAGTGAGAACGAGCTTGGAAGCCTCCAGCGAGGGGCTGCGTCCGACGAGCCGCTTTTGCTGCATTTTTGCCTCTAACATACTAGATTATAGTGATTTTAGCGCGCAGAGCAGCGCATATGCGTAGTTATACGTAGATTATAGCCACAGTCTCAGCTATGCCGCAACAATTAGTCTATCTGTGGGATATACTTAGTGATTGCCTGGGGCTGGCCAGGGCAGCTCGCCGTCGCCGCGATGGAGCGCGTCGGCTTCGGGCGTGAAGCCGCCGTCGGCGCCATGCAGAACCAGCGGCGGGTAGAGGGCCAGCGGCGCCTTCGAGCCTTTGACGCCGCGCAGCAGAATGCGCGTCGCGGCCTGGCCCTCGCGCGGCGCGATCGGCAAAATCGCGAGGCCGCCGAGCCGCGCGCCGACGCTGGCGAGGCAATCGGTCAGAGCGTCGGCGCGATGGATCATCGCCAGCGCGCCGCCGGGGCGCAGCAGCGCGACGCAAGCGCGTAGCCAGGGCTCCAGCCCGCCCGCGCTCACATGGGCGAGCGCGCGTCGCGGATCGGGCGAGACGCGCGCGCGGCCGAGCGTCAGATAGGGCGGATTGGTGAGGATCAGATCGGCGTTCGCGCCCTCGAGCCCGGCGGCGCGGCGCGCGGCGGCGGAGAGGACATCGCATTCGAAAACGCGCGCGCGCTCTGCGAGGCCATTGGCCGCGACATTCTCGCGCGCGAGCGAAGCGGACAAAGCGTCTATCTCGACGAGGCCGATCGTCGCCCGCGGCGCGCGCAGCGCGGCGATGAGGCCGACCGCGCCGACGCCGGCGCCTATGTCGAGCAAAAGGCCGCCGGGCTCGCGCGGCGCGGCGGCGGCGAGCAGAATGGCGTCCGTTCCCACCCTATGGCCGCGCGCGGGTTGCAGCAGCCGCAATTTGCCGCCGAGAAAGGCGTCGGCGCGCGGCGCGGCGGGCGCGCTCATGCAGGCCGGCGCGCAGAGACGAAGCCGCCTGCGCCGTGGCAAGCCGCGGGGCGGACGAGGCTTTTGGCGCAGGAGGCGCCTGCGCGCATCCCGGCTTGCCGCGAGAGCTGCAAAGCCTTAAGTTCCCTTCACATTCGACAGAGTCAAGCCAAAGGGGTCTACGTGGGCATCGTCATACCGCTGGAGGAAAAGGAAAAGAAGTCCGCCGGCCTCGATAATCTCCTTTCTCTGATCGGCCCCGACCTGCAGCGCGTCAATCAGCTGATTCTGCAGCGCACCGGCTCCGACGTGACGACCATCCCCGAGGTCGCCAATCATCTCATCTCTGCGGGCGGCAAGCGCCTGCGGCCGATGCTCGTGCTCGCCACCGCCGGAATGTGCGGCTATGAGGGCGACGGCCATATCAAATTCGCCGCCGGCATCGAATTCATGCACACCGCCACTCTGCTGCACGACGATGTGGTGGACGAGAGCGACATGCGCCGCGGCAAGATCGCCGCGCGAATGCTGTGGGGCAATGAGACCTGCGTTCTGGTCGGCGATTTTCTGCTCGGCCACGCCTTCAAGATGATGGTGGAGCCCGGCGTGCTCTCCTGCCTCTCCGTCGTGTCGCAGGCCGCCGCCGTCATCGCCGAGGGCGAGATTCTCCAGCTCAACGCCGCCAAGGACACGCAGACGACGGAAGACGCTTATATGGCGGTCATCCGGTCCAAGACGGCGGAGCTGTTCGCCGCCGCGGCCGAGGTCGGCCCCATGCTCACTGGCCGCTCCAAGGCGGACGAGGCGGCCTGCCGCAGCTATGGCATGAATCTCGGGATCGCCTTCCAGCTCATCGACGACGCGCTGGATTACGGCGGACAATCCTCCAAGCTCGGCAAGAATGTCGGCGATGATTTCCGCGAGGGCAAGATCACGCTTCCCGTCGTGCTCGCCTTCCGTCGCGGCTCGGAGACCGAGCGAGAATTCTGGCGTCGCACGCTGGAGAAGGGCGAGATCAACGACGGCGACGTCGAGGCCGCCTGCGCGCTGATGAAAAAGCACGACGCCATCAAGGACACGGTCGATCGCGCGAGCCACTACGGCGCCATGGCGCGCGACGCGCTGGAGATTTTCCCGGCCTCGCCGTGGAAGTCGGCGCTGCTCGAGGTCGTCGATTTCTGCGTCGAGCGCGCCTATTGACGCGAAAACGCCCCGCAGGCGACTTGCCATGCGGGGCGTCGAGGAGGCTTTTAGAGAGGATTAGACGCGCGGGAAGCGTCAGTCGTGCTCGGGACCTTCGTGCGGACCGCCCCATTCATGGCCGTGATGCGGGCCTTTGGCGATCGTATGCAGCAGAACGGCGAAGCGGCGCTTCTGGGCGTCGTCCAGGCTGTCGAAGAGCGGCTTGGCCGCCTCGGCGAGCTTCTCCGTCTCGGCGGCTTTCGCCGCGAGCGCCTTGGAGCGCCACTGCAGGCCTTCGATCACGCTGCGATGCTCGTGGATTTCCTTGATCTTGTCCTTGGCCTCGGCGAAGCGGGCGGCGCGCGCCTTGGCGATGTCGCGCAGCGCGGTCTCCACCGCCGGCCAGCTCTTCTCCTGGGCCGGAGTGAGCTTCAATCCGGCCTTCAGAGCGGCGACCTTGGCGTCGGTGAAGGCGGCGTGATCCTCCGCCGAGAATTGGTGGTGTTGATGCTCGCCGGGAGCCGGCTCGGCAAAGACTCCAGCCGAGAGCGGAAGGGTGAGAGCGACCGCGGCGACGGCGGCGAGGAGATGTTTCTTCATGAGCGTTCACCTGGGGGGAATGGGTGGACTTGACGCTCACACAATTCGTTCTCGACCGCCGAAAAGCAACTTAATGTTTGGTAATGTCCTGCTTCAGAAATCTTTCGTTTACATAGAGTTTTACGTATAGGCACGGATGGCGGCGCGCATGTCGCGTCCCGGCGAGAGAGGGGGATACAGTGAGCGCATTCACCGCCATACGCATCGACAAGGACGAGGCCGGCTATCGCGCCGATTATGCGCAGCTCGCCGACGGCGATCTGATGGAGGGCGACGTCGACGTCGCGGTCACGCATAGCACGGTCAATTACAAGGACGGCCTCGCCGTCACCGGCAAGGCGCCGGTGGTGCGGCGCTTTCCGATGATTCCGGGCGTCGATTTCGCGGGCGTCGTCACGCGCTCGAGCCACCCCGATTTCTGGCCGGGCGAGCAGGTGATCGCCGGCGGCTGCGGGCTCGGCGAGCAGCATTACGGCGGCTTCTCGCAGCGTGCGCGCGTCAGCGGCGATTGGCTGGTGCATTTGCCGCAAGGGCTGACGCCGGAGCAGGCGATGGCGATCGGCAGCGCCGGCTACACGGCCATGCTCTGTGTGATGGCCCTGGAGCGGCAGGGGCTCGAGCCCTCGCGCGGGCCGGTGGTGGTGACGGGCGCGGCGGGCGGCGTCGGCTCCGTGGCGGTGGCGCTGCTGGCGGCGCTGGGATGGCGGGTCGTCGCATCCACTGGACGTCCAGAGGAAGAAGCCTATCTGAAAGATCTGGGCGCGTCGGAGATCGTCGATCGCGCCGAGCTCTCCACCCCCGGCAAACCGTTGCAAAAGCAGCGTTTCGCTGGCGGCGTCGATACGGTGGGCTCGGTGACGCTCGCCAATGTTCTGGCGCAGACCTCGATCGACGGCGTCGTCGCGGCCTGCGGCAATGCGCAGGGAATGGAGCTGCCGACGACTGTCGCGCCCTTCATCCTGCGCGGCGTTTCGCTCATCGGCGTCGAGAGCGTTCGGCCCAGCCTGCCCTTGCGGCGCATGGGCTGGGAGCGTCTGGCGCGCGATCTCGACAAAGGATTGCTCGCCAGAATGACGGAGACGGCGCCTTTCGCGCAGGCGCTCCAGCGCGCGCGATCGATCGTCGCCGGCAAGATCAGAGGCCGGCTGGTGATCGAGATCGGCTGACGCGCAGCGGCGTCGAACAGGACGTGATGATATGAGCAGCGCTTTCACCAAAGAGCAGGACGACGACGAGCTCCGCCAGGAGCTGCCCGATCGTCCCATCAGCCCGCATCGCAATCTCGTGACGCCGGAGGGCCTCGCGATGATCGAGGCGGAGCTGGCGCGGCTGCACGACGAGCTGGAGGCGGCGCAGGCGCGGGACGACAAGGGCGCCGTTGCGCTGGCGGCGCGCGATCTGCGCTATTGGTCGGCGCGGCGGGCCACGGCGGAGGTCGTGCGGCCGATCGCCGATCACGAGCTGGCGCGCTTCGGCCATCGCATCGTCATAGAGGACGAGACCGGCAAGCGTCAGAGCTTTCGTCTGGTGGGCGAGGACGAGGCCGATCCCGCCAAAGGGCTCATTCCCTATGTCGCGCCGCTCGCCAAGGCGCTGCTCGGCAAGAGCGTCGGCGATGGCGTCGAGGTGATCCACCACAGCGCCAAAATCATCGAGATCGGCTGACTCTCCGGCGAGGAACCGCGCGGCGACCGCGCGGTTCGTTTTTGCGTCAGGCCGCTTTCCTGACCGCGGGCTTGGCCTGCGGCTTGGCTTTCTCGGCGGCGGCGGGCTCGGCGGCCTGCTTGCGCGCCGCGGGCTGCTCCTGCTTGGCCACGACCTTCTCCGCCTTGGCGGCGGGCGCGACCTTCTCCGGCGCTTTGGCGGCGACTTTGGCCGCAGGCTTCGCCTCCGCCTTGGCCTCGACCTTGGCTTCCGCCTTCACCGGCTTCGCCTCGACCTTGGCGGGAGCTTCCGCCTTCGGCTCCGGCTTGGCGACGGCCGCGGGCGTGAAGCCTTTCTTGAGGCGGCGCTTCACCGACTGCCACAATTCGCGCATCTCCTGGGCGGCGACGCCTTCGGGATTGAGCTCGCAGACGCCGAGGCCGAGGCGAGCCGCCTCCTGATAATCGACGCGCGCCGAGACCATGGGGGAGAGCAGCGCGCCGATCGACTGCAGCGCTTGCGCGCCCTGGTCGACGCGGGCGTTCTGCTGCGCGGGCGGGCATTGGTTGAGAAGAAAGGCGTAATCCTTCTTCTTGTCCTTGATGCTGGCGCGGGTCAGCTCGCAGGCCCAGAGGTCGAAGACATTGGGACGCGCGGGGATGATGCAGAGATCGGCGACGCGAATGGCGGCGTCCGAATATTCGCTGTCAGCGCCGGGCGCGTCGATGACGACGAGGGTCACGCCCTTTTTCTCGAGCGCCGCCAGCGCCTTGCCGAGCTTGGCCGGCGGCACATGCTCGACCGGAACGTCGGTCGCCTCACGCGCCCTCGACCATTTGACCAATGATTGAAGCGGATCCAAATCGATAATGAAAACGCGCTCGCCTGCGCTACTGGCGGCGACGGCGATGCTGCTGGCGAGCGTGCTCTTTCCGGCGCCGCCCTTCTGCGTGACGAATGCGATAGTGCGCATGCTGATCGACCTGTGTTTGAAAGTTGGGCTCCTACGCCGCCAGGACGCCACGATAGAACAGGGGGGTCGGTAGAATTTTACAGAATCGTAATAGCCTGGGAATGGTTAACCGCTGGTTAAACGAGCCCCGGCAAAGGTAAAGGTTCGGAAACTACGAACAACGGACGGGGTCGGGCGCGCTCGCCGGCGATCCGCTATAAAGGCGTCCCATGAGTGATTTGTTCGCCGCCGCCGGGCTCGATCGCAATGCGCCGCATCCGCTGGCCGACCGCCTGCGTCCGCAGCGGCTGGAGGAGGTCGCTGGCCAGGACCATCTCGTCGGCCCGGACGGGGCGCTGACGCGCGCGATCCGTTCCGGCTCGATCGGCTCGCTGATCTTTTGGGGGCCGCCCGGCACCGGCAAGACGACGGTGGCGCGGCTCCTCGCCCATGAGACCGATCTCGCCTTCGTGCAAATATCGGCGATCTTCACCGGCGTCGCCGATTTGAAGAAGACCTTCGAGGCCGCGCGCGCCCGCCGCGCCATGGGGCAGGGGACGCTGCTCTTCGTCGACGAGATTCACCGCTTCAACCGCGGCCAGCAGGATTCCTTCCTGCCGGTGATGGAGGATGGCTCGGTCACGCTGATCGGCGCGACGACGGAAAACCCCTCCTTCGAGCTCAACGCCGCGCTCTTGTCGCGCGCCCGCGTTCTGACCTTCAAATCGCTGGGCGCCGAGGCGATCGAGAAGCTGCTGCAGCGCGCCGAGCAGGCCGAGGGCAAGCCCTTGCCGCTGGACGCGGACGCGCGCGCCGCTCTCGTGGCGATGGCCGATGGCGACGGACGCGCCTCTCTGACTCTCGCCGAGGATGTCTGGCGCGCGGCGGGGGAGGGCGAGGTCTTCGATCGCGCCCGGCTCGCCGAGATCGTGCAGCGGCGCGCGCCCATCTACGACAAGGCGCAGGAGGGCCATTACAATCTCATCAGCGCGCTGCACAAATGCGTGCGCGGCTCCGACCCGGACGCAGCGCTCTATTATTTCGCGCGAATGCTGGTCGCCGGGGAGGACCCGCTGTTCCTGGCGAGGCGAATCGTCCGTATGGCGGTGGAGGATATCGGCCTCGCCGATCCGCAGGCGCTGGTCGTCGCCAACGCCGCCAAGGACGCCTATGATTTTCTCGGCAGCCCGGAGGGCGAGCTGGCCCTCGCGCAGGCCGTTCTCTATGTGGCCAGCGCGCCCAAATCCAACGCGGGATACGTCGCCTATAAGGCCGCCCGCCGCCTCGCCGAGGAGAGCGGCTCGCCCATGCCGCCCAAGACCATCCTCAACGCGCCGACCAAGCTGATGAAGAGCGAAGGCTATGGCGAGGGCTATCGCTACGATCACGACGAGCCGGACGCTTTCTCTGGCCAGGATTATTGGCCGGAGGCGCTCGGCCGACAGAGCTTCTACCGGCCCGTGGAGCGCGGCTTCGAGCGCGAGATCGCCAAGCGCCTCGACTATTGGGAGCGGCTGCGGCGAGAGCGGCGCGGCGGCTGACAGCGCGCAAATCATTGAAAGAAGAGTCGTTCTCGGATGGCGAAACGCGCTGCCTGGAACAAGATAGTCATCTCCAATGCTTCCATCACGCCGCGACTTATCTTCAAACGCTTGTTCACATTCGCTGTTCGAGCCTCCACGGCGTTCGTCGTTCTTCGGCGGTCGCCTCAGCGCCGCCGTCGCGGAGGAGCGAAGCAGCGCTTATGCAATCATATTGATTATTTTAGAAAAACAGATTTTATTGCGATTCGGTTAAGTGAGAATCTGCGCATTCGAAGATGTCAAGCATAGATTTCGAAAGAGCGTATTCAATGTGACGAAATTGTCACAATCATAATGAAATCGGAACAGCGGCGAAGCAAATTGGCGATGTCAGCGTTGACGTCGCTTTGGGCCGGGGCCTAGATCACGCTCGATCGGCAACACCAGCGGCCGTTCGGTTCCGGCGTCGGGGGGCGCAACGGACACGAGCGACGGCCGCACTGATCCAGTGAGGGACCTATGAAGACTCTTTCCGCCGTTGGCGCTATTGCGCTGGCCATCGCCGCCGCTCCGGCTTTCGCGGCCGACCTTCCGTCGCAGAAGGGCGCGCCCGCCTTCGTCGCTCCGGCCGCTCCTGCCTTCAGCTGGACCGGCCTCTACGCCGGCGTGAACATCGGCTATGGCTGGACCGACAATAACAATGTCAGCGGCCTGTCGTCCTTCGGCCTGCTGCCGGTTTCGGCCTGGTCCTATGGCGCCTCCAACGCCGATGGCGTGCTCGGCGGCGTCCAGCTCGGTTATAATTATCAGTTCGCCGGCACGGGCTTCGTGGTCGGCCTCGAGGCCGATTTCCAGGGCGCCGATCTGAAGGGCTCCACCGGCGGCTTCGGCTTCGGCCTGCTGCCGTCCGGCGTGACCGTGAATCAGCGTCTCGACTGGTTCGGCACGGTTCGCGGCCGCCTCGGCTACGCCGTTCTGCCGACCCTGCTGGTCTATGGCACGGGCGGCTTCGCCTATGGCCAGGGCTCGACGACCTTCTCCTATGCGGATGGCGTCGGCTTCACCGCCTTCGGCTCCGAGTCCGGCACGCGCACCGGCTGGACCGCCGGCGGCGGCGTGGAATGGGCTTTCCTGCCGAACTGGTCGGCCAAGGTCGAGTATCTCTACACGGAGCTCGAGCGCGGCAATGCAATCGGAACCCCGAGCTTCCCGCCGGTGCTGTTCGTCAACCAGCGCGGCGTGGAGAACCACTTCCACTCCGTCCGCGTCGGCCTGAACTATCACTTCAATCTGTTCGGCGCGCCGGGTCCGGTGGTCGCGAAATACTGATCTCTTCCGAGATCGGGGGGAGAAGAGCCCGGCGCTTTGCGTCGGGCTTTTTTCATTGGCTGTTCGAGAAGCAGGCGAGGCGCCCGTTTTTCCGGCGCTCTGGCGTGGACGCGGCCAGCCGTACGGGTTAAAGAAGTCTCGAGATGCGACTGCGAGACTTGGCCCATATCCTCCGCCGCCTGGCGGCGTCCGATGTCGTTCCCGCCGACGCGGGGGGGCGGCCGCCGAGCGTCATTCCAGTTTGGAACTCTTCTAATTCAGGGCGGGCGCGCCTTTGCGCCGCGCTGCTGGCGAGCGCCATGCTCGGCTCGCTATTTCCGCAAATCTCCGCGCCGTTTCGCGCTCTGCTCGGCGCTGGCGAGAAAGCCGCCGAGAGCGCCGACGCCAAGGGCGTCGATGGCCTCGTCAAGCTGACTGCCGAGCAGATCGCCGCCGCCAAGATCGCCACGGTCGCCGCCGCCTCGGGCGTGCTGACGCGCGATGTGGCGGCGCCCGCCGTCGTCTCTGTCGATCCCGACCGCATCGGCCGCGTCGCCGCCAAGGTCGTCGGCGCGGTCGCCGAATTGCGCAAGAGGCTCGGCGATCCGGTCGAGAAGGGCGAGGTGATCGCTATCATAGAGAGCCGCGAGGTCGCCGACGCCAAGAGCGACTATCTCGCCGCCAAAGTGGGCCTCGATCTGCAATCGGCCTTGTTCCAGCGCGAGAAGGGGCTCTTCGACAAGAAGATTTCCGCCGAGCAGAGCTTTCTGAAAGCCCGCGGCGCCTATGAGGAGGCGCGGCTCCGTGTCGAGCTGGCGCGCCAGAAGCTCGCCGCGCTCGATCTCTCGGAAGGCGAGATCGCCGCTCTCGCCGGCCAGCCGGTCGGCGAATTGCGCCGCAAGGAGATTCGCGCGCCCATCGCCGGCAAGGTGATCGAGCGCCGCGCCGATCTCGGCCAGCCGGTCGGCGGCGATGCGCAGATCTATGTGGTCGCCGATCTGTCCACCGTCTTCGCCGATATCGCCGTCGCCATCGCCGATCTTCCCTCCGTGCGCGAGGGGCAGAGCGTGCGCCTCTCGCATGACGGCGAGGAGGAGGCGGAGGGCCGCATCGTCTTCATCGGCCCCTTGCTCGACCATGAGACGCATTCGGGCCGCGCCGTCGCGTCTTTCGCCAATGCGGATTTCGCGCTTCGTCCCGGCACGGCGATGACGGCGCGCATCACCCTCGAGGAGAAGAGCGCGCGCCTGCGCCTGCCGCGCTCGGCGCTGCTCACTTTCGAGGGCGAGACGGTCGTCTTCGTGCGCGCGCCGGAAGGCTTCGTGAAGCGCAAGGTGGAGACGGGCGCGAGCGACAATGAGGCGATCGAGATCATCGCGGGTCTCGAGGAGGGGGAGCAGGTCGCCGCGACCAATGTCTTCGTGCTGAAGGCGGAACTCGGCAAGTCGCGGCTCGAAGGGTTGGACTGACCGCCCGCCTCGTCGATGACGGCGGCGCGCGACGGGAAATGTGTGACAATAGATGATCGAGCGTTGCATCGCCTTTTCGGTCCGCCAGCGCTGGCTCATCGCGCTGCTGACTCTGCTCGCCTGCCTCATCGGCGCCGCCTCGCTCGATCGCCTGCCGATCGACGCCGTGCCGGACATCACCAATAATCAGGTGCAGATCAACGCCATCGCGCCGGCGTTGTCGCCGACCGAGGTCGAGAAGCAGATCACCTTCCCCATAGAGAATGCGATCGCCGGCATTCCCGGCCTCGAATATACGCGCTCGCTCTCGCGCAACGGCTTCTCGCAGGTGACGGCCGTCTTCGCCGAGAAGCTCGACATTTATTTCGCGCGCCAGCAGGTGAACGAGCGGCTCGCGGAAGCGAAGGAGAATTTCCCGGTCGGCGTCGAGGCGCGCATGGGGCCGATCGCGACCGGCCTCAGCGAAATCTATATGTGGGCGATCCGCTATGCGCCGAAGACGCCGGGCCGCAAATATCTGGACGGCGAGCCGGGCTGGCAGAATGACGGGACCTATCTGACGCCGGACGGACAGCTCCTGCGCAGCGAGCTCGAGCGCTCGGCCTATCTGCGCACCGTGCAGGATTGGATCGTCAAGCCGCAGCTCAAAGTGGTGCCCAATATCGCCAGCATCGATTCGCTCGGCGGCTTCGTGAAGCAGTTCGACGTGCGGCCGGATGCGATGAAGCTCTATTCGCTCGGCCTCTCCTTCGCCGATGTCGCCACCGCGCTCGAGCGCAATAATCAGAGCCGCGGCGCCGGCTATATCGAGCGCAATGGCGAAGGCTATGTGGTGCGCAGCGGCGGCCGTCTGGAGACGATGGACGATATAGAGCGCGTCGTCGTCTCGACGCGCAATGGCGTGCCTTTGCGCGTGAAGGACATTGCCGAGGTCGGCGTCGGCCGCGAGATGCGCGTCGGCAGCGCTAGCATGGATGGCGAGGAGGTCGTCATCGGCACGGCGCTGATGCTGATCGGCGGCAATAGCCGCTCGGTCTCCGCCGCCGTCGGCGCCAAGCTCGACGTCATTCGCGCCTCGCTGCCGCCGGGGATAGAGGCGAAGACGATCCTCGACCGCACTGTGCTCGTCGACGCGACCATACGGACGGTCGCCTCCAATCTCGCCGAGGGCGCGCTGCTGGTCATCATCGTGCTGTTTCTGCTGCTCGGCAATTTCCGCGCGGCGCTCATCACGGCGCTGGTCATTCCCATCACCATGCTGCTGCTCGCCACCGGCATGGTCTATGGCCGCATCAGCGCCAATCTCATGAGCATGGGCGCGCTGGATTTCGGCCTCATCGCCGATGGCGCGGTGATCATCGCCGAGAACAGCCTGCGTCATCTCTTCGAGCGGCGCCATGCGCTCGGCCGCGCGCTCTCGCTCGAGGATCGGCTGCAGACGGTCATCGCCTCCGCCGTGGAGATGATCCGCCCCACCGTCTATGGGCAGGCGATCATCATTCTCGTCTATGTGCCTCTGCTGTCCTTCTCCGGCGTCGAAGGCAAGATGTTCCACCCCATGGCGCTGACGGTGATATTGGCGCTCGCCGCGGCCTTCATTCTCTCGCTCACCTTCGTGCCGGCGATGATCGCCATTCTCGTCTCCGGCCGCATAGAGGAGAGCGAGAACAGGTTCATCGCTTCATTGAAGCGCGCCTATCTGCCGCGCTTGCAGAGCGCCATTGCGGCGCCGCGCCGGCCCATCGCCATAGGCGCGGGCGCGTTTCTGCTGGCGCTGCTGCTCGCCTCGCGCCTCGGGCAGGAGTTCATCCCGACGCTCGACGAGAAAAACCTCGCCATGCAGGCGGGCCGCATTCCGAGCGCCTCGCTCACCCAGTCGCAGGCGATGCAGAACGAGGTCGAGAACGCCATTCATCGCGCGCCCGAGGTCGACTATGTCTTCTCCAAGACCGGCACGGCGGAGGCGGCGACCGACCCCATGCCGCCCAATCTCACCGACACCTATATTTTCTTGAAGCCGCGCGAGGCCTGGGCCGATCCCAAGCTTCCCAAGGAGGATCTGATCCGCCGCATCGGCGCGAAGGTCTCCGAGCTTCCCGGCAATCTCTATGAGTTCTCGCAGCCGATACAGCTGCGCTTCAACGAGCTGCTGGCCGGCGTGCGCGGCGACATAGCGGTGAAAGTGTTCGGCGAAGAATTCGACTCCATGGCCAAGGAGGCGGAGCAGATCGCCGGCGTGCTGCGCGGCGTCTCCGGCGCCGAGGATGTGAAGGTCGAGCAGATCGCGGGCCTGCCCTTCCTCGAGATCAAGATCGACAAGACCGAGATCGCGCATCTCGGCCTCAGCGTCGCGGAAGTGCAGGACGTCATCGGCGCCGCTGTCGGCGGCCAGCGCGCCGGCGTCGTCTTCGAGGGCGATCGGCGCTTTCCCATCATCGTGCGTCTGAAGGACGAATTGCGTCACGACATTCGCGCGCTGGAAAATCTTCCCGTCTCCGTGCGCGGACATGACACGGGGCAGACGCGCACCGTGCCGCTGAAGCAGGTCGCCTCCTTCTCCTTTCATGAAGGGCCGAACCAGATCTCGCGCGAGAATGGCAAGCGCCGCGTCGTCGTCACCGCCAATGTGCGCGGCCGCGACATCGCCTCCGTCGTCGCCGACGCGCAGGACAGGGTGAGAGCGAGAGTCACGCTGGCTCCCGGCGATTGGCTCTCCTGGGGTGGACAGTTCGAGAATCTCGCCGCCGCGCGGCAAAAGCTCGTGCTCGTCGTGCCGCTGTGCTTTTTCCTCATCTTCCTCTTGCTCTATTCGGCGCTGGGCTCGGCGCGCGATGCGCTCATCGTGTTCAGCGCCGTGCCTTTGGCGCTGTCCGGCGGCGTCGCCGCGCTCTGGCTGCGCGGAATGCCCATGTCGGTCTCCGCGGCTGTCGGTTTCATCGCGCTCTCCGGCGTCGCCGTGCTCAATGGCCTCGTGATGCGCAGCTATATTCTGCAGCTGGTGCAGCAGGGCCGCGCGCCGCGCGAGGCCATTGTCGAAGGCGCCATGACGCGCCTGCGTCCTGTCGCCATGACCGCGCTCGTCGCCTCGCTCGGCTTTCTGCCCATGGCCTTCGCCACAGGGACTGGCGCGGAAGTGCAGAAGCCCATTGCGACGGTCGTCATCGGTGGTCTGGTCAGCGCGACGGTGCTCACGCTCTTCGTGCTGCCGGCGCTCTATGCGCTGTTCGGCCGCGATGAGGCGGTCGTCGCGGCGGAGGAGGATGTCGTCGCCGAGCCGCGAGGCGCCGACGCATGAGAGGCGTTTCTGTCTTCGCTCTGGGGCTCGCGCTGCTGACGCCGGCCGCCGCTTCGGCGGAAACGCTCGCTAGCGCGCTGGCGCGCGCCTATGAGCTCAATCCGACCATCAATTCCGCGCGCGCGGGACAGCGCGCCAATGACGAGAATGTGCCGCGCGCGCTCGCGCAATTTCGTCCCAACGTGAGGACGGACGCCTTTCTCGGCGTCGAGCGGCGCCGCTCGGTGCAGAAGTCCTTCGAATACGACAATGGCAATTACCTCGATCCGCTATGGGTCGAGAGCATTCAGAACAATCGCGGCGGCGGCCCGCCGCGTTCCGCCGTGCTCAGCGTCGAGCAGCCCTTGTTCGACGGCTTTCGCACGCAGAACGCCGCGCTCGCTGCGCAGACCAATGTGCATGGGGGACGCGAGCGGCTGCGGCTCATGGAGCAGCGGGTGCTGTTCGAGGCCGTCTCCGTCTATATGAACGTGCTGCGCGACACCGCTGCGCTGCGCTTGCAGCAGAACCATGTCTCCGTGCTCGAGGAGCAGCTGCGCCAGACCAAGGAGCGCTATACGGCCGGCGAGATCACGCCGACCGATATTGCGCAAGCCGAGGCGCGCCTCTCCGCCGGCCGCTCACAAGCCGCGACGGCGCGCGCCGAGCTCGACGCCGGCCTCGCGCGCTATGCGCAGATCATGGGCGCGGAGGCGAAGCGCCTCGCGCCGGCCGAGCCGATCGATCGCCTGCTGCCGAAGACGCGCGAGGCGGCCGAACGCATCGCGCTCGTCGAGCATCCCGTGGTGCGCGCGGCGCAGCATGACGCCGAGACCGCCGATCTCGACATAAGGGTGATCGAGAGCGATTTTCTGCCGAGCCTCTCCATGGTCGGCAAGGTCTACACCGAGTCCGATATCGACGGCCGCGGCAATCGCGCCGTCGGCGCGCAGCTGCTCGGCAAGCTGTCGGTGCCGATCTATTCGGGCGGCGGGACCTCGGCGCGGCTGCGCCAGGCGAAAGAGACGGCGGGGCAGAAGAAATTCGATGTCGACGCCGCGCGCGCCGAGCTGATGGCGCTGACCCGCGCCAATTGGGGAGGGTTGCAGGCCGCCAAAGCGCAGATCGCCGCCGCCAGCGCGCAGATCGCCGCCGCCGAGCGCGCGCTCGAGGGCGTGCGCGAGGAGGCCAAGGCCGGCAAGCGCACCACACTGGAGATTTTGAACGCGCAGCAGGAGCTGCTCGGCGCGCGGCTGGCGCTGGTGGTCGCGCAGCGCGACCGCGTCGTCGCCTCCTATGCGGTGCTGGCGGCGATGGGGCGCCTCTCGGCCCAGCAGCTCGGCCTTTCCGTCGCCGCCTATGACGCTTCCGCGCATTTCGAGGCGGTGAAGGATTCGTGGGGCGGCATCGGGGGCGGAATCGAAACGCCCGGCGGCCGCTGAGAGCGACGCCGGGCGTTTTTCATCTACTCGGGGCTCGTCATTGCGAGCGAAGCGAAGCAATCCAGAATCGTTGGGCGGCCCCTGGATCGCTTCGTCGCTGCGCTCCTCGCGATGACGGCCGTTCGTCAGTCGCGGCCGGCGGAGCGGCGCTGCTCGCTGTCCGCGGCCTTGTCGGCCTCGGCCTTCTCGCCGGCGGGCGTCGCGCTGGCGGTGGCCGGCAGCGTTCCATTGCCGGCGGCGGCGAGCACCGCCTCGCGGAAGGCGCCTTCGACCGACACGACGAAATTGTAATTCGTCGTCGAATAAGGCCCGATGCGCGAGGGGTCATTGCTGCGCCAGCCGACCAGAATGGCGCCGAGCTTGGCGCGCTGCTCGCCCGCCAGAACCGCGCCGCCGGAGGCGCCGTCGCCCGTGCCGCAATCGAAGGCGAACTCGCGCGCGCCGCCCTTCAGCTGATTGGTCTGCGCGCGTAGGCGGCAGGCCTCGAAGGACATTGTCTCGGCGTCGCGCCAATCGGAATGGCCGCGCGAGACGAACTCCACCGTCTGCTCGACGGCGAGCTGGTCGGCGAGCTCATATGGCTTCACATCGTCCAGCGGCTGCGCGAGCCGCGCCACCGCCCAGTCGTTGATCGCCTTGACGGCGTAGGGCTTGGCCGAGCCGGCGACGATCGACGACATATCCACGGCGATGCGACGCTTCTTGCCATCCACCTCGGTGACGAATTGGCAGACGCGCGCGCGCTTGGCGCCGCGTTCGTCGAAGAAGACATGCGCCGCAGTGGTGATGACATTGTTGGAGAGCGTCAGCTGCCCGGCGCCATGCGCGCGGCCGCATTGGATGAGCCCGGAGGCGGCGTGCGACTGCTTCAGCGCGCCGGCGTCGAGCTTTTGACGCGCGGCGTATTGCTCGGCGTTGACGCGATGCTCGGAGCCGAGCACCAGCACTTTCGTCGGCTCCAGCCGCGCGGCAGCCGAGAATTTCACCTGCTGGGTGACGCCGGCTTCCGCGGTGGAGGTGGCAAATGGCGCAGCCGCCAAGCAAAGGGCGGCCGCGAAAAGACGATATTCGACGTTCTTCATCGCGTCCTCTTGTCTCGTTCGCGATTAGGACTATGCGAGGCCCTTGCAGTTCACAAGCTTGGCAGTAAGCAAAAACACGGACTTCGCCGGAATACCTTCGAAGCGTCACAGAGTCGCCACGCGCGGGCGCGGCCGCCGCGAAATCGCCGCCGTCTGCGGCGCGCGACAGGGGCGGGCGCTTGCGCTATTCACATCGAGACGAGGCGGAGGAGCGCTGTGATGCGAGCGAAGATGAGACGAGCGGCTTTCGCGGGGCTCGCTTTTCTGTCGGCGGCGCCGGCGTCGGCGCGCGCGCCCTGGCCGGATGATTTCGTCGGCCGTCTCGAGGCGCTGGCGCTGATCGAGACGCTGAACGCGGAGCTGCTCGCCGGGCGCAGCGCGACTTTGGTGCTGGAGAAATGGTGCGCCGACCATCACATGGCCGCGGAGCCGAAGATCGTCGCCCAAGTCGCGTCGGGCGCCGTCGCCGCGCCGAGCGCCGAGCAGCGCGAGCGATTGGCCGTCGGAGCCGAGGAGCCGGTGAAATATCGCCGCGTGGCGCTGCGCTGCGGCGCGCATACGCTTTCGGAAGCCGATAATTGGTATGTGCCTTCGCGCCTCACGGCGGAGATGAACCGCGCGCTGGAGACGAGCGACGCGCCCTTCGGCAAGGTGATCGCGCCGCTGCGTCCGTTCCGCCGCACATTCTCGGCGGAGATGCGCTGGTCGCCGCTGCCGGCCGGCTGGGAGGGCGAGACGCGCGAGACGCTCATGCGCGAGCGGCCGAAGAAAGCGGACCTCGATCCGCCGCACGCGCTGTTCGAGCATCGCGCCATCGTGCATGGCGGCGATGGCAAGCCGATCTCGGAAGTGCGCGAGACCTATACGAGCGAGCTGCTGGATTTCGACGCGGCGGCCGTGCGGGAGTGAAGGAGAAGCTTTGGGGAAGAGCCCCCTCCCTCACCCTCCTCCGCTGACGCGGGAGAGGGAAGCGGCAGATATTGCGCGAAATCTCCATGAAGCGCGGCGTCTGCTCCCTCTCCCGCGCATCGGGGGAGGGCCGGGGAGGGGGCGCGCTCGCCTCACTCCTCCTCTTCGTCGAACATTCCGAATTGCGCCGGCGGGCGCGACGGCTCGGCGAGGCCGAGATGGCGGAAGGCGTGCGGCGTCAGCAGGCGGCCGCGCGGCGTGCGTTGCAGAAAGCCCTGCTGCAGCAGGAAAGGCTCGATAATGTCCTCGATCGCGTCTCGCGGCTCGGAGAGCGCGGCGGCGATCGTCTCTATCCCCACCGGGCCGCCGCCGAAATTGACGGCCACCATTTCGAGATAGCGGCGGTCCATCACATCGAGCCCGATGCTGTCGACCTCGAGCAGAGCCAGCGAGCGATCGGCCAGCTCGCGCGTCACCTGTCCCGCATTCTCGACAATGGCGAAATCGCGCACGCGGCGCAGCAGGCGCCCGGCGATGCGCGGCGTGCCGCGCGAGCGCCGCGCGATCTCCCGCGCGCCATCCTCGCTCATGGCGACGCCGAGCACGCGCGCGCCGCGCCGCACGATCAGCTCCAATTCTTCCGCCGTGTAGAAATTGAGCCGGATCGGAATGCCGAAACGATCGCGCAGCGGCGTCGTCAGCAGGCCGGCGCGCGTCGTCGCGCCGACGAGGGTGAATTTGGCGAGATCGATCTTCACCGAGCGCGCCGCCGGGCCTTCGCCGATGATGAGATCGAGCTGAAAATCCTCCATGGCCGGATAGAGGATTTCCTCCACCGCCGGATTGAGGCGGTGAATTTCGTCGATGAAGAGAACGTCGCGCGGCTCGAGATTGGTGAGCTGCGCCGCGAGATCGCCGGCCTTGGCGATGACCGGGCCGGAGGTGGAGCGGAAATTGACCCCCAGCTCGCGGGCGACGATCTGCGCCATGGTCGTCTTGCCGAGGCCGGGCGGGCCGACCAGCAGCACATGATCGAGCGCCTCGCCGCGCGTCTTCGCCGCCTCGATGAAGATTTTGAGATTCTTGCGCGCCGCCTCCTGGCCGGTGAAATCGCCGAGCGAGAGCGGACGCAGCGAGGCGTCGGGATCGTCCTCGCGCTTTTCGGGCGTCACCAGCCGGCGGGGAGGGGTGGTCAAAGAATCGGGCTCCGATTGCGTCGATGCGCGGGCTGCCGCGTTATGCTAGACTATACGCCCGGAGAAAAGCCCGTGAGCCGCCCCTCGTCGCAATATGAGCATATGTCCCTCGACGATTTTGAGGAGCTTCTCGCCGACAAGCCCGCGAATGAAAAGTGGGAGCTGATCGGCGGGATCTGCCGGCGATCGGCGTGAGCGTGCCGCTCGCGGAAATTTATCGGGATGTGATTTCTATTTAGGTAGGGCGCGCTCCTTCTCCCGCCTGCGGGAGAAGGTGGCCCGACGTAGTCGGGTCGGATGAGGGGCCGAGCTCGTCAGCGGAATGACCGCCGCTTAACGTCGAAGAACAGAGGCGCCTGCGCGGACCCTCATCCGACCCTCGCTGACGCGAGGGCCACCTTCTCCCACGAGTGGGAGAAGGATAGGGCGCGTTATCGCGCGCCGATGCGCCGGCGGGTCTCTATCGTCACCCACACATTCGGGTCTTGCTGCGACTGGCGCTTCACGAAGCGATAGCCGGTCGCGTCCCATGGCTTCACCTCGTCGGCGAGATTGTCCAGCACGAAGTCGCCGCGATTGGTGCGCGCCGTCAGAATCGCATGGCCCTGGTCGTTCTTGTCGCGCACGATGGTCATCAGCAGCGCCTGGCGCGGAAAGCCCATTTCCATCAGCAGCCGGCGCTTCTGCAGCGCGTAGATCTTGCAGTCGCCCTTGCCGTCGGTGGGATAATCCCAATGATCGGCCATCGTGCCCCAATGCTCGAGATTGGAGAGCGGCTGTATCGCGGCGTTGACGGCGCGATTGATCTCGTTCAGCCGCGCCCAGGTTTCGCGCGAGAGGTCGAGATCGGCGGCGGGCAGGGCCGTTTGCTGGCATTCCTGCGGCTGGCGGCCGCAAAAATCCATCCAGCCATAGGGGATGGAGGTGGGCTCGCCGGTGACGACGAAGCTCGCGCGCGGGACCTCCGCGCGTGCGGCCGAGGCGCTGCAGACGATGAGCGCCAGAGCGAGCGGACTCAAGACGCGAATGAGAAAATAGGCCACGCGAACCCCCGAAGCCGGCGTGGAGCGCCGCAGCCCGCCGCTACGGAGCGCCTCGCCATCGAGGCCGAGAATGCGCGCGCGCCTTTTGCCCACTCGCCAATTCGAACGCTCGGATTTTAGCGATCCCGCGCTTTTCCCTGCGGTTGACCCTCGCGCTGGCGGCGCAATCTGACAGAGGCGGTCGCCTCCCCTTTTCCCTCGGAGAAAGAAGCAAATGGCCACTGCAAAGAAGCGCGAGACCGCCGCGCGTCCGACCCCCTCTTTCGGCAATCCCGATCTTCCGCCGCAGGGCGCGATCAATGCGCGAAACAAAGCCAGCCTCACCGATCCCGGCCCGCGCAGCGAGGCGATCGGCGGGCAGTTTCCTTCGGCGCAGTTTCCGCCGCCCACCGACGTCAGCGACATGCCCATGTTCTGGGCGTCGTTCAACAATGCGCCGAAGCGCGTGCAGAACGGCGGCTGGGCGCGGCAGGTGACGCAATATGATTTCGCCATCGCCGAGGAGATTTCCGGCGTCGATATGCGCCTCACCGCCGGCGGCATAAGGGAGATGCATTGGCACCTCGCCGCCGAATGGGGCTATGTCTCCTATGGCTCCTGCCGCATCACCGTGCTCGACGATCAGGGCCGCGCCTATGTCTCCGATGTGAAGGAGGGGGACATTTGGTATTTCCCCGCCGGCCAGCCGCATTCGCTACAGGGGCTGGGGCCGGACGGCTGCGAGTTCCTGCTCTGCTTCGACGACGGCAAGGCGACCGAATACAACACTCTGCTCGTGACCGACTGGATCGCCCACACGCCGCCGGAGATTCTCGCCGCGAATTTCGGCCTGCCGGCCGAGACCTTCGCCAATATCCCGCTCAATCAGCTCTATATTTTTCAAGGCGAGGTTCCCGGTCCCTTGGCCGCGGATCAGGCCTCATCGGCGCAAGGGGAGGGGGCGCCGCCCTATCCCTACACTTTCTCGCTGAAGGGCAGCGCCGCCGCCAAAAAGACCAAGGGCGGCGAGGTGCGCGTCGCCGACAGCGATAATTTCAAGGTCTCCTCCACCATAGCGGCGGCGCTGGTCACGCTCGCGCCCGGCGCGCTGCGCGAGATGCATTGGCATCCCAATGGCGACGAATGGCAATATTGGATCAAAGGCCATGGCCGCATGACGCTGTTCGACGCCGGGCCGAAGGCGGTGACACAGGATTTCCACGCTGGCGACATCGGCTATGTTAAGCGCGCCCATGGGCATTACGTGCAGAATGTCGGCGATACGGAGCTGCAGTTTCTCGAGGTGTTCCGCGCCGCGCATTTCCGCGACGTGTCGCTCACCGACTGGCTCACCCATACGCCGCCGGCCATGGTCGCCCAGCATTTGAACATAGACGAGGCGACCATCGCCAAATTCCCGCGCGGCAAGCCCATCGTCATGCCGTGAGATTTCAGGTATGATAATACCTATGCGGTCTATCGCCGGGAAATGCGGGCTTTTCGGGCGCTCACAGGCGCCCGATTCCGTTTGACAGGGGCGGCGCGGTCGCTTATCACCCAGCGATCCCACGGGCGCGGACCCGAAAAGAACGGAAATAGCTCTCCCATGTTTGGCAAGACCTATTCGGCGAAGCCCGCCGAAGTGCAGAAGAAATGGGTGCTGATCGACGCCAAGGGCCTCGTCGTCGGCCGCCTCGCCAGCCTCATCGCGCTGCGTCTGCGCGGCAAGCACAAGGCGACCTTCACCCCCCATGTCGACGACGGCGACAACATCATCGTCGTGAACGCCGACAAGGTGATCCTCACCGGCCGCAAGCGCGACCAGAAGGTCTACCATCATCACACGGGCTTCCCGGGCGGCATCAAGGAGCGCTCGGCCAAGTTCATCCTCGAGGGGCGCTTCCCGGAGCGCGTGGTCGAGAAGGCGGTGCAGCGCATGCTGCCGCGCGGCCCGCTCGGCCGCAAGCAGCTCGGCAATCTGCGCGTCTACAAGGGGCCGGACCATCCGCATGTCGCTCAGACTCCCGAGCCGCTGGACGTCGCCGCCCTCAATCCCAAGAATGCCCGCAACGGCAAGAACGCTAAGAGCGCCTGACCATGGCCGAGACCACGCTTTCCTCTCTCTCCGAGCTCAATCAGGCGACGGTCGCGGCAGCGTCCGAGGCGCCGAAATATGAGCAGAAGCTCGACAAATACGGCCGCGCCTACGCCACCGGCAAGCGTAAGAACGCCGTCGCCCGCGTGTGGATCAAGCCCGGCACGGGCAAGATCACCGTCAACGGCCGCGACGTCGCCGTCTATTTCGCGCGTCCGGTGCTGCGCATGATCCTGCAGCAGCCGCTCGGCGTCGCCAATCGCGTCGATCAATACGATCTCGTCGTCACGGTGGCGGGCGGCGGCCTCTCCGGCCAGGCCGGCGCCGTGCGTCATGGTCTTGCAAAGGCGCTCACCCATTATGAGCCCGAGCTCCGCAGCGCGCTGAAGCGCGAGGGCTTCTTGACCCGCGACTCGCGCGTGGTCGAGCGTAAGAAATACGGCAAGCGCAAAGCCCGCCGCAGCTTCCAGTTCTCGAAGCGCTGATTATCTCTCGATCGGCGATACGGGCGACAAAGGGCGGCGCGAGCCGCCCTTTTTATTTGTCTCACGGGAATCGGAACCAGCACCAATGGCGAAAATCTTCATCGACGGCGACAGCGGCACCACCGGGCTCGAGATCCGCGAGAAGCTCGCGGGCGCGCCGAATCTGGAGCTCGTCTCGATCGCGCCGGAGCTGCGCAAGGAGGTCTCCGCCAAGCGCGACATTCTCGCGCGCGTCGATGTCGCGATTCTCTGCCTGCCGGACGCCGCGGCCAAGGAGACGGTGGCGCTCGCCGATGAATTGGGCGAGGCCGGCCCGCGCATTCTCGACGCCTCCACCGCGCATCGCGTCGCGCCCGGCTGGACCTATGGTTTTCCAGAGCTCGCGCCCGGCCAGGCGGAGGCGATCCGCAAGGCGCGGCGCGTCGCCAATCCCGGTTGCTATGCGACCGGCGCGATCGCGCTGTTGCGGCCCCTCGTCGATGCGGGGCTGATCGCCGCGCAGGACGCGCTGACGATCAACGCCGTCTCCGGCTATTCCGGCGGCGGCAAGCAGATGATCGAGGCCTATGAGAAGGGCGAGGCGCCGGCCTTCGATCTCTACGGCCTCACGCTCGAGCATAAGCATCTGCCGGAGATCGCCGCCTATTCGCGCCTCGCCGCGCCGCCTTTGTTCGTGCCGTCCGTCGGCAATTTCCGACAGGGAATGCTGGTCTCGATTCCGCTCCGGCTCGACGCGCTCTCGGCGCGGCCCCGCGCGGTCGATCTCGAGGCGGCGCTGGCGCGGCACTATGCGGGCGCGACTTATGTGCGCGTCATGCCGGCGCCGAAGTCCGGCCGTCTCGATCCGCTCGCCTTGAACGGAACCAATGATCTCGAAATCTTCGTCTTCGCGCGCGAGGAGAGCCGCCACGCGCTGCTCGTCGCTCGGCTCGACAATCTCGGCAAAGGCGCGTCCGGCGCGGCCGTGCAGAATCTGGCGCTGATGCTGGGGGATGCGCGCTAGCTGTCGACCCGGGACCCGCCGATAGTGGACTTTACCTCATGCGCGCCGCAATATCTGCGGAGAGGTTCTGAGGAGGAGGCTCGCCGTGTCGAACGTCCAAAAAATCAGCGTGGCCCTGACGCATCAGCAAATGGCGGATGTGCGGGCGGCGATCGACGCCGGCGAATATGCGACTCCTGCGGAGGTCGTCAGCGAAGCGATCGGCGATTGGCAGGCAAAGCGCGCCGCTCGCCATGATGACATCGCGCGCCTACGCCAGCTATGGGATGAAGGCAAGGCCAGTGGCGATGGCGGCCATGTGGATTTCGGCGAATTGCGCAAGGAGGCGCGCAGCCGCCTCGAAACCGCGAAGGCGGCCGCCGCAAAGGATGGTTGAGCTTCGTTGGAGCAAGCGCGCGCGAGAAGACTTGCTGCAAATCTATGTTGCGATCGGCCTCCAAAACGTGAGCGCGGCCGATGCCTTCTATGATCGTCTCGAATCCCTCGCCGCGACGCTGACAGAACATCCGCGAAAAGGCCCACGTCGCCGCGACATTCGCCCGAGCGTGCGAATGCTCGTCGAGCGGCCCTATCTCATCCTATACGAGCTGACCCCGGACACGGAGCACGGCCCGGTCGAGCGGATCGAGATTTTGCCTGTGGTCGATGGTCGGCGCGACTTGCGCGGCGGCGTCTGACCGTCTTCCTCAATCCTCCTCCGCCTCGGCCTGCGCCGTGTGCAGACGACGCGCATGCAGCGTCGCGACGGCCAGCACGCCCATCGCCAACGCCTGATGCGCGAGGCCGGCCCACAGTGGCACGACGAGCAGAAGCGTCGTTATGCCGAGCACGACTTGCGCGCTCACATGGCCGAACAAGAGCCCGGCGCCGCGCGCCGCGCGCCCGCCTGCCGTGCCGGCGGCGTCGATTAAGTGAAACAGCGACAGCGCGAGAATCACATAAGCGATCATGCGATGATCGAATTGCACCAGCGCGACATTGTCGACGAGATTGCTCCACCAGGGCGAGAGCCGCAGCAGCTCGTCCGTGGGCGGAACGAAGCTGTCGTCCATCAGCGGCCAAGTATTGTAGGCGTAGCCGGCGCGCAGCCCGGCGACCAGCGCGCCGGCGCCGATCTGCGCGAGCACGAGAACGAGCAGAAGATTCGCGAAAAACGAGAGCCGCCGGCGCCCGCTCGCGACAATGATGCGCGTCCCATAGCCGAGCCCGCCCGCGACCCACAGACATGCGGCGAAGATGAAGGCCGCGAGCAGCAGATGAATGGCGAGCCGCTCCTGCGCCACCTCGACGCGATTGACGAGGCCCGAGGACACCATCCACCAGCCGACGCCGCCCTGCAGCGCGCCCAGCGCCAATATTCCGATGAGCTTCGGTTTCACGCTTTTCGGCAGCCGTCCGCGCAGCCAGAACCAGGCCAGCGGAACGGCGAAAGCGAAGCCGATGATGCGGCCGAGCAGACGATGGCTCCACTCCCAGGCGAAAATCGTCTTGAACTGCGCGAGGTCCATATTCGGGAACATCTCGCGATACTGCGGAATCTTCTTGTAATCCTCGAAGGCGGCTGACCATTGCGCCTCCGAGAGTGGTGGAAGAACGCCCGTTATCGGCTTCCATTCGGTGATGGAGAGGCCCGATTCGGTGAGCCGCGTCGCGCCGCCCACCACCACCATGGCGAAGACCAGCGCCGCTATGACGAGCAGCCACAGGCGAACGTCGGTCGCGCTCTCCTCGCTCGGCGGCGCGACGATGGCGGGCGTGGGAGCGGGAAACTGGATCCAGTCGGTCATGGGGCGGCTCGATGTGAGAGGCTCTCGCGCGCCAATTAAGGGGAGCCGCGCGCCCTTGTCCACGGGGCCGCGGGGCCGAAACGCCGAGGGCGAGAATTTTCCGGCTGAAAAACGCCACGTCCGGGAGGAAAATAGAAGCGCGCGAATCGTCGCGCGGGCAGGGAGCGGAGCGCAGATTTTGACCGCCAAGACCGATGGCGCCTTCCGCACGATCGGCGAGGTCGCGGAGAGCCTCGACCTTCCGCCGCATGTGCTGCGCTTTTGGGAGACGCGCTTTTCCGAGATCGAGCCGGTCAAGCGCGCCGGCGGACGGCGCTACTACCGGCCGCGCGACGTCGAGCTGGTCGCCGCGATTCGTCATTTGCTCTATGGCCGCGGCTATACGATCAAAGGCGTGCAGCGCCTGCTGCGCGAGCAGGGCGTTCGCGCGGTGATCGAGAGCGCCCGCGGCGGCGGCGGGCCGGAGCGCGGCGATTTCGACGAGCCCGAGCCGCAGGCCGCCGAGGCGCCGCTCTTCTCCTATGGCGAATCGCCGGCGCGGCCGCAGCCGTCACGCTCGTTTCACGCGCCGGAAATCCACGAGGAGGACGCGCCGAGGGCGTCCACCTCTCTCGTCGCGCTGGCGCCGCGCGAGCCGCCGCCCATGCTGACGCTGCCCGCCCTGCGCCTTTCCGAGGCGCCCGCCGCCGGCCTGCGCCCGCAGGACGAGCGGCTATTGCGGCAGGCGCTGGCCGATCTCGCCGAATGCCGCCGCATGCTGGAGCTGACGCGGCGGTGAATTCCTCGCTTCTTCTGCGCTGTCATGCGTTGCCAGCGGCTTCGCCGGCCTCTATAAGGGCGGCCATCGGAGTGTAGCGCAGCCCGGTTAGCGCACTTGTCTGGGGGACAAGGGGTCGTGGGTTCGAATCCCGCCACTCCGACCAATTCTTCTTTCGATGTTCCGTCACAGCATGGTCCGCGCTCACGGCGCGGGCGATGCGTCGCTCTCGGGCTCGGCAGGGTTGATAATTCGTCGCCACGCGCAAGTTCGTTACGGTCGTTAACCGTCAGCGAAAGGCGCAGCCCATGTCCGAGACGCTCATCAATCTCATCATCCAGCTCTTTGCCGGCGCGGCCGGCGGCTCCGGCGTCGCCAAGGCCAATAAGAATCTCGATCTCGGCCCGATCGCCAACGCCATCATCGGCGCGCTCGGCGGCGCGGGCGGCGGCTCCATCCTCACCTCGCTCATTCCGGCGCTCGCGGGGGCGGCGGGCAATGGCGGATTCGATATCGCCGTTTTCGCCGGCCAGCTCGTCGGCGGCGGCGTGTCGGGCGCGATCGTCACCGCCATCGTCGGCCTCATCCGCAACGCTCTCGTTCAGAAGCAGCGGGCGTGACGCGCCAGCGCGCGGACCTGTAGACGCATCGGCCGAATATCGGCATACCGATTGCGTAGAACGCTTCCAAAAGACGCCCTCCTCGTGAGGGCGTCGGATGCGGGTTCGTGCGAAAGGCGAAGACAGTGGCCGATGAAGCATCAGTCTTGAAAGCGCTGGAGAGCGTCGCCGGGCCGGGCGGCAAATCGATTGTCGCGGCCGGCCTCGTCAGCGGAGTCAATGTGTCGGGGGCCAAGGCCTTCGTCTCGCTCACCGGCGATCCGGCGCGGGCCAAGGAGCTCGAGGTTCTGCGCGTCGCCGTCGAGGGCGCCGTGAAGACCGTGCCGGGGATAGAGTCGGCGATCGTGACGCTGACCGCCGAGCGGGCGCCGGCGCCCGCCGCGCCGCCGCCGGGACAGGCGCCGCAGCGCAAGACCATCGCCGCGATCGAGAAGATCAAATATATCGTCGCGGTTTCCTCGGGCAAAGGCGGCGTCGGGAAATCGACAACCTCCGCCAATCTGGCGCTCGGCCTCGCGGCGCAAGGCTGGCGCGTCGGCCTGCTCGACGCCGATATCTACGGCCCATCGGCTCCGCGGCTGTTCGGCCTCAAGGGCCAGCCGGAGGTCGTCGGCAATAAGATGATCCCACTCGAGGCCTATGGGCTCAAGATCATGTCCATCGGCTTTCTGGTCGAGGAGGACGTGCCCATGGTCTGGCGCGGCCCGATGGTGGCTCAGGCGCTGGGGCAGATGCTCGGCGAGGTCGCCTGGGGCGAATTGGACGCGCTCGTCGTCGACATGCCGCCCGGCACGGGCGACGCCCAGCTGACCATGGCGCAGCAGGTTCCGCTCGCCGGCGCGGTCGTCGTGTCGACGCCGCAGGATCTGGCGCTGATCGACGCGCGCCGCGGCGTGGCGATGTTCCAGAAGGTCTCGACGCCCATTCTCGGCATTATCGAGAATATGAGCTATTTCCTCTGCCCGCATTGCGGCGGCCGCACCGACATCTTCTCCCATGGCGGCGCGCGGAAGGACGCTGAGGCGTTGGGCGTGCCCTTCCTCGGCGAGGTGCCGCTCGATCTCGCCATTCGCCAGACCTCGGACGCCGGCACGCCGGTCGTCGCCTCCGCGCCGGAAGGCCCGCATGCGGCGATCTACAAGGAGCTCGCCGCCAAGGTGAAGACTCTGCTGGAGACGCAGTCGCTCCGCGCCCCGCCGAAGATCGTCATCGGCTGAAACATGCGAAAAGGCCGCGGCCGCCGTCTGGCGGGCCGCGGCCTTTTGCTTTTTCTCGTGGGCCGGTCAGGCGCGCTCGGCTCTCGCCGCCGCCGACCAGTCTTCAGAGATGGGTCGGGATGAAAGAATCGTCGCCGAGGTCGAATTTGTAGTTCCAGCCGATCGAGACCTCGGTTCCGCGCAGCCAGAGATTGACATTGGCGGCCGGATTATAGGCGCCGAAAGGCGTCGCCGGCGTCTGCGGCAGCGCTTCGCGCCCGCGGACGCTGTTCTTGAAGCCATAGACGAAGGCGACATCGATCGTCGAGTTCTTGGTGATGGCGTAGCTCACGCCCGCGCTCGCGTGATGCGCATTGATGATCGGCGCCAGTATGTTCAGCGTCACGCTGTTCGTCGGTATCGGATTGGTCGCGTAATGATAACCGAGGCGTAGGGCGAGGCTGGGCTGGACGCGCCATTCGACGCCGAAGGACGCCGAATCCGTGTCTTTCCAGCCGAAGCCCGGGCCGTTCGACGAGCCGAGCGTGCGATAGAGGACCGGGAAGCTCGGATTGCTCACCGAGGAGACGCCCGAATAGAAAATATGGCGCCAGTCGGCCATGACCGTCAGGTCAGGGGTGAGGTCATAGGCGACGCCGGCGGTGATCGAGGCGGGAATGTCGAAGCGGCCGCCATCGGCGAAAAGCCCGGAATATTTGGCGAAGCGCGTCATGAACATGGGCGTCGACGCGGCGGCGCCGATGCGGAACTGATCGGTCACGCGCCATTGCATGCCGAAGCGGACGCCGCCGCCGAAGGACCAGTCATAACCATTGTCCGAGAGGCGATACATGTCGGACGAATAGGGCGAGAAGGTCTTCAGGCCCTGTATGTTGATCGTCTGCACGGCGATCGTCGGCGCTATGCCGATCGCCAGCGAGCCGAATTTTTGCGCATAGGCGAAGCTGGTGAAGGACTGCTCCAGATTGACGCCGGCGTAGCCGCCGCCGAACGGGCCGCCGAGCGGCGGGTGATAATGGCCGAAATCGAAAGAGGTGGCGATGCCGCCATTGCCGTAGGACGCCGTGCCCCAGGACGAATTGGCGTCGAGCGGCGAAACATATCCGCTGTTCGGCACCGGAAAGATCGGACGGCCGCTGCGAATATCGCCGGGCGCCACGACTTTGGGCAGCCCGTCGGTCGAGTAGCCGCGCTCCGGCATGAGGGCGGTGATGCCCACTTGCATCTGGCGCTCGAGATCGACAATGCCGGCCGGATTGACCGAGATCGCCATGGAATCGCGCGAATCGGCGACGCCGGCGCCGCCCAGCGCCTTCTGACGCGGGCCATAGCCGATCAGAAAATAGCCGTCCGCCGCCAGCGACGGAGCCGTCATCGAGACCGTGAGCGCAGCCGCCGAGGCCAGATTACGCCAGGAATATCCGTTCATTATCTATCGCCCCGCCCCAGATTTCGGTCGCCGTTCACACGCCATTTAGAAGCACTCGGCAATCCGGCGGCGTTCTCATCACACGACTCACTATTGTCCGAGACCCTAGCAGAGCGCTCGCCCCGCGACAGCGCCGTCGCCCGGATTTCCGTGAATAATTCGAGGCCTGTCACGTTTTTGCCACAGCGCGTGATTGCCGGCTTGCCGCGATCCGAGGCCGCGGGTAGAATCGGAGCATGGCGAGGGGCGCCTCTCCGAGAGGAGCGGCTGAGAAGCACCCATCGAACCTGATCCGGGTAATGCCGGCGCGAGGGAAGGCCAGCAGGACGCGACGCCCGATTTTTCGGGACGGCGCGCCCGACTTCATCGCCCGCCGCCCATCCTCAGAACCAATGGAGCGCGACGATGAACGTGCAGGACAAGCGCCCGACGACGCCCCAGAGCGTGACCACCGGACCGATCGGCGCCTCGCGCAAGCTCTATTTCGCGCCGCGTGGCCGCGAGGATATTCGCGTTCCCGTCCGCGAGATCGCGCTTCATCCCTCCGCCGGCGACGCGCCTCTGCGCGTCTATGACCCGTCCGGCCCCTATAGCTGCGCCGATTTCACGCCCGATCTCGCGGCCGGCCTGCCGGCGGCGCGGCGCTGGCTGGAGAGCCGCGCCGGGCTCGAGGCCTATGACGGTCGCGCAGTGAAGCCGGAGGACAATGGCTTCGTCGGCGAGGATCGGCTGGTCCCACCCTGTCCCGCGCCGCGCGCCATTCGCCGCGCCGCCGGCTCGGCGCCGGCGACGCAGCTTGAATTCGCGCGCGCCGGAATCGTCACCGAGGAGATGATCTATGTCGCGCATCGCGAGAATCTCTGCCGCGAGCGCGCCTTCGCGCAGGCGGCGGAACGGATAGAGGCGGGGGAGGGCTTCGGCGCCGCTGTCCCGGCTTTCGTGACGCCGGAATTCGTGCGCGAGGAAATCGCCCGCGGGCGCGCCATCATCCCCGCCAACATCAATCATCCAGAAGCCGAGCCGATGATCATCGGCCGCAATTTCCTGGTGAAGGTCAACGCCAATATCGGCAATTCGGCCATTACCTCCTCTGTGGCGGAGGAGGTGGAGAAGATGGTGTGGGCGATCCGCTGGGGCGCCGATACGGTGATGGATCTCTCCACCGGCCGCAATATCCATAACATCCGCGACTGGATCATCCGCAACTCGCCCGTGCCGATCGGCACAGTGCCGATCTATCAGGCGCTGGAGAAGGTCGGCGGCGACGCCACCAAGCTGGATTGGGAAGTGTTCAAGGACACGCTGATCGAGCAGGCGGAGCAGGGCGTCGATTATTTCACCATTCACGCCGGCGTGCGCCTCGCCCATGTGCCGCTCACGGCGGATCGCGTCACCGGCATCGTCTCGCGCGGCGGTTCCATCATGGCGCGCTGGTGCCTGTCACGTCATTCGGAGAGCTTCCTCTATGAGCGCTTCGACGAGATTTGCGACATCATGCGCCGCTATGACGTCTCCTTCTCGCTCGGCGACGGTTTGCGTCCGGGCTGCATCGCCGACGCCAATGACGCAGCGCAATTCGCCGAGCTGGAGACGCTGGGCGAATTGACCAAGATCGCCTGGGACAAGGGTTGCCAGGTGATGATCGAAGGCCCCGGCCATGTGCCGATGCACAAGATCAAAGTGAATATGGAAAAGCAGCTGCGCGATTGCGGCGAGGCGCCTTTCTACACGCTCGGGCCGCTCGTCACCGACATAGCGCCCGGCTATGATCACATCACTTCCGCCATCGGCGCCGCGATGATCGGCTGGTTCGGCACGGCGATGCTCTGCTATGTCACGCCGAAAGAGCATCTCGGCCTGCCCGATCGCGAGGATGTGAAGACCGGCGTCATCACTTATCGCATCGCAGCGCATGCGGCCGATCTCGCCAAGGGCCATCCGGCGGCGCAGGAGCGCGACAACGCCATGAGCCGGGCGCGTTTCGATTTCCGTTGGGAGGATCAGTTCGACATCGGCCTCGATCCCGATACGGCGCGCCGCTATCACGACGAGACGCTGCCCAAGGAGGCGCATAAGGTCGCGCATTTCTGCTCCATGTGCGGGCCGAAATTCTGCTCCATGCAGATCACGCGCGATCTGCGAGAGGAGGCGGCGGCCATCGCCGAGCGGGAGAAGGGCTTCGCCGAAAAGAGCGCGGAATTTTTGGAAAAGGGCGCGCAGATCTACGTCGCCGAATGAGGCGCGCGACGGCGGTTTTCGTCGGAAAATGCGGGCGGGAGCTTTTTCTGCGTTGCAGCGAAGGCTTTCTCCGCATCGTCTTCGGCGCGACACCGAAATGTCAATTACATTGACAGCCGCAGCGAAAACAGCCTATTTCCCCCGCGGGACGATGCGCCCTGTAACAAAATAAGGGACAAATGCTCCCACGTCCAAAAGAGGGAAACGGCAAATGAACATTCGCGCCATTGTGACGGCCGCTGCTCTGTCGCTCGGCATGGTCGGCCCGGTTTTCGCCGGTTGCGACACCAAGGATGAAGACAAGCAGGGCGTCTGCGTCGACAAGTGCTACTTCGAATTTCTTTCGATCAAGAATCGCTTCTCCTCGACCCCGGCGTCGATCGAGAAGGCCAAGTCCGACAAGGACGCCTGCTATCAGAAGTGCGGCTGCGAGCCGGCCTCTGTGAAGGAGTAATCCTTATCGGATCGACGCGAGCCGGGCGGGAGCAAAGCTCGCCTCGAGGCTCGTGACGCCGCCGGGCGCGCGATATATCGCGCGCCCAGGAGGCCTCGGAATGGGCCTCTGAGAGACGATCTCGCGCGCTGTGCTCGAATTCCATACAGTCGCCGTGTTGCTAAAATTGCGCTCGATGCGCCGACGCTGCGGATAACGCTCTCTCGCTCAGAAGAGGCGACGCCGCTCCACCATCATTCTTCACTTCCGATTCGAGGATGCTTCGTCGTCGCGATGGACGGAGCTTTCGGTTGTCTCGCGCCTTGGACCCGCTATTGTGCGGCGCATGACTGAGAGACAGCAAGCCGTCATCGGCGTCGTCACCGCCTCCGACCGCGCCAGCGCAGGCGTCTATGAGGACATCAGCGGACCGGCCATCGCCGCCTATTTCGAGAAGGTGCTGACCACGCCCTTCCGCATAGAGCGGCGCCTCATCCCCGATGGCTTCGAGAGCGTGCGCGACACGCTCATCGATCTCGCCGACAATATCGGCTGCGATCTCGTCGTCACCACTGGCGGCACGGGGCCGTCGCCGCGCGATCTGACGCCGGAGGCGACGCTCGCCGCCGCGCCGCGCGAATTGCCCGGCTTCGGCGAGCTGATGCGCAAAGTGTCGCTGGCGCAGACGCCGACGGCGATATTGTCGCGGCAATTGGCCGCGCATCGCGGCAAATGCCTCGTCATCAACCTGCCCGGAAAGCCGGCCGCAATCGAGCTCTGCCTCGACGCGGTGATGCCGGCCGTGCCCTATTGTCTCGATCTCATCGGAGCGGCCTATATAGAGACCGATCCGGCGCGCGTCGCCGCCTTCCGCCCGAAAGGCAAATAGCCGCCCGATCGGGTGGGGCGTCTCCCCTTCTCATTCGCGCATCGGGGCTGTATAGACTGGCCGCCGGCTCGAGTGAGGCCGCGCGAATTTCGAATGGGGGCGAAGCGTCATGAGCGATGTGCGGCTGGTCATCGTCGGCGCCGCCGGCCGCATGGGCCGGATGCTCATCGCCGCCGCCGGCGAGACGAAAGGCGTCGCTCTGACCGGCGCGCTCGTATCGTCCAATTCCCTCGTCCTCGGAGAGGACGCCGGCCTGCTGGTCGGGCGCCCCGCCAATGGGGTGCGCCTTTCCGCCGATGTGGCGGCCGCGCTGGCGACGGCCGATGTGGCCATTGATTTTTCGACGCCCGCGACGACGGTGGCGCTGGCCCGGCTCGCTGCGGCGGCGGGAGTCGCCCATGTCATCGGAACCACCGGATTTTCGGGCGAGGACCTCGTCGCTCTCGCCGCAGCGGCCGAGCGCGTTCCCGTGGTGCGCTCCGGCAATATGAGCCTCGGCGTCAATCTTCTCGCCGTTCTGGTGGAGCGCGCCGCAAAGGCGCTCGGCTCCGCCTGGGACATAGAGATCGTCGAGATGCACCACCGCATGAAGGTGGACGCGCCCTCGGGCACGGCGCTCCTTTTGGGCGAGGCGGCGGCGCAGGGGCGGGAGATCGCGCTCGCCGAGCATAGCGCCCGCGCCCGCGACGGCCTCACCGGCGCGCGGCGGGAGGGCGACATAGGCTTCGCCTCGCTGCGCGGCGGCACGGTGGTGGGCGAGCATTCGGTTATTTTCGCCGGGGCGGGCGAGCGCATAGAGCTCGCGCATCGCGCCGAGGATCGCGGAATTTTCGCGCGCGGCGCGATCGCCGCAGCAGTTTGGACGCGAGGCCGGCCGGCCGGCCTCTATTCTATGGCCGATGTGCTCGGCCTCGCCGGCGCCTGATCGCGCGCCGCATCGTTCGATTCGAGGGACATAGCCCGCATGGACCGTATTCTCGTCCTCCTCCGCCATGGCGAAAGCGAGTGGAACGCCAAAAACCTCTTCACGGGCTGGAAGAATCCTGACCTGTCGCCCAAAGGGATCGAGGAGGCGCGGCGAGCCGGGCGGGAGCTCAAGCGCATCGATCTGCGCTTCAACATCGGCTTCACCTCGCTGCTGCTGCGCGCGCAGCACACGCTCGATCTCACCTTTCATGAGCTCGGGCAGAGAGATGTGCCCGTCATCCGCAGCCGCGCGCTCAATGAGCGGCATTACGGCGACCTCTCCGGCCTCAACAAGGACGAGGCGCGCCAGCAATGGGGCGAGGAGCAGGTGCGGCTGTGGCGGCGCTCCTATGACGTCGCGCCGCCCGGCGGCGAGAGCCTCAAGGATACGGTGGCGCGCGTGCTGCCCTTCTATTGCCAGGAGATTCTGCCGCGCGCCATGCGAGGCGAGCGTGTGCTGGTCGCCGCCCATGGCAATTCGCTGCGCGCTCTGGCCATGGTGCTCGACCGGCTGACGCCCGAATCGGTGTCCTCGCTCGAGATCGCCACCGGCGTGCCGATCGTCTACCGGCTCAATTCCGATTCGACCGTCGCGACCAAGGAAGTGCTCGACCGCTGACGCGCGGCCGCTCCGCGCCGGATGGAGCGATCATGTCTGAAATAGAGCCGGGCGTTCGCCTCTATCGCGGCTATTTCGACGAGGCCGCGCAGCTCGCTCTGCTGCGCGAGCTGGAGCGGATCGTCGCCGGCGCGCCCTGGTTCACGCCCACCATGCCGCGCAGCGGGCAGCCCTTCTCCGTGCGCATGACCAATTGCGGGCCGCTCGGCTGGCTCAGCGATCAGGCGCGTGGCTATCGCTATGAGGCGCGCCATCCGCAGACCGGCGAGCCCTGGCCGCCCATGCCGCAAATGCTGCTCGACGCCTGGGCGGCGCTGGCCGGGCATCCGCAGCCGCCGCAGGCCTGCCTGGTGAATTACTATGGGCGCGACGCCAAGATGGGCGCGCATCAGGACCGCGACGAAGCGGATTTTTCGGCGCCGATTCTTTCCGTTTCTCTCGGCGCCGATTGCCGTTTTCGTCTCGGCGGCGTGAAGCGCTCCGATTCGTCGCGGGCCTTCGTTCTGTCTTCGGGCGATGTGCTGACGCTGGGCGGGCCGGCGCGGCTGCGCTTCCATGGCGTCGATCGGCTGCTGCCGGAGCTCGCGCCGAAGCTCGCGTCGCCATTATTCGCCGAGGGCGGGCGCATCAATTTGACGTTGCGCCGCGTTACCTAACGATATTTCAGGCCCCGTTCAGGCGGGGGAGCATATTGTCACCAATAGCGCTCCGATATAGTTTCCCGGCCGCGGGATGAACGATCGGCGCTGGCGTCACGCCCGGGCCGGCAAAACCAAGATAGTCGGTTCCCAGGGGACGACGCTTCGAGGAAAGGAACGAGGATGAAATCTGTGACCAGACTGGCGCTCGCTGCGGGCGTCGTTTTCACCGCCATGGCCGGCCAGGCGATCGCCGCCGGCGATCCCGCGGCGGGCGAGAAGGTCTTCAACAAGTGCAAGGCCTGCCATCAGGTCGGCGAGACGGCGAAGAACGCCGTGGCTCCCGAGCTCAACGGCATCAACGGCCGCAAGGCCGCCTCGGTCGAGGGCTACACCTATTCCGACGCGCTGAAGGGCGCCGGCATCACCTGGGACGAGGCCGCCTTCAAGGAATTCGTCAAGAATCCGAAGGCCAAGGTCGCCGGCACCAAGATGGTGTTCCCGGGCCTGCCGTCCGAGGCGGACCAGGACAATGTCTGGGCCTATCTCAGCCAGTTCGGCGCCGACGGCAAGAAGAAGTAGTCCGAGCCTCTCGTTCGGTTGGCGAAAGCGGCCCTCGCGGGCCGCTTTTTCTTTTGCAGGATAGGGGCTAAATGCCCTCGTGACAGTCATGGAGAGAGAGCCGAGTTGACGCGCAAGCCAGACGAAGTCCCTGCCGAGCTAATGCAGGAGCTCGCGACCCTGCCGGTGTTCTATGCGCTGGAGGGCCGGCGCGTGGTCGTCGCGGGCGGCTCCGATGGCGCGGCTTGGAAGGCGGATCTCGCCGCCGCGGCCGGCGCGCAGGTCGATGTCTTCGCGGCGTCTCCCTCGCCGCGCCTCCAGGCCGTCGCCGCGGCGCGCGCGCGCCTCACCCTGCATGAGCGCGGCTGGCGAGCGGACGACCTCGCCGGGGCGGCCATGGCGCTCGCCGTCATCGAGGACGATTCCGAGGCGCAGACCTTTCGCGACGCCGCGAAAGCGCAGGGCGTTCCCGTCAATCTCACCGACCGGCCGGCGCTCAGCGATTTTCTGATGGGCGCCATCGTCAATCGCTCGCCGCTGGTCATCGGCGTCTCCACCAGCGGCGCGGCGCCGGCCTTCGCCCAGGCCGTGCGCGCCCGCGTCGAGACGCTGATTCCGTCGAGCTTCTCCGCCTGGACCAGAGCGGCGCGCGCCTGGCGTCCGCGCGTGATGGCCTCCGGCCTCGATTTTTTCGCGCGCCGCGATTTCTGGCGCCGGTTCACCCGCGAAGCTTTTGCACGCGTCGAGCATGCGCCGCAGGACGGCGATCTCGACGCGCTGCTCGAGGAGACGCGTCGCGCTGATGAAACGTCCGCGCGCGGTCGCGTCACTCTGGTCGGCGCCGGGCCGGGCGACCCGGAACTGCTGACGCTGAAAGGCCTGCGCGCGCTCGTCGGCGCCGATGTCGTTCTCTTCGACGATCTGGTGCCCGCCGCCGTGCTCGATCTCGCGCGGCGCGAGGCGGTGCGCATCAATGTCGGCAAGCGCGGCTATGCGCCTTCGGTGAAGCAGGAGGAGATCACCGCTCTTCTGGTGAAGCTCGCCAAGGAGGGCAAGAATGTCGTGCGCCTCAAGGGCGGCGATCCGATGATCTTCGGCCGCGCCAATGAGGAAATCGGCGCCATTCGCGCCGCCGGCCTCGAGGCGGAGATCGTGCCCGGCGTGACGGCGGCGCTGGCGGCGGCGGCGGCGCTCGAGGTCTCGCTCACCAATCGCGACACGGCGCGCCGCGTGCAATTCGTCACCGCGCATACGAGCGACGGCAAATTCCCCGAGGACATAGATTGGCGCGCGCTCGCCGACCGCCGCGCGACCACGGCGGTCTATATGGGCAATCGCACGCTTCCCGCTCTGTCGAAGCGCCTGCTCGAGGAGGGCATGGACCCTGCGACCCCGGCCTTTCTCGTCGAGCGCGCCAGCACGCCGCAGCAGCGCATCATCGCGGGCTCGATCGGCGATCTGCCGCAGCGCGTCGCGCAGGAGACGCTCGAAGGGCCGTGCCTCGTGCTGATCGGCGCGACGCTGCGCGGCTGAGCGTTCAATATTTGAACGACACCGTCGCCGAGATCGAGCGCGGCTCGCCGCGAAAGAGCGCGCCGCCGGACGTGAAATTCGGTCGATCGGTGAGATTGCTGGCGCTCACGTCGAGCTTCCAATGCTCGTCGAAACGATAGCCGAGCGAGGCGCCGAGCATTTGCTGCGGCGCGAGGGTGAAGCCATAGACATTGGGCAGCGTCGCCTCCGCCGCGCTGGCGTAATAATAGCTCGCGCCCAGTTCCAATCCGCGCAGGAAATCCCATTCCGGCTTGTAGTCGAGGCTGACGCTGAAGACGCGGCGCGGCGCGCCGAGGAGATCGCTGCCCGCTTGCGAGGGGACGTTGGAATCCTTTGCGACGACGGCGTGCAGAAAAGTGGCGGCGCCGCTCGCGTTCAATCCGGGAAGAATTTCGGCGGAGAGATGAAATTCGACGCCATGGCTGTGCTGGCGTCCTGTGACGAGGGCGTAGAAGCCGCCCGGATCAGCGGGATCGGCGATGGCGACATGATCGCGCGTCACATCGAAAAGGCCCACTTCGAAGCGCGCTTTATAGTCTGGAAAGCGCCGCTCGAAGCCGACCTCATATTGTGTGTCCTGTTGCGGCGGCGGCGCGTCGCCGCCGCGCACGCGCACGGAAATATTGGGAATGAGCGAGCGCCCGAAGGCGGCAAAGAAATGCGTCTCGTCGTCCGGCCGATACAATAGGCCGGCGCGCGGGCTGAAATAGCCGCGGATTCCCTTGCCGATCGTGGAGGACGATGTTCCAGAGAGCGCGCCGAGAGGATCGAAGACGGTCTCGCGCTGCGCCAGCAGATCATAGCGGCCGCCGAAGAGAATGCGCCATTGCGGCGAGAGATCGATGAGATCCTGCGCATAGACGGAGCGGCTCCAGGCGCGCGCCGCGCCATTGGCCCATTGCGCGCCGAAAAAATCGACGCCGACCGGATAGATCGGCGCGCCTATGTCGATGTTCGGCAGCGTGTCGCGCGCGAATTTTTCGTCATGGCCGAAGAAATAGTCCCAATGCTCGAGCCCGAGAAAAACGCTGTGGCCGATATCGCCGGTCGAGAAGCGTCCGTTCAGCCGCAGCTGCGCGTCGAAGCTTCGCGACGCCTGATGCGTCCGCACCGGGCGGCCGAGCGTCACCGAATGGAGGCCGTCATAGCCCCAGCCCTGAAACCAGCCGTATTGGTTGCCGTTCAGCGAATAATCGACGACCGATGTGAGCGACCAGTCGGCGCCGAAGGCGTGCTCATAGGTGAAGGTGAAATCCGCCGCATTCGGCGTCTCATGCTCATAGACCGGCGCGCCTGCGTAGAAGGAGCGCGGCGCATGTAGAAAGATCGGCGCGGCCGGCGCGCCGTCGCGATAGACGAGGCGCGATGCGCTATATTCGGCGCGCAATGTCGCCTTGTCGCCATTGTCGAGGATGAGCGTTCCCGTCGGCGCGAGGAGGAATCCGCGCGAGCGCACATAATCGACGAAGCTGCCGACGCTCTGCGCGAAGCCGGTCATGCGGAACAGCAGCGTCTGCGCGTCGTTCAGCGGCGCGTTCACATCGAAGGTCGTGCGATAGACGTCATAGGCGCCGATCGTCGCCGTTCCGCGCGCGAAAGTCTCTGTCGTCGGCGCCTTGCGTATGTAGTTCGCCGAGCCGCCATAGCCGCCGAGCGCCTTGCCGAACAGCATGGCGGAAGGGCCTTTGTAGAATTCGACGTGATCGACCGTCGAAAGATTGACCTCCTGCGAGGTGAAGCCATGCGCGGCGCCGTCGAACAAAGTGAGCCCGCCGGGAAAGCCGCGCATCACAAAGCCCGGCGAATAGCCAGAATCGGAGACCGACGCATTGACGAAGACGCCGGCGACATCCTTGCCGAGACTCTTCGCCTTCGGCGCGTCGTCCTTCTCCTTTTTTTCTCCCGGCCGCATCTGCGCGACGCCGACTCTCGCTTCCTCCGTCGCCTCCTCGCAAAGAGCGGGCGCAGGCAGAGCGAAGACAGAGATCATCGCTATGTCGCGGAGGCTTCGACGTAGACGATAGGAAGAAAGCGCGCTGGACTGCGCGTCTCGTCTCTCGCTCCGAGCAAGCAAAAACAAGGGATCTACGCTCGTCGGGCGACGCTCTGCGCGCGTCGTCCGAGAATATGCGTCAGGATGAAGCCTCACATGAACCTCACGGCGAAACGCGCCGCGGAACAGAGCAGAACTCGCTCCGGCGCAGCATGCCGCTCTCTTATAACGCACTCTCTTTCGACTGCAATCGAACGACAAAATTCATCGGCGAATCTTTCACCAACCTGTCGTGTTACTTTCGCGAGACATTTCTGAAAACGCATGCGCGGTCGAATGCGCTTTGCGCGCCGCGCGCTTTTAGAGTGTTTTCGAGCGAAGCGGGGACCGGTTCGCGTAAGGAAAACATGATGGAACAAGGGAAACTAGAGTCATTCCGCTTCGATCTGAGCCGGAACGACTCTCGACGCGGATGATGGCGAAGCTCTCCGTCATAGGCGTCGAAGATGACGGAGGTGGTTCCGCGCCTGTCGCCGTCGCCGAGAGCGCCGGCTCAGCGCAGCGCGTCGGACAGCGCCTCGAGGAAAGCGTCGCCATATTGCGCGAGCTTGTGCTCGCCGACGCCTTGCACGCGGCGCATTTCGTCGAGCGTCGCCGGGCGGCGCGACGCCATCTCGATCAGCGTGCGATCGGGGAACACCATATAGGCGGGCAGGCCGGCGTCGCGCGCCAGCTCCAGGCGCTTTTTCTTCAGCGCCGCCAGCACGCGCTCCTCCTGATCGTCCAGCGGCGCGCCGCGCGGCGCCTCGCCGCGCTTGCCGCGCGGCGCCTTCGCGGTCAGCGGATCGCGGCGCAGCGAAATCTGCGCGCGGCCGAAGAGAATATCCTCGCCCTTTTGCGTCAGGCGAAAGCCGCCATGTTCCGTGCTCGCCAGAGCGCGCGCCGCGAAGAGCTGCCGCAGGATCGCGCTCCAATCCTGCTTGGAGCGATCCTTGCCGACGCCGAAGGTCTTGATGGATTCGTGGCCGTTGCGGCGCACCGCCTCGCTGGCCTCGCCGATGAGAATATCGGCGAGATAGCCGGCGCCGAAGCGCTGCCCCGTCCGCATGGCGGCGGAGAGCGCCTTTTGCGCATCCACCGTGCCGTCATAGACATGCACCTGGCCGAGACAGACGTCGCAGCGTCCGCAAGGCGGGCTCTCCTCGTCGAAATAGGCGAGCAAGGTCTGGCGTCGGCAGGAGGGCGTCTCGCACAGCATGGCGAGCGCGGAGAAGCGATCGTGCTCTATGCGCTTGCGCTCATCGGGCACGTCTTTCTGATCGATCTGCCGGCGGCGGAAGGCCATGTCGTCGAGGCCGTAGAGCGTGAGCGTGTCGGCCGGCAGACCGTCGCGGCCGGCGCGGCCGATCTCCTGATAATAGGCCTCGACGCTCGACGGCATGTCGGCGTGCGCGACGAAACGAACGTCCGGCTTGTTGACGCCCATGCCGAAGGCGATCGTCGCGACGGCGATGATTCCGTCCTCTTGCAGGAAGCGATCCTGATTGCGATTGCGCAGCGTCTGCTCGAGCCCGGCGTGATAGGCGATGGCCTCATGGCCCTGCTCGGCGAAATAGGCGGCGAGCTTTTCTGTGCCGTCGCGCGAGGAGCAATAGACGATGCCGCTCTCGCCGCGGTGCTTGTCCAAAAAGCGTTGCAGCTGGCGGCGCGGACTGTCCTTGGCCGCGAAATTGAGCGCCAGATTGGGCCGGTCGAAGCTGTGCAGAAAGACATGCGGATTGGTCTTGAACAAGCGCTGAGCGATATCGGCGCGCGTCGCCTTGTCGGCGGTGGCGGTGAGGCCGACGACCTGCGCGCCGAGCGTCGCCGCCGTCGCGCCGAGCTCGCGATATTCCGGGCGGAAATCATGGCCCCATTCGGAGACGCAATGCGCCTCGTCTATGGCGAGGCGGGCCGCGCCGGCGCGTTGCAGCTCGGCGATGAGGCCGGGCATCACCAGCCGCTCCGGCGAGACGAACAAGAGCCGCAATTCGCCGGTGCGAATGCCGCGGCGCGCCTCGTCATTCTCGGCGGCGTCGTTCATGGAGTTGAGCGTCGCCGCCGGCACGCCATAGGCGCGCATCTGCCGCACCTGATCGCGCATCAGCGCGATGAGCGGAGAGACGACGACTGTGAGCTTGCCGTCGACGAGGGCGGGCAGCTGGTAGCACATGGATTTGCCGCTGCCCGTCGGCATGATGGCGAGCACCGGCTCGCCGGCCAGCACGGCGGCGATGATCTCCGCCTGGCCGGGCCGGAAATCCTCATAGCCGAACACGGATTTGAGCAGCGCGCGCGCCTGCGGGGGGAGGGAGGGCATGGGAAGGAGTTAGCACGCCGGGGGAGATGGCGCGAGGGCGACGCGGCTATCGTCCGATTTCGGCCAAAGGAGACGATCCGTCACATTGTTCGCCACAATATGGGCGATCATTCTCCCGTTCGCGGTTTCGCGTTCGTTTACTTTGTCTCTCGAGGATTTCGTTTCATGCTCATGAAATTCGACAATCACCTGCCGCTCGCCGCCCTCGACGTCATCGGCGCCGGCCAGACCGGCGGCTGGGGGAAGATCGCCATTTCGGTCGAGGCGCGCAGCGTCAAATATACCGATTCCGTCGCCGCGCCGGCCTCGCCCAACGCCTGGTGCTATATTCGTCAGGGCTCGCCGCAGGAGCGCGCCGCCAGCCTCGAGAATTATCTCGGCCCCATCGTCAATGTCACACGCGGGCGCCCGCTCGAGGTGGTCTGGATCAACCGAATCGGCTCCATGCCGGCGGAAAAGCCCGGAGACGCGCGCTCGCTCGCCATGCCGCCGATCGATCCGCCGCCCATGGATCTCGCCGAGGACATAGACCAGTATAAATCGATGAATTATCCGGTCGGCGTCGTCGCCCATCTGCACGGCGCCAAGGCGCGGCCGGATTCGGACGGCTGGCCGCTGAGCCCGGCGAGCTTCGAGGGCAATCCTTATGGAATGCCGGCCTATCGCTCCTATTGCTATCCCAATGACCAGCGCGCGGCCATGCTGTGGTTCCACGATCATGGCATGGACAATACGGCGGTGCAGGTGCACGCCGGCCTCGCGGGCCTCTATTTCGTGCGCGACAATTCGGACGCCGAGCTGTTCCACCTCATCGGCGACGAGACGCAGGAATTGCCGCTCGTCATTCAGGACCGCTGCCTGAACGCCGACGGCGCCGGGGTGAGCTATTTGAAGGGCGTGCCGCTGCAGAAAGATCCGGCGACCGGCAAGCGCTCCTTCATTCGGCCGGAATTTCTCGGCGACACGATTCTCGTCAATGGCCGGCCGTGGCCGCACGCCCATGTCAATCCCAAGATCTATCGCCTGCGCATTCTCAATGGCTCCAACGCTCGCAGCTATGCGCTGACGCTGGCCGATCCCGATGGAAAGATCGGCGGCAAGATCTGGTATGGCGATCTTCTCACCGCCATCGGCAATGACGGCGGCCTGTTCAGCCGCGGCGAGAAGCTCGAGGAGCTGGATTATCTGCTGCTGGCGCCGGGCGAGCGTCTCGACGTTCTGCTCGATCTCACGCAGATCGACAATGACGTCCTCGGCTCGCTCCATCTCGTCAATCTGTCGATCGCCGGCTATGACCCGGCGCAGCCGGAGCAGGAGCCGATCTTTCAGAACGACGCCAATTCCGTCTTCGCGCCGGGAACGCCAGAGGCGCTGAAGGCGATCGCCTTCACGCCAAAGAGCGACGGACCGCATGCCGATCTGCCGCTCGCCAATGTGATGGAGTTCCGCATCGTCGACGCCGCGCATACGCATGGGGCCGCGACGCCCGCTGCGCCGGCCGCGCATCACGCCGCGGCGGCGCCGCTCGATCGCGTCACGCTCGACAAGATTTTGCTGCGCTACGCCGATGACGAGAGCTTCCGCTGGGACGCCAGCAAGCCGGGGCTGACGCGCGCCAACGCCGATGCGCCCGTGGTGCGCAATCGTTTCGTGCTGCTGATGAACGACACCGCCGGCAAGGCGGATGTCGAGCCGGTCAGCCCGATCACCGGCGGCCCCTGGCGCGACACGCAAATGTGGGAGCTGCGGCCGTCCACCGCGCCGGCCGGCGACTTGAGCGCCTTCACCGCGCCCTTCGACGCCAAGCTGGCGACGCCTTGGGAGGAGGGCCAGCCCGCTGCGGGCGTCGCCTATCAGGTCTCGCGCGCCTTTTTCTTCGAGCCCGCCGATCCCAATCCGCCCCATGCGGCGCGCCACGCCGATCCGCTATGGCCGCTCGCGACCGATAATGTCGATCCGGCCGGCTATCCGCCCATCTATCGCTATGCGCATCTCTATCGGCACAATCCGGCGGCGGGGCGCGCTGTCATCCGCCCGCGCGAGGGCAGCTATGAGCGATGGTATGTCGCCAATATCGGCAATGACCAGGCGCATCTCGCCGATGGCGTTCCCGATATGCATCCGTTTCACATGCATCTGGTGAATTTCGTCGTGCTGCGGCGTTTTCGCCTGCGCAAGGACGCCTCTGAGAACTCGCTCTTCGCGCGCATAGAGCGACGGCTCGATTTCGATGGCGTCGTGCGGCATGACACTGTGCGCATCCAATCCAATGAGCTGGTCGAGCTGCTCGTGCATTTCCCGCGCGGCTATACCGGCGTCTATCCCTATCATTGCCATCTGGTGGAGCATGAGGACATGGGCATGATGCTGCATTTCGACGTGCAGCCCCAAGGCGCGCCCTGAGCCTCGCCTCGGCGCGGCGCCGATTCGGGCGCCGCGCTCTCGAGGCGAGACGCCCGGCCGCCCCGCTGGCGCAAACGCGTCAAAAAAGCGCGGGTTTCCGCCATAGCGGGGAAAAGGCGTTGCGGAGCGGGGCGGTTTCGCCCACCATCGCGCCATGCCGCTCGGACCCTATCCGCCCGAACTTTTGACCACAGCGCAAATGGCGCGCGCCGACCGCCTCACCATAGAGAGCGGCGTCGCCGGCATGGCGCTGATGGAGAAGGCCGCCGCCGCCATAGCCGCGGCCGCCACCGCCTTTCTGGTGAAGACGGCGGGGCGGCGCGTGCTGGTGCTGTGCGGGCCGGGCAATAATGGCGGCGACGGCTATGTCGCCGCGCGCATATTGCGCAGCCAGCGCTTCAAGGTGCGCGTCGCCGCGCTCACGCCGCCGGACACGCTCAATGGCGACGCGCGCTTGGCCGCGGCGAGCTGGGATGGCCGCGTCGAGGACGCCGCCACTTGCGATTTCAAAGGCGTCGATCTCGTCATCGACGCTTTGTTCGGCACGGGTCTCGCGCGTGATCTGGACGGGCCGACGGCGGAGCTGATCCTGCGTCTCAACGCCTGGCGCGAGGAGACCAAGCAGAAGGTCATCGCCATCGACATTCCCTCCGGGGTCGACGGCACCAGCGGCGCCATTCGCGGCGTCGCCGTGCAGGCCGATTCGACAGTCACTTTCTTCCGTCTGAAATGCGGGCATCTGCTGCTGCCGGGTCGGCTTCGCTGCGGAACAATCTCCTGCGCCCATATCGGCATAAGGTCGAATGTGCTGGAGAAGATCCAGCCGCAGACCTTCGTCAACGAGCCCGCCGCTTGGCGCGACGCTCTGCGCCTGCCCGGCGTCGAGGGCCATAAATATGCGCGCGGCCATGCGGTGGTGGTCTCGGGCGGCGCCTCGCATACGGGCGCGGCGCGGCTCTCGGCGCTGGCGGCGCTGCGCGGCGGCGCCGGGCTCGTCACTCTGGCGACGCCGCAGGAGGCTTTCGCCATCAACGCGCCGGCGCTGACCGCGGTGATGCTGCGCGTCGCCGACGGGCCTGCCGGGCTCGCCGCTCTGCTCGAGGACAAGCGCAAGAATGTCGTCGCTCTGGGGCCGGGGCTCGGCGTCGGCGAGGCGAGCTGCGCTCTGGTCGAGGCCGCGCTCGCGCCGTCGAAGGAGCGCCGCGCGGCCGTGCTCGACGCCGATGCGCTCACCAGCTTCGCGCTCGCGCCCGACCGTCTGCGCGAGGCGATTCGCGCCGCGCCCGGCCCGGTCGTGCTGACGCCGCATGGCGGCGAGTTCGCGCGGCTTTTTCACGGCCAGCGCTGGGAGCGGACGATCAGCGGCGCGCCCATCTCCAAGCTGGAGCGCACGCGCGACGCCGCGCGCGATATCGGCGCCATCGTTATTTTCAAAGGACCGGACACTGTGGTCGCCGCGCCGGACGGGCGCGCGTCCATATTGGCGGAGGCTTCGCCCTGGCTCGCCACCGCCGGTTCCGGCGACGTTCTCACCGGCATTGTCGCCGGCCTGCTGGCGCAAGGCATGGAGCCTTTCGCCGCCGCTTCCTGCGCGGTGTGGATGCACGCCGCCGCGGCGGATGATTTCGGCGCGGGCCTCATCGCGGACGATATCATCGACCGTCTGCCGGCGGCTTGGCGCCGGCTGGTTTCGATTCAGCCCTAGCTCCCTACATAGAGAGAAGCGGAAACGATGCGCGCGGTCGCGCGTTTCGCCGGGTGACGGCGGAGCGCGCATCGTCGTCTCGCATTCGCGCGGTCGTCGCAACGACACGTTCACGCGCTTCAATGAGGATGCGCGTCTACCGACAAGAGGAGAGCTTTCATGTCCGATCTCGTTGTCATCGTCTATCCGACCGAGGCCAAGGCCGAGGATATTCGGCAAAAGCTGTTCGAGCTGCAGAAGGAATATGTGATCGAGATCAGCGACGCCGTGATCGCGGTGAAGGAGCCGAGCGGCCATGTGAAGCTCAATCAGCTCATCAACACCACCGCGGCCGGCGCCGTCAGCGGCACCTTCTGGGGCGCGCTGATCGGGCTCATCTTCCTCAATCCGCTGCTCGGCGCGGCGATCGGCGCGGGCGCGGGCGCGCTCAGCGGCGCGCTCACCGATTACGGCATCAACGACGCTTTCATGAAGCAGCTCTCGGAGACGCTTCAGCCCGGCAACGCCGCGCTCTTCGTGCTGATCCGCAAGCTGACCACCGACAAGCTGCTCGACGCGGTGAAGGGCACTGGCGGCATCGTGCTCAAGACCTCGCTCGACCACAATAAGGAGCAGGCGCTGCGCGACGCGCTCGCCGCGCATGTGTCGACGGCGGTCGCTGCGCCTTCGACGCCTTGAGCCGCTGAGGAACGTGACTCTCTCCCGTGGCGCGGGAGAGAGTCACGGCGCAAATCCCTCGAAGACGATCTGATCGGCGAAGGCGAGAGCGGCCTTCGCCTGTTCCGCGCTGCGCACCGTCCATGTCGTCACCGGAACGCCGAGCTCCTCGCGGCAGCGGCGCGGAATCGCATGCGGCAGATCGGCGACGTTCCAGGAGAGAAAATCCGGCCGCGTGCGCGCGACATGGGAGAATTGCGTGAGTTCCTCCCGTTGCGCGGCGGTGAGAAAGCTCCAGTCCGGCCCTTCGTAAGACGCCTCTGCGACAATGCCGAGCGGAACGCCGGAAATGCCCAACCGATCGAAATGCGCGCGCAATTCGGCGATCGGCGCGGGGTCGAAGCTCTCGATCGCCACGGCTCCGCGATAATGCGCGACGATGTCCGCGACATTGCGCGCGAGGGTGAGATCGCCGTCGAAGCGGCTCTTGATCTCGATGAAGAGCGGAACATTTCCGCCGATCGTCGCGAGAAGATCGCGCAGCGTCGGCACGCCCTCGCGCGTTCCGCGCAAGGTGAGCCGCGCGATCTCGAAATGACTGAGCGCGTCGAGACGGCCCGTCGCATCGGTCAGGCGCTCCAATGTCTCGTCGTGGAAGACGACGACCTCGCCATCGGCGCTCGCCTGCACGTCGCATTCTATCGCGTAGCCGGCGCAGGCGGCGGCGCGCGCCGCCGACAGCGAATTCTCGGCCACGCCTTTCGCGAGATCGTGCAGGCCTCTATGCGCGATCTTATGTTCCGTGAGCCAATGGTAACGATCGCCGCCGCTCTGGCGCATCGGCTACGCCAATATCTCGAAGGTCGCGTCCACCTCCACCGCGGCGTCGAGCGGCAGCTGGGCGACGCCGACGGCGAAGCGCGCATGGCGTCCATTCTCGCCCAGCACGGCGGCGACGAGATCGGAAGCGCCGTTCAGCACTTGCGGAATCTGGCCGTAATCGCCGGCGCTGTTGATGAATCCGCCGAGCCGCAGCACGCGCAGCTTGGCGAGATCGCCGCCCGCCGCGACGGAGGCTTGCGCGAGGAGATTGAGCGCGCAGATTCGCGCCGCCGCCTGGCCGGCCTCGAGCGCGACCGAGGCGCCGAGCTTGCCCTTATGCGCGGGATCGATCGCGCCGCCGGCGCCGACCGGCAATTGTCCCGAGACGAAGACCAGATTGCCGGAGCGCGTCCAGGGCACGTAATTGGCGACGGGAGCCGCCGGGGTAGGGAGGGTTAGACCCAGCGCCTCGAGCTTTTCGAGCGGCGTCTTCGCTGTGTCGGACATCGCGCTTTTCCTTTCCGAATCTCTGAAGAAATTTGCGGCTTTGCCGCCGACCGTAATTTGGCCAAGGTCGGGAGGCAATGCGTCGAGCGAGACTTCGCCTCGACATCTCGCTCGTCCGAGATAGAGTGGACGTCAGCGCGGGCGCCGCGCCGCGACGACCCGCCGGAGCGAAAATAGAGCCCTCCGGCCCCTGTCGTCGTCGACGCGAAGCGCCGGGAGACGCCGGACCCGAAACCAACCAAGAGCGCGACAGAGGGAGAAAGACCCCATATGGCTCAAAAATATCTCATCGGCGCGACGCTCGCCTGCGCCTCCTTCCTCGCGCTCGCCGCCCATGCCGAGACCGCGGCCACTGTGGCGGCCGTCACCGGCCATCCGCAGCTGACGCCGCATCGCGCCGTCTATGATCTGACGCTGGCGCAGGCCTCGGGCAGCAAGGCGCCGACCTCGGCGCGCGGCCGCATCGCCTTCGATTTCACCGGCTCCTCCTGCGAGGGCTGGGTGCAGAATTTCCGCCAGATCACCGAGCTGCAGCCCGCCGAAGGCCCGCCGCGCCTCTCCGACATGCGCTCCGCCACTTTCGAGGCCGGCGACGGCAAGGATTTCCGTTTCCGCATCGAGACCAAGCTCGACAATGTCCAGGCCGAGGACATAGACGGCAAGGCCAAGAAGAAGACCGGCGCCGCGCTCTCGGTCGATCTCGCTCGGCCCAAGCAGTCCCAGCTCTCGCTGGACGGCGGCGCGCTGTTCCCCACCGAGCATCTGCGCCATATCCTCGCCGCGGCCCTCTCCGAGGAGCGCATTCTCGAGGCCAAGGTCTTCGACGGCTCCGGCGACGGCGAGAAGGTCTTCGACACGATGAGCGTCATCGGCCGGCCGACCAGCAGCGTCGTCACCGAAAAAGCCGCGCAGATCAAGGAGCTCGAAGGGCTCAAGCGCTGGCCGGTGTCGATCTCCTATTTCGAGCCGGGCAAGCGCGACGAGCAGCCGGTCTATGTGCTGTCCTTCGACCTCTATGAGAATGGTGTCTCCCGCGCGCTGAAGCTCGACTATGGCGATTTCGCGCTGACCGGCGAGATGACCGAGCTCTCCATTCTGCCGAGCGCGGCCAACTGCAAGATGTGAGGCTTCGGGCCGATCTCTCGAAAAAAGAAAGCCCGGCGCGTCGCGTCGGGCTTTTTCGCTTCATCAGGCGCGGCCGGCCTCGGTCGCCTTGGGGACCTCGATCAGCTTGCCGCTCTTCACATCATAGATGAAGCCATAGATCGGAATATTCTTCGGCGTCAGCGGATTCTCCCGGATGCGCTTCACATCCTGATAGACGCTCTCCTCCTGCGACTCGATGGTGAGCCATTTCACGAAATGGCCGGCCGTGCAGCCGCCGCCATGCTGGGGGTTGGACCATTTCGTTCCGTCGAAGGCCGCGGTCGCCAGGCTGTCGTCGAGAAGATCGGCCATCACCTCGTCGCAGAACAGCTCCATGCCGCAGTCGGAATGGTGGATCACGAACCATTCGAGCGTGCCGAGCAGCTTGTGCGAGATGATCAGCGAGCGAATGGCGTCATCGGAGGCGCGTCCGCCGGCGTTGCGGATCACATGTGCGTCGCCTTCGGAAAGGCCGGCGTATTTGGCCGGGTCGAGGCGCGCGTCCATGCAGGTCAGTATGGCGAAACGCCGCGCCGGCGGCAGAGCGAGCTTCGCCTTGTCACCGAAATCCGCGACATATTTGTCGTTCGCCGACAAGACTTCCGCGAGAATCGTCATTTGTTCCTCCCATTCGGCTTTTCGCCTTTCGGCCCTTCGCCGTTCGCGATTTCTAAGGCGGGGGCTTTCGGGGACCGAAATGCAGAATTTTCATGGAGGCATGAACAATCTGCATAAGCAGAATCACGCTTCCCGATAGGCGAGCAGCATCAGCCCGGCCAGAGTGAAGGCGATGGGCCAGACGATTCCGGCGATGCGCGCGCCGCGGCCCTCGAGGCGTATCTCCAGCCAGCGGGCCGAGGAGGCGAGCAGGCCGACCAGCGCCAGCGGCGTATGCGTGACCTCGATCAGAAATTCTTCCCTTATGTTGGAAAGCCCGTGCGAATGGGCGAGCAGCAGCGCGCCGCCGACGCCGGTGATGAAGGGGAAGGCGAGCGGCGCCCATTGCGCCTTCACGCGCCGCGTCCGCACGCGCCATTCGAAAATACCGAAGCCGATGATGAGCGCGAGGAAGATGCGATGCTGCGCGATCTCGGGATCGCGCAGGCTCTCTATGAGGCCGAGCTGGCCGAGCGGCCAGACCGCCTCGTCGGCGCGCAGGAAGAGAAAGCCGGCGAGGCCGAGCATCAGCATCGGCCAATGGCGCGCGAGCGGAGCGAGGCGACGCCAATGCTCGAGCAGCGCCAGCAGCCCCATGGCGGCGACGAAGAGCCCGGCGATGTGGTGGTTATATTCGGACCAGGCGATGTCCTCGGCGTTGCGCTGCGCGGCGATGACGGCGGCCGCGTCATTCGTCTCGGTCGCGGTCGCTTCCTCGGCGCGCGCGGTCTGGACCTGCGGCAGCGAGACGGAGAGGGTGGAGTGATCCGGGCTCTCGAGCCGCGGCGGCCATTGCGGCGTCAGCCGCTCGACGATCTCGGCGAAGCTCACCCGGTCGCGCGCGAGATCGACGGCCGGCGGCAGCGAGGAGAGCGAGGCGGCGGCGAAGACGACCGTCCAGCCGACGCCGATCTCCACCTCCGCGAAACGGCGCAACCGCGCGAAGGCGGCCCGATCGGCCGGCGAGCGGCGGACGGCGAGGAAATTGAGCGCGCCGAGCGACAGAAGGCCGGCGAAGAGGATTGTCTTGGCGCCCACCATGACGCCATAGGCGGCGCCGTAGAAATTCTCGACGGCGCCGATATAGACGATCGACATGGCGACGCCGCCGGCGGCGATCATCGCCACGGCGATCATGGAGAGATGCGAGAAGCGCAGGCCGATGGCGCGCTGCGCCTCGCCGTCCGGCGCGCGGGCGAGCGCCATGAGGAAATAGGGAATGCCGCCGATCCACAGAGCGACGCCGGTCAGATGCGCGAGCTCCGCGGCGACGAGGCCGGGCGGATTGTCCAGTCGGCTGACGGCGTGCGTGGCGCCGAGCCGCGCGCAGACCAGGGCCGCGGCAAAGGCGGCGAGGGGCAGGGGCCGCGCTGCGCCGCCGCGAATCGCGAAGGCGAGCGCGAGAGACGGCGCCGCCGCCAGCGCATCGGCTTTCACCGCATCGGCGGTGAGCGCATCGGCGAAGGAGAGTTCTAGGGCGCCGACGAGCATGGTCGCGAGCGCCGCGGCGTCGAGAGCGACGAGGCAGGCGAGGGCGATCGCGCTCCAGAAGACGATTCGTCCGGCGCGCGCGGCGATGGGCTCCGCCGCTGCGCCGAGCCGCGGCGCCAGCGGCTCGGCGACGAGCAGCAGAAAGGCGACGCCGCCGACGGCGAGCGACAGCGCTCCCGATATGGAGCCGCGCAGAATGACGCTGAGAAAGCCGTAGATTTCGATGAATTGCTGCATGGCTCAGCGGCCGACGCGAAAGGAGATGTCGCCGCGGGTGATGTGTCCGTCGACGCTCAGCACCTGCCAATGCAGCCGATAGGCGCCGCGCCGAAGATCATGCAGCCCGGCGCGCAGCTCATCGGCGGCGGCGCCCTCCAGCAGCGGAAGCACAGTTCCATGCATGTCCGGCGAGATCAGCAGCAGCCGCGAGCGGCGCGCGTCGATCCGGCAGTTGAATCTCAGCTCCACATCGAGATCGGGTCCGAGGACGATCTGCGCCTCCTGCGGCGTCGATTCCGACAGGACGGCGTGCGCCTGCGCAGGCCTCGCTCCTTCGATCCAAATCGCCGCCGCCGCCCCGCCGATCGCCAAGACGAAATCACGTCCCCTCATTCCAGCCCTGCGCTCCTTTGTCATCGCCGGCAGCTGAACAATAGCGCGGGCGCTCGGATGGCGCGCGGCTTTTTTGCGGGCGCCTCGCCGCGTTGACCGGCGCGCGCGCCGCGACTAGCCTGCCGGCCGCAGCATGAGGATCGATGCAAATGACCGCGCCAGACAGACTTTCTCCCACCCGCTCGTTCCAGGGCCTCATTCTGACCCTGCAGAATTTCTGGGCGGCGCAGGGCTGCGTCATTTTGCAGCCCTACGATATGGAGATGGGCGCGGGCACGTTTCACCCGGCCACCACTCTGCGGGCGCTCGGCCCCAAGCCCTGGAAGGCGGCCTATGTGCAGCCGAGCCGGCGCCCCAAGGACGGGCGCTATGGCGAGAACCCCAATCGGCTCCAGCACTTCTATCAATATCAGGTGATTCTGAAGCCCTCGCCGCCGGATTTGCAGTCGCTCTATCTCGCCTCGCTGGCGGCGATCGGCGTCGACGCCAAGCGGCACGACATCCGCTTCGTCGAGGATGATTGGGAGAGCCCGACTCTCGGCGCCTGGGGATTGGGCTGGGAATGCTGGTGCGACGGCATGGAGATCTCGCAATTCACCTATTTTCAGCAGGTGGCGGGCTTCGATTGCGCGCCCGTCGCCGGCGAGCTGACCTATGGGCTCGAGCGGCTCGCCTGTTATCTGCAGGGCGTCGATTCGATCATGGAGCTGAATTTCAACGGCGGCGACGAGGACCAGGTCACTTACGCCGATGTGTTCCTGCAGGCCGAGCAGGAATATTCACGGCATAATTTCGAGGCCGCCGACACGGAGAAGCTGTTCTCCGACTTCCGCGCCGCCGAGGCCGAATGCCGCAAGCTGCTCGCCTTCGGCGACAGAGGCGAGGGCGAGCGCCATCTGATGGCGCTGCCCGCCTATGATCAATGCATAAAGGCCAGCCACGCCTTCAATCTGCTGGATGCGCGCGGCGTGATCTCCGTCACCGAGCGGCAGAGCTATATTCTGCGCGTGCGCGAATTGGCGCGCGCCTGCGGCGCCGCCTGGCTGCGCACGGAGGGCGGCTCAGCGGCCGCCTGATCGTTCAGAACCACGAAGCGTTTGACAAAAGTTCCTTTTATGTTCTAAATTTGTTCTCGTCTTTCTTCGAGGTTTTTCGTGAGGGGCGTGATGTTCGTGGTCGATCGAATCCAGGGCCGGGACGGAAGGCCGGCGGCCGAAGCGTCCGTGGTCATTCGCGGAGGCGGACTGGCGGCGCTGCGTGCGACGCCTCTGCGCGAGCGCTTCTATTCCTGGCGCGCCGGCCGCGGCGAGCGCTATGTCTGCACGATATTTTCGGCGGAGGAGGAAGCGCTGGTGGCGGGCTTCGCCCGCGCCGTCGTCATCGGCGTGGCGCGCGAGGGCGCGGAGCGTCGGCCGGTCTGCGTGCTCTCGACCGAGGAATTCGATGCGCCGAGCGGCCGTCTCGCGCGCGCGGCGGCCGTCGCTCTCGGCGTGAACGAATGGCATGTGCGCTTTTGCGCTCTGCCGGTCGAGGTCGCGCGCCACCTCGCCAAAGCCTTGCTGAACTGAGCCTGCTCAGGCGCTCTCGGCGAGGGAGGCCGTCGGCGCCGAGAGCCGGCGCACGATCTCGGCGAGGGCCGGATCGTGAATGTCGAGCTGCTGGAGATGCTCATGCGTGTTGCGGACGTAGGATGGATTGTCGCCCGAGGCGCCGACGCCGCCTTCCACGAGCCGCGTCATCTCGTCGATCGACAGGCGCCCGGCATATTGCTCATGCGCGCGATCGACGATGAAGGCGAGCGCGCGGGCGGAGCCGCCCTCGGCGAAGCGCAGACCCACATTGCGCTCGACATAGACTGAGGTCACGAGCTCGCGCGCGCGCAGATAAGCGATCGTCTCCTCGCGCGCCGCTCCGGCGACGCGAAAGGCGACGCCGAGGCAGGAGCCGCCATAGTCGAGGCCGAGCACGAGGCCGGGGCGCTCCCGCGTGCCGCGGTGGACATGGGAGAAGACGCAGAGCGATCGGTGATAGCCATGCACCCAGGCGAGGGCGCTCTCGAGAAATTCGAAGCCCGGCCGCCACATCAAGGAACCATAGCCGAAGACCCAGAAATCGCCGTCCATCGTCGCCATCGGTCGCAAGCCCTCCTTTCGCGCTTCAAATCCCTCGATTCGGCCGCTCGCCGGAGCGTCTCGCCGAGCCTGCGCCGCTCACAGCCGGTGATCCTCGATCGTCGCCAGCAGCAGCACGGCGATGCTCCACACGATGGCGAAGGCGAGGAAGATCAGCAAGGGGTAAGTCAGGCGGTGCGGATAGCGCGAAATCTCCGGCGTCGCCGGCGGAACGAAGACGGTCAGATAGATGCTCTGCCGATTGGCGCGCAATTGCGCGCGGTCGAGATCGGCCTTGGAAAGGGCGTAGAAGCGCTCGGCGAGCGCCTTGCGAACCTCGAGCTCCTCGAATTTCGCCAGAATGCCCGAGACGGTGGAGCCGGAGGAGCGCGCCCCGTCGTTGGAGGTGAGCTTGCCCTTCAGCTCCTTGATCTGCTTTTCCGCGGAGTCGAGCTGCTCGCGCAGCACGCGCACCGTCGGCGCCTCTGGCGACAATTCATGCGCGGCGACGAAAAGCTCGCTCTCCAGCCGGATCTTCTGCGCGACCAGCGGCGCCAGCAGCTTGCCGATCTCGGTGCCGGTCAGGCTGGGGTCGATGACGCCGAATTCATCGCGGAACTTGTGCAGATCGGACAGCGTCGCCTGCACCGCCTCGAAGGAGCGGCGCACGTCTCTCTCCGCCATTGCGGTGGCGTCGCGGCGCGCGCGCTCGGAGATGCGATTGACCAGCGCCTCGCTCGCCGCGACGATGGCGTTGGCGAGCGCATAGGCGTCCTCCTTGCGGAAGGCGCGGACATTGACGGTGACGAGGCTGGAGTTGGCGTCCACCGTGGTCTCGACCATGGATTGCCAATAGTCGGTCAGCTGCTCCATCGTCGCGTTGCGGCGCAGCCGTGCCCAGAAATCGGCCTCCGGCCGGCGGTAGATGGCGCGCAGGTCGAGCTTGGCCATCACATCGCTGACGATCGCGCGGCTGCGGATGTAGCTGGTGACGATATAGGCGTTCTGCCCGGACGGCGTGAAGGTGAAGGCCGCCGACTCGCCCTTGGGCGTCGCGACGGCCTCCAGCTCGATCGCGCGCACCGCGAAGCGCGTCTCGACCGCGAATTGATCGGCGGCGAAAAAGGCGAAATAGACGCTGGCCGCGAAGGACGGAACCAGCACCAAGGCGATGAAGCTCAGCCACAGCGGCGGAATGCGCGTGCGGCTCTCGAGCGCGCGATTGGCCTCCGTCGCGATCCGCTCGACCTGGACGACGATCTGGCGCGCAGCCTCCGGCGCATGGGCGAGCGGCCGCAGCCATCCGGCCGGGACCAGCGCTCGCGCGGGCTTCGGCTCCAGCCTGGGGCTGCGCGACCGCAGACGCTCGTCGTCGAGCGGGGGCTTGGTCTCGATCATCGGCGTCCGCCGGCGATGCGCGCCCGCTGCGGCGCGAGCTTTGCGGCGTCAGAAATCTTCGTCAAAAGGCCTCCTCGATCGCCGCTTTGGCGGTTTGGTAGACTTCGAGGTCCTGCTCCAGCAGCAGATCGACCTCCGGCAGCCGGCGCAGCTCCCGCGCCAGCTCGCCCACCGCCGCGAAATGCGGCAGCGTCGGCAGAACGCCGGGCTCTATGTCGAGCAGGGCCTCCACCTCCTCGAGAAAACGGTCCTGACTCTCGCGCAGCCCGACCACGGAAAAGCTGGCGAGAGCGGCGAGCGCCTTGGCTACGGCGTTCTTGGGCGGCGGCTCGTCCAGCGCCTCGGAGGCGAGCTGCCGCGTCAGCGGATTGGCGAGCGCGCCGATGACGTCGCGCGGCATCGAATCGAAAGCGCGCCGCAGGCCGGAGCCGTCCGGCTCGATCTGCTGCGCGAACTCGATCGCCCGCTGATAGGTGAGCATGTCGCGCGGCCCCAGCAGCTCCTCGCCGAAGCGCGAGACATGCTTGAGCGTCAGCAGTCGCTCGGCGAGCTCGAGATAGGGATCGTGCATCAATATGATGGAATTGAACTTGTCTTGCAGCTGGCCGGAATAGCTGGCGAAGGTCAGGCGGCCGCTGACATAGAGCGAGCTGACGTTCTCCAGCATGAAGACCTGCATCGCGGTCTCGCGGCCATGCCGCTCCACGCCCTTGTGGAAGAACTGAAATCTGTGCTCGACCTTCTCGTCCAGCCGCCACAGCGGGAAGAGATGCGTCTCCAGCCGAAAGACGCGGCGCTGCGTCACTTCCGCGCCATTGCGCCGACGGTAGATCAATATGCCGGATTCGGCCTCGCGAATCTCGAGGCCCTGATTCGAGGCGAGGTCGGGAACGATAGAGCTGTCGACCGTGAAGCCGCAGAGGCCGGTGGCGTGGCGGCCGGCGGCCACCAGCGACGGCCGCCCCTCGCGGCAGGTCAGCTCCGCGATCTGAATGCCGTTCTGCGTTATGCGAAGCGTCGGCGAGGCCGTGTAATCGTCTGGAACGACATAGCCGACGATCTGGTCGCTACGGTCGGCTTCTATGTTGAACAACATGAGCCCAATTCCGTTTCCGGCCTGTCTCGCTCCCGCTGGCGTCCGACGGCGCCCGTCTCTGGCGGAGCGCCGATCGGCGAATCGGCCGCCGCGCGCGCCGTCTCGGCGCGCTGTTTCGCATATGGGCGAGCCCGTCTCAAGCGCTCGGGCTCTCGGCGGGCCGCTGCAGCGGCGCCTTCCTCATAGCCGATTGCTGCGCTGCGGGAAACCGCATGCCGCGCTGCGGCGAAAAATCGCGAAAGCACCCTGTTTTCGTCAGATTTCCGCCATCACCACCAGCCCCGGCCCCAATAGCCGCCGCGCGGCCCATAGCCATAATAGGGATAGTCGTAGCGGGCGGCGCGCCGGTCGGCCGAGCGGTCGAGGTCGACCTGCATCAGGCATTTCGAGAAACCGTCGCTCCCCGGCCTGAAGCCATAGTCTCGGCAGCGGATTTCATCGGCGGCGCGCTGCTCGGCCAGGCTCGTGGTGTTGCAGGCCCCGACGAGGAGCGCCGCGGCCGCCGCGAGCAGCAGCTTGGTGATCGGCATGTCGTCCTCCAATGGGCTTCGTCGAATGGTCTCTCGCAATATAGCCGAGGCCGCGGCTCTTATCGAGAGGCTACCGCGCCCCGAATTCGACCTTTGCAGGAGGAAAAAACCTTTTCGCGACGAATTCATTGCGGGATGCGTGCGGTTGCGGCTATCGTTCGGAAAGAAGCTGCGATCGCTCAGCGCGTCGCCGGACGAGAAGCGAGGAAATTTTGCTACGCACGCCGAAATATGAGAAGGGAGCCGGCGCTCAGCCCGCCGGAGCCGAGAAGAGCGTGGCGGCGCGCCAGGATGACGGAGGCGGCGGGCGGAACATGGCCACCGAAAAAAAGCCGACGACGATCAAGAAATACGCCAATCGGCGTCTCTATGACACGGGCACGAGCACTTATGTCACGCTCGAGGATCTCGCGGCCATGGTCAAGCGCGGCGAGGATTTCGTCGTCTGCGACGCCAAGACGGGGGAGGACATCACCCGCCCCGTGCTGACGCAGATCATCTTCGAGCAGGAGGGCAAGGACGGCCAGAGTCTGCTGCCGATCGCCTTTCTGCGCCAGCTCATCCGCTTCTATGGCGATTCGATGCAGATGCTGGTGCCGAGCTATCTCGAGTTCAGCATCGACCGGCTGACGCGCGATCAGCAGAAGTTCCGCGATCAGGTGTCGCAGGCGCTGGAAGGCGCGCCTTTCGGCGAGCCGACGCGGCAGGCTTTTCAGTCGCTCGAGGAGCAGGCGCGCAAGAATATGGCGGTGTTCCGCCACGCGCTGACCATGTTCAATCCCTTCGGCCTGCCGACCGAGCCGCCCGCCGCCCCTGCGGAGGCCGCGGCCACAGCCGCCGAGCCGCCGCGCTCCGATCTCGACGAGATGAAGCGCCAGCTCGACGAGCTGAACAAGCGCATCGATCAATTGTCGACAAAGGGCGGCTGAGCGCGCCGTCTCTCGTCGACGCGCGCCGCGAGAGGCGCGCGGCTTCAGGCGAGCCGCGCGAGAGGCTGCGACTCGCCCGGCGCCGCGACCATCACCGCCGAGCCGTATAGCGAGCCCTGGAAATAATCGACGCCCCAGCCTTGCAGCAGCTGCGCCGTCTCCTCGTCCTCCACCCATTCCGCGACGATCTTCAAGCCGAGATGCCGCGCGAGATCGGTGAGCGTGCGCACGAAGAAGCGATCATCCTGCGATTTGATGATGTTCTGGACGAAGACGCCGTCGATCTTGACGAAGTCGAAGTCGAGCAGGCGCAGATTGCGGAAGGATGTGTGTCCGGCGCCGAAATCATCCATGGCGAATTTTATGCCCTGGCGCTTGCAGTCGGTGATGAGCTGCCGCGTCTTGTCGAAATCGTCGATCAGCGTCGTCTCGGTGATCTCTATGGTGAGGCGATCGGCGACTCCCGCATAGACGCGCGTGGCGTTGGCGAGCCACTCCGGCCATTCGGGATCGTGGAGCGTGGCGACGGAGGCGTTGACCGAGATGCGCAGCGACGGATCGGCGCGCAGCTGCGCGAGCGCCAGCTCCAGAACGCGCTGATCCAGAAGGCGCACCAGGCCCGACTTCTCGGCGATGGGCAGAATGTCGCCGGGCACGACGATGGAGCCATCGGCCAGCCGCACGCGCAAAAGCGCCTCGTAAAAGGCCGTTTGGCCGGTCTGCGCTTGCACGATGGGCTGAAAGGCCAGCTCGACGCGGCGCTCGTTGAGGGCGGAAACGACGCTGTCGGAAATCTGCAGCGCATGCAGCCGCCCATTGTCGCGGGCCAGCGAGGTGGCGTAGCAGACGAGCCTCTGCGCATTGCGCTGACGTGCCGCGTCCAGCGCCTCCTCGGCGTGCTGGAACAGCACGGCCGGCGATCTCCCGTCGCGCGGCGCGACGACGGCGCCGATGCGCGCCGACACGGAGATGGAGCCGATCTCGGTCGTGAAAGGCGTTTGGGCGATCACCTCGATGAGCCGCTGGCCCGTCGATTTGGCCTGCTCGACGTCGCAATTCTCCAGCAGCACGGCGAATTTATTGCCGGCGTAGCGCGCGACGAGATCATTGACGCGCACATTGCTCCGCAGCCGCGAGGCGAGGCCGACGATGATCTCGTCGCCGGCGTCATAGCCGTAGGTGCGATTGAGCGCGAAGAGATTCTCCAGCGCGACGAGCAGAATGGCGAAAGGCTTGCGCGTCTTCTCGGGCTGTCCGAGCAGGCGCAGCGAATGTTCCGCCAGAAGCGCGCGGCTCATCGCGCCGGTGAGTGCGTCGAATTGCGCGCTGCGGGTCATCCGGCGCTCCATCTCGTGGCGCTCGGTGATGACGCGCACGACGCCATGGGCGCGGCATGGGCGGCCGTCGCGGCCGGCGAACCATTTGCCGCAATCCTCGATCCACACCAGCGGGCCGCCGCCGGTTTCGCGCGGCGGCGCCAGCGCATAGATGGCGTTGAAGAGCACGCCATTGCCGTCGTCGCTGCCGGTGGCGGTGACGATGGCGTCGAAGCGCGAGGTCGCGCTCTGCGCGCCGAGCCGCTCGCCATAGGCGCGCCCGCTCGAGAGATCGACATCGGCGAAGCCCGGCAGCACTTCGGCGAGATTGTCGCCCCAGCCGAGCCGATCGGTCACAATGTCCCACTCATAGGCGAGCATGCCGATCGAGGCGAAAATGTCGAGCGCATCCGGCCCCGCGGGCTGGCGCGGCTCCGTCGTCTGGATCGGCGCTGCTGCGGGGGAGGAGGCCGGCTCCTGCAATCCCGTGGAAACCGCCTTATCGGCGAGATGGCGCAATTGCATCGGTTGGGCCTGATCGAACGAATACGGATGCGGCGAAGTATTGGGGGCCAAAAGTAAACGGGTCGTTTAGCGCTCCGCCGCCGCGCCGCGGGCGTGCGACGGGCGGCGAAGGCCCGCGCGCCCGTATCGCCCGTTTTCGATCATTCATGGTCCGAAATCGGGGCGATTCGGCCTATTCCGCGCTGTCTTCGCGCGATGGAGAAAAATCCGCGGAGGCCAGCTCGAAGCGGGAGAACTCGAAGCCCGGCGCGACCGTGCAGCCGACAAGCGTCCAGGCGCCGAGGCTGCGCGCGCTCTGCCAATGATCCGCCGGCACGACGATCTGCGGCTGCTCGCCATCGCTCACGCGCGCGCCGAGAATATGCCGCGCGCTCGTCGCGCCATTCGCGGAAATGTCGAGGGCGAGCGGCGCGCCGGCGTAATAATGCCAAATCTCGGCGGCGTCGACGCGATGCCAGGCGGAGACCTCGCCGGCGCCGAGCAGATAATAGATCGCCGTGGAGGCGGCGCGGCCGTCCGCGACCGCGCGGGAATCGCGAAAGGTCTCGCGATAGAAGCCGCCTTCGGGATGCGGCGCGAGGGAGAGCAGCCGCGCGATATCGGCGGCCGAAAGGCTCGTGTCCATCGTCATCGGAAGACGTTCTTCCTTTCGCGGATCTGCGTGAAGACCTGGACCGAATCGGCGGTCTCCATGCCGATCGCGCGCCGCAGATCCGGGTCCTCGGCGCGCAGGAAGGGATTTGTGGCGAGCTCGAGAGCGATGGTCGTCGGCAGCGTGGCCTCGCCGGCGGCGCGCAGCGCGTCGACCTCGCGAGCGCGCTCGGCGAGCAGGAGATTGTCGGGATCGACGCTGCGCGCGAATCGCGCATTGGCCTGCGTATATTCATGGCCGCAATAGACGCGCGTCTCCGGCGGCAATTCGGCGATCTTCTCCAGTGAGGCGTGCATGACGTCCATCGGCGTCTCGAAGACGCGGCCGCAGCCCAAGGAGAACAGCACGTCGCCGACGAAGAGAATCTCCTCCGCCTCGAAATGATAGAGAATATGTCCAGTCGTATGGCCCGGCGCCTCTATCACCCGCGCCGTCGCCGCGCCGACCGTCACCAAATCTCCTTCGCCGACCTCGAGATCGAGGCCGGGGATGCGGGCGCGATCCTTGCGCGGGCCGACGGCGCGAGCCTTTGGAAACAGCGCCTTCAGCCCCGCCACGCCCTGAATATGGTCGGCGTGGTGATGGGTGATGAGAATGTCGGTGAGCGTCCAGCCGCGCCGCGACAATTCCGCCGCTATGGCGCGCGCGTCGGGCGCATCGATGGAGGCGACGGCGCCGGTCGCCTCGTCCCGCAGCAGCAGGCCGAAATTATCGGCGAGGCAAATGAATTGAACGACCTCGACGCTCATTGCGCTGCTCCTGTCGAAACGCATAGGATCGGCGGGGCGACGCGGCCGCGACCGTTTCTCGCGCTTGCGTCGCGCCTTGGATAAATGCGAAATAGCAGATATGTCGCTCGACGTCGTCGACTTGCGGAATTTTTACGCCTCGCCGCTCGGTCAGGTGGCGTTGCGCCTCCTCGGGCGCATGGCGCGGACCCGCTGGGAGGATCACTCCGGGCTGCGCGTGCTCGGCGTCGGCTACGCCACGCCCTATCTCGTCGATTTTCAGGAGCGGGCGCAGCGCGTGCTCGCCTTCATGCCGGCCGCCCAGGGCGTCGTCCATTGGCCCAATGGCGGACGCTCGGCCTCGGCGCTGGTCGAGACGACGATGATGCCGCTGCCGGACGCCAGCATCGACCGCGTTCTCGTCGTCCATGCGCTCGAGGTCGGCGAATCGCCGCGCGACATATTGGAGGAGATTTGGCGCATTCTCGCGCCGGGCGGCCGGGTGATCGTCGTCGTGCCCAGCCGCTCGGGCCTGTGGGCGCGGGTGGATACGACGCCCTTCGGCCATGGCCATCCCTATTCGCGCGGCCAGCTGCAGAGCCTTTTGCAGGAGACGCTGCTGCTGCCGGTCTTCTGGGGCGAGGCGCTCTATGTGCCGCCCTTCGCCCGCGCCTCGCTGCTGCGCTCGGCTCCCGCCTTCGAGCGAATCGCCGGGCGCTTCTCGCTGCCCGGCGGCGGGGTTCATATCGTTGAGGCGACCAAGCAGCTCTATCGCCCGGCGGGCCTGCGCCGCGCCGTGCGCCGCGCCCTGCCGCCGCTGGACGAGGTGCTGGCCCCGGTGGGCGCCGGCGCCGGACGCGACGCCCCGGCGCTCTGAGAAAGGCTCAGCGCGGGGCGCCGCCGCCTCGACGGCCGAACTCGACCGGCAGGCCGAAGCTCCTGGCCAAAAACAGGCCGCCATGCAACAGACCGGCATTGTCTATGCCATGGTCGAGCCCGGCGGACAGATGCCATTGCGTCGGAACCTCCGCCTTGGCCAGCGCGTTGGCCGAGAGCAGCAGCGCATCGGCCGGGATCATCGAATCCTCCTCGCCATGGACGAGCAGCACCGCCGGCGGCTTGGCTCCGAATTGCGGGGGGATATCCGGCGGCTCGCCGCCCGCCACCAGCACGCCCGAATAGCCGAGAATGGCGGCCGGGGCCCGGCGCAGCCGCAGGCCCACATGCAGCGCCAGCATCGTCCCCTGGCTGAAGCCGACCAGAGCGAGCTTGCTCTCGTCCAGCTCGTTCTTGGCCAGCTCCTCGGCGAGGAAGCTCTCCAGCAGCGGCCGCGTCGCCACCACGCCGCGCCAGCGCTCGCCAGGATCGCGCATGGTCAGCGGAAACCATTGCCGCCCATTGGGCGAGAGCGCGCAACGCTCCGGCGCATGGGGGGAGACGAAGGCGGCGTCCGGCAGGAAGGACCGCCATTGCCGGCCGATCTCGATGAGATCATTGCCGTCCGCGCCATAGCCGTGGAGGAAGACGACGAGCTGCTTGGCCTTGCCGGCCTTGGGCTGAATTCGGGGGCCGTCGATCTGGGACGCCATGTCTGATCTCGCAATTCTAAGGGGATGCGGGCCGAATCGGCCGCTATCCGCCGTTCAACACGGCCGCGACTCCGGCGATCAGCATCGCCAGGCCGAGCCATTCCCGCGCTCCGGTCCTCTGCGCGAACATGCGGCGCGTGACCAATTGCGCGAACAAGACTTCGATCAGCGCCAGCGTGCGCACCCGCGGCGCGGTCTCGAGAGCGAAAGCCAGGAACCAGAACAGCGTCGCAAAAGCGCCGAGCAGTCCCGCCGACAGCGATTCCCGCCACTGGGCGACGATGGCGAAAAGGCCCCCGCGGTCGAAGACGCCCAGATAGAGCAAGATCAGCGCCGTTTGCAAGACGAGCCCGAGAACCAGCTCGGTCGCGGCCGCGACCATGATGGACGGGCCGCCGAGCGCCAGCACGCCCTCGCGATAGAGAACCGTCGAGCCGCCGAACAGCGCCGCCGAGGCGAGTCCGTAGAGAATTGGCCGCCAGGTCGCGCCGCGCAACGCCGCCGCAGGATCGGGCAGCGACAGAGCGAGCACGCCTAATGTCGCGCCGAGCGCGCCGAGCGCGAGCGATGGGGTCGCCGTCTCGCCGAGAAACAGCATTCCGAAGACGACGAGCTGCGCCGCTTCCGTCTTCAGCAGCGCCGTCACAATGACGAAGGAGCGCTCCTTCATCGAGACGAGCATCAACGCCGTCGCCGCGATCTGCAGCGCGGCCGCCGCTGCGATGACGAGCACGGCATGCGCTCGTGGCGCCGGCGGCGGAACATCGGCGATGGCGCAGGCGCCGGCGAGAATGAGAAAGGCGAAAGGACAGCCGAAGAGAAAGCGCACGAAGGTCGCGCATGCGGCGCCGAGCTTGTCGGTGAGATCGCGCTGCAGAGCGTTGCGCAAAGTCTGTCCGCCCGCGGCGGTGAGAGTGAATGCGGCCCAGGCCCAGGCGGGAGCGGCGGAGATCATTTGCGGCGGAGCTTTCGTTGCGTCGCTCGTCTTCTAGCGCGAACCGCTCCGAAATATCCACGCTGAAAAACGAAAAGCCCGGCCATGAGGCCGGGCTGTCGCGATCTCGAAGAGAGAAGATCGGATCAGTATCTGGCGACGACCGGAACCGGCGGCGCCGAGATGAAGTGATAGTTGATGCCGACGCGCGCGATGTGTCCGTCGAATTTCACGCGCGTGATGCCCTGGTTGATCGAGGTGAGCAGCGGCGAGGTGATGCCGAGGAAGCTGACCGACGGGCCGGTCGCTGCAATCGGGCTGTTGAGGTAACGCGCCGTGCCGAGATCGTAGTAGAGATATTCGGCCTTGAAGCTCAGGTTCGGAGCGAACAGCCACTCGATGCCGCCGCCGACCGTCCAGCCGATGCGCGATTGATCGTAGCGCGAGAAACCGCCGATCGAGCCGTAGGGAACGCTGACCGAAAGGAGCGGAGGGAGAACGGACAGCGTGTTGTTCAAATAGAAGGACTGATGCGTCGCCGCCTGCGTTCCGCCATAGGCGAGACCGCCGGTGGCGTAGATCAGGAAAGACGGTCCCCAGATGTAGCCCAAACGGCCGCGCACAGTGCCGAGCCAATCCGTGCGCGTCGTCACCGTGGTGGCGCCGGCGGCGGAGCGGTCCAGTCTGAGAATGCCGGGTCCGATGTTGAAGGCGTTCCACGACGAGCCGCTGACGAAGCTGCTATCGCTACGGATGCCGGCTCCTTGCAAATCGGCTTCGAGACCGACCAGGAAGCTGTTGCCGAATTGATAATTGTAGCCGACCTGGCCACCTCCGATGAATCCGTTGCGCTGCGTGTTGGCGGTCCCGCTCAAAGCGAGGCCGGCGCCGCCGGCGCGAGGATCGATCACGATCGGAGCGAGAAAGCCATTCGGTCCGAGCGAGTCGTAGATGTGGGCGGTCGTGACATCGATGTTGTTGCTCGCGCCGAACGAATAGCCGGCGTTCAGACCGACGTAGAATCCGGTCCACAGGGGCGGCGGCGGCAGCGGAGGCGGCAGCGGAGCCTTGACGGCGGGCAGGTCCGCGGCCAGCGCCGCTCCAGCGGATAGAGCCAGTGCAATCGCGGTGGCTGAGAATAACTTCTTCATCGAGGAATCCTTTTTCAACAAAGTTTGTCACCGCATGGGCCGCGCGCTGTCGCTGTCCGCTCGCCGTGGGTAATGCGGCTATTGAAATGCTAAGTCGCTCGTTGAGATTCGGTCAACGACGGTGAACCGCAACGACGTGACATTTCATCGATTTTCTGTGACTGTGACGTGCATGCGACCTTAGCGAAAAAAGCTACGTATTCATTTGTGTGGAGATGATCGAAGAATGCGCGCGCGCTGGATTTCATATACGGAATCGCAACCGATCTTCCGCGCCGAGTCGACGACAGGAGAGAGATCATGAGCAGCGAACGCTATCACAAGATCCGCATCGGCGATCATCGTCTCCACGCAGAGACGCTGATGCTCGGCTATGGCTATGATCCCGCTCTCTCCGAAGGATCGGTGAAGCCTCCGGTGTTTCTCACATCGACATTCGCATTCCGCACGGCGGAGGATGGACGCGATTATTTCGACCATATCGCCGGCCGCGGCGCGCATGCGCGCAACGAGGCGCCGGGGCTCGTCTATTCGCGCTTCAATCATCCAAATCTCGAGATCCTCGAGGACCGACTCGCCGTGCATGAGAATGCGGAGGCGGGGCTCGTCTTCTCATCCGGCATGTCGGCGATCGTCACGACGATCCTCGCCTATGCGAAGCCGGGCGACGTGATCTTGCACAGCCGTCCGCTCTATGGCGGAACCGAAGTGCTGATCGGCCGCACGCTCGCGCCATTCGATATAAAAAGCGTCGGTTTCGCCGACGGGCTCGACGAGAGCGTCATGCGCGCCGCCGCCGAGCGCGCGATGGCGTCGGGCAATGTCGCCATGATCTTCGTCGAGACGCCGTCCAATCCGATGAACAGCCTCGTCGATATCGCCATTGTGGCGCGCATCGCGCAAGAGATCGGCGCGCGTCAGGGACGGCGTCCGATTCTGTGCTGCGACAACACATTGCTCGGGCCCGTGTTCCAATCGCCGCTCGAGCATGGCGCCGATCTCTCGCTCTATTCGCTGACCAAATATGTCGGCGGCCACAGCGATCTCATCGGCGGCGCCGTCATCGGCGCGCATGCGGCGCTGGCGCCGATCCGCACGATGCGCAACGCCATAGGCACGCAACTCGATCCGCATTCCTGCTGGATGCTGGCGCGCTCTCTCGAGACATTGTCGCTGCGCATACGCGCCGCCGCCGGCAATGCGGCGATCGTCGCCGAATATCTCTCCGCGCATCCGAAGGTCGCGCGCGTGCATTATCCGCCGCTGCTGCCGCCGGATCATCCGGCGCGCGCGCTGATGCAGCGTCAATCGACCTCCGCGGGCTCCACCTTCTCCTTCGATGTGGACGGCGGCGAAAGGGAAGCTTTCGCCTTTTTGAACAGGCTGCAGATTTTCAAATTGGCGGTGAGCCTCGGCGGCACGGAGTCGCTCGTTTGCCATCCGGCGACCACTGTTCATTCTGGATTGGCGGAGGAGGCGCGACGCGAGATCGGCATCACGCCGGCGCTGGTGCGCATGTCGATCGGCATAGAGCATCCAGAGGATCTCGTCGCCGATATCGCTCAGGCGTTCTCCTGAGCGATCACATCGCCGCGCATGATTCGCGCTGCGAAATCGTCGCAGCGTCGCCGCAGGCATTCGTCGGGGCATTCGGTGGCGTAATGCTCGCCGAGCGCGGTGAGACAAAATCGCGCGAGCGCGCGCTCGTCCTCTCGCACGCCTGCAGGCGCGGCGCGCGCCGCCGCCTCGAGCAGCGCGTCGATCCTGCCGCGCTCGCTTTCAATATCGCACATGGCCTTCTCCTTTCGCTTTCGCCGCGCCGATGATGGCGGCGTTTCTGGCGATATCGTGGAGCTGCGGCTGGAAAGCTTGCAGAGTAGGATTTTGGAAGTCTTGCAGCCTCCTCGGCCGAGACGGGGCTTGATCGCGACGCGGCGCCGGGCGACGATGGCCTCCAATTCCGGCCGCCGGCGCGCGGCCGACGAAACGGAGCTCGGCATGTTCATCGCGATGAATCGATTCAAAGTGGTCAAGGGCGAAGAAAAAGCGTTCGAGCAGATTTGGGCCTCGCGCCGCACGCGCCTCGAGGAGATGGAGGGATTCATTTCCTTCCATCTGCTGCGCGGGCCGGAGCGCGAGGATCACACGCTCTACGCCTCGCATACGATGTGGGAGACCAAGGCGAGCTTCCTCGCTTGGACGACGTCGCAGCAGTTCCGCGATTCGCACAAGGACGCCGGCAAGAACAAGCCGCTCTATGTCGGCCATCCCGAGTTCGAGGGGTTCGACGCCGTGCTCGCGCAGACCAATGCGCGTGACGATGCGGCGGTGGAGGCGACGCCATGAGCGAGCGGCGGCCTCTCGTTTCATTGAGCGTGCTGAAATCGGCCATGGCGAGCGAGGGCTTCGAGCTCGCGCCCGCCGCGCGGCGGGAGGCGGGCGCGCGTCGCCGCATATGGGAGATCATCGGCGCGTCGCATTGCTCGATCGTCGGCACATGCCTGACGATCGCGGAATTGCGCAAGATCGCGCGGCGCACCGGCTTTCTCGGCGACGAAGCGCGCTACAATGATTATCAGGTGCATGGCCTCTTCGTCGAGAAGATGCATGACGAGAATGTCGTCTCGCGCGCCGTGCAGAAGCATCTCGACACGCGCTATGAAGGCGCCATTCGTAAGGCCAAGGCGCTCGACGGCGAGGAGGCGCTGCTCGCCTATTGGGAGAGCGCGATCGACGCTGGCTTCGTTCCCGGCGCCTATTGGGCGCTGATCGGCCATCCGCGCCTCACGCCCGGCGTCGAGACGCGCATTTTCGGCGATATTCACATGATGTCGCATTTGAGCGGCGCCGCGCATCGCGGCGACGCCCGCGAGGCGGCCGAAGCGCGACGCGCGAAGGCGGAGATCGCGCGCCGGCTCGCCAGCGTCATCGCCGAGCGCAATGACGAGCTGGCCGTGCTGCGCGACGAGATCGTTCGGCTCGGCGCGCAGCTTCGCGAGGCGCGCACGCTCGCCAGCGAATGCGAGAGCCTGCGCCGCGAGGTCGACGCTTTGCGCGCGGCGGAGCGCGGCGACGAGACATTGCGCGCGCTCACGGCGCTCCGTCTTTCACATGCCGAATTGCGCGAGGATTATGCGCGGCTCGAGCGCCGCCTTGAGCGGATGAAGGCGAAGGAGACGCGCGCCCCGGCGCCGATTGTTTCCGAAATCGCCGTTGCGGCGGCGCCCGTCGCCGACGAGCCGCGCGAGAGCGAAACGGATCTGTGCGGCCGCTGCCTGCTCTATGTCGGCGGCCGGCCGCGCACGGTATGCCGGCTGCAGCGTCTCGTTGAGCGGCGCAATGGCTCGCTCATCCATCATGACGGCGGCATGGAAGACAGTCGCGCCATGCTGAGCGAGCTGGTGCGGCGCGCCGACGCCGTGTTCTTTCCCGTCGATTGCGTCAGCCATCGCGCTGTCGGCGCGGTGAAGAGCTTGTGCGAGAGCCATGGCATTCCCTATTGTCCATTGCGCAGCGCGAGCGCTTCGGCTTTCGAGAGAGCGATCGAGACGCTCGCCGCGCCGGCGGCGGAGGCGCAGCGATAGGGAGGGCGCGTGAAGCATCCATCAGCGCATGCAATGGCGCATGCAATGGCGCATTCTTGGGCTCCCGCGGTGAGCGAAGGGCGCATCGAGATCACGCGTCTCGATTTCGATCTCGCCGCGCCTTGGTCCGAGGCCGATTGGGACGCGCTGAGCGCGGAAGAGCGCGCGCGGGCGCTGCGCTTTCTGCGGCATGAGGATCGGCTGCGCATGATCTCGACGCGCGCCGCATTGCGGCGTCTCATCGGCGAGAAGCTGGGCGTCGATCCGGCGGCGCTGCGCTTCGACTCCGGGGCTTACGGCAAGCTCGGGCTCGCGGGCGCGGGCCTCTTCTTCAATGTCTCGCATTCCGGCGCGTGCGCGCTTATCGCCGTCTCGCGTCATTGGGAGGTCGGCGTCGACATAGAACGCGCCGATCGCAAGGTGGACGTCGCGGGTCTCTCCTCCATCGCCTTGACGCGAGAGGAGCGCGAAGGGATCGACGCCGCTGGTTTTTTCGAGCGCTGGGTGGCCAAGGAGGCGGCGCTGAAAGCGCTCGGCATCGGCATAACGGAGAAGCTGCAGGCCTTCTCCATATGGCCGGGGCAGGGCGATCTCTACGAGCTGCGCCACGCCGAGGCGGATTGGGGCGATCTTCGCATCGCGCGTCTCGAGGCGCCGCCGGGCTATGCGGCGGCGCTGGCGTGGAAGACGCCCTAACGAAGCGCTTTCTCGAGCTCCGTCGCCTCGACGATCGGCAATGAGCAGGTCGCGCCGCGGCAGACATAGGCGGCCGCGCTTCCGTTGATCATTGTCTTGCCGGCGGCGGGATGCGCCGGCGGCAGCTCGGCGCCCGGCGCGACAATGGCGAGCGTGCGGCCCGGCAGGCTCACGCCATGAACCACGCGCAGCAGCGCGGCCGTGTCCGGCGCGTCGCGCGCGCCGATGACGACGATCTGCAATCCGTCGCGCAAAGTCTCGGCGCCGTTCAGCAGCGTGGAATAGCCGAGCATTCCGCGTCGCACGGCGCTGGCGAAAGCCGCGAGCGTGGAGTCGGCGCGGGCGCGATAGCGCTCGTCGCCGGTGAGATGATAGAGCTGCGCGAGAATTTGCGTCATCGTCCCATTGCCGGAGGGCAAGGGGGCGTCCTCGGCGATTTTCGAGCGGCGGATCAGCGCTTCCGCGTCGTCGGCGGTGAAGAAATAGCCGCCGGCGTTCGCATCGCGATAATGCGTCTCGACGATCTCGATCCAATCGCCTCCGCGCTCGAGGAAGCGCGCTTCGCCGGTCGCCTCATGGAGCGCCAGAGCGGCGCGCGTGAGATCGGCGTAATCGTCCAGCACGGCCATATGTTTCGCGCGGCCGGCGCCATAGGAGTGCAGCAGCCTTCCACCGGCGGTGGTCATTTTCGCGGCGATGAAATCGAAGGCCGCCGTCGCCGCCTCCAGCCAGTCGCGCCGCCCGAAGACTTGCGCGGCGCTGGCTATTGCGGCGATCATCAGCCCGTTCCAATCGGCGAGCGCCTTGTCGTCGCGGCCCGGCCGCACGCGCGCCGCGCGCGCCGCCAAAAGCTTCGCGCGATCCAGCGCGAGCGCGGCTTCTTCTTCCGCCGACAGCAGTTCCATCGAACGTAGGCGATTGGGAATGGATTTGCCTTCCCAATTGCCGTCCTCCTCTATGTCGTAGACGGCGCGAAAGGCCGCAGCGCGCGCGCCGAGAATGGCGTCGACCTCGGCCGCGGTCCAGACATAGAATTTGCCTTCCTCATGCTCGCTGTCGGCGTCGAGGCTGCTGGCGAAGACGCCTTCCGCGAGCCGCATCTCGCGCAGCGCCCAGTCGATCGTCTCCTCTATGCGCGCGGCGTAGAGCGGCGTCTTCTCGTCTTGCCAGACGAGCGTCAGCAGATCGACGAGCTGGGCGTTGTCATAGAGCATTTTCTCGAAATGCGGGACGAGCCAGCGCTCATCGGTCGAATAGCGCGCGAAGCCTCCGGCGAGATGATCGTAAATGCCGCCCTGGCAAATATGATCGAGCGTCGTCAGCACGGCCTCGCGATAAGAGGCGCGGCCCATGCGCTTCCATGCGCGCCAAAGAAATTCGAGGCTCGCCGCCTGCGGAAATTTCGGCGCGCCGCCGACGCCGCCATTGGCGCGATCGATATAGCCGTCCAGCTTTTCGGCGATCGTCTCGACGAGATCGGGCGAGATCGGATCCGCGGGCGCGGTTTCGGCGAGGCGGCTCAGCCCTTCGCCGATCGCCGCCACATTGCGCGTGACCACTGCGGGATTCTCGCGCCAGAGCTCGGAAATGGCCTTCAGAATATCGGCGAAGCCGGGCATTCCATAGCGCGGCTCCGGCGGGAAATAGGTGCCGCCCCAAAAGGGCTCGCCGTCCGGCGTCAGAAACATGGTCAAAGGCCAGCCGCCGCGCCGCCCGGTGAGCTGCAGCGCCTGCTGATAGAGATGGTCTATGTCCGGCCGCTCCTCGCGATCGACCTTCACATTGACGAAATTCTCGTTCATCAGCGCGGCGATCGCGTCGCTCTCGAAGCTCTCGGCCGCCATCACATGGCACCAATGGCAGGCGGCGTAGCCGCTGGAGAGCAGAATGGGCTTGCCCTGCGCCTTGGCGAGCGCCAGCGTCTCGGCCGACCACGCGCGCCAATGGACGGGATTGTCCTTGTGCTGGAGGAGATAGGGGCTCGTCTCCTCCCCGAGGCGGTTGCGGTCTTGCGTCACTTGCGGTCTCTCCATCGGAGGCGGCTTTGCCATAGCACGCCGGGCGCCAGCGGGCGAAAGGCGCAAAAGCGACAAAATCCCGGCACGCCCTTTGCGTCGCTTTGCAGCAAAAGGCCAGACGGCTCAGGAGCTGAAATATGCTGGACGTTGTGATTGTCGGGGGCGGGGCCTGCGGCTTGGCGCTGGCGCGCGGTCTCGCTGGGGCAGGGGTGAGCTTCGCGCTCTATGAAGCGCGTCCGCGGCTCGGCGGGCGCGTATTGTCGGTCGAGGACAAAGCCTCGGGAATGCGCGTCGATATGGGTCCGACCTGGTTCTGGCCGGACACGCAGCCGACCATCACCGCTCTGGTGAAGGAGCTCGGCCTCACGGATTTTCCGCAATATGATCCGGGCACGGCGCTGCTGCTCGCCTTCGGCGACAAGAAGCCGGAGACGCGCATGACGCCCAATCTCCATTCCGGCGCGCGTCGGCTGGAGGGCGGCATGGCCTCGCTGATCGAGGCGCTGACGGCGGCGGTTCCGGCGGATGCGATTCATCTCTCCTCCGTGCTGCGCGCCATCGCCGACCGCGGCGATCATGTGGAGCTGACCTTCGAGTCGGACGGCAAGACCGAGACCGTGACCGCCAAGCGCGCCGTTCTCGCTCTGCCGCCGCGCCTGCTGGCGGAGCATCTCGCCTTCCAGCCGGAGCTCGACGCGCTGAGCCGCAACGCCATGCGCAGCGCGCCGACCTGGATGGCGTCGCAGGCCAAGGCCGTGGTCGGCTTCTCCGGCGCGCCGGCCTGGCGGGCGGAAGGGCATTCCGGCAACGCCTTCGCCACCCATGAGCAGGCCGTTCTGGGCGAGATTTTCGACGCCTGCGACGCCTCCGGCGAGCGCGCGGCGATCGGCGGCTTCTTCGCGCTCTCCGCGGAGCTGCGGGAGGCGTTCAGCGGCGGCATGTCCATGCTGATCGAAAGTCAGTTCGTTCAATTGTTCGGCAGGTCGGTCGAGGACGGCGAGCAGCATGTCCAGGATTGGACGCACGAACCCTTCACCTGCGCGACGATCGATCTCACCCCGCCGTCCGAGCATCCCGACTATGGCGATCCGCTGCTGCGGCAGGCCTTTTGGGACGGAAAGCTCTATCTCGGCGGCACGGAGACCGCGCGCGAGGGCGGCGGCTATCTCGAGGGCGCGCTGGTCGCGGCCGAGCGTATAAGGCTGCGCCTTCTCGATCAGAAGGAGACGTCGACGATGATTTCCGGCGAAGGCGCCTCCGGCGAGGCGCTCAATGAAGCCAGCATGGCGCGTTTCCGCGAATGGGTGAACGCCAAGCGCGCCCCGACTTTCGCCAGCTATCGCCAGCGGCTGAATTTCGGCCTCTCCAACGGCCAGAAGGAGCAGATCACGCAACGCGCCATGCTCGGCGCGATGGAGGCGGTGCTGAAGGAGGCGATCGCCGTGCTCGAGGGCCTGCCCTTCGACCATTCCGTCGTCGCCGTCGACAAGGGCCGCTCCGATCTGACGCCGCTGGCGCAAAAGGCCTTCGACGGCTTCATTCAGGAGCTGCTCGACGGCGTCATCGACTTTAATCGCACCTCTTGCGCGCTCTCCAATTTCCCGGAGGAGCACAAGCCGTCCAAGGATTATCTCCAGGTCACGCTGCTCGACATTGCGGCGGCGTGGAAGGAGTTCTCGCTGGACGCCAATCAGGTGCTGCTCGACAAGCGCGTCGTCGATCAGCAGGCGACGCGCAGCCTCTGATAGCCGAGAAAAGCGCCCCAATTGTCGTAGACGCCCGCATTCACGAGACAGCCGTTGCGGGCGTAGACGTAAGGATAGGGCGCCGGATAGCGGTAATAATACGAATAGGGCGTGGCGGTGAGGACGCCCGGCGTCAGCGCCGGAACCGCGCCCGGCACAGGCGCGGGGAGCTCGGGAACGAAAAATCCGTCGGCCTGCGCGAGAGCGGAGGTCGACGGAGCGAGGAGAAGCGCAGCCGAAAAGCCGAGCGCCGCGAAGCGTCGAAGAGTCACGAGAAAATCTCCATTCGAAAAAGCGAGTCGAGAAAAAACGCCGCGCGAATCGACGGTCTGAAATTTCTAACGCATAGCGGCGAAGCCTGTCGATCCTGGAGCGAGCCGCAGGCGCGCCGCCGCGCGCCTCAGCCGCGCGGACGCGGCTGCTGCTCGCCCTGCCATTGCTGCGACTGCTCGTCCCAATAAGGGCGCGCGTGATAATGCTCGTGAACACGCTTCTCCCAGTCGCGGTCGGTCCAGCTGTCGTCGCTGAACTCGGGCGCATTCTGCAGCTGCTGCTCGATGATGTCGGCGACATAGCCCTCGCGTTCATTGTCGTAGGAGAGCGAGTTCCACGGCAGCGGATAATGGCTGTGGCCGAGGCCGAGAAAGCCGCCGAAGCTCATGACGGCGTAGCGCACGCGGCCCGAGATCTTGTCGATCATCAGATGATCGATCTCTCCGAGCTGATTGCCGAGCCGATCGAAGACAGTCGTGCCTTCGACGTCTTCGCTGGAGACGAGATTGAGGTCGGGATTGGCGCTCGCCATCGGCAGTTCCTCCTGTGGCCGCGATCGTCCCGAAGCAACGCGGCGGCTCTGGAATGGTTCCGCCGCCCTCAGCCCTTGGCCGTGAGCGGATGCTCGCGCACATCTGGATCGAAGACCAGCGACACTTGGACGTCGCCGATGGTGCGCAGCACATGCAGCGATATGGCCGAGCGGGCGTCCTGCTTCAACGCCAGATCGACGCGCGCCTCGCCGAGCGAGAGATCGCGTATCACGATCTCGCCGGCCGAGAGCGGCACGGAGGGATTCACCAGGCGAATTTGTCGCGCCTTATGGTCGAACTCGAGGCCGAGCATGGTTTGGATGAGCAGGAAAGGCGCACTCGCCGCCCAGGCCTGTGGCGAGCAGGCGGCGGGATAGAGAGTGGGGCCGCGTCCGCGGCGCCGGCGAAAGCCGCAATAGAGCTCTGGAATGCGGCGCGCCTCCATATAGCTCGCGGCGCGGATCAGCGAGTCGAATATCGCCGCGACGCCCTCCTTGAAGCCATAGCGGCCGAGCCCATGCGCGATCAGCGCATTGTCATGCGGCCATATGGAGCCGTTGTGATAGGACATGGGATTGTAGCGGCTCTCGCCGCGCGCCACGGTGCGCAAGCCCCAGCCGGAAAAGAATTTGGAGTCGAGCAGCCCATCGGCGACGCTCTGCGCGCGCTCCGGCCGCGCTATGCCTGCATAGAGCGCATGTCCCGCATTGCTCGTGCGCACCTTGCATTGCTTTTTGTCGCCGTCCAGCGCCAGCGCATAGGTGCCGATCTCCTCGCACCAGAAGGCCTCCTCGAAACGCGCGCGCAGAGTCTCGGCGGCGCGCGCCAGCTCCTCGGCGCGCGCATGCAGGCCGAGCTCGCGCGCGCAATGGGCGGCGAGGCGCCGCGCGGCGTAGACATAGGCCTGCGCCTCGACCAGAGCGATCGGGCCATCCGCGAGACGTCCATCGGCGTGGAAGACGGAATCATGCGAATCCTTCCAGCCCTGATTGCGCAATCCCTTCTCCGTATGGCGCGCATATTCGACGAAGCCGTCGCCGTCCGGGTCGCCTGGTCCGTCGATCCAGGCGAGCGCGCGCTCTATCGCCGGCCACAGCTCGCGCACCAGCGCGTAATCCCCCGTGCGACGCGCGTAATAGCCGGCGAGAACGATGAAGAGCGGAGTCGAATCCACCGAGCCGTAATAGAGGCCGAAGGGAATTTCGCCGAGCGCCGCCATCTCGCCGTCGCGCATCTCGTGCAGAATCTTGCCGGGCTCGCTGTCCGCGCGCGCGTCGAAATCCTCCGCCTGATGCGCGGCGAGACGCTTCAGCACGCCGATGGCGATGCTGGGGTCGAACCACAGCATTTGCAACGCGGTGATGATGCCGTCGCGTCCGAATGTGGTCGAATACCAGGGAATGCCGGCGTAAGGATAGCAGCCTTCCGCCGTCTTGGTGAGCAGCATGCGCACATCGGCGGTCGAGCGCCAGAGGATTTGATTGAGCGTCGGATCGGATGTCTCGACATGCGCGCTCTGGCCGGCGGCGGCCTTCAATTCGCGATGCAGACCGGTCAATCCGTTGAAGAAGGATTGCGTCGATTTCGGCAGACGTCCGCGGCTCGCGGCGGTGAGGAAGATCGTCTGCGCCTGGCGCGGCGCGAGGCGCAGCGAATAGGTGGCGACGCTGTCGACGAGAAGCGAAGGATCGGGCTCGAAGGACAGCGCCGTCTCGCGCAGCGCGCCGTCGAGGCCGCGATAATAGAGCGCGACTGCGCCGGCCGCCAAAAGCTGCGTCCAGGCGCGCCCGCGTTGCGCGCGCTTGACGCCGCGCACCTCGAAAATATCGGCGAAATCATTGCCGAAGCCGATCGACAGATCGAGCCGAACCTCCTCGGCGCTCTGGTTGGAGATCTCGAGCCGCTCGCGCAGCGAGCCGTCCTTGAGATAGAGCGTGCGCGAGACATAGACCGAGTCTTTCAGCAGCGCGATCTTCTCGTCGCGGAAAATATCGGGATTGGTGAGATCGACATAAAAGCTCAGATTGTCGTCGCGTATGGCGGAGTCGAGCAGCAAGGGCTGCGCGCCTTCGATCAGGAGCTCGAGATGAGAGAGATAGCGCGTGTCGTGATCGAAGAGCCCGTCCGGCCCGCCCGCCGTCGCGCCTATGTCGCCATGGCTGTCGAAGACGGCGAATGTGTCGTCGTGCTTGAGCGTGCGGCGCGGCCGCGAAGGCGGCCCGGTCGCCGGAATGTAGAATTGCAGCTCATGCGCCTGCGGCGCGTCGCCGGCGTCCGGCGGCGCGCCGGACTCTCGCGGCTCGCGCGCTGCCTCGCTTTCGCTAGAGCGGGGGATATGTATCGTCCGGTTCGATTTGCTCGACATTCCTGCTGAAATAGGTCGGCGGCAGCACAATGGGATGCGCGCGCAGCTCGGCCGGCGCCGGAGCGCGCAGCAGGCGGCGATAGATGGCGACATATTCCGCCGCCATTCGCGCCGCAGAAAATCGCTCCTCGAAGCGTCGCCGGATCTGCGCGCGGTCGAGCGCGAGCACGCGCGGAAGACGCGCGATCGCCTCCGCGACATTCTCCACCAGCGCGCCGGTGACGCCGTCCTCTAGGATCTCCGGCGCCGCGCCGCGGCGAAAGGCCAGAACCGGCGCGCCGCAGGCCATCGCCTCGATCATGACGAGGCCGAAAGGCTCGGGCCATTCGATCGGAAACAGCAGCGCGCGCGCCTCGCCGAGAAAACGGCTCTTGCAGCGATCGTCGATCTCGCCGACGAACTCGATTCCCGGAAGCGACAGCAGCGGCTCGATATGCTCGTGAAAATAGGCCTTGTCCGGCAGATCGACCTTGGCCGCGATCTTCAGCGGCAGGCCGACGGCGCGCGCTATGGCGATGGCGTGATCGAGACCTTTCTCCGGCGATGTGCGGCCGAGAAAGGCGAGATAATCGCCTGCAGAATGCAGCGTCGGCGCGAGCAGATCGAGCGGCAATGCGTTCATCACCGTGCCGACGAAATTGGCGTGTGGAACGGCCTTGCGCTGCGAGTCGGAGATGGAGACCAGCGGCATTTCGGGAAAGCCGGCGTAGAGACGATCGAGATCGGGAAGGTCCTGGCGCCCGTGCAGCGTCGTCAGCGTATGCGCCGCAATGTCGCGAAACAGCGGGAAATGCAGCTGATCGATATGAAAATGCAATATGTCGAATTGTGAGGCCACGCGCCGCACGCGATCGAGCATCAGCAGATAGCTCGGCGTCGGATCGCTCGCGCGCTTCTGACGCAAAGGCAGATCGCTGCAGCAGACATGTCGCGCGGAAGTGACCGAGCCGCCGCTCGCAAAGAGCGTGACGTCATGGCCCTGCGCGACCAGCTCCTCGGTGAGAAAGGAGACGATGCGCTCCGTTCCGCCATAGAGGCGCGGCGGCACGCTTTCGATCAATGGCGCGATCTGGGCGATTTTTAAAGGCGGCGGACGCGTCCATTCGATCGGCGCGCGCCACTGCTGGTGCAGCGTGCTCATTTGGCAAGACAACGTCTCGCGGGCGTCTTGGTTCCGCGCGCATGGCTCAGCGCCAGAATGTCTCGAGCTTCTTCAAGGATTTCTCGGTCTTCTTCCAATCCGTCGCGGCGCCCTCGCGCGCATGCGCGCACCAGCCTACGGCGAAGGCGCTCGCCGGCGCGATATCGGGGTCGGATGCGCCGAGATCGCGCAGCAGCTCCGCCGCGACGGCGAGATCGTTGATGGCGCCGAGCTCGTCCTGCAGCGCGGCCGTGCGTCGCAGATAGTGGCGCGATTTCGCATGCGCGTCGAAAAGGGATTCGAAAAACTCCGCGGCGTAGCGCGCCTTCTTGAAGGCGATGCGCGCATGGTGCCGCTGCTCCGGCGTCAGCGCGGCGAGGTCGCGGCTCTTCTTCAGCGCGCGGCGATGCAGCCGATCGAGCGAGCGTATGGCGAATTGCTTCGCCGAGCCGGGCGCGCTCGCATCGAGCCTCGCGCGTCCATCCTCGCCGGGCTGCGCGCGCCAATTTCTGGCGGCGAGGGCGGCGCGCAGATCGACGACGAATTGCGTCGTCCGCGGCGCGGCGATGAGCGCGGCGACGGCGGCGTGCGCTTCTATGCGTCGCCGCTCGACCGCATCGAGCAGCGCATAGAAGCTCGGCTCGCCATTGGCCTGGGCGAGCGGACCGGCGACCAGCATATCGACGAGCACGTCGAGATTGCGCGCCGCGCCGAGTGTCGTCGCTATCTCCTTCGCGCGCGCGGCGGCGATCTCCAGCGCTTCGCTCGTGACTCCGCGGCGCAGCATGCCGACGCCGGCGCGCAGGCGTCGCAGCGAGACGCGCATCTGGTGAATGGCTTCCTCCGGCGCCTGATATTGCAGCGCCGGCCAATTGGCGACGAATTGATCGAGGCAGGCGGAGAGCGCCGCGACGATCGCTTCATCCAGCGAGGCCCCCTCGGCGAGCGTCGGCCGGCGCGCCTTCGCCGGCGCGAGGCCTTCGCCGGTCGCGCGCGCCAGCGCCAGCTCGGCCTCGCTCATCGGCAGAAAGCGCGCTCTCACGCGCGGCGCGAGCTCGGCGGCGACGTTCCAGAATTCTTCCTCGGCGCCGTCGATGAGCTGCAGCTCGATCTCATGGAAATTGACGCGGCGTCCACCGCATTCGACGAAGCCGTCGTCGAAGCAGACGGCGATGCGCGTCTGCGCGCGCTCGACCAGGCGCTCGCGTCGCTCCGTCTCGGCGACGCTGCGCGCCTCCAGCGGACGATCGGCGATGGAGCGGCGCAGCGGCTCGGAGAAGCCGAGCATCTTGCCGACCTCGAGCGTCGGCACGCGTAGCTCTATCGAGCCGCGCGCCCCCGGCGCCGAAGGGCGCTCCCAGCTCAGCTCGACGAAAGCGGCGCCATGCATCTCATAGCCGCGCAGCTGAATATTCTGCTTGCGCAGATCATCGACGGCGGTGTCGAAAATGATCGAGCGAATGCGCCGCGTCGGCCGCGAGACGGAGCCGATGGTGAGGCTGTCGCTGCGGGCGGCGACGGTCATGCCGGCGCGATCGGTTCCAAAACGGATGCGCGGACCTTCGCCGCTGCGCCGGCTCCGCAAGGCGCGCCGGGTCGCCTCCTGGGCGGCCGCGCTCGAGGCGAGTTGGCGATCCATATGAAACCGTGCGGCTTTCGGGCTCGATGCGGAGAGTTTCGGCTCTCGCGACGGGCCGGTCAAGGGGCGGGACAGGGATTAGATGTGGCGCGGACGGCGATTTCGCTATTCATGCTTACCGCGGCAAAAGCGCCGCGCGCCCAGAAGAGGGACTTAACCGGCGGCCCGAAAGTCAGTATATGCCACGGGCGGAGAATAGAGGGCGCATGGCGAATCTCGCGGATTTGTTTCGGGACGGCGCGGCCAACGCCTGGCTGTTCGCGCCGACGGCGGTCGCGCTCGGCGCGCTGCACGGCCTCGAGCCCGGCCATTCCAAGACGATGATGGCGGCCTTCATCGTCGCGGTGCGCGGCACGGTCGGTCAGGCGATTCTGCTCGGCCTCTCGGCGACGCTCTCGCATACGGCGATCGTATGGATCGTCGCGCTCACCGGGCTCTATCTCGGCGCGCATTGGAACGCAGAGGCCAATGAGCCCTATCTGCAAATCGCCTCCGGCGCGCTGATCCTCTCCGTCGCCGCCTGGATGACATGGCGCATCTGGCGCGATCGTCCGCGCGCGCATGCTCACGATCATTCGCATGACCACGCGCATGGACACGACCACGATCACGATCATTCGCATCGCCACGCGCACGACCATGCCGCGGCGGACAGCGTTTCGCTGATTCTCGACGAGGAGACGATGGACGCGCATGAGCGCGCCCATGCGCAGGACATAAAGCGACGCTTCGCCTCCCGCCATGTGACGACGGGGCAGATCATCGTGTTCGGCCTCACCGGCGGGCTCATCCCATGCCCGGCCTCGATCACCGTGCTCCTGCTCTGTCTTCAGCTCGGGCAGATGGCGCTGGGCGCGGCTCTGGTGCTGTGCTTCAGCATCGGCCTCGCGATCACAATGGTCGCCGTCGGCGTCGCCGCGGCGCTCGGCGTGCGTCATGCGTCGGACCGTTGGTCCGGCTTCGATGCGATCGCCGCCAAGGCGCCCTATCTCTCCGGCGCGCTGATCTCCATTGTCGGACTCTACACGCTCTATTCTGGCTTTGCGGCGCTCGGCTGAGCGCGCTCAGCCGCCGAAGGGGAATTTCTGCACGCCGGCGGTGATCGGCGCGTCGAGGAAGAAATCCAATATCGCCGGCTGGCTCGGATCGACCGCATAGGGCGAGAAATCCGTCACGCCTTCCTCGGCGAGAACATTCACATCGATGAAGAAATTGCCGGTGCAGGCGCGCGCCTCGCGCGTCAAAATCGCATGGGCGGCGTCGGCGACGATTTGCGGCTTGCGCGCGCGGCGCAGCACGGCGTCGCCGCCGAGCAGATTGCCGACGGCGGCCGTGGCGATCGCCGTCTCCGGCCATAGCGAGTTCACCGCGACCTTGCCGGAAAGCTCGCGCGCGAGGCCGAGCGTGACGAGGCTCATGCCATATTTCGCCATTGTGTAGGCGAGATTGGGCGCGAACCAGCGCGGGCTCATGTCGAGCGGCGGCGACAGAGTGAGAATGTGCGGATTGGCGGATTTCTTCAGATAGGGCAAAGCGAGCTTGGCGCAGAGAAAGGTCCCGCGCGCATTGATCTGATGCATCAGATCGAATCGCTTCATCTCGATCGCCTCGACGCCGCGCAGATCGATCGCGCTGGCGTTATTGACGAGAATGTCGACGCCGCCGAAGATCGCCGCCGTCTTGTCGAAGGCCTCCTGCACCTGCGCGTCGAAGCGAATGTCGCAGGGCAGGGCGAGCGCCCGCCCGCCCGCCTTCTCGATCGCCGCGGCGGCGGTGTAGATCGTCCCCGGCAGCTTTGGATGCTCGGCGACGCTTTTGGCGATGATCGCCACATTGGCACCGTCGCGCGCCGCGCGCTCCGCTATCGCGAGGCCGATGCCGCGGCTCGCGCCGGTGACGAGAAGAGTCTTGCCTGCGAGCGATCCCGCCATGGGCGCGCGCTCAGGCCGCGACCCGCGCCGGATAGCCGGCGTCGGTGATGATCTTGGCGAGGCCTTCCGGGTCCTTGGGCGAGGGGGAGACCTCCACCTTGCCGGTGGCGAGGTCGATCTTCACCTGCGCCTGCGGCTCCGCCTTCTGCACCGCCTCGGTCACATGCTTCACGCATTTGCCGCAAGACATTTCCTGAACGTCGAATGTCGTCGTCATATCGTTTTCCTCCTCATTGATTTGCAGCGGCGAGCCCGAAGGCTCGCGGTCCGACGCCGCTATGGACCGCGAGCCTTCAGGCTCGCTCTCTTCCACGCGCAAAGGCGTTTCGAAGCTCGTCGCGCTCTCCTCCACCGGCGGCTGGAAGCGCCGCAGCCGCAGCGCATTGGTCAGCACGAAGACGCTCGAGAACGCCATGGCGCCCGCGCCGAGCATGGGCGAGAGCAGCGTTCCATTGAAGGGATAGAGCGCGCCCGCCGCGACGGGAATCAGAATCACATTATAGGCGAAGGCCCAAAAGAGATTCTGCGCGATATTGCGCATGGTCGCGCGCGAGAGCGCGAGCGCGGCCGGCACTTTCGACACATGGCCGGACATCAGCACGACATCGGCGGCCTCGATCGCAATGTCGGTTCCCGTGCCGATGGCGATTCCGACATCGGCGGCGGCGAGCGCCGGCGCGTCATTGACGCCATCGCCGACGAAGGCGATGCGTCGCCCTTCGCGCAGGCGCTGCAATGCGGCCACCTTGCCCTCCGGCAGCACGCCGGCGATCACCTCGTCCATGCCGAGCTTCGCCGCAATGGCGCGCGCGGTGCGCTCGTCGTCGCCGGTTATCATCGCCGTGGCGACGCCTTGCGCATGCAGAGCGGCGACGGCGGCGACGCTCGTCTCCTCGAGCGCGTCGGCGACGCAGAGAATGGCCGCGAGCTTTCCATCGATCGCGACATAGAGCGGCGTCTTGCCTTCCGCCGATAGCCGCGCCGCGGTTGTATCGAAGGCGCCGATATCGAGGCCGAGCGCCGTCATGAAGCGAGCGGCGCCGACGGCGATCTTTCGCCCCTCCGCCGTCGCCTCGACGCCCATGCCGGGCGTCGCCACAAAGTCTCGCGCCTCGACGAGGGAAAGCCCGCGCGCTTTCGCGGCGGCGACGAGCGCGCCGGCGATCGGATGTTCCGAGCGCGCCTCGACGCTGGCGGCGAGCCGCAGCGCGTCATCGGCGGAGACGCCTTGCGTCGCCTCGAGATCGGTGAGCTCGGGCTTGCCGCGCGTCAGCGTGCCGGTCTTGTCGAAGGCGATCAGCGTTACATCGCGCAGGCTCTGCAACGCCTCGCCCTTGCGGAACAAAATGCCGAGCTCGGCCGCGCGCCCCGTGCCGGTCATGATGGCCGCCGGCGTCGCCAGCCCCATGGCGCAAGGGCAGGCGATGATGAGCACCGCGACCGCCGCCACCAGAGCATAAGAGACGTCGCGCTGCGGGCCGAAGGCGAGCCAGACGATGAAGGTGACGAGCGCGATTGCGAGCACGGCGGGCACGAAGACGCCGGTGACGCGATCGACCAGAGCCTGTATCGGCAGCTTGGCGCCTTGCGCCTGCTCCACCATGCGAATGACGCCGGCGAGCACAGTATCCGCGCCGACGCGCGTCGCGCGAAAGGTGAAGGCGCCGGTCGTGTTCACCGTGGCGCCCGTCACCTCCGAGCCTTTGCGCTTGCCGACAGGCGCGGGCTCGCCGGTAATCATCGATTCGTCGACATGAGAGGCGCCGTCGACGATGATTCCATCCGTCGCTATGCGCTCGCCCGGCCGCACGGCGACGAGATCGCCGACGACGACATCGTCGATCGGCAGCTCGATCTCCTCGGCGCCGCGCAGCACGCGCGCGGTCTTGGGCTGCAACGCGGCGAGCGCGCGGATCGCCTCCGACGTGCGGCCCTTGGCGCGCGCCTCGAGCGTGCGGCCGAAGAGGATCAGCGTGACGATGACGACGGCGGATTCGTAATAGACATCGGCGGCGCCATGCGGCAGCAGGCTCGGCGCGAAAGTGGCGACGACCGAATAGAGATAGGCGCTCATCGTGCCGATGGCGACGAGCGAGTTCATATCCGGGTGGCCGCGCCAGAGCGAGGGCAGGCCTTTCTCGAAGAAGGCGCGGCCCGGCCCGGCGAGCACCAGAGTCGCGAGAATGAAGGAGAGATAGCGAATGGTCTGATGGCCGATGGCGGCCATGAGCCAATCGCCGAGTCCCGGAATCGTGTGCGCGCCCATCTCGAGGAAGACGACCGGCGCGCTGAGCGCCGCCGCGACGATGAGGCGCTTGCGCAGCGACGCGGCCTCCTGCTCGCGCGCGGTCCTCTCGCGATCGGCGGCTTTGGCGCCGGTCTCGAGCTCGCGCGGCTCATAGCCGGCTTCCGCCACCGCGCGGCGCAGCGCCTTGGCCATATCGCCGCCGCTGAGCGCGCGCACCCGCGCTCGCTCCGTCGCGAGATTGACCTCGGCGGCGATCACGCCAGGAACGGCGCGCAGCGCTTTTTCGACATGGGCGACGCAGGAGGCGCAGGTTATGCCGCCGACGCCGAATTCGATCGTCTCGATCGCGGGCTCATAGCCGGCCTCGTCCACCGCGCGGGCGATCTGCGCGAGGTCCGCGCCCGGCGCGAGCGTGACGTCGGCGCGCTCCGTCGCGAGGTTGACGGAGGCCGAGAGCACGCCCGGCGCGCCGCGCAGCGCCTTTTCGACATGAGAAACGCAGGAGGCGCAGGTCATTCCGCGCACGCCGAAGGCGAGATGCGCGTCGGCGGGCGAGTCTGCGCGAGTCGCGGCGTCGGCCATCAGATTCAGCTCCTCTCGCCTCAGTCTACAACCAGCGGCGCGTTCTCGCGACATAGGCGTCGAACTCGGCGCCGAACCGTTGCGACAAATGGCGCTCTTCCCGCTCTATCGCCAGCCGCTGCACCAGAACGGCCGCCACGGGCGTGAGCAGGAGCATCCATGTCGAGCCGAGGGCGAGGCCGAGGCCCGCGATCAGCGCGACATGCGACACATAGATGGGGTTGCGCGACCATTGGTAGGGCCCTGCGGTGACGAGGCTCGAGACGGCGCGATCAGGCCGGATCGTGGTGCCTTGCCGGCGCATCAGCGACGCGCACCAGAGATCATTGGCGAGCGCGAGCGCGACGATGAGGCCGCCGGCGATGCGCGCGCCGAGCGGCCAGGCGTCCTCGGAGAGCGGCAGAAGCAGATCGAGCAGCGCCCCGCCGGCGATCGCCGCGAGGAGCAGCAAAGGCGGCCATGCGATCCGCGACGGCGGATCGGCCTCGGCTCGGCTCTCGTCGATGGACATGGGAACCCTCTTTCTGCTCAGATCGCGTTGGCGTGAAGGATTTTCAAGTTGCGACCGGATGAAAAGCCGCGGCCTCGGGCTTTCTTGCCGTCCCGTCGCCGCCCGGCTATTTAACCGGCTCCCCCGGCGCGATGAAAGTCGCATGATGTTCCGGGCGACCCGGGAAGGATCGAGTGACGATAGATCGCGCGAGCGGAGCGCTCGACTTCTACGCCGCGGACCTCGCGCGCCTCGCCGCGCAGGATCGCTTGCGCACGCTCGCGCCGCGCCATGGGCTCGACTTCAGCTCCAATGATTTTCTCGCGCTCGCCGAGTCGCAGGAGCTGCGCGACGCCGCCGCGGCGGCGCTGGCGCGCGGCGTTCCCGTCGGCGCCGGCGGCTCGCGGCTGCTGCGCGGCGACCATGAGGAGCATCAGGCTCTGGAGCGCGAGGCGGCCGCCTTCTTCCATGCGGAGAGCGCGCTGTTTTTCGGCGCCGGCTTCACCGCGAATGAGGCGCTGCTCTCGACCTTGCCGCAAAAGAGCGATCTCATCGTCCATGACGCGCTCGTGCACGCCAGCGCGCATGAGGGCATGCGGCTCTCGCGCGCGGAAAGCGTCGCCGCCGCGCATAATGACGCCGACGCATTCGCCGATCAGATCGCGGCATGGCGCCGCGGCGGCGGAACGGGCCGGCCCTGGATCGTCGTCGAGAGCCTCTACAGCATGGACGGCGATTTCGCGCCGCTCGACGCGCTCGCTAAGATCGCCGCGCGTCACGACGGCTTTCTCCTCATCGACGAGGCCCATGCCACCGGCGTCCATGGCCCTGGCGGGCGCGGCCTCGCCGCCGCGCTCGAGGGTCGCGAGAACATTGTCACGCTGCATACATGCGGCAAGGCGCTCGGCGTCTCCGGCGGCCTCGTGCTGCTGCCAGCGACGCTGCGCGAATTCCTCATTAACCGCTGCCGGCAATTCATCTTCGCGACGGCGCCGTCGCCGCTCGTCGCCGCTTGCGTTCGCGCCGCGCTGCCGATCGTGGAACAGGCGGAAGGACGCCGCGTCGCATTGCGCTCGCGCATCGCGCTCGCCGCGCGCAAATTGCAGGAGGCGGGACTGGCGCCGGCGCAATCGCAGATCGCGCCCGTCATTGTCGGCTCCAATGCGCGCGCGTTGGCGCTGGCCACGGCGATGCAGGCGCAGGGCTATGACATTCGCGCGATCCGCCCGCCGACCGTCGCCGAAGGAACCGCGCGTCTGCGCATCTCGCTCACGCTGCATGTGAGCGAGGCGCAGATTTCCGCCATGGTCGACGATTTGGCGTATGCGCTCGCGGGCCTGCCGGCATGACGCGCCTCGTCGTCGCGGGAACCGACACCAATGTCGGCAAGACTGTGTTTTCCGCCGCGCTCGCCGGCGCGCTCGGCGCTTATTATTGGAAGCCGGTGCAGTCCGGCCTCGAGGGCGAGACCGACACGACTTCCGTCGCGCGACTCTCCGGCCTTCCCGAGGAGAAGCTCCTGCCGGAAGCCTATCGTCTGCGAACGCCGGCGTCGCCGCATCTCGCCGCGCGGTTGGACGGCGTCGCGATCGACGTCGATCGTCTGGCGCCGCCGGATCGCGCGCCTCTCGTCATCGAGACGGCCGGCGGGCTGATGACGCCGCTGACGGAAGCGTCTCTGACGATCGATCTCATCGCACGCTGGCGGCTTCCGGTCGTGCTCTGCGCGCGCACCACGCTCGGAACGATCAATCACAGCCTGCTGTCGCTCGAGGCGCTGCGTCGTCGCGACATTCCGATCCTCGGCGTCGCCTTCATCGGCGAGGAGAATGAGGAGACGCAGCGCATTATCGCGAAACTCTCCGGCGCGCGCGCGCTCGGCCGTCTGCCCTTTGTCGCGCCGCTCGGCGCCGAGACGCTGCGCGAGGCTTTTCTCGCGCATTTTCGTCTCGCCGATTTCAATTCGCGTCTTCCGCAATGACGCCCCTTCGTCATTGCGAGCGCAGCGAAGCAATCCAGAGCCATGAGGCGGCTCCCGGATTGCTTCGTCGCTGCGTTCCTCGCGCGGACGAACTCGGGCGTTCTGGCTCTGTCGCGGCGAACGACAATGCGCGCCGCATCGAGGAGCGCGCGGCATGATGGCGCGGCGCTCGTTCCTTTCCATTGCGGCGTCGCTCGGCGGCGCGTGGGCGCTCGCGGGCTGCGACAAGCCGGGTTCCGGCGCGGCGTATCGCTACCGCCTGACGCTGGACGTCGAGACGCCGGAAGGCGCGAAGACGGGTTCGAGCGTCATCGAGGTGCGGACATGGGAAACGCATTTCGAGGGCAAACGCACCAATCACGCGGTGACAGGCCAGGCGGTCGTCGTCGATCTCGGCGCGCGCGGGCTACTGTTCGCGCTGCTCGCGGGGCGCGGCGAAAATGGTGGGCTCGGCTCAGTGGACCATGCAGCCTATCTGCCGGCGCTTGTGGCGCTGCGCGGGGGAAAACTGCGAGACTCCGATCCGGCATTCCAGAAAAACTTGTCCTCGACGGGCGGCGGCGATTTGATCGACAAGGAGATCCCGTTTCTCGTGCGCTTTCGCGACGTCGATGATCCGAAGACGGTGGAGGCGGTCGATCCGAATGATCTCGCAAAGAGCTTCGGCCTCAGCGTGCGCTTGAAACGCGCGACGATCGAGATGACCAGCGATCCGGTGACGACGGGTATTGAGAAACAGCTGGGGTGGTTGGCCGCGCTCAAAGGCGGCTACCTTGATGGTCAGTTCGCAGGGGGTGGACCGGCCCTGTCGAACATCCTTCATGGCGGCAATTTTAAATCATCAGGGGGCCAATGACATGGCGATCTCCGATAATCTCTTTCTCGCTATTCTTGCGATGGACGCATATAATCAAGGCTGTGGCGCCAGAATTCTAATGACGACAGCCAAAGGAGACGGTAATGACATCGCCCGTCTGGCGGCCTTTCACACAGCATGCGCTGCAGAAAGACGCGATCCTCGTCGCGCGCGGCGAGGGGGCTTGGCTCGAATGCGCGGATGGCCGCCGCATTCTCGACGCCATCTCCTCCTGGTGGGTCATCACCCATGGCCATCGCCATCCGAGGATCGTGCAGGCGATCAAGGATCAGGCGGATCGGCTCGATCAGATCATCTTCGCCGGCTTCACCCATGAGCCGGCCGAGTCGTTGGCGCGTCGGCTCGTCGCGTTGACGGCGCCGGGGCTCGATCATCTGTTCTATTCCGACAGCGGCTCCACATCGGTGGAAGTCGCGATCAAAATGGCGCTCGGCTATTTCCGCAATCGCGGCGTCGCGCGCAATCGCGTCATCGCTCTCGAGCATGGCTATCACGGCGACACTATCGGCGCCATGTCGACCGGCGCGCGCTCCGTCTTCAACGCGGCCTATGAGCCGCTGCTCTTCGATGTGACGCGCATTCCTTTTCCCAGCGCCGGCTGCGAGCAGCAGACGCTCGACGCGCTGGAGGCTGCCTGCCGCAGCGCGGACGCAGCGGTTTTCGTCGTCGAGCCGCTCGTGCTCGGCGCCGGCGGCATGCTCGTCTATGGCGCCGATACGCTGCGCGAGATGCGGCGCATCTGCGCTGCGCATGGCGTGCTCTTCGTCGCCGATGAGGTGATGACCGGCTTCGGCCGCACCGGAACGCTCTTCGCGTGCGAGCAGGCGGGCATCGTTCCCGATATCGCCTGCTACGCCAAAGGCATCACCGGCGGCTCATTGCCGCTCGCCGTGACCATGTGCTCGGCGGAGATTTTCGAGGCGCATTATTCCACCGACCGCGCGCGCACATTCTTTCATTCGAGCTCGTTCACCGCCAATCCCATCGCCTGCGCGGCGGCGCTGGCCAATCTCGACATTTGGGAGAGCGAGGATGTGCGTGGGCGCATCGCGCATCTTTCGGCGATGCAGGAGGAGCGGCTGCTGCGCTTTACGAATGACGCGCGCTTTTCCAATGTGCGGCGCATCGGCACGATAGCGGCGCTCGATCTGCGCGCGCGCGACGCCGGCTATCTCGCGACCATCGGCCCGGCGCTCTATGAATTCTTCATTTCGCGCGGCTTGCTGCTGCGTCCGCTCGGCAACACGATCTATATTCTGCCGCCCTATTGCATAGAGGCGAGCGAGCTCGACGCGCTCTATGCGGCGATCGACGAGGCGGGGGATCGCTTCCGCTGAAAGCGCCGCGTTCCGCCTCGACAGAGAAGGCGGCGCGCCGCCTTCTCCCTCACTCCGCCGCCATCTTCAGATCGGGCTTGATCGCGTAATATTCGCCATAGAGCCGCGCGATCTCGGCGCGCGCCTCCAGCACGCTGCGGGCGCGTATGTGGCCGAAGCCGCGAATCTTCTCCGGTATGCGCGCCAGCGCGACGGCGGCGGCGTGATTGGCCGGCGATAGGCGCGGCAGAATATCGTCCAGGAGCGTCTGATAATCGGCGAGCATCTTGCGCTCGGAGATGCGGTCGCTGTCGGGACGGAAGGGGTCGAGAATGGTGCCGCGCAGGCCCTTGAAGCGCGCCAGCCATTTCAGCACATGGAACATCCACGGGCCGAAGGTGATCTTGCGCGAGCCGCCTATGTCGTTCTTGCGCTGGAAGGCGACGAGATTGGGTGCGAGATGCAGCTCCATGCGCAGATCGCCCTCGAAGATTTCGGCGAGCTGGCGCTGGAAAGAGCCATCCGTGTAGAGCCGCGCCACCTCGAACTCGTCCTTGGCCGACATCAGCTTGAAGAGGCCGCGCGCCACCGCCTCGGTCAGCTCCTTCGTTCCGGGAACGCGCTCCTTCTCCAGCCGCGCGACGGCGTCGACGCGAGCGCGATAGCGGGCGGCGTAAGCGGCGTTCTGATAATCGGTGAGGAAGGCGACGCGGCGATCGATCATCTCCTCGAGGCTCTGCGAAACGTCACGAGTCGGATTGCGCTCGCGCAATGAGGAGACGACGGTCGTTACGCTCGAAAGATCATGCGCGGCGCGGCGGCCCCAGGCGAAGGCGGAATGATTCATCGCCACCGCCTCGCCATTCAGCTCGATCGCGCGCAAGAGCGCGGCCTCGGAGAGCGGCAGCAATCCCTTCTGCCAAGCGTAGCCGAGCATGAACATATTGGCGGCGATGGAATCGCCGAGCAGCGCCAGCGCCAGCTCCGTCACATTCAGGAAATCGACGCGCTCGCCGGCGGCCTCGCGTATGGCGCGCTCTATGCGCTGCGCCGGCAGCACGAAATCCGGGTCGCGCTCGATATCGCCGGGAAACACCTCGGCGCTGTTGACGACGACATGGCTGCGCGTGGGATCGATGGCCGCGAGTATCTGCTTGCCGCCGGCGACGACGAGATCGCAGCCGAGCACGAGATCGGCCTCGCCCGCGGCGATGCGGATCGCATGAACCTCGTCGGGCGTGCGGCCGATCTTCACATGGCAGTAGACGGCGCCGCCCTTTTGCGCGAGGCCGGCCATGTCGATGACGCCGACGCCCTTGCCCTCGAGATGCGCGGCCATGCCGAGAATGGCGCTGACCGTGACGACGCCCGTCCCGCCTATGCCGGCGACGAGCACGCCGTAAGGCGCGGCGCCGATCTGCGGAACGGCGGGTTCCGGCGGCGGCGGACATTGCGTCTCGCTGGTCGGCGCGGCTTTCTTCATGCGCGCGCCATGTACGGTGACGAAGCTCGGGCAGAAGCCCTCGAGACAGGAGAGATCCTTGTTGCAGCTCGACTGATCGATGCGGCGCTTGCGGCCGAACTCCGTCTCCAGCGGCTGCACCGACACGCAATTGGAGGCGCGGCCGCAATCGCCGCAGCCTTCGCAGACCAGCTCGTTGATGACGACGCGCACATCCGGGTCGGGATATTCGCCGCGCTTGCGGCCGCGGCGTTTCTCGGTCGCGCAGGTCTGATCATAGATCAGAATGGTGACGCCATCCGTCGCGGCCAGCTCGCTCTGCACGCTGTTGATGACGTTGCGATGATAAATGTCGAGGCCCGGCGGCCATTGAATATCGGAGGCGTATTTGTGCGGCTCGTCGGAGACGAGCGCGATTCGGGCGACGCCTTCCGCCGCCACCTGATGCGCTATCGCCTCGACGGTCAGCTCGCCCTCATGCGCCTGTCCGCCGGTCATGGCGACGACGCCATTGAAGAGAATCTTGAAGGTGATGTTCGTCTTCGTCGCGACGGCGAAGCGAATGGCCAGCGAGCCGGAGTGATTATAGGTGCCGTCGCCGAGATTCTGGAACACATGCTTGCGCGTCGAGAAGGGCGCCTCGCCGATCCAATTGGCGCCTTCGCCGCCCATATGCGTGTAGCCCTCGGTCGAGCGGTCCATCCATTGCGCCATATAGTGGCAGCCTATGCCCGTATAGGCGCGCGCGCCCTCCGGCACATGGGTGGATGTCGAATGCGGGCAGCCGGAGCAGAAATGCGGCACGCGCACGCCGGCGTCGGTCAGCGATTTGCGGCGCTCCTGCATTTGCTCGAGCCGGCGCACGCGCCCTTCGAGCTCGTCGGAGCGAACGTAGTTCAGCAGCCGCCGGCCGATGGCGATGGCGACGTCATTGGCGTCGAGCGAGCCTTTGACCGGGAAGAGCCATTCGCCGACCTCGTCCTTCTTGCCGATGCAGATGGGCTGATGCGACGAGCCATAGAGCTGCTCGCGCAGCTGCACCTCGATCAGCGAGCGCTTCTCCTCGACGACGATGACGAGATCGAGCCCGCGCACGAACTCGCGCAGGCCTTGCGGCTCGAGCGGCCAGGGGCAGGCGATCTTGTAGAGGCGCAGGCCGTAGTCATTGGCCTTCACCTCGTCTATGCCGAGATCGTCCATCGCCTGGCGCACGTCGAGATAGGATTTGCCGACGGTGATGACGCCGATCTTGGCGTTGGGGCCGCCCGATGTGACGATGCGATTGAGGCGATTGGCGCGGATGAAGGCGAGCATGGCGTCGCGCTTGCTCTCCTGCATGCGCTCTTCCTGCGTCAGCACCGGATCGCGCGGACGTATGTTGAGGCCGCCCGGCGGCATCAGAAAATCGAGCGGCGCGATGGGGCGCACGCGATCGAGCGAGCCGTCGACGGAGGCGGTGGATTCCACCGTGTCCTTGATGAGCTTCAGGCCGGTCCAAACGCCGGCGTAGCGCGACAGCGCGAAGCCCATGAGTCCGTAATCGAGAATCTCCTGCACGCCGGCCGGCGAGAGGATCGGCATCATCATATCGACGAAGACGAACTCCGACTGATGCGCCGTGGTGGAGGATTCCGCCGTGTGGTCGTCGCCCATCAGCGCCAGCACGCCGCCATTGCGCGAGGAGCCGGCGAGATTGACATGGCGCAGCGCGTCGCCGGAGCGATCGACGCCCGGCCCCTTGCCGTACCAGACGGAGAAGACGCCGTCATATTTGCCTTCGCCGCGCATCTCCGCCTGCTGCGCGCCCCAAATGGCGGTGACGGCGAGATCCTCGTTGAGGCCCGGCATGAAGAGAATGTCGTGCTTGTCGAAGAGCGCCTTCGCCTTGTGCAGCTGCGCGTCTATGCCGCCGAGCGGCGAGCCGCGATAGCCGGAGACCAAGCCCGCCGTGCGCAGTCCGGCGCGACGATCCATCTCCTTCTGCATCAGCAGAAGACGCACGATCGCTTGCGTGCCGTTGATGAGCACATGCGTCTTGGAAAGATCGAATCGATCGGCGAGGGACACGTCGCCTAGGGCGGGGCCGGTTGTCGTGGCGCCGGCGACTTCATCCGCCATACGTATTCTCTCCTCGCTCGGCGCGACCCTCGCGGGGAGCCCCGCTCGCGCAGGGCCGCGCGACGTCATCGTCTCGGAGAGGGGCGCGAGGCCCGCTCCCCCTATGAAGCGTTGCCGCTCGAAAGCTCTCGCGCGAGGCGCTTTCGAAAGAGTCATATTGCGGATTTGCGCGTCGGCGGAAAGACTCCCGTCCTCCTCATCCGTGAAAATCCGTATCCCATCCGCGAGGGATGGCCGCCGCCGCCCCCGGCGCGACCCGCCCGGCTTGTCCTTGCGGCGCCGGGCGTGGCATTATACGTCACGACGAGCGACGCCAGCAAGCGAGCCTTCGCGGGCGCCGAAAAAGCTGTCGAAACAGCGCGTCCGGCCCTGTTTCCGCCGCCTTCCGCGACTACAGCCTCCGCGCTCGGAGCGGGAGCGATTCGCGAGAGCGCCGCGCCCCACCGAGGCGAGAGCCCCTATGCCGAGAAGATTCGCATTCGCTTCGCTGACCCTCGCCATGGCGCTCGCCGCCGTCCCGGCCGTCGCGCATCCGCATGTGTGGGTCGCCATGCGCAGCGAGATCGTGTTCACGCCTGACGGCAAGATCAAGGGCGTGCGCCACGCCTGGACCTTCGACGAGATGTATTCCGCCTTCGCGCTGCAAGGGCTCGGCAAGGACGGCAAGCCGCCGAGCCGCGAGGAGCTCGCGCCGCTCGCCAAGACCAACGCCGAATCGCTCGCCGAATTCGACTATTTCACCTTCGCGAAATATCAGAACGCCAAGGCCGCCTTCGGCCCGCCCGAGGATGTGTGGCTCGAGGCCGACGACAAGCGCATCGTCACCATGCATTTCACTCTGCCGCTGGAAAAGCCGCTGCCGGCGCAAAAGCCTTTCTCCTTCCAGACTTATGATCCGACCTATTTCGTCGCCTTCGATCTCGAGAAGCAAAATCCGGTAACTCTCGCCGGTGCGCCGGCGGGCTGCTCCACCAGCGTCGTGGAGCCGAAGCCGTTGCTCGCCGTCGACACGCAAAAGCTCAGCGAAGCCTTTTTCGCCAATATGTCGCCCGGCGCCGATTTCGGCATGAAGCTCGCCGCGCGCATCGTCGTGGCCTGCCCGTGAGGGTTTCGCCGCGGAGTCGCGCGCTGCTCCTCCTCCCGGCCCTGGTCCTGGCGCTGGCCGCGCTCGCGCTGTCGCAGGACGTCGCGCTGGCGCAGGCCGCGCGTCATCCTTTCGCCGTCGGCCCTTCGGAAGGCCCAGTGGGCGCGGCGAGCGGCCTCGCCGGCCTGCTGCTCGCCTGGCAGAGCAAATTCCATTTGGAGCTGCAGAACGCCGCGCGCGCGCTGAAAACAGACAACAGCGCCTTCTTCCCTCTGGCGGCCGCGAGCTTCGCCTATGGCGTTTTTCACGCCGCCGGACCGGGCCATGGCAAGGCCGTGCTCGCCTCCTATATGATCGCCAATGAAACGGCGCTGAAGCGCGGGCTGACGCTCGCCGCCCTGGCGGCGCTGCTGCAGGGCGTGGTGGCCATCGCGCTCGTCGGCGTGGCGGCCATTCTCTTCGGCTTCACCGCGCAGCGCATGACCGAGGCGGCGACATGGATCGAGACGGCGAGCTACGCCGCCATCGCCGCCGTGGGCGCGCGCCTCGCCTATGTGAAAGGGCGCGCGCTGCTCGCCGCGCTGCGGGAGCCGGCGCCCGTCCTCGCCGTCGCGCGCCGCGGCGCCTTCGCCTGCGAAGCGGTCGACGACGATCCCGGCCATGTTCACGGGCCGGACTGCGGCCATATGCATGCGATCGACGCCGCTCGGCTCGGCGCCGGCTTTCGTTGGGGCGATGCGCTGGGGACGGTCGTCGCGGCGGGGCTTCGTCCCTGCTCTGGCGCCATTCTCGTGCTCGTCTTCACACTGTCACAAGGCGTCTTCATAGCCGGCGCAGGAGCGACGCTGCTGATGTCCGCCGGCACGGCGATCACCACCGGCGCCTTGGCGGCGACGGCGGTCTTCGCCAAGGATTTCGCCGCGCGTCTCGCCGCGCGCAGATCGTCGCGCGCGGAGACGCTGCTGCGCGCGGGCGAGCTGCTCGCCGCTCTCCTCGTGCTCGCTTTCGGCCTCGCGTTGCTGCTCGGCGCGCGCGCCGTCGGCGCCTGAAGGCTTTCAATTTCGCGAGCGGCAGCGATGCTGCGCTGCGACGACGATCGTCGCGCGCGCGGGGCTGCGCTCGCGCCCGCGGCGCGCTATATTTTCGTGTGTGGATTGCGCTGTCCCGAGTTGTCGCTATCCCGAGCAAACGCTAATCCATTGAGCGGACCGCTGGGCCGCGGTCGATCGCGCCCATGCCCGGAGGCCACGAATGACTGCCGCCACTCTCGCGTCGGACCCTTACGCCACCCGTCCCTGGGTCGCGTCTTATCCGCCTTTCGTGCCTGCCGAGATCGACCCGGCGAGCTATTCGACCCTCGTGGACATGTTCCGCCAGAGCGTCGTCGAATTTTCCGGCCGCACCGCTCTCGAGAGCTTCGGCGCCAAGCTCACCTATGCGGAATTCGGCAACGCCGCGCGCTCGATCGCGGCTTGGCTGCAATCGCAGGGAATCGCCAAGGGCGATCGCATCGCGATCATGGCGCCCAATGTGATGGCCTATCCGCCCTTGATCTTCGGCGTGCTTTTCACGGGCGCGGTCGTCGTCAACGTCAATCCGCTCTACACGCCCAAGGAGCTCGCCCATCAGATCGAGGATTCCGGCGCGCGCATGATCTTCGTGCTCGAGAATTTCGCGCACACCGTCGAGGCCGCATGGCCGTCGATGAGCCTCGAGAAAGCCGTCGTCATCGCTCCGGGCGATCTTCTCGGCCTGCGCGGCCCGATCGTGAATTTCATCTCGCGCTATGTGAAATGCGCCGTGCGGCGCTATCGCCTGCCGCAGAGCCTGCGCTTCTCGCGCGTGCTGTGCGAAGGCGCCGTGGCGCCGCTGCGCGACGCCGACGTCGGCCCGGACGATCTCGCCTTTCTGCAATATACCGGCGGCACCACCGGCGTCGCCAAGGGCGCGATGCTGCGGCATCGCAACATAGCGGCCAATGTCACGCAATCGGCCGCTTGGCTCTGTCCCTATCTGCCGACGCCGCTCGATCAGGTGATGGTGACGGCGCTGCCGCTCTATCACATCTTCGGCCTCACCGCCTGCTGCCTGCTGATCGTGAAGATCGGCGGCTCCTGCCTGCTCATCGCCAATCCGCGCGATATTCCCGGCTTCGTGAAGACGCTGCGCAAATCGCGCTTCACCATGATCTCCGGCGTCAACACGCTCTATGCGGCGCTCGCCAATCATCCCGATTTTCGGCGCGTCGATTTCTCCGATCTCATCTTCTGCATCTCCGGCGGCATGGCGACGCAAGACGTCGTCGCGCGCAAATGGAAGGAGATCACCGGCCATCCCATCATCGAAGGCTATGGCCTTTCGGAGACCTCGCCGGTCATCACCTGCAACCGGCCCGATCTCGTCGAATTTTCCGGCGCCATCGGCTATCCCTATCCCTCGACGCAAGTGTCGATCCGCCTGCCTTCCGGCGAGCCCGCGCCTTTCGGCGAGCGCGGCGAGCTCTGCGTCAAAGGTCCGCAAGTGATGGCCGGCTATTGGAACCGGCCGGAGGAGACCGCCGCCGCGACGACGGAGGACGGCTTTTTGCGCACCGGCGACGTCGCCGTGATGATGCCGGATGGACTGATGAAGATCGTCGATCGTCTCAAGGAGATGATCCTCGTCTCCGGCTTCAACGTCTATCCCAATGAAGTCGAGAATGTGCTGACGCGCCACCCCAAGGTCAGCGAGGCGGCGGTGATCGGCATTCCCGATCCGCATTCGGGCGAGGCGGCGCTCGCCTTCATCGTGCCGCGCGATCCCAGCGTCACCGGCAAGGAGCTGCATGACTTCTGCCGCGAGACGCTGACGCATTACAAGGCGCCGCGCCATTTCGAGTTCCGCGACAGCCTGCCCAAGACCAATGTCGGCAAGGTTCTGCGCCGCGTTCTGAAGGAGGAGTATCTCGCGCGGGGGAAATAGAGCGGCGCGCAGAAAGCGCGCCAGCCGCTCAGCGCACCCGCGTCCACTCCTCGCCGCCGCAGATATTGGTGCCATTGACGCAGCCCTCGAGCAGCAGCACCTTCTCGCTGCGCAGCGCGAGGCTCGCGGCGTAGCTCTGGCCGTCCTTGGCGTTATAGATGGTGCCGGTCCATTGATTGTCGCCGGTCGGCTTCAGATTCAGGATCGGCAGGCCGAGCAAAGAGCGCTTGCGCTGGCGGGGGTCGGGATTGTTCTCGTCGACGCCCTTCTCGGAGAGCCAGGCGATCTTGCCGCAGATCGCTTGCCCGCAGCGGCTGATCTGAATATGCGCGGTGCCGTCGGCGACGCGCCACTCGCCGATCGGATCGGCGAGCGCCGCGGTCGCGACGACAGAAAAAATCGACGCGCATATCCAGGACCGCTTCATCTCGAGCCTCCGTTTGAATAATCACGGGCGGGAGTATAGGGCTAAGCCATGCCTCAGACCAATACGCCGGCCGCGGCGCCCCTCGCTGCGCTGCGGCAAAAGGCCGGGCCGATCCGGGCGCTCATTCTGGGCGGAACCAGCGAGGCGCGCGCGCTCGCCGCTCGTCTCGCCGGCGACGCGCGCCTTCATGCGGTGGTCTCGCTGGCCGGCCGCACCAGCGCGCCGCTCGCCTCGCCGCTGCCAGTCCGCATCGGCGGCTTCGGCGGCGTCGAGGGGCTGACGCGCTATCTCGTCGAGGAGCGCATCGAGCGCGTGATCGACGCCACCCATCCTTTCGCGGCGCGAATTTCCGCCAATGCGCGCGCGGCCTGTGCGGCGCTCGGCCTGCCGCTGCTGGTCTACACGCGCGCGCCTTGGAGCGCTGTGGAGGGGGATCGCTGGATCGAGGTCGCGGACAATGCCGGCGCGGTGGCGGCGCTGGGCGAGGCGCCGCGGCGCGTCTTTCTCACCATCGGCCGTCTGGGGCTCGCGGATTTTCTGTGTGCGCCGCAGCATTATTATCTGATCCGAACGATCGATCAGCCGCAGGAGAACGATCTACCGCAACGCTACCAATTGATCCTGGAGCGCGGTCCTTTCACAGTCGAGAGCGAATTGTCCCTGATGCGCGCCTCGGCGATCGACGTCGTCGTCTCCAAGAACAGCGGCGGCCGCGAGACCTATGCGAAGATCGAAGCCGCGCGCATGCTCGGCCTGCCGGTCGTGATGGTCACGCCGCCGCGCGGCGGCGCGGCGCGCATCGTTCATGACGTCGCGGCGGCCGTCGATTTTCTCTTTTGCGAGGCGGCCTAGATGAGCGTCGCTCTGATGTTCCAAGGCACGGGGTCGGATGTCGGCAAATCGCTGGTCGTCGCCGGCCTCGCGCGCGCGCTCACACGGCGCGGCTATCGCGTCGCGCCCTTCAAGCCGCAGAATATGTCCAACAACGCCGCGGTGACGGCGGACGGCGCCGAGATCGGCCGCGCCCAGGCGCTGCAGGCGCGCGCCGCCCGTCTCGCGCCGACCGCCGATATGAATCCCGTGCTGCTGAAGCCGCAGGGCGCCGCCGGCGCGCAAGTCGTGCTGCGCGGAAAGATCGTCGGCTCGGCGCGCGCGCGCGACTATCAGCAATGGAAGGCGGGGCTCATGTCCGCCGTGCTGGAGAGCTATGAGCGCCTGCGCGCGAGCTGCGATATCGTGCTGGTCGAAGGCGCGGGCAGCGCGGCGGAGATCAATCTGCGCGCCAATGACATCGCCAATATGGGCTTCGCTCGCCGCGTCGACGTCCCGGTCGTGCTGGTCGGCGATATCGACCGCGGCGGCGTCATCGCGCAGCTCGTGGGCTGCAAGGCCGTGCTCGATCCAGAGGATGAAGCGCTGATCCGCGGCTTCATCGTCAATAAATTCCGCGGCGACCCCTCGCTCTTCGACGAAGGCATGCGCTTCATCGCCGAGCGCACCGGCTGGCGGCCGCTCGGCCTCGCGCCTTTTTTCGCCGACGCCGCGCGTCTGCCGGCGGAGGACGCTTTCGGCCTGCGCGCCGGCGCCTCGGACGGGGAGGGCGGCCTGACCATCGCCGCGCCGCTGCTGCCCAATATCGCCAATTTCGACGATCTCGATCCGCTGCGGGCGGAGCCCGGCGTGCGTTTCATTCTGGTGCGGCCGGGCGAGCCGCTGCCGGCGGAGGCGCGGCTCGTGATCCTGCCGGGCTCCAAGGCGACGATCGCCGATCTTTCGGCCTTCCGCGCGGCCGGCTGGCACATAGACCTCGCCGCGCATATTCGTCGCGGCGGGCGCGTCTTCGGCATTTGCGGCGGCTATCAGATGATGGGCCGCCGCATCGCCGATCCGCAGGGGCTCGAGGGTCCGCCCGGCGCGGTGGAGGGGCTCGGCCTCCTCGATATGGAGACGGTCTTCGAGACCGAGAAAGTGCTGCAGCAGGTGAGAGGCGCGACCATCGCCGACAATATCCCCTTCTACGGCTATGAGATGCACGCCGGCCGCACGGAGGGGCCAGATTGCACGCGTCCGCTGCTGCGCTTCGAGGATGGGCGGCGCGACGGCGCGGTTTCGACGGATGGGCGCTGCGCCGGCGTCTATGTGCATGGCTTTTTCGCCGATGATTCTCTGCGCGCCGCCTTTCTGCGCGATCACGGCGCGCGCGCCTCGGACCTCGCCTATGAGCAGTCGATCGAGGCGACGCTCGATGGCCTCGCCGAACATTTCGAGCGCCATTTGGACGTGGATGCGCTTTTGGAGCTGGCGCGATGAGCGCTTCGCCGCCGATCCTGCCGCCGATCCTGCATGGGGGCCGGCTCGATCTCGCGCGGGCGCTATTTCCAGAGGCGCCGGAGCCCTGGATCGATCTCTCGACTGGCGTCAGCCCCTATCCCTATCCGTTTCCGCCGCTCGCGCCGGAGGTTTTCACCCGCCTGCCGGATGTCGCTGCGCTGGCCGCGCTGGAGCGCGTCGCGGCCGTCGCCTATCGCGCCGGGCCGACGGCGCAGGCAGTCGCGGGGGCGGGGACGCAGGCTTTCATTCAATGCCTGCCGCGCATGAGGCCGGCGGCGCGGGTCGCCGTCCTCGGCCTCACTTATGAGGAGCATGCGGCCGCCTGGCGCGCCGCCGGCGCCGAGGTCGCGCGGGTGGAGACATTGGAGGAGATCGCGGCGGCCGAGATCGGCGTCGTCGTCAATCCCAATAATCCCGACGGCCGCCTCGAGCCCGCCGCGCGCCTCGCCGAGACCGCGCGCGCCATGGCGGCGAAGGGCGGGCTGCTGATCGTCGACGAGGCTTTCGCCGATTTTCTTCCCGCCGAGGCCAGCCTCGCGCCGCGCGCGGGGGAGGAGGGCCTCCTGCTCTTGCGGTCCTTTGGCAAGACCTATGGGCTGCCGGGCGTGCGGCTCGGCTTCGCCCTCTGCGGCGCGGCGCTCGCCGAGCCGTTGCGGGCGGCGCTCGGACCCTGGAGCGTCTCCGGCCCGGCGCTGGCGATCGGCGCGGCGGCGCTCGCCGATGCGCCCTGGCTCGCGGCCCGCGGCGTCGCGCTGGCGCAGGACGCCGCCCGGCTCGACGGACTGCTCGCCGCATCGAGCTTCGAGATCATTGGCGGAACGTCGCTTTTTCGGCTCGTTCGGCATGCGGCGGCGGATCGATGGTTTGCCCATCTCGCCCGGCGCGGCATATTGACGCGAAGGTTCGGCGAGCGGCCGGATCGGCTCCGTTTCGGCCTGCCGGCTGAGCCTGTGGCCTGGGAACGGCTGGAGCGCGCATTGGAGAGCGGACGAAATGGTCTTTGATCCCGAGCCGTCGCTCGTCGCCAGCGCGCCATTCTCGGAGGAGGAGCGCGCCGCCGTCTATCGCGCCATCCACACGCGCCGCGACGTTCGCGACGAGTTCCTGCCCGATGAATTGTCTCACGAGGAGGTGATGCGCCTGCTCGACGCCGCGCATCACGCGCCATCCGTGGGCTTCATGCAGCCCTGGAACTTTCTGCTCATCCGCGACCGCGGCTTGCGGGAGGCGGTGCACGCCGCATTCGAGCGCGCCGCCGAGGCGGAGGAGGCGCTGCTGCCGCAAGAGCGCCGCGCGCAATATCGCAGCCTGAAGCTGCAGGGGATTTTGAAGGCGCCGCTCAATATCTGCATCACCTGCGACCGCTCGCGGCAGGGCCGGACGGGGCTCGGCCGCACGCAGCAGCCCGAGGCCGATCTCCTCTCGACCGCTTGTGCGGTGCAGAATTTCTGGCTGGCGGCGCGAGCGGAGGGAATCGGCGTCGGCTGGGTGAGCATATTGAGAGAACAGGACTTACGTGCGATTCTCGACATTCCGCCGGACATCGCCATCGTGGCCTATCTCTGCGTCGGCCGCGTCGCCAAAGCCTATGCGCAGCCGGAGCTCGAAATTCGGCAATGGGCCAAGCGCCTGCCGCTAAAGGAATTGATCTTCTCCGATCGGTGGGGAAATCGCATAAATAATTCCGAGGGTTGAGGCAGTTACAAAATTGACAAGCTTTTGTGATTTTTAGGACCCTGAAAGCCGCGCTCTCCTTTTGACCTTCGCCTGAACAGGTCTATAGTGAGCGCAAGGCGCAAGGGCGGATGCGCTGCAGCATGAGCTAGTGGCTCCGCTCGCGGTATGCGTCTTGCTTGCCATTAGGCCGGCAATCTTGGGGTCGGATTTATGAAACCAGCAGATTACGAGCTCGTTTACGATAAGGCCCGCCCTCTCTCGAACACGACGACGCTCACTGTCGCGGAAGTGCCGGATCGAATGGAAGATCTGCTGCATCTGCTCAGCGAGGCGATGATCGAGGGGCGTGACAATCATTCGCGGCTTACGGAAATTCACCTTCCCATGTCGCGCTTTCCGCAGATGGATTCGAAATTCTGGCACATCCCGGTCGAGGATTGTGGCGAGCATCCCGTCCTGCGGCTGTTCTTCGAGACGCAGAGCGACTTCACGCACTGATCTCGACGATCGCCTCGCGGCCTTCATAGGCGCCCTTATCCCTGCATGCGGGGACAAGGGCGCCGCCGCGGCGCGTCACGAGGCTTTCGCCGTCTGCGGCTCCGCGATCGCCGCCTCCCGGCTCGGCGCTTCCGCCGCCCGCCGCGGCCGCCGGCTCTCCAGCTTGCTCATCAGCAGATAGATCACCGGCGTCGTGTAGAGCGTCAGCATTTGGCTGAGCAGCAGACCGCCGACGATGGTGACGCCGAGCGGACGCCGCATTTCCGCGCCGACTCCGCCGGCGAAGGCCAGCGGCAGCGCGCCGAGCATGGCGGCGAGCGTGGTCATCAGGATAGGCCGGAAACGCTCCACCGCCGCCTCCAGCGCCGCGTCGCGCACGGAAAAGCCTTTGTCGCGCTCGGCGTGCAGGGCGAAGTCGACCAGCATGATGCCGTTCTTCTTCACTATGCCGATCAGCAGCAGAATGCCGATGAAGGCGATCAGCGTGAATTCCGTGTCGAAGGCCTCGAGCGCCAGCAGCGCGCCGAGTCCGGCCGAGGGCAGGGTGGAGATGATCGTCACCGGATGGGCGAGGCTCTCATAGAGCACGCCGAGGATGATGTAGACCGCGAGCAGCGCGGCCAGGATCAGCCACGCCATGCCGGAGGAGAGCTTGCGGAAATCCTTGGCGTCGCCGGCGAATTCCGCCTGCACCCCATTGGGGAGCCGCATTTCGTCTGTGGCCGTGAGAATGGCTTTCGCCGCTGCGTCCAGCGTATGGCCGGGCGCGATGTTGAAGGTGATCGTCGCGGCCGGCAGCACGCCCTGATGATTGACGACGAGCGGCATGGTCCCGCGCTCTATGCAGGCGACGGCGGTGAGCGGCACCTGGGTTCCGTCGCTGGCGGAGACATAGAGGCCGGAAAGATCGCGCGGGTCGCGCTGGCGCGACAGCGGCGCCTCGACGATGACGCGATATTGATTGCGCTGGGTGTAGATGATCGAATCCTGGCGCTGGCCGAAGGAGCTGTTGAGCGCCGCGTCGATCGCCTGAATCGGCACGCCCATGCGCGAGGCGGCGGTGCGGTCGATCACGACATTGGCCTTCAGCGCGCCCTGCTGCCGATCGGTGGTGACGTCGGCGAGATCGGGCAGGCGTTGCAGCCGCGCCAGCAGCTTGGGCGTCCATTCTTCCAAATCATCGACCGTGGAGGCGGTGACGGTGAACTGATATTGCGCCTTGCTCTGGCGCCCGCCGGAGCGCAAATCCTGCGACGGCGTCATGAAGACGGAGAGGCCGGCGATCTTGCCGAACTCGTTGCGCAGGCGCGCCAGCACCTCGAAGCTCGACGCCTTGCGCTCGGTGGCGGGCTTCAGCGCCAGGAACAGCCGGCCCTGATTGCCGGACATGCTCTGATTGGAGCCGCCGATGAAGGAGCCGACATTGACGACGTCCGGGTCGGCGGCGGCGACGGCGGCGGCCTTTTTCTGCAGCGCGACCATATCGCCGAAGGAAATATCCGCCGACGCTTCCGTCGTTCCGTTGAGCAGGCCGATATCGTCCTGCGGCAGATTGCCCTTGGGGACCGAGGCGTAGAGATGGACGGTCCAGCCGATCGTCAGCGCGACGACGCCGAGCGTCGCCCAAGGATGATCGACGACAGGCCGCAAGCTGCGCGCATAGAGGCCGACGAGCCGCGCCAGCGCCCCCTCGACGATGCGGTCGAAGCGCGACGGCGTTTCTCGCTTGGGGGAGGGCAGATGCGCGCAGATCGTCGGCGTCACCGTCAGCGAGACGATGGTCGAGATGACGATGGCGAAGGTGAGGGTGAAGGCGAACTCGCGCAGCAGCCGGCCGAAAATGCCTTCCATCAGCAGCAGCGGGATGAAGACGGCGATCAGCGACAGGCTGATCGAGACGACGGTGAAGCCGATCTGCTTCGCGCCGGCGAGCGCCGCCTCCAGCCGGCCCATGCCGCGCTCGACATTGGTCTCTATGTTCTCGATCATGACGATGGCGTCGTCGATGACGAAGCCGACGGCGATGGTGAGCGCCATCAGCGAGAGATTATCGATCGAGAAGCCGGCAAGCCACATGGCCGCGCAGGAGCCGACGAGGGACAGCGGCACCGTCACCGCCGCGGCGAAGACCGGCGTCGCCCGGCGCAGGAAGACGAACACCACCGCCATCACGAGGGCGATGGAGACGAGCAGCGTGTTCTGAATCTCCGAGACGCTGGCGCGGATCGTCTGCGTGCGATCGGAGAGGATGGAGACGTCGACGCCGCTCGGAATCCATGTCCGCAGCTCGGGCAGCAGCGCCTTCACCTGATCGACCATGGCGATCACATTGGCGTTGGGCTGGCGGGTCACGATGATGATGACGGCCGGCTTGCCGTTGAACCAGCCGGCCCCCAGCCGATTGCGCACGCCGCGCTCGATTGTGGCGATGTCGCCGAGCTTGACCACGGCGCCATTGCTCGCCGAGACGACGATATTGCGAAAGTCGCTCGGCGTCGTCAGCTGATCGCTGGCGCCGATGGTGCGGCCGAGCTGATCGCCATTCAGCGCGCCGACCGGCGAGAGCGCATTGGCGGAGACGATGGCGCTCGCCACCGCGTCGACGCCGAGGCCCATCGCCGCGAGTCGCGCCGTATCCATCTGCACGCGGATCGCCGGCTGCTCGGCGCCGGCGATGCGCACCTCGGCGACGCCCGGCACTTGCGAGATGCGCTGGGCGATGACCGTGTCGGCGGCGTCGAAAACGGCGCTGGTCGGCAAGGTCTCCGAGGTCAATGCGAGGACGATGGAGGGCACCGTCGCCTGGCTCGCCTTGCGGAAGACCGGCAGCAGCGGCAGATCGGTGGGCAGGTCGGTGGCGGCGGCGTTGATCGCCGCCTGCACGTCGCGCGCCGCGGAGTCGATGTTCCGGTTGATGTCGAATTGCGCGACGATCTGCGTCTGGCCGAGCGAGCTGACCGAGGTGAGCTCGGTGACACCCGAAATTCCGGCGAGGCGGCGCTCCAGCGGCGCGGCGACCGAGGCCGCCATTGTCGCCGGATCGGCGCCCGGCCGCGCCGCTATGACGCCGATCGCCGGAAAGTCGATCGCCGGCAGGCTGGCGACGGGCAGGAAGAAATAGGCGATGGCTCCGACCATGAACAGCGCCGCCGCGAGCAGGCTCGCGCCCACCGGCCGGCGGATGAAAGGCTCGGAGATGTTCATGGCGTTCGCTCGGCGCGCGGGCGAGATCGTTTCGCGCGGCCTTCGCCGTATTCCTTCTCCCCGCTCGCGGGGAGAAGGTGAGGATGGGGGGCCTGGGCCGTTTTCCGTTGCTGGCTCATGCCCCGAGCCCCTCACCCCGACCCTCTCCCCGCAGGCGGGGAGAGGGAGAAATGGCGCCCAACCCTATCACTCCGCCGCCTCCCTGCGCTCGGACGGCGGCGCGGTCGGCGCGGCGGGCTGCGGCTGCTGCGTCTGCGATCCCTGCAGCCAATCGCGCAGCCGCGCGCGCAGGCGATCGACGGCGAGATAGATGACCGGCGTCGTGTAGAGCGTCAGCAGTTGCGACAGGACGAGCCCGCCGATGATGGAGACGCCGAGCGGGATGCGCAGCTCGCTGCCCGGCCCATGCGCCAGCGCCAGCGGCAGCGCACCGAGCAGAGCGGCGAGAGTCGTCATCATGATCGGCCGAAAGCGCAGCCGGCAGGCGCGCACGATAGAGTCGAAGGGCGTCAGCGCCTCGGCCTTCTCCGCCTCCAGCGCGAAGTCGATCATCATGATGGCGTTCTTCTTGACGATGCCCATCAGCAGCACGACGCCGATCAGCGCCACCAGCGACATGTCGAGCCCGGTCGCCATCAGCGCCAGCAGCGCGCCGACGCCGGCGGAAGGCAACGTCGTCAGCACGGTGAAGGGATGCGCGTAGCTCTCATAGAGCACGCCGAGCACGACATAGATGGCGATGGCCGCCGCCAGAATGAGCCAGGGCTGGCCGGCGAGCGACTTGCGGAACTCCGCCGCATCGGCGCTGAACATGCCGATGATGGAGGAGGGCAGGCCGATCTCGCGCTCTATGCGGGCGATCGCCTCCACCGCATCGCCGAGCGCGGCGCCGGGCGCGAGGTCGAAGCTGATCGTCGCCGCCGGAAACTGCTCCTGATGCGCGACGGCGAGCGGCGCCGTCGTCTGCTCCACCGAGACGAAGGTGGAGATCGGCGTCTGCGGGCCGCCATTGGTGGGCGAGACATAGAGCTTGTCGAGCGCCGTCGGATCGCGCTGATATTGCGGCGCCGCCTCCAATATCACGCGATATTGGTTGGACTGGGCGTAGATGGTGGAGATTTGCCGCTGGCCGAAAGCGTCGTTCAGCGTGTCGTCGACATTCTGCGCGGTGACGCCGAGCCGCCCCATCAGCTCGCGGTCGATGTGCAGGAAGGTGCGCAGCCCGCCGTTCTGCGTCTCGGCGGCGACATTGCGGAACACGCCGTCGCGGCGGATCGCGTCGATCAGTCTCTGCGACCAGTCCTGCAGCTCGGCCTGGTCGGGCGCGGTCAGCGTATATTGATATTGCGAGCGGCTGGCGCGCGTCGTGATCTGAATGTCCTGCACCGGCTCTATGTAGACGGCGGCGCCGGGGACGCGCTCGGCCGCCTGCTTCAGCCGCTCGGCGATCGCGTCCGCGCCTATGCTGCGCACATCGCGCGGGCGCAGCGTCACCGACATATGGGCGACATTGGTGGTGGCGTTGAGCGGGCCGACGCCGAGCACCGAGGCGGTTCCCGTCGCCTCCGGCTCGGCCTCGAAGATTTTCGAGACCTCGGCCTGCAGCCGCGTCATCGTCTCGAAGGAGGAATCCGGCGAGGCCTCCAGCACGACATTGAGCAGGCTCGTGTCCTGGCGCGGCAGGAAGCCCTTGGGGATGAAGGCGTAGAGCGCGATGGTGAGCGCCAGAGTGCCGAAGGTCAGCGCCAGCATCCATTTCTGCCGGCCGAGCGCGATGGCGAGAGTCTTGGCGTAGAATTCGTCGAGCCAGGCGGAAAAGCCGCTGGCCTCCGCATGGGCGGCGTGGCCGGCGCCCGGCTTCAGCAGCTTGGCGCAGAGCATGGGCGTCAAGGTCAGCGAGATGATCGCCGAGACGACGACCTGGGCGGTGAGCGTCAGCGCGAACTCGCGGAACATGCGGCCGACGAGGCCGGTCATGAACAGAAGCGGGATGAACACGGCGATCAGCGACACGGTGAGCGAGATCACCGTGAAGGCGATCTCCCGCGCGCCGTCCAGCGCGGCGCGATGCGGCGTCTTGCCGAGCTCTATGTTGCGGACGATGTTCTCGATCATGACGATGGCGTCGTCCACGACGAAGCCGGCGCCGATGGTGAGCGCCATCAGCGAGAGATTGTCGAGCGAGAAGCCGGCGAGCGACATCAGCGCGAAAGTGGCGATGATGGAGAGCGGCAGGCTGACGCCGGCGATCACCGTCGCCCGCCAGCTGCGCAGAAACACCAGCACCACCAAAATCACCAGCGCGGTGGCCAGCACCAGGGTGAATTCCACATCCTCGATGGAGGCGCGGATCGTCTGGGTGCGGTCGTTCACCACCTCGAGCGACATGCCCTTGGGCAGGGCGCGCATGACATTGGGCAGCTCCTTATGGAGCTGATCGACCGTGCTGATGATATTGGCGCCCGGCTGGCGCTGCACGTCGAGGATGATTGCCGGCTCGCCGCGATACCAGCCGCCGACCCTCGCATTCTCCAGACCGTCCAGCACGGTGGCGACATCGCGCAGCATGATCGGCGCGCCATTGCGATAGGCGACGACGACGGTCTCGAACTGCCGCGCCGCCTGCAGCTGGTCATTGGCGTCGAGCGTGTAGGATTGGTGGAGCCCGTCGAGCGAGCCCTTGGCGCCGGCGACATTGGCGGCGGCGATGGCGGCGCGCAAATCCTCCATGCTCATGCGATTGGCGGCGAGCCGCGCGAGATCGGCCTGAATGCGCACCGCCGGGCGCACGCCGCCCTCCACCGCCACATGGCCGACGCCCGGCACTTCCGAGAGGCGCGGCGCGATCAGCGTGTCGGCGACGTCGCTCATCTGCCGCATGCTGGCGGTCTTGGAGCGCAGCGTCAGCGTCACCACCGGCGTGTCGGCCGGATTGACCTTCGCATAGACCGGCGGATAGGGCAGGCTGCGCGGCAGCGTCGAGGCGGCGGCGTTGATCGCCGATTGAACGTCCTGCGCGGCGGCGTCTATGTCGCGGTCGAGCTCGAATTGCAGCGTGATCTGCGAGAGGCCGAAGGAGCTCTGCGACGACATGGTCTGCAGCGACGGAATCTGCCCGAACTGCCGCTCGAGCGAGGCCGTCACCAGCGCCGCCATCGTGTCGGGATTGGCGCCCGGCAATTGCGTCGTCACCTGAATGGTCGGAAAATCGACCTGCGGCAGCGGCGAGATCGACAGGCGCGCATAGCCGAGCAGGCCGAACAAGAGCACGGCGAAGCTCAGCAGCGAGGTCGCCACCGGCCGTTCGATGAAGGGCGTCGACACGCTCATCGCCGGAGCGTCACCTCTGTTGCGGCGGGCCGCCGGCGTCGCCGCGCCTCTCGTCGCCGGCCTCGCCCTTGCGTTCCTCGCCTCTACGTTCCTTGCGCGGGCGCTTCGGAGCCTCTGCGCCGCGATCGGCCGTCGGCTCCATCACCTTGACCTGCGATCCGTCGACGAGCCGCGAGAAGCCGGTCGTCGCCACTTTCTCGCCCGGCTCGAGGCCGGAGACGACCACCGCCTGAACCTCGTCCTGCCGTCCGACGGAGACCGCCCGCATCGAGACTGTCTCATCCTCGTTCAGCGCATAGACGAAGGCGCCATTGGGGCCGCGCTGGATGGCCGCGCTCGGGACCACACGCGCGTCTTGTAGCACATCGACCGTCAACCGGACGTTGACGAACTGGCCCGGCCAGAGCGCGAGGCCCTTGTTTTCGAAGGTCGCCTTTATCTTCACCGTGCCGGTGGTCTGGTCGATCTGATTGTCGATCACCGTCACCACGCCCGTGTCCAGCACGCTGGAATTGTCCGGGCCGAGGGCGGCGGCGGGCGCGGGGCCGCGGGCCTGCGCCTTCTGCACCGCGGGCAGGGCCTGCTGCGGCACGGTGAAGACGACATAGATGGGCTGCAGCTGGGTGATGACGACGATTCCGGTCGTATCCGAGCTGTGCAGAATATTGCCGACGTCGACGAGCCTTATGCCGGTGCGGCCGTCGATGGGCGAGCGTATGGTGGCGTAGTCCAGCGTCGCCTTGGCGTTGTCGATCGCCCCTTGATCGGCGCGGATCTGCGCCTCGAGCTGGGTGACGAGCGATTCCTGCGTCGCATATTGCTGCTGCGAGCCGAAATTGCTGGCCGCGAGCTTCTTATAGCGCGTGACGTCGACGCGGGCGTTGGCGAGATTGGCCTCGTCCTGCGCCTTTTTGGCGACGGCCTGGTCATAGGCGGCCTGATAGAGCGTCGGATCGATGAGCGCGACAATGTCGCCCTTCTTGACGTTCTGCCCCTCGTCGAAGCCGAGCTTGATGAGCCGTCCGTCGACCTGCGTGCGGACTGTGACCGTGTTGAGCGCCTGCGCCGTGCCGACGGCGTCGATCGTCACCGGCACATCGGCGATCCGCACCGGCGTCGCCGTTATCGCGACCGGACCATCCAGGCTGCGGCGGCGCCCATCGCGCTTGCCGCCGGAGACCGCGGCCGCCTCTTTCGCTCCATCGCCGAAAATCCAGGGACGGGCGACGTAATAGCCGGCCGCGAGCGCGACGATCGCTCCCAGCGCGACCAGCGGCGATGGCCGCTTCGCGCGCCAGCCGGCCGGCAAGGAGAGCGGCGGCTTCACGGCCAGGGACCTTTGTCCGACTCATAGGCGCCGTCCTCGGCGGCGAGCTCGAGCGCGCGCGTCGCGCCGGACCAGCCGCCGCCGAGCGCCTGATAGAGGCTGGTGGCCGCCTGGAAATGCGCGAGCCGGACAACGGCCAGGGCGTCCTCGGTCTGGAACAGGGTCGTCTCCGTGGTCGACAGGGTGATGATGTCGATCGTTCCCTCGCGGAGCCGCGCCTCGGCCACCTCATAGGCCCGCCGCGCGGCAGCCACCGCCTCGCCCTGCAGCTTCAGCTGCCGGGTCGTCTCCTGTATGGCGATGAGCGCGTTCTCGACGTCGGAGAAGGCCGTCAAAATTTGTTTTTTGTAAGCCTGCGCCAGCTCGGCGAACTTGCCCTGCTGCAGCAGATATTGGCCCTGCAGATTATAGCCGTCGAAGACCGGCTGCGTGAGATTGCCGGCGATCTGCCAGGCGATCGCCTCTGGCCGGAACAGCGAGCGCAGCGCGATGCTCTGCACGCCGTAATAGCCGGTCATCTGGATCGACGGGAAGAAGGCGGCGCGCGCCTGCAGCACGGAGAATTCCGAGGATTCGAGCTTGGCTTCGGCCTCGGCTATGTCCGGCCGGCGCAACAGCAGCTCGGAAGGCAGGCCCGGCGCCACCTTGGGGTAGCGCAATCTGATGAGCGAGCCGCCCTTGATGACGGCGCTCTCCGGCGGGACGCCGAGCAGCACCGCCAGCGTGTTCTTCGTCTGGCGCAGGGTCTGCTCCAGCGGCGGCACCGAGGCGCGCTGCTGGGCCACGACGGAATCCTGCTGCGAAAAGTCGAGCGCCGTGGCGGTGCCGACGTCGAGCCGGGCCTTGATGGCCTTCAGCACGGTTTCGGCGATCTTGATGTTGTTGTGGGCGATGCGCAGCCGATCTTCCGCCGTCAGCACCTGAAAATAGGCGTTCACCACCGATGCGATGGTGGAAATCTCGACCACGTCGCGATCGAAGCGGCTGGCGTAGGCGAGGAGGCGGGCGGCGTTGGAGGCGTCCTGATTCTTGCCCCAGAAGTCGATCTCATAGCTCGCGGTGAGCTGCATCTGGAAGAAATTGGCGCGCCGCGCGCCGAGCGCGCTCGAGCTGGCCGCGCCGGTCGTCGTCGTGGCGCTGGTGGAGGCGCTGGTGCTCGTCGCGCTGGTGATCGTCGCCGGCGTCTGCGTGCGCCGCGCTATGTCGTTCATCGTCAGCGAGGGCCACAGCGGCGAGCTGTTGATGCGCGCGGTGGCGTCCGCCTGCTGGATGCGCGCCACGGCGGCGGCGATGTCGAGATTCTGGTCGAGCGCCTTGGCGACGAGGCTGGTCAGCTCCGGCGAGCCGAAGCCCTGCGACCAGTCCTTTGCGGCGCGGATCGGCGCGGCGGAGCGCGCCGGCTTGTCGGCCTTGAAGGCGGGCGGGGTTTCGATCGTGGCGTCCGGCTTCTCCCAATCCAGCACGCAGCCGGAGAGCGCCGTCGTGGCGGCGAGCGCCGCGGCGCGACCGAGGAGCAGGGACGGCCGTGATCGTCGTCTCGAAGACAAGGACAATTCCGTTCTATCTGCAAGCGCGCCCGGGCGGGCGCGTGACCCCTGACAGGGCCTAGACCAATGAGCGCCGCCTTCAAAGCGGGCGCGTGAATTTTCCACCGGCGCTTCTCGGTCGAGAGCGCCGATTCCACTCGACCCCACGAAAACGGCCTCGCGAGGGCGCGTGAAAGAGCCGCCGAAAACAACTGATTCCGTCGCCGCGGCTGCGCTCGACCCTGCGAGGCGGGGCCGTTATGGTCAAGTTACGGATTGTTAATTTCTTCGCCGCGACGTCGGCGTCTTTTGGGAAGGCGCCGGCTCGCCCGGCACTTTGCTCCAGCTTTCGCTCTGACACAAGAAGGCGATCAGGCAGCCGGTGAGCGTGAGCTGCGTCGGGCTGTCCAAGGTAATGATTCCGATATAGATTTTGCCGTTCTCAGGATTGAAGAGGTCGCCTTTCCAGCGATTGGCCTCGGTCCGCGCCGCATGGCGCAGAATCAGCATGGGCTGCTGGCCGGGGGGAGGCGGCGGAAACACGCCGCGCGCGCAGAGCTTGCCGTCGCAATCGAAGAATTCGAGCTTTTGCTGATGGCCGCCGCGAATCCATACGCCATAGATCGGCTCGGCAGGGGCGGGCGCCGCCTCCGCAGGGGCCGCCGCCGCGGGAGTCGCGGAAGCGAGGGCGAGAAGCAGGGAAAAAGCCGCCTTCTTCATCATGGCTCCGAGCCTATCACGCCGCGCGGCGGCTGCACAGGCGAAGCCGGCTGCGCCGAATCGCTCGCTGCGCCCTGCGGACCGCCGATCGCCTCGGCCTCCTCCTCCAGCCGTGGCGGGCCGAGGAAGGCCGGCACGATGATGAAGGCGGCGAGCAGAGTGAAGAACAGCGAGATGGCGAGCAGCGCGCCCATGCTGGCCGTTCCCGGATGGCTCGACAGGAACAGGCTGCCGAAGGCCGTGCCCGTGGTGAGCGCGCTGAAGAATATGGCGCGCGTCAGGCTCGAGGCGAGCATGTCCGAGACGCCCTTGCGCCAGGCGATGACGTAATAGATGTGGAAGGCGACGCCGACGCCGAACATCAGCGGCAGCGCGATGATATTGGCGAAGTTGAGCGACATGCCGAGCAGATCGGCCGCCTCGAGGCTCATGATTCCCGCGAGCACCAGCGGGCCGAGCGTGAGCGCGACATCGCTCGCCCGCCGCAGCGCGACGACGAGAATCAGGAATATGGCCACGAAGGCGAGCACGCCGGCCTGCAGAAAGGCGTCGACGACGGTCTTGCCGGCCTCGGCGACGATGACGGGCGGACCGCCGGCGTCCGGGGCGAGCGTCTGCACCGCCTCGGCGAAGCGCGTCATCACCTCGCGATCATTGCTGTCGCCCTTGGGCGTCACCTCTATGCGCACCGCGCCATCGGCGGCGATCCATTCCGAGCGCAGATCCTCGGGCAGCGAGTCGGGCGTGATCTTCTGCGCGGCGAGCGCTCTGCGCAGCTCGCCGAACAGGCGCTCGAGATCGGAGAGGGCGGCGATCTGCGCCTCCTTGCGAATCTCCGGGCTGGCCTTGACCAGCGCGTCCAGAGAATCGGCGAAGCGGATGAGCCCGGCCGGCGCCTTGGGCGCGCTGCCGGCCTTGCGGATCGTCTTGGCGGCGCGGGCGAGGGCTTTCTTTGTCTCCTCGTCGCTCGGCGCGGGCTTCACCGTCGGATCGAGAACCTTGCGCAGCTGAGCGGCGGCGTTCTCGAGCAGCGGCAGCTTCTCGTCCTGATCGGCGGGAATCAGCTGGTCGATCGTCGTCACATGATCGACCTCCGGCAGAGCGGCGATCCTTTTGGCGAGCTCGCGCGCCGCCGGCAGGGACGGCGCCAGCGCCTCGATCTTATTGGGCGCCGTCTGCGGATTTTTGGAGAGATCGAGGAAGGTCGCGACCGATTCGACCGTCTGGTCGCGCAGATTCATCGGATTGGAGTCGAAGCGCAGATGCAGCAGGAAGGGCGCGCCGGCGAGCGTCACCACCGCCGTGGCGACCAGCACCAGCACGCGATGCCGGGCGATCCAATGATCGACGGCGGCCAGCGAGGCGGTCTCCACCGGCGCCGTCTCCGCCTTGGGGCCGAGAATGCGGATCAGCGCCGGCAGGAAGGTGAGCGTCGCCAGATAGGCGATGATCATGCCGAGGCCGGCGATGAGGCCGAGCTCGGCGACGCCGCGAAATTCGGTCGGCAGAAAGCAGAAGAAGCCGGCGAGCAGCGAGACGGCGGCGAGCGTCAGCGACCAGCCGATGCCGCGCGTCGCCGCCAGCAGAGCTTGCGGCAGATCGTCGACATTGTGGCGCTCCTCGCGATAGCGCGTGGCGAATTGAATGCCGAAATCGACGCCGAGGCCGATGAACAGAACCGCGAAGGCGACCGAGATGAGATTGAAGCGGCCGATCAGCGCTATGCCGAGGCCCGAGGTCATGGCGAGGCCGGCGATGATCGTCACCAGCACGGCGAAGATGAGCCGCTTGGAGCGCAGCGCCGCCCACAGGATGAGCGTCACCACCGCCAGCGTGGCCGAGACATTGAGCCCGGTGTTCTCGGCGACGGTGGCGAATTCCTCATCCGCCAGCGGCACTTGGCCGGTCAGCCGCACGCTCACGCCCTTGTCCGGGACGAGGCCGAGCGATTTCGCCGTGTCGCGGATGATCTGCACCGCATCATGGCCGGGCTCGAGCGCCGAATAGTCGATGATCGGCTTGATGAGCACGATGCGGCGCGGCTCCGCGCTGGGGCCGACCGAGGGCGTCTCCGGCTCGCGGCCGCCGGCCAGCAGCTTCTCCCAGGAGACCTTGGCCGGCTTGCCGGCGAGCACGGCGTCGAAAGCGTCGGTGAAATTGTCGAGGCCCTTGGCGAAGGAGGCGAGGCCGCGCTCGCTCGCCGCGACCTGCTTCAGGCCGAACAGCAGAGCGTCCGACAGGCCGCGCAGGCTGGGGTCCTCCGCCAGCGGCTGCAGAAACTCGCGCTGCGCGACGAGAGAATTCATGTCGCGGCGAATCTCGTCGACGCCGAGGAAGAGAACGCCATTGTCGCGAAAATATTTATTGTCGTCCGGGCGCCAGACGCGGGACATCAGCGGCTTGCCGGTCAGCGCGTCGCGCAGCTCATTGGCGCTTTTTTCCGCCTGTTCGCTGGTCTTGGCGTCGATGACCGCCACGATGATGTCGTCGATCTGCGGAAAAGCTTTGTAGAGGCGCGACTCATTGGCGCGCCAGGGAACCTCGGGCGAGAAGAGATGCGCCGTATCCGTGTCGATGGCGAAACGCGTGGCGGTCACATAGGCGCCGGCGGCGGTGAGCGCGAGCGTGACAATGACGACCGTCCAAGGCCGCCGCAGACACCAGGCCACGAGCTTTTCCAACATCAAGGGTCCTCGAATTGTGCGGAGCGCCGTGGGCGGCGCTCGTCACGCCCGCCGCGAGCATGGGCTCGGGCCTGGCGTTCAGAAGTCGCTGGCTATTCCTTTGGTCTCCCAGTCGCCGTAGCGAGCGGGGTCGAGCCCGCCGCGGCCGCCGAGCTCGCGCTGTGGCGCGGCGCGAGTTCGGCTCGCGCGCGCGCGGCGCTCCTCGGCTTCCGCCAGCGCGCGCTGCGCTTCCGGCGGCAGGGTCCGCTCGGCCGCGGCGCGTTCCGATCGTGTCTCAGCTTCGTCCATTCATCCTCCTCGGAACGCGACGCTCCCGGGAAACTGGCCCGGGAAACTCTCCCGACAAGCTGGTTCTCGGGCGCGCGATCGGCGCTCGCCTCAGGTCAGCTCCGTATGTGATATAAACGACGATTCGATCCGCGTCGAAGGTGTGAATGCGAGACAATAGACCTTTCTCCGCCAAGGCCAAGGCGCGGGCCGGCTTCCTTCCGGCGGACGCCGCGCGCGAGGCCGAGGCCGCTCAAGTGCCGGGGCTGCAGGCGCGCATCGCCGCGGCCAATGTGATCGCCGATGTCGCGCAAGGCGGCCACCGGCTGGACGAACGTTTTTCTCCGCAGGCGGTTCCGTACCGGCTCGCGGGAATGGAGCCGCGCGACATAGCGCTCGCGCGCTCCATCGCCTATGTGGGCGTTCGCCGGCTCGGCGCCATTCGCCATGCGCTCGCGGCTCTGCTGGAGAAGGGCCTGCCCAAGCAGGCCGCGCGGCTCGAATGGCCGCTCGTCGCCGCGGCGGCGCAAATCCTCTTTCTCGACGTTCCCGATCACGCCGCCGTCGATCTCGCCGTGCGCGCGGTCCGGCTCGAGCCGAAGACCGCGCCCTTCGCGGGCTTGGTGAATGGCGTGCTGCGCAATCTCATCCGCCGGCGCGAGGAGTTTCTCGGCGCCGATCCGCTCGATCTCGACACGCCCGCCTGGCTCGCGCAGCGCTGGATCAAATCCTTCGGCGAGGCGCAGGCGCGCGCCATCGCCGCCATGCATATGCAAGAGCCGCCGATCGACCTCACGGTGAAATCGGACGCCGAAGGCTGGGCGCAGCGCCTCGATGGCATTGTTCTGCCGACCGGCTCGGTGCGGCTGCGCGCGCGCACGCCGATCGTCGAGCTCGACGCTTATGCGGAGGGCGAATGGTGGGTGCAGGACGCCGCCGCCGCTCTGCCGGCGCGGCTGCTCGCCGTCGAGCCGGAGGAGCGCGTGCTCGACATGTGCGCTGCGCCCGGCGGCAAGACCGCGCAGCTCGCTCTCGCCCGCGCGCAGGTGACGGCGCTCGATCGCTCCGCCGAGCGGCTGAAGCTGCTCGCCGCCAATCTGCAGCGCGTTCGCCTGCACGCAGACATAGCGGTGGGCGACGCCGCCTCTTATGCCGCCGCGCGTCCCTTCGACGCCATTCTGCTCGATGCGCCCTGCTCGGCGACGGGGACGGTTCGCCGTCATCCCGACGTGCCCTGGATCAAAAAGCCCGGCGATCTCGATTCCCTCGTCGCGCTGCAATCGCGCATATTGGAGCGCGCCGCCGCTCTGCTGCGGCCGGGCGGGCGCCTCGTCTATTGCACCTGCTCGCTGGAGCCGGAGGAGGGCGAAGCGCAGATCGCGAGCTTTCTGCGCCGTCATCCCGAAATGCGCCGCGCGCCCATCGACGCCGCGGCCGATCGCGTGCCGGCGGAATTCGTGACGCCGGACGGCGATTTGCGCACGCTGCCGTCCTATTGGCCGAATGAGGACGCGCGCCTCGCCGGTCTCGACGGCTTCTTCGCCGCGCGGCTCGTGCGGCGCGACTGACGTAAGGCGGGGGATCGCATCTGTCGCTTTCCCGCTTTTGCGTTTCGTGTCATCCCATTCATGATTCGCTTCGCTCCGCTCGAAATCGCGGAGCGCGAGGAGGACGCTCTGAGCGAGACGGCCAAAGGCTCTGGACAGCGATTGGCGAACGCCGCCGCGCGCGGCGTCGCCACATTCGCGCGCGCGGTGCGCGGGCCTTATTACGCCGTGCAGGCCATGGGCGTTCGCGCGCCGGAGCGGCTCTATGTGGCGCCGCAGGACATTCGCACCGCCGATCCCACTGTCGCGGATGAAATCTACGCCGGCTATTTTTCTTTCGACGGCAAGGTCGTCGAGACCAATGGGCGCTCGCCCTTCTCCATCGCGCCGCCCTCCGTCGCCTGGCGGCGCTCGCTCGCCGGCTTCTCCTGGCTGCGGCATTTGCGCGCCGCCGATCGCGCGCTCGCGCGCGCCAACGCTCGCGCGCTGGTCGACGAATTTTTGCGCACGCGCACCGATTTCGTGGACGATCCCGCCTATGAGCCGCGTATCGTCGCGCGCCGCACGCTGTCTTTTCTGGCGCAATCGCCGATTCTGCTCGAGGGCGCCGATCAAGATTTCTACGAGCGTTTCATGCGCGCGCTGGCGCGCAATATTCGCTTTCTGCTGCGCGCCATGGGCTCGGAGCGGCGCGCCTCGGATCGGCTGCTCTGCGCCGTGGCGCTCGCCGCATTCGGCGTCTGCGCCGACGCCGGCCGCAAATTCGAGACGCGCGCCACCGCTCTGCTGGACGCCGAGCTGTTCCGCCAAATTCTGCCGGACGGCGGCCATATCGGCCGCAATCCCGATACGCCGGTGGAGCTGCTGCTCGATCTCTTGCCGCTGCGCCAGGCCTATGCCGCGCGCGGGCGCCGGCCGCCGGAGCGGCTCACCGCCTCCATCGCGGCGATGATCTCCTTTCTGCGCGTGCTGAAGCATGGCGACGGCTCGCTGGCGCTGTTCAACGGAATGGGCCGCGCGCCGCCGGATCGTCTGGCGACGATCCTCGCTCATGCCGACTCCGGCGGCGCGCCCATTCTCGACGCGCCGCATTCGGGCTATCGGCGGCTGCAGGCGGGCGCGGCCGCGGTCGTCATCGACGCCGGCGCGCCGCCGCCGCTGGTCTTCTCCGGCGCGGCCCACGCCGGCTGCCTCTCCTTTGAATTTTCGATCGGCGCCGAGCGCATCGTCGTCAATTGCGGCGCGCCGCCCGCCGGCTCCGACGCGCTGCGCCGCGTCGCGCGCTCGACGGCGGCGCATTCCACCCTCGTCGTCGAGGATCGCTCCTCCTGCCGCATAGAGGCGCGGCCGGGGCGCGGCCGGCCGGAGGAGCGCATCGTCGCCGGTCCCGCGCAAGTGAAGGCGTCGCGCCGCGCCACCGACACGAGCCATGAGCTCGAGCTTTCGCATGACGGCTATGCGCGCGAGCTCGGCCTATTGCACGAGCGCCGGCTGGCGCTGGCCCATGACGGCTCGCAGCTGCTCGGCGACGACAGGCTCATCGCGCTGCGCCACGGCGCGCGCGCCGAGAATTTCGTGCTGCGCTTCCATCTGCATCCCAATGTGCAGGCGAGCGCGGCCGGCAACCGCAAGGTGCTGCTGCGCAGCCTCGGCGTCGATCTCGTCTTCGAGGCCAACGCCGATGTGAGCGTGGAAGAGAGCGTCTTCTTCGCCGGCCCGGCCACAGCGCGCAAGAGCGCGCAGCTGGTGGTGGACGGCCGCGGCGTGAAGGACGCGCATTTGCGGTGGTCGTTTTCGCGGGTGGAGGAGGGGTGAGCGACCGAGACGCTGGCGGTTTCAAGATGGCCACGGTCGCAAAGACCAATCCACGCCCCGAGGGACCGCCGGCGTCCAAGTCTCGCAAGAGACGATGCGATCATGCAATCCACGCCGCGTCGCTTCCGCGCTATCGGGCGAGTTCCTCGAGGAGATCGCGCCAATCGGGATTCATGTCGAGGATCAGCTTGGCCTTCCAAGCGCGACGCCAGTGCTTCATATTCCGCTCGCGCTGAATTGCGTCGCGAATATCCTCGAAGCGTTCGTACCAGACGAGCCGCGTCAAGCCATAGCGTCTCGTAAACCCCTCGAAGAGCCCTTCACGATGCTCGAAGGCTCGGCGCGAGAGATCGTTCGTCACGCCGGTGTAGAGCGTTCCGTTTGGTCGGTTGGTCATGATGTAGACCCACCCTCCAGCCATGCCGCAGTTTGCAAGGCGTGGGTGGCCGGGACAAGCCCGGCCAGGACGGCGGCCGTCGAAAAACGAGGGTTGAAAGCGGTCCTTTCGGCGTCCGTTCTACAGCTCGGTGCGTCCCGCTGGCGATCTCGTCGGCGCCCAGTTGGTTTCTCCCCCCGGCGATCTATGCTAAGCGCCGGGCGATATCCTTTCCCCGCGACGTCTTCGCTCCACCAAGAGGGACCTGAATGCCGGTCGATCTGCGCCGTATCACGAGAGCTCTGCTGTCCGTCTCCGACAAGACGGGGCTCGTCGAGCTGGCGACGGCTCTCGCTGGGCTGGGCGTCGAGCTGATCTCCACCGGCGGCACGCGCAAGGCGCTCGCCGATGCAGGCCTCGCGGTGCGCGATATTGCCGACGTCACCGGCTTTCCCGAGATGATGGACGGGCGCCTCAAGACTCTGCATCCCAAGGTGCATGGCGGCCTGCTGGCGATCCGCGAGAATCCCGAGCATGAGGCGGCCATGCTCGCTCATGACATTCCGCAGATCGATCTGCTCGTCGTCAATCTCTATCCCTTCGAGGCGACGCTGGCCAAAGGCGCGCCCTTCGAGACGTGCGTCGAGAATATCGACATTGGCGGGCCGGCGATGATCCGCGCCGCCGCCAAGAATCACGACGATGTCGCCGTGCTGGTCGAGCCCGCCGATTATGATGGGTTTCTGGCCGAGCTTTCCGCCAATTCCGGCGCCGCCACTCTGGCGACGCGCCGGCGCCTCGCGCAAAAGGCCTACGCCCGCACGGCGGCCTATGATGCGGCGATCTCCAACTGGCTGGCCGGCGCGCTCGGCGAGGCGACCCCGCCCTGGCGCGCCATCGGCGGCCATTTGTCCGAGCCCATGCGCTATGGCGAGAATCCGCATCAGAGCGCCGGCTTCTATCTGACGGGAGAAAAGCGCTTCGGCGTCGCCACGGCCAAGCAGGCCCAGGGCAAGCAGCTCTCCTACAATAATGTCAACGACACCGACGCGGCTTATGAGCTCGTCGCGGAGTTCGATCCCGCGCGCACGGCGGCGGTGGCCATCATCAAGCATTCCAATCCTTGCGGCGTCGCCGAGGGCGCGAGCCTCGCCGAGGCCTATCGCAAGGCGTTGCGTTGCGATTCCGTCTCGGCCTTCGGCGGTATTGTCGCGCTCAATCGCAAGCTCGACGCCGAGGCGGCGAGCGAGATCGTGAAGATATTCACCGAGGTCATCATCGCGCCGGATGCGGACGAGGAGGCGATCTCCATCATCGCCGCGAGGAAGAATTTGCGCCTTCTGCTCGCCGGCGGCCTGCCCGATCCGCGCGCGGGCGGGCTCACCTTCCGCAGCGTCGCGGGGGGCTTTTTGGCGCAGTCGCGCGACAATAGCGTCGTCGATGATCTGACGCTTTCCGTGGCGACGAAGCGCGCGCCGAGCGAGAAGGAACTGGCGGATTTGAAATTCGCCTTCCGCGTCGCCAAGCATGTGAAGTCCAACGCCATCGTCTATGCGCGCGATCTCGCGACGGTGGGCGTCGGAGCGGGTCAGATGTCGCGCGTCGACTCCTCGCGCACGGCGGCTTTCAAGGCGGAGGAGGCGGCGCGCGAGGCCGGCGTGCGCGAGAGCTTCGCGGTCGGCTCGGTGGTCGCGTCCGACGCTTTCTTCCCCTTCCCGGACGGGCTGCTGGCGGCGGCCTCGGCCGGCGCGACGGCGGTCATTCAGCCGGGCGGCTCGGTCAATGACAAGGACGTCATCGCCGCGGCCGACGAGGCCGGCCTCGCCATGGTGCTGACCGGCGTGCGTCACTTCCGCCATTGAGCCGGCCTGCGCTGCGGCGCAATATGTTTCCATAGTCCGTTGTTTTAGCGTGGGGTGCGCGACATCGTGCCGCGTCCCCTGCGCCGCGCATATTGTCGCGCTGTCGCATTTTGCATCGAATAGAGCGCGACTGTCGCAGGCTGCGTCAGTCGTTTCCGCTACAAAGCCGATAGCGTGACAATTCTGAGGCGATTTCGAGCGGTTCTAATTGCCATTGTGCGCCGCATCGCGCCTAATCATCCCGAGAAATACGACGCTCTCCTCTTGCGAGGCGAGCATAGATCGGGAGATGTGCTTGAAGTCGAGACGACACATTAGCTGATCGAAAGAGCTCGATCGTTCATCTGCCGCATTTCGACACGCCTTTCCTTTGTGAATGGCGGTCATGCCGCAGCCTCCCCCACAATTTCGGTCCGATCTCGTCGCGCTGCTCTTGCGAGCGGCGGCGCCCGGTCGCGCCGTCACCGGACTTTCCTTCCCAGGGAAAGAGGCCCGCGCCGCTGGGTCGATGACGAGCGGCTCACTCAATCCTCCCTAAAACTTTCCCGGCCGTCTCTTCGAAGGGCGGCCGGGACTTTTCAAGAAAAAAAACGGAAACGCCAATGACAGGAACCGGCGATGCGGCCGCTCCGCGCCCAATGCGGCTCGATGCGGCGAATGTGATGGCGGCAGGACTTGCCTTTATTACGATCTGTACTGGAGCGGCGCGCGCCGACACCACCGACCAGCTGCTCGACCAGCTGAAGGCCAAGGGAATTCTCACCAAGGGCGAATATCGCAAGCTCAAGGCGCGCCATGCGGCCGAGATCGCCGCGCCGGCCCGCGCGGCTGTCGCGAGTCATGCCGCGCAGCCGGTCGCGACGCCTTCGGATCGCTACATCACGCGGCTCGACAAAGGGATCGGCGCGCGCGTCGGCGCGGTCGACGTTCGCATCTCGGGCCAGCTCGCCTTTTTCGCGACCGAGCAATTCAAGCAGGCCGGAACGGCGAGCATCGCCGGCGGGCTCGGCGGCGGCAGCCTCTATAATAATTCCTCCGCCATTCGCTCCGGCCTGCTGCCGAGCGCTCTGGCGCTCAATCTCTCGACCGAGCAGGAGGGCTATAAGGTCTCTTTCTCGCTCGGCCTCTACGCCGGCGGCAATAATATTCGCGTCGGCCTGCTCAACGGCAACAGCTCCGGCGCCTCGGTGGCGCTCGGCACGCCGGGCGTCGATCTGCGCCAGGTGTTCGGCGAGATCAGCTCGCCGGATTTGGGCTCGCTGAAGGTCGGCCGCGATCTCGGCCTCTTCGCCGCAGACGCCATTCTCAACGATTTCACGCTGTTCGGCGCCGGCACCATCGCCGCCAACGCCAGCCCCTCCAACACCAGCCTCGGCCGCATCGGCTTCGGCTATGTCTATGCGGATTGGATTCCGCAGCTCACCTATACGACGCCGGATTTCCATGGCGTCACCGTCTCGGTCGGCGCCTTCTCGCCCTATCAGCAATTCGACAACGCCGGCTCCTATGTGTCGGCGGCCGGCGTGCTTCCCTATTCGGGCGTCATGACCGGGCATGACCAGCCGGGCTTTCAGGCGCGCGTCAAATATGTCGGCGAACTCGCGCCGGGGATGAAGCTCACCCTGTGGACCTCCGGCCTCACCCAGCGGCATCGCGTCGAATCCGGCGACGCCATTCTGCTGCCGCGCGGCGCCGGCGTGCGCTCCATGGCGATAGACGCGGGCGGGCGGCTCGACGTCGGTCCGGTGACTCTGGTCGGCTACGGCTATAAGGGCGTCGGCCTCGGCACGACGGGGCTCTATTTCGACGGCGTCGGCTATGACGGCGAGCGGCGCAAATCCTCCGGCTATTACGCGCAGGCCGGCTACACGCTCTTCGAGCGCCTGACCTTCGGCGGCAGCTATGGCGTCAGCTATCTCGACGCCAATCTCGCCGATTATCCCGGACGGCTCGGCGATGGCGCGCTCGTCTCCGCAAACGCCTCGACGATCGGCTTCGTGAAATATCGCTTCACCGATTGGGTCACCTTCCAGAGCGAGTTCATACGCTCGGTCTCGCATAATCTGCTGGGGCAGGGGGTGAGGACCAACGCGCTCGTCGCGGGAACGATTTTCTCTTTCTGATCGCGGGGATAGCGGATCTGCCTGCGACAATTTGTGCGGTGCACAAAGCGGGCGGGCTCTCATAATAAAAGGCGGCGGTCGGCCCGGCGACGGTTCGGCCGCCGCCGCCGCGTGATCGGGCGGCCGTGAAAAGGCGTCTCAAATGCCCCTCTATTCCGCCAGCCTGACGGAGGCGGCGCGTGATAAATTCTTCGGCCGCGGCGAGCTGCCGACAGTCGAGCTGAAACAGCCGATCCTGCGCTCTTGGCTGCGCTGCGCCGAGCTCGGCCTCGACGCCGCCCGGCCGTCGCGCGTCGCGCCGCTCGAGCGGAGCGAGCTGCAGATGTTTCTCGCGCGGCACGAGCGGTTGCGGCGCTTGTGCCGGCCCGAGCTCGACGCGCTGAACGCCGAGGCGCATGAGACGGGCGCGATCGTCATTCTCGCCGACGCCCAGGGCATGGTGGTCGACGCCATCGGCGATATCGGCTTCGCCGGCCAAGCGGCGGAAATCGCGCTGAAGCCGGGCGCGCTCTGGAGCGAGGCGGCCGCCGGCACCAACGCCATCGGCGCCGCGCTGGCCGAGCGGCGGGCCATGGCAGTGCATGGCGGCGAGCATTTCTACGAGAGCCACAATATTTTGAGCGGCGCGGCGGCGCCCATCGTCGATCCGCGCGGCGTCGTCGTCGGCGCGCTGGCGCTCGCCGCTCACGCCGCCGTGCAGCGCGTGCATGCGCTGGGGCTGGTGCGCTTCGCGGCGGAGCAGATCGAGCATCGCTTCTTCGGCGGCGGCGCTTTCGCGGCGGCCACCTTGCTGCGCTTCCACACTGATCCGGCCGTCGTCGGCGCGCCGCGCGAGGGCCTGCTCGCTTTCGACGAGGACAAGCGCCTCATCGCCGCCAATCGCCGCGGCCTCTCCTTCGTGCAGCGCGATTGGTGCGCGCTCGATGTCGCGCGATTGGAGGAGCTGTTCGAGCCGCTGCGAGCCGGGCCGCAAATGGGGGAGATCATCGGGACCGACGGACGGCGCTATTATGGCCTCGCCAACACGCCCGGCGTCTGCCGCGCGCGGCCGACCGATTGTCCCTGGGAGCTGCAGGACATCTGCTTCGAGCCGCCCTCCGCGCGGCTCGCGGAGCACCGCCTGCGCGACGCCGAGCTGTCGGCGATGCGCGCGGCGCTCGACGCTTGCGACGGCAATTTCAGCAAGGCGGCGCGCATTCTCGGCGTGCATCGCAGCACGCTCTATCGCCGCTTGAGCGAGCGGGCGGGAGAGAGGGCGCGCTAGAATCTTTCCGGTCGAGAGGCGCGGCCGCTTCGAGATCGAAGGGCCGCGCCTTTTCGGGCTCGCTCATCCGCGCTGGCTCACTCGCAGACGCGCATGTGGCGGAAGTAGAGGACATTGCCCCAATCGTCGGTCACCGGGCGGCGGGCGATGTAGCAATTGCTGGGCGCCTCGGAGGCGGCGATGGCGCCGAGAGTCAGCGCGGTCAGCGCGCCCGCCGCGGCGACGCCGCCCCAATAGTGGCCGTGATGACCGTGACGCCAATAGGGATCCGCCTGGGCGGTGGAGGCGGTGAAGGTCGAGGCGGCGAGAGTGGCGGCCAGCAGGCCGGCGGCGAGGAATTTCTTGGACATTTTTGCGCTCCGTGGCTCGGTGTCGTTCACGTCTCTCGTGAACGTCCCGAACTTACGAAGCGCCGAGCGCCATGGATGTGCGCCTTCGCACGAGACCGTCGTCGGCGTCAGTCGTCGATCACCTCGATCTCATTGTGATCGCACCACTCCCGCAGCGCCGCTTCCTGGGCTTTCGCCTCGAAGTCATACCAAGCGTCGAGCGCATCGCGTCGCTCGAGGAAGTTCTTGAAACGCGAGAACGCGCCCTTCCGCATAAAAATTTCCCGAACGTCGTCGAAGCCATCCGCTAGAAATAGGCGCGTGAATTCGAGCGCGAGCGGCTTGCCGAGACCGAGCGCATTCGGGCTCGGAAGCTCGAGATATTTCTCGTCGTCCTCGATATCGTCGGGCAATTCCTCGAGATCTTCGTCGAGGTCGGTTCGCCAATAGATCCGGCCCGTCTCTCGGCAGAGAAAAACCTCCGGGCCGGCTCCGTCGGCGCTGACGGATTGGGAGGCCTCGTGCAATTCCTTCCATTTGACCGGCATGATTTGACTTCCGGGCCGAGGGGGAATGCTGAAAGACGATTATACGCCCAAAAGCGCGGCTATCACTCCTCGCTCTGCGCGAGCAGCTTCGCCTGATGATCCGTCGTCAGCGCGTCGAAAATCTCGTCCATCTCGCCTTCCATCACGCGATCGAGCTTGTAGAGCGTCAGATTGATGCGATGGTCGGTGACGCGCCCTTGCGGAAAATTATAGGTGCGGATGCGCTCCGAGCGATCGCCCGAGCCGACCTGCGCCTTGCGGTCGGCGGCGCGCGCATTGTCGAGGCGCTGGCGTTCTGCGTCATAGAGCCGCGAGCGCAGCACCTCCATCGCCTTGGCCTTGTTGCGATGCTGCGAGCGCTCCTCCTGCATCATCACGACGATGCCGGATGGAATATGCGTGATGCGGATCGCCGATTCGGTCTTGTTGACATGCTGGCCGCCGGCGCCGCCGGAGCGCATCGTCTCTATGTTGAGGTCCTTGTCGTCTATGGCGACGTCGACATCCTGGGCCTGCGGCAGCACGGCGACCGTCGCCGCCGATGTGTGAATGCGTCCCTGCGTCTCCGTCGCCGGCACGCGCTGCACGCGATGCACGCCGGATTCGAACTTTAATTTCGCATAGACGCCACGGCCGGCGATCTCGGCGACGATTTCCTTATAGCCGCCGAGCGCGCCTTCGCTGGCGGAGAGAATGTCGACGCTCCAGCCTTTGACGCCGGCGTAGCGCTGATAGGCGCGGAAGAGATCGCCAGCGAAGAGCGCGGCCTCATCGCCGCCGGTGCCGGCGCGCACCTCGAGGATGACGCCCTTCTCGTCGGCGGAATCTTTCGGCAGCAGAGCGAGCTTCAGCTCATGCTCGGCGCTGGTCAGCGCTTCCTGCGCGACATCGAGCTCGCCTTCGACGAACTCGCGCATGGCCGGATCGATCGCCGGATCGGCGAGCATCTCGCCGGCGCCGGCGATCTCGGCCAGCGTCGCGCGATAGATTTTGATCTTGGCGACGACATCGTCGAGCGAGGCGAGCTCGCGCGAGAGCGCGACGAAGCTCGCGGCGTCCGGCCCGGAGCTGAGCCTGTCGGCGATCTCCTCGTGACGACGCAGAATGAGGTCGAGCTTGTCTTGGGCGAACATGGGGCGAGCCGAGCGAGAGGGTAGGGGATGGCGTGGAGCGAGGCGCGAGCGTCGCTAGCGGCCCCGGTCTTTCGCGCGCCCCCTCGGCTTTTCATCGCTGTGCGGGGCCGGCCCCCTCCCCAACCCTCCCCCGCTACGCGGGAGAGGGAGCAGACTGCGCGCGTCATCGAGATTTCGCGCAGCGCCGGCCATTCCCTCTCCCGCGTAGCGGGGGAGGGTGAGGGAGGGGGCGTTTCCGCGTTCGAATCGGCCCATGCTCAAACCGGAATATCGCGGGCGGCGGCGAATTCGCGCAAAGTCTCGCGCAGGCTCGGCGCGCCGTCCTCTCTGGCGAGCAGCGAGGCCAGGAACACCTCCGCCTCGTCGAGATTGACGGCGAGGATCATCGCCTTCACCGGTCCGATCGACGACGGCGACATGGACAGCGAGCGATAGCCGAGCGCGAGCAGCGCCAGCGCCTCCAGCGGACGGCCGCCCATCTCTCCGCACAGCGTCACCGTCTTGCCGGCGCGCTTGCCCGCGGCGGCGATGCGCTCCAACGCGCGCAGCACGGGGGTGGAGAGCGTGTCGTAGCGCTTGGAGACCCGCGTGTTGTCGCGATCGGCCGCATACATGTATTGCACCAGATCATTGGAGCCGACCGACAGAAAATCGGCGCGCGCGGCGATCGTGTCGAGCTCCCACAGCAGCGACGGCACCTCGACCATGGCGCCGAGCTGCACATTGGTCGGCGGCGCATGGCCGTGGCGCTCAAGATGCGCGAGCTCGCGATGCGCGATCGCCTTGGCCGCCTCGAACTCCGCGACATTGGCGATCATCGGGAACATGATGCGCACATCGCGTCCGCCGGCCGCTTTCAGCATGGCGCGGATCTGCATGCGCAGCAGGCCCGGCCGATCGAGGCCGATACGGATCGCGCGCCAGCCGAGCGCCGGATTCTCCTCGTCGATCGTCGCCATATAGGGCAGGATTTTATCGCTGCCGATGTCGAGCGTGCGGAAGGTGACGGGGCGGTCCTGCACCGCGTCGAACACCGCCTTGTAGAGCAGGAACTGCTCGTTCATGCGCGGGAAGCGCGGCGCCAGCATGAATTGCAGCTCGGTGCGGAACAGGCCGATGGAGCGTGCGCCGGTCTCGTGCAGATGCGGCACGTCGACGATGAGGCCGGCGTTCATATGCAGCGCGATCTCCACGCCGTCCTTGGTGACGGCGGGCACGTCGCGCAGCTTGGCGTATTGCTCCATGCGGCGGGCGCGCAGCCGCGCCTTCTCGCCATAGGCTGTCTGCACATCCGGCGGCGGGCGGATGTGGACGTCTCCGGTCACGCCGTCGACGATGACGGCGTCGCCCGCCTCGACGAGATCGGTCACATTGGCGGCGAGGCCGACCGTCGCGATGCCGAGCGCGCGGGCGACGATGCCGACATGGCTCGCCGGGCCGCCTTCCTCCAGCACCAGGGCACGCAGCCGCGAGCGGTCGTAGTCGAGCAGCGCCGCCGGCCCCATGTTGCGGGCGATGAGAATGGCGTTCTCGGGGATCGATTCGCGCTCGGCCACATAGCTCTGCCCGGTGAGCTGATGCAGCAGCCGATTGGCGAGATCGTCGAGATCGTGGAGCCGGTCGCGCAGATAGGGGTCGGTCTGGCGTTGCAGCTTGGCGCGGGCGTCGTTCTGCACGCGCTCCACCGCGGCCTCCGCCGTCAGGCCGCTGCGCACGGCCTCGTGCAGCCGGCGCACCCAGCCGCGGTCATTGGCGAAGATGCGCACCGCCTCCAGCACCTCGCGATGCTCGCCGGCGCCCATGCGGTCGCCATGGGCGACCAATTCGTCGATGGAGAGGCGCATCGCCTCGATCGCCGCATCGACGCGCTGGATCTCCGCGGCGATATCCTCGGCGATGAGCTGCTTCACGACGACGCGCGGCTCGTGCAGCACGGCGTAGCCGAGCCCGACGCCCTCGCACATGGGCGCGCCCTTCACCGCCACCGGCCGGTCGAGCGCGAAGCTCTCCGGCGTCTTGGCGATGGAGCGCAGCTCGCCCGAGGCGATCATCTCGGCGACCAGCATCGCCGTCGTCTGCAGCGCCTCTATCTCCTCCTCGGAATAGATGCGCCGCACGCGGTTCTGCACGACGAGCACGCCGAGCGTGTTGCCGCCGCGCAATATCGGCACGCCGAGGAAGGAGTGGTAGATCTCCTCGCCCGTCTCCGGCTTGTACGAGAAGGAAGGATGCTCCTGCGCCTCGGAGAGGTTCAGTGGCTCGGCGCTTTTGGCGATGAGGCCGACGAGGCCCTCGCCGGCGTGCATTGTGGTGAGATGCACCGCCTCGCGATTGAGGCCTTCGGTCGCATAGAGCTCGAGCCGCTGATCGGCGCGCAGCACATAGACCGAGCAGACTTCCGCCACCATATTGGACGCGATGAGCACGACGATCTTGTCGAGCCGCGCCTGCGCGCTCACCGGCTCCGCCATGACCTCGCGAAGCCGGCGGAGCAGCAAGCGGGGTCCGCCGAGAGCGCTACGCATCCAGTTTCCTTAGTTTCGACAGGCTGTCGCCGCCAGACGAGGGCTCTGCGTGGACGCATCTCCCAAATCTAGAGAACTTCTAAATTTCTGCCCTGTTCCTGTTTCAGCGTATATTGGCCCCGTTCGGCCTCCGCAAGCGCGGCCGCTCGCCCGCTCGCGATACGCAAAGACCATACCGGCTTGCAGAGCGACGACTTAGCCGGTACCAGTCAAAATTCAGACAAGAAGAAATCCGAAAGCCGACCGGTCCACCTCGCGACATTCGGACTTTTTCGGCCTGCGCGCCAGAGACGAGATTCGTGCCGCTATCCAGATATCTGATCGCCCTCCTGTTTCTCGTCCTCTGCGGGTCGCCGGCGCTCGCCATCGATTCCGTGCGCGTGCCGCAGGACGCCTCCGCCATCGACCTCACCCATGCGGTGGAGAAATATTCATCCGAGGGCGACCGCCTCCAGGTGTCGACCGCCCCCGGCTCCGATGGAATCATCCGACGCATCGAGGTGGGCGCCAAGGAAGCGGGCACCCGCCCCAGCTGGATCGTCTTCGCGCTCACAAATGATACGGATGAGCAGCTGGAGCGGCTGATCGTCGCTCCGCATTTCCGGCTCCAGGGCTCCGGCGTGATCTGGCCGGATCTCGGCGCGACGCGCATTTCGGCCATCACCGCGAGCCAGGGGTTCCCGCCGGAACATGAGGAAAGCGGGGACGCCGATGTTTTTCGCCTGACCCTCGATCCCGGCACGACGATCACCTATGTCGCCGAGCTGCGCACGCCCAATCTGCCGCAGCTCTATCTGTGGGAGCCGGACTCCTACAAGGACAAGGTGACGAGCCTCACGCTGTACAAGGGCATCGTCATCGGCATCGCGGGCCTTTTGGCGCTGTTCCTCACAATCGTCTTCGTCGTCAAAGGCGCGGTGATCTTTCCGGCGGCGGCGGCGCTCGCCTGGTCGGTGCTGGCCTATGTCTGCATCGATTTCGGCTTTTGGGCCAAGATCTTCGGCGTCGATCCCAACGCCGACCGCATTTGGCGCGCCGGCGCCGAGACGGTGCTGTCGGCGACGCTGGTGGTGTTTCTCTTCGCCTATCTCAACCTCAACCGCTGGCATGTGCGCGCCTGGCATGTCGCCGCGCTCTGGCTGCTGATTCTCGCCGATCTCGTCGGCCTCGCCATTTTCGACGCGCCGGTGGCGGCGGGCGTCGCCCGCATCTCGCTGGCCACGGTCTCGGCGGTCGGCTTCGTGCTGGTCCTCTATCTGGCGACGCATGGCTTCGATCGCGCCATCATGCTGATTCCGACATGGTTTCTGCTGCTGCTCTGGGTCTGCGCGGCGGGCTTCACCGTGGCCGGCTGGCTGACCAATGACCTCGTCTCGCCGGCGCTGGTCGGCGGCCTGGTGCTGATCGTGATGCTGATCGGCTTCACCGTTATGCAAAATGCCTTCGCCAGTGGCGGCCTCGCCCATGGCGCGATCTCCGACACCGAGCGCAAGGCGCTGGCGCTGACCGGGGCCAATGAGATCGTCTTCGACTGGGATGTGCCGGCCGACTACATCTATGTGAGCCCGGAGGTGGAGGAGCAGCTCGGCCTCGACCGTGGCGGGCTCGAGGGAGCGGCCTCCTCCTGGCTCGCTCTGCTGCATCCTTTCGAGCACGACCGCTATCGCGCCTGCCTGGACGCGCTGCTCGAGCAGCGGCGCGGGCGCATCAATCAGGAATTCCGTCTGCGCGCCGCGGACGGCCATTATTTCTGCTACCGGCTGCGGGCGCGCCCGGTCATCGGGCAGGATGGCGAGGTGATCCGCGTCGTCGGCACGCTCATCGACGTCACCGACGAGCGCAACGCGAGGGAGCGGCTGCTGCATGACGCCGTCCACGACAATCTGACCGGCCTGCCCAATCGCGAGCTGTTCTTCGACCGGCTGGAGGCGGCGCTGGTCTTCGCCGGGCTCGAGGCCGGCCTGCGGCCCACTGTGCTCGCCGTCGATATCGACCGTTTCCGCCAGATCAACGAGCAGGTCGGCGTCGCCACCGGCGATTCGATCCTGCTCACCATCGCCCATCGCCTCACCCGGCTCCTGCAGCAGCAGGACACTCTGGCGCGGCTCGACGGCGATCGCTTCGCCATCATCCTCGTCTCCGAGACCAACGCCGACCATGTGATCGCGCTGGCCGATTCGGTGCGGCGGACGCTGGCGACGCCGGTGCGCTTCACCGATCGCGAGATTTCGCTGTCGGTGTCGATCGGCGTGGCGCTCTTCGACAAGGAGTTGCATCCCGACCGGCACGAGATGCTGGAGGACGCCGAGATCGCGCTGCGCCACGCCAAAAAGCTCGGCGGCAATCGCATAGAGGTGTTCCGCCCGGCGATGCGCGCGCAGCGCTCCGACCGGCTGACCCTGGAGGCCGATCTGCGCCGCGCGCTGGAGCGCGGCGAGATCAAGGTGTTCTTCCAGCCGGTGGTGCGGCTCGAGGATCGCACCATCGCCGGCTTCGAGGCGCTGCTGCGCTGGGACCATCCGCGCCTCGGCCAGCTCGATCCGAGCGAGTTCAGCCAGGTCGCCGAGCAGACCGGCCTCGTCGTCGATTTCGGCCTTTTGGCGCTGGAGCGCACCGCGCGCGAGCTCGCCGCCTGGCAGCGCGCGCTCGCCGTCGATCCGCCGATCTTCGCCTGCGTCAACATAGGCTCGCGGCAATTGCTGCGGCACGATCTGTTGCGCGACGTCAAAAGCGTGCTGATGCGCAACGACATCGTCAAAGGCAGCCTCAAGCTCGAGCTGAGCGAAGGGCTGGTGATGGAAAATCCCGAATACGCCGCGCAAATGCTCGGCCGCATCAAGGAGCTGGGCGCCGGCCTCGCGATGAGCGATTTCGGCTCCGGCTATTCCTCGCTCGCCTATTTGCAGAGCTTCCCCTTCGACACGATCAAGATCGGCCGCTCCTTCACGCGCCAGACCGGCAAGGGCTCGCGCGCGGTGATTCTGCGCTCGCTGATCTCGCTGGCGCATGATCTCGGCATGGATGTCGTCGCCGAGGGCGCCGAGACGGAATCGGACGCCATCGAGCTCTATCAGCTCGGCTGCGCCTATGCGCAGGGCTACGCCTTCGGCCGCCCGATCAGCCCGATGGAGGCGCGCAGGCTGGTGGGCGCCGCGCCCGAGGCGGCGTAGGGCAGGGGCGTTACTTCCTTCTCCCGCTCGTGGGAGAAGGCGGCCCGACGAAGTCGGGTCGGATGAGGGTCCTTTCGAATATCCATACGCTTTGCGTCATCGCGCAAATAATCGTAAACGGCGGAAGCGGCGCGAGCCCTCATCCGACCCTCGCTGACGCGAGGGCCACCTTCTCCCACGAGTGGGAGAAGGCGCGTGCGCTGGTTTTCAAGTTCGGAAGTCATCATGAGCGCTGATGATGGTCGCCCCTCGGGCAAACGCGCCGAGAGAAAGCCAACGCCGATCGAAGATCTCTCGCCGCGGCGGGCGAAGCTCGAATATTCGCGGCTCGCGGAACAGCTCGCCGAATATGACCGCCGCTATTATCAGGAAGACTCCCCCGCGGTCAGCGACGCCGAATATGACGCGCTGCGCCAGCGCTATGAGGCTTTGGAAAAAGCCTTTCCCGAGCTTGCTTCCGACGCCTCGCTGACCAAGAAGGTCGGCGCCGCGCCGGCGGAGAAATTCGCCAAGATAAAACATGTCGTGCCGATGCTCTCGCTCGGCAATGTCTTCGCGGATGAGGATGTCCATGAATTCGTCGCGCGCGTGCGGCGCTTTCTGGGCTTCTCCGACGAGGCGCCGCTCTTCTTCACCGCCGAGCCGAAAATCGACGGCCTCTCCTGCTCGCTGCGTTATGAGAAGGGCGCGCTCGTCTATGCCGCGACGCGCGGCGACGGCTATGAGGGCGAGGACATCACCGCCAATATTCGCACGCTCGAGGAAATCCCGCAGCGCCTCAATGGCGAGAGCTGGCCGGATGTGCTGGAGGCGCGCGGCGAGGTCTATATGCGGCGCGAGGATTTCTTCGCGCTCAATGAGAGACAGGCGGCGGCGAATAAGCCGCTCTTCGCCAATCCGCGCAATTCCGCCGCCGGCTCGCTGCGCCAGCTCGATCCCAAGGTGACGGCGAGCCGGCCCTTGCGCTTCTTCGCCTATAGTTGGGGCGAGGTCAGCGTCATGCCCGCCGACACGCAATATGGCATGGTGCAGGCGCTGGCGAGCTTCGGCCTGCCGACCAATCCGCTCACCAAAATTTGCGTCGGCGCCGATGAGATGCTCGCGCATTTCCGCGATATAGAAGCGCGCCGCGCCACGCTCGGCTATGACATAGACGGCGTCGTCTACAAGGTGGACGATATCGGCCTGCAAATTCGCTTGGGCTTCGTCTCGCGCGCGCCGCGCTGGGCGGTGGCGCATAAATTTCCCGCCGAACAGGCGAAGACCATTGTGCGCGGCATAGACATAAATGTCGGCCGCACCGGCGCGCTGACGCCCATCGCGCGGCTGGAGCCGGTGACGGTCGGCGGCGTCGTCGTCTCCAACGCCACTCTGCACAATGAGGACGAGATCGCGCGCAAGGATATTCGCGTCGGCGACACCGTCGTCGTGCAGCGCGCCGGCGACGTCATTCCGCAGATCGTCGAGGTGGTGCTGGACAAGCGGCCGGAGGGGACGAAGCCTTACGAGTTCCCGCATGTCTGCCCGGCCTGCGGCTCGGCTGCGGTGCGCGAGATCGACGAGAAGGGAGTCGCCGATGTGGTGCGCCGCTGCACGGGCTCGCTGGTCTGTCCGGCGCAGGCGATCGAGCGCTTGAAGCATTTCGCCTCGCGCAACGCCATGGATATTGAGGGGCTCGGCGACAAGCAGATCGAGGCTTTCTTCGAGGAGGGTCTCATTCGCACGGCGTCCGAGATTTTCACTCTCGCAGAGCGAAACCGAACGAGCCTGACCAAGCTCGAGAACAGAGAGGGCTATGGCGAGACCTCGGTGCGCAATCTCTTCGCCGCGATCGACGCGCGGCGCAGCGCGCCGATCAATCGTTTCCTCTTCGCGCTCGGCATTCGCCATGTCGGCGAGACCAACGCCAAGCGCCTCGCGCGCCATTTCGGCGATTTCGCCAGCCTGCGCGACACGGCGCGCGAGGCCGCGCCGGGAAGCGAGGCGCGCGAGCGCATCGAAGCGATCGAAGGCATTGGCGGGGTCGTCGCCGAGGCGCTCTATGATTTCTTCGCCGAGCCGCACAATGAGCGCGAGATCGACGCCCTGCTGCAGCATGTGACGCTGGAGCCCATGCCGCAGATCGAGAGCGCTTCGCCGGTCGCCGGCATGACGGTGGTCTTCACCGGCGCGCTGGAGAGGCTGACGCGCGATGAGGCCAAGGCGCAGGCCGAGCGCTTCGGCGCGAAAATTTCCGGCTCCGTGTCGAAGAAGACCGATCTCGTCGTGGCGGGGCCGGGCGCCGGCTCCAAGCTCGCCAAGGCCAAGGAACTCGGCGTCGAGGTCATCAGCGAAGAGGAATGGTTTTCGCGCACAGGGCAATAGGGTCGAAGTCGACCGGCGCTGCGCCAAATGGTAAGACGAGTCTGTCATTTTGAAAGTAGGGCGGTCCCTTCTCCCACTCGTGGGAGAAGGTGGCCCTCGCGTCAGCGAGGGTCGGATGAGGGCCCGGCCCGCCTAGCGCGATCTCAGAGAGATTTTTTGAAGCGCCGCGAACCGCGGCCGCCGCCCTCATCCGACCCGGCTACGCCGGGCCACCTTCTCCCGCAAGCGGAAGAAGGAGACGCGCGCGAAGATCGCTGTTTGTGAGGACAAAGATGAGCCAGCTCTCCCCGGAAAAAATCCTCGGTCTCGGATTCGCCTTTTGGAATTCGAAAGTCCTGCTCACGGCGGTCGAACTCGGCCTGTTCACTGTCCTGGCGGAAGGCCCGGCCGACGCCGAAACGCTGCGCGGCCGGCTCGGCCTGCATGAGCGTTCGGCGCGCGATTTCTTCGATGCGCTGGTGGCGCTCGGAATGCTCGAGCGCGAGAACGGCCTCTATCGCAACACGGCGGAGACGGATCTCTTCCTCGATCGCGCCAAGCCGAGCTATGTCGGGCAGATATTGGAAATGTCCAATCTGCGCTTGTTCGCGAGCTGGAACCGCCTCACCGATGCGTTGCGCACCGGCGCCGCGCAGAGCGAGAACGCCGCCGACGGGGATTTTTTCGGCGCTCTCTACGCCGATCCGCAAAAGCTGCGCGGCTTCCTTACTGCGATGAGCGGCATAAGCGCCGGTCCGGCGCAGGCCATCGCCGCGAAATTCCCGTGGAAGGATTATGCGAGCTTCGTCGATGTCGGCTGCGCGCAGGGCATGGTTCCCGTCACGGTCGCGCGCGCGCATCCGCATCTTATCGGCGGCGGCTTCGATCTGCCGCAGGTGCAGCCGATCTACGACGATTTCGTCGCGCAGAACGGCCTATCGGATCGACTGCGCTTCTATTCGGGCGATTTCTTCAAAGATGCGCTGCCCAAGGTCGACGTCATCGTCATGGGGCATATTCTTCACGATTGGAATCTCGAGGAGAAGCGCCTGCTGCTCGCCAAGGCCTATGAGGCGCTGCCGAAGGGTGGGGCGCTCATCGTCTATGAGGCGCTGATCGACGACGAGCGCAAGACCAACGCCTTCGGACTGCTGATGAGCCTCAACATGCTGATCGAAACGCCCGGCGGCTTCGATTACACCGGCGCGGATTGCCAGGGCTGGATGCGTGAGGCCGGCTTCTCGCAGACGCGCGTCGAGCATTTGCTGGGGCCCGATTCGATGGTCGTCGGCGTGAAGTGAGCTTTGCGAAGCGTCGCGAAGCAATCCCGATGCAAGACGGCTCTTGCGACGCTGGCTCGTCAATAAGCGAGATATTCTGGATTGAAGATGTAGACGAGGCCAGAGTATCGCTCATCGACCCAGGCGTAGGGTTGATGGATGCCCGCCTGTCCACGACACAGTATCTCGACGAGCCAACCATTCTGGCTCAGCAATCCCGAGCGCGGGTCGACGGTGTTGGACGTCGAAAACAGATTGAAAATATTTCTAATTTCATCGAGATCGCAGTGCATGAAAAAGAAGCTGCTATGATCTAACAGCAGTCGAGGTATCGCATTCGAGGTAAGGTTATCGAGCTCGATAAATCCGCTGAACAAAATTTCATGCGCTCGGCTACGCATAACCTCTTCAGAGCGAACGCCATTCGGTAGGGCGACGCCTGCATCCGCCAGACGTCTCCAAAGTTTTTTGTAACGGGTAATGCGGTTGTCTTCCAACCACCCACTATGCGCAAAAAGCACGGGACGTCCGTTGAGGTGTGTCGCCGCTACTCGTGGCGCCATGATGTCCAGTATCTCTGCAGTTACAATTTCTTTGTCCGACCAGTTGTTGTCGACGTATCCGACTGCGCTCAAGCAGCAAGGAAGCTTGTCTGCTATAAAGAATTCGTTGTCCTTCCGAAGATCCTGAACGCTCACAAATCGCTTGGCGGCCATAACGACGACCTTGTAGAACTAAGTTGAATTTTGAGCTTCGCGTCGAGCCTAAAGCCGCGACAACCCATTATCAATGGCGTTCGTCTCAAAGGATCGATAGTGCCGCGCTGATCGTGGCGCCGGGGGCCCCCGTCGCGCTCGCCTACGGGCATTCCTTTTGCACGCGGCCGAGCGCGTCCGAGAGGCCCTTCAGCGAATAGCTGTCGGTCGTGACATTGCCCTTGGCCGAGGGCGCCTTGACGACGAGCTTTGTGCCGCTCTTCAACGCCTCGACGAATTCTTTCTCTTTCGCCGGATTCTTCACCCAGGCGTTGGAGCCTTTGGTCACGAGCTCGAAATTGTCGCCGTCGATGTCGGCGCTGGCGGCGCCGCCATCCTTGGCCGCGAAGCCGAGGATGATCGCCACCTCATTGCGCACGCCTTCGCCGGGCCGCGTCGAGATGAAGACATAGGCCTTGTCGCGCTGCAATTTCGCCGGCTGGCGATCTTTCGGCTCGGCGAGCGCATAGCAGGTCTTGTCCTTGCCCTGCCCATGCGCGGTCATGGCGTTCCAATCGCCATAGGAGCCGATGGCGGTCGGCGTCTTGGCGCCGGGCTTCTCTTTCTCGGCCGGCTTCTCCTTGCCCGCCGACTTGGCGTCCTTGCCGCCCGAGTCCTTGCCGGCATGGTCCTTGCCGCCTTTGACAGGCTTGCCGTTCTTGTCCTTGGCGGGCTTGGCGTCCGGCTCCTCGGACTCGTCCGCGGCGGCGGCCTTTTTCGCATCCGCGGGCTTCTTCGCCTCGGCGGTCTTTTTCGCGTCCGCGGGCTTTTTGGCGGCGTCCGGCTTTTTCGTCTCCGGCTTTTTCGCCTCCGATTTGGCGGGCTTCTTCTTATCGGCCTTGGGTTCGGCGGCCGCATCCTCGGCCGCCGGCTTTTCTTTGGCGAGCGCCGGCGCCGCGACAGTGAGGCCGAGGCCGGCGGCGAGAAGGAGGGGAAGGAAAGAAGGGCGAATCATGGCCGCAATTCTATCGCCCGCGCCTGTGGCGAACCAGTGGCGGCGTCACAGATGAAGGCGGATCGCTGGAATGTTTCCTGCTTGGCGCGTGCGCGCGAAAGACGCGCGCGAAACGGGATGCTTCCATGGCCAGACGGCATATTCTCTATATCGAGCGCGGCAAATTGCCGGATCGCGCCGCGCATCAAAAGGCGATCGACGCGACCAAGATCGGCGTCGCGCTGGATCACGACTACGCGCCTTTCGCCGTCGAGGGCTATCTGCCCTGCACCTATGACGGCGAGGACGCCGGCTTCGACATTCGCTTCTCGGAGCGCGACCCCGCCGCGGCGCTGTCGCCGGAACTGGCCGCGGCGATCGGCGGCCGCGATGCGCAGATCGCCATCAAATGGTCGAGCGACCCTCGCGAGAAGATCGCGGCGCTGGCCTTCAGCGCCGCGCTCGCCAAGGATTTCGAAGCGATCGCCCATGATCCCGAGAAGGACAAGATCATCGCCGCCGACGCGCTGCTGAAGCAGGCGAAGGCGGCGCAGGACGAGCTATAGTCTCAGCGTTTCCGCAGCAGGACCAGCCGGCCGTCGACCGGCCGGTTGGCCTCTATGCGGATCGTCGTCGCCCGCGAGACGAGCGGGACGAAGTCCTTTTGCGAGAGCGCCTCTATATAGGCCGGATCATGCGCGAAGCGGCCGGCGGGATCGAGCGCGTAATCCGTGCCGGCGCCGGTCTCGAAGCTGAATGCGAAGACGCCGCCCGGCGCGAGACGCGCCGCCGCGCCGGCGAACAGCGCCGAGAGATCGCCGAGATAGATCAGCATATCGAGCGCGACCACGAGATCGAAGCGCTCGTCGCAGCCGGCCAAAAACGCCTCCGCGTCCTGCTCCACGAGCCGCGAATAGAGTCCGCGCTCGCGCGCTTTCTCCAGCATGCGGGAGGAGAGGTCGACGCCGACGATCTGCGCGCCGAAGCCGGCGAGCATGGGCGCCGCGAGGCCGGTGCCGCATCCGAGGTCGAGAATGCGTGGAAAGCTGCTCGCGGTTTCCGCCAGCAGAGGCTGCAATGTCTCCGGCACGCGATAGTCGAGCCTCTCCGTGAGGTGACGGTCGAAGTCCGGCGCATAGAGATCGAAGCAGGCGGCGATATAGGCCGGCGAGGCGCGCTCGCGCGGCGTCCCGCGCAGCGCGTCGAGATGGAATGGGATGATCTGATCGTCCGGCGCCGCGCGCAGCAGCGCCTCGCCGAAGCGAATCGCCGCCTCCTTGTGGCCGAAGCCGCAGAGCGCGCGGAACACCACGCGGCCGATGCGTGCGTCCTCCTCCGCGTGAAGCCCGGCGGCGCGCCGATAGGCGGCGAAGGCGTCCTCGGGCGAGGCGTGCAGCGCCGTTTCCACGCAAGCGGCGAGCGCATATTTGCGGACGATCGCCGCTTCCTCGGGCAGAGCGGCGGCGGCGGGCGCCAGAGCGGCGCGCGCGGCCGCGAACTCGCCGATTAGATAGAGCGTCTGGCCATAGCAGGCGTAGAGGCCGGGCGTGGCGACGCCGCGCTCCAGCGCGCCGCGCAGCAGCGTGACGGCTTCGTCATAGCGGCGGCTCTCGAGGCAGATGAGGCCGAGCCCGGTCGCCGCCTCGGCGCAGGCGGGATCGAGATCGAGCGCCGCGAGATAGGAATGCTCGGCGGTGGCGGTCTCGCCGATTTCGTTGCAGAGGCTGGCGACGGTGAGCCAGACCTGCACGCGGCTCGGATCGCGCTCCAGCGAGGCGATGAAGCATTGCAGCGCGTCGGCCTTGCGGCCGTCGAGCCAGAGCACCGCGCCGAGATCGGCGAGGAGATGAGCGTCCTCGGGCGTCAGCGAGGCGGCCGTCGTCAGAGCGGCGACCGCGCCGGTCACATCGCCCTCCTGCCAGAGGCCGAGGCCGAGATAGCGCAAAGCTTTGACCGGCGATTCGCCGGCGTCCATCATTTCAGCGAAACGAGGAAAGCGCGCGCGCCAGACAGCGAGCGTGTCGATAAGGTCCGGCGGCGACGGCGGAGAAATATGCAGACTCATGCGGCTATGCTCCCGAAACAAACGGGACATATCCTGCCGCGCCGAGCTGTCGTCAGGCTGGCCTAGCCGACCTTTGTCGCGGCCATCATGTAATTCACATCGGTGTCGTGGCTCTTGCGCCAGCTGCGCGTCAGCGGCTGGAAGCTCATGCCGGAGCGGTCGATCTCGCGCAGACCGGCGCGGCGCAGCCAGGCCGACAATTCGTCGGGCCGCACGAATTTGTCATGGTCGTGCGTGCCGCGCGGCACCCAGCCCAGCACATATTCGGCGCCCAGAATCGCCAGCGCATAGCTCTTCAGCGTGCGGTCTATCGTGGCGAGAAACAGCATCCCGCCGGGCTCGACCAGCGAGGCGAGCGTCGCGACGAAATCGCTCTGTCCTTCGACATGCTCCAGCACCTCCATGGCGACGACGATATCGAAGCGCGCGCCTTCCGCGGCCAGCGCCTCGGCGGTACTGTTGCGATAGGCGATGTCGAGGCCGGAGCGCTCCGCATGGCGGCGCGCCACCTCTATATTATTGGGCGCGGGATCGACCGCCGCGACATTCGCGCCCAGCTCGGCCAGCGATTCGCTCAATATGCCGCCGCCGCATCCGATATCGACGAGCCGCAGCCCCGCGAGCGGCTCCGCGTCGTGACGGTCTCGGGCCGCGCCGTCCACGCGAAAATGCCGGCAGGCGAGATCGCGGATGTAATTAACGCGGACAGGATTGATGTCGTGCAAAATGCCCATTTTTCCCGTGGCGTCCCACCACAGCTCGCCGAGCCGGTCGAAGCGGTCGACGTCTTTCGGGTCGACGCTGGCGGAATGGGGGCGGTCATGATGCTGCGGCACGCTTGTCCTCTCTCATCGGCTCTCGGGGCGCCGAACTGTTCGAAGAAGGTTTCCTCATCCTGAGGAGCCCACGCAGTGGGCGTCTCGAAGGACGAGGAAGCCGTCATCCCCGCCTTCTGGAACCCTCGTGCTTTAAAGACGCGCCTTTTCAGGCGCTCCTCGGCATGAGGGGGCGGGGGCTTGGTCCAGTCCCCGCCGCGGCGTTGACACCGGCGACGGGGGCGTCACATATACGCCCGCTTTTGGTCGGATGCGAGCGGCCATCCGGCTCGCCCCGAGCCGGGCCCGTGTTTCCAATCTAGGTCGGTCATGGCTCGTCTGGTGATGAAATTCGGCGGCACCTCGGTCGCCAATGTGGAACGCATCCGCAATGTCGCGCTCCATGTGAAGCGCGAGGTGGAGGCGGGCTACAAGGTCGCCGTCGTGGTCTCGGCCATGTCCGGCAAGACCAATGAGCTGGTCGCCTGGTGCAAGGACGCCGCCGTTCTGCACGATCAGCGCGAATATGACGCCGTCGTCGCCTCCGGCGAGCAGGTGACCGCTGGCCTTCTGGCCATCGCCCTGCAGAATCTCGGCCTTGCGGCGCGCTCGTGGCTCGGTTGGCAAATCCCGATCCTGACCAGCGACGCCCATGGCTCCGCGCGGATTCAGTCGATCGACGGCTCGGCGCTGCTCTCGGGCTTCGATCGCGGCGAGGTCGCCGTCATCGCCGGCTTTCAGGGAATTCACCAGCCGAGCGGCCGCATCACCACGCTCGGCCGCGGCGGCTCGGACACGAGCGCCGTCGCCGTCGCCGCCGCGATCGAGGCGGACCGCTGCGACATTTATACGGATGTCGACGGCGTCTACACCACCGATCCGCGCGTCGTTCCCAAGGCGCGGCGCATGGAGCGCATCGCCTTCGAGGAGATGCTGGAAATGGCCTCGCTCGGCGCCAAGGTGCTGCAGGTGCGCTCGGTGGAGGTGGCCATGGTGCATGGCGTCCGCACCTTCGTCCGCTCGTCCTTCGACGATCCGGCCCGTCCCAACAGCGGCACGCTGATCTGCAAAGAGGAGGATATTGTGGAAGCCCAGGTCGTGACCGGCATCGCCTTCTCGCGTGACGAGGCGCAGATCACCCTTCGCGGCGTCGCCGACAAGCCCGGCGTGGCGGCCGCGGTCTTCGTGCCGCTGGCCGAGGCCGGCGTCAATGTCGACATGATCGTGCAGGTCGCCTCCGACGCGACCATGACCGACATGACCTTCACCGTGCCGGCTGCCGAATATGAGCGCTGCCTCTCCATTCTCGAGAAGGCCAAGCCCTCGATCGGCTATGCCGGTCTCGCCGGGGCCAAGGATGTGGCGAAGGTCTCGGCCATCGGCATCGGCATGCGCAGCCACGCCGGCGTCGCCGCCCGCGCCTTCAAGGCGCTGGCCGAGAAGGGCGTGAACATTCGCGCCATCACCACTTCGGAGATCAAATTCTCCGTGCTGATCGACGCCGCCTATACGGAGCTCGCCGTCCGCACGCTGCATTCGCTCTACGGCCTCGACGCCGAGTGAGCCGCTGCGAATTCGTCGCAATCGCCGCGTAATTGTCGAGACCGAGCTTTTTTTGAAGTAGGAGCCGAGCATGGATGAATTGATCGCCCGCATTTCCGCAGCGCTCGGCGTCGAGCCCGAGACGGCGCGCCTCGCCGCTGGTCATGTGCTCGGCTTTTTCCGCAAGGAATTCCCGGACGGTCCGGCGGCCGATCTCATCGCCAAGCTGCCCGGCGCCGAGGAGGCGATCGCCGCGGCCGAGGCGGCTCCGGCGGCGGATGGCGGGCTGCTCGGCGGCTTGCTGGGCGGGCTCGGCGGCCTCGTCGGCGGCTCCAAGGGCGATCTGATGGCGCTCGCCGGCCGGCTCTCCAGCGTCGGCCTCTCCATGGATCAGAGCCAGGCGCTGGCCAAGGAGTTCTTCGCCCATGCCGAGGGGCTGGTGGGCAAGGAGAAGCTGAAGGAAATTACCGATTCGGTGCCGGGGCTGTCGCAGTTTCTGTGAGGCCGTTTTCGTCCAGCGGACAGAAGCGAGCCTGAAGGCTCGCGGTCCGGGGCGGGCGTTGGACCGCGAGCCTTCGGGCTCGCTTCTCGATGCGTGTCAGCGTTTCGCCCGTCGCAGCTGCGACAGGCGCAGGCCGAAGGCGCGCAGGCAGACGGCGAGAACGCCCGCATAGACGAGCGCTCCCGCTGCGCCCAGCAGCAGCAGAGCGGCGATGTCGCGCATCGGCCCGAGGCGCCCAGCCAGCGCCATCGCCGGCCCATAGCCATAAAAGGCCGTCGCCAGCAAAGGCGCGCTGGCGCAGAGGCTCGCGATGGAGACGCGCAGAAACGTCTCGTCGAAGCGCATCGCCCCGCGATGCAGCGCGAGGCCGATCAGCGCCGCGAGATTGATCCATAGGCCGACGGAGGTCGCAGTGGCGAGGCCCGGCGCGCCCATCGGCTCATAGAGCGCGATCTTCAGCCCCACATTCACGACGACGGCGCCGAGCGCGACATACATGGGCGTCTTGGTGTCGCCATGCGCCTGAAAGCTCGCGCGCGCCGAGGCGATCAGCACCAGCGCCATCAGCCCGCCGCCATAGGCCGCGAGCACATCGGCGGCGGCGACGGCGTCGGCGTGGGTGAAGGCGCCGCGCAGGAAGACGCCGCTCATGATGAGCTCGGGGATCGTCACAAAGGCGATGAAGAAAGGCGCGGCCAGCGCCACTGTCAGCGCCATCACGCGATTTTGCGCCGCATGGGCGCCGTCCTCGTCGCCGGCGGCGATGCGGCGGCTCATCTCCGGCAGCAGCACTGTGCCGGCCGCGAGGCCGATGACGCCATTGGGGAGCTGATAGATGCGATCGGCGTAATTGATCGAGGAGACGCCGCCGTCCGGCAGCATCGACGCGATGATCGTATCGGCGAAAATGGCGATCTGCCCGCTCGCCGAGCCGATCACCGCCGGCCCCAGCATCAGGAAGAATTCGCGCACGCGCTTCCAATGCGGCCGCGCGAGGCCTTCCATCACGCCGATCATGCGGGCGTTGGCCATCAGCAGAGCGAGCTGCAAGACGCCGGAGATGGTCACGCCCCAGGCGGCGGCATAGGCAGCGCTCGGAAACAGAAAGGCGACGGCGAGCGCCGCGATCATGGTGAGATTGAGCAGATTTGGCGCGAAGGCGGGCGCGGCGAAACGGCCATTGGCGTTGAGCGTGCCCTGATGCAACGTGACCAGAGTCATGCAGAGCAGATAGGGGAAGGTGATGCGCGTCAGCGAAACGGCGAGCGCGAATTTCTCCGGCCGATCATCGAGCCCCGGCGCGAGCAGGGCGACGAATTGTGGCATGAAGGCGTAGGCGAGAAGGAGCAGAACGATCTGCGAGGCGAGCAGAAGCGTGAACACCTCGCTCGAGAATTCCTTCGCCGAGTCTTTTCCTTGCTGCTCGAGCGCCTTGGAATAGCAGGGGACGTAAGCGGCGTTGAAGGCGCCTTCGCCGAAAATGGCGCGGAAATGATTGGGCAGGCGAAAGGCGATGAAGAAAGCGTCCGCCGCGAGCCCGGCGCCGAGAATGCCCGACAGCATCACATCACGCAGAAAGCCGGTGATGCGCGAGAGCAGCGTGAAGCCGCCGACAGAGAGGAGATTGCGGATCATGGAGCAACCACACCCCTCATGCTGAGGAGCGGCCGCAGGCCGCGTCTCGAAGCACGAGGGGCTCCAGAAGGCGGAACCGATAGATGCGGCGTGCTTCGAGACGCGCCTTTCAGGCGCTCCTCAGCATGAGGGGGGCTCTGGAATCGATTGGTCACTCGAGCGGCCTCGCCGTTTCGTCTTCCACCCCTACACGCTCAGCGACGAGATAGAGCGGGCGTCCTTTCACCTCGCCGAAAATGAGCGCGATATACTCTCCGAGCACGCCCAGCGAGAACAATTGCATTCCGCCGAGAAAGGCGATGGAGACGATCAGCGAGGCGTAGCCGGGGACATCCACGCCATAGAACACCGTGCGCCAGAAATAATAGGCCGCCATGGCGAGCGCGAAGGTCGAGACGGTGATTCCGATCACCGCCCAGACCTTCAGCGGCACGGAGGAGAAGGACATCAGCCCGTCGAGCGCGAAGCGGATGAGCTTGGCGTAATTGAATTTGGAGCGGCCGGAGGCGCGCTCCTCCACCTCGAAAGGCACGCCGATCGATTTGAAGCCGATCCAGGCGAAGAGGCCTTTCGAAAAGCGCGCCCGCTCGCGCATGCGCGAGAGCGCGTCGATCGCCTGGCGGTCGAGCAGGCGGAAATCGCCGGCGCCGCGCGGCAGCGGCGTCTCGCCGAAACGATCGAACAGGCCGTAGAAGAGATTGGCGAAGAGCGTTCGCATCAGCGGCTCGCCGGCGCGGTCGCGGCGCACGCCATAGACGTTCTTATAGCCCTCGCGCCATTTGGCGACGAATTCGGCGATCGTCTCCGGCGGATGCTGGAGGTCGGCGTCCATCAGCGCCACGGCCGCGCCGCGGGAATGGTCCAGAGCGGCGGCTATGGCGATCTCCTTGCCGAAATTGCGGCTGAAGGACACTGCTTTGACGCGGGCGTCCTCTCTATGCAATTCGCGCAATCCCGCGAGCGTTTCGTCCGAGGAGCCGTCATCGACGAAAACGATCTCGAAAGAGGCGGCGCAACGCTCCAGCACGGGCTTCAGCCTGGCGACCAGCGGGCGAAGATTGGCCGCCTCGTTGAAGACCGGAATGGCTACGGATATCTCCGGCGGATTTTCGGCTTTATCGTCCATCGCTCGCCTTATAGGTTCGGACCGGGCAAGAGAAACGGGCAAGACCTAGGCGGGCGCGCGAAAATGCGCAAGCGCGCCGAAGCCGGGAGGACGGGGTAGGAAGATGGCGGCGCAACGTGCGGTCGCGCTCTGCGCGGATGATTACGGCCTCTCCATGGGCGTCAGCCTCGGCATTCTCGAGGCGCTGGACGTCGGGCGGCTGACGGCGGTCTCCGCGCTCACCAATGTCGATCGCTGGCCGGCCATGGGGCGGGAGCTGGCGCGCCGCCGCCATGACGCCGACATCGGCGTGCATTTCAATCTGACGCTCGGGCGTCCGCTCACCAATATGCCGAAATTCGCGCCCGGCGGCGTGTTTCCGCCGCTGCGCGAGGTGATTCGCGCCGCCATGCGCGGAAAGCTGCCGATGGAGGAGATCCGCGCCGAGATCGACCGCCAGATCGACCGCTTCTACGCGGTGATGGGCCGCGCGCCGGACCATCTCGACGGGCATCAGCATGTCCATGCGCTGCCCGGCGTGCGCACGGCGCTGTTCGACGCGCTGGAGAAGCGCGGCCTCACGGGCGAGAAGCTCTGGCTGCGCGACGCCGGCGATCGGATGCATCGCATCGTGATTCGCGGCGCCGACATGCGCAAGGCCATGGTGGTCCGCGCCATCGGCCGCGGCTATCGGCGCGAGGCGGTGGCGCGCGGCTTTCTGCTCAACGAAGGCTTCGCCGGCTTTTCCGATTTCGATCCGCGCAGCGATTACGCCGCGCAATTCGAAACCTATTTGCGCGCGCCCGGCGAGCGGCATCTGGTGATGTGCCATCCCGGCCGCGTCGACGAGGATTTGCGCGCGCAGGACCCGGTGACGGTGACGCGCGAGCAGGAGCTCGCCTTTCTGCTCTCGTCGCGCTTCGAGGAAGTGATGCTCAATCGCAGCGCGTCGCTCGCGCGGCTGCGACGAGAGGTGTGACCTTATCCAATTTCTATATCGAGGCCGAGATCCAGCGTTTTCGCGGAATGCGTGAGCGCGCCGACGGAAATGAGATCGACGCCCGTCTCCGCTATCGCCGCGATCGTCTCCAGCGTGACGCCGCCGGACGCTTCCGCGCGCATTGCGCCGCCGATCAGCGCGACCGCGGCGCGCAAAGAATCGAGCGCCATATTGTCGAGCAGCACGATATCCGCGCCTTCGGCGAGGACCTCCTCGAGCTGCGCGAGCGTGTCGACCTCTATCTCTATCTTCACCATATGGCCGGCGAAGGCTTTGGCGGCGCGCAATGCGGGGCCGACGCCGCCGGCGACGGCGATGTGATTGTCCTTTATCAGCACCGCATCATCGAGGCCGAAGCGGTGATTGGCGCCGCGGCCGCAGCGCACCGCATATTTCTCGAATGCGCGTAGCAGCGGCGTCGTCTTGCGCGTGTCGCAGACCTTGGCCTTCGTATGCGCGATTTTCTCCGCATAGCGCGCCGTGAGCGTGGCGACGCCACAGAGCCGGCCGAGGAAATTCAAGGCGACGCGCTCCGCCGAGAGAATGGCGCGCGCCGGGCCTTCGATCCGGGCGAGAACATCGCCCTCGCCGATGCGCGCGCCGTCCTGCGTCGCAGGCGTGAAGACGACGGCGGGGTCGACGAGGCGAAATGCGGCCGCCGCCACGCCGAGGCCCGCGACGACGCCGGCTTCGCGCGCGGCGATGACGGCGCGGGCGTGGGCGGTCTCGGGGATCGTCGCCTGAGTGGTGATGTCGCCGGCGCGGCCGAAATCCTCGGCGAGAGCGGCGCGCACGGCCTCTTCTACATGCAGGGCGGGGAGCGTCCAGGGGGCTGTCATCGCGGCGTCCGAGCTGAAGCGAGCCTGAAGGCTCGCGGTCCGAGGCGCGCGCTGGACCGCGAGCCTTCAGGCTCGCATCGACGGCGCTGAGACGCGATCATTTCAGCGCGTCCTCGGCGATAGCGCGCGCTTGCGTCATTGTCATGTAGGAGCGATGCGCGAGCGCGTCCTCGGCGCGCGGAAAATCGGAGCGGAAATGCGCGCCGCGACTCTCGCGCCGCGCCAGCGCCGCGCTCGTCGCCAGCAGAGCGGTCAGCGCCATATTGCGCAATTGCGCATTGGTTGTCGCCGCCTCTACGCGCAGGATCGTCCGCGCCGCGCGCGTGAGCCCGATCGCATCACGGATAACGCCGACATCGCGCGCCATCACATCGCGCAATTCGTCGATGAGGCTCTGCTCGGGCGCGTCGGCCGCGTCGGGCGATGGGGCAGGGGCGGGCGCGGCCTCGACAGTCTGCTCGCCTATGTCGTTCGCGATGCGCGCTGCGAACACCACGGCCTCGAGCAGGGAGTTGGAGGCGAGGCGATTGGCGCCATGCACGCCGGTGGAGGCGACCTCGCCGGCCGCCCAAAGTCCGGCGAGAGACGTCCGCCCGCGCGCATCGGTGGCGACGCCGCCCATGTGATAATGCGCGGCGGGCGCGATCGGAATGGGTGCGGTCACAGGATCGACGCCGCCGGCCATGCAGCTCGCATAGACGGTCGGAAAGCGCGCGGGAAACTCCGCGCCGACAGTCGCGCGCGCATCGAGAAAAGCGCCGCCTCCCGCCGCGATCGATGCGAAGACGCCGCGCGCCACGATGTCGCGCGGCGCGAGCTCGGCGGCCGGAGCGATCTCCGCCATGAATCGATGGCCGGCGCGATCGATGATGATCGCGCCTTCGCCGCGCAGAGATTCCGTCGCCAGCGGCGCCGGATCGACGCCAATGTCGATCGCGGTCGGATGGAATTGCACGAATTCCGCATCGGCGACGAGCGCGCCGGCGCGCGCCGCCATTGCGAGGCCGATTCCGCGCGCTTCCTTGGGATTTGTGGTGACGCGGTAGAGATGGCCGATTCCGCCCGTCGCCAGCACGGTGGCGGGTGAGAGAAAATCACGCAAAATGCCGTCGCGGCCGCGCGCGCGCAGGCCGATGACGCGTCCGTCATGGGTCAGCAATTCCTGCGCGGAAAAGCCTTCCAATAATTCGATGGAAGGCGTCGCGCGAACGGCGGCGACGAGCGTCTCCATTATCGCGCGGCCGGCGGTGTCGCCCTTCACGCGCACGATGCGCCGCTCGGAATGGGCCGCCTCGCGCGAGGGCGTGAATTGGCCGTCGGCGCGATCGAAGGGCACGCCATAGGAGAGGAGATCTTCGATGCGGGCGCGGGCTTCGCGCGCCATGCCGAGCGCGACTTGCCGATCGACGATGCCGGCGCCGGCCTTCAGCGTGTCCTCGGCGTGGCGCTCCGGCGAATCCGTGTCGAGCACGGCTGCGGCGACGCCGCCCTGCGCCCAGAAGGACGCCGCGCCTTCGTCGATGGAGCCTGGAGTGAGCACGCGGACGTGGCGCGGTGCGAGCTTCAACGCGCAGAAGAGGCCGGCGAGGCCGCCGCCGACGATGAGGATGGGAGTCTGTGTCACGTTGAACGCTCCCGAGCGCGCGGCGCGTTGCGCGCAATATCGATGACGCGCGGAATCTGCTCCCTCTCCCGCATGGCGGGGGAGGGGTGGGGAGTGGGCGCGCCGATCATCAGTCGATCGCTACGGCTGCGAGCTTGGCGAGAGCCTCGCTCTCCTTGGCGATGGCCGCCGCCACCAGCGCGCGCGTACGCTCCGGCAAGGGCAGGGCCAGCGCCGCGCCATGGCCCTTGGGCGACATTTTGCACAGCGTCTTGCCGAGGATGTCGACGATCTTCTCATCGTCGTAGTCTTTGTATTTCTCGTGGAAGTCGTCGAAATAATGCTCGAGGAAGACGATCGCCGCGACATTCTCCAGCGCTTGGGAATCGCGATCCTTCTTCAGCTTCTCCTTGCGGATGATCGCGCCGACATGCGCGATCTCGTCTTCCGCATAGCCCTGAGCGCGCATGAGCTCGCCGACGAGGCGCGCGTGATGCGCGCGGCACTCCTTGCGCCAATCATTGTAGCCGTGGCGGCCGAGCGGGAAATTCTCGCGCGGAATGTCCCAGCGGCGCAAATGCTGCGCGCGCGTCGCGATTTGCAGCAGCTCCGAGGCGTCGGGATAGAGCGCGGCGAGGCGCGCCGTCATCCGCTCGGCGTAGACGATCTCGAAAGCGCGCTCGGCTCCATCGGCCGTCACTTTGCGTGGATCGTCGGCGTTGGCGGCGTCGATCGCTGCGATCAGAGCCTCGTATCGAGCCGTCATGGCCGCGCTCCTTTGAGAATTCCTTCTCCCGCTTGCGGGAGAAGGTGGCCCTCGCGTCAGCGAGGGTCGGATGAGGGTCCTTCGGCCGTTGTCTTGCGCATGGCGATTTGGGGCGGACGGGAGGCAGGATTGTCTTCGACGTTCCCTCATCCGACCCGGCTTCGCCGGGCCACCTTCTCCCGCAGGCGGGAGAAGGGAGTCCTCTAACCCAGATCGATCATCCGCTGCACGGAGACGCGCGCGCGCGCGGCGATCAGCGGATCGACCGTCACCTCCTCGCGGATGTGGACCAGCGCGTCGAGAATCTTCGGCAGCGTGATGCGCTTCATATGCGGGCAGAAATTGCAGGGGCGGATGAACTCGGTTCCCGTCGTCTCCGCCGCCACATTGTCGGCCATGGAGCATTCGGTGACGAGCAGCACGCGCGCCGGCTTTTTCGTGCGCACATAATCGATCATCGCCGCAGTCGAGCCGGCGAAATCGGAAATCTCCACCACCTCGCGCGGGCATTCGGGATGGGCGATGATCTTCACGCCCGGATGATCGGCACGATAGGTCTCGAGCTCTTCCGCGGTGAAGCGCTCATGCACCTCGCAGGCGCCGCGCCAGGCGATGATCTTCACCTTGGTCTGCGCCGCGACATTCTCGGCGAGATAGCGGTCGGGCAGCATGATGACGCGATCGGAGCCGAGGCTCTCGACCACTTTCAGCGCATTGGAGGAGGTGCAGCAAATGTCCACCTCCGCCTTCACTTCGGCGGAAGTGTTGACATAGGCGACGATCGGCACGCCCGGATATTCGGCGCGCAGCGCGCGAACGTCGGCGGCGGTGATGGAGGCGGCGAGCGAGCAGCCGGCCTCGAGATCGGGCATCAGCACCACTTTCTCGGGGCTCAGAATCTTGGAGGTCTCGGCCATGAAATGCACGCCGCCCTGCACGATGATCTCGGCGTCGGAGGTGGCGGCGAGCTTGGCGAGCTGCAGGCTGTCGCCGACGAAATCGGCGACGCAATGATAGATTTCCGGAGTCTGGTAATTATGGGCGAGAATGACGGCGTTGCGTTCCCGCTTCAGCTCGTTGATCGCCTTCACATAGGGCGCGTGATACGCCCATTCGATCGCCGGCATGACCTTCGCCACCCGCTCGTAGAGATGGGCGGTCGCGGCCTCGACCTCCTTGCTCCAGGCGAGATTGGGCATGGGCAGCACGGGAAAGCGCTGCGCCGCTCCGACGAGCGCGCCGATGGCGGGCGCATCGAGACGCTTCTCGGGGAAGGTGAGGGTCATGGACCTTGCTCCATCCTCACTTATGCTCAATTCGAGCATAAGGCGGGTCGATCAAAATCTCCTTCGGGCGCCGCCCGACGGAGGCTTATTTTGTAGCTTAAGTGTCATGGCGCGTTTGAGCAACCCTCGCCAACCACTCTTCGCGCTACAGATATGCTCGCACTGAGCATATGTCAATCGGTTCGAGGGCGCGCGCCGCTGTGCGAGAATTCGCGCAAAAAAGCCCAGGGCCGGGGGCCGGCCATGGGCTGTCGCGTCTCTATGGTCCGCCTTTATCGGGCGAAGACGGCGCCCTTGCGCTTCAGATAGTTGCGGTCCACATAGCCGGACTTGCCCTCATAGGTGACCTTGCACCAGCTGGTCATCCAGCCCTTTTGGCAGGCGGAGGCGGCGACCTTCTGGCCCGGCGGGATTTGGGCGATGGCCTTCCAATTTCCGCCGGGGCCGGAGCGCACGGCGGTGGTGTCGCGGGTGACGAGCGGGGCGACGATGACGTTCTTCATCGTCGGCTCCAGCGTGTTGGCGGCCACGAAGCCGCGCTTGCCCTTGTAGCGGATCTGGCACCAATCGTGTTTCCAGCCCGGTCCGCAATTGTCGAGCCGTATCTTGGCGCCGGCCGGGATTTGGGCGATGACCGGCCAGCGTGCGCCGGGGCCGGAGCGCATGTTGGAGAAATCCGTGGCGACGGTGGTCGCCGCCATGGCCGTGGCGGCGCAGAGGGAGAGAGCCGCCGCGAGAAGCGGCGAGCCGAGCCGAATTTGCATGGCGATCTCCTGTTTCGTGAAAAATTCGGGGAAAGAGCGTCTCTGAGACGGGCAAAGGCGAGAACTCTTTTTCATCCCCTTTGGTTCCGCCGTCGCTTTCGAGCGATCGTCTCGAGGATTTCTCAACCATGAGCGCGCGGCGGGAAGGCTGGCCAGCGCGCCGGAAACTGTTATAGACGGCGGCATGCCGCAAAAACCGCATCCCGCCTTCCCGCATCGCCATCTGCTCGGCATAGAGGGGCTGTCGCGCATCGACATTCTCACTCTGCTCGATATGGCGGAGGAGGCGATCGAGGTCTCCCGCCAGGTGGAGAAGAAGCGCGCCACGTTGCGCGGACGCACCCAGGTCAATCTCTTCTACGAATCCTCCACCCGCACGCAGGCCTCATTCGAGATCGCCGGCAAGCGGCTCGGCGCCGACGTCATGAACATGTCGGTCGCCAATTCCTCGGAGAAGAAGGGCGAGACGCTGCTCGACACGGCGATGACGCTCAACGCCATGCGGCCGGATATTCTGGTGGTGCGCCACGCCCGCGCCGGCGCCGTGCATCTTCTGGCGCGCAAGGTGGATTGCGCCGTGGTCAACGCCGGCGACGGCGCCCATGAGCATCCGACGCAAGCGCTGCTGGACGCTTTGACGATCCGCCGCCACAAGGGCCGCATCGAGGGGCTCACAGTGGCGATCTGCGGCGATGTTCTGCATTCGCGCGTCGCGCGCTCCAATATTATTCTCCTGAGCGCGCTGGGCGCGCGGCTGCGCGCGGTCGGCCCCTCCACGCTCGCGCCCGATTCGCTGTCGCGCCTCGGCGTCGAAGTATTCCACGACATGCGCGCGGGGCTCGCCGGCGCCGATATTGTGATGATGCTGCGGCTGCAGCGCGAGCGCATGAACGGCGCCTTCGTGCCCAGCAGCCGCGAATATTTCCATTTCTTCGGCCTCGACGAGGAGAAGCTCGCCTTCGCCGCGCCCGATGCGCTGGTGATGCATCCGGGGCCGATGAATCGCGGCGTCGAGATCGACTCGAGCGTGGCCGACGGCGCGCGCTCGCTCATCAGGGATCAGGTGGAAATGGGCGTCGCCGTGCGCATGGCGGTGCTGGAGGCGCTCGCGCAGCATCTGCCGAATGTGTAGTATGCGCCGGTTTCGCCGATCGCAGAGGGGCGCCGCATGGTCTTTGTCGTTCGCCTGATCACACTGTTTTCCGAAAGCCTGTTGCAGCAGTTCGTCAATGGCGTCGGCATCGTCGCCTTGATGGTCGCGCTGGCGGTCGGCTTTTTTCGCCTGTCCTGGTGGAAGAGCGCGCTGATTCTCACCTTCATCTTCGGCTTCGGCGTCGAATATCTCTTCGAAGGCTGGATCAAATTCTCCGACAAGGCGGAGAGCGCGAGCGAGCGCTGGCCGTGGATGCTGCTGATTTATTTCTTCATCGTCTTCGTCGCTTATTGGACGGGGCGCTTCGGCCGTCGCCATTTGGAGCGCCGCGGCAAAGCGGCTCCGCAAAAGCCTCATACGCATTGACATAAAAATCGGGCGATCCGAGCCACGCGGCCCGGATCGCCGCAGTCTGGATCAGACGCCTTCGAACAGCGCGGTCGAGAGATAGCGCTCCGCGAAGTCGGGGATGATCAGCACGATATTCTTGCCTTCCGCCTCCGGCCGCGCGGCGATCTCGAGCGCGGCCGCCACGGCGGCGCCGGACGAGATGCCGACCGGAATGCCTTCGAGTTTGGCGAGCTGGCGCGCGGTCTCGAAAGCGGTCTGATTGCCGATGGTGATGATCTCGTCGATGACCGTGCGGTCGAGGATCGGCGGCACGAAGCCCGGGCCGATGCCTTGAATCTTATGCGGTCCCGGCGGGCGGCCGGACAGCACCGCCGAATCCTCGGGCTCCACGGCGACGACCTTGAGGCCGGGGCGGCGCGGCTTCAGCACTTGGCCGACGCCGGTGATCGTGCCGCCGGTGCCGACGCCGGAGACGAAATAATCGATCTCGCCTTTGGTGTCGTTCCAGATTTCCTCGGCCGTCGTGACGCGGTGGATCTCGGGATTGGCCGGATTCTCGAACTGCTGCGGAATGACCGCGTCGGGATTTTCAGCGGCAAGCTCGGTGGCTTTGGCCACGGCGCCCTTCATGCCCTGCGCGGCCGGGGTCAGCACCAGCTCGGCGCCGAGCACGGCGAGAATGCGGCGACGCTCGATCGACATGGATTCCGGCATCACCAGAATGAGGCGATAGCCGCGCGCGGCGGCGACGAAGGCGAGCGCGATGCCGGTGTTGCCGGAGGTCGGCTCGATGAGCAGATTGCGGCCCGGCGCGATGCGGCCGCTCTTCTCCAGCGAGTCGATGAGATTGACGCCGATGCGGTCCTTGACGCTGGCCAGCGGATTGAAGAATTCGAGCTTGCCGAGAAGATTGGCCTTGACGCCCTTCTCCTTGGCGAGACGGTCGAAGCGCACCAGCGGCGTGTCGCCGAGCGTCTGCGTGATCGAATCATAAATGCGGCCGCGCCCCGGTTTTTCCGAACGGACGTAAATCGGCGCCGATACTGCCTCTGACATTGGGTGCTCCTGGAATAGTGTTGGTCGCTGACGCGCTTGCCGCAGAGCTTATCCTGCAATGGCTTCTTCGGCCACCCGGCGCGCGCGGGGAAAAGCGATGGGCGGGGCGGTTTCCAGCGGCAGCGCGGTCGTCGCCTTGATCCGTTCCATGGCGAAGCGCGACACGACATTGCGCAGAGGCGCGATCGCGATCAGCCGCTTGTAGAATTCGTCGAAGGCGACCATGTCGGACACGACCACGCGCAGCATGTAGTCGACGTCGCCGGCCATGCGATAGAACTCCACCACCTCCGGCATGGCCGCGACGGCGCCGGTGAAACGGTCGAGCCAGGCGTCCGAATGCTCGCCGGCCACGATGGAGACATAGACGCTGAGGCCGAGGCCGAGCTTCTCGGGCGAGAGCAGGGCGACCCGGCCCTGCAGAACGCCGCTCGCCTCCAGCCGCTGAATGCGCTTCCAGCAGGGGGTTTGCGACAGCCCGACCTGCGCCGCTATGTCGGCGATGGAGAGGGAGGCGTCCTCCTGAAGTATCGAAAGAATGTGGCGGTCGATGGCGTCCATGGCGCGTCCCGTGGCTTTCGAGAATGATTTTCCTATAGTCCACAAAAATACTATAACATGTCAAGGTAAGAAGTTGCGCTCGAGCCGGATGGGCCGGGCTGTGACGCCAGCGTTACCAATCCCGCTCCCGACCGCGAAATTGGCGCCTGGAGGGCGGCGCGGCCGGCGAAGGGGCGTTCGGCTGCGATTTTTCGATGTGTTTTATAGGCTGTAGAAGAAAATCATCATTCGGCTCCGCGCGGCTGGACCCCGGGCGAGCGGGTCGCCAGTGGACAATAACCGCGCAATGGCGCCATTTTGCTGTAGAATCCGTTCGCCGGAGAATAATTAACCCCTGACGCCGGCGAGGCGGATGCGAGGAGACGCCGCTCGATGTTGACGAAGAAAGCGAAATACGGATTGAAGGCGATGGTCTATCTGGCCGGCTTCGAGCCGGGGCGGACGGCGCTCGTCACCGATATCGCCGCGGCGAATCAAATCCCCAAGAAATTTCTCGACGCCATCCTCGGCGAGCTGCGCAACGCCGGCTTCGTCCATTCCAAGAAAGGGAAGGGCGGCGGCTACACGCTGGCGCGCGCGCCGCAGGACATGCGGGTCGGGAACATCATCAGAGTGCTGGACGGGCCGCTGGCGCCGATCCAATGCGCCAGCCGCACCGTCTATCGCCGCTGTGACGATTGCGAGGACGAGGCCCGCTGCACCGTGCGCCTGCTGATGCTGGAGGCGCGCGACGCTATCGCCAATGTGCTGGACAATCGCACGCTGGCGCAGATGCGCGCGCTCTCCGAGGGCGATCCAGCCGGCGCTCTGCTCGGCGAGCTCGAGCGGAATTGAGGGGAAGGCGCCGGGCCGCCATGGACATGGGCGCGGCGCGAACCTATAAAGCGCACGGCCGAGCTCTTGCAGCGCGGCGAAGCGAATGCGTTCGGCGAGAGGAGCCGGCCCGTCCGAACGCCTTCTTTGGAATTTTGGCGTCTTTCATGAGGCGGGGCGCCCGCGGCGGACCGGCGGCCGTCGTCGAGACCCCCCGCGAGAGGCCGGCGCGACGCCGGAAGGTCGATGGCCGAAGCTGCTGAGCTCCACGCAGAGACGAATTCGCAACAAGGCGCGGCGACCGCCGCCCTGCGCCAGACGATGGTCGAGCGGCAGCTGCGCACATTCGACGTGACGGATCTGCCGCTGCTGCGGCGCTTCCTCACCGTGCCGCGCGAGATTTTCCTGCCGCACGACCTCGCTCCGCTCGCTTATTCCGATCTCGCGCTGCGGCTCGAGAACGAGCATGGCCGTCCCGGCCGGACGCTGCTGCCGCCGCTGGTGCTCGCCCGCCTGCTGCAGGACGCCGGCGTTCGCGAGACGGATCGCGTGCTCGACATCGCCGGCGGCACATTCTACTCCTCGGCGCTGCTGTCGCCGCTGGCGCGCGAAATCGTCGCCCTCGAGGACGACGCTCGCCTCACGGCGACGGCGCGCTCCTATCTGCAATTCATCGGCGCAGCCAATGTGCGCGTCGAGACCGGCCCGCTCGCGGCCGGCGTTCCTGCCGCCGCGCCCTTCGACGTCATCATCGTGCAGGGCGCGGTGGAGGCGGGCCTCGATCGTCTCTTCGAGCAGCTCACCCCCGACGGCCGCCTGCTCGCCATCGCCAAGGCGGAGCCGGACTCCGGCTGGGCCGTCACCCGTTTCGATCGCTCCGGCGGCGCCCCGGCCGGCGCGCGCGCTCTGTTCGACGCTTCCGCGCCTGTTCTGGAGGGCTTTGAAAAAGCGCCGGGTTTCGTGTTCTGAGGGCGAGCGTTCCAAAGCCTTCGTCGTTTCGGCTTGGAATCGCCCTGTTTCGAGCGTCGTGTTCCGTGAGTAGGCCGTAGGGCTCGCCCCGCGCTTTCGTCGAGCGCCGGGCGCGCTTTGTTCCAGAGCGGGTCTTTGTGGAATGCGTATCGTCGAATTGCGTCCGTCGTCCTGGCTCGGGCTGTGGCTTTTCGTCCTCGGCCTCGCGGCTCCGTCCGCGGCCGGCGCGGAGACGCTGAAGGAGGCGCTGGCGCGCGCCTATCACGGCAATCCCGATATGAATCAGCAGCGCGCCAATGTGCGCGCCAAGGACGAGGACGCGCCCAAGGCCGCCGCCGGCATGCGTCCCAAGGCGAGCATTTCGGCGAGCGCCGGGCCGCAGAATTCCAACATCAAGATTCCCGCCGGCCGCAGCCAGCAGACCGGCCAGCGCACCTATATGTACGACGAATATGTCGGCTATCCGCGCGGCGCGACGCTGAGCCTGTCGCAGACTCTCTATGACGGCGGCCGCACCGGCAATTCCGTGCGCCAGGCCGAATCGGGCGTCTATGCCGCGCGCGAGGGGATGCGCCTCACCGAGCAGGCGACGCTGCAGAACGGCGCCACCGCCTATATGAATGTTCTGCGCGACACGGCGGTGCTCGATCTGCGCAAGAACAATGTCGCCGTGCTGGAGCAGCAGCTCGAGCGCACGCGCGATCGATTCGCAGTGGGCGAGGTGACGCGCACCGATGTCGCCCAGGCCGAATCGACTCTCGCTCAGGCGCGCACCGAGCTCTATGGCGCGCAAGGGCAATTGAAGACCAGCGTCGCCACTTATCGGCAGATCATCGGCGCCGAGGCGAAAAATCTGCAGCCGGCGCAATCGGTCGAATCGCTGCTGCCGAAATCGCTCGATCAGGCCATCGCCGTCGCCATCGTCGAGCATCCGGGCGTCGTCGCCGCGCAACATCAGGTGGATGTCGCCGCTTCTGCGGTGAAGGTCGCGGAAGGCGCGCTGGCGCCGACTCTCTCGGTCTCCGCGCAGCTCTCACAGCAATATGATTCCTTTCTCGGTTCGCCCGCGACCCGGCAATTTTCCGCCGGCGCGAGCGGACGGCTCGACGTGCCGATCTATCAGGGCGGCGCCGAATACGCGTCGATTCGCCAGGCCAAGGAGCAATTGGGCCAGGCGCGCTTCAACGCCGATCTGCAGCGCGACAGCGTGCGCGCCAGCGTCGTCTCCAGCTATGCGCAGCTGGAGACGGCGAAAGCCTCGATCGTCTCCGGCCAAGCCGCTGTCAAGGCGGCGGAAATCGCTCTGCGCGGCGTGCGCGAGGAGGCGCAGGTCGGACAGCGCACCACGCTCGATGTGCTCAATGCGCAATATGCGCTGCTCAATGCGCGCGTCTCGCTCATCATCGCGCAGCGCGATCGCGTCGTCGCGTCTTACGCGGCGCTCGGCTCCATAGGGCGCCTCTCGGCCGACAGCTTGAAGCTCGATGTCGTCGCTTATGATCCGACGACGCATTTCGAGCAGGTGCGCGGCATGTGGATCGGCGTCGATTCGCCCGCCGAGCGCTGAACGCCGCGCGACGAAGCCGCGCTGCGTAAAAAATCGTGTGCATACACCCTTACGCACAACCCCTGTGGTTTTACCAAAGGGGGGAATCATCCGATGATGCGACTCGACGCTCGAAGTGAGCGGAGAAGAATAGCGCGCGGCGATGATATTGCGGAGCCGTCGCCGCGAGACGGGAAGCAGCACATCTCATGAGCGCAATGAACGCTTCGATCACCGCGCCGGCGCTCGACGCCGAGCGCCGGTCGCACGAGCCGTCGATGGAGGAGATCCTCGCATCGATCCGGCGCATCATCGCCGACGACGACGCTTTGCCGGCCGCGAGGCGCGACAAGGAGAAGCGCCCGGCCGAGCCGCCGCAGCGCGAGGAGGCGCCGCCCGCGCCTGCGCCCGCCTTGCGCGCGCCCGTGGCCGCTCGTCCCGCGGCTCCTGCGCCGATCGCCGCCGCGCCGGCTCCGGCTCCCGTCGCCGTTCCCGAGGTCGAGCCCGCCAAGCCCGCCGAATTCTGGCTGCGGCCGGCAGCCGCTCCCGAGGCGGAAGCCGCGCCGGCTCCCGAATCGTCCGATCAGAGCCGCTGGTCCGAGGACACGGCCGAGGAGGTCGTGGACGAGACGCTCGACGAGCCCGTCGTCGCGGCGGCCGAGGAGCCCTATGTGCAGGACATAGCGGATGAGCCGGTCGAGGAGCAGATGATCGCGAGCATCGAGCCGAGCCCGGCGGAGCCGGCCAATGACAGCGATCCCACGCCGCTCGTCTCGACCGACGCGGCCATGTCGATCGGCGCGCATTTCCAGGCGCTGGCGGCGAGCATTGTCATCAGCGAGGCCGATCTCATCGAGCGTTATGCGCAGGACATGTTGCGGCCCATGCTGAAGCAATGGCTCGACGACAATCTGCCGCATCTCGTCGAGCGCCTCGTGCGCGCGGAGATCGAGCGGGTCGCGCGCGGGCGGCGCTGATCGCCGATTCGGCGAGACCCAGGCCGTTAACGACGCTTATACAATGTTCGCGCAAAGTGGCGGCATGTTCGCTCGTCATGTTCTGCGCTCCTTTGTGATCCCCCTGCTGCTCTACGGAGCGGCGGGGCTCGTGGCGAGCTATTTCGTCTGGCACGGCGTCAACGGCCAGCGCGGGCTCAAGACCGGCGTCGAATATGAGCAGCGCATCGCCGAGCTGCGCGCAGAGCTCGGCGGGCTGAAGGCCGAGCGCGCCCAATGGGAGCGTAAGCTCGCGCTGGTGCGCGGCGACGTCGTCGACGCCGATATTCTGGACGAGGAGGCGCGTCTGGTGCTCGGCCGCGCGCATCGCAACGACATTGTGATTCTTACGCCCCCCGCGCCGCCCGCGCGCCGCTGAGGACAGCGCCGCGAGACCGCTCGTTTTCGTCACGCGCTCGAGCTATTCTGCCGAAGGCGGAGCCCTCGCGCGATGCGGGAGGGACGAGGGCTCGCTCACGCCTCACACGCTCCCAGATAATGTCCAACGACGACGAGGATGGGCGGCCATGCCGGCAGCGGACAGAAACGCGAAAATCGCCGATGTGGCCAGCGCCGCCGAGGGCGCGCAGGCCGAGGGCGGCATTCTGGCCTTCACGCGCGAGCAGGAGCTTTCCGCCTATCGGGCGATGCTGCTGATCCGGCGCTTCGAGGAGAAGGCCGGCCAAATGTACGGCATGGGCCTCATCGGCGGCTTCTGCCATCTCTACATCGGCCAGGAGGCGGTGGTCGTCGGCGCGCGAATGTCGGCGAAATCCACAGATCAATTCATCACCGGCTATCGCGACCATGGCCATATGCTCGCCTGCGGCATGGAGCCGAAGCGCGTGATGGCGGAGCTCACCGGGCGGCGGGGCGGCTATTCCAAGGGGAAGGGCGGCTCCATGCATATGTTCTCGCGCGAGAAGAATTTTTATGGCGGCCATGGCATCGTCGGCGCGCCGGCCCCGCTCGGCGTCGGCCTCGCTTTCGCCGATCTCTATCGCGGCGACGGCTCCGTCTCGCTGACCTTTTTCGGCGACGGCGCCGCCAATCAGGGGCAGGTCTATGAGAGCTTCAACATGGCGGAGCTCTGGAAGCTGCCCATCGTCTTCATCGTCGAGAATAATCGCTACGCCATGGGGACATCGGTGGAGCGCTCCTCGGCGCAGTCGAATTTTTCGATGCGCGGCACGGCCTTCAACATTCCCGGCCGGCAGATCGACGGCATGGATGTGCGCGCCGTCGCCGCCGCCGCGCGCGAGGCGCTCGACTGGTGCCGCGCCGGCAAGGGGCCTTTCCTCATCGAGGCGCAGACCTATCGCTATCGCGGCCATTCCATGTCCGATCCGGCGAAATATCGCTCCAAGGAAGAAGTTCAGCGCGTGCGCGAGGAGCATGATCCGATCGAGCAGGTGCGCGCCCGTCTGCTGGCCGGCGGAGCGAGCGAGGACGAGCTGAAGCAGATCGACGCCGCCGTGCGCCGCATCGTCTCCGAGGCGGCGGATTTCGCGACCAATGATCCAGAGCCCGATCCGAGCGAATTGTGGACGGATGTGGTGGTGTGAGGAGGCGGCGATGTTTGGATGGTTTCGAGGAAAGCCGCAGCCCGTGTCCGCGCCGGCTAAGCCCGCTGTCGCGGACGATTGCCGAGTCCTTTCGGATGACGACGCTCCACACTTTCAAAGAGCGCTCGAGGAGCTTGCGGGGCTCGGCCTACGCTTTAGCGCAGAATACGAGGGGCGCTTATCAGAGTTGGCCGAGGACATAGCGGAGATCGAGTCTGGACAATCTGTTCCAAAGACTTTTTCCCCGGACGACTGGGTTCGTATGGCGTTCTTCAGCGTCGTCGACTTTGAGGACGAAAACGAAACTATTGTATTCGAAAACTCTTTTCATGAACAAATCGACTACTCCGACACAGATGGCGTGGGATTGCTGCGATATGCCGAAATGGCTTGCAATCTCGTCGCTTTGACGGGCCACGACTGGATTGTCGATTCAGTGAGCATCGAAAATCGGGCAAATGGCTATCGAAGTGAGGTTTTCCTCGGTCCATCGGAGCGATCGGCGGACGAATGGAGGGAAGGCGAGGCTCCGATCGAGACCGGCGCCTCGCTCATTGTGACACTGCGAAAGGGAACGCAGGCTACTTCATTCGATCTGCGACAGAACGAACCCAAATGGCCCAATCTTCGAGCGCTCGTCCAAGGACTCGATGCGGCCCTCCCACCTTCTGCCGTTGGACGCTTCCTGATCTGGGACGGTGATAACGTCATCTATCTTCAACCTGACAAGGCGGAGAAGCTCGGGGCCTATTGCGGCGTCGAGTTTATGGCGCCCGAGGAATTCGCGAGCGCTCATCCATGACCATCAACGTCCTCATGCCGGCGCTCTCGCCCACGATGGAGCAGGGCAAGCTCGCCAAATGGCTCAAGAACGAAGGCGATAAGGTCAAGGCCGGCGATGTCATCGCCGAGATCGAGACCGACAAGGCGACGATGGAGGTGGAGGCCGTGGACGAGGGCGTGCTCGCCCGCATCCTCGTGCCGGGCGGCGCCGAGAATGTCGCCGTCAACACGCCCATCGCCGTCATCGCCGAAGAGGGCGAGGAGGTCGGCCCCGTGGAAGCTCCGCCTTCGACGCCGGCCGCTCCGGTCGAGGCCGCCGCGCCTGCGCCGGCGAAGGCGCCCGATATTCCGGCCTCCGCTCCGCAGGAGTCCGCCGTCGCCGCCTCCGTTCCCGCTGCGCCGGCGACTGTGGCCGAGCCCGCCGCTCCTTCGCCGGCCGTCGCCGTCCCCGAAATTCCCGCCGATACGACGCTCATCCCCATGACCATGCGCGAAGCTCTGCGCGACGCCATGGCGGAGGAGATGCGGCGCGATCCCAATGTCTTCGTCATCGGCGAGGAGGTCGCCGAATATCAGGGCGCCTATAAGGTCACGCAGGGGCTGCTGCAGGAATTCGGCCCGCGCCGCGTCGTCGACACGCCGATCACCGAATATGGCTTCGCCGGCCTCGCCGTCGGCGCCGCTTTCGCCGGGCTGCGGCCGATCTGCGAGTTCATGACCTTCAATTTCGCCATGCAGGCGATCGACCACATCGTCAATTCCGCGGCCAAGACGCTCTATATGTCCGGCGGGCAGATCAATTGCCCCATCGTCTTTCGCGGCCCCAATGGCGCCGCCGCCCGCGTCGCCGCGCAGCACAGCCAGGATTATGCGGCCTGGTTCTCGCAAGTGCCGGGGCTGAAGGTCGTCGCCCCCTCCAACGCCTCCGACGCCAAGGGGCTCTTGAAGAGCGCCATTCGCGATCCCAACCCGGTGGTTTTCCTCGAGAATGAGATTCTCTACGGCAAGCAATGGGATACGCCCATGCTCGAGGATTTCCTCATTCCGATCGGCAAGGCGCGCATCGCGCGGCCGGGAACGGATGTGACGCTGGTTTCCTTCTCCATCGGCGTCGCCCATTGTCTCGCCGCCGCCGAGGCGCTGGCCAAGGAGGGGATAGAGGCGGAGGTCGTCGATCTGCGCACCCTGCGGCCGATGGATGTTCCCGCCATCATCGAATCGGTGCGGAAGACCGGCCGCTGTGTCGCGGTGGAGGAGGGCTGGCCGCAATGCGGCATAGGCGCGGAGATCGCCGCCCGCGTGCAGGAGGAGGCGTTCGATTATCTCGACGCGCCGGTGCTGCGCGTCGCCGGCAAGGATGTGCCCATGCCCTATGCCGCCAATCTCGAGAAGCTGGCTCTGCCTTCCGTCGCCGAGGTGATCGCGGCGGCGAAGGCCGTTCTTTATAGATAAAGCAGGCAATCTGACGGGTGCCACTCCGATGGTCGATGAATCGCTGTTAAGCCGATTGTTGGTCGGTTTGCCAAGAGAGCCTAATGCTGCGATTTTGACGTTTGCTCGAAATATTTTATCTGCAATCGAGCAAATACGCACCTTTGACCAACGGGATAGCGTAGCTATTTATTCATTCATGACAAGATTTATACAGAAATACGATATAGTTGTCAAGATTCAGGAAAAGAGGATTATGGAAATTAGCAGTGATGATGTTGTTGTTGCCGCAAATAGGATCGTGCGATCGGAAATTTTGCTTTCTGAGGCTTCGATACTAGAAGATGTCGAAAATGCAATGTCTCGTGTTGCTCTCGATATCGACCAAGAAAGTTTTGGTATCGCCACTTTAAATGCGAATGAGAAGCAAAAAATACAAGAGCACATTCGGAAAATACGTTTGTTGATACACGAGAGTGATTTAGATATTCGCAAGAAAAATGCATTGCTCGACAGATTAAATGCGTTGTCATCTGAGGTGGATCAGTATGGAACTCGAACTGATCGGTTTTTTGCGTTCATGGGAGACATCGCTTTCGTAGCTGGAGACATGGCAAAGAAAGCCAAGCCGCTCGTGGATGAGGTCAAAGACATGATGAAAATTATCAGTCGTTCGCGGGCTCGCCAGGAGGGCGTTTCGTTGCCCCCTGGTGACGAAGCGATTCTTCTGCCGCCACCCGAGAATGTTCGAGCTGAGGACGTTTAAGATGGCGCTTTCGGGTGATGTTCGAACGAGCGCGAGTGGCCCGGAGGGACGCGAATTTTCCTCCCCCTTGGCGCGCAGGCTGGCCAAGGAAGGCGGGCTCGATCTTTCCGCGCTGAAGGGCTCCGGCCCGCATGGCCGCATCATAGAGCGCGATGTCAAATCGGCGCTCGGCTCAGGCGCGCGGCCCGTGGCGGCGGCGTCTTCGGCCCCGATGATCGAGGCGCCGACCGGAATGTCGGACGCCGTGGTGCGCCAGCTCTTCGCGCCGGGCTCCTTCACCGAGGTTCCGCATGATTCGATGCGCAAGGCGATCGCGCGGCGCATGGTCGAGGCGGTGCGCAGCATTCCGCATTTCGCGCTGCAGACCGATTGCGAGATCGACGCGCTGCTGCGTCTGCGCGAGGATTACAACAGCGCCGCGCCCAAGGGCGCGAATGGCGAGCCCGAGTGGAAGGTCTCGGTCAATGACATTATCGTCAAGGCCATGGCGCTGGCGCTCCAACATGTTCCCGACGCCAATGTCACCTTCACGCAGACGGCGATGCTGAAGCACAAATCTTCCGATGTCGGCGTCGCCGTCTCCATCCCGGGCGGGCTGGTGACGCCCATCGTGCGCAACGCCGAGACCAAGAATTTCCGCGAGATCGCGACCGAGCTGAAGGATTTGGCGCGGCGGGCGCGCGAGCGCAAGCTGAAGCCCAATGAATATGAGGGTGGAACCACCGCCGTCTCCAATCTCGGAATGTTCGGCGTCAAGAATTTCGCCGCCGTGATCAATCCGCCGCATGCGACGATTCTCGCCGTCGGCGCCGGCGAGGAGCGCATCATCGCCAGAAATGGCGCGCCCGCCGTGGCGACGATCATGAGCGTCACCCTCTCGGTCGATCACCGCGCCGTCGATGGCGCGCTGGGCGCGACGCTGCTCGCCGAATTCAAGCGGCTGATCGAGCATCCGGCCGCCATGCTCGTCTGAGCGGCGGTCCTGGGCGCGGCGCGGGAGCAGCCGCGCCGCCGATCTCCGTAATAACGCGTACAACATAACGCGAATATTTCACGAAGCTCACACGAACCTCGCGTAACCTTCGCGTAACATGATTTTTTCCAAAAATTCCTTCGACGATACGCTCTCCCGACAGGACGGTGACAGGCGCTCGCCCTATGATGGCGCGTTCGGTCATCGTCGACGCTCGGATCATGAGAGATTTGCGCGAAGGAGATTTCGAGATGGATCATATTTCGCGTGACGCTCATAAGAGCTGGCGCGACCTTTCGCTCTATCTGCCGGTCCGCGCGCGGATGCGTCCCCTTCTTCGGCGCAAGGCGCAATCCCTCGCTCACACCGGCGAGCTCCCGCCCGACTGCATCGTCACCTCTATTTTCGAGACCGGCGAATCGGTGATGTGCGTCACGCAATTCGCCTTTGGCGGCGGCGCGCGCCACACGCTCATCGCGCCGCTCGCGCAGCTCGCATTCGATCGCAGCGGACCTCTGTCGAAGGAGATCGATCTCTTGCGCGCCCGGCCCGCGCACGCCCCGGGGCGCCGGCCCGCGCCGATTTCTTAACGCTTCGTTCATCGGCTCGTGCGCGCGAGCACAGAAATCCCGCGCGCGCTCCCGCAATATCTCAGCGTTCGAGACGAACGAGAGACATTGCGACGGAGCATTGCGATGACCGATATTGCCAAGAACCTTTTCGATTTTCTCAAGAGCGTGGCCCTGGTGACGGCGATCGGCGGGCCGAGCGCCGCCGCCGGGGCCTTCGTCTATCAGCGGCCCGACTCGGCGCTGATGCTGCTCTCCAAGGTGCAGTCGGTCGAGATCGGCGATTTCAAGCTCGCGCTCGGGCAAAAGGCTTTCGAGATCAATCCCGATCTCGGCGCGAAAAAGAATTCCACGGATGATCTCGTCGCCCGCGCGCGCAACCTCGGGCCGCGCGAGGTGGAGCGGCTGATCCATCTCCTCCCGCTCGACGCCTCCGGCATGGACAAGCTCGGCGCCGATGCGATCAAATGCGACTATGAAAAAGCCGATGCGCGAACGCGCCTCTTCGCCGTCATCGACAAATCGCTGGAAGAGAAAAATCTGATCGAGATCACGCGGCGGGACGATCTGATCGCTCAAAAGACGCATGACGTCTATGGCCCTCCGAGCGCTTGCTATCGTGTCGTCGTCACCGCGCTCGGCGCCGATGTGAAGTCGATGATCGTCTCCGAATTGACCCGCTATTTCACCAGCGAGCTAGATGTGGGAGCGCCTCCCGCAGCCGTCAAGCCCGCGAACGTGATGCCCGCGATCGACAAGCCGGCGCTCAATAAGCCGGTGAGCGAGCGGAGCCGGACGAAATTCGCCCAGCCCCGCCGCGATGCGGCGGAACGGATCGCCGCCCGCTGAGCGTTCCGCGAAAATCATGCGTGAAGCGGTTCCCAACGCGCTCGAAAACGCTCTAAGACAGCGCCATGAACGGCGAGGCGGACAGGAGCGAAGGGGCGCAGATCGTCGAGATCCTGCTGCCGGTGGCCGTCGATATGGCCTATTCCTATTACGCGCCGCCGGCGCTGCGCCTTTCGCCGGGAGATTGCGTCGAGGTCCCGCTTTCGACGCGCAAATCCTTCGGCGTCGTCTGGTCGGTCGCGCCGGCGGGCGGCGCCGGGCCGGGCAATCTCAAATCCGTCATCGCCAAATATGACCGGCCGCCGCTGGGCGAGACATTGCGCGGCTTTGTCGATTGGGTGGCGCGCTGGACCTTGGCGCCGCGCGGCATGGCGCTGCGCCTCGCCACGCGCGCGGTGGAGGAGGCGGCGCCGGAGACGCCCCGCGTGGGCTATCGGCTCTCCGGCCCGCCGCCCGAGCGCATGACGGCGGCGCGGGCGCGCGTCATAGAGGCGGCGGAGGGCGGCCTCACTTTCTCCAAGGGCGAGCTCGCCCGTGCGGCGGCCTGCTCCAATGGCGTCGTGGACGCGCTGGTCGACGCCGGCGCGCTCGAGGCCGTCGCTCTGCCGCCCGAGCCCGTCGCCGCGGCGCTCGATCCCGATTTCGCGCGCGCGCCGCTGGAGGCCGAGCAGCTCGCGGGCGCCGAGGCGTTGACGAGCGCGGTGGAGCAGGGCGGCTATCGGCCCTTTCTGCTGGAGGGCGTCACCGGCGCCGGCAAGACGGAGGTCTATTTCGAGGCCGTCGCGGCGGCTCTGCGCGCGGGCGGGCAGGCGCTGGTCTTGATGCCGGAGATCGCGCTCACCGCGCAATTCCTCGAGCGTTTCGCCGCGCGCTTCGGGGCCAAGCCCGCCGAATGGCATTCCGGCGTCTCCGAGCGCAAGCGCGCGCGGCTGTGGCGCGGCGTCGCCCTGGGCGAGGTGAAGGTGGTGGCCGGCGCGCGCTCGGCGCTGTTCCTGCCCTTCTCGAATTTGCGGCTCATCGTCGTCGATGAGGAGCATGAGGCCGCCTATAAGCAGGAGGATGGCGTCGCCTATCACGCCCGCGACATGGCGGTGGTGCGCGCGCGGCTCGAGGGCGCGACCATCGTGCTCGCCTCGGCGACGCCTTCCATCGAGACGCGCGTGAATGCGCAGAGCGGCCGCTATGGCTATTTGCGCCTCACCGCCCGCGCCAACGCGAGGCCCATGCCGCGCATAGAGGCGATCGACATGCGCGCCAATGGGCCGGAGCGCGGACGTTGGCTCGCGCCGCGGCTGGTGGCGGAGGCGCAGGAGACGATCGCCCGCGGCGAGCAGGTTCTGTTCTTCCTCAATCGACGCGGCTATGCGCCGCTCACGCTCTGCCGCAGCTGCGGCCATCGCTTCCGCTGCGAGAATTGCGACGCCTGGCTCGTGGAGCATCGCTTTCGCCGCGCGCTGGTCTGCCATCATTGCGGCCATGTCGAGCGCCGCCCGCACATATGCCCGGAATGCGAGGCGGAGGATTCGCTCACCGCCTGCGGGCCGGGCGTCGAGCGGCTCGCCGAAGAGGCGGCGATCCTCTTTCCCGACGCCCGCACTCTGGTGCTCTCCTCGGATTTTCCCGGCGGGCAGGAGCGCTTGCGCCGCGAGCTCGCCGAGATCGCAGCCGGCTCTTTCGATATCGTCATCGGCACGCAATTGGTGGCGAAGGGGCATAATTTCCCCTTTCTCACCCTGGTCGGCGTCGTGGACGCCGACAGCGGTCTCGGCAGCGGCGATCCCCGCGCCGCCGAGCGCACGTTTCAGCTGCTGAACCAGGTGACCGGCCGCGCCGGCCGCGGCGAGAAGCCCGGCCGCGCGCTGATCCAGAGCTGGCAAGCCGACCACCCGGTCATTCGCGCCATTCTCTCCGGCGAGGCGGAGGCGTTCTACGCGCAGGAGACGCGATTGCGCGAGCGCGCCGGCCTGCCGCCCTTCGGGCGCCTCGCGGCGCTGATCGTCTCGGCCAAGGACGCCGGCGCCGCCGAGACCCATGCGCGCGCTCTGGCGCGGGCGGGGCATTCGCTGCCTTCCACCGATCGCTATCGCGTCGCCCCGGCCGGCGGCCTGCCGGAGGCCGATGAGATCGTCGTGCTCGGCCCGGCCGAGGCGCCCATCTCGCTCATTCGCGGGCGCTATCGTTTCCGCCTGCTGGTGAAGGCGCCCAAAAGCGCCGATCTGCAGGCCTATCTGCGCGCCATGCTGGCGGCGGCGCCCAAGGAGCGCGGCGGCGTGCGCGTGGCGGTGGACGTCGATCCGCAGAGCTTTTGGTGATGTAGGAAAACGATCCCCCGTCCTGAGGCGCTTTTTGCGGAACGCAAAAAGCCTCGAAGGATGCTCCACGCGGGCGGCGGCCCGACCTTTCGAGACGCCTGCTGCGCAGGCTCCGCGGGGCGAGGGACTGTTGTCGAGCCCACGCATCGCTGGCGAACCTATGCGCCCGCGCGAGCGCGCACCATTGGCCGGACGCATGCTAGACATCGCGTTCCAGCGCGGCAATCGCCTGCGGCGCATCCTCGAAAGCATAAGGATTGAGGAAGGTTCGCCGCCACAGCTGTTTGCGATCGATCGAGGAAAGCTCGGCCTCTTCGGCGATTTCGCCGAATTTCGCATAGACCCCTCTGATCTGCGCTTCGATGAGCTCGCTCGCAGCCTTCGCGCTCAACTGGAACTGCGGCGCAGCCAACAGGCAGACCGCAAGCGTGCTGGCGCTGTGCTCGCCGATGATCCGCATAGCCTGATTGGCCTCGCGCCCGGTGCGGCGTTGCGGGCAGATGTCGTAGGCAGGCGTCAGGGACAGCTTTTTGCCATCCCAGAACGCGGCATGATTGCGCGCGTGATCGTCGTTATTGCCGCAGAGCACATTGAACACCATCCGGCCAAACAGTTCGCGCAAGCTCGCCTTTGGCGTCGTGAACCTCGTGCGAATGATCTGCGCCAACTCCTCGTAGGACGCATAGCGCCCCGTCATCTCATCGAGCCCGAGCATGGTCAGCGCCGACACCATCGATTTGCGCGCCCAGCCCGCCGGCGTTCGGACGCGATCGAAGCGCTCGATCAGCAACACGTCCTTACCCGCCGATTTTTCAAGCCGCACTGGCGCAACCGTCAGCCCCAGATGCTCGGCGAGGCGCATGGCGATGAATTCGGCTTTCACGACATTGATCAGATCGTTGCTCGATGAGAACTTCGCGATGAATTTCGCCTCGGGGGCGTCGATCGCCGCTTTCGGGCGCGCGCCGCCGAGACTGGTGCCATGGAACAGCGCGCGTTCCAGCTCAGGCGTTACGGGAACGCCGCTTTCCACGCGTTCGGCGATCGATTGAAGTTCTTCCAGCGTCGCGACCGCGCCCGCGCGCGCCTCGAACGTTTTGGCGGAAGTCTGAAAATCGAGAGCGCCTATCCGGTCCGAAGCCGATTGCAGCATATAGCTCAGCTCATCGAGCGTATCGACGTCGATGTTGCCGCCCTTTGCGCCAAACAACCGATTGATGATGACGCGACGGCCCCAGGCGTCGGGCGATCCGTCCCGTAGGCACCCTGCGATGGTCAGCGTGCCGTCGGGAAAAATGGCGCCACGCCTCAGCGGCAATTCCGGGTCATAAATCGCGATGGCGTCGTTCCGCTGCAAATAGGACTGACCGTAGTTGAAGACATATCGATCGTCCTCTCGTTCGATGAGGCCGGCGACCACCGGATCGACGGCGCCCGGCAGCCAGATCCACACATAAGCTTCTTTCGGCGCGGCCTTCTCAGAAGTCATCCTTCACCGACTTTTCCTTCGGGCGCGCAGAGCGCGAGAGCAGCGTCAGCTTTTGCGCCAACATGTCGTTGCTGAGGGTCATGGCGGCGCGATCGAGATCGAACAGCCGAATTCCGACCAGCGACGCCACTTCGAATGCTGCGCCGATCGAACAGCCGGGATCGCCTCGCTCGATCCGCTGCAACAGCCCCCGCGAAACACCCGCGCGCTCAGCCAGCTCGCTGATGGTCTCCTTGCGCCCAATCCGGCTTTCGCGGATCAGGCGACCGAGATAGGTCACTGCCTCTGAGGCGTAGCGAGAGGTGGCCCGGTGCACAGGCTTGGGCATTCGATGATCCATTAATGAGACTCGACAGCCTCCTGCGGCCGTTTTATGGATCATGCGCCCACAAAAAGGGAAGAGTCAATGAGTGATCTATAAATAGATCATTAGCTTGCTTAGTGATCTGTTTATGGCCCTCCCGCTCCCTCCGCGAGCCTCGACCGCTAATGCCACTCGAGGTGCGGTTCCGCAGGACTATGCGCGCGCAACGTTCCCGGAGGTCTGCGCATGTCGTGGCGACGCAGCGAGGTCGATGCGGACGTCCGCTGCCATGAGTTCCCGCCCGCTTGTAGCCCGGCCGCTTTTCCCTATAGTCCGCTCGACAATTCCCACGGCGGACGAGGCTATGACGACCACACAATTGCGCATCGGCACACGCGGCAGCCCTCTCGCTCTGGCGCAGACGCGGCAGCTGCGGGCCTTGCTGGCCGCGGCGCTCGGCCTCGAGGCGGAGACGCTGCCGATCGAGGTCATCCGCACCACGGGAGACATGATCCAGGACCGGCCGCTCTCGGAATCGGGCGGCAAGGGGCTGTTCACCAAGGAGCTGGACGTCGCCCTCATCGAGGGGCGCATCGATCTCGCCGTGCATTCCTCCAAGGATTTGCCGACGCATCTGCCGCCTCAGATCGCCATCGCCGGCTATCTCCCGCGCGAGGATGTGCGCGACGCCTGGATCGGCCGCAAGGGCGCGACGCTGGACGCGCTGCCGAAGGGCGCGGTGGTGGGCACGGCCTCGCTGCGGCGCGGCGCGCAGGTGAAACGGCTGCGGCCGGATGTCTCTATCGTGCTGCTGCGCGGCAATGTCGAGACCAGGCTGCGCAAGGTCGAGAGCGGCGAGGTGGACGGCACGCTGCTGGCGCTCGCCGGGCTCAAGCGGCTCGGCCTCGAGCGCCACGCCACCGCCATTCTGCCGATAGAGGATTTTCTTCCTGCCGCCGGGCAGGGCGCCATCGCTGTCACCAAGCGCGCCGGCGACGGCAAGGTTCGCGAGGCTCTGGCCGCCATTCTCGATCCGGCGACCGCCGCCGCGCTCGCCGCCGAGCGCGCCTTTCTCACCGTGCTGGACGGCTCCTGCCGCACGCCCATCGCCGCCCATGGGAAGCTCATCGGCGAAGAGATCGAGTTTCATGGCCTGGCGCTGCGGGCGGATGGCTCGCAGGTTTATGAGGCGCGCCGGCGCGGGCCGGCCATAGACGCCGCGCTGATCGGCGACGCCGCCGCCAATGAGATTTTGCTGCGCCTGCCCAATGGAGTCGCGGGTCTCACATGAGGCGCGTTCTCGTCACGCGGGCGAGAGAGGACGCCGAGCGCACGGCGGAAGAGTTGCGGCGGCGCGGCTTTGCGCCGCTGATCGCGCCGGTTCTGGAGATCGCCGCCACGGGCGCGCCGGTTCCGGCCGGCTTCGACGCGGTTCTGGCGACCAGCGCCCGCGCGGTCCAATTCGCCGAAGGGCTCGCGGCCTTGCGCGCGCCGTTTTTCGTCGTCGGCGCCAAGACGGCGGCAGCGCTGTCCGCGCACGGCGCGATGGTGGAGGCGAGCGCGCCCGATGTGGCGGCGCTGACTCGTCTGCTCGGCGCGCGCTTTTCGGCGCCGGCGCGTTTTCTCTATCTCGCCGGCCATGATCGCAAGGACGATCTCGAGAGCTTTTTGCGCGCGCGCGGCCATGCGGCGACAGTGGTCGAGACCTATGAGGCGCGCGCCGTCGCCGCTCTCGCGCAGGACGCCTGCGCCGCTCTGGCGGCCGGCGAGCTGGAGGCCGCGCTGCATTATTCGGCGCGCAGCGCGTCGATCCTCCTCGCTCTGGCGGAGGCCGCCGGCGTCTCGGCCGCGCTCCGCGCGCGCGTCACGCATTTCGCTCTGTCCGAGGATGTCGCGCGCGTGCTGCGCGCCGCCGGCTGCGCCAATGTGCGCGTCGCCGCGACGCCGGATCAGGCGAGCCTATTGGTCGCGCTCGAGGCGCAATAAAGCCGCCTTTGCGGGATGAGAATTGCATGGCGCCGCGCGCGCCTCTAGCTTGTGTCGGCGCGACCTCGACGGTCCGCTTCTCCGAGGATGAAATGACGAAGACGTGGATCTCATACGGCTTCCGTGTGGCGGGGTCGTCATTGCGAGGAGCGGAGCGACGAAGCCATCCAGAGCCGCCTCATGGCTGTGGATTGCTTCGCTTCGCTCGCAATGACGGCCGGGGCGGTCGCGCGGAAACGATCTCGCGGCGGCGTTCGGCCGCTGTTCTCGCGCTTCTCTTTTGCGCGATCGCCGCCGCAGTCTCGCCGGCGCTGGCGGAGCGGCTGCCGCTTTCGGACAATCTCGTCGATCTGCGCAGCGCGCAGGGGCGCGAATGGTTTCTCGAATCGGAGGCGCGCGAGGCCTATTGGCCGCTCTCCTCGGAATTCGTCACGCAGAAGAACGGCTCCTTCTGCGGCGTCGCCACTCTGGCGATGCTGCTCAACGCGCTCGACATTCCCGCGCCCGCCGGCGGCGAGGGGCAGGGGAGCTTCTCGCAGGACAATCTGTTCAGCGAGAAGACCGAGGCGGTGGTGAAGCAGGAGAGCATTTTGCGCCGGGGCATGACGCTCGACGAGTTCGGCGGCCTCGTCGCCAGCTTCGGCCTCGAGGCCAAGGTCGTGCATGCGGGGCAGAGCTCGCTCGGCGAGTTTCGCGCCAGCGCGATCGAGCAGCTCTCGCGCAAGCGGCGCCATGTCGTCGTCAATTATCAGCGCGCCGCGCTCGGCCAGACGCGCAGCGGGCACATATCGCCGCTCGCCGCCTATGACGCCAAGACGGATCGCTTCCTGCTGCTCGATGTCGCGCGCTACAAATATCCGCCCGTATGGGTCGCGGCGGCGGAACTGTTCGACGCGATGAGCACGATCGACGGCGGCAATGACGGGCGCAGCCGCGGCTATGTCCTCATCGGCCCGCAGGCGGGAATAGGCGAAAAATGAGCGACGCGCGAATGCGAGCAATTCTCTCCCTCTGCTTCTCCGCTCTCGCTTTCGCCACTGCCGCCGAGCCCGTCGCGACCGGGCGGCGCGGCATGGTGGTGAGCGAGCATCGTCTCGCCAGCGACATTGGGCTCGACATATTGAAGGCGGGCGGCAACGCCATCGACGCCGCCGTCGCCGTCGGCTATGCGCTCGCCGTCGCGCATCCCTGCTGCGGCAATCTCGGCGGCGGCGGCTTTCTGCTGGCGCAGCTGCCGGGGCAGGGCGTGCGCTTCCTGGATTTTCGCGAGACCGCGCCCGCGGCCGCCGGCGCCGATCTCTTTCTCGACGCAAAAGGCGCCGTGGATAAAGACGTGAGCCGCAGCGGCTATCGCGCCGTGGCGGTTCCCGGAACGGTGATGGGCCTCGAGACCGCCCACGCCAAATACGGCCGCCTGCCGCGCGAGAAAATCATCGCGCCGGCGATCGCGCTCGCCGAGCAGGGGTTTGTTCTCGAGGACGCCGATATTCGCGTGCTGCGCGCGGCGACGCGGCTGAAGGACAGTCCCGCGGCGGCGAAGATTTTTTCGCGCGCGGACGGCTCGCCTCTGCAGGCCGGCGATCGGCTGATTCAGAGCGATCTCGCGCGTCTGTTGCGGGAGATCGCGGCGCAGGGGCCGCGCGCCTTTTATGAAGGGCGCATTCCGCAGGCGATCGAGCGCGCCGCGCACGCCGAGAATGGCGTGATCGCGGAACAGGATTTCGCGATCTATGAGGTCATGGAGCGCACGCCGATTCATTGCGCCTATCGCGGCTATGATTTCTATTCCGCCGCGCCGCCGAGCTCGGGCGGCGTCGCGCTGTGCGAAATATTGAACATTCTCGAAGGCCATGATCTCGCCGCGCTCGGCTTTCACTCGCCGCAATCCTCGCATCTTCTCGTCGAGGCGGAGCGGCGCGCCTTCTTCGATCGCAACAATTCGCTCGGCGATCCCGATTTCGTCAGCAATCCCGTCGCGCGTCTCACCTCGCGATCCTATGCGGCGGAGCTGCGCGCCGGCATTTCTCCCGATCATGCGACGCGCTCTGTCGATCTCGCGCAAGGCTCCGCGCCGCGCGAGCGCTTGCAGACGACGCATTATTCCATCGTCGATGGCGAGGGCGGCGCTGTCTCCGTCACCTACACGCTCAACGGCTATTTCGGCGCGCAGGTGATGGCGCCGGAGACGGGCGTGCTGCTCAATGACGAGATGGACGACTTTTCCGCCGCGCCCGGCGCCGCCAATGGCTTCGGCCTCGTGCAGGGAAGCGCCAACGCCATAGCGCCGGGCAAGCGGCCGCTCTCCTCCATGTCGCCGACCATTGTGATGAAGGGCGGCAAGGTCGCGCTGGTTCTCGGCAGCCCCAATGGGCCGCGCATCATATCGGTGACGCTGCAGACGGCGCTCAATGTCATCGATCATCATATGTCGTTGGCGCAGGCGGTGGCGGCGCCGCGCATCCATCATCAATGGCTGCCGGATGTCGTGCTGGCCGAGCCCGGCGCGCTCTCGGAGGAGACGCGCCGGCGGCTCGAGGCAATGGGACATAAAATAGAAGATCACGCGCCCTTCGGCGCATCGGAGGCGATAGCGATCAGCGAAGGCGCGATGACGGGCGTCAATGATCCGCGCTCCGCGGCGGGATCGGCGCGCGGCTATTGAGCCGAGGCGGGGAACGGAGGACGAGAATGCAGATCGATTGGGCCAATTTCACGCCGTGGAGCGCGGCCGCGGGCGGCGTGGCGATCGGGCTCGCAGCCGGCCTCATGATCCTGCTGCTCGGACGCATAGCGGGGATCAGCGGCATCGTCGCCGGCCTGCTGCAGCCCGTGAAGGGCGATGCGGCCTGGCGCCTCGCCTTCGTGCTCGGCCTCGTCGCATCGGCCGCGCTTCTGCGCGTCCTCGGCGCGGCGCAGACGCCGGTCTTCGACATAGGCTATGGCGCGACCATCCTCGCCGGCCTGCTCGTCGGCTTCGGCGCGCGGCTCGGCGGCGGCTGCACCAGCGGGCACGGCGTCTGCGGCCTGTCGCGCCTGTCGCCGCGCTCGCTCGCCGCCACCGCCGCCTTCATGACGAGCGGCGCGCTCACCGTTTTCATTCTGCGCCACATAATGGGCTGAGCCATGACGAGATCGACCATAGCCGCTTTCGCCATCGGCCTTTTGTTCGGCCTCGGACTCTGCGTCTCCGGCATGATTCTGCCGAGCAAGGTGAAGGGCTTTCTCGACATCGCCGGCGCTTGGGATCCGTCGCTGGCCTTCGTCATGGGCGGCGCCATTGCCGTCGGGCTGATCGCCTTTCGCTTCGCCCGCACCCGCTCGCGCGCGCTGCTCGGCGAGGAGATGCGTCTGCCGACGAGCAAGGCCATAGACGCGCCGCTGCTGCTCGGCTCGGCCATATTCGGCGTGGGCTGGGGGCTCGGCGGCGTCTGTCCCGGACCGGCGATCGTCGATCTCGCCTTTCTCGATCCGCAGATCATTCTCTTCGTTATCGCAATGCTCGTGGGCATGGCGCTCGAGAAGAGCGCGCGTGGCCTGCTCAGCGGAGCGCGCCGCGGCGCATGATCTCCTTTATGCGCGCGTCGAGCCTTTGCGCGAAAGCGTCGGTCGAGAAGCGCGTTTCGGCGAGCAGGCGCGCCGCCGCGACCTTGGCCTCGCGCGCCGCGCGGTCGTGGAAGACGGCGCGCATCGCCGCGACGGCGCCCGTGTGATCGGGCTCGGCCCAGCGTTGATCGCCGCGCATGCGCGGATATTCGCCGGGGCCGACGGGAACGAGGCGATAGGGCGCGAGAAAGGCCGTGGAATCGTCGCAAAATTCCATATTGCCGGAATAAGCGGTGGCGATCACCGGCGTCTCCAGCGCCATCGCCTCCAGCATATGATAGCCGAAGCCCTCGGCGCGATGCAGCGAGACATAGCAATCGGCGCCTTCGATCAGCGCCATCTGCTCCGCATCGTCGAGAATGCGATCGACGAGGACGATGCGCTCGCATTCGGCCACGACATTGCGAATGGAGCGCCACACATCCATCTCGCGCGGCGCGCGCACGCGATCGACGCTATGCGTCTTGATGACGAGCTTGACCTTCGGCTCATGCCGAAAGGCGGCGAGAAAAGCGCGCATCACGCCGAGCGGATTCTTGCGATAGACGCCGGAGAGCGCGTCGCAGGAGGCGAGAAAGACGAATTCATCGTCGCGCGCTATGCCCGCATAGGCGAGCGCGCGCGCCGCCGCGCGACCCTTTTTGCGCACGGCCCGCGCCGATGTGCCGACCGTATGAGTGGGCCGATGGGCGGCCAGCGTCTCTCTCGTGAAGTCCGAGGCCGACCAGAGCTCGTCGACGAGCGTCAGGCCGAGCATTTGCGCCGGATGCGGCGTCGCCATCTCGAGATAGGGAAAGCCGATGAGCCGTCCGTCCGACCATAGGTCCGGCAGATAGGCGATGGCGCTCGGCAGCTCCTCCAGATTGAGATGAAGAATATTGATCTTCGCGCGATGCAGAGTCGTCGGCGGCGGCGTGGCGTCCTCGCGCACGCAATTGGGATAATCGAGGGTGAAGTCGCAGAGCCGCAGCGAATAATCGAGGCGCTCGAGCGCGGCGGCGAGCGCGCGGCAGCTGTCCGCTATGCCGAGCTGCCGGCTGAACGGGCCGATGAGCTGAATGTCGACGCGCTCGCCGCGCGGCGCCGGCAGCGTCGCCGAATGCGCGCGATGGCCGGCGGGCGTGCGCGAGCGATAGCGCCGCGCGCCGAAATCATAGCCAAGCGTCTCGATCGAGGCGCGCCAATGCGCGACATCGACGCCGCCGGCGCCGAAGAGGCGTCGCGATTCTTCGTCGAATGGCGCGGCGCCCGCCTGTGGCGTCAAAAACGCCGCGAGCCAATCCGGCGGAATGAAGCGCAGATAATGCGGCGCGCGGGCGGAAAAGAGCAGCACGGCGAAATAGGCCGCGCGCCGCTCGCTCTCCTGCGCGAGATTTGCGCCGCGTAGATTGGGATGCGCGTCGACAAAGCGCGTCATGAAGAGGGAGAGCGGGAAGCGCGCGTCCGTTTCCTCATGGGAGCGCAGCAGCGCCTCATGCGCCGGCGCGATGAGGCAATCTTCGACATTGAAGGCGGCGGCGCCATAGGCGGCCCAGCGGAATATCGCCTCGAGCCGCGCATCCGCGCTGGCGTCTCGCGGCGTCTGCGCGAAGAGGCGCATCGCGCGGCTCGGCGCGAGACGATCTTGCGCCGTCGGTCCCTCGTCGAGGAAGGCGATGTCGCCCGCGGAGAGCGGTATGCGCAATGGGCGGCGCGCGCGGCCGTAGAATTCGACATAATGCGCGAGAAAAGCCTCGCGATCGGCGATCGAGATCGTCGCGTCGAATTGATCGGCGAGGTCCCATTTGTAGCGATTCTGGTCGAGATAGGCGCAGAGCGCCTCGCCGAGAACGGGCGCGGGCGCAGGGACGGGCGTCGGCGCGAACAAGAGCTCCGTGGCGCGCAGGGGCGAGGGATCGGCGGGCGCAGCGATGTCGCCGGCGGCATCGTCGCGAAAGGCCCCGGCGAAAGTCGCGCGCAGGTAGTCATCGCGGCCGAGGCGGCGCGCGAGGAGCGGGCGCTTTGCCGTCGCGGTCAGCTCGAAGGGCGTTTCGGCGAGGGCGCGGACGCCGATCCGCGTCTCGGCGCCGCGCAGCAGAACGGGCGGAATTTTGATATCGAAGCCATGGCGGCCGTCGCCGAAGCCATGGGCGACGAGATCGTCGCGCGGCCGATCCGCCAATTGCTGGGCGACGAAAACGCCATCGGCGAAAATATCGACCAGCACGCGCCGGCCCGCATGCGCGGGGCAATAGGCCCAGCCGCGAATGACGCCATCGGCGGCGCCGTCCAGTCGGCCGACAATGTCGAGATCGCCCGTCGGAAGGCCGAGCGAGCGTCGCAGCAGCTTGATCGCATGGCGCTTGGCGACGCCCATGATGCTCAGCCTATCTCTATGCGCAGAGTGAAATCGCGCCTCTCGCCGGGCCATGCACGCGCGATGCCGGGCTTCTCGTCGAGCGGGCCGGCGAAGCCGACCGGCGAATCATAGCCATGCCAGGGCTCGATGCAGAGGAAATCCGCGCCGGGCTTGGACCAGAGGCCGAGATGCCGGAAGCCGTCCCAGGCGATTTGCACGGATCGCCCGCTGCCGCAGCAATAGACGAGGCTTTTGCTCGTCAGAGCGTCGAAGATGATCGCGTCATCGGCGAACAGCTCCTCCCGCAGCGCCAACGTTCGCCCCTCGACCGGCGAATCCTTCATGCGGCCGAGCAGCCCGCCGGTGAGCTTGCGGATCGGCGCCGGCTCATGGCGCTCGAAATTGATGCGGCTCTGCGTTTTGGCGGCGTCGCCGAGCGGCCAGCGAAAGGCCGGATGCGCGCCGATGGAAAAATACATGTCCGCGTCGCCGAGATTGGTCACGCTATGGCGAATGTCGAGACGCGGACCGTCGAGGGTGAATTCCACCTCGAGCAGGAATTCGAAAGGGAAAATCGCGCGCGTCGCGTCGCTGGCGCGCAGGGCGAAACGCGCCGAATGCGGAGACGCCTCGACGATGGCGAACTGGCTGTCGCGCGCGAAGCCATGCTTCGGCATCGCATAGCTGTGGCCGCGGTAATCATAGCGGTCTTGCGCCAACCGGCCGACGATCGGGAACAGCAGCGGACTATGCTTGGGCCAGCTCGGCTCGCCAGCCCAGAGATAATCCACGCCGTCGCGCGTGCGCAGCGATTGCAGCTCCGCGCCTTTTGAAGAAATGTAAGCGGCGAGGCCGTCCGAGGACAAGGCCACGCCGTCTCGTTGCTCGTTCATGGGCCCGGACACGGGCCCTCAGGCGTTCGTCTGATGCTTCAGCCGCTCGAGATCGGCGTCGACCATCTCGCGAATGAGCGCATCGAGCGATGTCTCGGGCGCCCAGCCCAGCGCCTTGCGCGCCTTGCTGGAATCGCCGAGCAGAATGTCCACTTCCGCCGGGCGGTAGAATTTCGGATCGATCACCACATGCGCATCCATGTCGAGGCCGGCATGGGCGAAGGCGATGCGGCACATGTCGCGCACAGTGGTGGTGACGCCCGTCGCCACCACATAATCGTCAGGCGTCTCCTGCTGCAGCATCAGCCACATGGCGCGCACATAATCGCGCGCATGGCCCCAGTCGCGCTTGGCGTCTATGTTGCCGAGGCGCAGCTCCTTGGCGAGGCCGAGCTTTATGCGCGCCACGCTATCCGTCACCTTGCGGGTGACGAATTCTATGCCGCGCAGCGGGCTCTCATGATTGAAGAGAATGCCCGAGGAGGCGTGCATGCCGAAGCTCTCGCGATAATTGACCGTGATCCAATGGCCATAGAGCTTGGCGACGGCGTAAGGCGAGCGCGGATAGAAGGGCGTCTTCTCGCTCTGCATCGGCTCCTGAATGAGGCCGTACATCTCGGAGGAGGAGGCCTGATAGAAGCGCGCGCCGGGGGCGCCGAGCCGCAACGCCTCGAGCATATTGGCGACGGCGACGGCGGTGATGTTGGCGGTGAGAATGGGCTGGCGCCAGGAGGAGGCGACGAAGGATTGCGCGGCGAGATTGTAGACCTCGTCCGGCTTCACCTCCTGCACGATGCGCAACAGGCTGGAGAGATCGCTAAGATCGCCGTCGAGCAGCTGCACGTCATTGGCGACGCCGAGCCAGCGCAGGCGATGGTCCTCGACGCCGCGGTGCGAGGAGCGGCGGATCACGCCAGAGACTTCATACCCTTTGCCGAGCAGAAGCTGTGCGAGATAGGCCCCGTCCTGTCCGGTAATGCCCGTCAGCAGCGCGCGTTTCGTCATGCACCCCTCTTAATTCAAATCCACTTTCGCGGCTTTTATCATCGCCCGAGCGGCCGTCTATAGACGATCTAGGCGCGGCTATACAAATCGGCGAGGCGCACGATATCGTCCTCGCCGAGATAGGAGCCGGTCTGCACCTCGATGATCTCGAGGTCGATCTTGCCCGGATTGCTCAGGCGATGAATGCAGCCGATCGGCAGATAGACCGATTCATTCTCGTGAACCAGCAGCGTCTCCTCGTCGCGGCCGACCTCCGCCGTGCCCTTGACGACGATCCAATGCTCGGCGCGATGAAAATGCTTCTGCAGCGACAGGCGCGCGCCCGGCTTCACCACAATGCGCTTCACCTGATGCCGATCGCCGGAGTCGACCGACTGATAAAAGCCCCAGGGGCGGAAGATGCGCTTGTGCTCGCCCGCCTCGCGGCGGTTCTCGCGCTTTAATTGATCGACGAGCTGCTTGACATTGTCGCCATGCTCATGGCCCAGCACCAGCACGGCGTCCGGCGTCGTCACCACAATGACGTCGTCGACGCCGACGACAGTGGTCAGCGTCTCGTCCGAGCGCACATGCACATTGCGCGACTCGCGCACGACGCCATTGCCGCGCACGGAATTGCCTTGCGCGTCGCGCTCGGTCAGCTCCCACACGGCGCGCCAATTGCCGACGTCCGACCAGCCGATGTCGGCCTCGATCACCGCGGCCTTGCGCGTCTTCTCCATCACCGCATAATCGATGGAGGTCTTGGGGGCGCGGGCGAAAGATTCGGCGTCCAGCACCAGAAAATCGAGATCGCTGCGGCCGGCGTCGATCGCCTTTTCGGCGGCGTCGAAAATCGCCGGCTCGAAATGGGCGATCTCGGCCTGCATCACATCGGCGCGGAAGATGAAATTGCCGCTGTTCCACAAATAGCCGGCGTCGATATAGCGCTGCGCGGTCTCGCGATCGGGCTTTTCGACGAAGGCCTCGAGCTTGGAGACGTCGCCGGCGATGCGCTCGCCGGGGCGAATATAGCCATAGCCGGTGGCCGCATGGTCGGGCTTGACGCCGAGCGTGACAATAAAGCCGTCCGCGGCGGCGGAAGCCGCTTTCTTGCAGAGCTCGACGAGGCCTCGTGGGTCGCGCACCACATGATCGGCGGCGAGCACGACGACGATGGTCTGCGGCGAGCGGCGCGCGGCGACGCCGGCGGCGACGGCGACCGCGGCGGCCGAATCGCGCCGCGTCGGCTCGAGGACGATATCGGCCGCGGCGCCGATGGCGCGTAGCTGATCGGTGACGAGGAAGCGATAATCGGCGTTGGAGATGATGACCGGCTTGTCGAAGGCCTCGTCCGCCAGCGTCTGAATGGTGGTCTGGAAGGTCGACAGCTCGCCGATGAGCGGAATGAATTGTTTCGGGAGAGTTTCCCGCGATTCGGGCCATACGCGCGTGCCCGCCCCGCCGCACATTATGACAGGTAGTATCTTCGTCATGTCTCGCCTTTCGGTCGAGGGATGAACCGGCGGGGGCAGATCACGAGAGGGAAGCAGTTTTCAAGAATGCAATCAAAAAGATCGAAGGTCTCATTCCTGCGGCCGTCCGCCGACGAACAGGCAAGCTATAGGCTCGAGGCTCCGCCTTTGGCAAGAGGGCGCTCCGGCCCATTCGGCCAGAGGGCCGACGAGCGCGCTGGCTTCACGACCTCTTCGTCTGCGGCGACGCGTGAGGCTCCTTCGGCAGGCGCGCGCGTCGCGCCGGCAGAGCGGCGAGAATGCGCGCGCGCTCCGCCTCGGAGGCGTCGCGCCAGCCGGCGATCTCGGCCATCGTCCGCGCACAGCCGACGCAAAAGCCCGTCGGCGCGTCGATGCGGCAGATTTTTACGCAGGGCGTTTTGTCCGACATTGCAAAACCTTGACTCTCTTCCCTGCATTTTCGACCGTTTTTCGATCTACATGTCGGACTCTTTTCGCTCGGTAGTCTGACTCACCGAGTTAACGGACGCAAGGAAGTCCGACTCAGTGGCAAAATGCGGGATTTCGTGAATTACCAAGACGGCGAAGTCTGAAAAGACGGCTACAGGATTGCAATCTCAACGTGCAAGAGTCCTGCGAATAAGAAGATTATGGTCGCGGCCTTTCCGTGCCGCCGATCACGATGTCCGCCTCCATCTTCACCGTTCGATAGGCATTCACTTCCGAAACCTCCGATGTTCACATAGGCGTCGCCGTTACAGATATTGATTGCAACGATGAAATATGATCATGGAAAGTTTTTGCGTGCTTATATATTTCACATATATTCAAAGATCCAATTAGTATTGTTGTTTCGTCAAAAAAAGGCTATGCTTGTCTCATCAATCGCTATGGACATCCCATTGTGATTATGAATATGTGCAGATGGGCGTGACTGCTTGCCGCCTCTTCCTGATGTTGGATCAAATCCATGTTCATTCACATCTCGAACATCCGTTACAGACTTCGTTGATGCAAGGAAATTATTGCGCTTCTCCCTGTCAAGTCCAAGCTTGCCCGCTCCATGCTCGTATATGCGCCGACATCTAACTATTTTGAATAAAAATGACTTAGCCATCGCCATCTGAATTCGTGATATCGACCGCCAATCCAGTTCATAATTCCGACCTGTCCTGTCTCCGCTTTCCCCTCTCAATTTTAATAAGATTTCAAAGTCTTGACAGGCGTCGCTCAATATGAATTCAAGCTTACCAATTGGAGATAACGTAGGAACATTAGGATATTCCGCTCCATCTCTCATTTCATCTCCTGAAATACTGCTCATCAGATTCTCTCCCTATATACCCGATGCTATCGCCGCGTGCCACGAACCCTCATTGTCCGATCCAGCCCGTTCATCGAGATTACAGATTCCGATCTAACGAGGTTCACAGACATTCATTTTATGACGATCGCACGAACCCGCAGTTCGTCAAGAGTCCTGATTCCATTCAATCTTGATACTTTGTGTCAAGACCCCACCTTATGCGCGCGCAACCACATCGCCCGAGCACAAATCGGAAATCGCAGCTCCGGTGAACCCAACAGAAGACTGAATACGATGACCCACGTTCCCTCATGGACCATCGTCGCCGGCCTCGGCACAGCACCGGGGCGATCACGCCTCGCAATGGGCTGCGACCGCCACGATCGAGGCGAAGATCGGCTGCACGGATGGAACTGGTTTCGCCAAGCCGAGCGCGACTCCAGCGTTCATCTTGGCGCGACGACGGATGAACGCGAGCGGATCAAGGTGCTGGAGCGGGAGAACCGCGATCTGCGTCAGGCCAATCATCGTTGTTGCGCGCCGATCATCCGCCTTGACGACGGGCTTATCGCAATCAATGATTAACACCACAATCCTTAGAGGGCGACATGGAAGGTGTCGGCTGCCGCGAGGTGACAATTAGGGCATCGAGCGCGTTGTTGGCTCTCAAAATCAAAACGCACCGCGCGAGTAACCACAGGAACAGACCTCCAAGTGCGCTGCTTAACGCGAGGGCCGTTTTTTCATCCAACGTTTCCCACTTGGTGGAGTTGAGCCTTTTTGCGTTCTTCCATAAGGCGTATGCCTTGCCGGCGATACGAACTTGGTTTGCGCCATGGAAAGAAACTTCGAATCTTCCAGCAGCGACATAGCTGTCGCTCAGATGCGTTGCAATGATGGCGTTATCAACGGCGAGTTGACTGACATCGCCGCGGAATGAAATGAAATTGAGAATTCCGAATCCATCGTGACTAAATTTGGCCTCATCGGTGCGGACTGTGATCCAGCCATCGCCGTCAGAAAACGTTATGTTACTGGCGTTTGGTCGATATGTCCGTCCGGTATGGACGCTTTTAATTCGAACTAGGGCGCCAATGACGGCGGTCGGGTGAGACGCAAGCGTATCACCTGTTGTTTTCGTTGGTGATATACTACGACATATTAGCTTTTTGTCGCCGTTTCTGCGGACATCGGGCGTTATCGAGAAAGCGAACGATTGGTCGTCTGCTTGAATTGCAAGAGCGCGTGGCTTTGGCGAAACGGCGTCACCCTTTGCGCCGAGAAGTTCGGCGGAGATGTAAAAGGCCGCTCCCGAAGTTGGTGAAAACTCCAATTTCGCATCGCGCTGCACTAACTGCGTATATTCAACGGCCTTTTGGTCGGCACTCTTTTTCATCCAGTAAAAATATGATTTAGAATCAAGGTGCAGCTTGCCTTTTAGTGTGTCTGAGGCTGGTGTGAATATATTAACGGAGCCAATGTCGAACTTGAGACTGAGATCATTCACATTGTTCAAGTGAATTACGTTGGCACTGTTCGACTTCGCTGAGTCGATGGAATCGCCAATGCAATCGGCGAATAGTTCCACGGCTATGTTGAACTCCGCAGTGTTGGTGCGGCGTTGCCAATGGGCGCTCATAGGGCTATCCACACCCCGCCATGACAGGCTGCCGTCACGGATGTCTTGCGGCAGGAACTGGAACGCAACGTCATCAGTTGGGGGCGTTGCGTGCCGAGTGCCTGATTGGGATTCCTGCGATCGGTTGTCGTGGATAGCCGTGCCGGAGATCGGGGTAGAAAGGATTGCAGTAATGTGCGCGGGAATCGGTTTGTAAACGAATGAGCCGAGATAGTAGACGACCGCGCTGACAATGACCCCGCTGGTCGCGATTGGAAATGCCGAGACCAGACGCCTTAGGATCGCTCTTGCCGATAGGACGCTGAATATGATGTTGTAGGCTACCGCCAGCAACAGGACGATCAGTGAAATGGCGAACGCGCCAAGTAAGTTCATAATCAGGTTTTCGACTGCGAATTGAACCGTAAAATTCTGCTCGACCGTGGCAGAGAAAACGTCGAGGACGCAAAGGCCAGCGAAACTCGCGATGCACGCGTGCCTGAAGACGTCCTGAGGCGCTGTCCGGCACAACGAGAAGGCCGTAATGCCGGTGGCAAGTAACAGGAAGCGCCAGTCGAGGCCGACGATGAGCCAGTTTTCGATGCTTGGAAACGACCCGAGCGCTTCTTGATAAAGCGATGAATAGATCGACGCAGAATCTGAATAAAATAGTGCCAATACAAACTTTTGTAGTAGTGGGCCAATGCTCAATACGAACGACATTGCGAAAATGAACGGCGCGTATATGAATGCAGTCTCTATATCGTCGATGGGGCTTCTATTCAACAGAGCATTCAATAAGCTTCTGGTGCTGTTGGTTGCCGCAGGCGCGAGCCTTTGGAATATCTGTCTATACTTGACGCCGTGAAATCGAGCGTCGGGCGTGCTCGATGGGGTGACGAGACCGTTGTCCTCTGCATCCGACGCTAGAGTCGTTCCACGTTCGACTGTGCGAGTCTTCGACTCTGTCGTCTCGTCCATTGCTGCATTCCCCGGCAGAAGCACTCGCCTCCATAACCAGCATCGCACGGATCAACTCCCCGTCAAGAATCTTTGATTCCATTCAATGTTAACACCGTGCTCGCGCAACCCCGATTGAAGCTCGCCAATCGTGCACCTTCCCGAAATCTGGGCTATGCTGACGCGCGCAACAGGAATCGCCAGCATGACCCGCGTTCCCTCATGGAACATCGTCGCCGGTCTCGGCACCATCTGGCGCGAAGAGGTGTGCGATCTACTCGCCGTCTTCCGTGACGCCGGGCCCTACAATCTCGCCGTCGCCGTCGGCTTGACGAGCAAGACACAGGACGACGGGAGTGCCTTCAGGCTGCGACTGGCGGAGACATCTCGATCGCTTGCGACGTCGCCTGATTCCAATGGCCTTTTGCATCTGCGGCTCTGGGCAGCCCTGAGAGGGACCTTCGACGCCTCGCCGATCCGGCCTCTACGTGATCACGTTTTTTAAATCTCAGATATACTGGACACTACAATGCAATGGCTTCCCAAACGAATCACTCACCCCTCTGATGCTTATTCTTCATTATAACAATCATTGATATCAGCCCATCGTCAGAAAGAGTCTTGGACATCTTGCCTGATGCGGCTAGAAAGGCAATAATATCGCTCGTGGAGACGGCTCCGTTAAGTCCAATACAGCTTTTCCAAATAACATCAATCGTATCATGCCAACGATCACTCTTATCAAATAGTCCCCTAAGGCGAATTACCTCTACTATATCATCTATTGCATCCATCTTAGAAGATGGACCGCAATCATTGTGAGCCAACACCCACGCGCCTTTCTCGAAGTATCTAATATCTGATATTCTAAGTCCGTCCACAACTCTCAGGATCCTTTTACAGACGACTTCCGTTTCCCTCCAACTAAAAACATCGATGGAAGCTGATGGAGGGAGATTGGCGCAATTTTCGATAGGTGTCGGATCCTTATCTGCCGGATCATCGCTGGCCTGAGCCGGGGCGCAGGAAAGGACCATGAAAAACATGAGCACTGCCGCCATCCGCATCTGATTTCCTTTCATTCCGAGCAAGAGTAGGCGCCTTTGGCCTCAAGACCTCTCCTCGAGACTCGCACGGATCAATGCGGCGTCAAGAGTTCTTTGATTCCACTCAATGTTGACACTTCCAGTGCATCGATCGCGATCAAATAGCCTCCCGTTAGGCGGGATTCTTTGTCTGCCGACGGCGCCTACTCGTTGCACTTCTCGGGGGATCCCGGGAAATCCGAACATGCTCCAAGCTCCGCATTCCAAATGTATTCGAGATGCCGCTGCGGACGGTCGACGAACGCTTGGATAACCACGACCTTGTCGTCCCGAAACGTCACGTTCAAAACGCCGGTTCCCGATCCCCCACGGCTCGCATTGCCAATGAAATGCAGAACGTTCGGATTGTCGGCGCTCAATCGGCGGCCTTCGGCTTTCATCACCTCGACAACATGTTGCCGAGAAGCAAATTGAAGGCTCAGCAACAATTTCTGAGTCAACGGCGTGCATGAAATTTCCGTCCGTTTGGGATCATCCCAACAGGAGGAATTGTCGGCCGCCACGGACGCGGTCGCAAACATCGCGGACATAAAGGCCGCAGCAGACAATCTCCCCATGGTCCCCCCATGCCGATGCGGTCCTGATTTTGCGACGTCAGAGCGCATATCCATGATCCAGATTCGCACGGATCAACGCGGCGTCAAGAGTTCTTTGATTCCATTCAATGTTGACACCTTCTCCCATCGCGCCAACCCGTTTGAATGACTCCAGAATTCACCTCCCATACCTCTCCCGATACCTCGCCTTCCAATCCGCCGGGATATCCGTCCGCCGATAGACCGTGACCCGGCATCGCGGGTTGTCGTCGCGGGCGAGCACGGGAACGACGCCCATGTCGGCCAGCAGCGGAATCACATATTTCGGCTTCGTTCGAAGCTCGGCGGCGAGGTCGGTCGCGGTGACGAACTCGCGGCGGAAGGCGGCGACGTTCTTAGGCGTCGTGCGGATCGCCTTGCCCTCGTCGGTGACGCGGGCCATCAGCCCGGCGTCGAGGATGGCGTAGGCGGTCTCGCGATGGACGCCGAGCAGGGCGGCGACGCCATCGATGTCGACCGTGCCCTCGACGACGCGGCTGGGGCGCTTGAAATCGACCGCGCCGATCAGCAGGCCGGAGATCCCGGCGACGTTGGCCAGCCGCGCGCGAACGCGAAGCTCGCCGTCGAGGACCATTTGGAGGGCGCGCACGATCCCGCCGTTGTTGCGGCGGTTGGCGACGTCGACGAGCGGCTCCATGCCGGCCGGCGCCGTAGCGACTGAAGGGGCGTCGCCGGCGAGCCGCCGAACGAGATCGGCGACGTCGGCGCGCGAATAATAGGGCGTCTTCGCGCCGTAGCGGGCATGGATCTCCATCGGCTTCAGGAAGGCGCCGACGACGCGGAAGGTCCTCCAGCCGTCGAGGCCCAGCGCGTCATCGAGCGACTGCGCCGACAGCGACTCCTCGAAGAGGTCGACGATCTCTCGCATGACGGCGCGGGGCACGGCGACGGGCGTGCCCCTCCTCGTCTCCGCCGGCCAGCGGTCCATCGACTTCAGATAGCGCGCGATCAGATCCTGCGACCGCCCGGTGGCGACCGCTATGTCGTTGACGCTGACGGGCGTGTCCTCGCCGACGAAGGCGGCGGCCGCGCCGCGCCGGTGCACGAAGGAGCGCCGGGCGTGGTGGGCATGGATGGCGTCGAGCAGATCCTTTCCGGCAGGCGTCGCCTTGATGGTGCGCGCCCACATGACGAGGTAGCCGTAGACCTGATCGACGCCCCATGAGCCGAGGCCGACATCGTCGCGCGCGGCGACGGCGTCGAGCAGGGCGTCGAAGGACGCCGGCCAGCCGGCGGCGACGTCGAAACCGGCGGAGAAGGCCTCGGGGTGGCGGGAGACGTCGATCTTTCCGAGCGCGCCGAAGGCGCCGTCCACGGCGGCGGCCCCGAGGTGGCCCATCACGTCGCGCGCCTCGCGCAACGACAGGCGGTCGAGGAATGGAACCGCCACGCGCTTGGCTCCGCCGAGGCGTCCGACGATGTAGGCGTCGGCGCGCACATGCGCGGGCGGCGCGGCGACCGGCTCGCAGTGAAGCAGCCCGTGGCGGTTGCGGCACATGGTCAGTCCACCCGTCTCCCATGTGAGCGGATCGCCGCAGGTCGGACAGGCGGCTTCGAGGCGAACGGCATGGATCGGGCAGGCGAGGACGCTGGCGACGTCCCACCAGAACCGCCGGTGGACGCGCCAGCCGGGGGAGCGCGCGACAATGGTTTCGTCGGAAAGATCCTGCCGCCAGCAGGCCGGGCACCAGCGGCGCGTCCTCGTCGTCCAGTCGTCGCGGTGCAGGATCTCGCCGGCGACGAGCACCTCCTTCTTCGAGATCACGCGCGCGGTCGAAGCCGTGAAATCGGCGGGGTCGGCGCCGATGAAGGCGCGCAGCGACACGTCGACGTCGCCGAGCATGAAGTCCGCGAGATTCAGGCCGCGCGATCTGAAGCGCTCGCGGCTCCACGGCTCGCCGTTGATCTCGAACATCCGCATCAGATGGCCCTGGGCGGACTCGAGGGGAAGGCGGGGCGCGCGAAGGCGCAGAGGCGAGGGGAGACGGACGGCGTCAGACATCGAAATCCTCGTCGTTCACAAGGTTGGCGGCGCCCTTGCCGCGAAGCAGCGTGTCGAAATCCTTCTGGAGCTCGCGGATCGGGCCGATCTTCGTCACGTCGGGGACGAGAAACGGATTCTTCGCGGAGCCGGTCTCCCAGATGTCCTCGAAGCACTCGGCGAAGAGCGGCTTCCAGTCCCCGATCGAGGTCAGGCCTCGATTGATCGCGAGCATGGCGGCCTGCTTGATGAGGAGCGCGATGCGTCCCCGGTAGCCGCCGCTCGCCTTCGTCAGCCGCAGCAGCATGTCGGGATCCGTCCATTTGGGGACCGGCGTGAACCCGATGCCCTTGGCGTAGAATTCGATGAACGCCTTCAGTTTCGCCTGGTCGCGGGCCGTCGTCCGCAGCGGCGCGAACGCCTTGAACCGGCACCGCATCCGCAACTGGTCGTCCAGCGCGATCAGCCGCTTCAGCGAGGGCAGTCCCGCCATGACGAGGCCGATCGGATACGGGTCGACCGTCGGCGGCAGGGGGCCGAGAAGGGCCGCGAGCTCCTCGTCGTCGACTCCCTGCAACAAGCCCTTCAGCGTCGACATCAGGTTCTCGCGCTGATCGTGCGTCTTGCCGAGGAAGACGTGGTGCATCTCGTCGATGAAGATCACGCAAACGCCGGTGTTGTAGAGCGCCGGGCGGACGCGCGACCAGATCTCGGCGGGCCGACCGCGCGGCGGAAGACGCTTGCCGGTGAGCTTGAAGTAGAGCTCGATGCCGAGCGTCGTCAGGTCGCAGGGCGCGGGGGCGCGCACATAGACGACGGGGCGCACGTCGCCGAACTCGTCGGAATAGGCCGCGAGGCGAGGGTCGCCGCACTCGATGAGGTGCTTCATCGTGTGGGATTTGCCGACGCCGCTCACCCCGCGGATCACCAGGCCGAAGGCCTCGGCCTCCTTGTCTTCGATGGCGTTGAGCTGGAACTTGAACTTCTCGAGAACGTCGCGGAACACCTCGTCCTTGATATGCACTCCCCTCACCGCCGCCTTGCGGCGCTGACGCAGATCGGCGCCGGGGCTCGCGACGGCGAAGCGCTGCTTTCGCATCCGCGAGGGAGATGTCGTTTGCGTATCGGTCGGCGCATCCATAGATCAGTCCTCCCAAGTGCTCGGATCGTCCCAGTCCGACGCGGTCGAGGATCCGTCGGCGTTGTCGTCGGCATCCGCGTCGATTACGTCACGGTCGTCGTCGACGGCTCCGTCCTCCATGCGCTCCGCCGCGACCGGCTCGGCGCTTGGAGGCGCGCCCGGAATCGAATGACCGCCGTCTCCCACGCCGGCGGTCACGGGCGGGCCGTCGCCCGGATCGGCGGCCTTGCGCCGGCGGCGTCGGAACGGAACCGGGCCGTCGTCGCACGGCGGGTCGCCCTCCGCGGACGGATCGCGCGCGATGTCGAACCAGACGTCGTCCACGCTGTCGCGGTACCAGTCGATATCCTTCCGGGTCATCTTGATCGGCTTGGCGCCGAGACGCGCGCCGGCCTCGACGAGCCGCTTGCGGGCGGCGCGCAGAATGGAGAGCGGGACGCGCTGGTTCTCGGCGACGTGCTGGCGCGCGAGCGCGACCGTCTCCTTCCATTGGGCGAGCGACACGCCGTCGCAGAGGTCGGGCTCCAACGCCGGCACGGAGATCCACCGGCCTTGGCCGCGCTCGCTGCCCTCGTCGAGAACGAGGACGGCGCCGAGGTCGTAGGGATCCACCTTGACCATCAGCATCTGACCGATGTGCCCCTCGCGGCGGCGGATCGTCTGCAACTCCTTGGACTGGTAGGACAGCCCGAGGAAGGTCACGCCGAGCGACGTCACCGTGCGCTGGATGACGAGCGACAGGATGACGTCGAGATCCGCCGCCGCGGGCGGCATCTCGAGGCCGGCGCCGCCCAGGTGCTCCCACATCTGCAACGGCGTGCGCCCGAACAGGTAGGGCGAGGACCGGTTGTGCAGCTCGTCGACGATGTAGAGCCGCAGCAGCCTGTCGAGATCCTCCCATGTCGCGGCGGCGCGTCCCTTGGAATCATAGTCCCCGCGCTCGCGGCGGTCGGAGAAGGTCCGCCCCGGCAGGAAGGACAGGAAGTCCTGCGCGACGACGCCGAGGCCGCGCTCGATCATGCCCTTGAGATGCGGCGTGCCGCGCGGCATGCGGCGGATTCGAATCCGCAACTGCCCGCAGGCGGCGCGCAGGCTCAGCGAGTGGAACTCGGGGCCGTTGTCCACCTTCAGCATTCTCGGGGCGCCGAATACGGGCCACGGGTTGACCGTGTCGACGCCCGTCAGATCCTTCGGCATGATGCCCATGCGCAGCACCGCCATCACGCTCGTCCACGACGGGCAGTCGCGCGAGAGGTGATAGCCGAAGACCATCCGCGTCGCCTGACAGCGCGCGAGGGTCAGCCAGACCCTGTAGGTCTTCTTCCGGCGCCGGTCGCCCTTCGACTCCTTGCCGTCCTTGTCGACGAGCAGGATGTCGAGCGGCGTGTGATCGATCTCGACCACCTCGAGGGGCAGCGTCGCGCGCGGCGCCTTCTTGACGAAGGGGAAGTCCTCCTGCGCCCTCTTCCGGCCCTTGCGATAATAGGTCTGCTCATAGGGCGTGACCTTGTCGTCGATGAACCGCAGGAACGCGTCGTAGGACGGATGCGCGAGAGCGGTCCCGTCGCGCGCGTTGATCGCGTCGATGTCGCCGCACATGCCCGTGTGGACGGGCTTGGCCGGCGGCCCCTCCATGATCAGGTAGTGCTCCCGGATCCACTTCCACATGATGTCCACGACCGCCGGGGCGAGCCGCGTCTTGTCAGAGCCCTTGGAGTCGTGGCAGGGCGCGAGCGCGACGACGGCCTTCCCGGAATTCCGCCAGCGCCAGTGCCAGCCGCGAAGCGTCGAGCCGCCGACATACTCGCGGGGGAGCGTCGACGCCGACACGCCCTCGATCCGCGCGCGCTGGCGCCGGCGCAGCCAAGAGACCAGCTTGGCGACGCGCGCGTATCCCTCGGGGCGTTTTGGAAAGCGCCCGCGCCTGTTCTCCTTCTCGGGGGACATGCACATGTCGGCGATCTCGACGTAGTCGAGCCGGCGCAGCGCCTCCTCGCGATCTCGGGGCCTGAAGCTGTCGATCGAGCGGTCCATATTGGCCGCGACGGCGTCGTCCAGCTTGCCGTCGCGGGCGCGATGAACCTTCAGCGACCGGTCGAAATAGAGCCGCCAGAACTCCGCATGAGTGATCAGGCGGCGCACGCCGGCGGAGCCGAGCGACCGCAGCAGCGTTCCGCCGGCGTCCTGGCTCTCGAACGCGTGCATGATGCCGTCGATTTCGACGCAGTCGCCCTTGTGCAGCCTGAAGCGGGCTTGGCCGAAATTCCTGTCGGTGGTCGCGGTGTCGGTCATTGTCGTGTCCGCCTCGGTCGGGCGTGGAGCGGTTTCAGCGCGGGGGAATCTCGACGAAGGCGTGGTCGTCGAGCAGGACGTCGTCGTGGACCATGCGGAGCTCGCCGAAGGCGACGAGGCGCGCCACGGCGCGAAACGCCCGGTCGCCGAGTCCGGAGAGCCGCCTCAGGTCGCGCACGCAGGCGCGGCCGCCCAGTTCTCGAACGACCACGCGCATGCTGTGGAGCGCCGCCTCGTCGGCGACGAAGGTGCGCGCGCCGGCGAGCAGCGAGGCGTTTGGCGAGCTTCGGCTGGACGGAAATCTCCCTGTCGGTCCAAAGCTCGAAGCCGTCGTAGCCGGCGTCGAGCGCGGCGGTCCGAATGAAGGGCGCCTTGGACAGGAACCGCGTCCTCCCGACGAGCGTCATCGGCATCACCTCGACGGCGATCCAACGTCCGTCGGCGAGGACGACCGCGAAGTCGGGCGTGTAATTGCGCCGCTTGCCCTTGTCGTCCTTCCACCGGAAAGACGCGGGCTTCTCCCAATACTCCACGACGCTCGGGTCGTTCTCCATCAGGACGACGAAGTCGCTGGACAGCGTTCCGTCGCAGCGGACCATGCGGTAGTTCATCGCCGGCTTCGCGGAGGGGAACTCCTCGGAGATCCAGTCGACCGCGCGGTGGACGGCGTCGCGCCTGTGCAGCGGACTGTCGACGAAGCGCGGCGTGTAGACGGCGGCGCCGTCGGAATTCTTGTCGGTCATCATACGGCCCACGTTCTGGGGCGCGACCGCGCGGCGCCGAAGAATTTTCCGGTCCCGCTTGCTCCTTTCCGGGAGACGGGGCAGAATCCTCCGATCGCCGACGCGAAAGCGCCGTCGTTATCGGCGCGAAAGCGCCGGTTTTTCTCGACGACGCGAAAGCGCCGTCGTTATCGGCGCAAAAGCGCCGGTTTTTCTCGGCGACGCGAAGGCGCCGTCGTTATCGGCGCAAAAGCGCCGTTGTTCTCGGCGGCGCGAAGGCGTCGTCGTTGTCGGCGCGAAAGCGCCGGTTTCCCCCGGCGACGCGAATGCGTCGTCGAGGTTGAAGAGCCGCCCGGTGGTTTCTCAGGCCTTGGCCGGTCGGCGGTTTTCGGCGCCTCGGGGTTTCCCCGGGGCGCTCAACGTTTCAGGAGGATTCTCGTCGTCCTCGTCCTCCATCGGACGGACGGTGACTCCGATCGTAGAAAGAATCGAATCCCCGAAAATTCAGTGCGACGAAAAAATTTCGTCGGCGGTCGATTCACGCCGATCGGCTGTCATCGCTCGAAGCCATCGAGCGGATCGCGCGCGACAACGGGAAGCGGACGACGACACCGGGCGCCTTGCGGGCCGCGCGCTTTTCCGCCTCGTCGAGAACCGTTCGCCCAATGGCGACGAGCGCGGCGCCGGCGGCGGCGCGGAACGTCGCGTCGTCCACCTCGCTCCTGATCTGGAACAGCCGCGCAAAAACCTCGTCGAACAGATCCTCGCTGGTCATGATCGTTCTCCTTGAAACGGCGCGGTCCCGCCGCGTCTTGTCGCCGATGAAAAAGGGCTTCGAATCCGGGGGCCGTTGGTCCGCAACGGAAAAATCGTCCACGCCGCGCCGAGTCGCGCGGTTCTGGATCGCGATGAGGTGGAGCAGCCCGTGCGCCGTCGCGGCCTATGCGCGTTCGGCGGACACGGGCCGGCGTTCCGAATATTCAGGGGCGGGGAGGGAGGTCGCCGGGACGACGAACAAGTCCGCGCGCGCGACCGCGCCGGCGGGGATCATCGATATGAGAATTTGGAAATAGGACATGGGGAACGCTCACTCGAGACGATCCCCGACGCCTTTCAGACGACCGGCCACGTGGGGACGAACGCGGTCGGCGGGGCGCCTTCGGGCGCCCGTTCGAGGCTTTCGCGTTCGTGCATGGTCGGTGCGGTGGTCATGGGTGCGATATAACGAACGAAGGGTGAACGAGTCAAGTGGACTCGTGATCCGCTTCTGGAATTCGACAACTGTGCTCCTTGCCGTCAATCGTCCATCAAGCGGTGAACGGCTCTCAATAAATATATAATTTGCATTTTTCTGTTTTCCGGCAGTTCCGGGAGCCGTGCTGCGATCGCCGTGACGATATCGAGGCTGATGTCCGCATCTTCCTTCGGATGGCTTTCGAGCCATTCCTTCAGACGGCGTTCCGTCTTGCGTGCGATTTTAACCTTGTTTTGCAGTACTCTGCTTAGGTGCGGCTGCGACAGTCCACAGGACTTCGCGACCGCGGCCTGGGTTGTACGCAGGACTTCCATCCTGTCCGCTACCGCTGCAACGATGTCGTGAGGGCCCATTGACGCTCGCCTATCCGCTGGCTATAAATTACATAAAATACATTGGATGCGCCGCCATGCAACGGGTCATCGGTGAATTCTCGGGCAAATACGAATTTCTCGACCTTCCAGACCCGGATGTCGTGCTCCTCGACGGTGTCCGGTGGGGAGCCTTCGAGCATCCTTTGACGCCGGCTTTTTGGGTCAGTCAGGCTTGGCTGTCATGCAATGACGATGCGCGAAACTTTCGTCTCGGATCTTCCCTCGTCGAAGAGGTGACGATCTGCCTGCTCGGCGGTTACGGGATTCCCGCAGAAGTCGGCCTTGCCGCCGCCGCCCGTGTTCTGAAGGAAATAGACTCCGCCAGAGAGATTCCTCTAACGCGAAGCGGCTTGGAAGATCTCCTTCGCGAACCGTTGGAGGTGAACGGCCGGTCCGTCCGTTATCGCTTCGCTAGGCAGAGGGCCGCGTATGTAGCTGCGGCGCTGGAAGATCTTTCCGCGATCAACGAAACGGCGTTGTCCGATGTCGAGTTACGGGAAGCTCTTCGACGGCTCCCTGGCATCGGTCCGAAGACAGCGTCATGGATCGTCCGCAACCGGCGAGCCAGCGACGAGGTGGCGATATTGGATGTTCACATCGTCAGGGCGTGCGTGATGATGAACGTATTCGGCCGGAACTCTGATCCTTCGAGGAATTATTTCGTGCTTGAGCGGAAGTTTCTCGACTTCTGCATGGCGGCATGCGTGCGGGCGTCTGTCATGGATGCAATAATGTGGGCAACTATGAGAAAAATCAGCAAGCCGCTCTTGCGCCATTTGGATTATTCACTACCTTCGAAACAACTCGATCTCCCTCTCTTTGGAGAGGCATTATTTCAGGAGAGCATTGCATGACGGGAACCGGTGGTGATCGTGACGATTACTCCAGCTCAATCGGGGTGAACGGCAAGAGCGGTGGAAGTCTTGATCCTTGTCTCGTTGCCCGTTCTGGCCCGATCAACAGCCCGAAGGCGAGCGTTCTCGGCTCGTTAGCTGTCGGCTCCATCCTAGAGGTGGACATTCAAAACGCCGGGCGTGCCCCTGTCTTAGTAGTCAAGGATTCCAGTGGGGCGGTGGGGGGATCGCTGACCTTCGTCGGCTATCTTGAACTGATCGACTGCATCAAGAATAAGGGCATCAAGTATAAGGCGACCGTCACGCACATTTCCGGCGGTGTTTACAGCGTGCTGGTGGACCCGGCGTGACGAGGAACTTCACGATCGTCGGCGGGATATACCTCGAGCACTGTATCCAGGCGCCTTGGCATGTCGTCATGGGGTCGGGAGGGCGCGCCGCGCAGGCCGTAGCACATATCGTCCAAGGGCAGCTCACTCTCGCGTCCTTCGTCTTCCCTCGATACCATGCGGAGGCGGAGCGTTTGGCGGGGGAATGCGAAGCGAAGTTGCTCGCCTTCGACGCGCGCCATGGAGTGGCATTCCACTACCTGCACTCGTTGTCGACGCCAAAAATTATTCCTCCTCCAACTCGGATGCATATTCACGAGCCAATCACCGTGAACGACGATGTCGTTTTGCGATACGGGATGCTCGAAGGCGACGCGATAGTTCACGCCGACATTGCTGTTTTCGATCCACAGTCGGCATTCGGCGCAGCGCGTTTCGGCGCCAACGGTTCCTCGGCGGAACGTCTGGCCGTGGTCATGAACCAGTCGGAAGCGCTGTCGATGACCGGGAAGGTAAAACCCGACGAAGCCGCCGCTTCGCTGTTGGACACCGGTGAGGCCGAGGTCGTTATCATCAAAATGGGTGGACGAGGCGCACTGGTCGTTACGAAGAAAGAGACGAGAATCATCCCGGCTTACAAAACGAAATTCGTGTGGAAGCTCGGTTCTGGTGACGTCTTCTCGTCCACATTTGCGGCCTATTGGGGCTGTGAAGGGCTGGATCCGTTCATCGCCGCCGAAGCGGCATCCAGAGCCACCGCGTGCTATTGCGAAACCAGATCGCTGCCGGGACCTGATTTCGACGAACTCATGCGCCGAGATCATCCTCCCGTCACCCCGGGATCTGGGCGGGTCTATCTCGCGGCTCCGTTCTTCGATCTTGGTCAGCGATGGCTGGTCGAGGAAACCAGAACGCTTCTCCGTGACCTTGGCGCGGACGTGTTCTCGCCGATACACGATGTCGGCCCGGGGCTCGCCGATCTCGTGGCGCCTCGTGATCTCGCTGGGTTGGAGACGGCGGATGTCGTCTTCGCGATCCTGAACGGTCGCGATCCCGGCACGCTTTTCGAAGTCGGCTATGCGCGCAAGCTTGGCTTGCCCGTGGTCGCCTTCGCACAGAATGTGACCGCCGAGGATCTGAAGATGGTTGTCGGATCTGGAAGCGATGTGGTCGACGATTTCGTTACGGCTCTCTATCGCACGATTTGGAGCTTGCCCCCCGCATGAACGGTCTACTTCTTTCCGGCGGCATGGATTCCATCAGTATCGCATGGTGGAAAAGGCCCGATGTCTGCATTTTTGTGGACTACGGCCAAAAGCCGGCCGCAGCCGAAGAGGCCGCCGGGCGATCTGTTTGCGAGGCGATAGGCATTCGCCACGAAGTGGTCCGCGTCGATTGTTCCTCCCTCGGCTCCGGAGACATGGCAGGCCTTCCGCCCATCAGTTTGGCGCCCGTTCCCGAATGGTGGCCATTCAGAAACCAACTCATTCTGACACTGGCCGGCATGGCCGCAGTGCGACTGGGCGTTACCGATCTCATGATAGGCGCGCTAGCGACGGACGGTCAGCACGCCGATGGGCGCCCGGAATTCATCGAGAGGATCTCCGGCCTGATGGGGATGCAGGAAGGTGGACTGACGGTGAGCGCTCCCGCGATTTCGATGACGGCGGATGAATTGGTACGCACGTCTTGCGTGCCCCGTGAGGTTCTCGGTTGGGCGCATTCCTGCCATATCGGCAATTTCGCCTGCGGAGGCTGCCGGGGGTGCGTCAAACATTATCGGACATGGAAAGCCCTTGGCTGGGAACCCCACTGAACCTTTTCCGCGGGATCCACCGCTAAGGTGGGAGCCTTACATTCCTGAGGTTCGGGAAATCGAGATGCTCGATCGCCCGAAGCCGAGGCCGGATCGCGGATTTCACGATGTATTGCAGGGGCGACGCTCAGCGCTTCGCGGCCCCGTCGTTTGGAGCGATGTCGCCGAGTTGCTCTGGCACGCCATGGCCTATCGGGGATTTGCCGACAAAGGTCGTGCTGGACTTCCAATAGCCTGGTCGGCCAGCCCCTCCTCTGGAGGACTGCAAACCGTCGGCGTCGCGTGCATACTCGATGACGACTCCGACGTGAGGCTCTACGATCCAGCAATGCACGCATTCATGGTGCTCCCCGCCGACCGCTGTGCGGTTCACGCCAAAAATATAGAGGCTGTCGTCGCTGTCCTCGGCGCCCGAAGAGGCTGTACGCTTCGGCTCATTGGAGATTGGGCCAAGCTATCTGCGGCCTACGAGAACGCCGAGACGCTCCTCTTTCGTGATGCCGGCTGCCTTATCGCTACCCTGTGCCTCTGCGCCGAATGGCTCGACCTCTGTGCCTGCCCCCTCGGATTCGTTGGGCAGGACGTGGTCCCGCTCTTGGGTTTGCCGGTCGACCGCTTTCGCGCCGCCGGCGGTGTTCAAATCTCGAAGTTGGTCGAGTAGACTCTCAAAACAGATCGTCGTTTACGACGTCCACATAGTTAAGTTTGAATTTTCCTAAGTCGATATCATTATCGCGAAGCTTTATCTTGAGCGAGGTCAACTCGTCTTTGTCGACGGCAACCCGACCATAGGTACGCACTTGAGCTTTTTCAATTTCATAAAGACAATGGTCGTCGAGACTCTTCGCGAGAAATTTGGTCAGTTCTGGACCCAATTCCGCTCGCCACTCAACGAGAGCGCGTAGCGTCCGAGCGACCGCGCCCAGAAGATTCGGGTTGTCCTTCAAAAGAATATCGACGGTTCTTTTGTTGATGTTTTCGACGAAATTCGAATGGCAATATATTTCCTTCGAATGTACGATATAGACTATCGCATCGCAATCGAAGAATGTCGTATTTATCAGGTCGTTCAGGCCGCAGGCCTGAACAAGTCCCTCTCGAATCGCCCATGTATTGTGTAACGTCCACACGTCGAATTGAGTGTCGCGACCATGCAGACGGTAGCCGCCGAATCGATTTCGGTGAACCTTATAGTCCACTAGGAAAGATTCGAGCCGCTCGGGAGTGGCGTCGACCACCAAGTCGATATCCGAATTGAACGACTGTTCGTAGCCGCGCGCGAAGTCCCGCAACATTCCGCCGAATATGGCGACGTCTCCGACCTCTCGAAGCCTTTCGGCAAGCTCCTTGGCCTCGATACCGCGGCTGGAGGTGTCCAGGTAGCGCTGAACTCGCTCCTTGAGGTCGTCGATGTCGGCGATCGGACGAGACATGGTGTCAGCCACGGAAGCGCTCCAAGTCCTTGAGGAGGGACACGGCGTAGGTGTCGGTCATGCCCGAAATCATGTCGGTCATGAGCTGGAGTTCGCGATACCTCATCGGCATCTTAGATAGGTTGGCGGCCCGCCGATAGTTCTCCGAAATCCGTGAAAAAACATAGTTCGAGAACGGATCCTCTCTCTTGGAGTCGATGTTTGCCGCATCCGTTCTGTCGATGATGGCAGACCAGAAAAGGTCCATCAGCGCATGGATCGTTCCATGACCGGTCAATTCGATCTCAAGGATGCTCCGATGCTTGTACACATTGGTTTTTGCAAAATGCTTCAGGGCATTGGCCAGTGTCGATGCCTTGGACTCCATGAGAAGCTCCCCCTCGAATTGACCGGAGAGGATCATATCTATATTTGCGACGAACGCCTCAGTGGTGGCGACGACCATCGAAGCGATCGCATCGACTCGAAACATCTGCATCGAAATATCGCACACTTCGTCGAATGATAGTGGGACGTTTCTTTTTTTACCCCTATATTCCTTGTCCCTATCTTCTGCTTTTCGACACAGTTTCAAAATTGTTTCGTCATCTTTCTCTTTTCCCTCATGATTTAGCCAAGCGACCACGTCGTATACCGATATAAGTCTCTTTTTAACTGCATCTTCTATGTCTATGACAGAGTATGCGATATCGTCGCATGCCTCCATAATAATCGTGAGTGGGTGCCGAACTCCTTCTCTTAATCCCGTGCGCTCCCACACATCGTGAACGATATCAGCTTCCGACTGGAAGAAATTAAACTTCTTCCGGCAGTGTATGCCGTCCATTCTATTGTTCGATGAAACTGGATACTTCAAGAGCGCCGCAAGAAACGCGTAGGTCATATTCAACCCAAATTCGTCGTCTATGATTTGCAACCGCGTCAATAAACGGACAGCCTGTGCGTTTCCTTCAAAGGCTAGGAAATCCCTTCGGTGGACCTCGTCCAAACCCTCGACATCGAACACTCCGAATCCGTCCTCGTTCTCAGATCGGCGCCCATTGTTTTTGATCCAGCTTCGAATGGCGTCCTCGCCTTGATGGCCAAACGGCGGGTTTCCTAAATCGTGAGCCAGACCTATCGCTCCCAGCAGCGACGGAATGGAACGGTGCGGGTGCAACTCAGCCGGAACGCCAAGCTCGCTGGCATGCTGGTAGACGAGTGCAGTCCCGATGCTGCGGGCCAGATTCGCCACTTCATGGCTATGGGTGAGCCGCGTCCGAACGCTATCGTTCCGATCGAGAGGAAAGACCTGCGTTTTATCCGCCAGTCGGCGTACTGGCGTCGAAAACAGGATGCGATCGTAGTCGCGTTCGAGTTCAATCCTGTGCTCGTCGATCTTTCGAGGCTGATTTGGATCCTTCGGCGGCTTGCGACGGTCGTCGTTCAGCAGCTTACGCCAATCCAATCGTTTCGAGCACATGATACGGTTCCCCGAGGACACGACGCATAGATGAAAAGCTAGACCTCGACGGTATGGAGACTCGCTCTTTTGTTCGCAATTTGGAAGTGGAAAAAGGGTCATCTCAGGCGGACAAATGCTGTGGAGGAAACTCCTTCGACTAGCGGCCTTCTCGCGGAGCCGACCAAACCCTACGCTTCAGCCACGCAACCTTTGCGAGCATCTTGACGCCGGCGAAAAAAGGGAGTCGACGTTTTCCGCCAAATGAGTCATACTACTTCCCTGAAGAGTCAGACTTTTGCATTATCGGTCAGTTTCGATCATCACACGTCCAAATTGGCGACGTTCAGCGCGTTCTCCTGGATGAACTCGCGGCGCGGCTCGACGATGTCGCCCATCAGCTTCACGAAAATATCCTCGGCCTCCGCCGCCTCCTTCACCTTCACCTGCAGAAGCGAGCGCACCTCGCGGTCGAGCGTCGTCTCCCACAATTGCTCGGCGTTCATCTCGCCGAGGCCTTTGTAGCGTTGGATGGTGAGGCCCTTGCGGCCCTGCGCGGCCATTGCGTCATAGAGCGCCAGAGGGCCGGAGAGCGCGGTCTCGTCGCTGCGCCGCGCCAGCGCCGCCGGGCCGGCAAAAATTTCGCGCAGGCTCTCGGCGCGCTCCTGCAGCTTGCGCGCCTCGCTGGAGGCGAGCAGCGCCGCATCCAGCGTCACCGCTTGCGCGACGCCGCGCAGCGTGCGGCGGAAGACATAGCCGCCCTCGCGCAATTCGCCGGTCCAGCCGCGCTCGGTCTCCTCCGCTATGGCGTTGAGGCGCTCGGCGACCTCGGTCGCTTTCGCTTCGTCGGGCGGCGATAGCAGCGCATTCGCCATCGTCGCCTGCTCCACCACATTGCGGTCGTAGCGCGAATGCAGGCTGCTCATGATGGTGCGGAACGAACGCGCATCCTCGAGCGCGGCGCGCAAATCCTTGCCGGCGCGCTCCTCGCCATTGCCGCAGCGAAGCACGGCGCCGTCGAGCAGCGAGTCGATGAGATAATCCTCGAGCGCGCGCTCGTCCTTCAAATATTGCGTCGATTTGCCCTTCGTCACCTTATAGAGCGGCGCCTGCGCGATGAACACATGGCCGCGATCGATCAGCTGAGGCATTTGCCGATAGAAGAAGGTGAGGATCAGCGTGCGAATATGGGCGCCGTCGACGTCGGCGTCGGTCATGATGATGATCTTGTGATAGCGCAGCTTGTCGGCGTTGAACTCGTCGCGGCCGATGCCGGTGCCGAGCGCCGTGATGAGCGTGCCGATCTGCTCGGACGACAGCATTTTGTCGAAGCGCGCGCGCTCCACATTCAAGATTTTGCCGCGCAATGGAAGCACGGCTTGAAACTCGCGATTGCGGCCCTGCTTGGCCGTGCCGCCGGCGGAATCGCCCTCGACGATGAAGAGCTCGGCTTTCGCCGGATCGCGCTCCTGGCAATCGGCGAGCTTGCCGGGTAGATTGGCGACGTCGAGCGCGCCTTTGCGCCGCGTCAGCTCGCGCGCCTTGCGCGCCGCCTCGCGCGCGGCCGCGGCCTCGCAGACCTTGGAGACGACGCTCTTCGCCTCTTGCGGATGCTCCTCGAGCCATTGGTCGAGCAGCTCATTGACGACATTCTCGACCGCCGGACGCACTTCGGACGAGACCAGCTTGTCCTTCGTCTGCGAGGAGAATTTCGGGTCCGGCACCTTCACCGAGACGACGCAGGTGAGGCCTTCGCGGCAATCGTCGCCGGTCAGATCGACCTTCTCGCGCTTGGTGAGGCCGGAACGCTCGGAATAGCCGGTGATCTGCCGCGTCAGCGCGGCGCGAAAGCCCGCGAGATGCGTGCCGCCGTCGCGCTGCGGGATGTTGTTGGTGAAGGCCAGAATATTCTCGTGATAGGAATCGTTCCACCACAGCGCGACTTCGACATTGATGTGCTCGCGCTGGCCGTGGATGAGGATCGGCGCGCCGATCAGCGCCGACTTGGCGCGATCGAGATAACGCACGAAGGCCTCGAGCCCGCCCTCGTAATAGAGCTCCTCGCGCTTTTGCTCCGCATGGCGCGCGTCGGTGAGCACGATGCGCACGCCGGAGTTCAGAAAGGCGAGCTCGCGCAGGCGATGCTCTATGGTCGCATAATCGAATTCGACGACGGTCTTGAACGTCTCGAGCGATGGCAGGAAGGTGACTTCCGTTCCGCGCTTGGGCTTGCCGTCCTCGATCGGCGCTTTGCCGACGACAGCGAGCGGCGCGACGGAATCGCCATTGGCGAATTCCATGAAATGCTCGCGTCCCTCCTGCCAGATGCGCAGCTTCAGCCAAACGGACAGCGCGTTGACGACAGAGACGCCGACGCCGTGCAGGCCGCCCGAGACCTTGTAGGAGTTCTGATCGAATTTGCCGCCGGCGTGCAGCTGGGTCATGATGACCTCGGCCGCCGAGACGCCTTCCTCCTTGTGAATGCCGGTCGGCACGCCGCGGCCATTGTCGGTGACGGTGCAGGAGCCGTCGGCGTTCAGCGTCACGGTGACGAGAGTGGCGTGGCCGGCGAGCGCTTCGTCGATGGCGTTGTCGACGACCTCATAGACCATGTGATGCAGGCCGGTGCCGTCATCGGTGTCGCCGATATACATGCCCGGGCGCTTGCGGACGGCGTCGAGGCCGCGCAGCACCTTGATGGAATCCGCGCCATATTCGGGCGGCGTGGCGGCTCCGTCTTCGGTGTCGGTCATGCGGGTTTGGGCTCCTCGGGCAGGGCTCGATTCGAGAGTGTTGTTTTTACCGCGAAAGGCAGTGGAAAAGCGAAGAAAATCCGAAGGGCGGCGCCGGCGGCGGGATATCGCGTCCGGCGTCCCGGCCGCGCTCGTGGCGGGCGAGGCGCCGAGACATTGCGACAAGGGGAATGGACGGCGATGTTCCGCTCATGTCCCGGCTTTTCGGGGCGTGCGACCTCGGCGCGTCCGATTTTGCTGCAAGGCTGGTCGCGCGCGCCCGATCGACGATTGCGAGCCCGAGGCTCGCAATCGAACAGGACTTCAGACCAGCGTCGCGATGCCATATCCCCGCACATACAACTGGCTGCGGCTGTGGTTGAGGGGGTCGACCAGTGCGACAGGTTGGTCTGTCGCCGAGCGAGCATAGTCTTCCAGCTCAGACGCAGTGCGGGAGCCGATCCTATACTTCCTTACCGGATGATTGGGGCCGTCGTCTCGCAGGCGATAATCGAAAATAATCCAGTAAGAGCCATTGAATGACCGCCGTCGAACGTTCGTAACGATTGCTGGAACCGCTTCGCCGTTCCTCAGCAGCCGCGCCTCACGCGTATATTGACGTCGCCACAGCCAGACGGTCGCGCCGTAAACGGCAAGAGCGCCGATGGCTATCGGAAGGGTAAATTCGAAAGAACGATAGACGACGAAAATTTCTTCTATTCCCGGATAACGAATGGCCGAGCGCTCGGGCTTTTGCGGGTCGTAGATGATTTCGACGAGCGATCCAGTGGACAATTGATCAAAATAATTCTGATCGACATCATCCGAACCTTGCACGGTTTTGCCCGGCGCGATCTGAAACTCATAAGACAGCGAATGTAATCTATTTCGTCGCTTGGTGTGGTCTAAAACTCCTATCACATGCCCCTTGGCCGAAAGGCCGCGTGTTTGCAGAAGATAGGCTTGCCACTTCGCATACGCGGTGGTCCCGGGCATTCCGATCGCTACTCCGAAGCAGATCAACATCTGCATACGAAGCATAGCGATATAAAACGGGCTCTTTTTCACCGCCCGTGGGATTGGCTGCGCTAACTCGACCGGAGGTTTCCAATCGGCTCCCAAAAGAAATTTCCCGCAATTGCTGCTGACGATGACGATTCGATTGTAGCAGGAAAATCGGCCTGCCATCCACGGACTATCGCCTGCGCGAGATCGGCGACGAGCGAATGACAGTAAAAGACTGGGCTGTAGACGCCCCTTCACATAGCCGCCGACCCTCCCTCATGCCGAGGTGCCCGCGAGGCGGCCGTCTCGAAGCGCGCGGAGCCATTGGGTTCCGCCTTCTCGAGCCCCTCGCGCCTCGAGGCGGCGCCTGTGGCGCCTCCTCGGCATGAGGGGATTTCAGGTCCGCGCGTCTCAGGAGACGAAAGCTCCCGGCAGGCGCAAAATCCGGCAGGGGCCGCCCGCCGCCACAGCGCCGTCTCCCGCCTCGCGGATGAGCAGCGCCTGCGAGCGCGCCAGCTCTGTCAGCAGCGAGGAATCCTGCAAGGCTTGCGGCGTGGCGACGAGCCGGCCCTCGGCGTCGCGCGACAGCGTCGCGCGCATATAGTCGCGGCGGCCCTTGTTGGGCTTCAGCGGCGCGCCGGCGACGGCGGCCTCGGTCTCGTCCGACCCCGCGCGCGGATCGCCTTGCAGCGCGCGAATGAGCGGGCCGAGGAAGACCAGCGCGCAGACGAAAGCCGCCACCGGATTGCCCGGCAGGCCCAATATGCGCGCCTCGCCCAGCGTTCCATGGATCAGCGGCTTGCCCGGCCGCATGGCGATGCGCCAAAAGTCGAGCGCCATGCCCTGGCGGGCGAGGGCCGGCCGCAAGAGATCGTGATCGCCGACCGAGGCGCCGCCAAGCGTCACCACAATATCGGCCTTGGCCGCGCGCGCCTGCTCGAGGGCTTTTTCCAGCTCGGCGATATCATCGCGGAAAATGCCGAGATCGACGACCTCGGCGCCGGCGGCTTCGGCGATGGCCGCCACCGCATAGCCGTTGCAGGCGATGATCTGCGCCGGGCCCGGCTCGGCGCCGGGCGGAACCAGCTCGTCGCCCGAGGCGATCAGCGCCACGCGCGGGCGCCGCGCGACGGGAAGCAGCGGATGATTGATGGCGGCGGCGAGCGCCAGCTCGCTGGGGCCGATGCGCGTTCCGGCGAAGAGGGCGGGGTCGCCCTCGCGAAAATCGAGCCCGCGCTCGCGAATATGGCGGCCGGGCGGAGGCGGGGAGGCGGCGCCGATTCCGGCCGCGTCCACCGTCGCGTCCTCCTGCAGCAGGATCGTATCGGCGCCCTCGGGCACGGGCGCGCCGGTGAAGATGCGCGCCGTCTCGCCGGCGCCGAGCGCGGCGCCATAGCCATGGCCGGCGGCGCTCTCGCCGACGAGCTTCAGCCGCGCGCCGGGCGCTGCGAGATCGGCGGCGCGCAGCGCATAGCCGTCCATGGCGGAGACCGCGACCGGCGGCTGCGTGCGGCGCGAGACGAGGTCCCTCGCCAATGTGCGGCCGAGGGCTTTGAAGAGCGGAGCCTCCTCCTCGCCCGCGAGGCGCGTCGCGCCGGCGAGCACGCGGGCGAGAGCTTCGTCCACGGACAGCAATTTGTCGTCAGCCATTCTTGTCCATTTCGTCGCGACGCCATTCGCCGGAGCGTCCGCCGCGTTTCTCGACCAGCTCGATTCCCTCGATGCGCATGCCGCGATCGACGGCCTTCAGCATGTCGTAGATCGTCAATAGAGCGACGCCGACCGCGGTCAGCGCCTCCATTTCCACGCCGGTCTTGCCCGTGACGGAGACCTCCGCCGTCGCGCGCACGCCGGGGAGATCGGCGTCCGGCTCGAGATCGACCGCGATCTTGGTGACGGGCAGAGGATGGCAGAGCGGGATCAGCTCATGAGTCTTCTTCGCCGCCATAATGCCGGCGACGCGGGCGACGCCGAACACATCGCCCTTCTTCGCCTGCCCCTCGACCGCGAGAGCGAGCGTCGCGGCGTCCATCACGATCTCGCCGCGGGCGATGGCGACGCGTTTCGTCTCCGCCTTGTCGGAGACGTCGACGATATGCGCTTCGCCCTTGTTCGAGAGATGCGTCAGCGAGCCCATGTCTATGCGCGCGCCCGCCTGTGATCGCCCTTGACCGAGCCATGCAGCAGCTCGCGCGTCGCCGTCGTCACATCGTCCTTGCGAACGAGGCTCTCTCCGACGAGGAAGGTGAAGACGCCGGCCTTCTCGAGCCGCAGGCAATCCTCATGGCTCGCAATGCCGCTCTCGGCGACGATGATCCTGTCCTTGGGGATGCGCTCGACGAGCCGCTCGGTCGTCTCCAGCGTGACGTCGAACGTATGCAGATTGCGATTGTTCACGCCGATGAGCCGCGTCTCCAGCGCCAGCGCGCGGTCGAGCTCCTCCTCATTGTGGACCTCGACGAGAACATCCATGCGCAGATCATGCGCCGTTGTGTTGAGGCGCAGGGCCTCCTCGTCGGACACGGCGGCCATGATGATCAAAATGCAATCGGCGCCATGGGCGCGCGCCTCGAAGACCTGATAGGGGTCGTAGAGGAAATCCTTGCGAATCGCCGGCAGATTGGCGGCCTTGCGCGCGGCCTCGAGATCCTCGAGCTTGCCCTGGAAAGAGGGGCCGTCGGTCAGCACCGAGAGACAGGCGGCGCCGCCGGCCTCATAGGCGCGCGCCAGCGCCGGCGGATCGAAATCATGGCGCAGCACGCCTTTGGACGGGCTCGCCTTCTTGATTTCGGCGATCAGCGCGATGCGTCCCTCGGCGAGCTTGGCCTCGATCGCATGGACGAAGCCGCGCGGCGGATCATGATCGCGCACATTGCGCTCGAGCGTCGCCAGCGGCATGCGCACTTTGGCCTCGGCGATCTCCGTTCGCTTATAGGCTTCGATCTTGCTCAGAATGTCGGTCATGCCGCTCACGGTCCTTCGCGCCTTGCACAGCTTTTCTACCACGAACACACGAAGGACACGAAGCATTTCCAGCTGGCGCGGCGCGCTCACGCATTGGAGACGCGAATGAGCGCCTCGAGCTTGGCCTGCGCGGCGCCGCTGTCCAGCGCCCGAGCGGCGAGATTCGCGCCCTCGCGAAGATCGGCCGCCGCTCCCGCCACCACCAGCGCCGCCGCAGCGTTGAGCGCGGCGATGTCGCGATAGGCGTCGCGCGTCCCCGCGAGCACGGCCCGCAGGGCGCGGGCGTTATGGGCGGGATCGCCGCCGACGAGCGCCTGCGGCTCAGCGCGCGTCAAGCCTGCTTCCTCCGGCGTCACCGTGAAGCTTCGGACGGCGCCGTCCTCGAGCGCGACGACATGAGAGGGCGCGGTCGTCGTCAATTCGTCGAGCCCGTCCTCGCCATGGACGAGCCAGACGCGCTTTGCGCCCAGCTCCGCCAGCACGCGCGCCAGCGGCTCCAGCAGCGCGCGCGAGGAGACGCCGAGCAGCTGCTTCTCCACCCGCGCTGGATTGCACAGCGGGCCGAGCAGATTGAAGATCGTGCGCAGGCCGAGCTCTCCGCGCACCGGCGCGGCATGGCGCATGGCCGGGTGATGCGTCGCCGCCGCCATGAAGCAAATGCCTGTTTCCGCGAGGCAAAATTCGGCGTGCTCGGGCGCGCCGCCGACCTTGACGCCGAGCTCCGCCAGAACGTCGCTGGCGCCGGAGCGCGAGGAGGCGGCCCTTCCGCCATGCTTGGCGACGCGCACGCCGCAGCCGGCCACGATGATCGCCGCCAGTGTGGAGACATTATAGGTTCCGGCGCCGTCGCCGCCGGTTCCGACAATGTCGATCGCATCTGTTGCGCCCGCGACCGGCGCCATCGCCGCGCGCATGGCCTCCGCCGCGCCGATGATTTCGTCCACCGTCTCGCCGCGCTGGCGCAGGCCCATCAGAAAGGCGCCGAGCTGCGCTGGCGTCGCGCCGCCTTCGAGCACAGTGGAGATCGCCGCGCGCGCCTCCTGCCGGGAGAGCGTCGCGCCGGCGGCGAGGGATGCGAGATAGGGCTTGAGGTCGGTCACGGCCGAAAATCTCGGTTGAAGGATGCGAGCCCCAAGGCTCGCGGTCCAAGGCGGGCTCTGGACCGCGAGCCTTCGGGCTCGCAGCGATTCACGCGACTTTGGCGGGGCGTCGCGTCGCGTTCCATTCCTGCGCGAGATCGAGGAAATTGCGCAAAATCTTGTGCCCATGCTCCGAGGTGATGCTCTCGGGGTGAAATTGCACGCCATGCACGGGCGCGCTCTCATGCGAGAGGCCCATGATGAGCCCGTCCGGCGTCTCGGCGGTGACGCGCAGGCAGGAGGGCAAGGTCTCGCGCGCGACGATCAGAGAGTGATAGCGCGTCGCCTGGAACGGCCCCTCTATGCCGCGGAAGATCGTCTCGCCCTTGTGCAGGATCGTCGCCATCTTGCCGTGCACGGGCAGGGGCGCGCGGATCACATCGCCGCCGAAGGACAGGCCGATGGATTGATGGCCGAGGCAGACGCCGAAAATCGGAATCGTCGCCCAGGCCGCGGCGATGAGATCGAGGCAGATGCCCGCCTCCTTGGGCGTGCAGGGGCCGGGCGAGAGCACGATGGCCTCCGGGCCGGCGGCGAGCACTTCGGCGACCGAGACCGCATCGTTTCGCTTGACCGTCACCTCGGCCCCGAGCGAGCCGAAATAATGCACGAGGTTGAAGGTGAAGCTGTCGTAATTGTCGATGAGCGTGACTTTTGTCATTCGCGCTTGGGTCCGGTTCTCGGCGGCGTGGGCTTGCTCTCCCACCGCGGCTCGATTTTTTCGGCTCTTCGGCCGCTCAAGTCAATTCATTCGCGCCGCTGCGCGCCTCTCCGTCGAGGGCTTACATCCTCCTCGCCCCCGCGTCGTCTTGGCCGGGCTTGTCCCGGCCATCCACGCCACCGCGCCGAGGCGTTTCGGACGCTCGGCGTGAAGCTGAAGCTCCCGCCGCGCGCCTGTCGAACGAAAATCCGTCGATGGCTGGCGCTTTCCTTTGCTTTCGCAATGGCTTGGCGTGGATGGCCGGGACAAGCCCGGCCAGGACGGCGCCTCTCGTGGTTCAGCCGCGCCGGCCCAGCCGCCAATCCGGCCGCAGATTGGCGATCAGCATGATCTCGCCGATGCTCTGGCGCGTCAGCAGGCCGACCAGCGCGCCATCGGCGCCCAGCACGCCCATGGCCGAGGCGCCGGCGAATTTCTCGATCGTTTCGTCCAGCGGCGCGGCCACGCTCACGGTGGGGGCGTCGCGCTGCACATGGGGGGCGATCGGCGCGCTGCGGTCGTCGGCCTTCAGCGCCTCGATTATGTCCGAGCGGTCGAGCAGACCCATGAAGCGGCCATCCCCCGCGACCACCGGAAACTGGTCCTGCGAGGTCGCGAGCAGAGTCTCGACCGCCTCGCCGAGATCGGCGCCCCAGGCAATAGCGGCGATGCGGGTCTCCATGGCGTCGGCGACGGTGAGGCCGCGCGCGGCCTCGCTCGCGACCGTCATCTGCGCCTCGCCGCTGGCGGCGATGTAGACGAAAATGGCGATGAAGACGAGCATGGGATTGCCGAACAGCCCCAAGAAGCCGAGCGCGAAGGCGAAGCCTTGGCCGATGGAGGCGGCGATGCGCGTCGCCTTTCCGCGCGGCAGCCACATTGCGAGCGCGGCGCGCAGCACGCGGCCGCCGTCCATGGGGAAGGCCGGGATCATGTTGAACAGCGCCAGAAACAGATTTGCGGCGGCGAGACGCGCGAGGACGTTGAGATGCGGATCGTCGAGCTGCGCCAGCGTCTCCGGCTGGAAGGCGCCGAGCGCGACGAACAGGACTGTGGCGATGACGATGTTCACCATCGGCCCGGCGAGCGCGACCAGCAGCTCTTGAGAGGGCTTTTCCGGCATATGGTCGAGATTGGCGACGCCGCCGATCGGCAGCAGCGTGACCTCGGTCGAGAGAATGCCGAAGCGCCGCGCCATCAGAATATGGCCGAACTCATGCAGCACGACGCAGGCGAAAATGAGCGTGATGAAGATCACGCTGTCGCGCGCCGCCTGCGCGCCGCCGCTGCGATAGGCGGAAAAGCCGATCCAGGCGAGCAGCAGCAGAAAAGTGATGTGAATGCGGACGGCCGTGCCCTTGAACGAGCCGAGCGTGAGCGACCAGCGCATGGAAGAGGCCTCTCTATCGACGTAACGTCCGCGAGCGTTTCTCATAGCAGAAATCCGCGCCATTCCGCCAAAAATCCGCGATAGGCGACTAAGAAAAAGGGCGATCGACGCGTGAAGCGAAGATCGCCCGAGTGGAGCGGAGAAAGTCTCGGAGGAAGCGTCAGAGGCGATAGCGAATCTGATCCGTCCAGAAGCGCTCGAGGCGCGTCAGCGCGGTGTTGACGGTGCGGAACTCGGCGGTGGAGACGCCGCCGATCTGCTCCACCGTGGTCGCATGCTTCTCGTAGAGGGCTGCGACGATATCATGAACCTCCTTGCCCTTGGGCGTGAGGCTGATGCGCACGGAGCGGCGATCGACGCGCGAGCGGGCGTGGTGGAGGTAGCCCATCTCGACGAGCTTCTTGACATTGTAGGAGACGTTGGAGCCGAGATAATAGCCGCGCGTGCGCAGCTCGCTCGCGGTGAGCTCCTTGTCGCCGATATTGTAGAGCAGCAGCGCCTGCACGGAATTGACGTCGCCGCGATTGCGGCGGTCGAACTCGTCCTTGATGACATCGAGCAGGCGGCGATGCAGACGCTCCACCAGCGTGAGGGATTCGAGATAGATCGGACGAATTTCGTTGATCTTCTCTGAGCGGACCTGCGCCGCCTCGGTCTTCGACGCCGTATTCATGAACAAGCTCCGTCTCGTTTATTGCGCCGGATATTGGAAAGTCCGGTCCGTGTCTCGATGGACCAGAACCTATCCGCCGCGAATGAAGACCGCTTTAAACAACAGCCTGAATCCGTCGTTTACCTCCACTACCGTCGATGCGGTAAATGGGTGGTGAATCAAGTCGTTAGAATTGTATTAGCCGTATCGCGGACGTGCGCCGCGCGCTTACTGGCCGAACCGGGCGAGAAGCGCGCGCGCCTGACGTTGCAGGCGGCTGAAGCGGCCGTCCGCGGCCTCGGTCTCGGGACCGCGCCGCCGGCGGCGCTTCTCGCGCAGGCGCTGCGCCTCATAATCGCGGCCGGCCTCGAAGGTGAGGAAGAAATAGAGGCCGATGAGCGCGAGATCGAGGGCGATGAGCCAATAGCCGCCGGCGAAAAATCCCGGCACGCTCAAGGTCACGAAGATTTGCGCGCCGGCGATGAGCAGCCACAGCACGCCGCCCCAGGGCGTCGCCAGCCAGAGCCCGACGCCGGCGACGAGATCGAGCACGGCGAAGAACACGACGGCGATGGCGGCGTTGGTCGGCGTCTCGTCGAATATGGGCTTGCTCGCGGTAAGCACGATGACCCATTGCATCACGCCCTGCAGCAGCCAGAACAGCGCCATGACGCGCATGAACAGCGTGAGCATATGGCCCCAGCGCGCCGACTGCCCCGCCGCGCCGGCGTCGCCGAGGCGGATCGGCCGGTGAGGGTCGTCCGCCTCCTCATAGAGCGTATGCTCGGTCACGCGCCGCCTCTTTCGCTCCGGCTCTACTGCCCGCGCCGCGCGCGCGTCGCGAAGCGCACGGCTTCCTCCGCGGCGCGGAACAGCGCCTTGGACTTGTTCACCGTCTCGCGATGCTCGTAATCGGGGTCGCTGTCATAGACGACGCCGGCGCCCGCCTGCACATGCATCTTTCCATCTTTCACGATCGCCGTGCGCAGCACGATGCAAGTGTCCATCTGCCCGCCGGCGCCGAAATAGCCGATGCAGCCGCCATAGATGCCGCGCTTGTCGGTCTCCAATTCGTCGATGATCTCCATGGCGCGGACTTTCGGCGCGCCGGAGACCGTGCCGGCCGGAAAGCCGGCGGCGAGCGCGTCTATGCAGTCGCGTGCGGGATCGAGCGCGCCTTCCACATTGGAGACGATATGCATCACATGGCTGTAGCGCTCGATGGTGAAGCTGTCCGTCACCCGCACGCTTCCCGTCGCGGCGACGCGGCCGACGTCATTGCGTCCGAGATCGAGCAGCATCAAATGCTCGGCGCGTTCTTTCTCATCGGCGAGAAGCTCGGCGGCGAGGCGCTCGTCCTCCGCCTTCACGGCGCTGCGCCAGCGCGTGCCGGCGATGGGGCGGATCGTCACCTTGCCTTCGGCGACGCGCACCAGAATTTCCGGCGAGGAGCAGACGATCTGGAAATCGCCGAAATTGAGAAAGCAGAGAAAGGGCGCCGGATTGACGCGGCGCAACGCGCGATAGAGCGCGAAGGCGGGCAAAGCGAAAGGCGCGGTGAAGCGTTGCGACAGCACGACCTGGAAAATATCGCCGGCGCGAATGTAATCCTTGGCGCGCTCGACCATTTCCAGGAAACGTCCGGGCGCGGTGTTGGAGACCGGCTCCTCGGCGAGAAGATGCGGATCGGCCTCGGCCTCGCGCTGCTCGAGCGGCGCCTCCAATGTCGCGACCACGGCGTCGAGTCGCGCGAGCGCCGCCTCATAGGCGGCCTTTGCGGAAACGCCGGCGGCCGGGCGCGCGGGCGTCACCACGATGATCTCGTCGCGCACATTGTCGAAGACGACCATGACGGTCGGCCGCAGCAATATCGCGTCGGGCACGCCGATCTTGTCGTCCTTGGCCGGGGCGAGGCGCTCCATCAGCCGCACAGTGTCATAGCCGAGATAGCCGAACACGCCCGCCGCCATGGGCGGCAGATGCGCGACCTCGTCGATCGCGGATTCGGCGAGCAGCTCGCGCAGCGCGTCGAGCGGCGGCTTCGCGCAGGGCTCGAAAGCATTCGCGTCGCGCAGCGCGCGGCGGTTGATCTCGGCCGTCTCGCCATGGATGCGGAAGACGATGTCGGGATCGAGCCCGATCATCGAATAGCGTCCGCGCGCGGCGCCGCCCTCCACCGATTCCAGCAGGAAGACATTGGCCGTCCGCGCGCGCGTCAGCTTCAGATAGGCCGCGACCGGCGTCTCGAGGTCGGCGACGAGCCGCGTCGCCGCCAGCGACGCGCGGCCCGCCTCATAGGCGGCGGCGAATTCGTCGAACGACGGTTCCGACAATGCGCTCACTGGTTTTGTTCCGCTCCGCCGGTCGCCGCCTGCAACGCGCGCTCGTTGATCGAGACGTTGAAGACCTTCTCGAGCGCGCCGATATATTGCTCGAGAATATCATTGGTGAAGGCCGGCCGCAGCTGGTCGATCGCCGCCTTGGCCTCGATGGAGGCGGGATCATAGGCCGGCGTCGACGCGCCCTTCACCTCGAAGACGAGGCGTCCGCCATCGACCGCGGCGGAGCCGGCGCCCTTGGGCGGCGCGTCGAAAATGGCGACGATGGCCGCGGTCGACAGCTCGGGATGCGGCGCGCGCTTCACATCGCTCACATGGCGGACCTCGGCGCCGGCGCCCTTGGCGACGTCCTCTATCGCCTTGCCGCCGCGCAGCTCCGCGGTCAGCGCCTCGGCGCGCTCGGTCAGCGCCTTCTGCTGCTTCTCGCCGCGCAGAGCGGTCTCGACGGCTTCCTTCACCTCGTCGAAGCTGCGCTGGCGCGCCGGCTCCACCTTGGCGATCTCGAACCAGACATAGCCGCCGTCGCGCGTCGGCACAGTGTCGTTGTCGACGCCGACGTCGGAGGCGAACACCGCCTTCAGCAGATCCTCGGAGCCGAAGAGGGCGGGAACATTCTTGCCGGCGGGATCGAGGCCGGTGGAGTCCACCGCCTCTATCGTCGCGACCTCGAGGCCGGCCGCCTTGGCGGCCTCGGCCAGCGTCTTGCCGCCGGTGCGCTGATCCTCGATCGCGTCATGCAGCTTGCGCACGGACGGCGCCGAGCGCTCCTGCGCGATCTCGCGGCGCAGCTCGTCGGCGGCCTCCTCATAGCCGCGGGTGAAGACGCTGGGGATGATCTTCTCGACCTGCAGGATCGCCGCGCCGAAGGCAGTCTGAATGGGGCCGACGAAGCCCGGCTCGCGCGAGGCGAAGACCTTGTCGGCGATCTGCTTGTCGCCGAGGTCGTGCGCCTCGAGCAGGCCGAGGTCTATGTCCTTTTGCGAGAGCTTGCGCTCGCCGGCCAGCGCGTCGAAGGAGAGGCCGCCCTTCAGCCGCTCCAGCGCCTTCTCGGCTTCCTCCTTGGAGGCGAAGAGAATCTGGCGCAAATGGCGTTTCTCGGCCGTGCCGTAGCGCTTGGCCTTCACCTCGTCATAGAGCTTGCGGACATCGGCCTCGGCGACCTTCTGCGGCTCGGCGAGCGAGGCCGGCGTCACGGTGAGGAGCGCGAGCTTGCGATATTCGCGGGCGCGGAAGCTCTGCTCGCGATCGGCGAAATATTTCTTCAGCTCCTCCTCGCTCGGCTTGGCGACCTCGCCGACGGCGGAGGCGGGGAGCAGGAAATAGTCGACCTCGCGGATCTCGTTGCGGAAGCGATGCAGCGTCTCCAGCACGAGGCGCGGCGGCTCCAGGCCCGTCACGATGGAATCGGTCAGCGCCTTGCGCAGATAGCTGCCCTTCTGCTCGAGGAGGAAGCTGCGCTCCGTGTAGCCGGCGTCGCGAATGAGCTGCTTGAAGCGGTCGGAGTCGAATTTGCCGGTCGGACCCTTGAAGACATTCTCGTCGCGGGTGAGGCGCAAGGTCTCGTCCTCAGAGATGGCGAGGCCGAGGGCCTTCGTCTTCTGGTCGAGGGAGAGGTCGGTGATCATGCGCTGCAGCACCTGCTGATCGAGGCCGAAGCGGCGGGCCTCCTCATTGGTGATGGCGCGGCGGGCGCGCTGCTGCAGGCGGCGCAGCTCGTTCTGATAGGCGCTGCGATAGGCCTCGACCGAAATCTCGCCCGAGCCGACCTTGGCGAGGCGCGTGGAGGTGAAGCCGCGGAACACGTCGCCAATGCCCCACACCGCGAAGCTCAGCGCGATAAAGCCCATGACGAGCCCGAGGATGATGCGGCCGATCCGATGTTGCGAGGCGATGCGCAGGCCTTCCAGCATGATTTGGGGCTTCCCTTGGGCTTTGCGGGGCTCCGGCTCTTTCCTGACGATCGCGGCCGGAATTGGCGCGGACTATAGGTAGCGTCGCCTCCACTTGCAATCTTGCGCTCCGCCGCCCCTTCGGGCGGGCTCCAGCGCGGCGGAGCGTGCCGAGAGACCGAGGGAACCGACCCGCGTCCCGCACGTTGTGACGCCCTGGGGGGCCGCCGCGGTCTCTGGAGCAGAGCTCGCGATACGGGAGTGTGCAAATGAACCTCACGAATCTGACGATGGGCGCGGTCGCGCTCGGATTGCTGGCCATCTCTCTACCGGCGATGACGGCTCCGGCGTTGGCGTTGCCCTCGGCGGCTCCGGCGCTCGCCGCCGGCGCGGCCTCAGATATCGCCAAGGCTCGTTACCAGGACTATTCGGGCGCGCGCGCCTCCTCCAAGGCGACGAAGGGCCGCTCCGCCGCCTCCGGCGGAAGCTGGTCGAAAAATTCCAAATATGGCGCCGCCGCCGGCAAATATGCCTCCGGTAAGGCCCGCGTCGCCGGCCAGAGCGGCCAGCAGGGGCGCTCGGCGATCCAGGGCCGCTCCTCCTCCTCCAGCCAGGGCCGCTCCTCGATCGGCGGCCATGGCATAGCGCCCTATAGCGACATTCCGCATCGCGCCATGAAGCACGGCGCGCGCTGACGCGGCGCTCTCCTAAAGCGATCTTCAATCGTCTCTCGGCCGCCGGTCGCGTCGCGCGCCGGCGGCCGTTCGTGCGTTAACTCGCCGTTAACCATGGGCGCGGACACTCGGACCACTGAGACATCGCCTCGGCGTCGCTCAGGAGGTCTCTCATGTCGACGGCGGCGACGCCACACTCGCGGTCCAATGGCCTCCGATTCTTTCGGCTTCTCGGCGTCATCGTCGCCTCCATCGGCGCGGGCGCGGCGGCCGGCTTTTTTCTGGGCTCGCGCACCGGCGTCAAAAATGCGCTGCAGGCCGCGCAGAGCATAGACGGCCAGACTCTCGCCAAGGCGCTCGACTGGAAGCCGGAGGTCTCCTTCGGGCTCGAGCAGCGTCGCGAGATCGCCCGCTTGCTGGATGAGGCGCGGGCGACGCGGGCGCTGATCGAGTCGATTCGCCATGACGAGGAGGCAGTGCGCGCCGGCGCGCGGCTGCGCGCGCTGGAGACGGCGCGCGACACGGGCGCCTCGCGGCTGGAGCGGCTCGAGCAGCGGCTCGACCGGCTCGACGCGCGCATCGATCCCGCGCCGACCGGCTCGCTGCCCAAGGGCGAGGCCAGGCGCGACTCCCGCGCCGCGCCCCTCGGGACGCGCTGAACGGCGGAAATCATTTCCATATCGTTTCTGAGCCGGTCCGCGGCCGCATTTCGGCGCTCCCGCCCGCCGCCGACACGCGATTGTCATATGGCTTGGCCATTGGACGGCGGCGCATAGCTTTGGGCCGCTCGATTCCCACAGTCGGGGAGGTGACGGCGGTATTCTGCTGTGCGACATGCTCTCCCGCCGGGGCCACGCCTCCGGCCGCCTCTGCGCCTCGCTTCGCCGAAAGCCGGTCGTTCATGCTCAATAGTTTCGTCGCGCTCACCTCGCTCGGCCGCCGCGCTCTGCCCAATCTGTGGGATTTCGTCGCTCTGGCGCTCGTCCTCGGCGTCTTCGCGCTGGCCGCCTTCGGCTGGCGCGGCATGGCGCTGCCGCTCGAGGCGCCGGAGACGGCGCAATTGTCGCTCGATTACTCGGCGCTGCCTTATTACGGGCTGCGCACCACGCTGCGCATGTTCGCGGCGATCGGCTTCTCGCTACTCTTCACGCTCGTCTACGCCACGCTCGCCGCCAAGAGCCGCCGCGCCGAGATGATTCTGGTGCCGCTGCTCGATGTGCTGCAATCGGTGCCGGTGCTCGGCTTTCTGTCCTTCACCGTCACCTTCTTCCTCGGCCTCTTTCCCGGCTCGACGCTCGGCGCCGAGGGCGCGGCGATCTTCGCCATCTTCACCAGCCAGGCCTGGAACATGGCCTTCTCCTTCCACCAGTCGCTGCGCACCGTGCCGCGCGATCTCGACGAGGTGGCCAAGAGCTTCGGCCTCACGTCCTGGCAGAAATTCTGGCAGCTCGAGGCGCCCTTCGCCATGCCGGGTCTCATCTGGAACATGATGATGTCCATGTCCGGCGGCTGGTTCTTCGTCGTCGCCTCGGAGGCGATCACCGTCGGCGACGTGAATGTGCGCCTGCCGGGCGTCGGCTCCTATCTGGCGCTCGCCATAGAGAGCAAGCGGGTCGATTGCGTGGCGGCGGCGGTGATCGCGGTGGCGCTCATCATTCTCGCCTATGACCAGCTGCTGTTCCGGCCGATCGTCGCCTTCTCGGGCAAGTTTCGCGTCGAGCTTTCCGCCTCGCAGGACGAGGCCGAGAGCTGGGTGCGCGATCTCTTCGTGCGCACGCGCTGGCTGCGCGTCGCCGCGGCCTGGCCGGCCTCGCTGCTCCGCCGCGTCTCGCTGTGGAAGCTGACCTTGCCTTTCGCCGCGCCGCCCCTGCCGCAGAGCCGCCGCGCGGCCATCGTCCTCGATATCGTCTGGTTCGCGGCGATCGGCGCGGTGTTCGTCTACTCGCTCTATCTCGTGCTCGAATTCGTGCGCAGCGCGGTGAGCCTCGAGGAGTTCCGTCACGCGCTGCTGCTCACCTTCTACACGATGATCCGCGTCATCGTGCTGATCGCGCTCGCCACGCTGATCTGGGTGCCGATCGGCGTGTGGGTGGGCCTGCGTCCGCGCATCGCCGAGAAAATCCAGCCGCTGGCGCAATTTCTGGCGGCCTTTCCGGCCAATGTTCTGTTTCCCATCGCCGTCATCGGCATTCTCACCTTCCGGCTCGATCCCGACATATGGCTGTCGCTGCTGATTATTTTCGGCACGCAATGGTACATATTGTTCAACGTCATCGCCGGCGCCTCGGCCTTCCCCAACGATCTGCGCGAGGTCTCCGCCAATTTCGGCATTCGCGGCTTCGCCTGGTGGAAGAACGTCATTCTGCCGGCGATCTTCCCTTATTACGTGACCGGCGCGCTCACCGCCTCGGGCGGCTCGTGGAACGCCTCCATCGTCGCCGAATATGTGAAATGGGGCGAGGACACGATCGAGGCGCAGGGCATAGGCGCTTATATCGCCGCGGCGACGGCGGCCGGCGACTATCCGAAGATCGTGCTCGGCGTCTCGCTGATGAGCGTCGTCGTCATATTGTTCAACCGTCTCTTCTGGCGCCAATTGTTCGGCTTCGTCGAACGGCGCCTGCGCCTCTCCTGAAGGGTTCCGCCATGTCCGCGACGAAAGCGCCTCTGCTCGAGCTCCGCAATGTCTTCCAGGCCTATGGCCGCTCGTCCGGCGAGAAGGGGCCGGTGGTGCTCGACGATATCTCGCTGCGGCTCGACGATGGCGAGATCGTCGGTCTGCTCGGGCGCTCGGGCTGCGGGAAATCCTCGCTGCTGCGCATCGTCTCCGGCCTCGCGCGGCCGACCGGCGGCGAACTTTTCTATCGCGGCGAGAAAGTGGTCGGCCCGGTCGACGGCGTCGCCATGGTGTTTCAGAGCTTCGCTCTGTTTCCCTGGCTCTCCGTGCTCGCCAATGTGGAGCTCGGCCTGCGCGCCAAAGGCGTGCGCGAGGCGGACGCCCGCCGCCGCGCGCTGAAGGCGATCGACATCATCGGCCTCGACGGCTTCGAGAATGCGTATCCGAAGGAAATCTCCGGCGGCATGCGCCAGCGCGTCGGCTTCGCCCGCGCGCTCGTCGTCGCGCCCAATATTCTGCTGATGGACGAGCCCTTCTCGGCGCTCGACGTGCTGACCGCCGAGACCTTGCGCACCGATCTCCTCGATCTGTGGGTCGAAGGGCGCATGCCGATCAAATCCATTCTGATGGTGACGCACAACATCGAGGAGGCGGTGCTGATGTGCGACCGCATCGTCGTGCTCTCCTCCAATCCGGGCCGCATCGCCGCAGAAATTCGTGTGACGCTGGCGCATCCGCGCAATCGGCTCGATCCCGAGTTCCGCCAGCTCGTGGACCAGATCTATGCGCTGATGACGCGTCGCGCCGAGGCGGCCAAGGCGCGCGAAGGGGCTTTCCCCGGCCTCGGCCTCGGCATGGCGCTGCCGACGGTCTCCACCAACACGCTCGCCGGCATGATCGAGGAGGTCGCCGCGCCGCCCTATGACGGCAAGGCCGATCTCCCCGCGCTCGCCGACAGCCTGCAGCTCGAGATCGACGATCTCTTCCCCGTCGCCGAAACGCTGCAGCTCTTGCGCTTCGCCGAGCTCGCCGAGGGCGACATAAAGCTGACGACGGCCGGCAAGCGCTTCGCGGAGATGGACGTCGACCAGCGCAAGAAGCTGTTCGGCGACCATCTGCTCGCCTATGTGCCGCTGGCGCAGCGCATCCGCCGCGTGCTGGACGAGCGGCCGTCGCATTACGCGCCGGCCACCCGCTTCCGCGAGGAGCTCGAGGATTACATGAGCGAGGATTATGCGGAGATGACGCTGAAGAGCGTCACCACCTGGGGCCGCTATGGCGAGATTTTCGCCTATGACGAAGGCGCGCAGACCTTCAGCCTCGAGAATCCGCAATAGGGCAGGGCGTCACCGCACGCGATTCAGCTGCCCGCGCAGTTCGCCCTCGGGATGCTTGGCCGAGTGGATGTTGAAATACCACTGGCCGTCCTCGAGCTGCTTGACCTGCTTGGCGTCGAGCGTCGCCGAGCCCTGGAAGGTCTCCTCCACGGCCTCGACCGGCAGCACCGGCGCGGCTTTCTCGCCGGCCTTGGCGGGACCGTGGAAATGCGCCTTCAGCTCCTGGCCCTCGAGGCCGACATAATAGCCTTTCCAGCTGATTTTCCGTGTCTTGGGATCCAGCGTCACGGCGATGGAGCCGACGCCCTTGCTCGCGCTCGGCGGATTTTCCGCGCCGCCGGAGAGATCGCCCTTGAACATCTGCACTTCGGCGAAAGCGGGCGAGGCCGCGACGGCGGCGAGCGCGACTACGGCCGCGAGCGCGAGCGATGCATTCCTGGACATTTGTGGAGCTCCTGTGTCAAATGGCGGAAACAACGCCCCCGAGGGCTTGCCACCTAACGCGCCCGCGCGACGCTTCAAGCCGCCGCCCGCGCCTTTGCGGCTGTGGCGAAAGCGCGCGACGCCGCGCAGAGATTTTGGGAAGAACGAAATGGCCGAGTGGTATAGCGAGATCAGCCTAGAGGATTTGAAGAGCGGCATCGCCGACAAGTCGATCATTCTGGTCGATGTGCGCGAGGCGGACGAATACGCCCAGGGCCATATCGACGGCGCGCTCTTCGTGCCGCTGTCCGCCTTCGATCCCGGCAAGATTCCGGCTCCGGCCGAGGGCCAGAAGGTGGTGGTCTATTGCCGCTCCGGCAAGCGCTCGGTGACCGCCATGGAGCAGGCCCGCCTCTTCGGCCGCCGCGACGTGAGCACGCATTTCGGCGGCGGCATCATCGGCTGGCAGAAGGCCGGGGAGCCGGTGGTCACGGGAATGTGAATCGGTGGATGGGCTGAGGTAGCCCCCCCCCGCCGCGATAGATTGCCTGCGAGAGACGAGAGGAAGGGCGACGCCCTGCGTCGACCTTCGCCGCTGGCGTTCGATACTGTGCGTACACGCCTAAAGACCGAACCCTTTCACGTATTGCGTGGCTTTTTCCAGCATGTATTTCTTCATATGTGCTTCGGAGAGAGTGTTTTGTGATTCTTTAATCTCGCCATTCAATCCTCGTCCACTTGTACGCCACGTCGGCTCTATGCAAATGAATTCGCCAGGCCGCAACTCGATCTGGATATCTGGTTGAAGAGCACTGCCCGGAAGAGCCCGCTTTTCTGATGTAACCAGAAGTTCAGGGGCATCATCCCGCAGGCACGCGGCGATCAAAGCAGCAAGAGCCTTGTTTAATGGCTTGTCGTCTTTCGATGCAACAGTCTGAATGCGAATGAAGTCATCGACCGTCTCTTGTCCGATACGCCGCGATCCCGCGAATGGTGCAACCTCTTTGTCTGTTTCTCGTAAAATTGCTTTATACAATCGGGAGGCTTTCATCGCCGTTTTTGCTGCCTCGATATTAATTTCCGGTTGTTTCAATTTTGCCTTGAGATTCGTGTCACCGAACGCACGCACCGCCGCAACAGATACGTTGGCGGGCACGCCGAAAAGCCTCGTATCGATTGCTCTAAGAAGGTGAGCCAAGCGCCCACGGCGCTCTTTCCACTCGCTAATATAGATAATGCTTTCATCCGCTTGGTCAATCAATTCTCCTATTTTATCAATATCGACCTTACTCTGAATGCCTTGCGTCAAGGCATCCGCAGTCGCATTCAGGGCTTTTAGATCGTCCCCCGGTAACGCAACCCACAAATGTGGGATCGAGCGAACCTTTAAAACCGACCATGTCCTATCTCTTTCTGCATTCGCAATTTGTGTGATGCGTCCAAAGAAATCAGAAATTGTTTCACAGCCCGGTAGTACATCTGCTGCAATTTTTTTTGTAATTCCATAGGCTTCTAAACTGTCTCCAGTTAGCGATCGGCTAGTATTATCCGCTAAATCCCAATATTTAGAACTTGGAACGCCACGGAAATGGTATTGCCCTCGGGACTCTTCGTCTGCCATCGAGTCACGGCCGACGGTCCAAGCCGCGTCGGCAACAGCTTTCGCACTCTCAGGTTTGGTTATGGGCCACAAGACGACCGCTGCGCCGCCTGGTTCTCGAAAGGTGTTCAGCAGTGAGCTAAAAGTTTCCTCCACCGCGGCAAGATCTGCTGCAGTGGGGTTATCGCGCCGTTCGATAAGAATTATTCGGTTGCGTGGATCGTTTGGTATTACGTCAGCAGATATAAATCGTGGTAAATCGCTCAGTTGACGGTTGTTGGAAAAGGTGCTCACTCGGATATTCACAAAAAAGCGGCTTAGAGTCTGAAGGAATGTTGTTTTCCCCGATCCAGAAAGGCCATAAAATACCTCAATAACGCCTCCTCCGCCGTCTCTTACCCTCCGCAATAACTCGTCAACACGATTTGCTGCGTCATCCACGCGCTCAACGATTTCAGCGGGATCAATCTTGGCATCGGCGGCTCGCTGCTCAAGAAACTCCCATCGCCGCGGCAATTCTAATCGTGGAAGGGTGGTCGGTAGATCGGCGCTCATTTATTTATTTCCTGTCGCGGATAGATTAACACTCATACCTTGCGGATCGCTTCTTAGAAAACAATGCATTGCTCGTTGCGAAGTCGGGCTAGGACCCAATTCAGATTATTCCCGCTTCCTACTCCCACTCGATCGTCCCCGGAGGCTTGCTGGTCACGTCGTACACAACGCGATTCACGCCGCGCACCTCATTGATGATGCGCGTCGCCGCCCGGCCCAGGAAATTCATGTCGAAGGGATAGAAATCCGCCGTCATTCCATCCGTGCTCGTCACCGCGCGCAAAGCGCAGACATGGTCGTAGCTGCGGCCGTCGCCCATCACGCCCACTGTGCGCACCGGAAGCAGCACGGCGAAGGCTTGCCAGATCACGTCATAGAGACCGGCCTTGCGGATCTCGTCGAGATAGATGGCGTCGGCCTTGCGCAAAATCTCCAGCTTCTCGCGCGTGATTCCGCCGGGGCAGCGGATGGCGAGGCCGGGGCCGGGGAAGGGGTGGCGGCCGACGAAGGCCTCCGGCAGGCCCAGCTCGCGGCCGAGCGCGCGCACCTCGTCCTTGAACAATTCGCGCAAGGGCTCGACGAGCTTCATATTCATGCGCTCGGGCAGGCCGCCGACATTGTGATGCGATTTGATCGTCACCGAAGGCCCTCCAGAGAAGGACACGCTTTCGATGACATCTGGATAGAGCGTGCCCTGCGCCAGAAATTGCGGCGCGCCGCGGCCGTCGGCGGCGATCTTCTTGGCCTCTTCTTCGAAGGTCTCGATGAAGAGGCGGCCGATCGTCTTGCGCTTGACCTCCGGGTCCTCGACCCCTTCCAGCGCTTGCAGGAACAGCTCCTGCGCCTCCACATGCACGAGCGGAATATTGTAGTGATCGCGGAAGAGGGTGACGACCTCCTCCGCTTCGCCGCCGCGCAGCAGGCCGTGATCGACGAAGACGCAGGTGAGCGCATCGCCGATCGCCTCATGGATCAGCACGGCGGCCACGGCGGAATCGACGCCGCCCGAAAGCCCGCAGAGGACGCGGCCGGAGCCCACTTGGCGGCGCACGGCCTCGATCGCCTCGCCGCGGAAGGCCGACATGGTCCAGTCGGATTTCAGCCCAGCGACATTGTGCACGAAATTGGAGATGAGCTTCGCGCCATCCGGCGTATGCGCCACCTCGAGGTGAAATTGCACGCCGTAGTAGCGCCGCGCCTCGTCGGCGATGGCGCCCATTGGGGCGTTCTCGGAGGCGGCGATGACGCGAAAGCCTTCCGGCAGGCGGGTGACGCGGTCGCCATGGCTCATCCATACGGGATAGCGGCCGCCCTTTTCCCACACGCCGGAAAAGAGCGGGCTCTCCTCGACGACGCCGATCTCGGCGCGGCCGAATTCGCGATGATGGCCGCCCTCCACCGCGCCGCCCAATTGCGCGGCCAGCAGCTGCTCGCCGTAGCAAATGGCGAGCACGGGGATTTTCGCGTCGAAAATGCTCTGCGGCGCGCGCGGCGAGCCGTCCTCGGTGACGGAGCAGGGGCCGCCGGAGAGGATCACCGCCTTGGGGCGGATTTCGGCAAAGGCGCGCTCGGCGCTCTGGAAGGGCGCGATCTCGCAATAGACGCCGGCCTCGCGCACGCGCCGCGCGATGAGCTGCGTCACCTGCGAGCCGAAATCGACGATCAGCAGCTTGTCGTGGCGATCGGCGATGTCGTGGTGGAAGCTCTCAGTGGCGGTCATGCTGGTCTTTCGTGTGTGGGGGCGCGTGAGAGGTAGTGACTACCTCTCGTCGTCGGCAATGCGCAAGAGCGCGGCGCGGCTGGGCGATCGGGTGAATGCCGAAAGGGGCGCGATCACCCTCCCCTTTAGGGGGAGGGTCGGCCGGCTATAGCCGGACGGGGTGGGGTTCACCGGCGAAGACTCCGGGCGTCACCCCCTCCCGATCGCCTTCGGCGCTCGACCTCCCCCCTCTAGGGGGAGGTGGAAACGCCTCTTCAATCAACACTTCGCGTTCGCCCGATCGCCTTGGCGCGGCGCGCGAGACGAAAGGCGAAGCCTCTGGCGCGGAGGGCCGCTCACATTTGCGGGGGCTTCTCGGAAAACATCGTCTCGACGTCTTGCGCTCCGTGAATGACGCGCACGATTCCGATTGGACGCATCGACGGCTCATAGACGATCAAATAGGAAAAGACCGGCCAAAACTTCACCTTCTCGTCGGTGAGGTCCTCTCTTTTATGCCCGGCCTCAGGATTTTCGGCGATGAAGCGTAGCGCATGGCGGATTTCGCCCAGGACATGCCGGGCGAGCATCGGACCGCCTTTGCGGGTCAGATAGCGCCTCATGGCCTCGAGATCGCTATGGGCTTCCGGCGAAAGGCGAAAGTGGCTCACTCGGTGTTACGCCGCTCCTCGGCGTCGATCTCCGCTTCCAGCCGATCGAACGCCTCCTCGCCGTCCACGCCTCGCCCGGCCCGCAGCGACGCGAGGCCGGCGGCGATCTGCGCGCGGATTTCGTCCTTGCGCCAGGCCTCCAGCCGGTCGCGCTCCTCCATCAGGCGAAGCGCTTCGCGCACCACTTCGCTCGCGGAGGTGTAGCGGCCGGTCTGCACCTTCTGATGCACCAGCCGCTCGAGCTCTGGGGTGAGGCTGACATTCATGGGGTCGCTCGCATGGGCTCGCTCGGAAAAAGGTTTCTCGGGCCGAAGATAGCGCAATAACGAGCTTTGACAAATTTCGTTATTCACCCGCGCTTCAGCACGCACACATAAAACCCATCCGTCCCCGCCGTGCGCGGCGTCAGCCGGAATCCGGCCCCATGCGGCGAGGCGAAGCGCGCCAGTTCCGGCAGCCCGGCCTTGGCCGCCGTCTCCTCGGCCGGAACGGCGGAAAAATCCGCATGTCCCTCGAGAAAGCGCGCGATCTGCGCCTCATTTTCGTCGATCAGCAGCGAGCAGGTCACATAGGCCACGCGCCCGCCCGGCTTCACGAAGCGCGGGGCCTTGTCCAGCAGCTCCCGCTGCTCGGCGATGCGCTGTTCCAGCGCGCCGGGGGCGAGGCGCCATTTGGCGTCGGGGTGGCGGCGCCAGGTTCCGGTTCCGGTGCAGGGCGCGTCGATCAGCACGAGGCCGCAGCGCGCCTCGAGATCGGAGAGCACATCGGCTTTTCCGCGCGGGGCGCGCACCTGCACATTGCGCGCGCCGGCCCGCTCGAGCCGCGGATAAATGGGGGTGAGGCGGCGGCCGTCGTCGTCGAAAGCGTAGATCTGCCCTCGATTGTGCATCTGCCCGGCCAGCGCCAGCGTCTTGCCGCCGCCGCCGGCGCAGAGGTCCAGAATCTGCTCGCCGGGCTCGGCGGCGCAGAGCAGAGCGGCGAGCTGCGAGCCCTCGTCCTGCAGCTCGACCAGGCCTTTGACATAGGCGGGCTCGGCCGTCAGCGCCGGGCCGCGCCCTTTGGCCGGCGGCGCGATGCGCAGGCCGAGCGGCGACAGCGACGTCGGCTCCGGCGCAAGATGCGCGAGACGGCGCAGGCCGTCCTCGCGCGCGGCCTTCAAAATATTGACGCGCAGATCGACCGGCGCGCGTTCGGCAAGCGCGCGGCCCTCATCGGCGGCGGCTTCGCCGAAAGCGGCGTCGAAGCGCTCGGCGAGCCATTCGGGATAATCGCCGCGGACATGCGCCGGCGCGTCCTCGAGCGTCGCCGTGGCGAGGCGCTCGCGCTCCTCATCCGTGAGCGGGGCGGGGGCGTGGCCCTCGCCGGAGAACAGCGCCGCGATCTCCTCGACGGTCTGCCCGCCCGATTCGCGCAGCGCGCCGATGACGACGGAGCGGGGCGCGTCGGAGCCCATCAGGAAAGCGGCCGAGGCGCGTTTGCGCAGCGCGTCGAACACGAGGCTCGATATGGAGGCGCGGTCCTTGGAGCCGGCGAATCGATGCGAAAGCCCCCAATCCTTGATCGCATCGGCGGCCGGACGGCGGCGCTCGGCGAGCTCGGCGAGGATTTCAATGGCGGCGGAGACTTGTGCGGCGGGGGTCATGTCGGCTCTGCTTTACGGCCTCGCGGGCCGGCAGGCCAGCGCCGGCGCGCCTCGGGAGGCGAGATTGCCATGGAAAAGCGAAAAGTCTCAGAAAATCGCTATGGTAGCGCTCACGGCCACAATCTGGCCTCAATAGCCTAGCTGAAGTCATGTTGCGCCGCGAAAGCCACGGCGTTTTCCACACATACCGTCGGAAGCTAAAAGATGCGCTCTCTTCGTCCGTTCGCCGCCATTCTGCTCGCTCTCTCCCTCGCCGCCTGCGCGGCTCAGTCGCAGCCCGATCTGACCCCGCCGCCGAAGAAGCCGCTCGACGCCAAGACCCAGCTCGAGACCGGCCGCAAATACTGAGCTTCGCTTCGCCGTCGCGGATCGTCAGGAAAAGGCGATCCGCGCGGCGAAGATCGCCCACATCAGGGCGAGCAGCGCGAAGCCCGCCGCGAAGGCGAAGAAACGCCGCTGCACATGATTGCTGGCGACGTGAATAGAGGCGTGCGCGTAGCGCGTCGCGACAAAGGCCCATTCCAGCGCGACGAATAAAAAATCCGCCTTCTCCGTGACCAACGTCAGCGCGACCAGCGCATAGAACAGCACCGGCAGCTCGAACTGGTTGGCGTAGGAATTGGCGAGCTGGGCGATCGGGGCCGGCCAGCTCCGATTGAGCGCAATATCGGCCGGCTTCACCACTTTGCTCCGCAGCGCGCGAATGCGCGACCGCGCGAGAGCGACGAGCAGCCCCAGAGCGAGAGCGACGAGCGCGAAGACGGGAAGCAGAACGGCTTTCGTGGACAATATCGTTCAATCCAATTCGAATTTCCCGCTCACGCGATGCTGGGCGCTGATGCGGCGCACCGTGCCGGTGGAGGAGCGATAGACGAGAGTCTCCGTCTCGATGGCGTCCTTGCCGAAGACGACGCCGAACAGCAGCGGCCCGTCGGTGACGCCGGTCGCGCAGACCACCACATCGCCGGAGGCCAGCTCCTCGAGCTCATATTTCTTGCGCGGATCGCGCACGCCCATCTCGGCCGCGCGCGCCGCCTTGGCCGGGCTGTCGAGCACGAGGCGGCCCTGCATTTGGCCGCCGACGCAGCGCAGCACGCCGGCCGCCAGCACGCCCTCCGGCGCGCCGCCGGCGCCGAGATACATGTCGACGCCGGTCTCCGCCGGCTGCGCGGTGAAGATGATGCCCGCCACATCGCCGTCGCTGATGAGCCGCACCCGCGCGCCCGCCGCGCGGCAGCGCGCGATCAGCTCGGCGTGGCGGGGCCGGTCCAATATGCAGATGGTGACGTCCTGCGCCGCGACGCCCTTGGCCGCGGCCAGAGCGGCGATATTGGCGCCGGGCTCATTGTCGAGATCGACGACGCCCGGCGGATAGCCGGGGCCGATGGCGATCTTGTCCATATAGACATCCGGCGCATAGAGCAGCGAGCCGGCCGCGGCGATCGCGACGATTGAGATCGCGCCCGCCATATCCTTGGCGCAGAGCGTCGAGCCCTCGAGCGGCGCGACGGCGAGATCGACCCGAGGGCCGCCGCCGGCGCCGACGTCCTCGCCGATGAACAGCATGGGCGCGGAATCGCGCTCGCCCTCGCCGATGACGATGCGGCCGCGAATCGCCAGCCGATCCAGCTCGCTGCGCATGGCGTCGACGGCGGCCTGATCGGCCGCCATCTCATCGCCGCGCCCGCGCCAGCGGGCCGCCGCCACCGCCGCTCTTTCGGTGACGCGGACGAGCTCGAGGGTAAGATTGCGGTCGATCGGCTTTTCTGCCGCCGATGCGGGGCGCGCCATGCGTTTTTCTCCGGCGATGCGCTATTCGCGCTCGATGCGGATGACCTGCGCCGGCTCGGCGATGACGCCGTCGGCGTAGATGGCGTCGAGCGCCTCGCGCACCAGGCGCTCGGTCGTCGCATGGGTGATGAGAATCACCCCGACTTGGGCGCCGACCTGGGCCGCGCCGCTGCGCCGCGCCGCGCGCGCGCCATGCTGCATGATGCTCTCGAGCGAGATTTTGCGCTCCGCCATTGCGGTGGCGATGGCGGCGAAGGCGCCGGGCACGTCCGGCACGGCGAGACGGATGTAATAGCCGCCCTCATGCAGCGCCGCCGGAGCGCGCTCGAGCTTGCGCAGCGCCGCGCTCGGCAGGCCGAAGGGCGCGGAGCGCACGCCTTTTGCGATATCGGCGATATCGGCGACGACGGCGGAGGCGGTGGCGTCGCCGCCGGCGCCGGGGCCGACCAAGGTCAGCTCATGCACGGCGTCGGCGTCTATGGTGACGGCGTTGGTGACGCCCATCACCTGCGCGATGGCGGTGGTCTTGCGCACCATTGTGGGGTGCACGCGCTGCTCTATGCCCTGCGCCGTGCGCTGGGCGACGCCGAGCAGCTTGATGCGGAAGCCGAGCTCGCCGGCCGCGTCTATGTCGGCGAGGGTGACGCGCTCTATGCCCTCTATCTCCACCGCCTCGGGCGCGATCTTCGCGCCGAAGGCGAGCGAGGCGAGAATCGACAGCTTATGCGCCGTGTCGAAGCCGCCAATGTCGAAGGTCGGGTCCGCCTCGGCATAGCCCAAGCGCTGCGCCTCCTTCAGGCACTCCTCGAAGGAGAGGCGCTCCGCCTCCATGCGCGAGAGGATGTAATTGCAGGTGCCGTTGAGAATGCCATAGACGCGCTCGATCGAATTGCCTGCGAGACCTTCGCGCAGCGTCTTGACGATGGGAATGCCGCCGGCCACGGAGGCCTCGAAGGCGAGCGCGACATGGCGGCTTTCGGCCAGCTCCGCCAGCGCCGAGCCATGAGCGGAGAGCAGCGCCTTATTAGCGGTGACGACGGATTTGCCTTTGGCGAGCGCGGTCTCGACGCTGACGCGCGCCGGTCCTTCGGACCCGCCGATCAGCTCGACGAAGAGATCGACGTCATCCGCGGCGGCGAGGGCGATGGGATCGTCATAGAAGGTCGCGCCGGAGAGATCGACGCCGCGGTCCTTGCCCTTGTCGCGGGCGGAAACCGCCGTGACGACGATCTCGCGCCCCGTGCGCGCCGCCAGCGCTTGCGCCTGCCTTTGCAGCAGCCGCACGACCGATGCGCCCACCGTGCCCAAGCCCGCGACGCCGACGCGCAAGATTTCCGCCATTTGACCCTGTTCCGAGAAAAAAGCCCGCGCCGCGGCGTAGGGCCGCGGCGCGGGCTGTTGTGACTTATTCCGGCGAAGGGATCAAGGAAAGCCTTAGCCGCGAGGCGGCGTGGCTGCGCGGTTCAGCAGCCGCATTTGGCCTCGCAGGCCTTCTTGTCGACCTTGGCTTTGTCGATATTGCCATTATAGGCCTGCGTCGCCTTGATCCAGGCTTCGTCGCAGCTCTCCATGCAGCGCGCCTGCTTGTCGTCGCCGCGATTGTCGCAGCTCACCTTTTCGATCGGGCGCGGCGAGAAGCCGAGATCGCCGAGCTGGCGCGGCGTCGCCTGCGCGAGGCCGGCGCCGGCCGCGGCGGTGATGAGGGCGAGGGTGAAGACGAAGCGGATTTTCATTGTCGTTTCCTCCAATTGCGGGCCTCTCGATACGTCGCTCGCGCCGATCGCGAGGGCGTCCGGGCCTTCTTCGGTCGTTTCAGCGCGCCGCCTTCGACCTGCGGGGCAGTCGAAGGCGGCGCGCGCCACATCCCGCTTTTCTCCGTGGATCGGTCGCCTCGAGAGGGAATAACGGGCGGCCGCCGGCGTTGAGCCGTCGGGATGCGAACGGGCGCGATCGCCGACGCGGGGCGCGTCCGCAATTGCATCGTTCTACGATGTATTTCATATCGTGGAACGATGTATCTGGCAAGCCCGCGCTCGCGGCCGTGCGCAGAGCGGGCGAGGGGGCGGGCCGGGGGGAGCGGAGGCGAAGGACGGGCCGAGTCTGCGACTTGACGGACGGCCGCGGAGCGCGCATGTTAGAACCATGTCGAGCACGCTCCACTCCTGCATCCTTTGTCGGATCATTATCAGCTAGCCCAATCGCTGGCCGGAGCCGTCACGTCTCTCTTCATGACACGCAATGACGCCCCGGGCCGGCAGGCCGAGGGGAAATTCATGTCGTCCGACGCTCCCGTTCTGAAGCTCTACAATACGCTGACGCGCGCCAAGGAGGAGTTCCGTCCTCTCGATCCGGCGAATGTGCGCATGTATGTCTGCGGCCCCACCGTCTATGACTACGCCCATATCGGCAATGCGCGGCCGATCATCGTCTTCGACGTGCTGTTTCGCCTGCTGCGCCATCTCTATGGCGCCGATCATGTCACTTACGTCCGCAACATCACCGACGTCGACGACAAGATCAACGCGCGCGCCGCCGAACGCGGAATCACCATCCGCGAGCTGACCGAGGGCACCAATAAAATCTTCCAAGAGGATGTGAAGGCGCTCGGCTGCCTGGAGCCGAGCGTGCAGCCGCGCGCGACCGAGCATATCGCCGAGATGATCGCCCTCATAGAGAAGATGATCGCCGCCGGCCACGCCTATGCGGCGGACGGCCATGTGCTGTTCGACGTGCCGTCCATGCCGGAGTATGGCCGCTTGTCGCGCCGCCCGCTCGACGAGATGATCGCCGGGGCCCGCGTCGATGTCGCGCCCTATAAGCGCGGCGACATGGATTTCGTGCTGTGGAAGCCCTCCAAGGAGAGCGAGCCCGGCTGGGACTCGCCCTGGGGCCGCGGTCGGCCCGGCTGGCATCTCGAATGCTCGGCCATGTCGTGGAAGCATTTGGGCGAGGTTTTCGACATTCACGGCGGCGGCATCGATCTCGTCTTCCCGCATCACGAGAACGAGATCGCCCAGACGCGCTGCGCCTTCGGCCATGAGGCGATGGCGAATTACTGGATGCACAATGGATTCCTGCAGGTCGAGGGCGAGAAAATGTCCAAGAGCCTGGGGAATTTCGTGACGATAAACGAGCTTCTGCACACGGAGAATTTCGGCGGGCGGAAATGGCCGGGCGAGGTGCTGCGCCTCGCCATGCTGCGCACGCATTATCGCCAGCCGATCGATTTCACCGTGAAGGCGCTCGAGGAGGCTGAGGCGAGCCTGCGCAAATGGAGCGCGCAGATCGGCGAGGTCTCCGCTGGGCCCACGGCAGCAGGCGAGGTTTTGAATGCGCTCGCCGACGATCTCAACACGCCGCTGGCTCTGGCGTCTCTGCACGAGCTGGACGCCGCCGCGCTCGATGGGGCGTTGAAGCTCTTCGGCATAGATATTCGCGCCTATCGGCAATGGGTCGAAGGCGAGACGAAACAGGCGGTGGATGCGGAGCAGGTTTCCGCATTGATTTCGAGTCGTCTCGCCGCTCGCGCAGCGAAAAACTGGTCCGAGTCAGACCGCATACGCGACAAGCTCGCGGCCATGGGCGTTGCGCTGAAGGACAATAAGGACGGCACGACGACATGGGAGGTGAAGCGATGAGGCTTCACTGCGCCCGAACATTATCCAACGATCTCAGCGCGCGACTCCTTCTCCCGCTTTGGGGGAGAAGGTGGCCCGACGAAGTCGGGTCGGATGAGGGCTCGCTGCAGCGACTTGAATCGTTGGATATCGTCGCGGACCCTCATCCGACCTCGCTTTGCGAGGCCACCTTCTCCCATAAATGGGAGAAGGATGCGCGCGCGACGATTGCGCGTTTCGATCGGAGTGAGACCTCCATGACGACGGCTCACGAATCCCGATCGATTTCCAACAATCAAGACGCGCGACTCCTTCTCCCGCTCTGGGGGAGAAGGTGGCCCGGCCATAGGGCGTCCAAGAGGACGCCCGTCGCAAGCGACGGGCTTTTGGCCGGGTCGGATGAGGGCTCGCTGCGGCGGCGGGAATCGTTGGATATGTTCGCGGACTCTCATCCGACCTCGCTTTGCGAGGCCACCTTCTCTCACGAGTGGGAGAAGGAATCTCGCGCTGAGATTTCGCCTTTTGGAGACCACGCCCATGCTTAAGAACGACTGGCGCAGATTTCTGCCCTTTCCGGGGCATTGGGCGTCTTATCTCGTGTTCAAGCTCATCATCCTCGCGCTCGCAGCCGTCGCCGCATGGCATGTGCTCGTGGCTTTCGAGCTGATCTAGCCATGGCGCGCTCCGCTTCCGCTCCCGGGCTTCGTCCCTTTCTGCCGACCGATGCGCCGCGCCTCGCGCAATTGTTTCGCGCGAGCATAGAGACGCTCGCCGCCGAAGATTACGGCGAGGACCAGCTCGCCGCCTGGGCCGCCGCCGCCGATGACGAAGAGGCTTTCGCCAAGAAGCTCGCCGGCGCGCTGACCATTGTCGCCTCGCTCGACGGCGAGATCGCCGGCTTCGCCGCGCTGCGCGACAATAGTCTCTTCGACATGCTCTACGTGCATCCGCGCGCGGCGCGGCGCGGCGTCGGCTCGGCGCTCGCCGACGCCATGGAAAAGCTCGCCGCCGCGCGTGGAACGCGCGAGATCAGCGTCGACGCTTCCGATGCTGCGCGCGATTTCTTCGCCGCGCGCGGCTATGTCGCCTATCAGCGCAACATGCGCGAGCTGCGCGGCGAATGGCTCGGCAACACCACGATGAAGAAGCAACTCGAGAGCAAGGCTGCAACGCAATGACACGGGAGAGGCTGACGCTCTTCGACACGACGCTGCGCGATGGCGCGCAGACGACCGGCGTCGATTTCTCGCTCGCCGACAAGCGCCAGATCGCCGCAATGCTCGACGAGCTCGGCCTCGATTACATCGAGGGCGGCTATCCCGGCGCCAATCCGCTGGACACCGAGTTTTTCGCGAAACGCCCGCCCTTGAAGGCGCATTTCGCCGCTTTCGGCATGACGCGCCGGCAGGGTCGCTCGGCGTCCAACGATCCCGGCGTCGCCGCTCTGCTGGACGCCGATTGCGATTGCGTGACCTTCGTCGCCAAGGCCTGGGACTATCAGGTGCGCGTCGCGTTGCGCTCCACGCTCGAGGATAATCTCGACGGCATTCGTCAATCTGTCGCCGCCGCCGTCGCGCGCGGCAAGGAAGTGCTCGTCGATTGCGAGCATTTCTTCGACGGCTATAAGGACAATCGCGATTATGCGCTGGCCTGCGCCAATGCCGCGCATGAGGCCGGCGCGAGATGGATCGTGCTCTGCGACACGAATGGCGGCTCGCAGCCTAATGAGGTGGAGCGCATCGTGGCGGAGGTCGCGCGCGTCATTCCAGGCGCCAAGCTCGGCATACATGCGCATGATGATACGGGGCAGGCGGTCGCCGTCTCGCTGGCCGCGGTGCGCGGCGGCGCGCGGCAGATTCAAGGCGCGCTCAATGGGCTCGGCGAGCGCTGCGGCAACGCCAATCTGACGACGATCATCGGAAATCTTCTGCTGAAGAGTGAATTCTCGGATCGTTTCGAGATCGGCGTGACGCGCGAGAGCCTGACGCATTTGACGCGCACCAGCCATGCGCTCGACGAATTGCTCAATCGCGCGCCCAATCGCCACGCGCCTTACGTCGGCGCCAGCGCCTTCGCCACCAAGGCCGGCATTCACGCCTCCGCCGTGCTGACCGATCCGCGCACTTACGAGCATGTGCCGCCGGAGAGTGTCGGCAATCAGCGCCGCGTGCTAGTGTCGGATCAGGCCGGCAGATCCAATATCGTCGCCGAGCTGGAGCGATTGGGAATTTCGCTCGCGAAGGACGACCCGCGGCTCACGCGCCTGCTGGAGGAGGTGAAGGAGAAGGAGGCGCAAGGCTACGCGTATGAGGGCGCCGACGCATCCTTCTATCTGCTCGCCAAGCGCGTGCTCGGCGAGGTTCCGCATTATTTCGACATTGAGCGCTATAGCGTCGCCGTCGATCGCCGCTTCGGCGCCAATATCGGCGCGGAGGAGGCGGGCGCCGAGGCGATCGTCAAGCTGCGCATAGACGGGCGCTCGACCATTTCCGCGGCCGAGGGCAATGGTCCGATCAATGCGCTCGATGTGGCGTTGCGCAAGGATCTCGGCAAATATCAATCCTTCATCGAGGATGTGAAGCTCGTCGATTATCGCGTGCGCGTGTTTCAGGGCGGCACCGATGCGGTGACGCGCGTGCTGGTCGAATGCGCGGACGCCAAGGGGGAGATATGGTCCACCGTCGGCGTCTCGCCCAATGTCGTCGACGCGTCTTTCGAGGCGCTGGTCGACGCCATCGTCTATAAGCTGGTCAGATCGGGCGCGGTCTAGTCGCGCGCCTTCAAAAATGCTTCTCTATGGCCGCCTCGTCGCCTTCGCTCTTGGCGACGCGCGTCGCGCGCAGCATGGGGATCACATCCTCTATGCGCTCGGCGACGAGATAGCGCACCTCATATCCCGGGCGGATGAAGCCGGCGTTGTGCATATGCGCGAAGAGCGAGAGCAGCGGCTTCCAAAAGCCGCCGATGTCGGCGATGACGAGCGGCTTGCTGTGGCGGCCGAGCTGTATCCAGGTCAATTGCTCGGTCAGCTCCTCGAGCGTGCCTATGCCGCCCGGCAGCGCCACGAAAGCGTCGGACTTCTCGAACATCAGACGCTTGCGCGTATGCATGTCCGGCACGACCTCCAGCTCGGTGACGGAGGAGAGCGCGATCTCGCGCTCGTCGAGAAAGCTCGGAATAATTCCAGTGACCTTGCCGCCCTGCGCCAGAGTGGCGCGCGCGACGGCGCCCATCAGGCCGCAGGAGCCGCCGCCGAAGACGAGATCCATGCCTTCGCGCGCCAGCGCCGCGCCCAGCGCTTCCGCAGCATGGACGTAGATAGGATCATCGCCGGTGGAGGAGCCGCAATAGACGCAGACACGTTCGATTTTTCGAATGTCGTTCATTTTTGCTTGATGGCTCGCCGACGCCGCGGCGTCAAGGCCGGCACCGATCGGCAGCGTGACCGTTGCATTCGTGCGTTCGCGCTCCAAACCTCTTATATGAATGCCGGATGTCATAGCGGCGCCTCCACGGGAAGGACTGGAAAAGGGTGATGCGACAGGTCGATGGAGAAGAAGAGCAGGTTTCGGCGCAAGTTTCATTACATGGGGCGGCCGAGACGCTGGAACAACCGCTTCAGCGCGATTCCCTCGTCGCGACCATTCGCAACCTCTGGCCCTATATATGGCCGAAAGGCCGCCGCGACCTCGAGCGACGCGTGCTGATCGCGCTCGCTCTGCTGCTCGTCGGAAAATTGGTGAACATGGCGGTTCCTTTCGCCTTCAAATGGGCGGCGGACGGCCTCGCCGGCGATGCGGCGGTCCCGACGCTGCTCGGCGGCGCCGTCGGCTTCACCATTCTCTATGGCGTGCTGCGGGCGCTCTATGCGCTGCTGACGCAGGCGCGCGACGCGCTTTTCGCGGCCGTCGCCATGCATGCGGTGCGGCGCCTCGCAAATCACGTCTTCGTGCATATGCATCAATTGTCGTTGCGCTTTCACATCGGCCGCAAGACCGGCGGCTTGACGCGCGTGCTGGAGCGCGGTCGCGACGGCATAGAGACGCTGACGCGGCTCGTGATGTCGACGGCGGTTCCGACAATCGTCGAGTTCGCGCTCGTCGTCGGTGTGCTCAGCGTGCAATTCGATTGGGATTATGCGTTGGTCGCCATGGCGACGATCGCGGCTTTTCTCGGCTACACGCTCGTCGCCACCAATTGGCGCATCGCCATTCGCCGTTCGATGAACGAGAGCGACGTCGACGCCAATGTGAAGGCGATCGACAGCCTGCTGAACTATGAGACGGTGAAATATTTCGTCGCCGAACGGCGCGAGGCGGAGCGCTATGACAAATCCATGGCGATCTATGAGAACGCCAGCATACGCTCTTATATTTCGCTCGCTCTGCTCAACGCCGGACAGGCGGTGATCTACACGATCGGCCTCGCCGTCATGATGGTCCTCTGCGTGCAGGGCGTGCGCAGCGGGCGCAACAGCGTCGGCGATTTCGTGCTGGTCAACGCCATGATGATCCAGCTCTATCAGCCGCTCAATTTCATGGGCACGCTCTATCGCGAGACGCGGCAGGCGATCGTCGACATAGAAAAAATGTTCGCCATTCTGTCGCAGCAGCCGGAGATCGCCGATCGTCCCGGCGCGCAGGACCTCGAGGTGAGGGAAGGGCGCATCGTCTTCGACGATGTCGTCTTCGCCTATGACAGCAAGCGGCCGATCCTGCAGGGCGTGAGCTTCACTGCGGAGCCCGGCGCGACCATCGCCATCGTCGGCCCCTCGGGCGCGGGAAAATCGACGATCTCGCGGCTGATGTTCCGCTTCTACGAGCCGCAGGCGGGACGCATCACCATCGATGGGCAGGATATTTCCGCCGTCACCCAACGCTCGCTGCGCGAGGCCATCGGCATGGTGCCGCAGGATACGGTGCTGTTCAACGACAGCATCGCCTACAACATACGCTATGGCCGCTGGGACGCGAGCATGGAGGAGGTGCGCGAGGCGGCGCGTCTCGCGCAGATCGACAGCTTCATCCGCTCGCTTCCCGACGGCTATGAGGCGCAGGTCGGCGAGCGCGGGCTGAAGCTCTCGGGCGGCGAGAAGCAGCGCGTCGCCATTGCGCGCACGATTTTGAAAGGCCCGCCGCTGCTCATTCTCGACGAGGCGACCTCGGCGCTCGACAGCTTCACGGAGCATGAGATTCAAGAGGCGCTGGCGCGCGTCTCGCGCGGCCGCACGACGCTGGTCATTGCGCATCGCCTTTCCACCGTCGTTGATGCGGATGAAATTCTGTTCCTCGATCGCGGCCGCATCGTCGAGCGCGGCGCGCATCGGCAATTGCTGGAGAAGAACGGCGCCTATGCCGCTATGTGGCGTCGCCAGCGGCAGGCCGATGAGGAGGGCGCGCGGCGTGGCGGAGCGCAAGAAAGGGTGGGGGCCGAGGAGCCGGCGTGAGACCGGCGCGGCGGATCGCTTTTCGCTTCCAAAAGCGCGATTCCGGGGCCATATTCGCGGCCATGGCCTCTCCTCCGAAAAAGCCCAAAAACCCCGCGAAGCCGACGCGCGCCAAGGCCGCCAAGCCCGAGGTGTCGCCGATCGCGCCGCATTTGCAGGCGCTGCTCAATCCGGGCCTCGCCGAGCGGCAGGCTGGCTTCGAGGAGGCGCCGCAGGCGGCCTATGACGCCGGCGCGGTCGATGGCGAGCTTGTCGACAGGCTCGATCTCGGCGGGGCGGGCGGCGTTTCGGCGACGATGGAGAGCCTCGAGCAACTGCTGAAGCTCGGCGATCCCAATCTGCGCGAGAAGAAGCCTTGGACGCCGCATCGGCCGGAGCGGCCGCAGAAGAGCGAAGGCGGCGTCAAATTCGATCTCGTCTCCGATTACGAGCCGCGCGGCGATCAGCCCCAGGCGATCGAGGAGCTGGTCGCCGGCATAGAGGCGAATGAGCGCGATCAGGTGCTGCTCGGCGTCACCGGCTCCGGCAAGACCTACACGATGGCGCAGGTGATCGCGTGCACGCAGCGGCCGGCGCTGGTGCTGGCGCCCAATAAGACGCTCGCCGCTCAGCTCTATGGCGAGTTCAAGAGCTTTTTCCCCAATAACGCCGTCGAATATTTCGTGTCCTATTACGATTATTATCAGCCCGAAGCCTATGTGCCGCGCACCGACACCTACATCGAGAAAGAATCCTCGGTGAACGAGCAGATCGACCGCATGCGCCATGCCGCCACGCGCTCGCTGCTCGAACGCGACGACGTCATCATCGTCGCTTCGGTCTCCTGCATCTATGGCATAGGCTCTGTCGAGACCTATACGGCGATGACATTCGGCGTCAGCCTGGGCGAGAAATTGGAGCAGCGCCAGCTCGTCACTGATCTCGTCGCTCTGCAATATCGCCGCATCGGCTCCGATTTCACGCGCGGCACGTTTCGCGTGCGCGGCGATACGGTCGATATTTTCCCAGCCCACTATGAAGATCGCGGCTGGCGTATCTCCTTTTTCGGCGATGAGGTGGAGTCGATCTGCGAGTTCGATCCGCTGACGGGGAAGAAGACGCAAGACCTGGAATTCGTGAAGGTCTACGCCAATTCGCATTATGTGACGCCGCGCCCGACGCTGCTGCAATCGATCAAGGCGATCAAGGACGAATTGCGCGGACGGCTCGGCGAGCTGAACAATGCTGGTCGTCTCGTCGAGGCACAGCGATTGGAGCAGCGCACGCGCTTCGATCTCGAGATGATGGAGGCGACCGGCTCTTGCGCCGGCATCGAGAATTACTCGCGCTATCTCACCGGCCGCAAGCCCGGCGAGCCGCCGCCGACTCTGTTCGAATATCTGCCCGATAACGCCATCGTCTTCGCCGACGAGAGCCATGTGAGCATTCCGCAGATCGGCGCCATGTACAAGGGCGATTTTCGCCGCAAGGCGACGCTCGCCGAATATGGCTTTCGCCTGCCATCCTGCATGGACAATCGTCCTTTGCGTTTCGAGGAATGGGACGCGATGCGTCCGCAATCGGTCGCTGTCTCGGCGACGCCGGGCGATTGGGAGCTGGAGCGCACGGGCGGCGTCTTCGTCGAGCAGGTCATTCGCCCGACCGGCCTCATCGATCCGCCGGTGGAGATACGCCCGGCGCGTTCGCAGGTCGATGATCTTCTCGGCGAGGTGAAGGCGGTGAGCGACGCCGGCTATCGCTCGCTCGTCACCGTGCTGACCAAGCGCATGGCGGAGGACTTGACCGAATATCTGCACGAGAATGGCGTGCGCGTGCGCTACATGCATTCGGACATAGACACGATCGAGCGCATCGAGATCATTCGCGATCTGCGCCTCGGCGCCTTTGACGTGCTCGTCGGCATCAATCTGCTGCGCGAGGGATTGGACATTCCCGAATGCGGCTTCGTCGCCATTCTCGACGCCGATAAGGAAGGATTCCTGCGCTCGGAGACGTCGCTGGTGCAGACGATCGGCCGCGCCGCGCGCAATGTCGACGGACGCGTGATCCTCTATGCGGATACGATCACCGGCTCGATGAAGCGCGCCATGGACGAGACCGACCGCCGCCGCGCCAAGCAGCAGGCCTATAACGCCGAGCACGGCATCACGCCCGCGAGCATAAAGCGCGACATCGCCGATATTCTCGGCTCGCTCGCCGAGCAGGATCATGTGACCGTGGACGCCGGCCTCTCGGAACTGGCGCCGGGGCACAATATGCAGGCGACGCTCGCCGATCTCGAGAAGCGCATGAAGGCGGCCGCCGCCGATCTCGCCTTCGAGGAGGCCGCGCGGTTGCGCGACGAGATTTCGCGCCTGCAACGCGCCGAGCTTCTCGCCGAGGCCAATCCGCTGATGCGCCCGCGCGGGCGGGGAGGGGAGGCGCCCGCGATCTCCGGCACGCGCGCCCGCAAGCCGACCGACGCCGATATGGGGCCGCATAATTTCGGCGGCGGCGAAGCGCGGCCGCTGTCGCGCCCCGCGCCGCGATCGATGGCGGGCAAGGCGGGGACGAAAGTGGTGAAGGGGAAGCTGAACAAATAGCGCGCGGGCCTCGACGCGCGACTCCTTCTCCCACTTGTGGGAGAAGGTGGCCTCGCGAAGCGAGGTCGGATGAGGGGCCGTGAATATATTCCGTGATTCCGGCCGCCGCAGTGAGCCCTCATCCGACCTCGCTGACGCGAGGGCCACCTTCTCCCGCAGGCGGGAGAAGGAAGCGCCCATTCTGCATGAGGACGGCTTACGACAACGGCTGTTCACGACACTTGCGGCGGCTCGCGGCTTTCGTCATCCTGTCGGCCCGATCATCCACGAATCGTCAAGAACCCCATGCCCGTCTGGACCAATGAACAGGAGCGCGCGCTCTCGGCCGTCGCCGCATGGCTGAAGGACGGCCGCGCGCAGCTGTTTCGTCTGTTCGGCTATGCCGGCACGGGCAAATCGACGCTGGCGCAATATATCGCCGAGAGCGTCGACGGCGATGTCGTTTTCGGCGCCTTCACCGGCAAGGCGGCGTTGGTGATGCGCTCCAAGGGCTGCAAGGATGCGCGCACGATTCACAGCCTCATCTATCGCGCCACCGATACGGAGACGGAGGAGCCCGCCTTCGAGCTGAACGAGGACAGCGACGCGGCGAAAGCCAAGCTCATCATCATCGACGAATGCTCCATGGTCGATGAGGAACTCGGCCGCGATCTTCTCTCCTTCGGCAAGAAAGTGCTGGTGCTGGGCGATCCGGCGCAATTGCCGCCGGTGAAGGGCGGCGGCTATTTCACCGAGGCCGAGCCCGATGTGATGCTGACGGAAGTGCATCGCCAAGCGGCGGACAATCCGATCGTGCGTCTCTCCATGATTATTCGCGAGGGCGGACGGCTCGATTATGGCGTCTATGGCGAGACGCAAGTGGTGCGGCGCGACGCGCTCGACCCTGCGCTCGTCACCAACGCCGATCAGGTGCTCGTCGGGCTCAATCGCACGCGCCGCGCCTATAATAATCGCCTGCGGCAATTGCGCGGCTTCACTGGCTCGCTGCCGCAATCGGGCGAGAAGCTGGTCTGCCTGCGCAATAATCGCAAGAAGGGCCTGCTCAATGGCGCGCTGTTCAAGGTGAAGAGCGCCGGCGCTCTGCGGCGCGGCAAGGTGCGCCTGCTCGTCGAGCCCGAGGAGATGGCGGGAAAGTTCCAGCGCGTCGGCGTGCTGCCGCAATTCTTCGAAGGCGGCGACGCCGAGATTCCTTACGCGCAGCGCAAGGATACGGATGAGTTCGATTTCGGCTATTGCCTCACCGTGCACAAATCGCAGGGCTCGCAATGGGACGATGTCGCGCTCTTCGACGAATCCTTCGCCTTTCGTGAGCATCGCGCGCGCTGGCTCTACACGGGCGTGACGCGCGCCGCGCGGCGTCTCACCGTCATCGCCTGAGCTTCATGCTCCGCCTTCTGGAGCTCGCCCTCGTGCTTCGAGACGGTCGCTGCGCGACCTCCTCAGCATGAGGGCGAGGGTAATTGCCCTTCACCAGATTGCCTCGTCGTGCTTGACGTCGGCACGATAGGGGCATATGCACCTATCTTATGAACGAGCCCGATCCGGCCGAAGTCAGCGCTTGCGCGCAAAGCTGCGCCGTCGCCAATGTGCGGCGCGCGGCGCGCGCGGTCGGCAAGCTCTATGCGGAGAGTCTTTCCGGGCTCGATCTCGAGCCGACGCAATATTCTCTGCTCGTCGCCTGCTCGATGGCGGAAGGCTGGACGGTCAGCAAGCTCGCCGAGGCTTTCGTGCTGGATCGCAGTGCGCTCGCGCGCAATCTGGCGGTGATGGAAAAGCGTGGGCTGCTGCGCGTGAAGGCGGGCGAGGATCGCCGCACGCGCGAGGTGACGCTGACCAAGCAGGGCCGCGCCACTTTGGCCATAGCGCTGCCGCTGTGGCGCGCGGCGCAGACCAAGGCGGAAGCAAAATTCGGCGCCGAGAGATTGGCGCATCTCGTCGCGGAACTGCGCGCGCTCGCCGCCGCCGTTCAGGAAGAGTGATGTTCCGGGTGGAGCGAGAGCGAGCGTGAAGGCTCGCGGTCCAGTTTTCGCGCAAGCAAAAAGGGGCATATGCACATGTCTGTCGAAGCTCACGAAACGCAATCGTCGCCGGCGATCGCCCCGGCTTTCGAGGCGCGACGCTTGCGCGAGATGGCGCTCTCCGCCGGCGCCGACGATGTCGGCTTCGTCTCCATCGACGATCCGGCGATCGCTTTCGAGCGCGCTGGAATTCTCGCCGCTTTTCCCTTTGCGCGCACGCTCGTCTCTTTCGTGATGAGGATGAATCGCGAAAATGTCCGCAGCCCCGCGCGCTCGTCCGCCAATGTCGAGTTTCACCGCGTCGGCGACGAGACCGATGCGGTGTCGCATCGGCTGACGCGAATGCTCGAGGATTTGGGACATCGAGCCGCCTATCCCGCCATGGCCTTTCCGATGGAGGCGGCGCGCTGGCCCAATAAAATGTGGGTGATCTCGCATAAGCCCGTCGCGGTCGCCGCCGGCCTCGGCAAGATGGGCGTGCATCGCAATGTCATTCATCCGAAATTCGGCAATTTTATTCTGCTCGGGACGATGGTCGTCGATGTCGCGCTCGATTCCTATTCGCGCCCGCTCGATTACAATCCCTGCCTCTCCTGCAAGCTCTGCGTCGCCGCCTGTCCGACGGGCGCGATAGCGCCGGACGGAGGCTTCGATTTCGCCGCCTGCTACACGCATAATTATCGCGAGTTCATGGGCGGATTCATGGATTGGGCGGAGACGATCGCCGATGCGAAAAGCGCCGCCTCCTATCGCGGCAAGGTCTCGGATGCGGAAACCGTCTCCATGTGGCAGAGCCTCGCCTATGGGCCGAATTACAAAGCCGCCTATTGTCTCGCCGTCTGTCCGGCGGGCGAGGATGTGATCGGCGCCTATCGCGACGATCGTAAGGGCTTTGTGGAAGCCATCGTCGATCCGCTGAAGAAGAAGGAGGAGACGATCTATGTGACGCCGCATTCGGACGCCGAGGACTATGTGAAGCGCCGCTTTCCGCACAAGAGCGTGAAGCGCGTCGCCAATGGCTTGCGCGCCGCCTCCATTGCGAGCTTCGCGCGCGGCCTGTCGCTGCGGTTTCAGAGGAAGCGGGCGGCCGGCCTCTCGGCGGTCTATCACTTCGCCTTCAGCGGAGCCGAGCGCAAGGATCTCACCGTGCGCATCGCCAATGGCCGGCTCGAGGTGGAGGAGGGGCTGGTCGGAAAGGCGGATCTGTCGATCCGCGCCGATGCGCAGAGCTGGCTGCGCTTTCTGCGTAAGGAGCGGAGCCTGCTATGGGCGCTGGTCACGCTCCAGATCAGGCTGCGCGGCGATCCGCGGCTGCTCGCGGCCTTCGGCAAATGCTTTCCCTGACGTCGCGCTCTGTAGTCGAATGGAGTCCCTCCAATGTGGGCGCCAATGTCGGCGCTACGCTCCAATCCGATCGCGGAGCGCGCTATATGTGAGAGAGCGCCGGCTCTGTGGCGCGGCGCAGATCACGCGAGGGGACATGGACAACGCGTCGAGGTCGCAACGAACCCGCAAGGCGGTCATCCAGGCCGCGCTGGCGATCATCGCGCGCGAGGGGCCGGGGCGCTTGACGCTGGACGCGATCGCCCGCGAGAGCGGCGTCAGCAAAGGCGGGCTGATGCATCAGTTCCGCACCAAGGAGGCCGTGCTCAAGGCCCTGCTCGAGCATCAGATCGACTATTTCGCGGATTTTTCGCGCGCCTATATGGCCGAGCACGGCGCCGGTCAGGCTTCGCCGCATCTCGCCGCGCAAATCGCGACGCTGCGTCAAACGCTGGTCGAGCCGCAACCGGTCGCTTTCGCGATTTTCGGCGCCCTAGGGCAGGATCCGAGCCTGCTCTCGATCGCGCGCGAGAGCGATGCAGAATCGCTGGAGGCGATCAAGGCGGAGGCGAAAGATCAGGATTTGGCGCTGCTGCGCTGGGCGGCGGCGCGCGGCCTGGCGATGAGCGCGCTGCTGGGCCTTTGCCCGCTCGGCGAGGAGGAGCGCGACCGCCTGTTCGATCGTCTGCTCGATGAGGCCTCCTGGGCCGAGCGGACCGAGACGGCCGACGGCTCCCCGGCGCCATCCGCGTCGAGCGAATAGCAGATCGCTGATTCGACGCGGGAAAGCGCGCAGCATTGGGGTCTGCATATAAACAAACCATCTGGACGGTTTTTAAAATAGGCGCTAATTCTGACGCGGTGAGCCGGGGGCGAAACTCCCGGCGAGGTTCCGCCCATTCCAGCATCGCTTCCGCGCCCTATCTCGAGCCGGGCGAACTCGTCGATCCCGGTCAATTCGGCTGCTGTCGCTCGGAGAACATCCCCATGAGGTCGTCCTCGGCCGAAACGAAATTGCAGGCTCTCGACCTCACGCCGAATATTGGCGCACAGGTCGAGATCGACGCCGCGTCCTTGCTGAGCGGCCGTCACGCGACGGAAATTCGCGATCTTTTGGAGCGGCGCGGCGTTCTCGTCTTTCGCGGCCTCCATCTCGACGATGCGCAGCAGCGCGCCTTCACTCGAACCCTCGGCGAACTGTCGCCGCAGGGCGATGACGGCCTGTTTCGGATCACGCTCGACGAAGCGGCGAGCCCCGCCGCTGCGGAATATGTGAGAGGCTCGTTCCATTGGCGCATCGACGGCGCCACCGACGATGCGCCGCCCGCAGCCTCCATTCTCAATGCGAGACGGCTGTCGGCGAGGGGAGGGCAGACCGAATTCTGCAACATCTGCGTCGCTTGGGAAGAAATGCCGCACACGGTGAAGACATCGATCGGCGATCTCCATGTCGTCCACACTGTCGAGACGGCGCAATGGCTGATCGATCCCACGCCCTCCTATGAGGAATTGCGTCGATGGCGCAGCCATGCGCCCAAGGTCCATCCGCTGGTGTGGACCAAAAAATCGGGCCGCAAGTCGCTCATGCTCGGCAGCGCGGTCTCGCATGTGGACGGCGCCGACACGGATGAAGGCCGCATGCTGCTGCGCGACCTCATGGAATGGGCGACGCAGCCTCGCTACGTCTATCGCCACCAATGGGAGGTCGGCGATCTGCTGATCTTCGACAATACCGGCGTGATGCGCCGCGTGACCCCCTATGCGCCAGAGAGCGGACGATTGATTACACGCACGACGATCGCAGGAGACGAGCCGCAGCCGCGAAGACGCGAGAGCCGGCTTTTCTGACCCGGCCTCCGCGCTCGAGCCTTCGGCGCCCGACGGGCCTCCCGTCATTTTTTGTCCGTCGTCACGAGACGAGTCGGCTCGTTCATTAATCGAACAAAGGACGGGAGCGTCGCGCGACTCGTCTCGAAATTGTCAGTACAGCTTGACGCGCAACGTGCCCCCATATGTGCGTGGCCTGATGGGCAGTCCGACCGATGCGGGATTGCTGGCGTCGCCGGGCGACCAGGAATAGATCGGCCGCTCGTCGAAGACATTCTTCGCCCAGACCGAAAGGCTGTAGCGCTCGTCGTCGGTTCTGAGGCCGAGGCCCGCGTTCACAATGGCGAACGGAGGCTGCCAAAATTGAAACACCGAGTGCGGATCGGTGAGTTGCGTCTTGTCTTGCCAGGCGACATTGACGTAGCCGAAGCCGGTGACCGGGCGGTCCCACTCCGTCCCGAAATCACGGAATAGCGCTCCGAGCGGCTGGTCGTAATTCGCGCCGACGTTGAACGACCAGATCGGCAGGTTCTCCCAGCGCGTGTTGGAGCGCGACAGAGTGAGAGGCGCGGCGAGCGAGCCCGCGGTCGCCGGCCAGATCCAGTCGGCCGGCGGCGTGGCGTTGGCGTAGTCGATCCAGCGCGCTTCCGTATAGGCGCCGTTGAAGGAGAGCCACAGGCGCTCCAACGGGCTCCATCGGCCGACGAATTCGAAGCCGCGCAGCCGGAGATGACCGACATTGCCGAGATAGGATGTGCGGATCGGCTGCCCCGTGCTGTCCGCGTAAGAGGCGTCGGTGAGGCTCGTCTGGAAATTATAGATGTCGTTCCAGTAGAAATTGAAATTGGCGACGAGGCGATTGTCCAGCCAATTCGTGTTGAGGCCGATTTCATAATCCCAAGAGGTCTCGGGCTTGGTGATGAGCGGCTGCCAGCCTTTGAAATTCAGCGAGCCGTCGAGGATCGGCTGGGCGGCGTTGTTGATCGCGCCGGATTTCTCGCCGCGCGCGACGAGGGCATGGAAGAGAAGATTGTCGTTCAGCCTGTATTGCGGATTGAGGATCCCGGTGACCGAGTTGAATGTCTTCGTCTGGCCGCCGGTGTCGAAGAAGGGCTGGCCGCCGCCGGCGCGAATGGCGGCCTCCTGCTGGGCGAATGTAAATTGATTGGCGTAGAGCTGATCCCAGCTGAAGACGGAGCCTTCTTTGACTTCGTAGCTGTCGCGCAGGCCGAAGGCGAGCGCCCAGGCGTCGTCTATGTGATAGGTTGCTTGGCCATAGCCCGCCAGGCTGAAGGTGCGCGATTTGCTGTCGCGATTGTTCTGGAGGCCGCGTTGCAGAGCCGGCCGGCTATACCAAGCCGCCGCATCGGCGCCGAAGACGCTGGTGCTCCGGCTCCAAGCGTTCTCATAGAGCGAATAGAGACCCGTGACCCATTCGAGCGTCTTCTCGCGTGGCGAGGAGAGGCGAAGCTCCTGCGAGAACTGATCGACGTAAGGACTGAGGCCGCCGCCCGAAATTTCGAGTTCTTGATTGCCGATCGGATTGTGCGCGAGAATCCGTGAACGGCCGTAAGCCGTGATCGATGTCAGTGTGTTTTCGTCGATCGCCCAGTTCAGCTCGTTCGAAACCGTGTAATTGCGTCCGGTGAATGTGCCTGCGCTGGTGGCGTAGGGGCGGTAGGGATCATAGGTGAGGATCGGCTTTCCCAGCCTCGAGGCGACATTCTGAGCGAAAGTGCGGGCCGGCAACGTTCCGTTGGCGTAGACCAGAAAGGAATCGGCGAAGGGCCCTGTGGCGAAGGTGTTGGTGGTGCTGTATTCGTATTGAGCGTTATAATTGAAGATCAGACGATCCGTGACATTGTCGCCGACATAGAGCAGCTGTCCACGCGCTCCCCAGCGATTGTCGTTGAGATAGTCGGCGCCGGTCAGCTGATCTCTGATCCAACCATTGCCTTTGTCGACGAAGAGCGCCAGCCGATAGGCGAGCTTGTCGTCGACAATCGGGCCGGTGACGTTCAGCTTTTCGATGAAATGCGCGTAGTTGGCGAAAGAGCTTTCGAATGTCGCAGCGCGTTCGAAGGAGGGCAGCTGCGTCTGGATGACGACATTGCCTACGGTCGTATTTTTTCCGCCGGCGGTTCCCTGCGGGCCGAGCGCGAGCTCGAACGAGCGGAGATCGATGAAGTCGGTGCCCTGGAAGCCGACATATTTCCAGAAGACATTGTCGAGAATAAATCCCGTGTCGAATTCCGCGCCGACCGAATTGCCCGAGCTGCGGCTCAGGAGACCGATGGCGCTGCTGACTCCACGGATCGCCGGTCTTGTCGTGACCGGATTTCCTTCCTGGGGCCGATAGTTCGGAACGAACTGTGAAAAATCCGACAATCGCTCGAGATGCTCTTCTTCCGCCTTGGCGCCATTGACGACAGCGACGGAACGCGGAGCATTCGTCAGCTGTCTGGCCTCTTCTCGCGTCGGCTGATCGACGCGAGCGCCGACATGAACGTCTTCCACCTGAGCATCTTGGGCGAGCGTCGAAACAGGGGAAAGGACTGCGGCGGCGAGGGCGCAGAAAGCAACCGTCGAATAAATCTGTCGCGCTGAGGCGGACCATGAAACAGGCATTGTCGGCGCTCCCTTGCCTATATATATCGATGTAATCGATGGTATTAGTATATTGATAAAATGGACCTCCGCAAGGCTGCGCTCCTCGTCCGCACGACGCGAGACATTCATTTTAGAAACGACTGGGCGACGCTTGTCGAACGGTGGGCCGAGCGTTTGGGCTTTGTCACCTCGGCTCAAGTCCGAACGTGTTGCGGATTTCCCGACCGGCATGAACGAAAAGAGTGGAGGCGGCCGGCGCCACGCCGAGCATATGGATGCAGGCGTGGATCATTCCGTCGAGGCGAATGAGCGTAGCCGAAACGTCACTGTCTTCGAGCTTGCGCGCATAGGCTTCCCCCTCGCTGCGCAGCGGATCATATTCGCTGACCAGAATCGTCGCCGACGGCAAGCCGCGCAGCTCCGCCCGCAGCGGCGCGGCGTAGACGGGCGGCGCCGATAAGAGCTCGCCCAGATAATCGCTCCAGCACTGCTTCATGACGTCGCGAGTGAGATAATATCCCTCTGCGAATTTCCGATAAGACGGCGTGTCGTGATCGGTGTCGAGCGCCGGATAGACGAGAAGCTGATGCGCAATCGTCGGACCGCGTCGATCACGCGCGAGCAGAGCCGCTCCAGCGGCGAGATTTCCCCCGGCGCTGTCGCCTCCGATGGCAACTCGATTCTTGTCGATCCGCAATTCACCCGCATGAGCGACGACCCAGCAAAGGGCGCGATACACGTCTTCGAGCGGAGCAGGGTAGGGATGTTCCGGCGCGAGCCGATAGCCGACCGAGAAAACGACGCAGCCCGTGGCGTTGGCGAGGGCGCGGCAAGGGTTATCATAAGAGTCGAGGGAACAGAGGCGCCAGCCGCCGGCATGGGCGAAAACAATGGCTGGCGGCGTGTCGCACGTCGTCCCGAGCGGTCGATAGGCGCGAACGGGAATGGCGGCGTCGTATTCGCCTTCTTCTACCGCGAAATCGTCGATCCGCTCGATCTCTTCCAATGCGCCTTGCATAGATCGCAGCGCAAGATCGGTTTCCGCGCGAAGGCTTTCGAGAGAGGCGGGCGGCGTGACCGGCGCGCGCGCCAGAAGCGCAGCGATGTCGGCGTCGATCGTCATGGGACGCTCTCCTCGAGGAAGAAGGGAATGAGCTGAGCGTTGAATTCTCGTGGCGCCTCCTCCATGACGAAATGCCCGCAATCGCGGATGATCTCGCCACGTAAATCCGTCGCATGTGGACGAAGCGTCTCGATCGGCGCGTCCGCTGTCGCATGTTCGCAGCCGATCGCGAGAACCGGCGCCGTCAATGGTCGGCTCGCGCGCTCGCGATTTTGCCGAATTGTCTCGGGAATGGCGCGGTAATAGGCGAAGCCTGCGCGAAGGCCCCCCGGCGTCCCATAGGCCGCGGCATAGACATCCGCGGCGACGCGGTCGCGCCGATGAGACCATTTGTCGAAGATGAAGCCGAGATACTCTTTCTCGCGGCCCGAGGTGAGGAACTCGGGCAGGTCCAGAATCTGGTTGAACAGGAAATGCCAGAGGAAAATATTGTCGGACGGCGGGACGAAGATCGGCGGCGAAGGGGCGAGGCCCGGGATCACCGCCTCCGTCAACGCCATCCTCTCCACCGCCTCGGGATGGTCGGTCGCGAGCGCGTAGCCGATCCACATTCCGACGTCATGACCGGCGACGCGATAGCGATCGTGGCCGAGCTGGATCATGAGACGGTGCAGCAGGCGGGCGGCCGAGCCGGTGTCATAGCCGCGCTCTGGCCGGGACGAATAGCCCGAGCCGATCGGATCGACGGCGATGGCGCGAAAGCCGTTGCGAGCCAGCGCGGGCATGACATGGCGCCAAGCGTACCAGGTCTGCGGCCAGCCTGGAATGAGAAGCGCGGGCTTGCCCTCGCCCAGAACGACGCAATGGAGCCTCTCGCCGTCCAAGCGAATGTAATGATGCGCGAAGCCTTCGTCCCGCGTGTCGGGCGCCGACAAATTCGTCATGAAGAAAATCTCCGCCAGAGATCACGAAATGCCGAGCATCGCATTGGCCTGCGCCGAACTGAGCGGCGCGCCCGCGAAGTCGTCGAAGATTTTTTCTGTCACGCGTATCGTATGGTTGCGAATGAAGGCCGCGCCTTCGCGCGCGCCGTCCTGCTGGTCCTTCAGGCAACATTCCCATTCGAGCGTGGCCCAACCGGAAAAATCATATTGCGCGAGCTTTGCGAAGATCGAGCGGAAATCGACCTGCCCGTCGCCGAGGGACCGAAAACGTCCCGCTCGGTCGATCCAGGGGCGATAGCCGCCATAAGCGCCTTGGCGTCCGGTGGGCGCGAATTCGGCGTCCTTGACGTGGAACATGCCGATCCGCTCGTGATAGATGTCGATGAAGTCGAGATATTTGAGCTGCTGAAGGATGAAATGACTGGGGTCATAGAGAAGGCGGCAGCGGTGATGGAAGCCGACGCGCTCCAGCAGCATTTCGAATGTCACGCCATCGTGCAGATCCTCGGCGGGATGGAGCTCGAAGCAGAGATCGACGCCTTGCTCGTCGCATAGATCGAGGATGGGCCGCCAGCGGCGCGCCAGCTCGTCGAATGCGGTTTCGACCAATCCTTCCGGCCGTTGGGGGAAGGGAAAAAAATACGGCCAGAGGAACGAGCCGGAAAATGTGCCCATCGCACCGAGGCCGAGCCGGCGCGAGGCCTCTGCGGCGAGCTCGATCTGCTCGCGCGCCCATTGGCTGCGCGCGGCGGCGTTCCCATGAAGCTCCGGCGGCGCGAAAGCGTCGCACATCGCATCATAGGCCGGATGCACGGCGACGAGCTGCCCGAAAAGATGCGTCGTCAACTCGCTGACGACGAGCCCACGCGCGGCGAGAATTCCTGCGATCTCGTCGCAATAGGCTTGGCTCTCGGCGGCTTTCCGCACGTCGAACAGCCGCTGGTCCCAGGCCGGAATCTGGATCGCGGCGAAGCCCTGCGCACGCGCCCAATTGGCGAGCGAAGCCAAATTGTCGAACGGTTCGCGAGCGTCGCTGAACTGTGCGAGATGGATGCTCGGACCTTTGATCGTCTTCATCGCGCCACCATTCTTTGTCAACCAACAAAGAATGCTCCCTTGCGGATGGATGTCAAGCACATTATTGATCGATCGATCAATAATGGTGGGACCGCATGGCTGGCAGACCCCGCGAATTCGACAGGAAGGCGGCGCTCGAGACCGCGCGCGCTCTTTTTTGGGCGCGTGGCTATGAGGGCGTGTCTATGGCCGATCTCGTGTCCGCTCTCGGCATTGCGTCGGCGCGGATTTATGCTGCTTTCGGCTCGAAGGAGGCGTTGTTCCGCGAGGCGATCGAGCTCTACGAGGCGCAAGAAGGCGGTTTCGCCGACCGCGCCTTGCGCGGCGAGAAGGATATTCGCGCCATGCTGGAAGAAATGTTCCGGGCGGCTATCGCGCTCTACACTGTGGATCGGAGAGGCTGCATGGTCGTCTCAGCCGCGACGAATTGCGCGCCGGAGAATGCCGCCCTCGGCGCCTGGCTGTCGGAGCATCGCAGGGCCCGAACCCAGTCGATCATCGAGCGGCTGCGGCAGGCGAAGCGCGCCGGCGAACTCGCGGGCCATGTCGACGAGGTCGCGCTCGGCGACTGCTGCGCCGCCCTGCTGCACGGACTGTCGGTGCAAGCCCGGGACGGCGTAAGCGCACATCGGCTCTCCGCTATGGTGGACGCGTTTCTCGAGGCGTTCGATTTGAAGACCGCTAGACCCCGCTGGAGCAAGTGAATGTGAGCCGTGACGCGGCGTCGATCCTCCGAGGGCGCTTTGGCGACCGTGTGACGATCGAGGATGTCGCACCGTTGGAGGATACGAGAGTTTCGTCGCCGCTCGTCGACGTGGCTCCTTCTGATATCTCGGCGACGGCGGCTCTCCATGCATGGCGTAATGGATCATCGTTCTCGAGGACAATCCTCGCCTCCACGGAACCGGCGCATTTCTGCTCGCGCCGACTTAGGGGACGGGAGGGGCCGCGCGTAGCATGCGTTCAGCGTCGTCGCGGCCGAGATCGTAATGATAGAACTTCGCATGAAAGATCTGGGTTTCCTGCACGAGATCTATGTCGTCGAACAGCTCCGGGTGAAGAGTCTTGGCCGCCCATAGCGTCTGCAATGCTTCCTCGGCGCTGCGCGTGCACCAAGGATATACGCCGCGAGGATTGACGACGACCCGTCCGTTCTTGACCGCGTCGATCGAGCGCCAACGCGGATCGGCCAGAATTTGGTCGCGGACGGCGGGGAGAAAAGCGATGATCACCTCGGGATTCCATTGGAGGATATCCTCCAGCTGAACGGTCTTTCCGATCCCGGAGACGCCGGCCTGTCCCGCCACATTTATCCCGCCTGCGGTCTCGATCCAGGATGAGACGATGGAGCGGCTGCCTTCTGTGACCAGTGGAGCCGTCGCGGCATAGTAGACGCGACGAATGCGCTGAGGAGGCAGCGCTCCTGTTCGTTCACGCACGCGTACGACATTGGATTCATAGTAGCTCCGAAATTCTCGGGCTATTCGCAGCTCTCGCTCGCCGAGGACGCGGCCGACCAGCTCGAGCGCTTCCTCGAGCTGCGCTGGATCGTCTCGCTCGAGCATCACGATCGGAACGCCCGACTGTTCGACCTCTCGCCTGGCGCTCACTCCGTTCAACAGAAGAGCGACCTGCAGCGCCGCGGCGACAAGGGCTTCCTTGTCGACCTGATTGCCCGAATAGATGACCGGCAGCTCGCGAACAGCTGGATAGATTTTTGCGAACCAAGCATTGTCGATGAGCTGAGCCGAGCTGCCAACGAGCTTGTCCATGCTTCCGAGCATGAGAAACCACGCATCCAGCGCCCCTCCCGTGCCGAGGGCTCGTGAAATCACGCGCGGCAGCGCGACCTCGCGCCTCTCCATATCGGTGATGATCCGAGTCGAAGACGATGGCGTTTCGGCGACCGTCTCGACATTCGAGAACAGGGCGAGGACACAGCATGCGATAATTCCTCGGCGGATCACATGACGCTCCGTTGGTCGATTCAGAATGTCAGCTGCGCGGAACCAAAAATCGTGCGCGGGGAACCCAGCGTGAGCGTGCTCGGAGTGATGGACCAATAATGCTCGTCCGAGATATTGGCGACATTGACGCGGAGCGCGAGAGCGTGATCGAAAACCCGCGTCTCGTAACGGAGGCCGAGGTCGCCTGTCACCACGGAAGGAAGCACGAGCGTATTCGCAGCGTCCGCGAAGATTTTTCCGTTATAGGAGAATCCTCCCGTGAGAAATAGCCCGGAAGCGAAAGGCAAGGCGTATTCTGCATAGAGGCGAGCCAGCTTCTGCGGCGTCGCCGCTGGAACTTTTCCCACGACGCTCGCCGTGTCGGCGTTCGTTACCTTTGCGTGCATCAAAGTAAAACCGCCGGTCACGGTCAGCTCCGGCAGAACTTTCCCCATGGCGACGAACTCGACGCCATCATGGGTCTCGCGTCCATCCTCGCTGTAGACGTTCGTGGTCGTATTGGTGAAAGCGTTGGCTTTGTCGATGCGGAACAGCGCCACATTGACGTCGAACATTCCCCAGCTCGTCTTTGCTCCGATCTCGATCTGTTGCGCGAGATACGGCGCCAATGTCTGATTGGCGTTTGCGGTCGTGCTCGGCGCCGTCGGTCCTTTCTGCAGGGCTTCGATGTAGGAGACATAGGTCGTGACGTTCGACCACGGCTTATAGGTCAGAGCCGCGCTGGGAGTGGCGGCGCTTTTCTGATAGGCGGGCGCCTCGGTGACCTTGCCGTTGGTCGGATAGGTCGAATAGCTCCAGTTGCGGTCGTCGATCGACGCGAAAGTCACGCCGGCGAGGAGGGACCATTGATCCGTGAGGCTCACCGTATCGACGAATGACGCCGTCAGCAGATTTGTGCGCTCGAAAGTCTTGTCGGCTGGTCCGATCGGAGCGCCGGGCTTATCCACCGGATAGGCAGTCGGCAGATAAATATTGCCGACGCCGGAGTAGCTGACCGTTTGTGTCGAATAAGGATAGGCGTATCGGTACCTGACATCCTCGTCGGTCATGCCGAGCGTCGCATTGTGCTTCCATCCGAAGGTTTCGATCTCCGCGTCGAGATAGAGATAGCCCTCGATCGCCTCTTTATTCATCCGGTAGTAATTCCGGGACATCGTGTAATTTCCGAGGTTGGTGGTGATCTGATCCCGCGGGCGATTGCGGAACATGTCCACGTCCGAGTAAGCGAACGCTCCTCTAACGTTGAACGTCTCATCGATCTTGCTCGTGAGCCGGAGCGCCGCCCGATCGACCATGTCGTAGCTGCGGGCATAGGCGGGCATGAAATTTTTCGACGGATCCGGCGCCTTCGGAAGCGTCTTGAGCGCGGATCCGATCGTGAACAGATTGTCGCCGCCGCGAATGTCGAAATAGTAATGACTGTAATCGAACATCAGCTTTGTCGATTCGGCGGCGCGCCAGTCGAGCGCGGCGCTGGCGAGCGATCGCTCGTGAGACTGAGACGAGATCGTCGTCTCGCCGGAGCCGACATGCGCGAGATTGACGCGGTAGGCGAACGCCCCATCCGTGTCGAGCGGGCCGCTCAGATCGACATGAGCATAGCCCTGCGCGGCGCCGAAATCGCCCGCGACGACGCTGTAATACGGCGTTGTCGTCGGCCTTTTCATAATGTAGTTCACGACGCCGGCAGGGTTGGCGAAGCCGAAGAGAAAGCTCGCCGGGCCGTTCAAGACCTCGATCCTCTCCTTGTCCTCGATCGGCGACGACGCATAGAGATGCAGCCCGTCGACATACGACTCGTTCGTGTCGGTCGTGAAGCCGCGAATCGTGAAGGACGAGCCGCCGCCGACCATATTGGTCGCGGCCCCTTCATAGACAGTGGGATTGTATTTGAGCGCGTCTTGGGCGGAAGCTGCTTGCAGATTGCTCATCAAAGCGCGCGACGCGACATTGACGGAATAGGGCGTATCCTGAAGCGAACGATCTCCCAAGAGCAGAGTAGATGCGGCGCCGGATCGGTATCCGGCGGCTTCACTGCCGTCGCGCTGGGGCTTTTGGACGACGATGTCGATTTCCGGCAGCACGGTCTGCGCACGAGCGCTCCCTTGCAGGACAAGGAAAACGGCGACAGATGTTTCTCCGAGACGCGCACGTTTCAGGGCTGCTTTCAGCATCAGATTCTCTCCGACTGATTTTTGATATGTATTTCACATATATAATCAATTTCGCCTATCAAACTTTCGGCGCCGCGCCTGTTTTTTCATCAAATGCGGCATATCATCAGAGTTTTCTGCAATTCGCGCAGCGCGCCCGTGATCGCGCCGGAACGCGTGTGATCTTGTGCTATGTGGTGGAAATATATAATAGCAAGAGCGTCCCACGGCCCCGATCGTCAGAGATACGCGTCGCATGAAATTCGGAGTCTTTTGCCCGTTCCACACCCATCTTCGCGGCTACAAGGAATGCTTCGATCGCCAAGCCGCATTGGTGCGACGAGCGGAAGACCTCGGGTTCGACGAGGCTTGGGTCGCCGAGCACCATTTCAATCCGAACGGAGCCAGCTCATCCATCCTGGTTCTGCTCGGCCATCTCGCGACGATCACATCGCGCATACGTCTCGGATCCGCGGCTCTCTTGCTTGCCTACCGCAATCCGATCCAAGCGGCCGAAGACATCGCTACGGTCGACATCATCTCCAATGGGCGATTGAATCTCGGTGTCGCGCGCGGCGGATCGGCGACCTTGCCGAACAAACATTTCCATGTGCCTCGCGAGCAGAGTCGCGACATGCTGATCGAGGGGCTGACTCTCGTCGAGCGGCTTCTTTACGAAGACCACGTGACATTCGCTGGCGATCATTTTGCGGTTGACGATGTCTCTCTCGTTCCCAAGCCGCTCCAGCGCCGTATCCCGACCTTCCTCGCGACGACCGCGCCTGACGCTATCCGCTATGCGGCGAGCAGAGGATTGGGAACAATGGCGGCTCCGCCTTACTCGATGGAGCGGGTTCGCCAGACGATCGACCACTATCGAGCTGCGGCGCCCGGCGCTGATCCTGGGATGACTTTATCCCGATTTTTTTTCGCCGCGCCATCGAGAGAAGAAGCGTTGAACGAGACGCTGCCGCAAATAAGAAGTTTCGTCGATCGTAAAAGAGCCTTGGCTCTCGCCGATGTCCCGGTCTCTCCGTCGGAATTGAATATCGAATCCGTGATAGAGCGTTCTCTCATCGGAAGTTATGAAGACGTTATCGAAAAGCTGAACTACCTCGAAGAAAATATGCAGATACGCGCCGTTCTGCTGCGACCGATGACGATCGAGCACGATCGATCAATCCGGGCGCTCGATCGTTTTGTTAGATATATTCAGCCGAAGTTGCAATTCGCGTAATGTCGGCCGTCGGAGCACCCGGAGGCGCTGGCGAGCGCGAAGAGGCTGAAAGAAAACTCGCGGAATACATCGCAAGCAAATAGGCGCCGGAACGTCGCGAGCGTGCGCTATCACAAGCGACGTAATCAAAATCTATCTCGACGACGTCGCGCCCGGTCACGCTCGCCCGGAGAACGGCCGAACGCCTGTTGGAGCATTTCGGCGACAAGCACTTGGACGAGATCACTGGCGCTCTTTGTCGCGCCTATGCGGACTCACGGCGGTAGAACGTCCGACAAACACAGGGCGGAAATGCGGGCGGCGATGACGGCGTGAAGCGCGATCTCGAAGACCTACGCGCGGCAATCACGCATCACCAGAAGGAAGGCTATCACCGCGCGGTCGTCAGAGTCGTGCCGCCGGAGTGCGGGCGGCTCGCCAACGCTGGCTCACGCGAGACGAAGCGGCGAAGCTTCTTTGGACGTGCTGGCGCACTCGCGAGGTTCAGGAAGGGGCGACGACCGACAAGCGCCCCTTGCGCCATTTGTACCGCTTCCTAATCCTCGGGCTCTATACCGTCTCACGTCCTGGCGCGATCTTGAATGCAACGTGGGACAGAGGCCAGGGCCGCCCGCACGTCGATATCGAATACGGCGTTTTTCATCGGCAAGCCGAGGGCAAGGCTGAGACAAACAAGCGCCAGCCGACCGTGAAGCCGTCGCCGCGTCTCAAAGCGCGCAAATACGCATTGGTAATGTCGTCAGCTTCGACGGCTCGCCCGTTCAAAGCGTCAAGTTATTGATTTCATTGGTGGGCCGGGCAGGACTCGAACCTGCAACCAGACCGTTATGAGCGGCCGGCTCTAACCATTGAGCTACCGGCCCAGCCGCCGTTTCGGCCGGGAATAATGTTCCTATAGCGGATTCGCGCCGCGCCGCAACGCCCGATCGAAAATTGGGCGCCGGCTGATTTTCGCGCGGCCAATTCCCTTGCGATGCGCTAAGTTGCGCCGCCCGCCCGCCGGACGCGCCCGGCGTCGGAGCCGGGCCAGAGCTATCGGAGCGGCGATGACCTATTGTTGTGGCATTCTCGTGCGCGGCGGCCTCGTCATGATCGCCGACACCCGCACCAATGCGGGGCTCGACAATATCTCCACATTTCGCAAGCTCCATGTCTTCGAGCAGCCGGGCGAGCGCGTCATGATGCTCGCCACCGCCGGAAACCTCTCCGTCACCCAGGGCGCCGTCACCCTGCTCGCGGAAGGGCTGGAAAATCCCGAGACTCATGAGATCGAGCGTCTCGTCGATGCGCGCGGCATGCTGCAGGCCGCGCAGCTCGTCGGCCGCGCCGTTCGGCGCTCGCACGCCATGGCGGGGGAGGGGGCGGAGGATTCTGGCGTCAGCTTCGACGTCTCGCTGCTGTTCGGCGGGCAGATCGGCAACGGCCAGCTGCGGCTGTTCATGATCTATACGGCGGGCAATTTCATCGAATGCACGCAGGACACGCCCTATCTGCAGATCGGCGAGCACAAATATGGCAAGCCCATCCTCGACCGCGCTGTCTCCTTCGACACGGATGTGCTCGACGCGCTCAAGATCGGGCTCATCTCCATGGATTCGACGATTCGCTCCAATCTCTCCGTCGGCCTGCCGGTCGATATCGCTCTGCTACGCCGTGACGCGCTGCATACCGACGTCTCGACGCGCATAGACGGCTCCGATCCTTATTTCCGCGATTTGCGCGAGAGCTGGTCGCGGGCGCTGCGGGCCGCGCATATCGCCATTCCCGCGCCGCCCTATGGCGGGGCGCGATGACGCGGAGCGAGGACGGCGCGGCGCGGCGCGCGCCGGCCGGGGAGGAGGCGATCGAACGCGGCGCGCGCATTTTGCGCGAGGGCGGGCTCGTCGCATTTCCCACTGAGACGGTCTATGGGCTCGGGGCGGATGCGACCTCCGCCGCGGCGGTGGCGAAAATCTACGCCGCCAAGGGACGGCCGAGCTTCAATCCGCTCATCGCCCATGTCGCCGATATCGACTCGGCGCGGCGGGAGGCGGAGCTGCCGCCGGAGGCGCTACGGCTCGCCGAGGCTTTTTGGCCCGGGCCGCTGACCTTGGTGGCGCCGCGGGCGGCGGGCGGCTCGGTCTGCGAGCTGGCGCGCGCCGGCCTCGCGAGCGTGGCGCTCAGGGCGCCCTCGGCGCCGGTCGCGCGGGCGCTGATTTTGGCGGCGGGGCGGCCGATCGCGGCGCCTTCCGCCAATCGCTCCGGCCATGTCAGCCCGGTGACGGCTGCGCATGTGCTGGAGGATCTCGGGCCGAGGGTCGATCTCGTCATCGATGGCGGGCGGGCGGACAAGGGCGTCGAATCGACGATCGTCGCTTTTCTCGGCGGGCGGCCGCGGCTGCTGCGGCCGGGCGCCTTGGCGCGGGAGGCGCTGGAGCAGGCCTTGGGCGCGCCGCTGGAGGGCGAGGGCGGCGCGGCGGCGATCGTCGCGCCTGGGATGACCGCCTCCCATTATGCGCCATCAGCGCGGCTGCGGCTCGAGGCGAAAGAGCTGCGCGATGGCGAGGCCGGGCTCGATTTCGGCGGCCGTCTCGCCGAGCGCGGAGGGGCGGGGCTCCTGCTGGATTTATCGCCCTCCGCCAATCTCGAGGAGGCGGCGGCCAATCTCTTCCTTTATTTGCGCGAGCTGGACGCCCGCGGCGCAACGGCCGTGGCCGTGGCGCCGATCCCGGCGCATGGGCTCGGCGAGGCGATCAATGATCGGCTGCGGCGCGCGGCGGCGCCGAAGTAATCAGGCGGCCCGAATAATCAGGCGGCGAGAGCGGCTGTGTCGTCGCCGAGGCGGAAATCCATCGTCGCCGGCTCTGGCAGGCTGCGCCAGGGCGCGCATTCATAGCCGCGCGCGGCGAGACCATCCGCATGGGTCGATGTCATCTCGACCACGAGGCGCGTCGTGTGATTGAGCACGGGCGGCACGGCCCAGGCGAAGGGCGCGGCGTCGGCGGATGTCTCGCGCATCAGCGCGCGGCGGGCTTCGTTATTCTCCGGCCCCATGCGGCCGCGCCAGCCGGCGCGCGGCTGCTGCCAATCATTGGCGACGATGACCGGGCCGCGCAGCACATTGGCCTCGCGCTCGGTGCGCTCGATCAGCGCGATCTCATGCGGCGCGGTTCCCGTCAGCGTGAACAGCACCGGCCGCGCCAGCGGCTCGCGCGCGAGCAGAGCGACCGCATCCTCGAATGTGGCGCAAGTCTCGAAAGCGTAGCGCAGGAGATGGTCCGGCGGCCAGCCGGTCTCATATTTCAGCGCATTGGCGAGATTGAGCGCGAAATCATAAGGGAAGGCGGCGACGCCATCGATGCGACGGCGCATCGGCGCCTGATTGATCACCGCCGAGAAGCGCCCGGGCGCCATGGCCGTCAGCACGCCGATGGCGCCGGGCCAGGTCACATTGTAGAAGCCGCCCGCCGGGCCGGCGGCCCAGGCGATCTCGACACCGCGCCCGAGGCCGCGAAAGGGCCAGTCGAGCGAACGCCGAATCGTCGGCGCGCCGTCGGGCGCGACGAAGGCCTGGGTGGTGCAGGCGAAGAGATAGGACATGTTGAGGGTGGCCGCGCCGTGAAATCCCAATATTTCTGCGATGCGCTCCAAATCCTCGAAATAGCGGGAGGCGGATTTCTGCAGCCAGGATCGCGCCAGCCGATCGAGCGGCGCGAGGCAGACATGGCCCCAGCGCGGCATGGGCGCGAGACAGGCGTCACGCAGCGCCTCGGCCGCCGCGATGCGCGCCGCGGCATGGGCGATGGGGCCGCCATCTCTCACATCCAAAAAGGGAATCTGCCGCACCAAGGCTCCTCCGCCATGTCATCCGAACGATATAAATCACACATGTAACTGTCATAATACAGTCGGAAAGCAACCCGTCGTATATCTCCGCCGAGATGGGACAGTGGCGATTCGCCTCGGAACCTTCTCGGATCGATCGGAAAGCGCTCCGATCCCGCGCCGGCGAAAATCTCTGCGCTGCGAGGCGCGCGCATTCGGCGCGGATCGGCTAAAGAAAACAGCGAGGCGGGGACCATGAGCGTCGCCGTCGTCTCGGGAGGAGCTCGAATGTCCCGTCCGCGCGTTCTCGAAGCAATGGCGGCGCTGCAGGATCATGCGCGGGCGCTGCGCGGGTCGCGCACGCTCGATCTATTCGCCGCCGACCCTGATCGTTTCGCGAAATTCTCGGTGGCGCTCGACGATTTCCTGCTGGATTTCTCCAAGCATCGGATCGACGGCGAGACCTTGCGTCTGCTCGTCGCGCTCGCCCGCGCCGCCGATCTCGAAGGCGTGCGCGCGGCGTTGTTCGCCGGCGAGCCGGTCAATCTCACCGAGGGCCGCGCGGCCGCCCATTGGGCGTTGCGCGATCTCTCGGATCGCCCGCTCATCGTCGGCGGCGAGAACGTGCGCGGCGCGGTCGAGGCGGAGCGCGAGAAAGTCTACGCCTTTGCGCACGCGCTGCGTTCGGGCGAGTTGCGCGGCGCCGGCGGCGCGCCGTTCAGCGATATCGTCAATATCGGCATAGGCGGCTCTGATCTCGGCCCGGCCATGGCGGCGCGCGCGCTCGCGCCTTTCGGCAAAGGCGGCCCGCGCGCGCATTTTGTCTCCAATGTCGACGGCGCCGATATGGCGGACACGGTCGCCGGGCTCGATCCAGCGCGCACGCTGTTCATCGTCTCCTCCAAGACATTCACGACGCAGGAGACCATGGCCAACGCCGCTCTGGCGCGCGCTTTCATCGTGGAGCGTCTCGGCGAGGCGGCGGTGGCCGCGCATTTCGCCGCCGTGTCGACGCGGCTCGACAAGGTGGCGGAATTCGGCGTCGATTCGTCGCGCGTCTTCGGCTTTTGGGATTGGGTCGGCGGCCGCTATTCCATCTGGTCGGCCATCGGCCTCTCGCTCGTCATCGCCATAGGCCCGGAGAATTTCACGGAATTTCTGCGCGGCGGCTTCGACATGGACGAGCATTTCCGCAGCGCGCCGCTCGAGCGCAATATTCCGGCGCTGATGGGGCTGATCGGCGCGTTCCATCGCGATGTCGAGGGCAGGGCGGCGCAGGCGATCATTCCTTACGATCAGCGTCTCGCGCGTTTTCCCGCCTATTTGCAGCAGCTCGACATGGAGTCGAACGGCAAATCGGTGACGCGCGACGGCGGCGTTGCGGAATTCGCGACCGGGCCGATCGTGTTCGGCGAGCCGGGGACCAATGGCCAGCACGCTTTTTTCCAGCTGCTGCATCAGGGAACCGACGTCACGCCGATCGACTTTCTCATCGCCGCCGAGCCGATCGACGCCGACGCGCATCATCACGCGCTGCTCTTTTCCAATTGCCTCGCGCAGAGCGAGGCCTTCATGCGCGGGCGCACGCTCGCGGAGGCGAAAGCGCAGCTCGCCGCCGCAGGGCTAGACGCCGCGCGCGTCGAGGCGCTGGCGCCGCACAAGGTCTTCACCGGCGATCGGCCGAGCAGCGTGCTGCTTTATCGCCGGCTCGATCCGCGCACGCTCGGTCGCCTCGTCGCGCTCTATGAGCACAAGGTCTTCGTGCAATCGGCGATCTGGGACATCAACCCCTTCGATCAATGGGGCGTGGAGCTCGGCAAGGAGCTGGCCAATCGTCTGGCGCCGATCGTGGAGGACGAGAATGCGCCGCTCGCCGGGCTCGACGGCTCGACGGCGGGACTTATCCGTTGGCGGCGGCGGGAAGCCTGACTTTCCGCTCGCCGATGCGCGATTGACGCGCGGTCCTGCGCGACGATAGAGTTTTTATCAATTCGACCTTAGTCGTTTCAATATTTCAAAGCCGGCCCGCTGCATGTCGATCCTGTCCGAAGATCAGATCGCGGAATACCGCGCCAAGGGATTTGTCGCCGTCCCCGGATTTCTCTCCCGAGAGGAGATCGAGCGGCTGCGTCGCGATTTCGAAGAGGCCTCTCGCGTCAGCTTTCGTTTCTACGGCGTGAAGGACGTCACGCCCGCTTGCGCGCAAGAGATGAAGCCGCGCCTGCTCGACGTCTGCCGCGCCTTGGCGGCGGGCAGCGAGACGCGCGCCGATATGCTGAGCGGCGCGGTCTATTGGTCGTCGCGCAAGGCCGAGGCGGGCGTGACCGACGCATGGCATCAGGATCATGACAGCTGGTGGCTGTGGGGCGAGAACCATGTGGACTATCTTCACATGTTCATTCCCATCGCCAAGCCCGACCCGGAGAAGACCGGGCTGACATTGGCGGCGCTCGACCGTCTCGAGGCGGCGGCGCCCGGGGCGCATCGGCTGACGGTCGGACAAGGCGCCATGTCGCTGAAGCGCGAAGCGGGCGGCACGACCGTTCTCGTTCGCGACACGGGGAAAAAGCACGCTTTCGATTTCGACGTCGAGGCGCTCGCCGAGACGCCGCGGCTCGCCGAGGGCGATCTGCTGCTGTTTCGCGGCGATGTCTTTCACCGCACGCAGGATCGCCAATGCGATCGTCTGGCCGTGTCCTTCCGCATGGCGCGCGGCGGAACGCCGGTTCGGCGCGAGCATCTGCTGAGCTGGGGCAGTCTCGAGAAATTCGTGCTGTCCATGACCAATCACGAAAAATACCGCTATGTGCTCGAGGCGCTGGATCGTCATGGCGACGGCTCGCCGCTGGGCGAGGTGGCGTCCTATCTCGAGGCCGCCTATGAGCGGCCGCCGCGCGTGAGCTTCGCCGGGCTGCTCGGCCAAAAGCTGCGGGCCGCAGCTTCGGGGCTGCTCGGCAGGCGTGGGACGGGCTCGGCGCGCGCGAGCTAGAGTCTTTCCGCTTCGCTCGAAAACACGCTCGTTTTCGTTTCGATGCTCAGCGATCTGCGGGCTGGAACGGGCAGGCGTTCGCGCATTTGCGCGCGCAGGAGATGGCGGTCGCGCTGGTCACGACGGATGCGTTGATCGAATCCTCGGACAATTCGACGTCTGGCGGCGGCGCCTCGATCGTCGGCGTGATCGCCAGCGCGCGCGCCTTCACGAATCGGCCAGAGGGACGACGCACGAAAATGCGCGAAGGATCATTCGGATCATAGCGCGCCTCGAGGCGCTTGCGCCCGGCGGCGAAATCATCGGCGATGGCGCGCGACCAATAGAGGCGGCCGTGCAGGCGCAGTCCTTCCTGGTCCAGCACGCCTTCGTCGTCCGGCAGCAGCGACAGGCGGAAGCTCACGCAATCGAGCGGCAGGCGCAGCAGATCGTCGCGCATATGCTTGCGCCACAGCGTCAGCGGCGCGCGGCCGAGATCGCGATGCTTGCGGCAATGATAGACGCCGGCGATCTCCGCGCCGATCCAGCTGTCGAGCTCGCGCAGCGTCAGACGTTGCGCATGCGGCCCGACATAGAGATCGCGCTCGCCGCGCTCCATCGGGCCGATATCGGTTATGAGCGGAACGCAGCCCAAGCGGCTGCCGATCAGTTCCTGTATATGCGCGCCATAGCGCGCGCTCGCCGGCTCGCTCCACACCGTCTCTATGCCGATCTCTCGACAGGCGCGCACGAAGGCGCGGCGACCGAAGAAGCTGTTGGCGTCGACATGGATCGCCTCTGGCAGTCCGGCGACGGGCCAATCGAAATCGACGCCGCGCTCCTCCAGCCAGCGCGTCTTGTCGCAGACGGAGTGGAGAATGGCGAGGCTCGCCGACAGCCGCGTCGGCGGCGTCAGCGCGAGGTGAAAGCCGGTCGCCATGCGGGTGAGCGCGTCGACGCCGAGCGTGATCCAGGGCCGGCCGAGCTCGCGGCCGGAGTCCTCGTCGACGATCATCACGTCGACTTTCGCGTGATCGATCTGAACGGCCTCGAGCGGCCGCGTGGCCTCTGATCTCTTCCGCACCTTGCTCGCCGCCGCTCTCGTTCTACTCGCTCTCGCTACGCCGCCGCGCCCGCGTCTGAATGTCGATATCGTGCACGCGCGCCTTGATGGTGCGCCAATTGGGCGCCGGCAGCCGCTCCTTCAAGCAGCGCTTGGCGATCTCGCGCACCAGCTGGCTGAACTTGGGCCGCGAAGGCTGCAGGTAGAAGGTCTCGATCGTGTCGCGAATGAGCGTCTCGCGCGCCGAGTCGAGCACGCGCGCGCCTTTGGGGCGGCCGACCGGACGCGTCATCGGCGCGGTGACGGCGCCGCAGCTGCGGAAGGTCTTGATCATGCGATAGGCGGTGGCGCGCGAAACGCCGAGATCGCTCGTCAGCTTGCGAATGACCTCCTGCGACAGGCGCTCGCCCTCACGCGTGAGAACCTCGCGAATGACCTCCTCGCGATGGCGATTCTCATCCGGGCGCCGGCTGCGTCTCTCGCGTCCAATCGACGTCTCGAGCTTGCGTTCGGGCGCCGGGGCCAGGCGGGGATGGTCGGGGTCGAGAACGTTTCCGCTCATTTCCAGGCGTTCCTCGTGCAGACTGAACCTCTCGCAGCGCGCGCGCCGATCATATCGCCGCACGGCGCTGCGAGGCGACTTTTTTCTCATGATTTCAAAACCGAAGACAATGTTCGATTTTGAACGGTCCGCGCGCGCCCGCTGAGCCTCTCGGCGGGGCTCGTGCGGGCGCGCCCGTCTCCGCGCGGGGGCGCGGGCGAGAAAGCCCTAGTAAACCATGTGTTTCGACGATGTTTCACGGAATTGGAATAGTTCAAAATAGCAAGAATGGCGGCCGAAAATCGAATAGAGCCAGTCTTGCTACATAATGTCGCAGCGTAGACTCTCGCCGATTCAGTGGAATGCGTATCCGTACGTAGTCGATTTTATGAGGAGCGCCGCGAAGGCCATGGCGGGCGCTTTCGACCGCGCGCCGCGCTTTCGATCGAATCGCCTTTACGGAGCGCTCGCTCCTCCGAAGGGCCGGAAGCGGAACATCTCCCATCGATAGGGTCCGTCGCGATCACAGGCGACGCCGTCCCCCCGCATCGCGGAGAGATATTTGGCGTTGTGGCGAATGGCGAATTCGTCGTCCGTGTTCTGAATGAGCTCGAAGCTCATGCTCTCTCGCCGCCCTTTGCTCTCGAAGGCGAGCGATCCATTCTCCGTCACGGAAAGCGGGAATCTCGTTCCGCCGACGGTCGCGAGCAACGTGACGTCCGCGCCGTGATATTCGGCCTCGACCAGAAACTCCCATGGTGCGAGCGGCCCGGCCTTGTGGATCGCCCGGTTCTCGGAGACGTCAAAGACCAGCGCCGAGCCGTGGGTCGTCGCAAGGGCGATGCGCGCGCCGGTCACGCTGGCGAGAAAAGCGCCGATCAGCAGCTGTTCCGCGGGGCCGGGGATCAGCGACGCATAGTCCTCATAAAAGGCGACCGCGCGCGGCGCTCCGGCCGTCTCGGCGATATGGGCGAGGAGCTGCGGGAAATAGCGCCAATTTTCGCGCAGCAGATCGCGATTGTCGGAGCCGGCGAGATAGGAGGCGGCGAGGCGCGGGAAGCGGCGCATCGCATATTGCAGAATGCGGCTCTGCCAGCGCCAATGGCTCTTGCGAATCTGACGCGCGATTCGGCGCAGTTCCGCCATGTCGCGCGTCAGCGCGCCGTCGATGAGCGCGCGCAGATTGGCGGCGCCGGCGAAAACCGTGGTCACATGATGATCCACCCTCGGCACCTTGATGAAATGCGCGTCGGGATAGGTCTCCACGATCTTGCGGCAGTGAAAATCGTCGATGGCGTTATAGGAATCGGCGAATATGAACACGTCGCCGGCGACGTCCGCCGAGCGGATGGCCATGCCGCGCATCGAGGGAATGAAATCCTGCTGCCAGCCCGGGTCTCTTCCATCGCATTCCTCGCGATCGATCGACCATTGCGGGCACATTGCGATGACATGCGTGGCGGCGAGAAGACGCGAGAATTTCACCGCGCCATAGCCGCCCATGGAGCCGCCATAGGCGACGCGCGTCTCATAATCGGCGATCGTCTCCAGAATGATCTGCGACGCTCTGCGGAGATTTTCGGACGGATACCAATTGGCGCGCTTGGCCATCACGCCGATCGCGGCGATTTGCGATTTCCGCAACGGCGTGTCGGCGAAAAAACGATGGTCCTTGGCCGGCGTGATCGCATCGCCGAAGGTGATCAGAACGATTTTCGAATCTGCCGGAGCCCAGATGACGCGTATCTCGTCGTCGTCATAGAGAATCGTTGTTGTCAAAGTTTGATCCATGCCGCCGCCCGTGGTTTCGAGCCGCGGCGGATATAGACCAATTCGCGCGGCGCGAAAACCTCCCGCCGTTTCGGCGCAGGCGGATTTTCCCTGCCTGCGCCGACCTTTGCGTGCGGCGAGCGCGCAGCGCTCGCGCGTCGCGCAGGATCAGAGATTGAGCGCTCTGTTCACCGTGGGAATGAAGATCGCGAATACGAAGACCGTGACGAGGATCCACAGCACGACCCATTTGAGTTCTTCGACCTTGTGCAGCATTCGAGCTTTCTCCTCCCGTTTTTTAAAATTGGTCCACGCCGCGTCTCGAAGGCGGCGCACGCTCTGTTTTTGAGCCAAGACGCCACGAGTCACAACAAGCATATGTGGGCGGCACAATGTCGCAGTACTTAATAATACGGGACAATCTCATATTTTGTAATTCGTATCATTCAAAAGTGCAGCGTAAAATGTGGAGTTATCCGCGTAAGTCTCAATTTTTATAATATGAAAATATCAAAATATCGCGCTATATAAGTATTAACTGCAGTATATGCAGCATAATGTCGCATATGTATTCTTTATGATCAATTGACAGGCGCCGAGAGCGACATGGTAGGTTCCGACATGCAAAGAGCTTTCGGGCTCTACTGCAAAGAGGCGCGGCGCCGAAATAGTTCCGGCGTCCGCGTCACGCGCCGAACGTCGCGCGCGGGGCCGCGACGCCGCTGGGAAGGCGGTCGCGGCCCGCCCGCACGGGGAGACGAAACGTCATTCGGAACGGCGGGAGACCGATTTCGAGCCGATGACTTTATAAAGAGGAGGAACCCGACAATGAGTCTGACAACGGAGAAAGCGGCCGGATCCGTCCGAGCCGCGGAGAGCGACACCATCGTCAATTATTGGCCCGCCTATTGGACGATGATCTGCCTCTTCGTGTTCTATGTGACGATCCGCATTTATGAGCAGTATTTCGGCTGGAAGGCGGGCCTCGATTCTTTCGCGCCCGAATTTCAGACCTATTGGCTGAACCTGATGTGGACCGAGCTGCCGCTCGAATTCATCGCCTTCTGCGGCATCGGCGGCTATCTCTGGAAAACGCGCGACCGCAACATAGACGCCGTCACGCCGCGCGAGGAGATGCGCCGTCTGCTGACGCTGATCGGCTGGCTCGCGATCTATGCTTTCACCGTCTATTGGGGCGCTTCCTACTTCACCGAGCAGGACGGCACCTGGCATCAGACGGTCATTCGCGACACCGACTTCACGCCCAGCCATATTCTGGAGTTCTACCTCAGCTATCCGATCTACATCATCGCCGGCTGGGGCGCCTTCATGTATGCGCGCACGCGCATTCCGCAATTCGCGAAGAAAATCTCGCTGCCCTTCCTGCTGTTCTTCGCGGGCCCCTTCATGATCTTCCCGAACATCGGCCTGAACGAGTGGGGCCACACCTTCTGGTTCATGGAAGAGCTGTTCACGGCGCCGCTGCATTGGGGCTTCGTGTTCTTCGGCTGGTTCGCGCTCGCCGTCTTCGGCACAGCCTGCCAGGTGCTCGATCGCGTGATCGAGCTCTCCAAGGAATATGAGAAGGACGCGCTCTCTCTCTGATCCTTCGCGCTCTCGCACATTCTCCTCCTCGGCAGAGCGATCGCGCCTCGCGCGCGGTCGCGGCGGGGGCGGAGCAAGCAAAAAAGAAATATCCGGCGCAGCTGCGCCGGGGAGGCGACAATCTCAAGGAGCAAGAACGAAATGTCCATTTCCACAGAGGCCGGCGCTCCAGCCGGCAAGGCATGGAAATCGAAGGAGGAGTTTCTCGGCTGCGTGATGCTGACCGATTGGATTCTCCTCGTCGTGCTATTCGCCGTGGTGCTCGGATCCTTCCACATCCACTATATGCTGCTCGCCGGCGACTGGGACTTCTGGATCGACTTCAAAGACCGCCGCATGTGGCCGACGGTGGCGCCCATCGTCGCAATGTGCTTCGCCGCCGCGGTGCAATCCTTCCTGTGGCAGAAGTTCCGTCTGCCGATCGGCGCGACGGTCGCATGCCTCGCGCTGCTCACCGGCGAATGGATCAACCGCTACGACAATTTCTGGGGCTGGACCTTTTTTCCGATCAATCTGGTCTTCCCCTCGGCGCTCATCCCCATGGGCTTCTGGCTCGATGTGGTGCTGATGCTGTCGGGCAGCTGGCTGGTGACGGCGCTGGTCGGCTCCATGGGCTGGGGCCTCCTGTTCTATCCGATCAACTGGCCGGTGCTGGCGCAATATCACCAGTCCGCCGAGATCGACGGCGTGCTGCTGACGCTCGCCGATCTCATCGGCTTCAACTACGTCCGCACGGGCACGCCGGAATATATCCGCATGGTCGAGCGCGGCACGCTGCGCACCTTCGGCAAGGACGTCGTTCCGGTCGCGGCCTTCTTCTCCTCCTTCATTTCCATGCTGATCTACTTCCTGTGGTGGAAGATCGGCACCTGGTTCACCAACACCAAATACATCGAGGTCGACGACATTTGATCCCGCGAATATTCGCGAGCGCGAGGCGGACCTGCGGCCCGCTTCGCCCAGAAATAGCAAGAAATCCAAGAGGCCCGTCGCGAATGACGGCGCGGCCGAGAAAACAAGGACAAGGGAGACAGATCGAAATGATGAACAAGCTCCTCGCGACACTGGCGGGATGCGTGAGGCCGCGGGCGCTGCGCGCTCTGGCCTTCGGCCTCGCCGCGGCGATCGCCGCCACCACTCTGCCGGCGGCGACGCCCGCATCGGCGCATGGCGAACGCTCGCAGCAGGCCTTTCTGCGCATGCGCACGCTCAATTGGTATGATGTGAAATGGTCGAAGACCGAGGTCAACGTCAATGAGGAGATGGTGCTCTCCGGCAAGGTGCATGTCTTCTCGGGCTGGCCGCAGGCCGTCGCCAAGCCGGATGTCGCCTTTCTGAACGTCGGCGAGCCCGGCCCGGTGCTCATTCGCAAGGGCGCCTATGTCGGCGACGTGCCGGCGCCGCGCTCCTTCTCTCTGCAGGTCGGCAAGGACTATGAGTACAAGCTCGTGCTCAAGGCCCGTCGGCAGGGGCGCTTCCACGTCCATGTGCAGATGAACGTCGAAGGCGGCGGCCCCATCGTCGGCCCCGGCGAGTGGATCACCATCAAGGGCGACATGGCGAATTTCACCAATCCGGTGACTTTGCTCGACGGCTCGACCATCGATCTCGAGACCTATGGCATCACCTGGACCTACATTTATCACTTCGCCTGGATGGCGGCCGCGGCGGTCTGGATCCTCTACTGGTTCATGACAAAGGGCCTCATTGTGCGCTATTGGTGGGTGAAGGCCGGCAAGGCCAATGATCTCATCACCCTGCGCGAGAAGCGCATCGGCGGCCTGTGGCTGGCGGCCTCCCTGCTGGCGGTTCTGTTCGGCTACGCCTGGGCCAATAGCGCCTTCCCGCGCACGCTGCCGATGCAGGCGGGCTTGCTCAAGGGCATAGATCCGATCGCGCTTCCGCCGGCCACTGTCACGGCGCAGTTCAAGGGCGGCTCCTACACAGTGCCGGGCCGCGAGCTGTCGGTGAAGCTGCGCGTCACCAATAGCGGAACCGAGCCGGTGAAGATCGGCGAGTTCACCACCGCGGGCCTGCGCTTCCTCAACCCCTCGGTGTTCACCACGCGGCCGCAGTTCCCCGAATATCTGCTCGCCGACCGCGGCCTCGCCGTCAGCGACGAGACGCCCATCGCGCCCGGCGAGACGCGCGACGTGACGATCATCGTTCAGGACGCCCGCTTCGACATCGAGCGCCTGTCCGACCTCGCCTATGACACCGACAGCCAGTTCGGCGGCCTGCTGTTCTTCTTCAGCCCGTCGGGCAATCGCGTCGGCGTCGAGATCGGCGGCCCGGTGATCCCGCGCTTTGCGGCCGGAGCTACGCTCTGACCGAACCACGAGCTTCACGCGGTTCTCTTCACTCTTCTCCGCGTGTTGGTGTGAAACTTCCTCCCCCGCCCGGTTCGTCCGGGCGGCTTTTTTTGCCCGTCGAGGGGGACGGGGCAGGGCGCTCCGGCGAAGGTTTCCTCATCCTGAGGAGCAGCGAAGCGGCGTCTCGAAGGACGAGGAAACCGTCAGCGCCGCCTTCTGGAACTCCCCCTCGTGCTTCGAGACGCCCGCTTCGCGGGCTCCTCAGCATGAGGGGGAGGCGCGCCTCGTATCGGGGCATGGCGCTTGCGTGCGGAGAGCGCATCCCGGCCTCCGCCGGGCGAGCGAGCAGGGGCGCGATGCACGAGCACGAGCAGGCCGGGGACGTCCGCGCCGTTCCGGCGCAAATATTGGAGCGCGGCTTTCGGCTTCTCGTGCTGCGGGAATTTCGCGCGACCGATCAGCCGCCGGCTCTGGCTTTGATTCGGCAGAGTATCTTGCGCGATGTGCATCGAATTCATCGCCATGGCGTCTCCTTCGGTTGCACCTTTCTGCCCGAGATCATGCAATGGCTGATCGATCTGCTCGGCCGTCCCTCGCTGCATCCGCCGGATTATCCGGCGAGCCCCGCCTATCGCAACCCGGCCTGGCCGTCCTTTTATTGGCGCCAGGAGAGCCGGCTGTGGGAGGAGGGCGTTCAGACCATCGAATGGCATGTCGATGTGATCTTCGCCGATCAGGCGTCTTTCGAGGCCTTCGTAGCGTGCTGGCGCGACCGTCTGACGGAAGCCGACGCGCCGGGTGAAGCCGGGGACCGATCACCGACCGCGCTCTGATGCTTTCAGCTCTTCGGGGCGCGTTCCCCCTCTCCCCGCCTGCGGGGAGAGGGCCGGGGTGAGGGGCTCGGGGCGTGAGCCACGGACGGAATGCGCCCCGAGCCCCTCATCCTCACCTTCTCCCCGCGAGCGGGGAGAAGGAAGGCGGCGAATGCCGCGCGAAGCGATCCGCGGAAATGGCATGACGCGCGGCTAGGAAATAATTCAGCCAGCGCGGGCGCGCCCCGTCGCCTCGCGGCGGCGGGGAGGGAAGGGCGGTTCGGGACGCTCCGCCCCCTTCGGCCGGTGCGCGAGGAAATCATCCGGGGCCGGAGCGTCCCGAAACGCGGTTGTCGTTCTCGTCGACATCCCGAGGCGTCGTCTGGCCCGCGAATCCTGGGGTTTCCCATTCAAGACGCGATCGAGCCCGACGGCCTGGGATCACGAACGGTTCTTGTTTATCCCTATGGATGGGAGAAGAACGCCGTCCGGCGACGCGCTGCCTGTCCATGGACGGGGTCGCCATCCCGGATGGAGCCGCCCCCCGCCCGCGTTCCCTGACCCGAGAAACGCGCCCTTCTTGGGCGGCGGTGGGAGGGATATAGGAATATTTTCAGGATGTGTCAAGGGGCGGTGTTCAGTGGGCGGGGTTTGGGGTTGTGGCCCACAGTGGACGTTCGCGGAAGCTGGACGACTTTGGACCGAAGCGACGCTCGAATTTCGCGCGTATCTTTTGCACGAGTACCGCGCAGCCAGAAGCGCTACTTCGTCCATGAGCCTTGGAAACGCTACAGGGGACGCGTCCGCCCGCGTCCATTGCTCAAAAACGACCGTTTATGAGGGAGAGAGCGGCACGACCCGCCCTTCAGAGAGAGGTGCTATCGCCTGAGATTTCGGGGCTAAATCTCACCATCCCTCTTTAATCGGAAAATAATGTCTTTCGAGTGTTTTCCGGTCCCTATTCGTACGTCACTCATGCTCTGGGCTACGCGCAACACGTCCTCGCGGCTCAAACCAGTACGCTTCACTGCGGTCCCAATTGTTGTCCAGTCGAAGCGGCTGTTTCGCAGGGTTTCGCGGATCAACTCCGGCGCATTCCGCGTATCGCTCTCAGTTTTTAGTGCAGGCGGAGATTGATCAGCGGCCTCCTCAATGCTTGCGCCTATTTGCTCAAGATCGCTCTGGGTTTCCTCCTGACGCTTACTCGTCTTCTCAAGCTCCTCTTTCAGAGCTTTGGCCTCAGCAATTGCCTTCCGAAGCTCACCCATCTCCTTGTCGATTGATAACCGAGCACTCCGTATATCGAAGCCAAAGAACCCAACCCCTAGTGCAGCGATCACCGTGAGGAACACCGCTAAAAAACTGAATGCCCACTTCAGAACGGTGATGAAGTCACTTGCATCCAGCGTGACGGTAACCGGGGGATGCTGTCCTGTTTCTGCAACGGCCGCCGATCCAAATGACAGGAACAAAGCGCAGGCGGCCACAAAAACTCTCATTGAGATTCTCCCCGCAATCACGCAGCATGGAGGCTTATCTAAACCTAAAAAGCCGATTGGGTGGAAGCTGGGCCGCGGAATTTTGGGCTGCGACGATTGGGCTCTCCTCGCCTATCTCCCTCAAAAGCAGCCTCTTTTTCAGCCGGTTAGCTCGTTGTAAAAGTTTTGACTTTTGCATACATGGCGGCCGCCCGCTTCCGGCTCGGGAGGCAACTGGCGCTAACGACCAGTCGTAACCGGTCGTTAGCGGGGTATGGGTGACAGCTTCCTTCCGACCGGAGCTAGATGGAAACCAGTTCGGCTATTTTGGTCGCGACTTCCGCCATCGACTCTTCGGCAGTGCTCAGCCCGGCTCGGGAGGCGAGCAGGAGGCTGACCTTTTCAAGCTCTTCATAGGTCGTTCCGTGAACCACCGGGACGAGCCGCTCACGCCGGAGGAGCGCCGAAAGTTCTTTGTCTGCGATGCCTTCTGCCGGGAGGCGTCGCAACATAGCCGGGGTCACCAAAACGATACCGACGCGCGAATTCACCAAGCCCTTGTCGATCGCCCGCATCATCGGCACACCGAGGCCGAGGTCCTTCTCGCTGAACCACACGCGGACACCGCGCGCTTCGAGCAGATCATGCAGTTCTTTGGCGGAGCCCTGCCTGTCATCCCACGCGTGACAAAGAAACACGTCTCGAAGAGCAGGCTGCGAGCCCGCTAGGCTCTCCACATTTTCTCGAACCGGCGTGAGTGCCTGCACTTGTGCAGGCGTGTACCACACAGACGAACCGGCTCGCGACCAGCGCGGCTTTGCGCTGCGGCCGGACCCGCCGCCGCTAATTCGGCCACCCCCACTACTGCCCGACGGAGCGTATGGCGAGGAGTAAGACGGGCGGTAGGACAAGGTCGACCCGTAGCCGCTATACCGGCCACGGCCACGGCATGCAGGGCAGGCCGCTTCAGCGGCAGCCGAGTGATGGCCTCTTACCGGTGCCGTGCATCTTGTCATTGTATCCCCCAGTGACTGTTCCCGTTTGATTGATTGCAACACTTATACTGCCGCTTCGGTGCTACGCGTTAGTAATAATAGTAATTTAAACTATTAATATGAAATAATAATTTCCTGCATCGCTTGCTTTAAATGGTATATTAAATATTTGCTTCCCAACCAAAGTGCCTATGCATTCGCTGAAATAGGCACAGCGCTTCGTGCGATAGAGCTACTAAGCTATTTTCTTCAGCTGCCAAATCTGGTAGACGAAAACATCTTATCAGCCGAGCGTCGTCCCGGTCCTCTTGTCGATGCCATTTCTGGAATTGAAGCCCAGCGTCACCACTGGGAGTGCAAAGGTATTCGCAAAATCCATGCGCCAACAAGTTCCTTGTCTCATGCCTTTCCTCGAACCGATCGATGATCGAGGTCAAATCAACGGCAAAGGCGTCGAGGGCACCGGCCTTTTCCAACATGCGCCGTACCTGACGGACTCGCTTCGGCGCTGAATGGCTAAAAGTGGCAGTTTCAGCTTCATATTCAGGGAAAGCTCGACATCGCAGAATCAAATCGCCCAACAAGAACTCAATTTGGGCATAAGCGTTGGCGATCCAACCCCGAAGGCGCTGCCCTTCTTCGATGTCGGCCTCAAAGGAATCCTTGATTGACATGCTGCACTCCCAGCGCAGCAATAGGTATCGCATAACTCGCCACTATGGAACCGCGCGCGTATGTCCCTCCTGGCGCTTTTCTGTTCGGGGAAGGTCGACGAGGAACATGATCCCTATGCTCGAATCCAGTTCGACAATTCTTATACGGCCGCGTCATGCCCGCACTCGTCGTCGACGAGCGCGGGCATGACGCTGGAACAACGTTTGCCCACAGCCTGAATTTCGGAACCCCAAGGCGCTCGCTCGCGGCCCCCCGCGCTCGCGCCTTCTCGCGGCATTTGTGACGCGGCGGCGCGCGTTGTATATGCCGATGCCGCGCGGGCCATGGGAAACGGCGCCGCGGCGGGAGATCGAGCCAGATTGCACACCGACGCCGAACATTCCCCCTCGCCGCTCAGCGCGCTCCGCGCCAGCGGCCTCACTGGACGCTGCCGGCCGCCCGGCGACAAATCCGTCTCGCATCGCTCGCTGATCCTGGGGACGCTGGCGGTGGGCGAGACGCGCGTCGAGGGGCTGCTGGAGGGCGATGACGTGCTGCGCACCGGCGAGGCCTGCCGCAAGCTCGGCGCGCGCGTCGAGCGGCTCGGGCCGGGGAGCTGGAGCGTGCGCGGCCCCGGCCTCGGCTCGCTGCTGGAGCCGCGCGAGACGCTCGATTTCGGCAATGCAGGCACGGGCTCGCGGCTGATGATGGGCGTCGTCGGCGGCCATCCGATCACGGCGCGCTTCGACGGCGACGCCTCGCTGCGCAAGCGGCCGATGCGCCGCATTCTCGATCCGCTGGTCCTGCAGGGCGCGCGCGTGCTGGAGCAGGCGGAGGGCGGGCGCTGCCCGATTCTGCTGCAGGGAACCGCCGAGCCTCTGCCGATCGAATACAAGACCCCGGTCGCCTCGGCGCAGATCAAATCCGCCGTGCTGCTGGCCGGGCTCAACTCGCCCGGCCGCACTGTGGTCATCGAGAGCGAGGCCTCGCGCGACCATACGGAAAAAATGCTCATCCATTTCGGCGCCCGCGTCGCCTCCGAGCCTTATGGCGAGCATGGGCGCAAGGTGACGCTGGAGGGAAGGCCCGAGCTGCGCCCGAGCCTGGTGCGCGTGCCGGCGGACCCGTCCTCCGCCGCCTTTCCCATTGTGGCGGCGCTGATCGCCGAGGGCTCGGAGATCGTGGTGGAAGGGGTGATGACCAATCCGCTGCGCTGCGGGCTCCTCGCCACGCTCGTCGAAATGGGCGCGAAAATCGCGCTCGAGAACGTCCGAGAGGAGGGCGGCGAGGAGGTCGCCGATATTCGCGTCGCCGCTTCGCGGCTCACGGGCGTGGATGTGCCGGCGGCGCGCGCGCCGTCGATGATCGACGAATATCCGATCCTCGCCGTGGCCGCCGCTTTCGCCGAGGGCGAGACGCGCATGCGCGGGCTCTCCGAGCTGCGGGTGAAGGAGTCCGATCGTCTCGAGGCGATCGCCGCGGGGCTGAAGGCCAATGGCGTCGATTGCGAGATCGTCGGCGACGATCTCATCGTGCGCGGCGGGGCCGGACGCGTGAAAGGCGGGGGAAATGTCGAGACGCATCTCGACCATCGCATCGCCATGAGCTTTCTCGTCATGGGGCTCGGCGCCGACGCGCCCGCGGTGGTGGACGACGATCGCATGATCGCGACGAGCTTTCCGAATTTTCGCGCCCTGATGGAAGGGCTGGGGGCTCGCTTTGCCTGAACAGGGACTTGTCATCGCCATAGACGGGCCGGCGGCCTCGGGGAAGGGCACGCTGGCGCGCCGGCTCGCGGCGCAATTCGGCCTGCCGCATCTCGACACCGGCCTGCTCTATCGCGCCACCGCCTGCGCGCTGCTCGATGATGGGCGAGCGCTCGACGATATTCGCGCCGCGGTGGAGGCGGCGCGCGGCCTCGCGCTCTGCGATTTCGACGAGGCGCGGCTGCGCTCACGCGAATTGGGCGAGGCCTCCTCCGTCGTCGCCGCCATTCCGCAGGTGCGCGCGGCGCTCATCGAGGCGCAGCGCAGCTTCGCCGCGCGCTCGGAAGGCGCGGTGCTGGACGGGCGCGACATAGGCACGGTGATCTGCCCCGACGCCGCGGTGAAAATCTTCGTCACCGCCAGCGCCGAGAAGCGCGCGCAGCGCCGCGCGCTGGAGCTGGCCTCGCGCGGCGAGCGCGTCGATTACGCGCATATTCTCGAGGATATACGCCGCCGCGACGAGCGCGACAGCGGCCGCAGCTCGGCGCCGCTGAAAATCGCCGATGACGCCGTGCGGCTCGACACCACCGATCTCGACATAGAGGCCGCCTTCGCCGCCGCGCGGGACATTGTGCGGGAGAAGGCCGAGCTCGCCGGAAAGGTCGGCTGAGCGAGGCGGCGCGAATGAGCGAGGACGCGAGAAAAGTCTTCCGCTTCGCGCCGTCGCCCAATGGCTATCTCCATCTCGGCCACGCCTATTCGGCGCTGCTCGATTTCGATCTCGCGCGGCGCGAGGGCGGCCGCTTCCTGCTGCGGATAGAGGATATCGACCAGGGGCGGGCGCGGCCGGAATTCGAGGCCGCGATCTATGAGGATTTGGCCTGGCTCGGCCTCGTCTGGGAGGAGCCGGTCCGCCGCCAGTCCGAGCATTTGGACGATTACGCCGCGGCGCTCGCGAAGCTCGACGCGCTGGGGCTGCTCTATCCTTGCGTCTGCTCGCGCGCCGATATCGCCGGCGCGAGCCGGGAGCGCGATCTCGACGGCGCGCCGCTCTATCCCGGAACCTGCCGCGGCAAGAAGCTCGCGCGCGCCGGCGCCAATCTGCGGCTCGATATGGCGAAGGCGGCGGCGCTCGTCGGCGGCGAGGTCTCGTGGCGCGAGCATGGGAAGGAGATCGTCGCCGCGCCGCAGGAGTGGGGCGACGTCGTGCTGGCGCGCAAGGATATAGGGACGAGCTATCACATCGCCGTCGCCGTCGACGATGCGCTGCAGGGCGTGACCGATGTGGTGCGGGGCAGGGACCTCTATGAGGCGACCCGGATTCATCGGCTGCTGCAGGAATTGCTCGGCCTGCCGGCGCCGGCCTATCGCCATCACGCGCTGGTGCTGGACGAGGACGGCCGCAAGCTCGCCAAGAGCCGGCTCTCCAAGCCGCTGCGGGATTTGCGGGCCGACGGCGCGACGCCGGCCGATGTGCGGGCCATGCTCGATCTGCCGTAAGCCGGTCGGGGCGGGACGCGGCGCTCGGGACGCGGCGCTTGTCGTCCCGGATCAAATCATGCATTCTTACTCGAGTTTAAATCTCCCGCCTTTCCGCGAAGGATCACCCAATGAGGATATTGCTCGCCGCGCTGGCCGCTCTGGCGGCGACGACTTCCGCCGCCGAGGCCAATTATGGCTATTGCTTCACCCATGGCCTGCTGGGCGGGACCAAGGTCGTCGTTCACGATCAGGTGCGCGAGGCCGATTTTTGGGACGGCGCCACGGTGAACGCCTATCGCCAGAGTCTCGAGGCCTCGCATCGCTTCCGCTTCGGGTCGCTGACCTGCCCGGGCTTCGACACGGAGAAGGAGGCGCAGGACAGTCTCGCGAAGCTCCGGCGCGCCTCGGTCGAGCAGGGCTTCGCCGATTTCCCCTTTCCGCCGCAGCCCGCGGTCGATTGAGCCTCAGCCCTCGTCGCGCGGCCCTTTGTCGGAGAGCAGCGCCGCGACCCAGCGGCTCGAGGGGAATTGATCGCACAGCGTCAGAAAGGCGATGGCGATCGGCACGCCGATGAAGGCGCCCGGCAGGCCCCAGAGAAACGTCCACAGCAGGACGGAGAAGACGACGACCGTCGGCGACATTGCGAGCGCCGAGCCGGAGAAGGCCGGCTCCAGCCCGCTGCCGATGACGAGCTGAATTATGCTCAGCACGCCGAGCACGAGAAGCGCCATCTGGCCGGAATCGAATTGCGCATAGGCGAAGAGCGCGGGCAGCAGCGTCGCCGCCGCCGGGCCTATGTAGGGCAGGTAATTCAAGGCGAAGGTCAGCACGCCCCAGGCCGCGGCGAGATCGAGGCCGATCGCCAGCGCGAAGAGGAAGACGACCGCGCCGGTGACGAGGCTCGCTACTGTGCGCACCAGCATGTAGCGGCGCAGCTTTTCGGCGATGCGCGCGCCGGCCTGCAGCAGCGAGCGCGCCGTCGCCTCGCTGCGTGAGGCGGCGAGCTTCTTCTCGAATCCGCCGGCTTCGGCGAGGCCCATGATCACATAGATCAGCACCACCAGCGCGAAGCCGACGAATATGTTGACGCGCGTCGCCGCCGCACGCAGCAGCGCCAGCACCCAGGCGGCGTTGAAATGCTCGGTGATCAGCGAGGCGACGAAAATATCATGCGCCTCCAGCCATTTCGTCGCGTTCTCGAAGGAGGCCTTCACGCGCTCGATATTGCGGATGAACCAATCGACTATCTCGCCGCCGCTCCACACGATCAGCGAGGACAGAGCGATCATGACGCCAAGCGCGACGACGATGCTGAGGACGAGCGCCACCGGCCGCGGCGTCAGCGTCTGCAGCCATTGCTGCAACGGCCAGATGAGCGCGATGATGAAGAGCGCGAAGACGACCGGCTCCAGCACCGACTGGCCGATCGAGAAGGCCGCCAGCATCACGAATGCGATGACGATGACCGCCGCCGTATCGGCCGCTCGCTCTCCCATGCTCGCCCCGCTTTTTCGTCAATTTTCTCGAGCGATGCGCTCGCGAGAAAAAAGTAGAGCGCCGCCGTCTTTGGAAAACGTCTCGCAATTGTCGAAAGCGCGCCGAGCGCTAATTCCGTGCGAGCGTTTTCGGACGAATTGGAGAGACGAGATGACGACCACAGTGGAAAACAAGGACGAAAATTTCTCCCGCCGCGCTTTCGCCGCCGGTCTTCTGGCGGCGCTGGTCGCCGCGCCGCTCGCCGCCGTCGTCGCTCCGTCCGAGGCGGAAGCGCAGGAGCGGCAATTCGTGCGCCCGTCCCATACGCCGCGCGTGCAGCGCCCGCGCAGCCATGTGCGCGGTCCGGTGACGCATCGCAGCCTGTTCCGCCGGCGCGTCCGCGTTCCCGTGCGTTGATGCGCAGAACCCATTCGCATGCCTTCGAGGGCAGGGGATAAAAATGAACGACTATAGCGTCGCGCCGGAATTCGGAGAGCAGGCCGTCGCGGCGCGGGCGGGCGCCTGGCTGAAGCGCAAGGCTCCCTATCTCATCGTGCTCGGCCTCGCCATTTTCGGCGTCGCCTATACGAGCCTCGTCCAGCAGCCGCTCTATGGCTATTGGGAGTTTCTGGGCGTCGCGATCGGCGTCGCCTGCGTCGCCATAGGCTGGCGCCAGGCGCCGGATCGCCAGGCGCGCTTCATTCTCGCGCGCACGCAGGCGCTGCATTGGGCGGCGTTTCTCGTCGCCATGAACATCGTGCTCTGGCCGAGCGTGAACAGCTTCCTCAATGCGCCGGCGACCGGGCTCGCTCTGCTGCTGCTGCTGGCGCTCGGCACATTCGTCGCCGGAATTCAGGTGTCCTTCGACATCGCCGTGCTCGGCCTCGCCATGGCGGTCGCCGTGCCGGCCATCGCCTGGTTCAAGCAATCGGCGCTGTTCCTGATCCTGGCGGTCATCGTGCTCGGCGCGCTCGCCGCGGCCTTTTGGCGACGCGGCGGCGAGACCTCGACATGAGACCTCGGAGCCTCAGCGCCCCTGTTGCGTGGCGACATGGGGGTTGTTCGGCGCCTTCGCCATCAGCTGATCGATGCGGTCGCGCTCGCGCTTGAAGTCGGCGAGCAGCTTGCCGTCGAACTCGCGGGTGCGCGCCAGCTTGACGCGCATCGGATCGACGAAATGGCCGTTGACCATGACCTCGTAATGGAGGTGCGGGCCGGTCGAGAGGCCGGACGAGCCCAAAAATCCGACGATCTGGCCCTGCTTTATGCGCATTCCCTCGCGAATGCCGCGCGCGAAGCCGGACATATGATTATAGGCGGTCGAATAGCCATTGGCGTGCTGGATCTCCACGCGGCGGCCATAGCCGCTGTGCCAGCCGGCCTCCACCACCACGCCATTGCCCGCGGCCAGAATGGGCGTGCCGATGGGCGCCGCCCAATCGACGCCCGTGTGCATCTTGTAATAGCCGAGGATCGGATGGCGGCGCATGCCGAAGCCGGAGCGCGTCTCGCCTGCGGCGATCGGCTTGCGCACGAGAAATTTGCGGCTCGAGCGGCCGCTCTCGTCATAATAGTCGACGAGCCCGTCGTCGGCCGTCTGATAGCGGTAATAGCGCAAGGTCTCGTTGCGCGTGGTGATGGAGGCGTAGAGCAGCGCCTCGCGTCCCGAGCCCTCCTCGTTCTCGTCATAGAGAACGTCGAGCGAATCGCCGCCGTTCACGCCGCGCTGCAGATCGAGATCATTGGCGAATATGCGCACGAGATCATTGATGATCGGCCGAGGAATATCCTGCTTCAGCGCGGTCTCGTAGAGCGAATCATAGAGCCGCATTCCGCCCGGATCGTCGTCTGCGTCGCCGCCATCCTCTTCCACATTGGCGGAGCCGCGACGGCCGACCTTGGCCAGATTGGCGGGGGCGGTCACCTGCAGGAAGGTTCCGCGATCGGTCGCCGCCACCATCGTGTCCAGCCGATCATCCGTATAGATCGAGATGCGGGCGAGCTGGAGATTGGCGCCGGAGCCGTCGAAATCCGCAAAGAGCAGCTTGACCTTCTGGCCCTCGCGCGCCGCCGTCTCGACCCGCTTGGCGCCGAAAGCCGCCGCCACCGCTCCTATGCTCGCCTTGGGCACGCCATTGGCGAGAAGCGCGTCGACCAGAGTCTCGCCGCGGCGCAGCACGATGAGCTTTTCGTCCATCTGCGTCGGCTGGGGTCCCGCCGAGCGCGGCGCTATCGTGACATTCTCCGGCACCATGCGCACCTCGATGGCCGAGAAGGGCGCCGTGACGGAGGGCGTTCCCGCCGCCGCATAGGCGAGCGCCTGCGGATCGAGCGAGGCGCGGCTGGTGCGCGACAGCAGCAATTGGCCGGGCAAGGGCAGGGCGGGCTTGGCGCCGGAGGCGATCTGCGATTTGGCCTGCTCTGCCACCTGCGCCTGACATTCCTCGAGCGACAGAGCGGCGCTCTGCCGCTCCGGCTCGCCGGCCGCGAAGTCCCTGGTGACGAAGGAGACCTCGGCGTCGTCCGGCGCAATGTCCGGCTCCGCCGCATTATCGGCGGCGTTGCGGGAGTCCGCCAGCAGCTTCAGCGGATTGAAAGCCGGGACCTCTTCCGCGAAACTGGTCGGCGCGAGCGTCAGCGTCGTCGCCACATGGGTGTAGGCGCGCGTGCGCATCACTTCTTTCTCGCCGGCGCGCGAG